>NZ_RAWO01000097.1:0-449 GCF_003668955.1 Corallococcus sp. AB038B | reverse complement strand
AAAGCCCTTGTCCGGGAACTTGTCGGCGACGTGCAGGAGAATCGCGGCCGACTCGAAGACCGCGTGTCCGTCATCCTCCAGCGCGGGCATGGAGCCCATGGGATGGACGCGCAGGTACTCGGGGCTCTTGTGCTCTCGCTGGAGCAGGTCCACCGGCACCAGCTCGTAGGGCACGCCCAGTTCCTCGAGCAACCAGCGGGGGCGGGTGGCGCGCGTGTGCTGGGCGAAATAGAGCTTCATCATCGTCGTCGGGACTCCGAGGTGTGTCGCTTGAGCCGGCGAGCCTTTCCGAGCTGCACGGCGCCGCGCGAGCTTCGCATCTCGCCCCTCCTCGCGGGTGCGGGGATTATTGGATCCGGGCACACCGCGCGCAGCTTGCACCCCCTGCATTCGGCCCCACTCCACACCGCCTCGTAGAGCGCCGTCACCCGGTCGATGACGTCGAAGTC
>NZ_RAWO01000096.1:0-449 GCF_003668955.1 Corallococcus sp. AB038B | reverse complement strand
CCCTCTACATCGAAGCCATCCGCACGGTGCAGCCTCACGGCCCCTACCAACTGGGAGGCTGGTCTCTCGGCGGCGTCATCGCCTACGAGATGGCCCGTCGCCTGCGCGAGGCCGGTGAAGCCGTGGACCTGCTCGCACTCATCGACGCCCACGTCCACGGCCTGACGAAGCCCGCTCAGGAAGCCACGCACCTCGACTCCGAGGCCCGCGCAAGGCTCGCCTTCGCCCATGCCACCGCCACCGCCTTCGGCCAGGAACTCTCCGTTTCGGACGAAGCGCTGGCACAGGACGACGATGCGATGCTGGGCCACCTGCTGGAGGAAGGACTCCGGGTGCGCATCCTCGACGCGCAGTCCGGCCCGGCCCAGCTGCGTGCCCTCTTCAACGTCTTCCGCGCCAACCTCTTCGCCCACGAGAAGTACGTGCCCCAGCCGTACGACGGCACCGCA
>NZ_RAWO01000095.1:0-451 GCF_003668955.1 Corallococcus sp. AB038B | reverse complement strand
TGAAATAAATAATCCCCATAATATGATTCAACAACAATCTTTTTTTGGACACACTCATCGTCGTCGTCGTCGTTAAGCGTAATTTGTCTTTGTCTGTGAGTTTGAAATTCTTTTGTTCAAGTCCTGGAGTTGATCTTTGTGGAGCTCCGTACAGATTTCGAAATATACTGAAAGAAGTAATTGACGAAATGCTTTAGATTTGTTTCTTTAAAAGGTTTGTTTGTAAAAAAAACTAAATGTATAACCGAGACTATGAATCTCTTGCTGGTTGCATCGTTGATTATTTTCAATATATGTGTATATATAATCTGTTGTATTTTGAGACGATCTAATGGATTCGATACTTGAGAATGCATTTCGTTCTGCTTCTTCTGGAGATTTCGTACAATAACCAATCGACAGTGACGCTCGATAACTCAGTGTTTTTATCGATATTCCATATATTCCAAAT
>NZ_RAWO01000094.1:0-451 GCF_003668955.1 Corallococcus sp. AB038B | reverse complement strand
GGAGTGAAAGAAGAACTATGCCTTCAATATGCGCCAGCCTTCCTCAAGGAATATGGTTACAAGTGGTGGATTGAGAACAAAGCCCATATCCAGAATTGGTCAACTTTCAAGAAACTGATTATTGAAAGATTTGGAGAAAAGAACGAATATCTACTTGAACAACAATTGAACCATCGCAAGCAACAACCAAACGAACCTATCATCCAATATTACTATGATATGCTTGAGCTGTGCGGAAAATGTGATCCCGATATGTCGGACCGACAGAGAATTCGCAAGCTGATGAATGGTCTGCGCCTGTCATTATACCAAGAAGCAATTAAAGATACATATGCGACACCATCGGAATTCCTGTCGAAGGTTCAACGATTGGAAAATATCGAGAAACTCATGGAATTACGAAAAGCTTCCATGGAAATACCAGGAAGCTGGGCAACGATCAACAATCGTC
>NZ_RAWO01000093.1:0-452 GCF_003668955.1 Corallococcus sp. AB038B | reverse complement strand
AACTCGCTCGCGGGCTGGACGCAGCGGACGTACGTGTTCAACGCCACGACGACGAGCACGCTCATCAAGCTGGAGAGCACGTCGACTGGCACGACCTGCGGCATCGCCGTGGACGACCTCACGGTCGACGGCCCGTGATTCACGCGTAGTCGCGCGCCCGGGAGGGGCACCGTGGCTCCCTCCGGATGCGTGCCCCGTCCTGGCCCGTGGCACGTGGAGGACTTCGGGAGTCGTCCTCCTTCTGCACGCGCTGCCGTAGCGTCATGCCCTTCAGAAGCTGGAGGACCCTGCATGACGCTTCGACAGGTTGGTGCAGTACTCATGGTGCTCCTGACCGCTTGCGGAAGCACTCCACGTGTCTCGCGCTCCTCAGCGGATGGCGGCGAGGGCAGCCCCGCGGCGGCTCGTTACGGCTTGCTCGTCCTCTCTCCTCGAAGCACCCCTGTGTCGCC
>NZ_RAWO01000092.1:0-454 GCF_003668955.1 Corallococcus sp. AB038B | reverse complement strand
TCTCTTACATAACTGAGTTAACCTATTTTATGGAGAAAATCTGGTGGAGCTCTCTGAATCAATTATTTTGTTGTGAGGAAAAACATAGTTGTTCGAGATTCTTTTCCGAGAAAAGAAGAAAGAAATAATCGAAGCTTCGATGCCGACGGTAGAATATCTTTACTATATATCCAATCAATCTATCTGCGAGATCAAATGGCAATATTCTCCTTATATTAGTCTTTACAAATGTCAAAATGTTTTTAAGAAATCAGTTGAGTTTTTATTTGACTGACGAATCCTTTCCCAATATTGGATTACTCATTACAATCTATTCGGTATATATTTCCAAGCATATCATCGGTTATGATTCAACATCCGTTCTTCTTCCCTTTTGTAACATTTGAACGATGCTCGCTCAAACCTGTACATTATGTTCTCTCTATACAATCTGTAGTACTACATTTGATCAGTA
>NZ_RAWO01000009.1:166481-392657 GCF_003668955.1 Corallococcus sp. AB038B | reverse complement strand
GGGGCGGGCGTGGGGGGAAGGGTTTCCGCGATGCGGGGACGAATCACCGGCTGGACCGCCTGGAGCGCGGATACCGACAGGCCGGCCATCACGCGGAAGGCAGGGGTGCCGGGCGCGGTGCCCAGGCCGGGGCCGCCCAGCGCGAACACCTCCATCCGGGAGCCCAGCGCGTAGCGGCCGCCCGCCAGCAACTCCATGGGCATGGGGCTGTCCGTCAGGGGGACCGCGGAGCGCAGGCCCAGCTCGCCGCGCAGCTTGTGGCCCGTGGTGGCCACGGTGGCTGCCCAGGGAAGCTCCGAGCCGACCGAGTTCGAGCCCACCGCCGTGCGGTTGCGCAGCCGGACGCCCGCCTCCAGGCCCAGCACCACCGGACCCACCGTGCGGCCCGCGGACACGCGCGGCGTCACATCCCAGCCTCCGCTGCCCTGGAGCGCATCCTTGTTGCCCACGGGCAGGCCCACCGCCAGCTCCGCCGCCAGCGACACCGGCGCGGACGTCTCATCCAGGAGCCCCAGCCGGCCCTGCAGCACCGGCGTCCCCAGGCCCCATGAGGAAGGGGACGTCATGCCCACGTTGGAGAACCCGCTCGTGCCCTGGTGGGCCATGAGGGGGAGGATGGCGCCCACCTCGAACCGCTTGGTCACCGTATAGGTGCCCGCCAACTGCACCTGCGTGCGCGATCCGACGAGCGAGTCCATCCGCTCTCCATCGCGGTAGAGCGTGAGCGGCGAGCGCTCGTAGTGCGCCGCCAGGGCCAGGCGCAGCTCACCGGGCTCGCGAAGGCTGCCCGCCGCCGTGCCGAGCGCGGCACGCGACGTGGGGTTGAGGCTCAGTCGCTCCAGGTCGAAAGCAGGGGCGGTGGTCGAGGCGGCGCTGGCCAGGGAGGGCAGCAGGGCCAGGGCGGACAACAGACGAAAGTGGGTTGGCAGGAGCATTGAGGTTCGGATCATCTGGCTCTCGTGATGCGGCGGGTCGGGCTGGCGACAGGGGGGAACGAAAGCTGGACGGGCAAGATGAGAACTTGTGAGGAATTGATTTCTGGAGACTTGTTTGGACCGCCAGGGCAGCTCTTGAGCCTGGTTTTGCCGCTTGTCGCGGAGGCAATCGCAAGCAGTGAAACAGCCGCATTGCTGGAATGTGACTGGATTCGGGGGCTCGCGGAGCACCTGGCGGGGCGTCTTGTCTGGATTCAAGAACCAGGATCTGGAAACTGGACAGCCTGCCGGCCCAAGAGGGAGGCGGCACGCTGTCCAGCCGCCACCACCTGTGCCGGATGGTCCTTGAAAGGTTCGACTCGGACGTTCTGCCGCCGTCCTGGCTCGGAACAGTGTGAATCCGCCTTCGCTCAGGGCACGCTTGCGCCCACACCAGGAGCGAAGGGGACCATGGACATCATCCGCAACGACAAGCAGGGCGCGAAGGTGAAGCTGGAGCGCATCCCCACGGGACCGCCGAAGAAGACGGACAAGGAGGTGGCCAAGGCGGAGTTCGACACGCTGGGCGAGGAGCTGTTCGATCTCCAGGACCTGCTGTGGGGCGCGAAGATGAACTCCGTCCTCATCGTCCTGCAGGGGCGCGACACCGCCGGCAAGGACGGCACCATCAAGCACGTGGTGGGCAGCCTCAATCCGCGCGGGGTGAGCGTTACTTCCTTCGGTGTGCCCAGCACGGAGGAGCGGGAGCACGACTTCCTCTGGCGCGTGCACTGCAAGGCCCCGCGCCTGGGCGAGTTCTCCATCTTCAACCGCTCCCACTATGAGGACGTGCTCGTGGCGCGGGTGAACAACCTGGTGCCCAAGGCGCTCTGGAAGTCGCGCTACCAGCACATCCGGGACTTCGAGACCCTGCTCTGGGAGCACGGCACCATCGTCCTCAAGTTCTTCCTCCACATCAGCCAGGAGGAGCAGGAGCAGCGGCTGCTGGCGCGCGAGGAGGAGCCGCGCAAGGCGTGGAAGATCGCCGCGGGCGACTGGGAGGACCGCAAGCACTGGGCGGACTACACGCGCGCCTATGAGGATGTCTTCGCCCTCACGTCCACCGAGCAGGCGCCCTGGCACCTGGTGCCCTCGGACGCCAAGTGGTACCGCAACCTGGTGGTGGCCCGCGCCGTGGCGGAGGCCCTGCGCCCCTACCGTGAAACCTGGCAGGCCCGGCTGGACGAGGTGGGCAAGCAGAAGAAAGCGGAGCTTCGCGCCTGGCGTAAGAAGCGCTGACCCGGCCGTGACATGGGGATGGGACAACGCTCTCGGTCATCCGTCCCGGTGTGTCGCCGGGCGGGCACCGCCGGAGCCCTGTCCCCATGGAACGAACCGCGTCGCCATCGAGCAAGGACCTCATTGCCCGCACGCGTCCCTTCGCGGCCCAGGACACCGCGCGCTCCCTCTGGGCGCTCGGCTCCACCTACGCCGCGCTCGTGGGCGCGGTGGTGCTGGCGGTGGCCGCGCCCTGGTGGCCCCTGCGCATCGTGGGCGGCCTCATTGAAGCGCTGGTGCTCATCCGCTGCTTCATCCTCTTCCACGACGCGATGCACGGGGCGCTCCTGCCGAAGTCCCGGTGGGCCAAGGTGCTCTTCCAGGTGCAGGGGCTGCTCACGCTCACCCCGTCGCGCATCTGGAATGACACGCACAACCATCACCACGCCAACACCGCCCGCATCGCGGCGGACTCGGCGGGCACCTTCGCCACCTGGACCACGGACCAGTGGCGCAAGGCCACCGGCGCACAGCGCCTGGGCTACGTGGTGGAGCGCCACCCGGTGACGCAGCTGTTCGGCTACTTCACCGCGTTCCTCTACAGCCTGTGCCTCCAGCCGTTCGTGAAGAACCCGAAGCGCTACTGGACGTCCGGGCTGGCGCTGGGCGTGCACGTGGCCCTGTCCGCGGCTGTCTGGCATTTCTTCGGCCTGGGCGTCTATCTCACGGCCTTCCTGGGGCCGCTGATCGCCGCGTACGCGCTGGGCACGTACCTGTTCTACGCGCAGCACAACTTCGACGAGGTGGCCATCCTGCCGGAGTCGTCGTGGAACCACGCGGACGCGGCGCTGGAGGCGAGCAGTTACATGCGCTTCGGGCCAGTGATGGAGTGGTTCACGGGCAACATCGGCTACCACCACGTGCACCACCTCAACCCGCGCATCCCGTTCTACCGGCTGCCGGAGGCGATGGCGTCCATCCCGGAGCTCCAGGGGCCGCACGTCACCACGCTCACGCTGAAGGACATCGTGGGGTGCCTGCGGCTGAACCTGTGGGATCCGTCGCTGAAGCGGATGGTGCGCTACCGCGACGTGCAGGTGGTTCCGGGCGCCTGAGGATCCTCGGCCCGGCGGGTCCGTTCGGGACCCGCCCGAGGAACCCACCGGGCCGGGGTCTCAAGGCTTCAGCAGCGCATGCAGGGCGTTGGCGTGAGCCTCCTCGTCGTCGAGGAGCTCCTCCAGCAGCCGCCGCGTGGTGGGGTCGCGTTCCGCGAAGTAGGGGATGAGGTCGCGGTACGACGCGATGGCGACGCGCTCCGCCTCCAGGTTCTCGCGCAGCAGCTCCACCAGCGTCCGCCCTTCGTCGTCCTGGGTATCACCGCTGGACATGAGGCCTCCAAGGTTGAAATCCGGTCGGCCGCCCAGCTGTTGGATGCGCTCGGCGAGCCTGAGCGCGTGGTCCTGTTCATCGCGAGCGTGCAGGCCGAACGCGGCCTTCATCGCGTCGTGACACGCGCCTCCCGCCAGCAGGGCGTGGCGCGTGTAGCGCCGCACACAGACGACCTTGGTCGCCAGCGCGGCGTTGAGCAGCGTGATGCGGACCCCCAGCTCTCCCGGGTCGGTCTCGGACGGCTGCGAATGCGTGTCGGCCATGGCATTGCCCCCGGGCGGCTGCGTGTCCGGAAGCTGGGGGGCCCGGGCGGCGCCGTCCATCCCACCTGCCCCTGCGTGCCGGGAGCGCCGCGCCTGTCCGTCCCGCCCCCGGACGCCTGCTTCCACGCAGGGCGCGGGCAGGGACGTTGCCGGCGAACATCCCTTGCGGCCTCCAGGGCGGAGGAGGGGGTTCGGGGTTAGTCTTCGCCAATGAGCTCGAGCCCATCCAGCCGGCCGTCCGTCGTCGTGGCGGAGCTGGGGCCCACGAACACCGGGAAGACGTTTCGCGCCATCGAACGGATGCTTGAGCACGACTCCGGCATCATCGGGTTGCCGCTCCGCCTGCTCGCCCGTGAGGTCTACGACCGGGTGACCGCGAAGGTGGGCGAGGGCCGGGTCGCGCTGATGACGGGCGAGGAGAAGCGCATCCCGCCCCGGCCCGACTATTGGATCTGCACCGTGGAGGCGATGCCGACCGACCGGGAGGTGGATTTCCTCGCGGTGGATGAAATCCAGCTCGCCGCGCACCGGGAGCGCGGGCACGTCTTCACGGACCGGCTGCTGCACGCGCGCGGCCGCAAGGAGACCTGGTTCCTGGGCGCGGACACCATGCGGCCCATGGTGCAGGCGCTGATTCCCCATGCGACCACGAAGCGCGCCATGCGCCTGTCGCAGCTGCGCTATGCCGGGCGCCGCTCGCTGAAGAGCCTGCCGCCGCGCTCGGCGGTGGTCGCGTTCTCCGCGGACCGCGTCTACGAATTGGCCGAAGCGCTGCGCCGTCTGCGGGGCGGGGTGGCGGTGGTGCTGGGCGCGCTGTCACCCCGGACGCGAAACGCGCAGGTGGCCATGTATCAATCCGGCGAGGTCCAGTACCTCGTGGCCACGGATGCCATTGGCATGGGGTTGAACCTGGACCTCAACCACGTGGCCTTCGCGACGCTCTCCAAATACGACGGCGCCGAACAGCGCGACCTGTATCCGGACGAGCTGGCACAGATCGCGGGCCGCGCGGGGCGCCACCTCAACGACGGGAGCTTCGGCGCGCTGAACACACTGCCGGAGCTGCCGCCGCGCATCGTCTCCGCCATTGAAACCCACCGCTTCCCGGCGGTGCGCAGCCTCGTCTGGCGCAACTCCTCGCTCGACTTCGCAAGCCCGGAGGCGCTGCTGGATTCATTGTCGCGGGCTCCTCGCGACAGCGGCTTCGTCCGGGTGGAGCGCGCGGACGACTTCGACGCGCTCAAGGGCCTGTCGGCGGTGCCCGCCATCCGCGAGCTCACCACCGACAAGGCGTCCGTGGAGCTCTTGTGGCAGGTCTGCCAGGTCCCGGACTTCCGCAAGGGGCTCTTCGGGCAGCACGTCGCGCTGCTGCGCGAGACGTTCCTCCAGCTGACGGCCGGGGACGGGAAGCTGGATCCGACGTGGCTGGGCCGGCAGGTGTCTCCGCTGGATGACGCGTCCGGGGACATCCACACGCTGATGGACCGGCTCGCGGCCATCCGCATCTGGACGTACATCAGCCATCGTCCGGGCTGGCTGAACGACGCGGAAGACTGGCAGGAGCGCACCCGCCGCATCGAGGACGCGCTGGGAGACGCCCTGCATGAGCGGCTGGTGGAGCGCTTCGTACAGCGGGCCGCGAGGAGGAGCGCGCGCCGCTTCGTGAGGGCCAGCGCGCAGCCGCAGGCCGGTGCCTCGGACAATCCATTCGCGAAGCTGGGGCTCCTGTTGACGGAGGTTCCGGGCGCGGAAGGCGCGTTGATGACGGAGGAGCAGTTCGTCCAGCGCGTGGTGGACGCGACGCACGACGCCTTTGAAGTGGACGCGACGGGGCGCATCTCCTTCGAGGCTCAGCCGCTGGCCCGGCTGGTGCGGGGGCGCGACCGGCGCTCGCCGCAGTTGGCGTTGGCGGAGCCGGAGGTGTGGACGGGAGGCGCGCGTCAGCGATTGGAGCGCCGGCTGGTGGCGCTGGCGAGGGACCTGGTCACGGAGGCCATGGGAGGCTTTCCCGCGGAGTCCTTCACGAGCGCGAGCCGCTCACCGGCGACACGAGCCGTGGCCTACCAGCTGGCGGAAGGGCTGGGCGTCATCTCCCAGGGCGAGGCCCGCGAGCAGTGGCGGCTCCTGGATGAGGAGTCGCGCGAGCGGCTGAAGACGCAGGGAGTCCACGAGGGCCAGCGGTTCCTCTACGTCACCCAGGCCCTGTCGCCCCAGGCCCTGGATCGGCGGGCCATGTTGACGGCGCTGTTCCAGCAGGCGCCGTGTCCGCAAGGCATTCCCCAGGAGCCGGCGCTGAACGGTTCCGCGCTGGCCGGCCGGAGCGCGCGGGCCTTCGGCTACGAGGTCATCGGGCCGGTGGCGTTGCGCATCGACATCGTCGAGCGGCTGGGAGAGGGATTGCGGAACCCGCAGGGCGCGAAGCAGGTGCAGGCGCTCATGCAACAACTGCGATTGGAGGGCGGCGTCCGCGCGCAGGTGCTGCGGGCGTTGGGCGGACAGCCTCAGGGTGCTGCATCGAAGAAGCGGCGGCGCAGGCGGGGACGGAAGCCGTCGGCGACGGCGCCGGATACGAGTGGTGTTCGCGGTCGTGAGACGGCAGGCTCGGGCCGGATCAACGACCGCCCATGAAGCCCCGGGTCCTGCTCCGGCACCTCGCTGAACTCCTGGGGTGAGGGGCCGTCCAGGGAGCAGGCCGGCGGCCTGGGAGGAGGGGAGGCGACGAATCCACGCGGGGCCTGCCCGGATTCGCCTATACGCTGGCCTTCGTCTCCCTCCCAGTCCGGTGGTCGTCCCATGAGCAGTGGTCGTGCCCTCTCGCCAGTCCTCCTCGTCGGTGCCGGAACGGGCGAAGCCACGTGCGGCATCCTCTACCTGGCGAGCTACCTGCGGCGCGGCGGGATTGAAGCCTTCGTGCGCCTGTGGGACGGGGACGAGAGCGCGGGGGATGTGACGCAGTCCTTCGAGCGCCTCATCGCCCGCGTTCGCCCGAAGCTCATCGGCATCAGCCTCAAGTGGTTCCACCACGTGGACCGCGCGCTGCTCATCGCCCGGACCATCCGGAAGATCGATCCATCCATCCGCATCGTCGTGGGAGGCAACTCCGCGTCGTACTGGTGGAAGGAATTGAGCGGCTACGACTGCATCGACCACGTCATCCTGGGCGATGGGGAAGTCCCGCTGCTGGCGCTCTGCAACGGAGAGGAAGCCCCGCCCAACGTCGTGACGCGGACGCCGGACGGCCGTCCCCGCCGGTTGCCGCTGGCGTACGTGCAGCGCGCGACCAACACGCAGGACGTCTACTACTCGCACTTCAACGAGATCTTCCTCAGCCAGATGGACGCGCACTCCTTCTCCGGCTGGGTCGCGCCTGGGAAGGGCTGCGGCGAGAACTGCCTCTATTGCGGCGGGGCGCGAGGCAACCAGAAGGCGGACTTCGGGCGCGCGAAGCCGTTCCTGCGCGCCGAGGAGAACGTGCGCCGGGACCATCAGGAGATCGCCAGCCGGACGTGGCAGATGCGCTACGACTTCGCGGGCAGCACTGCGGAGTTCCTGGGGAGCACCTGGGCGGGCGTGGACCTGTCGCGCCACTGCTGCACGTACTTCCTCTGGGGCGTGCCGCGCGTGGAGCTGGTCTCGGCGTTGGCGGAGACCTTCCAGCGCATCTACATGGTCATCGACATCGGCTGCTTCTCCGAACAGCAGCGGCTGGAGCAGATGTCCAAGGGTCTGCTCAAGCCCTGTGCGAAGGACCGCGAGCTGCTGGAAGTCATCGAGTCCGCCCGCCGCCATCCGAACGTGGAGATTGAAATCTCTGGCATCGGGGGCCTTCCGTTCACGAGCCGGGAGCGGCTCGCAGAGGAGCTGCGGCTGGTGGAGCGCATCATCGGCCTGGACTGCGTGGTGGGCTACCAGCGGCTGGAGGCGCAGCCCGGGGCGCTCGTCACGGAGCACCCCGCGCGCTTCGACATGGTGACGGAGGCGAAGACGTTCGCGGAGTTCCTCGGCTACTTCGAGCGCCGCGAGCCCGGCGACGTGTCAGTGCCGATGATCCGCTTCAAGGACAAGGAGCTGGAAGCGGCGGTGCAGCGCAATTCGGACCGGGTGGACGCGCTGGCCTGGAAGCACCGGGACGCGAGGAAGCACGTGGACCTCCACGGGCGCACGCGGCTCAAGAACACCGCGTCCTCGGCGGAGCGCTTCACGCTGGGGGACTGGCTGGGCAGCCACCGGGCCCCCGCGAAGATGGCGAAGGAGCCGGTGACGGTCCTTCGCTCGGTGGATGGCATCACCCTGAGCTGCGCGCCGTCAGTCAACCCACGAAGGTTCACCGACCCCACGCTGACCCAGGGCGATGACGGAGCCATCCTCCTGGCCGCCCTGGCCGCCTTCGAAAAGCCCACCACCGTCTCCAGCGCGGTGACGCACCTGGGCACCAAGGAGAGGCTGGATCCGCACTCCGCCCGAGAGGTCATCGACCATCTGGTGGACGGGCGCTTCCTCCAGCCTGCATAGGCGCGGCGCCTTCCGACCCCGTGGCCGATGCACGAGGCGGATGACCCGTGGGCGGCGTCATCGGCTGCGCGAGCGGCACCTCCTGTCCGGTGACCCGTGCGACCTCCTCCGGCTCCGGCCCCCGGTTCCAGTACCCCTCGCGGGCGACCACATGCTCACCCACGGGCTGCGTCTGGCGCATCAGCTCCTGGACCTGTGCCTCCGGAAGGAGATGCGACTCCACGTCGGGCTGCACGAAGTTGTTCGCGCTCACGAACGTCCACCTCAACCCGGTGCTGATGCCCGGCGGCGAGAGGGGCTTCCAGCCAACGAAGCCATTCCCCCAACGCCAGTCCACCCAGGCAGGAGCCCACTCATTGTCGGGCCACCACAGCCAGCCCTGCTCCGGCGTGGTGAACCACCGGCCATAGTGGAACGGCGCCCAGCCCCAGTTCCAATCGCTCTCGAAGGTCCATCCCCAGTCGCTGGAAACCCACCGGCCGGCGGTGGAATACGGGTTGAAGCCCACGCCCACCTCGTTCGGGTCCGGCCGCCAGACCCAGCCGACGTCCGGCAGGTCCATCCAGGTGCCGTAGGGCGCCAGTACCTCCCGGAACTGGGACATGGGGTTGTCCAGGGGCGTCGAACTCGACGTCACCTGCGGCCCGAATTCATCCGGGCCCATCGCACAGCCTCCGCCTGCCAGGATGGCAAGGACAGTGGCGCCGCCGGTCCGAAGCCAGCGCACCCGGGGATGCCAGGAGCCCATGTCCGGTTCCTTTCGTGGGGGTCTCTGCCCTGCAAGGTGAGGACGCCTTCACGCAACTTCACGAGCCGTGCACGTGCAGGAGGCGTATGAACGCCTGAACGGAGGCTCCAATGGCAAATGCCAAGGCCATGCTCGGAAGCATGCTGGGCCGGTTTCTCTTCACCGAAGCGAAGGTGACCCAGGTGCGCGAAGTCTCGCGCGCCTTTCGACAGATTGACTGTGAAGGGCCCGCGCTGCGGGGGCAGGGATGGAGCCCCGGCGACAAGGTGCAGGTGTTCCTGCCAGGGCTGGGCATGCGCACGTACACGCCGCTGTCGTGGGACGAAGCGCGCGGGGCCACGTCCTTCCTGGTGTACCTGCACGGCGACAGCCCGGGAGCGAAGTGGGGCCGTGACGTGCGCACCGGGGACACGGTGCAGTTCTTCGGGCCCCGGCGCTCGGTGGCGCTGGAGTCCGGCGACGCGCCGGTGGTGCTCTTCGGTGACGAGACGTCCTTCGCGGTGGCGCACGCGTTCCGCACCGGAGCGAAGCGCGACGTCACCCCCATCTTCGAGGTGACACGCCGCGAGGACTGCGCGCCCGCGCTGCGCGAGCTGGGCTTCGAGGGCCAGGACGTGGAGCGCACGGCAGGCGACGCGCACCTGACGCAAGTCCACGAACGGCTGCGCGAAGCCCTGCGCGCGAAGCCCGGCGCGACGCTGGTGATGACGGGCCGGGCGCAGTCCATCCAGGCCTTGCGCTCGCGGCTGCGCGGCGACGGCGAACGCGCCACGCCGAAGGTGAAGGCCTACTGGGCGGTGGGCAAGACGGGGCTCGACTGATTCAGGCCGGAGCGAGCTGGAGGCCGCGCAGGAAGTCGTCGCGGCCCCGGGTCACGCCCGCGGGACGGCGCTTGGACTTCTGCCGCAGGAAGCGCGAGGCGTCCTGGCGGCGGTAGCAGGTGAGGAGCCGGTCCTCGTCATTGAGGATGAGGATCCACCCGCGCGCCTGCCGCGCCAATGACGAGTCACGCAGCGCGACCGGCAGGTCTCGCTCGTGCACGGTGAGGTGGGTGGCACCACACGCCCGGGCGGGAGTGCCGAACTCGAGGATGAACGCGATGACCTCCTCGCGCAGCCTCCAACGGGCACACTGCTCGACGAAGAGGCGGGTGAGGGAGAACAGGGACGACGCGGGGCTCTGGCGCATGGCGGGCTATCTCCTTGCGTTCTTCCCAATACACATGGCGTTCCAACACCCCGCGCACGCGATTCCGCGCACTTGCGCGGATCCCCCAGCGGCCCCAAGAGACATTCCGTCAATCCCGCCCGCGGCCTGTGTCACCCAGGCACGAAGCCTTCACGAAGGCTGCCGTCCCTCACGGTGCGTGATGACACCGCCCACTCCCAGGGTTGGCCGCGTTCTGAAGAAAACCTTCACAGGCCATGCGGCATTTTGACAGGCTCGCGGAGGGCGGGACCGGGGCAGCATGGCCCGTCCGGCCTCGTGACGCTGCGTGTGAGGCCGGACGACCTCTGGCCGAAGGGATGGACGGGGCACGATGAATCTTCGCTCGAAGGCACTGGGAGCCGTGCTGGGCGCGGGGGCGGCGGCGCTGTCGCTGTCGCTCCTGATCAGCGCGGGATGTGGAGGCCGCGCGGCGCATCCGTCCGTGGTGCCGCCGCCCGCGAATCCACAGGCGCTCCGGCCGCCGGAGGCCTTCGCGGGCATTGGCGACAAGAAGGAGCGCTCGCAAGCGCTGTTCCTGGAGGCGAGCCGGGTCATGCTGCATCCCCGCTGCGTCAACTGCCACCCTGCGGGCGACAGTCCGCTGCAAGGCGAAACGGGCAAGCTCCATGACCCGCCAGTGGTCCGGGGCCCCGAGGACCAGGGCGTGCCCGGCCTGGAGTGCACCTCCTGCCACCAGGATCGCAACGCGCAGCTGGCGCGGATCCCCGGCGCGCCCAAGTGGCACGTGGCGCCCAAGGTGATGGCGTGGGAGGGGCGCACGCCGCGCGCACTGTGCGAACAGTTGAAGGACCCGGCGCGCAACGGCGGAAAGAGCCTGGCGGAATTGATTGAGCACTCGGCGCATGACGAGCTGGTGGGCTGGGGCTGGAAGCCCGGGGCGGATCGGGTTCCGGCGCCGGGAACGCAGGCGGAGTTCGGGGCCCTGGTGGCCGCGTGGGTGAAGGATGGCGCGGAGTGCCCGCGCGAGGAGAGCCGACCGTGAGCATCCGTCTGCGAGTGAATGGGACCGAGCACGTGCTGGACGTGGATCCGGAGATGCCGTTGCTCTGGGCGCTGCGCGACGTGCTGACGTTGACGGGCACGAAGTACGGCTGCGGCCAGGCGCTCTGCGGCGCGTGCGTGGTGCACATCGACGGCGCGGCGGTGCGCTCGTGCGTGACGCCGGTGCGCCGCGCGGACGGCCGCGAGGTGATGACCATCGAGGGCCTGTCGCCGGATGGCTCGCATCCGTTGCAGAAGGCGTGGGTGGACCTGGCTGTGCCGCAGTGTGGCTTCTGTCAGGCGGGGCAGATCATGACGGCGGCGGCGCTGCTGGCGAAGAAGCCGAAGCCCACCGACGCGGAGATCGATCAATCGCTGGCGGGCAACCTGTGCCGCTGCGGGACATATACGCGCATCCGCACCGCCGTGAAGAAGGCGGCGGGACTGCCGACGGAGTGAGGGCCACCATGCAAGACACACGCATCCGTCTGTCGCGCCGCTCCGTGCTGGAAGGAATGGGAATCGTGGCCGCGGGCCTGGGGCTGGAGGTGTTCCTGCCCTCGAGGGCCCACGCCGCGCCCATGCCCACGTCGCTGCCGGAAGTGCCCACGGGGGGCCTCCGGGCCAACGTCTTCGTGCACGTGGCGCCGGACGGCGTGGTGACCATCGTCTGCCACCGCTCGGAGATGGGGCAGGGCGTGCGCAGCTCGCTGCCGGTGCTCATCGCGGACGAGCTGGGCGCGGACATGGCCCACGTGAAGGTGGTCCAGGGCGACGGCGACGAAGCCTACGGAGACCAGAACACGGACGGCTCCAGCAGCGTGCGGAAGATCTTCGACGACCTGCGCTACGCGGGCGCGACGGCGCGCACGATGCTGGTGGCGGTGGCGGCGAAGCGCTGGAAGGTGGCGCCCACGGAGTGCGAGGCGCGCGACCACGCCGTCTTCCACAAGGGCTCGCAGCGGACGCTGAAGTTCGGCGAGCTGGCCGGTGACGCGGCGAAGCTGAAGGTCCCGAAGAAGGACGCGGTGACGCTCCGTCCGCGCAGCGAGCTCAAGCACCTGGGCAAGGAACTGCCGCTGCTGGACGGGCCGGACATCGTGACGGGCCGGGCGGTGTTCGGCGCGGACGTCGTGTTGCCGGGGATGCGCACGGCGGTCATCGCGCGTCCGCCCGTGGCGGGAGGCAAGGTGGCCCGCTACGACGCGACGAAGACGCTGGCGGTGCCGGGCGTGCGGCAGGTGGTGGAGCTGCCGGCGGCGACGAAGCCCTTCCTGTTCCAGCCGCTGGGAGGCCTGGCGGTGGTGGCGGACAACACCTGGGCGGCGATGAAGGGCCGCGCGGCGCTGGACGTGACGTGGGAGGGTGGGGACAACGCCGTCTACGACTCGGAGGCGTACCGCGAGCAGCTGCTGGAGGTGATTGGCAAGCCGGGCAAGGTGGTGCGCAACGTCGGCGACGCGCAAGGAGCGCTGGCGAAGGCGGCGAAGCGGGTGCAGGCCACGTACAACACGCCGCACCTGGCGCACGCGCCCATGGAGCCGCCCGCGGCGGTGGCGAAGGTGGAGAACGGCACCTGCGAGGTGTGGGCCACGACGCAGAATCCGCAGGCCGCGCGCAGCGAGGTGGCGAAGGCGCTGGGCCTCGACCCGTCGAAGGTGACCATCCACGTGACGCTGTTGGGTGGCGGGTTCGGCCGCAAGTCGAAGCCGGACTACGTGGTGGAGGCGGCGCTGGTGGCGAAGGCGGCGGGCGCGCCGGTGCGCCTGCAGTGGACGCGCGAGGACGACGTGCGCCACGACTACTACCACTCCACGAGCGCGCAGCGGCTGGAGGCGGGCCTGGACGCGAGCGGCAAGGTGGTGGCGTGGCACCAGCGCATCGCGTTCCCGCCCATCGGCTCCACGTTCTCCGACGCGACGTTCGCGGGGGACGGAGAGATGGGGCAGGGCATCGTGGACCTGCCGCTGGCCATCCCGGACATCCGGATGGAGAACTGCGAGGCGCGGGCGCACACGCGCATCGGCTGGCTGCGGTCCGTGGCGAACATCTACCACGCGTTCGCGGTGCAGAGTTTCATCGACGAGCTGGCGCACGAGCGCGGCACGGATCCGCGAGACACGTTGCTGGAGGTGCTGGGGCCGTCGCGCATCGTGACGCCCAAGGACCTGGGCGTGGCGAAGGTGCCGAACTACGGCCAGTCCCTGGAAGAGCACCCGGTGGACACGGCGCGGCTGCGCAGGGTGATTGAAAGGGTGACGGGCCTGTCTCGCTGGGACGAGCGCAAGCGGGAGGGAAGGGCGCTGGGGCTGGCGGCGCACCGCAGCTTCCTGACGTACGTGGCGGTGGTGGTGTCGGTGGTGAAGGACGCGGACGAGCGCATCCGGGTGGACGAGGCGTGGATCGTCGCGGACGCGGGCACCATCGTGAACATGGAGCGCGTGCGGGCGCAGATGGAAGGCGCGGTGGTGTTCGGCCTGAGCCTGGGGCTCTACGGCGCCATCACGATGAAGGACGGCGCCGTGGTGGAGAGCAACTTCCGCGACTACCGCCTGGCGCGCATCGCGGAGACGCCGAAGCGCATCCACGTGGACATCATCCCCAGCGACGGCCGGCCCGGAGGCATTGGCGAGCCCGGAGTGCCCCCCGTGGCCCCCGCCCTGGCCAATGCGGTGTTCGCGCTCACGGGGACGCGTGTGCGTGAGCTGCCATTGGTGAAGACCGTGAAGGTGTGAGCCGAGGGTGCGGTCTTCCTGCGGCCCGCACCAAACATCAGTACGCACTTAGAGGCCCAAGTAACCTGGGAGGTCCTTCAGGATCGCTTCGAGCTCAGCCTTGTCTTCCGGCCAAGCCTTGACGTGGGCCTGCGCCCAGGTCAATGCGAACCGGACGAACACGCTGTAATCAACGATGACCTCCTCCTCGTAAATGGAGAACCGGACCCCGTCGAACCGTTCCTCCCACGGGTCAAGGCTTCCTGGGAACTCGCATGAGAGAATTCCTTCAAAGCCATAGCCGATTCCGTTCAGCAGGTTCCGGTAGGTATCGACGAATTCGGAAGCGTTGATGGCGTTGAAGAACGCCTGTACCGGGAAAAGGCGATCCCGATCCGATACAAGGCTCAACCTGGGCATGTCGGGTCTCTCGAGTCCGGCTCCTGCTGATACATCATACTTCAGCGCGCACTCACGGCACCCACAAGGCGCCATCCGAAAGGGGAGCATCCGAGCCGCTGGCCCCCATGCCTCCCCAGATGAAGAGGGCGTTGCCCGTCCACACGCTCACGTGTCCGGTTCGCGCGGAAGGTGCGCCTTCGGTGCGCAGCGGTGCCCACGTGTCCGTGGCCGGGTCGTAGGCCGCGCCGTCCGAGCAGACGCCGCCGCCGGAGCCGCAGGTCGGCGAGGTGCCACCCCAGATGACCATCTTCGAACCGGTCCACACCGCGGTGTGCCCGATGCGCGGCGAGGGCGCGCCCTTGGTGGAGATGGCTGACCACACCCGGTACACCGGATCGAACGCGGCGCCCTTGTCGCAGTAGATCGGCGGATCCTGCTGGGGGTCGTCGCCACAGCCGGTCCCGCCCCAGATGATCATGCTCGACCCGGTCCACACCGCCGTGTGAGACCAGCGGGCCTTGGGGCTCCCTTCTTCGGGTGGCATCGCCAGCCAGCCGTCCCCGTGAGGGCCGTACATCGAGCCGTCCGCCATGGCCACGTCGAAGAGGCTGCCACCGTTTCCGCCCCAGACGTACATCACGCCGTCGATCCACACCGCGGAGTGCGCATAGCGGTTCGGAGGGGCTTTGACGAAGTTCATGGTCGTCCAGAGGTCTTCCTTCGCGTGGTAGATGGCCCCATCCCTGAACACACGCGGCGCTCGGGCATCCTTGCCGCCCCACACCAGCATCTGCGTGCCGGTCCAGAGGGCTGTGTGTCCCCAGCGCGGAGCGGGCGCGTAATCGGACTTGATGGGGGGGCTCCAGGCGTCGCTCGCGGGGTCATAGGTCGCGCCGTCGCCACAGGGAACATCGGGGCCACCGCAGCCAAGCCCGCCCCAGACCATCATCCGCTCGCCGGTCCACACCGCCGTATGCAGCGAGCGTGCGGAGAGCGCGCCCTGGGTCGACATGGGCGTCCACGTCTTCGCCGCCACATTGAAGCGGGCCCCGTCGCCGCAGAATCCGTCAGCGGTGCAGCCGCCCCGTCCGCCCCAGAGCAGGACGTTCTGGCCATCAAAGACACTCGCCACCTGGCTCCGCGCGGCAAGAGGCCCGCCCGAGGGGAGGGGCGTCCAGGTGCCTTGCTCCTGCTGAGGCTGTTCCTGCTCGTCCGGGTCGGTCTGCTCCTTCTCACTGGAGCATCCGACGAGGGCCAGGACGAGCAGTCCTGGAATCAGGCGCATTCGGAGCGGCTTCACTGCGTCATGCTTCGACTGCGGCACGGGGGCTTTCTCCTGTGACGGGGGCATCGCAGTCTGCCTCACTCTCGGTGAAAGCCAACGCTGAGCTGGCTTCGCGCCATCACCGAGGCGAGCAACCTTCGGGCGGCAATGTTGTTCGCATTGCCTGACCGTCTGGAACGACATCCTCGATGAAAGTGTAATAGCCCTTGCCCTGGAAGGTGACGTACTCGTTTTCGCCGACGCGGGACTCGATCCAGTTGTAGAGATCCTCGAAACGAAGACCCGAGACATCCGCGCGCAGGTATCCTTTGTCCGCGGACTCTGGGACCGGCGGGGCCCATGATGGGGGCCAGGGAATCGGATACTCAACGCCTTCGCGTATTGGGACGAAGCTCACGCGGATGCTTTCGGGTTCGTAGGGGACGGCGTTCTCCGCCTTGAATCCGATAATCGCGTCATAGACTGACAGGAGTTCAGGCGGAGTCTTTGTCCTGACGTTCGCTGCGTGTGTCGACTCAAGGGGCCCCTCCACCGCCACCGCTTGCAGAACTCCCCGCTCATTTTGCCACCGGATGACCCTGCCGGAAGTGCAGATGATGTGGGCGGGGTTGGAATAGCCCTTCAAGGACTCAAGCGCCTTGAGCTGCTGCTTGAGGCCGGCTTGCTGTTCCTGTGTCAGGAGGATGCGAAAGAAGTGCGGCTGCGACTCCCAACCTGCCCGCTGTTTGAAGATGACCTCCCCCGATGCATGGATGGCGATGTCAGGAGTCTGGTCGAACAAGCTGTACTTCGTGGACCAGAGGCTCGCGGGCCAGGAGGAGAGGAGCGGGGCCTCTTGCATGTCCGCAGGGGATGCCATGGCGCCATGCCCGGTGGACGCGCATCCGGCGCCCATCAGCGCGAGGAGCAGCCAGCACAAAGCTTTTCGTGTCAGGGCAGGTCGAACGGTGATCATGGTTGGACTCCTGTTGCAGGGGGCGCTTCGGTACAGATGGCATTGAATCTGTTGTCGTCCGTCAGGAGTTCCAGATCCGGTGGCACTCCCGGTCGTTCCACCCAGGAATACTCAACGCGGAACCTCTTGACCGAGCCATGAGACCAGAGAAGTCCCCGTGTGCCCGCGTTGAGCCGCCCCGCGGGATCGCCCGAGCAGTGGCCATGGGGTTGGGAAACGAGCCAGGTCAGGTCGCGGTCGGAGCGCAGCCGTACCGGGACAGGGCTCCCCCAGTAGACGCGTTCGAGGGCATGAAGAACGCCCCAGGTGAGCACCGAACCCAGCACCACACCGCCGCAGAGCGCCACCCAGCTTGAACGTTTCACCGGACTCCCGAAGGCAAAGGGCACGCCCATCCTAACGTCTCCCGGGGTCGGGGCATTGTCATCGAGCACGACCAGGGCCACGAGTTGCTGGGCATGGACCTGTCGCAGGAAGAGCTCGAATGGGCCGGGATGGCGTTGCGGCGTGCCCTGGCAACCCGTTCTCAGGTGGCATCGGGTCATGCGGCTTTAATGACAGCACGTGACGAAACTCAGCGCTGGTTGGGGCACAGGCGCCGTTTGCGTGGGTGTGGCGTTCACAGACCTGCATCAGGATTGCAGAGGCAGACGGGATGCGGACAGTGAGCGGGCAACTTCGGCTCCGGCTTCCCTGCACACAACTCGGCGCATACATCGGCGAGCCGGAGACAGGAGGGAGACTGCCGGTCACGGCAGCCTGACGCAGTGCCGATCACGAGAGTCGCCAGCGCGCGCCAGAGTCTCAGTCGCACTCCATGGCTCCATTCCCGTCTGGCACGCCCATGCCCGATTGCTGGTCCAATCCTCACGATTCGTTTGGACAAGCCCCGATCCAGAAAGTTCCCGGAGGATTCGGACGGATTCCGTGCAGTCTTCGAGCGTCACCCGATAAACAGCGCGTCGCCCGCGATTCGGACGACGCGCTGAGGGACTCACTCAGTTCCTGCTCGCGGGATCCTTGCCGCCCAGGTACGTCCGGACGACCGGAATCTGGCTGAGGGTCGTCGGGTCCCCGCCCTTGGAGGCGTCACGGTCGAGCGGGTTGGCGCCCAGGACGACGAAGTCCGCCACCTTGCCCGGCTCGATGCTGCCCACCCAGCTGTCGATTTCATGCTGGCGCGCCGGCTCGATGGTGACCGCGCGCAGGGCCTCCTCGACGGTCGTCGCATGCTGGGGCCCGAGCACATAGGTCTTCTGGAAGTCCGGATAGGCCCACGTGCGCCGCGTGACCGCCTGCTCGACGAACCAGAGCGGCCGCGCCGGCGTCACCATGGAGTCGCTGTGGAAGGAGTATGGGATGCCATTGCGGCGGTTGAAGTCCACCGGGTCGATGTCGATGTCCTTGTGCGCTCCATTCTTCTGGAGCATCTGCGCCAGGGCATCACCCCAGTACGCCACGTGGCCGATGAGGTGCGTCACCCGCAGGTCCATCGCCGGCACCTTCTGCTGCCCGGAGACATGGGTGCCCTTGCGCAGCTCCCCAATCGCCTGGGAGACGGACTCCTGGCCCACGGTGTTGTGGATGAGCAGCATCCGGTGCGTGTTGGCCTGCTCCAACTGGAGCTGGGAGAACGCGTCGACGGCCCACTGGTTCGCCTGATTGCCATTGGCATGCAGCTGGAACCGCCAGGCCGAATCAGGCCAGAGCGGGCGCATGGCGTCCGCGAGCTCCTTCGCGCTCTTGAAGTCGCCCTGACCCTCCTTCGCGTCCGGACAGTGTCCGTTCGAGCTGTAGGCATACGGCTTTCCGAGCAGCGCGGTGCAGCCCTGCGTCGAACCATCCACCCAGAGCTTGATGGCGCCGGCCCCCAGCCACTTGGGCAGCGCGCAGTCGTTGGTCGGGCTCGGCGTGCACGAGGGCCCGCTCGGCTTGAGCGCCGGAGCAGTGACGGCCCCATCCTTGTTCACGACGGGCCCGGCCGCGTCGTAGGTCACGACGCCCGTGACCCGCAGCGGGAAGGTCGGGTTCATGGCGAGGAGCTTGATCAGCTCGAGCTGCGACCGGCTGGATAGACCGCCATCCGCGATGGTCGTGAGCCCGGCTTCACGCAGGGCCTGGATGGCCTTCTGGAGGTCCTGGAGGCTGCCCTTCGGGATGCTCGCTTCCATCAGCATTCCCTGCTGTGTCGCCCCCAGGAAGGGCGCGAAGGCGGCGGCCTCCTCCAGCAACCCGGTGTACTGGCCATCGCTGCCGACGACCCATCGCCCTCCGCCGTCCGCCACCGAACCCGGAGGGGTGCAGGGTTTCTGTCCCTTGCAGACGACCTCGAACGCCTTCTCGTTCACATAGGCGAGGTGGCCCGACTGGTCGAGGATGAGGACCGGCCGGTCCTTGCTCACACACGCATCGAGGTAGAGCTTCGGCTGCTGCATGAAGTTGATGGTCGACTTCACGCCACACTTGCCGGCGATGAATTGCTGCCGCGACGGATCCAGGTTCATCCCGAGGACGAACATCTTGGCCGTCTCCGGAGTGGTGGGCTCGAGGGTCATGGAACTCAGCGCGCTGAGCAGGTCCTCGTGCTTCTTGCACTCCTCGGGCGTGGACAGGTTGTAGGGAGGCGGAAGGCAGGGCGCCAGGTTGTGGGTGCCCAGCACGCTCTGGATGAGCGTCGGCAAGATGTGCAGGTGGGGATCGATGAACCCGGGCAGGAGGACCTGTCCCGCCTCCAGCTCGACGCGCTTGGAGCCCACGCCAAGCCCCGCGCTCAGGTCCTTCTCGGTCCCGACCTTCAAGATGCGGCCCTTGCCGTCCACTGTGACGGCTTCGGCAATCGTCCCGTTGTCATCCAGCGTGATGATCTTTCCGACGAAGAGGGTCGTGTCGTCGACTTCAGGCCCGGGGAGGACTGGGCGGTTCGTCGCGCACGACGTCAGCATCGCGAATGCGCCAAGCATCGCGAGGGAGTGTTTTTGCATGTGAACTCCTGTTGAGGGGAGCCCGCAGTCTACGAAGTCCCACTTCGTCGTTAAAGTTGTAATTCGTGATTTTCTTGACGCGTCAGGTTTGTGTTTGACGTGTCAATGTGAGTCTTTGATTGAGCCCCTCCCCGTAGGGCCACCGTGCGTCCACTGGACCCAGGCTCACCTCCACACGGGTTGAAGCGGGCTTCCCCCTGCGCTACACCGCTCCGCAGTCGCTAGGGGCGCCTCCGGAAGGAGGCTGAGATGGACGCGTGGCCGCGTTCGATCCCTTTGAACCTGAACCGGTTAGCACCGGCGGAGGGAAGCGGTGTGGGCGCGCCATGCTCCCGTTCCGTCTCCCGTCCGTTCTCACGAGGAGCCGTCCGATGAGTGGAGCGTCCAAGAGCCTGAAGGTCGATGGGAAGGTGCTGGAGGGGATCAGCCGCGGTCCGCTTCCCGCCTCGAGCAAGGTCTATGTGTCCGGGTCCCTGCACCCCGACCTGCGCGTCCCCCTGCGCGAAATCGCCCAGACACCCACGCGTCACCACGGCCACGCCGGCCCGGAGACCGCCAACCCCCCCGTCCACGTCTACGACTCCAGCGGCCCCTACACCGACCCCTCCGCTGATATCGACCTGCGCCGGGGCCTGCCCGCCGTTCGCGAGAACTGGATCCGCGCCCGCAGCGACACGGATGAACTGGACGGCATCACGTCGGAATACGGCCGCGCGCGCGAAGCCGACCCGCGCCTCAACGGTCTGCGCTTCAGCCACATCCGCAAGCCCCGGGTCGCCAAGGCCGGCGCCAACGTCAGCCAGATGCACTACGCCCGCAAGGGCATCATCACGCCGGAGATGGAATACGTCGCCGTGCGCGAGAACCAGAAGCTCGACGCTTCACTCGCCGCCCAGCACCCCGGCCACTCCTGGGGCGCCGCGATTCCCCGCGTGATAACCCCGGAGTTCGTGCGCGATGAGATCGCCCGGGGCCGCGCCATCATCCCCGCGAACATCAACCACCCGGAGCTGGAGCCGATGATCATCGGCCGCAACTTCCTGGTGAAGATCAACGCAAACATCGGCAACTCCGCCGTCACGTCCTCCATCGAGGAGGAAGTGGAGAAGATGGTCTGGTCCATCCGCTGGGGCGCGGACACCGTCATGGACCTGTCCACCGGCCGCAACATCCACGAGACGCGCGAGTGGATCCTCCGCAACGCGCCCGTGCCCATTGGCACCGTGCCCATCTACCAGGCGCTGGAGAAGGTGAACGGCAAGGCCGAGGAGCTCACCTGGGCCATCTTCCGCGACACGCTCATCGAACAGGCCGAGCAGGGCGTGGACTACTTCACCATCCACGCGGGCGTGCGCCTCCAGTACGTGCCGCTCACCGCGAAGCGCCTCACCGGCATCGTCAGCCGCGGCGGCTCCATCCTCGCCAAGTGGTGCCTGGCCCACCACCAGGAGAACTTCCTCTACACGCACTTCGAGGAGATCTGCGAGATCATGAAGGCGTACGACGTCAGCTTCAGCCTGGGCGACGGCCTGCGCCCCGGCTCCATCGCGGACGCCAACGACGCCGCGCAGTTCGGCGAGCTGGAGACGCTCGGCGAGCTGACGAAGGTGGCCTGGAAGCACGACGTGCAGGTGATGATCGAAGGCCCCGGCCACGTCCCCATGCACCTCATCCAGGAGAACATGACGAAGCAGCTCGCCGTGTGCCACGAGGCGCCGTTCTACACGCTGGGGCCCCTCACCACGGACATCGCGCCCGGTTACGATCACTTCACCAGCGGCATTGGCGCGGCGATGATCGGTTGGTTCGGCACGGCGATGCTCTGCTACGTGACGCCCAAGGAGCACCTGGGCCTGCCCGACCGTGACGACGTGAAGGAGGGCGTTATCACGTACAAGATCGCCGCCCACGCCGCGGACCTGGCCAAGGGCCACCCGGGCGCGCAGGCTCGCGACAACGCCCTGTCCAAGGCGCGCTTCGAGTTCCGCTGGGAGGATCAGTTCAACCTGTCCCTGGACCCCGAGCGCGCCCGCGCCTTCCACGACGAGACGCTCCCCGCCGAAGGCGCCAAGGTCGCCCATTTCTGCTCCATGTGCGGCCCGCACTTCTGCTCCATGAAGATCACCCAGGACGTGCGCGACTACGCGGACAAGGTCGGCGTCAACGAGACCCAGGCCCTGGAGCAGGGGCTGAAGGACAAGAGCGAGGAATTCAAGAAGGCGGGACACGAGCTGTACCGCTGAAGGCCGCCGGTGGGCGGGGGCCCGCAGGCTCGGCCCCTGTCCGCTGGATGACAGGCACCGACACGGCATGTCATGGTGCGCTCATCCGGGCGCACCCGTCGCGCCCCACTCAGTTTTGGAGGGCGTTTCATGGAGCCAGGTCAGCGCGAGGATCAGCAGTTCGGCACGTTCATCACCGGCTCGCCGACGGCGACCCAGGATGAGAAGACGATGGGGATGTTGGCCCACCTGGGCTCCATCGCCGGCCTCATCGTGGGCGCGGGCTTCCTGGGCTGGGCGGTGCCGCTGTTCCTGATGCTGGCCAAGGGCAAGGACTCGTCCTTCATCCGCGCGCACGCGGTGGAGTCGCTCAACTTCCAGATCACCACGACCATCGGCATGGTCGTCTCCGGCATCCTGGTGTGCGCGCTGGGCCTGGGCGTCGTCACGGGCGCCATCGTCTTCCTGGCGTCGCTGGTGTTCAGCGTCATCGCCGGCCTGAAGGCCAACGACGGTGAGCTGTACCGCTACCCCGTGAACATCCGGCTGGTGAAGTAGCCCTCAGCCGCCAATGCCCATCATGGGCAGGAGCGTGGCGCCGTTTCCGGCCTCCGTGAACCGGTGCCCCTCCGGCTTCTCACCCAGCGCACGGCGCACGGCCACGGCCAGCTCTTCGTCCGTCGCGCCGCCCCGGATGAGCTGATGCAGCGGCGCCTGCGCCCGGCCGCCCAGGCAGCTGCGCAGGTCGCCGTTGGACGCCACCCGCACCCGGTTGCAGCCGCCGCAGAAGTTCTGCGTCAGCGGGGAGATGAACCCCACGCGCCCGCTGTCCGTGCTCCAGTAGCGCGCCGGCCCGGAAGTGGGCGACGCGGCGCTCTCCGGTGGCTCCTCGGTGAGGACGCGGCCTGAAGCCGCCAGGCGCTCCAGCAGCTCCGCCGTGGGCACCGGCGTGCCCTGACCAAAGGGCATCAGCTCGATGAAGCGCGGGGTGATGCCGCGCGCGTGCGCGTACGTCACCAGCTCCGGCACCTCCGCGTCGTTGATGCCGCGCATCACCACGACGTTGAGCTTCAGCGACTGGTAGCCCGCGCCCGCCGCCGCGTCGATGCCGCGCAGCACCGCGTCGAAGTCGCCCTGCTTGGAGATGCGCCGGAACACCTCCGCGGACAGCGTGTCCAGGCTCAGGTTGAGCTGGGTGACGCCGGCATCGCGCAGCGGCCCGGCCAGCGACTCCAGGCGGCTCGCGTTGGTGGTGATGGCCAGGTGCTCCACGCCGGACACCGCGGCGATGCGCTGCGCGATGTCGAGGATGTCCGGCCGGGCGAGCGGCTCGCCCCCTGTCAGGCGCACGCGGCGGATGCCCATGCGCGCGAAGACGGAGACGATGCGCTCGAACTCACCCGCGTCGAGCAGGTCCTTCTTCCCGCCCCACGAGGCGGGCGAGCAGTAGGTGCAGCGGAAGTTGCAGCGGTCCGTGACGCTCAGCCGCAGGTAGGTCATGCGCCGCCCCTGCGCGTCACACAGCGGCGGGGCGAGCGGATTGGAAGCGGGCAGGGGGGCGGTCATCGCGGGGCCTTCCGCCTTCATGGATAGCAACCCCCGCGCGGAAAGGCACCGCTTCCCGCGGTCCGCTTCAGCCTTCGGTCCCGGACGCCGAACGAATGGCGACGGGCGGCGCACCAATGGGCGTGGCCGTGCTGCCCACCGGCGGCGAGTCCGGCTCGTCGTCCAGGTCGGTGAGCCGCGCCAGCTCGGCCTCGGACTCGGCGGCGTCCGCGGCGGCCTGCAGCGGGTTGAGCTTCTTCTCCGCCATCTCCTTCTTGATGCGGATGAGGCCCTCTTCGCCGATGTCCAGGAACGCCTTCACGACGTCCGGGTCGAACTGCGTGTTGGCGCAGCGCTTGATCTCCTGGATGGCGTTCGCGAACGTCGTGCCCTTGCGGTACGGCCGGTCGCTCGTCATCGCGTCCAGCGTGTCCGCCACCGCGAAGATGCGCGCGCCGATGTGGATCTCATTGCGCTGGAGGTTGCGGGGGTAGCCCGCGCCGTCGAAGCGCTCCTGGTGCGACAGGACGATGTCCGCCGGCGTGGAGAGGAAGGGGATGTTCTGGATCATCTGGAAGCCGATTTCCGGATGACGCCGCATCTCCAACCACTCGTCGGGGGTGAGCTTGCCGGGCTTGAGCAGCACCGCGTCCGGCACGCCGATCTTCCCGATGTCGTGCAAGAGCGCGCCGCGGCCGATCTCCTCCATCTCCTTGCCATGGATGCCCATGCGGGTGGCGATGGCGGAGGTGTAGCTGACCACTCGCTGGGAGTGGTCGCTCGTCTCGTGCTCGCGCGCGTCCAGGGCCGCCACCAGCGCCAGCAGCGTGTTCTGGTACGTGTTCGCGATGTTGTGCAGCGCGCTGCGCAGCTCGGCGGTGCGGTCGCGCACCTTGCCCTCGAGCTTCTTCTGGTAGCGCTTGCGCGCCATCTCGATGCGGCGCTTGGCGAGCGCTCGTTCAATGGCGCGGATGAGGTCCGTGAGCTTGGGTGGCTTGAGCAGGTAGTCCACCGCGCCCCGGCGTAGACAGTCCACGGCGGACTCGGTGTCGCCGTAGCCGGTGAGCATGATGACGGACGTGTCCGGCAGCCGCTCGCGCAGGTTCTCCAGCAGCCACAACCCGTCGCGCCCCGGCATCTTCATGTCGCTGATGACGAGCGGCGTCTCTTCTTCGCCTGCGACGTCGAGCGCCATCTCGGCGCCATTGGCCACGACGCAGTTGTAGCCCTCCTCACGGAGGAGCACGGAGATGACGTCGCGGACGGAATCATCGTCGTCGACGATCAGGATTCTGGGGGGTGCGGGGGGGATGGCTTCCACGGCCGAAGATTCTAGAGGTTTCCAGGGATTAAAGGCGAACGAGTGCGAGAAATCATCACCCCCTCGCCTCCCTGCCATCCAGGGTGGGGTGCGAGCCCTGGTTCCGAAGTGAACGTCTCCGGTTCTTGAAGCATTCCCCGTCTTCCGGAGTAGGGCAGGCAGGCACGCCGCGTCAATCGCGCGCCATCGTCCCCCGGTCGTAACGGAAGGGGGTGAGGTCCACCGAGGGCCTCTCCCCCAGCACGGCCTGGGCGACGAGCTTCGCGGTGATGGGGGCGAGCAGGATGCCGTTGCGGAAGTGGCCGGTGGCGAGGAACAGGCCGGGCGTGGGGCCTTCTCCGATGTACGGCAGCGCGTCCTGGGTCCAGGGGCGGAAGCCGGCCCAGGTCTCCGTGATGGGCGCGCTGGCCAGGTCCGGGCACAGCTGCAGCGCCATGTCGAGGATCCGCGCCAGCCCCGCCGCGGTCACCTGCTTGTCGAAGCCCACGTGCTCCATGGTGCTCCCGGCGATGATCCGCCCGTCCGCGCGCGGCACCAGGTAGCCCTTCGCGGACGTCACCACCCGCTCCAGCAGGGGCAGCCGCGTCTGCAACTGCACCATCTGTCCGCGCGCCGGGCGCACCGCCTGCGCCGACACGCCCGCACCCTGGACCAGGGACGACCACGAGCCCGCCGCCAGCACCACGGCATCCGCGCGCAGCACCTCGCCGTCCAGGTCCACTCCCACCGCGCGGCCGTGCTCGTGCACCACGCCGCGCACGTAGCCGCTCTTGAACACCGCGCCCACGCGCGCGGCGGCCATGATGAGCGCGCGCACGAGGAGCCGGTTGTCGACCTGGTGATCATCCGGGAAGTGCGCGGCGCCCGCGGCGGCGGGGGACAGGTGCGGCTCCAATTCGCGCGCGACCTTGCCGTCGAGCAGCTCGGCGCGCAGCCCCATGCCGTGCTGCCAGCCCACGGTGGACTCCACGTGATGCAGGTCCGCCTCGTCGAACGCGACGCGAAGCAGGCCGCACGGCCGGTACGCGATGTCCACGCCGGAAAGTTCGCGCAGCTCCGCGGCGAAGCTTCCGTAGAGGGCGCGGCTTCGCAGGCACAGCTCGAAGAAGGGGCCCGGTCCTTCGGACTCCCACTGGGGCGCGAGGATACCGCCGGCGGCGCTGGAGGCTTCGGCGCCGGGGATGGAGCGCTCCAGCACCGTCACGCGCGCACCGGCCTGACGGAGTTTGAGCGCGATGCCACAGCCCATCACACCACCGCCCACCACGAGGACGTCGGAGGTTGCCATGCGCCGCTTGTGCTCAAGCGAGCACGGGTTTGCAAGCATCAAGACAGGCCATGACCCGGGGTGACTTGACGCTGAGGCCTCCGGTCGTTAACCCTAGGGCCGTGCGTTCCACGTCCCTGCATCATCACCATGCGCATCATCGGCCGGCCCATGACGGGACCGTTCGCCGCGCGCATGCCTGGGTGACGCACTAGAACGCACCCACTTCCGGCAGATGCCGCAGTGATCGAAGGCCCGTCCCCCCAGGACGGGCCTTTTTTCGTTTCCGCCACCGCAGTCCCCCGAGCCCACCCATGTTGAAGATTGCCCTGCCCAACAAAGGACGTCTGTCCGAGGAAGTGCGCGAACTGTTCAACGACGCGGGCCTGGAGGTGCGCGCTCGGGGCGAGCGGGCCCTCACCGCGTCCCTGGGCGGCGAGTTCGAAGCCATCTTCGTCCGAGCCCAGGACATCCCGGAGTTCGTCGCGGACGGCGCCGCGCAGGCGGGAGTCACCGGCTGGGACCTGGTGAACGAGGTAGGGCGCGAGCTGGAGCCGCTGATGGACCTGGAGTTCGGCCGCTGCCGGCTGGTGGTGGCCGCGCGCGATGAGAGCGGCATCTCCCGCGTGGAGGACGTGAAGGAGGGGATGCGGGTGGCCTCCTGTTTCCCCCGGCTGACGCAGGCCTTCTTCCAGCAGCGAGGTCAGAAGGTGACGGTGGTGCCGGTGAGCGGCGCGGCGGAGATCGCTCCGCACCTGGGCATCGCGGACATCGTGGTGGACCTCACGTCCACGGGGTCCACGTTGAAGATGAACGGCCTGAAGGAAGTGGCCACCGTGCTGGAGTCGAGCGCCCGGCTGGTGGCGTATCCGCGCAATGGACAGGAGGCGCGGCGCGCGCTGGACGAACTGACACAGGCGCTGGGGTCGGTGCTGGCGGCGCGCGGGAGGCGCTACCTGATGGCCAACGTCCCGAAGACGTCCCTGGAGCAGGTGCGCGAAGTGCTGCCCGGCCTCAACGGCCCCACGGTGGTGGACGTGATGAACGGGGGCCACTTCGTCGCGGTGCACGCGGTGGTCTCGTCGCGGAACCTCTACCGCACGGTGAACGCGCTGAAGGCGCTGGGCGGTCAGGGCATCCTCGTCACGCGCATCGAGAGGTTGATGGCATGAGCGCCTCCATCCTCAAGTACCTGGGAGCTTTGTCTTCGCTGGAGCCCGACGCGCGGCGGAGGTTGATGGCTCGCACGGGAGAGTCGGATGCTCTGGTGGCTTCCCGCGTCCAGGCACTGATTGCCCTCGTTCGTACGGAAGGCGACCGGGCCCTCTTCGACTTCGCGCGGGAGTTCGACCGCGTGGAGTTGTCGGCCCTGGAGGTTCCGCGTGAACGGTGGAACGCGGCGCTGGAGTCGATTCCCTTCGAAGTGCGCGAGGCGCTGACCCGCGCGGCACGCAACATCGCCCGGGCGCATGCGGCGCAGAGGCCCCAGGCCATCGAGGTGGAGACGGAGCCCGGGGTCATCGTGGGGCGCCGGCCGGATCCGCTGAGCCGCGTCGGCGTGTACGCCCCTGGCGGTCGGGCGGTGTACCCCAGCAGTGTGCTCATGGGCGTGGTCCCCGCGAAGGTCGCGGGCGTGGGAGAGATCATCGTCTGCTCACCGCCGGGGCCGGACGGCCTTCCCAGTGCGGGCGTGCTCGCGGCGGCGGCGCTCGCGGGCGCGGATCGGGTGTTCGCATTGGGAGGCGCGGGCGCGGTGGCCGCGTTGGCCTACGGTACCCAGAGCGTTCCTCGCGTGGACCGCATCGTTGGACCGGGCAACGCGTACGTGGCGGCCGCGAAGCTCCAGGTGGTGGACGCTGTCGCCATCGACGCGCCCGCGGGCCCGAGCGAAATCCTGGTGGTCGCAGATGCGAGCGCCCGTCCGGACGCAGTGGCGCGTGAGCTGCTGGCCCAGGCGGAGCACGACCCCGAGGCCTGCTGCGTGGCGCTGGTGGTGGGCGCTCCGCGGGCGCAGGCGGTGCTGGATGCGGTGGAGCAGCAGGCCCTTGTCGCCCGGCGCGGTGACATCGTTCTTTCAGCGCTGGGGAGCAGGGGCGCGGTGCTGCGCATCGACTCGCTGGAGGAGGCGTGGCCCTTCGTCGCGGAGTTCGCTCCGGAGCACCTGCTGCTCGCGACGGCGACGCCCTCGGAGGACCTGGCGCGGGTTCGCAACGCGGGCACGGTGTTCGTCGGACAGCGCGCGTCGGTGGCCTTCGGTGACTACCTCACCGGTGCGAACCACGTGCTTCCCACGGCGGGACTGGCTCGGGCGTACTCGGGACTGAGCGTGCTGGACTTCTACCGGTGGACCACGTGGCAAAGCGTGACACCGGAAGCGGCGGCGGCGATGGCGGACGACGTGGGGACTCTGGCGGACAGCGAGGGCCTCTTCGCCCACGCGGCCGCGGCTCGGGCCTGGAGGATGCCGTGATTCCATTTCGCGAGACGTATCGGGACATCCCTCTGTACTCCCCGGCGAAGAAGCCGTGCCGGGTGGACCTGAGTGACAACACCAACCTCTTTGGCGCGCCGCCGTCCGCGGATCGCGTGCTGCGAGAGGAGGGCTTCCTTCGGCTGGCCCGCTATCCCGCTGGGTATGCGCCGGACCTGAAGCGCGCCGTGGCCACGTACGCGGGTGTCTCGGTGGTGAACGTGACGACGGGCTGCGGCTCGGACGACGTCATCGACTGTGCGCTGCGGGCCTTCCTGGAGCCCGGGGACGCGGTGGCCTTTCCGGATCCCACGTTCGTGATGGTGCCCATGTACGCCCGGTTGAGCGCGCTCAAGCCGGTGCCCGTGCCGCTGCGCGCGGACCATGACCTGGATGTGGACGGCCTGCTCGCCACGGGGGCGAAGCTCATCTACGTGTGCACGCCGAACAATCCCACCGGCACGGTGGCCTCGCGCGCGGCGGTGGAGCGGCTGGTGGACTCCGCTCCGGGCGTGGTGCTCATTGATCAGGCCTATGTGGAGTTCACGCGGGGCGGGGACTTCCTCGACCTGGCGCGGTCGCGGCCCAACGTGCTCGTGACGCGCACGATGTCCAAGGCGTTTGGACTCGCGGGCCTGCGGGTGGGGTGGGGCGTTGGGGCGCCGTCGCTGGTGGCGGAGGTGGAGAAGGCCCGGGGGCCCTACAAGCACACGGCGCTGGGCGAGGCCGTAGCAGTGGCCGCGCTCACGGATGACGTCCCGTGGATGGAGGCATGCGCGGCGGAGGCGGTGGAGAACCGTGAGCGGTTGCGCGGCGCCTTGAAGGCGCTGGGGTTGGAACCGCTCCCTTCGGAAGGGAACTTCCTCCTCGTCCCCGTGCCGGAGGCGCGATGGGTGGGCGAGGCGCTGCGGGAGCGCAACGTGAACGTGCGGGTGTTCGAAGGGCTCACGGGCGTGGGCGATGCGCTGCGCATCGGCTGCGGTCCCTGGCCGATGATGGCTTCGGCGCTGAAGGCCCTGAAGGAGGTGCTGTGATGCGGGTGACCCTCTTCGATTACGGCGCCGGCAACCTGCACTCGCTGATCAAGGCGCTGGCCACCACGCCCGGCGCGGACGTGCGCGTGCAGGAGGATCCACTGCGCGCACTGGATACCGACGTCCTGGTGCTTCCCGGTGTCGGGGCGTTCGGTTCGGCGGCGGCGCGGCTCGCTCCGGGACGCGAGGCGATGCGCAAGGCGCTGGACGCCGGCCTGCCGTGCCTGGGCATCTGCCTGGGCATGCAGCTGCTCTTCGAGGAGAGCGACGAAGGGGCCGGGCAGGGACTCGGCTACTTCCCGGGCCGGGTGACCCGGCTGGCCGCGCGGCACGTTCCGCAGATTGGCTGGAACGACGTGGAGGAGGACCGGGCGCTCCAGTCCGCGCGGTTGTCGACCGTGTACTACGCGCACAGCTTTGTCTGCCGCGCCGTGGATTCGCGCGAAGTGGTGGGCTGGACAACGCACGAGGGCGATCGGTTCCCCGCCTCCGTGCGGCGCGGGAACGTGCTGGGCGTGCAGTTCCACCCGGAGAAGTCCTCTCACGCGGGCGTGCGCTTCGTGCAGGCGTTCCTCCAGGAGGTGTCCTCATGATCGCCATCCCGGCCATCGACCTACGGGAAGGGGCGTGCGTGCAACTCGTGGGGGGCTCCTACGAGGCGGAGCGCGTGCGCGTGAATGATCCGCTGGATGCCTTGAAGCAGTGGCTTGCGCTGGGCTTCCGCACGTTCCATGTCGTGGACCTGGACGCGGCGCTGGGCAAGGGCTCCAACGCGGACGTGGTGGCCCGGCTTGTGGCGCATTCCCCGGGCCTCACGTTCACGGTGGGCGGCGGTGTTCGTGAGGTCTCGCGCGTGGAGGCGGTGCTCGCGCGCGGGGCGTCCTCGGTCGTCGTGGGGACTCGCGCCATCGAGGACCTGGCCTGGCTCACGGAGGTCTCGGAGCGCTTCCCTGGCCGCGTGGTGGTCGCCGCGGATGTGAAGGGCCGCGAGGTCGTGACGCGCGGCTGGACGTCCGGCAGCGCTCGCGACATCCGCGACGTGCTGTCCTCGCTGGAGCCCCTGCCGCTGGGCGGGATGCTCGTCACGGCGGTGCACAAGGAGGGGCAGCTGGGCGGCGTGGACCTGCCCTTGATGGAGGAGGTGGCCCGTTCGAGCCGGCACCGGCTCTACGCCTCCGGTGGGGTGACGACGATCGAGGACCTGCGCTCGCTGGCGAAGGTGGGCGCATACGGGGCGGTGGTGGGCATGGCGCTGTACACGGGTCGGTTGGATGCGCGCGCGGTCGCGCGGGAGTTCACGCAATGAGCACGGTCACCACGGTCGTCCGTGAAACGAAGGAGACCCAGGTCACGGTGGAGCTGGCGCGCGGAACCGGCGTGGCCCGGGTGGACACGGGGCTCAAGTTCTTCGACCACATGCTCGCCACGTTCGCGCGCTACGCGGGGCTGGACCTGACCCTGCGCGCTCGCGGCGACCTGCGCCACCACCTGATGGAGGACGTGGCCATCACCCTGGGCACCGCCGTCCAGCGCGTCATCCCCGCCACCGCCGCGCGCTATGGCGAGCGCACCCTGCCCATGGATGACGCCCTGGTGCAGGCGTGCCTGGACGCGGGCGGGCGCTTCTACTACCGGGGCCCGTTGAAGAACCGGCTGTACGAGCACTGGATGCGCTCCTTCTGCGAGCACTCGCGCATCACGCTCCACCTGCGCGTGCTTCGCGGCAAGGACAGCCACCACCTCACCGAGGCGGCCTTCAAGGCGCTGGGGCTCGCGCTGCGCGACGCGATGGTGGACTCCGGCGTCGTCTTCAGCATGAAGGGCAGTGTCTCCCTGGAGGTGAAGTGATGCTCCGTCGACGGATCATCGTGTGCCTGGACGTGAAGGGCGGCCGCGTGGTGAAGGGCGTCCAGTTCGAGGGCCTGCGCGACGTGGGCGACCCCGTGGAGCTGGCCCAACGCTATGAGGAGGCCGGCGCGGATGAGGTGACCTTCCTGGACATCTCCGCGAGCTCCGAGGAGCGCCAGACGCTGTGGGACCTGGTCCAGCGCACCGCGGAGCGCCTCTTCATCCCGCTCACGGTGGGCGGAGGCGTGCGCACCGTGGACGACGTGGGCCGCGCGCTGAGGGCCGGCGCGGACAAGGTGAGCATCAACTCCGCGGCAGTGGCCACGCCGGAGCTGCTCACCGGCTGCGCGGAGCGCTTCGGCGCCCAGTGCGTGGTGGCCAGCATCGACGCGAAGCGCGAGGGAGACCGCTACCGCGTCTATACACACGGCGGCCGCCGGCCCACAGACCTGGACGCTGTGGCCTGGGCGAAGGAGTGCGTCCGGCGCGGCGCGGGCGAGGTGCTGCTCACCAGCATCGACCGGGACGGGGCGCGCACGGGCTACGACCTGGACCTGACCCGTGCGGTGGCGGAGGCCGTGGACGTGCCCGTCATCGCCTCCGGAGGCGCGGGCCGCGCGGAGCACGTGCGCGATGCCCTGACCCTGGGCGCCGCGGACGCGGCGCTCGTCGCCGGTATCCTTCACGACGGCCTCACCACGGTGGGCGCCTTGAAGTCCCTGTTGAACGACAACGGCATCGCCATCCGGAGCACGACATGAACGCGGACCCGCGAGACTTGATGGAGGCCGCCGCCGACGTGGCGCGCAAGGCCGGTGATGTGGCACTGGACTTCTTCCGGCGCGGCATCGCCGTGGACACCAAGAGCGACGGCACGCCCGTGACGGTGGCGGACCGCACCGCCGAGTGGACCGCTCGTGAATGGTTGGAGGCGCGCTTCCCTGAGGACGGCATCCTGGGCGAGGAGTTCGGCGAGTCCCGGCCGGGCGCGAAGCGCCGGTGGATATTGGACCCCATCGACGGCACGAAGACGTTCATCCGAGGCGTGCCGCTGTGGGGCACGCTGGTCGCGGTGGCGGAAGGGGAGACCATCCTCGCGGGCGCGGCCTACTTCCCGGCCGTGAACGAGCTGGTCGTCGCATCCCCGGGCCTGGGTTGCTTCTGGAACGGATCCGCGGCGCGCGTGTCGGATCAGGACTCGCTGGCGCAGGCCGTGGTGCTCGTCACCGACGAGCGCTTCCTCCAGAACCCCGCGAAGGGCGCGGCCTGGAAGGAGCTGTCCCGGCAGGCGTCCCTCTCCCGCACGTGGGGGGACTGTTACGGCTATCTCCTCGTCGCCACCGGCCGCGCGGAGGTCATGGTGGATGAAGGCCTGTCGCCCTGGGACGCGGCGGCCCTGCAGCCCATCATCGAGGAGGCCGGCGGCGTCTTCACCGACTGGAAGGGCACACGCACGGCGTTCGGCGGTGACGGCATCGCCACCAACGCGGCGCTGTCGAAGCGCGTGCGCGAGGTGCTGCGCTCGGGAGTCCAGCCATGACGTTGGAGCTCTCCCGGTTGAACTTCGACAAGGGCCAGGGGCTGGTGACGGTGGTGACGCAGGACGCGAGCACCGGCGACGTGCTGATGGTGGCGCACGCCGACCGCGAGGCGCTGGAGCTCACGCTCGCCACGGGCGAGATGCATTACCGCTCCCGTACGCGCGGCCTCTGGCACAAGGGCGCCACCAGCGGGAACACCCAGAAGGTCGTCTCACTCACCGCGGACTGCGACGGCGACGCGGTGCTCGCGCGCGTGCGCAAGGCCGGCCCCGCGTGCCACACCGGCGAGGAGACCTGCTTCGGCGAGGGCCGTTGGGACGCGCTCGCGCACCTGGACGCGACGCTCTCCGCTCGCGCGGCTGGCCCCCAGCCCGAGGGCGCGAAGCCCAGCTACACGCGGCGCCTGCTGGAGGACCGGAACCTGCGCCTGAAGAAACTGGGCGAGGAGGCCGCGGAGCTCGTCACCGCCTGCGCCGACGCGGACACGCACCGGGCCGCGGAAGAGGCCGCCGACGTGCTCTTCCATGCGCTCGTCGCGGTGCGCGCCCTGGGCGTGACGTTGGAAGATGTAAAGGCCGTTCTCTCCGACCGCGCACGTCCGAAATCGCCCTGAACTCCCTGGATAGCCCGGCGTGTCGGTTGCGACCCAGGCGGAGTTGTCCAGCTGCACTGCATCCTCACAGCGTGACTGGCACACAGGCGCCCCAAAGGTGCATGCGTGTGTCCGCTACTCTTCAACCGCCTCTGTGATCCTGGTACAGATTCCGGCCTGCGACACGGGCCGTGCCCGACGAAGCGGCCCCGTCGTCATCAGCGTTCGCATCCCGGAGGCTTCGTGTCTGCCACGTACCAATCCGAACTCATCGACCGCGTCCTCTTCTCGCGCTGGCACAACCCGCCGACGAAGGACGACGTCCAGGCCATCATGGCGCAGATGGAGGACGCGACGCAGCGACTGGGGCAGAACGTGCTCTACATCGCGTCCATCAGCCCCAAGGCGAAGGTTCCCGACGCGACCGAGCGCGCGCACCTGAACCAGATGGTCGCCGAGGGCCGCCGCTACTGTGAGCAGTCCTGGCTCGTCTACGAGGGCACGGACCTGCAGCACAACCTGCAGCGAGTCATCATCTCGGGCGTGCTCATCCTCACGCGCACGTTCGACAACTACCTGTCGGTCGCCAAGTCGGCGGACGCCATCGTCAAGGACGTGTCCACCGCGCTGAAGAAGGACGCGTCCTCCATCTTCCGCCAGGCGCGCGACCGCGGCCTCATCGCCTGACGAACCACGCGGGCGACGTCGGAGCCCCTCCGACGCCGCGTGCGTGATGGCGCCCGTGCCTACCGGGCGCCGATGATTTCCAGCTCCTTCAGCTCCACCCCCGGCCGCTCCGGAAGGACGCTCACCGCGTCCACGTCGAGCAGGGGGACCGTGGGCTTGCAGATCTCCCACCTGCCCGTGCCGTGGAAGCGGCAGACGGTGGGATCCACGAAGAAGCCCTTGCCCCCCGGCTCCGCGTGCCCCACGCCGTCCGGCGCGCGGACGTGTGCCCGCAGGGAGCCCGGCCCCGTGGCCCGCACCTGGAAGGACGCCACGTACTTCAGCGACGGCGCGTACCCCAGCCGCAGCGCGCCGTCAGTCCCCGTGCCCGCGCCCGCCATGGGCAGCTTCACCCCGGACAGCTCGTCCCGGTCGAACGCGCGGAACGCATCTCCCGGCCCCGTCGGCTGATCCGGCTTGATGGGCTTCGTCTCCACCGTGCCCGCCGTGTTCAGCGTCGCCAGCAGGGGCGCCCGCTGGGCCTGCTGCACCGCCGCCGCGTTCAGGAGCGCCGGGGGCAACTGCTCCGTCTTCACGCACGTGGGCGCCAGCGCCTCCGTGAGCGCCAGCAGCTGCGGCTCCACCTCCGCCCCCGTCATGGCCGCGGGGCCCACGGCCTGTCGCGCGAGCTCCTGGCAGGCCGTGCCCAGGGCGGGCCCTGCGTGCTCCAGGCTCCAGCTTGCTTCCTGGAGGGGCGGGTTCCCCCGGTGCGCGGCCTCCCGCAACGCCTGGGTCACCGCCTGGCCGCAGGGATTGTCAGCGGGCGCACATCGCTCGCACAGGGTGGCGAGCAGCTCACGGGGCAGGCCGGCCTTCGCCGTCAGGGGCGCTCGGGAGGCCAGGGCAGGGCCCCGGGCGCAGGCGGCGGCGGGAGGGGTGGGGCAGTCGCCGAGCTGCCGGTGCGCGTCACTCCAGGCCGTGCCCGCATCCCCTCCGGTGCCCCCGTCGCTCTGGAGGAGGTCCCCCAGGACGGCATCCAGGCCCCGGCACGCGGCGGGGCCCAGGTCGGGCGGGGTGATCTGCACCGGCTGCTTCGTGCCCGGCGCCTTCCCGGGGGCCGGAGCGGGCGGGGCTTGATGCGACACGTAATAGAGGCGCGCGAACGCCAGCAGCGCTACTAGCATCAAGAGAAGCGTGTGGAGCGGGAAGCGACGCACGAGCAAACTCCTTGATTCCGACCGGGACCGGGGGTTATCAGCGCCCGCGAGTTCCATCCGCAAAAATGACCGGAGGCGTGTGTGGCTGAGACTTTCGACGTGGTGATCATCGGCTCGGGTCCTGGCGGCTATGTGGGCGCCATCCGCGCGGCCCAGCTCGGGCTGAAGACGGCCATCATCGAAAAGGACAAGCGCCTGGGTGGCACGTGTCTGCACCGCGGCTGCATCCCCACCAAGTCGCTCCTGTGGACGGCGTCGCTCTTCCACCACATAAAGGAGTCGTCCGACTTCGGCATCGATGTGGCGAACCCGACCGTCAACTGGGCCAACGCCCAGAAGCACAAGGACAAGGTCGTCACGAAGGGTGCCAACGGCATCGACTTCCTGATGAAGAAGAACAAGATCACCGTGGTGAAGGGCCACGGCCGCATTGCCGGCAAGGGCAAGGTGGAGGTCACGGCGGAGGACGGCTCCAAGCAGACCCTGGAGACGAAGAACATCATCATCGCCACGGGCTCCGTGCCCAAGTCCCTGCCCAACGTGGCGGTGGACCACAAGCGGGTGATGAACAGTGACTCCATCCTGACCATCGACCGCATCCCCAAGAGCATCATCGTCCTGGGCGCCGGCGCGGTGGGCTGCGAGTTCGCCTCCGTGTTCAACCACGTGGGCAGCCAGACGGCCATCGTGGAGTACATGCCCGCGCTGCTCCCCATCGAGGACGCGGACATCTCCAAGGAGCTGGAGAAGGTCTTCAAGAAGCGCAAGATCGACGTTCACACGGGCGCGAAGGTGGAGAAGGTGGAGCACACCGCCGACGGCGTGCGCGTCACCATGTCCGTGGGCAGCGAGACGAAGACGCTGGAGGCCGAAATCCTCCTGTCCGCGGTGGGCCGCTCGCCCGTCACGGAGGACGTGGGCCTCAACAAGACGGCCGTCCAGGTGGACCGCGGCTTCATCAAGGTCGACACGCTGTGCCGCACCAGCGAGCCCAACGTCTACGCCATTGGCGACGTCATCCCCACGCCGATGCTGGCGCACATGGCCAGCGCCGAGTGCGTGATGGTGGTGGAGCACATCGCCGGGAAGAACCCCGCGCCCATCAACTACGACCTCACGCCGTCCGCCACGTACTGCTACCCGGAGGTCGCGTCCGTGGGCCTCACGGAGAAGAAGGCCAAGGAGCGCGGCTACGACGTGAAGGTGGGCAACGCCCCCTTCGCCGCCGTGACCAAGTCGGCCATCTCCAACGAGTCGGTCGGCCTCATCAAGATCGTCTCCGACAAGAAGTACGACGAGGTGCTGGGCATCCACATCATCGGGCCGCACGCCACGGAGCTGCTCGCCGAGGCCTGCGTCGCGATGAAGCTGGAGATCACCACCGAGGAGCTGGCCCACACCATCCACGCGCACCCGACGCTCTCCGAGATCATGCACGAGGGCGCCGAGGCCACGCTGGGTCACCCGCTGCACTTCTAGCGGGTACGGCGGCCCGGCCCTTTCCGGCCGGGCCCGCCGTAGAGCGCCTGCAGTGAGGCCGCCAGCGCGGCCAGCCGTTGGCGCAGCGGTTCCGGGGCGAGCACCTCCACGCCCGCCCCGATTTCGCACAGCTGGGAGACCGCGATGGACTCCCGCTCGAAATCCAGCGTCACCTTCCGCTTCCCACCGCGTGCCGCGGGCGCCTTGTCGATGCGCTCACCGTCGGCCGGGGGACGCATCCTCCGCAGCGCTGCTTCCCCCTCCTGCGTGCAGGAGAGCGTGACGTCGTAGCGGGGGCGCTCGGTGGCGAACTTCGCGCACCAGTCCTTCCAGAACACAGGCAGGTCGAAGCCCTGTGGGCGGGTGAAGCCCTGTGGGCGCAGCCGCACGTCGCCAATGCGTCCGCCCCGGAAGACGCGCGGGCCCTTGTCCGTCCCCGCGACGAGGTACCAGCGGTCCGCTTTGATCACGAGCCCGTAGGGGTCCACCGTCCGGCGGGAGCGGGCGCCGTCGAAGTCCTGGTAGCTCAGCGACACGCGGCGGTCCTGCCAGGCGGCGTCCCGCAGCTTGCCCAGGTGCGGCAGGGGCTCGCGGCCGGTGAACCAGCCGGAGGCGTCCACGTGGAGCCGCTGGCGCGCGTGCTCCAGCGCGGGCTGCTGGAGGGCGGGGAGGGCCGCGGCCAGCTTCACCAGTCCTGTGCGCAGCGGCCCGGACAGGCCCAGGTCGTCCAGGGCGCCAGGAGCGCCCACCGTGGCCAGGGCTTGGAGCTCCGGGCGGGTGAGGCCGGTGAGCTGCGTGCGCCAGCCCTCCATCAGCGCCACGCCGCCGGTGGCGCCTCGGGTGGCGTAGACGGGGACGCCCGCGGTGGAGAGGGCGTCCAGGTCCCGGTGCACGGTGCGGCTGGAGACCTGGAGCTCGCGCGCCAGCTCGCCCACGGTGCTGCGGGGCCGGGACTGGAGGCGCATCAACAGGTGGACGAGGCGATCCGCGCGCATGAGCCCTCTGGGTTTCGGGAGAGGTGCAGTCTGGGCCGGCAATCATGACAGGGGTTGTCAGGATTGGGGATGCATGGTGGCGCGTGAAAGGGGAGCACTGACATGAAGCCACTCGAAGGACAGGTGGCCCTGGTCGCTGGAGCGACGCGGGGCGCGGGCCGGGGAATCGCGACGATGTTGGGGGCGGCGGGGGCCACGGTGTACTGCACCGGGCGCAGCGTGCGGGGGAACCTGGCGAGCGGGGCGTCCCGGCCAGAGACGATTGAAGAGACGGCGGAGCAGGTGACGGCGCTGGGCGGGAAGGGCATCGCGGTGCGGGTGGACCACACCGTGGAGGAGGAGGTGGAGGCGCTGTGTCAGCGCATCCGCTCCGAAGCCGGGAAGCTGGACGTGCTGGTCAACGACATCTGGGGCGGGGAGACGCTGCACGAGCTGGGGCTGCCGTTCTGGAAGCAGTCTCCGGCGAAGGCTCGGTTGATGTTCGACCGCGCCGTGTACACGCACCTCGCCACCAGCCGCTACGCGGTGCCGCTGATGCTGGAGCGCGACCGGGGACTCATCGTGGAGGTGACGGATGGGGACTCGTTTGGCTATCGGGGCGGCGTCTCGTACGACGTGACGAAGATGGCGGTCATCCGCCTGGCGTTCGCGATGTCGAGGGACCTGCGCCGCACGAACATCACGGCGATGGCGGTGACGCCGGGGTTCCTGCGCTCGGAGGAGATGCTGGATGGCTTCGGGGTGAAGGAGGCGAACTGGCGCGACGCGGTGAAGAACGTCCCGGACTTCATCGCGTCGGAGACGCCGTCGTATGTGGGCCGCGGGGTGGCGGCGCTGGCGGCGGATCCGGAGGTCCACCGCAGGGCGGGGCGAGTGGTCGCGTCGTGGACGCTGGCGCGCGAGTACGGCTTCACGGACCTGGATGGATCGCGGCCGCACTGGGCGGAGTACTTCGAGCGGACGTATGGGAAGCCGTACACGGTCGCGGATGAGGCGGCCTATGCGTCGTGGCTTGGCGGCTCCATCGAAATCGTGTGTCCGGACTGGCCGAAATACTGACCGTGCACGGCTCATCCCCGGCGGCCGGGCGAAGCGCTATGGTCTGACGCGAGAGGTCGCGCACATGGCCAAGGGGCACCGCAGGAACGACGAGCCGGATCGGATCGACGAGACCCGGGTCGCACCGTTGGACGACGACCTGGACGAGACGGACGAGGTCCGCACCGAGCAGACCCAGGTGCCGGCTTCGGTACAGCGCGACGCCGCGGAGGCAGCCCGTTCCTCCGCGGCGACTCCCGGCCGGAAGTCCTGGGGCAATCAGTCGCGGAGCGCGCCTCCCTCGGGCGCGCCCCCGCGCACACCTGAGTCCACGGGCCTGGAGTCGCGGATGACGCCGCCTCCCGTTCCCGACGATGACCTGGTCCTGGAGACCCGCGTGGATGGGTTCACGCCCCCTCCGCCGCCCTCTGGCCAGGGCGCGTGGGAGGAGGACGCCGCTGCGTTTGCCGCTCCGGAGACCGTCGCGCGTCCGTCGCGCGCCGGAGAGGGTGGACGCCCACCGCGTGGGGGTGCACGCGAGAACGGGCAGGGCGCTCCAGATGTTGTGCGCCCCGGTCGCGCGGTGACCCGCGAAGAGGGGCACGACCTTCCGGAGATTGTCCGCCCGTCGCGCGGTGGTGCGCGCGAGGAAGGGCAGAGCCTTCCGGAGAATGCACGTTCGGGCCGTGGTGGCTCGCGCGAAGAAGGCCAGGACCTTCCGGAGATCGTCCGTCCTTCACGCGGTGGTGCTCGTGATGAAGGCCAGGGCGTTCCTGAGAACGCACGCTCAGGTCGCGCAGGCACGCGCGAAGAAGGGCAGGGCCTTCCGGAGATCGTCCGTCCTTCACGCGGTGGCGCTCGCGAAGAGGGCCAGGGCCTCCCGGAGATCGCCCGCCCTCCCCGGGGAGCAGGCGCCGCTCGTGGCGGTGCTCGCGAAGAAGGCCAGGGCCTACCAGAAATCGCCCGCCTGGGCCGTGACGGCGCGAAGCAGGAGGAGAGCTTCGAGCTGCCGGAGATCATCCGCGCGGGCCATGGCGCCGAACTGGACGGAAGCTCTTCCGCGCCTCCGCGCAAGGCCAGCCGGCCGGAGCCGATGATCTTCGCGCCGCTTCCCTCCGCGCAGGCCGCGAACCAGTCCGAAGCGACGCCCGAGCTGCGCACGATGTTCGCCACCCACTCCGCGCTGCTCGCGGAGCGCCTCAAGGGCGAGCTCCAGCACAAGATCTACGGCCGCTCCCCGCACCGCATCCTCCGCGTGGACGAACCCGAGGGCCCCAGCACCGCGGGCGGCAAGCAGGCCCGCCAGGCCATCTCGCTCGTGGACCGCAAGGGGACCGCCCCCGCGCTCGTCGCGGGCTGGGTGGACGTGGCCAAGGGACAGGCCTCGCTGCGCAACCACGAGGCCGTGGCCAAGCGCTACGAGTTCCAGCACGGCACTCCGTTGGAGCTGGCCTCGGAGGAATACGAGAAGTTCCTCACCGACGTGGACGAAGTGCTGCGCACCGCCGCGATCCAGGTCCGCATCCTCGTGCCAGACGAATCCGCGCCCACGCGCGCCACCGTCGGGCAGCAGGCACCGCGCGCCACCGGCGTCGCCGTGCGCTGGGTGATGCTGCTCGTCATCGTGGCCTTCCTGCTGGGGCTCGGCGCGGGCGCCACGCTGCTCCACGGCGGCTGACGGCCCACCACTGTCCAGTGAACGAAGGGGCGCTGCGCACCGGTGCGATGGCCCGGCCGCTCCACCCCTTCCACCTTGGTGTCTCCCCATCCGGCCGGAGGCACCCATGCCGTCATCCCCTCGCCGTCCGAAGTCCCACCTGCGCAAGCTGCTGGGCGGCTGTGTCGTGTCCGTCGCCCGGGCCTTCGCCCCCACCTCCGTGCTCGCGGACGGCCCTCCGGTGATGGATGTCCGGCCGCGTTACGGACGCGTTCCAGGCCCGGGCCGTGACTCTCAAACACTCGGAATCCGAGGCTCGGATCCGCGACTCACCGGATGACGCGGGAGTGACAGCGGGGCGGGGGGCCCCATGGTACGGTGCTTGCGTCATTTTTCAGGGGGGACAGCCACGAGTGCCCGCCCTGGAACTTCGTGAGCCCCATCATGCGCAGACTCTCTCTGCTGGCCCTCTGCCTCGTCGTCGCCACCGCGTGTTCCTGCGGCGACAAGGACTCGAAGGGCGGCCCCCCGGAGACCGGCACCGCGCCGACTCCGTCCTCGAAGTCCCCTGGCCTCGCCGTCGAGCCGCTGCCCGAGCCTCCCGCGCTGAAGATCGACGCCGAGGACGCCGCGTCGCAGGGTCCGCTCTCCATCGCGGCCGCGCGGCCGACGGGCCAAGTGTACGGCAGCGCCCGGCCGACCATCACCTTCACCAAGCCGATGATCGCCCTGGGCTCGGTCGCCGCGGAGCGTGGCCTCGCGGCCCCCGCGACCATCACTCCCGCGCTGGAAGGTGAGTGGCGCTGGCTGGGCTCCGCGAGCGTGGAGTTCGTGCCGAGCGCTCCCGCGAAGATGGGGACGCAGTACACGGTGACGGTGCCCGCGGGTCTCAAGGCCATGGACGGCACCGCGCTGGCGCAGCCGTACACGTTCCAGTTCGAGACGCAGCGCCCTTCGCTCCAGACCGCGCAGCCGGAGTCGGAGTTCCGCTGGCTGCAGCCGGAGCAGGTCTTCACGCTGACCTTCAACCAGGCCGTGAAGGACCTGGCGCAGCACGCGCGCCTGGAGCCCGCGACCGGCGCGCCCGTGCCGCTCACGCTGGTGAAGACGACGCCGCTCGCGGACGTGAAGGAAGTGCAGGTGGGCAGCGGCCCGGCGCGCAAGTCGCAGGACCGCCGCGTGAAGTACGAGCTGAAGCCCGCGCAGAAGCTGCCCTCGGGGACGCAGTTCACCCTGGTGGTGGACGGTGAGCTGACGGGCACGGATGGCCCGCTGCCCATGGGCGAGGCGGTGCGCCACCCCTACGCCACCTACGGCGCGCTCAAGGTGGAGTCCGCGGGCGCGTGCGTGTTCTCCTGGGGCGAGGAGCAGTGCTCCTACGGCCCGCTCATCCTCTTCACGTCCAACGAGCTGGATGTGGCCTCGCTCAAGGGCAAGGTGACGCTGGAGCCGAAGGCGGAGATCGACTGGGAGCGCGTGCAGACGCAGATGCCGTGGTCGGGCGGGGAGCTGAAGAACCCCTACGTGTCGCTGCCTGGCCGCTACCGCCCCGGCACCACGTACAAGATCAAGGTCGCGGAAGGGTACAAGGACCTCTTCGGCCAGACGGGCCCGGCCTTCCAGGGCCAGGTGAAGCTGTCGGACGTGGAGCCGTCCTTCGACTCCGGCTCTCGCGAAGCGCTGGTGGAGGCGTCGGGTGACGGCTCCATCCCGCTGGTGACGACCAACGTTCCGGAGGTGCTGGCGGAGGTGTGGTCGCTGTCCCCCGCCGAGCTCGCGCGGTTCATCGACGCCAACGAGTGGCCGTCCTCGGAGCCCTACCGCACGACGGTGGACACGAAGGCCGCGCGCAACCTGGAGCGCACCTCGCCGCTCGACCTGCGCCCGGCGTTCAACGGGGCGAAGACGGGCCTGTTCCTCGCGCGGCTGGATGCGCCGTCGCTCAAGCAGAAGTATCCGCGCCGGGTCATCGGGCAGGTGACGGACCTGGCGGTGCACGCGAAGCTGGGCGCTGCCTCTGGCGTGGTGTGGGTGACGTCGCTGGCGACGGGCGCCCCGGTGCCGGACGCGCAGCTCACGCTCTGGGACAAGCAGGGCACGGAGCACTGGACGGGGACGACGGACGCCAACGGCCTGGCGAAGGTGCCGGGCTTGTCGGAGCTGCTCAAGCCCAAGGACGAGTCCACCTGGAACACGCCCTGGGCCATGGTGTCCGCGGTGAAGGACACGGACATCGGCGTGACGCTGTCCACGTGGGAAGGCGGCATGTCGCCCGGCGCGTTCTCGCTGCAGAGCGCGTGGGAAGGCCGCGTCCCGGACAGCCTGGGCTTCGTGTTCGCCGACCGTGGCATCTACCGCCCCGGCGACGACGTGATGCTCAAGGGCGTGGCGCGCTACCGCCGCCTGGGCGTGCTCAAGTCGCCGCCCGCGAACGCGAAGGCGCAGGTGACGGTGACCAGCTCGCGTGGCGAGAAGGTCTTCCAGACGGAGGCCACCGTCACGAAGTACGGCACCTTCCGCGCGGACCTCAAGCTGGGCAAGGACATGCCGCTCGGCTACTACGACGTGGCCGCGAAGCTGAAGGTCGGCGGCGAGACGCTGAGCTACGGCGGCACCTTCCGCGTGGAGGAGTACCGCGCGCCGCAGTTCCGCGTGGACGTGGCGGTGCCGAAGAAGGACGTCGCGGCCGGTGAGCCGCTCACCGCCCGCGTGGATGCGCGCTACCTGTTCGGCGGCGCCATGGGCGACGCGCAGGTGCGCTGGAGCGTGCAGCGTGTGAGCTCCTTCTTCACGCCCCCGGGCAATGAAGCCTTCACCTTCGGGGTGAACACCTGGTGGTGGGACGACGACCAGCCGGAGCACAGCAGCGAATCGTTCGGCTCCGGTGACGGCCGCACGGACGCGCAGGGCCAGCTCGCGCTGGCGGTCGGCTCCGCGGACGCGCCCGGTGGCAAGACGTGGGAGTACACGCTGGAGGCGGAGGTGGAGGACGTCAACCGCCAGCGCGTGGCCAACCGCAACCTCATCATCGTGCACCCCGCGGACGTCTACGCGGGCCTGCGCACGCTCTCCACCGGCTTCGCGGAGGCCGGCAAGGAGGTGGCGCTGGAACTGGTCGCCGTGTCGCCCGAGGGCAAGCGCCAGGACGGCGTCGCGGTGGACGTGAACATCAAGCGCCGCGAGTGGAAGTCCATCCGCAAGAAGGGCGACGGCGGCCAGTGGTTCACCGTCACGGAGCCGGTGGAGACGGAGGCGGCGAAGTGCTCGGTGAAGAGCGCGGCGACGCCGCAGCCGTGCAAGTTCACTCCGGCCGAGCCCGGCCTCTACGTGATGGAGGCAGTGGCCACGGACGCGAAGGGCCGCAAGGCGACGACGCGCGACTCGCTCTACGTCACCGGCTCCGGTTGGGTGTCCTGGCAGCGCAACGACACGGACCGCATCGACCTGGTGGCGGACAAGCAGCTATACGACGTGGGCGACACCGCGAAGATTCTCGTGAAGAGCCCGTACCCGCAGGCGGACGCCATCCTCACGGTGGAGCGCGAGGGCGTGCTCAGCGTGCGCCGCGTGAAGCTCAAGGGCAGCGCCACCGCGCTGGACGTGCCGCTGGGTGAAGGCGCCATCCCCAACGTCTTCGTGGGCGTGGTGTTGGTGCGCGGCCGCGTGGAGGCGGCCAAGGGCATCGAGTCCGGTGACGACCCGGGCCGCCCCGCGGTTCGCGTGGGCTACACGCAGCTGAAGGTGGAGAAGAAGGCCAAGCGCCTGTCGGTGGCGCTGACGCCGGACGCGCCGGAGAAGCGCCCGCGCGACAAGGTGACGGTGGATGTCGCGGTGAAGGACTCGACGGGCAAGGGCACGAAGTCCGAAGTCACGCTCTGGGCCGTGGACGAAGGCGTGCTGCGGCTGACGGGCTACAAGGCGCCGGATCCGCTGGATGCGATGTTCCAGGAGCGTGGCCTGTCGGTGCGCATCGGCGAGCCGCTCATCCACCTGGTGCTGCGCAAGCTGTACGGCGAGAAGGGCTCGCGGCCGGGCGGCTCTGGTGGCTCCGACACGACGGGCTCCGGCATCCGGTCCAACTTCAAGACGACGGCGGTGTTCCAGTCGGTGGAGACGGACGACCAGGGCATGGCGAAGGTGGAGTTCACGCTGCCGGACAACCTGACCACCTTCCGCATCATGGCGGTGGCCGTGACGGACGCGGACCGGTTCGGCGTGGGCGAGAGCAAGGTGCAGGTGGCCAAGCCGCTGCTGGCGCTGCCGGCGCTGCCCCGGTTGGTGCGCGTGGGCGACAAGGCGGAGGCGGGCGTGGTCATCCACACCACCAACCCGGCCATCAGGGAGGCCAAGGTCACCGCGCAGCTCACGGGCGTGCGCGTGGAGGGGCCCGCGGAGAAGACGGTGCAGCTGGACGGCAAGGCCCGCGAGGTGCGCTTCACCTTCGTGGCAGAGCAGCCGGGCACCGCGGTGCTGCGCTTCGCCGTCGCCGGTGGCGGTGAGACGGACGCGGTGGAGCAGAAGATCCCCGTGCAGCTGCCCGTGGGCATGGAGGCGGTGGCGGTCTACGGCGACACGACCAACGAGCGCGTGGAGGGGCTCAAGCCGCCGGGCGGCGTGCGTCCGGGCATGGGCGGCCTCTCGCTGACGATGTCCTCCACGGTGATGGGCGGGTTCGACGAGTCGATGAACCAGCTGGTGGACTACCCCTACGGCTGTCTGGAGCAGATGTCGTCTCGGCTGGTTCCGTTCGTCGCGCTGCGCGAGCTGTCCGGCAAGTTCGGCGTGGCGTGGACCGGTGGCTCGGATGAGCAGAAGCAGGCGTTCGTGCGCGGCTTCCTCAGCGAGGACGCGCTGAAGACGCAGGGCACGTTGGATCCGGACACGGTGGTGACGGCGACGGTGCGCAAGATCCAGGCGCTCCAGAACCACGATGGTGGCTTCCGCTTCTGGGCCTCCAGCGAGTGCTCGTCGCCGTATGCGTCCGCGTACGCGACGCTGGCGTTGGCGCGCGCGAAGGAGGTGGGCTACCCGGTGGAGGCGGCCGTCCTCGACAAGGCGAAGAAGTACCTGGCGGACAAGGTGGCGGCGGGCGTGTGCACGCAGTGCGCGTATGGCTGCGACGCGCCGGGCCCGGAGACGCGGGTCTTCGCGCTCTACACGCTGTCTCGCATGGGGGCGCCGCGGCCGTCGTACTACAACGAGCTGTTCGAGCAGCGGCAGAAGCTGCCGCTCTTCGCGCAGGCGATGCTGACGGACGCCATCTTCGTGGGGAAGGGCAACCGCGCGCAGGGCCAGAAGCTGCTCCAGGAGCTGCTCAACAAGGCCCAGGAGTCCGCGGCGGGCGTGCACTTCCAGGAGACGGACGCGAAGACGTACGCGCCGCTCTGGTCCTCCGACACGCGCACCACGGCGCTGGTGCTCCAGACGCTGGTGGACGTGCAGCCGGACCACCCCTACGTGTCGAAGATGGGGCGCTACCTGGCGTCCGCTCGCGAGGGTGACGGGCGCTTCCGCAACACGCAGGAGGCGGCCTTCACGCTGATGGCGCTGTCGGAGGTGGTGCGCCGCAAGGAGACGGCCATCCCGTCCTTCGAGGCGGTGGTGAAGCTGGGCGGCCAGGTGATTGCCTCCGCCGACTTCAAGGGCCGCGACATGGGCGTGAAGACGGTGCAGGTGCCGGTGGAGAAGCTGGGTCCGGCGGACAAGGCGCAGCCGCTCACTTTCGGCGTGAACGGCACGGGCAACCTCTACTACGGGGCGCTGCTGCGCTACGCACCGGCGCAGCTGCCGGTGGACCCCATGGACAGGGGCATCATCGTCCAGCGCTGGTTCGAGCCGTACACGGGCGGCGGCCAGGCGAAGGCGGCGCGCGCGGGCGAGCTGGTGCGAGTGCGAGTGCGCGTGGCCACGCCCATGCGGCGCAACTTCGTGGCGGTGGACGTGCCGCTGCCCGCGGGCCTGGAGCCGGTGGACACGTCACTGGCCAGCACGGCGCGGCTGCCGGGCCCCGCGGGCTCTGGCCAGGAGGAGGGCCCCGGCGAGGGCTACGAGTACGAGAGCGAGGAGGACCTGTCGGAGACGGACGAGGGGAACAACGTCTGGGCGACTCGCTTCTGGTCGCCGTTCAACCACACGGAGATGCGGGATGACCGCGTGGTGTTCTTCGCGGACGAGCTGCCTCCGGGTGTGCATGTGGCGACCTTCGTCGCCCGGGCCACGACGCCGGGTGACTTCCTGCTCAAGCCCGCGCACGCGGAGGAGATGTACGCGCCGGAGGTGTTCGGCCGCTCCGAGGGTGGGCGCTTCCCGGTGCTGATGCCGGACGAGGTCGCTTCGAAGTGATGAAGCGCCTCACGCTTCGCGGGGCAGTGCGCGCCGTTGCGGTACTGGCGGCGCTCCTGGTGGTGGGCTGCGCGGGCTTCATCGCGTGGCCCCTGCCGGGGACGTTGTTGTCTCGCGAGGCGCTGTCCTCGCTGGTGCTCACCGACCGCACGGGCCACGCCCTGCGCGAGGTGCTCTCCCGCGAGGACGGACGCAGTGTGGGCCTTCCGGAGGGACGCATTCCTCCGAAGGTGCGGCAGGCGTTCATCGCCGCGGAGGATCAACGCTTCACGTGGCATCCGGGCGTGGACGTGGTGGCGGTGGCCCGGGCGGCGCGAGACAACGTGTCCGCCGGGCGCATCGTGTCCGGAGCGTCCACGATTCCGCAGCAGCTGGCGCGCAGGTTGGTGCCTCGGGAACGCTCGTGGTGGGGCAAGGCCGGTGAGGCGCTGTGGGCGCTGCGGCTGACGGTGCACCTGTCCAAGGAGCAGGTGCTGCTGGAGTACCTGGACCGTGTGCCGCTGGGGAACTCCACGTTCGGTGTGGAGGCGGCGGCGCGGCGGTATTTCGGGCGGCCCGCGGAGCGGTTGTCGGCGGGGCAGGCGGCGCTGCTCGCGGGGATGGCTCGGTCGCCAGCGCGGAGGGATCCGTACCGGCGGCCGGAGATGGCCATGGCCGGGATGCGCGATGTGCTGTCGCGCATGGTGGTGGAGGGCTTCCTGACGAAGGAGGAGGCGCGGCTGGCGGAGGAGACGCCGTTGGATCTGGTGCCTCCGGAGCGCGTGTTCGAGGTGCCGCACCTGACGACGGCGCTGCTCCAGCGGCTGCCTGAGCTGGGCCTGGACCGGGCGTCGCGCATCGAGACGACCATCGACCCCGCGCTCCAGGCGGCGGTGGAGAAGGCCATCACGGAGGAGCTGCGGGGCCTGGCGCACCGGCGCGTGGGCGAGGCGGCGGCCATCGTCATCGACAATGCTTCGGGCGAGGTGCTCGCGTACGTGGGGTCCTCGGACTTCCTGGACGAGGAGAAGGGTGGGCAGAACGACGGCGTGCGCTCGCTGCGGCAGCCGGGGTCGGCGCTCAAGCCGTTCGCGTATGGGCTGGCGCTGAGCAAGGGCTTCACGCCGTCGAGCGTGCTCGCGGACGTGGAGGTGCACCTGGCGACGCCGGGCGGCGCGTACGTGCCGAAGAACTACGACCGGCGTGCGCACGGCCCGGTGCGGCTGCGGGCGGCGCTGGCGTCCAGCTACAACATCCCGGCCGTGCGGGTGGCGGACGCGCTGGGGCCGGAGCAGGTGCTGCGCGTGCTGCGCGAGGCGGGCTTCCAGAGTCTCAAGGAGAGCGCGTCGCACTACGGCGTGGGCATCGTGCTGGGCAACGGGGACGTGACGCTGCGCGAGCTGGCGCGGGCGTACCGGGGGCTGGCGCGGGGTGGGGTGGTGGGGCCGTTGAGGGAGGTGCGCGTCGCGTTCGGGCCGGATGGCAAGTCGCTGAGGATTCCGCAGGAGTTGGAGGAGCACCGCTTCCTGGCTGCGCGGCCGGTGGAGCTGCTCACGGACGTGCTGGCGGACGAGGCCGCGCGGGCACCGGCCTTCGGTCTGGACAATGCGTTGCGGCTGCCGTTCCGCGTGGCGGCGAAGACGGGGACGAGCCGAGCGCACGTGGACAACTGGGCGGCGGGCTTCACGCGCGAGCGCACGGTGGCGGTCTGGGTGGGCAACTTCGACGGCACGCCGATGCGCGGTGTGTCTGGCATCACGGGCGCGGGCCCGGTGTTCGCGCGGGTGATGGCGCTGGCGATGAGGGGCCTGCGCGCCGCGCCGCTGGTGGACCGGAGTCACTTCGAGGCAGCGGAGATCTGCCCGTTGTCCGGCGAGCGCGCGGGCCCGAACTGTCCCGGTGCGATGAAGGAGGTCTACCTGCCGGGCACGGCGCCGCGCCACACGTGCACCATGCATCGTGGCGACGGCTCGCTGGACGTGGGCCCGGCGTATCTCGCGTGGGCACAGGCGGAAGGACTGGCCTCCACGTCGGTGAGCGCCGAGGGAGGACCGGGAGCGCAGCCCGGCTTCATCCTGCCGGCGAACGGGGATGAGTTCCTGGTGGAGCCCGAGCTGCCCGAAAGCGCGCAGGCTGTGCCCGTGCGGGTGATGGCGCCGCAGGGAGCGAAGCTGCTGGAGCTGCGAACGGACGATGGCCGCCGCATCGAGCTGCGCCCGCCCTTCGTGACGCGGCTGCCAGCGGTGTCGGGCGAGCGCCGGTTGGAACTCTGGGCGCCCGGTGGCTCCGAGCCGCTGGCGGTGACGCGGTTCCGGGTCCGATGAACGCAGCGGGCGTGGCCGTGCTCATCGCCGCGCTGGTGGCGGGCACTGCGCCTGGCGTCGAGAGTACGGGCTCGCTGTTGTTGGCGGCTGATGCGCATGTCCGCTCCACTTCACGGTCCGCGCGGTCGTCGCCAGCTGCCAGCTCGCAGGCCGATGCGAGCGCGACCACTGCGCCTTCTGCCCGTGCGCGCAAGCCCGCAGGCGATACGCAAGTCCGCCCCGCTTCACGGCCCACGCGCTTGTCGCCAGCGTCCAGTTCATCGACCAATGCGATCGCGTTCTCCGTGCCTGCCGCTCGTGCGCGCAAGCCCGCAGGCGATACGCAAGTCCGCCCCTCTTCACGGCCCGCGCGGTCGTCGCCCGTCGTCAGCTCACCGGTCGATGCGAGCGCGTCCTCCGCACCTGCCGCCCGCGAGCGCAAGCCCGCGACCGATACACAGGTCGACGTCCGCATCCTCTCCAAGCACAGGCCCGCGCGGCTGCGGCTGGACGGGCCGCGCTCGCTGGAGGCCGTTGCCTCTGGAGACACGCTCGTCGTGGACGGCCGCCCCCAGCCTCATGCTCTGCGACTCGACGCTGGCCGCTGGCATGTGCGGGGCCGTGGCTTGGACCGGCGCTATGAGGCCGCGCTTTCGCTGGAGGCCAGGGACGGTGAGCTGATCGTCGTCGCCACCTTCGCGCTGGAGGCCTACGTCGCCGCTGTCACCGCGAGCGAGACCGAGGTCGACACCCCCTTCGAGGCGCTCCGTGCCCAGGCCATCACCGCGCGCAGCTACGTGCTCGCTTCCGGCAAGCGGCACGATGAGGCCCGAGCCTGCGATCTCACCCACTGCCAGGTCCTTCGCGGTGAGGGCTTTGCCCGCCACCTGCGCCGCGCACGCGATGCCGCCCGCTCCACGGAAGGCGTCGTGCTGCGGCTGCCCGGTGGCGCCGTGGCCCTCGCTCCATTCCACGCAAGCTGTGGCGGTCATACTGCCGAGCCCGTGGCCGTGTTCGGTGCCCCCGACCTCACCGGCGCCGCCGCCGTGCCCGACCGCTGTCCCGCGTCTCCGTGGCGCGCTGTCGTGCCTCGCGCGCTGGTGACGGCTGCTGCTTCGGTCGCGGTTGGTGGCCCCGCGCAGGCGGAGGATCTGATGCTGGACCGGGACTCCAGTGGCGCGGTGGTGCGCATCGTGGACCGCGCTTCGGGACGAGAGGGCCGCGGTGATGCGTTCTTCCGCGCGCTCGGAGCACGTGCCGGTTGGGATCGGATCCGCAGCGCGCGGTTCTCGATGACGCTTGGCGGTGACCAGGCACTCCTCGAAGGACAGGGTCACGGCCACGGAGTCGGCCTCTGTCAGGCCGGCGCGGCCCTGCTCGCACGGCAGGGCTGGACCGCGGAGCAGTTGCTCGCGCACTACTTCCCGCGCGCCCTACTGGAGACGCCGCGGGACAAGTGAACGCGAGGGCCGGAATGGCCTCCTGTTCGCAGTCGTCCGCGAAGGTGACGGCCCTCCGGGGGCTCTCCCCTGGCCTCTCCGGGAGGGCTTACCAGCAGCCGTCGTGCTCCGTATCGATTGCACCAGAGCCCTCAGCCCCGCGCGGTCCGGTGGGGAGGTGGCTTCGCGCACCGGCCATCCCGGTGCGGAACCCAACCGGGAGGCATCACATGGCGTTCAATCTGATCGAAGCAGTCGGCTCACAGTTCATGCAGAAGGGATTGCTCCAGAAGATCAGCGGTTCGCTGGGCGAGGATCCCCAGGCCACCACCAAGGCGCTGCCGGGCGCCATCGCCGCCGTGGCCGCGGGCGTCGCGGACCAGGGCGGAAACGAGGCCGGTGCCCACCGCCTGCTGACGAAGCTCAACGAGGGCGGCTACACCGGACCGGACGCCTCCCCACGTGCCGGCGGCGTTGGCGAGGGGCTCCTCGACGAGGAGGAGAGCGGGAAGGGGATGCTGAGCGGCATCTTCGGCAACAAGCTGGGCGGCATCACCGACGGGCTCACCCGCTTCGGCGGGATGCGCAACGCCGGCTCGGCGACGCGGCTGTTGTCCCTGGCCGCACCCATGCTGATGGGCGTCCTGGGCAAACAGGTGCGTGATCAGCGCATGGGCTCGTCCGGGCTGATGCAACTGCTCAATGGCCAGCGCAACAACATCGCCGCCGCGCTGCCCGCGGGCCTGGGCGGCATCCTGGGCTTCGGCGGTGCGCGCCACGCGGTTGCGGAGGTCATCGAACCCCACCGCGAGACGGTGACGCAGGTCCGTGAGACGGCGCCCGTGCGCGAGGCCCACACCGTGCGTGAGGCGACGCCGCGGACGACCTACAACCGTCCGCCGGAGCGCAAGAAGAGCATCGCCGGCTGGGCGGTACCGTTGGCCCTGCTCGCCCTGGTCGCGCTCGCGTGGGGCGCCCTGCGTGGACGCAGGCACGAGTCCGCCCGGGCCCCGCAGGTGAGCCGCACCACACCGCCTCCCGCGCAGGAGCGTGTCGCGCAGGCCCCCGAGCCCGTGCGGCCCACGCAGCCGCAGCAGCCCGCGACGCCTCCCGCGGAGCCGCCGCAGACCGCGCAGCCGACCCCGCCCGCCACGGGTGGTGCCGGCACGCAGACCGATGAGGGCACGGGCGGCTCCGGCGACGTGGAGAAGCAGACCGCGGGCGCGGCGGACACCCAGAAGCCGGAGGAAGCGGGCACCGGCGGTTCGGGCCAGGAGAAGATGCGCGCGAGCGACCCCAACAGCCTGCGTGAGGCCTTCAACGGCCCCAGCGCGGAGCAGGGCTTCGTGCTGGAGGGCGTGGAGTTCAAGACGGGCTCGTCGCAGCTCACCGCCAAGAGCCAGAAGATGGTGGGCGAGCTGGGTGACGTGATGCAGGAGAAGTCCGACACGCGCGTGCGCATCAATGGCTTCACGGACTCCACCGGCGACGCGGACGCCAACCGTCAGCTGTCGCAGAGCCGCGCGGAGAGCGTGAGCCGGGCGCTCGTGCGCCGAGGCATCCCGCAGGACCGCATCGAGGTCAGCGGCGAGGGTGACGCGAATCCCATCGCCCCCAACGACACCCCCGCGGGCCGCGTGCAGAACCGCCGCATCGAGGTGCAGGTGCTCGGTCAGTAGTCCCCCAGGCCATGTGGCCCCGGCGGCGTCCGGTCCTCACTTCGAGGGCCGGGCGCCGCTGTCTTGAGTCCCAAGGTCGTGCTCACACCCCGCCCGGCAGGCGGCCGAGGAGGCGTTCCCGCCGCTCGGGTCCCGCTGGAGGTGGGGCTGCCCGCCCCGCATGGCCGCGCCCTGTCCACCGCGTTACACCTCCCGGAAGTTGTCCTCGGGGTTGGCCCGCGCTAACGCGAGGCGTTAGGGCTTCACGCTTGACCCTGCTTTCACCCACCCTCTAGAAGGCCCGCGACCCATGGCGACTCCCGACAGGTTTCCCCTCCCACAGGTCTCTGAAAGCACCCGTAAACCCGAGTGGTTGAAGGTGCGCCTGCCGCATGGCGAGGGCTATGAGCGGGTGAAGGCCATCGTGAAGCGCGTAGGGCTTTCCACGGTGTGCGAGGAAGCCCGCTGCCCGAACATCGCCGAGTGCTGGGGCGGTGGCACCGCCACGGTGATGCTGATGGGCGAGGTGTGCACGCGTGCCTGCCGCTTCTGCCACGTGAAGGTGGGGGCCCCCCCGCCGCTGGACCCGATGGAGCCCATCCATCTGGCGCAGGCGGTGCGGGAGATGAACCTGGAGTACATCGTCGTCACGTCGGTGAACCGCGACGACCGTCCGGACGGAGGCGCCGGCCACTTCGCGTCCGCCATCCGGGAGCTGCGCAAGGAGAGCCCGCGCACGCTCGTGGAGGTCCTCATCCCCGACTTCAAGGGGAAGGAAGAGGACCTGGCCACGGTGGCGCAGGCGAAGCCGCACGTGGTGGCGCACAACGTGGAGACGGTGGAGCGGTTGACGCCCACGGTGCGCGACCGCCGCGCGACGTACCGCCAGTCCCTGCGTGTGCTGGAGTACCTCAAGAACCGCCCGGAGAAGGTCTACACCAAGACGTCCGTGATGGTGGGCCTGGGCGAGACGGATGAGGAACTGGAGCGCACGTTCAAGGACCTGCGCGATGTGGGCGTGGACGTGCTCACGCTGGGCCAGTACCTGCAGCCGTCGCAGTACCACCTGCGCGTGGAGCGCTTCGTGACGCCCGCGCAGTTCGAAACCTACAAGGCGCTGGCGGAGTCCTTCGGATTCCTCTACGTGGCGTCCGGGCCGCTGGTTCGCTCCAGCTACCGCGCCGCCGAATTCTTCATGAAGGGCCTGATGGAGCGCGAGCGCGTCGAGCGACTCGGCTGACCGGACGCACCCCTTCCCCAACCCCAGAGAGACACTCCCCCTCATGGCGACTTTCGAATTCAAGCTCCCGGATCTCGGCGAAGGCGTGGCGGAGGGCGAGCTCGTGAAGTGGCACGTCAAGGAGGGCGACCTGGTGAAGGAAGACCAGGTGCTCTGCGAGGTGATGACGGACAAGGCCACCGTCACCGTGCCCACCCCCCACGCCGGCCGCGTCGTGAAGACGCACGGCCGTGAGGGCGACATGGCGAAGGTGCACCAGTTGCTGGTGACGCTGGAGATGGAGGGCGGCGCTCCCGCGGCGCAGGCTCCGGCGGCCCATGGCGCTCCCGCGGCTCCGGCTTCGAGCCCCGCTCAGGCGGCGGCGCCCGCGGCCCCGGCTTCCGCCACGAAGGTGCTGGCCACGCCCGTCACGCGCCGCATGGCGCGTGAGCACGGCCTGGACCTGGCGGAGATCTCCGGCTCTGGCCCTCAGGGCCGCGTGACGAAGGCGGACGTGGTGGCGGCGCTGGAGGGTGGCACCGGCGCGCCGAAGAAGAACGAGGTCGCGGCTCCCGCGCCCCAGGCCGCGCGTCCGGCGGCGCCGCTGTCCGCGGGCAAGGGCGACGAGCGCATCGCGCTGCGCGGCCTGCGCAAGAAGATCGCCGAGAAGATGGTGCGCTCGAAGTTCACGATGCCGCACTTCGCGTTCGTGGAGGAGGTGGACGCCACGGACCTGGTCGCGCTGCGCACGCGGCTCAACAGCCAGCTGGCGGCGGCCGGTGACGGCACGAAGCTGACCTACCTGCCGTTCATCGTGAAGGCGACCATCGCCGCGATGAAGAAGTTCCCACACCTCAACGCGAACTTCGACGAGGCGACGCAGGAGCTGGTGGTGCGCGGCGAGTACAACATCGGCATCGCGGTGGCCACGCCGGACGGCCTCACGGTGGCGGTGGTGCGCAACGCGGACCAGCTCACGCTGGGCGAGTTGGCGAAGGAGATCACCCGCCTGAGCGTCGCGGCGCGCGACCGCAAGCTGAAGATGGAGGAGCTGACGGGCGGCACCTTCACGATTACGTCGCTGGGGCAGAGCGGCGGCCTGTTCGCCACGCCCATCCTGAACCACCCGGAGGTGGGCATCCTGGGCGTTCACAAGCTGAAGAAGCGCCCGGCGGTGAAGAACGACCAGGTCGTGGTCCGGGACATGATGAACCTGTCGCTGTCCTGCGACCACCGCGTCATCGACGGCGATGTCGCGGCCAGCTTCGTGTACGAGATCATCAAGTACCTGGAAGCGCCGGACCTGCTGTTCCTCGCGATGGCGTGAGGACACGCGTCGTGGGGCACTCCCGACCGCTCCTGCTCCGGGGGGCGGCCGGGAAGCGGGGGACCTCCGGAACAGCAACGTTGAAGGCGGGCAGCCGCGATGGCCGACAATCCCCGTGAGTTGATCCGCGCCGCGCAGACCGCCGAGCTCCAGGGGGACCGCGCGCGAGCGGCGGAGTGCCTGGAGCAGGCCGCCGCGCTGTACCAGAAGTCCGGGCACACCTCGCGCGCCTCGCAGCTGTTGCGGCAGGCGCGCCAGATGAAGGCCCGCGACCCGGACGTCAGCCCGGCCTTCACCGCGGCGATGACTGGCAACAAGGACGCCGTGGCCTTCCGCGCGGTGAGCTGGGGCGACGCCGTCTCCGACGCGTTCAACGACAAGGCGGATGCCGTGGCGCACACGCTGGACGACTCCACCGTGGACAGCGGCTCGGAGCCACCCACCGAGCCCGGCCTGCCCAGGCTCGCCGGAAGGATCGCCGCCATCGGTGCGCCGTCCCCGGCCGAGGCCGTCACCCCGCATGAGGGGACCGCCGCCGCCGCCCGAGCCACGAGCACGGCCTCCGTCCCCGAGGGCTCCGCCGGTATCGATGCCGGTGGCCCGCGAGCTTCGCTCGAAGACGTGGAAGCCACCGCTTCTGGCGGGGAGCCGCGTTCGATTGCGAATCGCGATGCTTCGCCGCCGTCAGCGGAGGGTGTCGCCTTGGCTGAGTCGCGGCCGCTGTCCGGGCGGACGCAGGCCGTCGGTCCGGGCGGCCAGCGCAATGCCCCTGACGACGACGTCGTCGTCCCGGGTGGAATGCTCCTGCCTCCGGAAGAGGACGAGCTCGACCCCGCGATGGGCCTGCTGCGCGCCTCGGGCGCCGAGGACCCTGTCGTTCCCGGAGGACTCCTGCGGTCGCCGGACGAGGACACCTCGCCCGTGCACGCCGAACCCCCGCGGGGCCGCCGGCGCGAGAAGCGAATCATCGAGCGGGGCCCGACCCGCGCGGACCCGGCCCTGGACGCATGGTGCTCGTTCTGCTGCCGGCCCCGGGGTGAGGTCGGCGACCTGGTGGCGGGCCCGGCGGGCGCGTTCATCTGCAAGGGCTGCCTGGGCGAATCCCAGGGCCTGCTGGGCGACGTCGTCGCTCCGTCTCCCGTGCGCAAGCCGGTGGTGGAGGAGCCGCGCGCCGGGGCCGTGGAGATGGTGGGCCACGACGAGGTGAAGACCCTGCTGGAGCGCACGGTCCAGGCGGGCGCGCGCTGCCTGCTGCTCGTGGGCCCAGAGGGCTGCGGCAAGAGTCTCTTCTTCCAGACGCTCCAGCGGCGCGGCCAGGGCGTGCTCGCGTCCGTGGACGCCCTGGAGTCCATCCCTGGCACGGAGCCGCTCCTCGTGGAGGACGTGGACCGCCTGGAGCCCCGGGCCCAGGCCGCGTTGTCGGCGTTCCTCGCGAACCGCCCGGCGTGCGCGGTGGTGATGAGTGCTCGCGGCGCTGTGTCATCGCTGGGCCTGTGGGTGCGAGGGGAGGGTGGCAGCCTGCCTGTCCCCACCACCGCGGGTATGATTGAAGCCGTGCAGGGCACCGTGCCGGTGTCGCTCCTGGAGCGCGTGCAGGTGCTGCTCCCGGTGCGCCGCCCGACAGTGCCGGAGCTGGTCGAAGTGGCCCGCCGCACCCTGGCCTTGCGCCAGCCGGCAGTGACGTTGTCTGAAGAAGTCCTGGGAGCGTTCGCCGCCGAAGCGGTCCGCTCCCCACGCGCGGGGCATGAGCTCCAGGCGCTCCTGTCGCGCGTCTACGCGGGCAGCTGGAGCCTGGAAGCGGCCCAGACACCCGCCGCGCCATCCCACAACCCACGAGGGGGGCGAAAGGGATCACCATGAACACGCTCACCGTCTTCCGCCTGGGCCGGGTGGAGTACGAGGACGGACTGAAGCTGATGCACCTGTTCGGCGAGGCCCGCCTTCAGGAGCGCATCGGGGACGCGCTGCTGCTGCTGGAGCACCCGCCCGTCCTCACGCTGGGCCGCGCCGCGAAGCGCGAGAACATCACCGCCACGGACGCGCGCCTCTCGGAAGAGGGCGTGGAGGTGTTCGACACCAACCGCGGCGGCGACGTCACCTACCACGGCCCCGGACAGGTGGTGGGCTACCCCCTCCTCCTGTTGCCACCGGAGCGCCGCGACGTGCGCCGCTATGTGCGCGACGTGGAGCGCGGCCTCATCCAGACGCTCGCGACCTTCGGTCTCACCGCCGGCGCCATCCCCAAGTGGCCGGGCGTGTGGCTGGGCCAGGAGGGCTCGCCGGACGCGCGGAAGATTGGCGCCATTGGCGTGCACCTGTCGCGCTGGCTCACCACGCACGGCTTCGCGCTCAACGTGAACACGAACCTGGAGCACTTCCAGCTCATCGTCCCGTGCGGCATCCGCGAAGCGGGCGTCACGTCCATGCAGCGCGAGCTGGGCCACCCCGTGTCCGTCCCGGACGTGGAGGAGGTGCTCGCGCGCGAGTTCACCCAGGTCTTCGATGCCCAACGCGTGGACGGCACGGTGGATCTGCGCACGGTGAGCGTCGCCGTGATGCACGGCCGGGGGCCTGAGGCGCGCGTGCTGCTGTTGCGCCGGACGCCGGAGCGCGGAGGCTTCTGGCAGACGGTGACGGGGCGCCTGGAGCCGGGCGAGTCCCCCGTGGAGGCCGCCCGCCGCGAGGTGGCGGAGGAGACGGGCCTTCAGCTCCCCGTGGTGGACCTGGCCTACCGCCACGCGTTCGCGCTGGGGGAAGCACTTCCGCCGAAGCTGGTGGAGGAGCACGGCTTCGCGGTGCACGCCGCGCCGGACACCCAGGTGCGCCTGGGCCCGGAGCACGACGCCTTCGAGTGGGTGGACGTGCCCACGGCGCTCGCGCGGCTGCCCTTCCGGGGCCTGCGCGAGACGGTGACCCGGGCGCTCAGCGCGCCCAGGCCGTGACGCCCGTTACAGCTGGATGACCATCGCTTCCTTGGCGGCGATGGCGTCCTTGCGGTGCTTGCGCACCTCGCGCAGCAGCTTGTCCATGGCCGCGTCGTCGCGGCCCGGGTCGTGGTGGAAGAGCACCAGCTGCTTCACATCGCTGGCGTCCGCCGCGCGCACCGCCGCCTCCCAGGTGGAGTGGCCCCAGCCCGTGCGGCCGCGGTACTCGTCCTCCGTGTACATGGAATCGTAGATGAGCGCGTCCGCGCCCCGCGCGAAGTCGAACAGCTTCGCGTCCAGCGCGGTGCCGTGTTCCACGTCCGTCGCGTACACCAGTGAGCGCCCGCCGAAGTCCACCCGGTAGCCCACGTTGCCGCCGGGGTGGTTCAGCTCCAGCGTGCGAACCGTCGCCTTGCCCACCGGGATGTCCTCGCCCACCACCACGTCCCGGTACGCCAGACGCGTGCGGAACACCTCCTCCGCCGTCACCGGGAAGTAGGGGTGCACCATCTGCCCGGCCAGGATCTGCTTGAGCGACTTGCCGTCCCGAGGTGACCCGTACAGCGTCACGTCGTTCGCCGGAGAGAACATCGGCGAGAAGAACGGCAGGCCCTGCAGGTGGTCGTAGTGGTAGTGCGAGATGAAGATGGACGCCTTGATGGGCTTTCGCGTCGCCACCAGCGCATCTCCCAGCCCGCGCGCTCCAGAGCCCAGGTCGAAGATGAGCAGCTCATCTCCACAGCGGACCTCCACGCACGGCGTGTTGCCGCCGTAGCGCTTCGTCGCCGGACCTGGCGAGGGGATGGAACCGCGCACCCCCCAGAAGCGCACCTCGAAGCGCGTGGTGCTCCGCCGGGCCGGGCGCTCAGCCGGCCTTGGCTTCCGTGTCGTCGTCCTCCGCGAAGAGCTCAATCAGGTGCCCCGTACGCTCGCGCTTCGTCTTCAAATAGTCGACGTTATGCGGATTGTGCTCGGTCCGGGAAGGGATTCGGCGCCGAACCGCAACGCCTTCCTCCACCAGCCCGGCGATCTTCAGCGGATTGTTGGTGATCAGGTCCACCGACCGCACATCCAACGACCGCAGCATTTCCGCAGCGATGTCGTACGAGCGCAAGTCATCCGCGAAGCCCAGCTGGCGATTGGCCTCGTAGGTGTCCAGGCCCTTGGACTGCAGGGCGTAGGCCTTGATCTTGTTGCCCAGGCCGATGCCCCGGCCCTCCTGGCGCAGGTAGAGCACCACGCCCAGTCCGTTCTGGGTCACGAAGTCCAGCGCCCGGTCCAGCTGCTCGCGGCAGTCGCACTTGAGGCTGCCGAAGACCTCGCTCGTGAGGCACTCGGAGTGGATGCGCACCGGCACCCCCTCCAGCCCCTTGGGCTCGCCCACCACCAGCGCCACGTGCTCGCGGCCGTTCCGCTTGTCGCGGAAGACGATGGTCTTCAGCACCCCGCGGGCCGTGGGCACGTCCGCCTCCGAGAACCGTTCCAGGTGCTGGGTCGGCTTATGGGTCGGCAGGACCTGGGGTGAGCGCGTGTCGGACATGGTAGGTCGTCTCCCAGAGAGGGGCCGTTTCTTCTCGCCCCCCTGGATGCAAGTCAAGGTGACACCCCGATGGGTGTGGTGAAACCCGCCTGTTTGGATGCGGCGGACGTGGACTGCGTTGCTCAAGCGACCCACGAGAGGGGGAGCAGCTCCACATGGGAGCCATCAGCCAAGCTGTTGGATTCTCGGGGGAAGTGAAGCAAATGTGTGGCTGCCGCAGCTGAACGCAGGGCACCCGACGTCTGAGTCCCCAGGGGTTTTGCCCACAGCTCGCCCGCCCGCCAGGTGGCCGTGACGCGCACAAAGTGGGCAAGCCCTGGGGCCTTGGAGAGCCGTCCCTCCAGGCGGCCGGCGACGCGAGGCGGCTCCACGTCCGCGTGCCCCAGGAGCCGGCGCAGGGCGGGGCGCACGAAGAGCTCGAAGGTCACCAGGGAAGACGTGGGGTTGCCGGGCAGACCCATGAAGAGGGTGGAGCCGCGCTGGCCCACCACCAGCGGCTTGCCGGGCTTGATGGCCACGCGCCAGAAGCGCTGCGCCACGCCCAGGGCCTCCAGGGCCTCCTTCACGAAGTCGTGGTCGCCCACGGAGACGCCGGCGCTGGTGAGCACCACATCGAAGCCCTCGGCGCGCCCCAGGGCCTCCTGGACGGCCTGGCGCGTGTCCCGGGCGATGCCCAGGAGCGTGGGCACGCCGCCCGCGCGCCGCACCGCCAGGGCCAGGGCGGGGGCGTTGATGTCCACGATGCCGTCGCCGGGGGGCTCGTCCACGCGGCACAGCTCGTCTCCAGTGGACAGCACCGCCACGCGCGGCCGGCGGGGCACCGGCACCGTGCCCTGGCCCTGTGCCCACAGGAGCCCCAGCTCCGGGATGCCCAGGGGCGTGCCGCGCCGCAGCAAGACGTCGCCTTCCTTCGCATCCTCGCCCCGGGGACGGACGAAGTTCCCCGGCCCCACGGCCTCCAGGATCTCCACGGCGTCCGGTTCGCCCGGAACGGGCCGGGTGCGCTCGCGCATCACCACCGCGTCCGCGCCAGGGGGCAGGGGGGCCCCGGTCATGATTCGAGCGCACGTGCCGGGGACGACCTCCCGGGTGGGGCGCCTGCCGGCGAACACCGTCTCGCCCACCGTCAGGCGCACAGGTAGGGGGCCCGCCAGGTCCCGGGCCTGGACCGCGAAGCCGTCCATGGCGGAGTTGTCCCAGGGGGGCAGGGTGCGGCGGGCGGGGACGTCCTCGGCCAGCGCGCGGCCCAGGGTGTCATCCCCGGGCACCCACTCGGTGGCCAGTGGCGTGCACAGCCCGAGGATCCGCGCTCGGGCCTCCTCCACCGGCAGCAATTCAGGGGCATCACTCATGCTGTTTTCCCACCCAAAGTCCGTGGGAAAATCAAGTGTTAGTTTGACAGCCCAGCTGATCATCGTTACAAGCAATCGTGATCGCGAGGCTCGCGTCCAACAGCAGGGGCGTCCCGCCAACCCGTTGATAGCACACGGGAAATTTCCAAGGAGACAGCGTCGATGGCCAAGCCCAAGTCCGGGGCGAAGAAGCCGACTCCCGCTGCAAAAGCCGGTGCGAAGCCTGCCGCGAAGAAGGACAACGCGGCCCGCCTGGATCTGATCAGGAACGCATCGAAGAAGGTGGCGACGGCCGCGACGAAGGTCGTCAAGGCGGTGGCTGAAGGGGCGAAGGGAAAGGTCGCGGCGGCGAAGAAGGCGGTGGCGGAGAAGGTGGAGAAGGCCCCCGCGGCCGCCAAGAAGGCGGCGGCCAAGGTCGCTCCCCCTGCTCCCACGACGCCTCCCGCGAAGGCCGGCAAAACCGCGCCCGCCGCGAAGGCCGCGCCCGCCGCCCCTGCCGGGAAGAAGGGTGCTGGGAAGGCGGGGGGAAAGACTCCGTCGGCCGTCCCCGCCGGTCCTCCCGTGGAGAAGCCGCGTCCGCGCGCGACGAAGCTGCCGCCCGTGGGCGAGCCGCTCACGAAGCGTGAGATGGAGCAGCTGCTCACCGCCGGCGAGGGCCGCGGCGTGACGGGCGAGGGCAGCCTCAAGGGCCGGCTCGTCCTCAGCGGCGAGATGCCCCACCTGGTCGTCGTGGGCCGCGACAAGCGCGAGCTGACGTTCCTGTTGCAGGGACCGGATCAGGAAGTTCTGCCGGCCTACGTGGACCACAAGGTCTCCGTGAGCGGCCTCATCAAGAAGACGACCAACCACAGCGGCGTGGTGGAGGTACGCAAGTACTCCGCCAAGAAGCCCGAGGTGGAAGAGGTCGCGCCGTCTCCGTCGGATTCAGAGCCGAAGCTGCGCTACCTGTCGCCCGGCGAGGTCTCCATGGCCGTCGCCGCGGGCATGGGCGCCGGCATCAAGGGCTTCGCCAGCATCCGGGGCAACCTGGAGATGATGGGCGAGGACTTCGTGCTCGTCGTGTCCAACGGCGGCACGCGCCAGCAGGTGTCCTTCGCCATCGAGGGCAAGGCCGCGGTGAAGAGCCTGCGCAAGCACGTGGGGCAGACGCTCCAGGTGACGGGCGTGGTGGACAAGACGTCCGGCTGGGGTGGTCGCATCACCGCGGAGACGGTGGAGCCGCGTCCGTCCGAGGCGCGCTCGGTGTCGCGCGACGAGATGGAGCTGGTGCACATCGAGGGCGAGGTGCCCACGTCCGTGGACGTGAAGCTCAACCACGGCCTCACGGTTCGCCTGCAGGAGCAGCCCGGCGCCACCTGGGCCATCGAGCCGACGCTGGCCAAGCGCGTGGGTCTGCGCGAGGCCAACTTCGAGCAGGGCGCCGCCGGCGGCCCCGCCACCCGCGAGTTCTTCTTCACGCCGCGCAACCCCGGCAACTTCGAAGTGGAGTTCTTCCTCGCCAAGGCGTTCACGCCGGGTGTGGTGGAGCGCTCCTTCAAGATCAACGTCACCGTCAAGCCCTGACGGCTTGGGCGCACGGGCCCTCCCTGGACCGCAAGGTCTGCCAGGGAGGGCGAATGGGGGCCGGGGGGTTCCCGCCCGCACCCTTCGGGCTTACCCGTTCCCTCAGCGGCCTTGCCGCATCCCCACCGTGAGCCTCTCCCAAGATCACATCCGACAGCTGCTCGCTGAAGCCGATCACCCCCTGGGCGTGAAGGAACTCCTTCGCGTCGCGGGGCTGAATCCCGGCCAGCAGACCGAACTCAAGCGCGCCCTGCGTGAACTGGTGCGCGAGGGCACCATCGTCAAGGACGGCAAGCGCTTCCGCCTGGAAGGCGCTCGCGTGCCCCGCGCGCCCGAGGCCAGCTCCGAATCGCGCCGGGACACCTCCACGCCGCCCTTCAAGAAGCGGGGCCCCGCCCCGGGCAGCGGACGCGAGGAGCGCCGCGGCGGCTTCCGCGACGACCGTCCGGGCTTCCGTGGCGGCGGCGACGTCCGGCGCTCGCTGCAGCGTGGCTTCCGGGACGACCGCTTCGAGGACTCCGGGCAGCCCGCGGTGGAGGGCATCCTCCACATGCACCGGGACGGCTTCGGCTTCGTGCACCCGGTGACGGGCGAGGGCGAGAACATCTTCCTGCCGCCCGGTGAGGCGCAGCGGGCGCTCGACAACGACCGCGTCATCGTGGAGGTGGCGGGACGGCCGGGCCGCTTCGAGGGCCGGCTGGTGCGCGTCATCAACCGGCGGCGTGAGCTGGCCGTGGGCACGTACGTGGCGCAGGGCCGGCACTCGCTGGTGATGACCACGGACACGAGCCTGCCGGGTCCCATCCGCGTGCCGCCGACGCAGATGGCGCGCGACGGCGACCTGGTGAAGGTCCGGTTGGGCGTGGGCGCGGACCTGCTGGAGCCCGGGCAGGGGCTGTTCGGTGAGGTGGCCGGTTCGCTGGGCCGGCCGGGTGACCCGAGCGCGGAGGTGCTGGGGTCCGCGTTCGCGCACGGCTTCTCCGACGAGTTCCCGCCAGAGGTGATGGACGAGGCGGATGCGTTCGCGGTGAAGGTCACCGAAGCGGAGGCCACGGAGGGCAACCGCCGCGACCTGCGCAAGATGCCGCTCATCACCATCGACGGTGAGGACGCGCGCGACTTCGACGACGCCGTGTACGCGGAGCCCCAGGCCGGAGGCTGGCGGCTGGTGGTGGCCATCGCGGACGTGTCGCACTACGTGAAGGAGCGCAGCGCGCTGGACGCGGAGGCGCTCAACCGCGCGACGTCCGTGTACCTGCCGGACCGCGTGCTGCCCATGCTGCCGGAGCGGCTGTCCAACGGCATCTGTTCGCTGCGCCCGGACGAAGACCGGCTGTGCATGGTGGCGGACATGACGTTCGACCGCCACGGCCAGCGGCGTACGCACGAGCTGTACCCGGCGGTGATGCGCAGCGTGGCGCGCTGCACGTACAACGAGGTGCAGGACGTCCTCGACGGCAAGGACGTGCCGCACCGGAACTTCCTCAAGCCCCAGTTCGAGCAGTTGATGGCGCTGGCGCGCGCGCTGATGGGCATGCGCAAGGCGCGAGGCGCCATCGACTTCGACGTGCCAGAGCACAAGGTGATGCTGGGCGAGGACGGCCTGCCGCAGCGCATGGAGAAGCGCGAGCGCAAGGACAGCCACCGGCTCATCGAGGAGTGCATGCTGGCCGCCAACGAGGCGGTGGCCACGTACTTCCAGGATGAGGGCCTGCCCACGGTGTACCGGTTCCACGGTGAGCCGGATCCGCAGAAGCTGGCGGCGTTCGCGGTGCTGGCGGAGGCGTATGGCTTCCAACTCGACGTGGAGGACGGCGTTTCGTCCAAGGAGCTGGACGCGTTCATCACACAGCTGCAGGGACACCCGGAGCAGCGGGCGCTGAACCAGCTGTTGCTTCGCTCCATGATGCAGGCCGTGTACACGGCGACGCGCGTGGGTCACTACGGCCTGGCTGCGGAGAACTACCTTCACTTCACGTCGCCCATCCGGCGCTATCCCGACCTGCTGGTGCACCGCATCCTGAAGGCGGTGTGGGCGCGCAAGGGCAAGAAGCCCTCGGATGCGCAGCTGGACCGCGAGGAGGAGCGGCTCGAGGGCATGGCGCAGCAGTGCTCGGAGCGCGAGCGCGCGGCCATGACGGTGGAGCGCGAGGTGGTGGCGTTCTACGCGGCCCTGATGATGAAGGACCGCGTGGGCGAGGAGTTCGACGCGACCGTGGCGGGCATCGCCGAGTTCGGCTTCTTCGTGGAGCTGGACGAGGTCCACGTTGAGGGCCTGGTGAAGGCGGAGTCGCTGGGGCCGGGCTCCAAGCTGGACAAGCGCACGCACTCGCTCGTGTATTCGAATGGCCGGCGCGTGCGCGTGGGGCAGAAGCTGCGCGTGCGGCTGCTGTCCGCGAACACGACGTCGCGGAAGATCGACTTCGAGGCGCTCCAGTTCGCGGACGAGGCCCCGCTCCAGCGGACCACCGGAGCGAGTCCCGCGCCGCGCCGCCGCGAGTACGTGAACGAAGCGCCGGGCCGTCACAAGGGTGGCAGGCCCGGACGCGGCGAGCGCGAGGCCGCGAAGACGGGCCGCACGCCGTCGCGCAAGCCCGCCGGGGCGGACCAGGCCGCGGACGCGGAGCAGTGGCGGTCGCTCGGCGAGTCGGAGGAGACGCCGTTCGGCGTGAAGAAGGCGTGGGAGCCGCCCACGCCCGAGGACGCCGCCACGGTAGAGGCCGCGACGGTCTCTGGCTATGGCGATGAAGTCCTGGGAGAAGCGCCGGCCGCGTCGCGTCCGCGAGGACGTTTCAGCCGGGAAGGGCGCCGCGAAGAGGCCGCGCCTGCTCGCGCCACGTCCCGCTTCCTGCGGCCCCGCACGGAAGAGGCCCCCGCGCCGAAGGCGGAGCCCGCCACCCCGGCCAAGGGCAAGCGCAAGGTCATCCGTCCCTCGCTCCCCGCGGTCGATGAGGGCATCGAGTCCGGCACGACGTCCCGCGACGAGCTTTCCGGCGCGGACCGCTCCGGCGACGAGGCCGTGCGCGACGCGAAGCGCTCCCGTGAGGCCTGGGACGCGGAGAGTTCGGGCGACGCGGTTGCTTCCCGCGCGAAGCCTTCTCGCGAGACATTCACTCCGCCTGCTTTCGACTCCGACGACAGCGCTCCAGCCGCTTCACCGCACCCGGGCTTCGACCGGATCCGTGCGCTGGCCGCGCAGCGGGGTCAGCTCTCCACGGAGGCGGCTCCGGGCCGCGCGGGCGCGTCCAAGAAGGTCCGCAAGGCGCCCCCTGGCGCGAAGGCGAAGCCCTCGAAGAAGTCCGCGCCGACGAAGGCCGGTGGCTCGAAGGGCGCGAGCAAGAAGCAGGGGCGAGGCGCCCCGGGCAAGCGCAAGCGCTGAACGCGGGGCCGACCTTCCGGCCACGCAGCCGTTCCACTCAAGGAGGCCGTGTGGGTGCTGTGCGAATCGTGGGATTGATGCTCGCGGTGGCGGGCGGAGTGCTGCTGTTCACCGGGCTCAAGGCGCGGGACTCGCTCACGGAGCGCGCCTCCGAGCTCCTCACCGGCCGCAACACCGAGCAGACCACGCTCTACGTCGCGGGCGGTGGCGCCGCGCTCGTGGGCGGCGTGCTGCTGGCCCTCTTCGGGGGAGGACGAGGCCGACGTTAGGCCCCGTCCCCTCCACCGGGACTACTTGGTGGCGCCCGAGGCCTGAGCGGCCTTGGCGCGCTTGGTCGCCTCGCCGAACTGCTTGGTCGCCTCGTTGGCCTGTGCCGTCAGCTCCTCGATGCGCTTGGCGTGCGCGGCGGAGCTGGCCTTGGCGGCGGCGACGCGCTCCGCGGCGGTCGGATCCACCACGGGCTTCTTGCCCTTCTCCGGCTTGGGCGGCGTGGCGGCCTCGACGGCCTCCTGATCGGCGGCCTGCATCATGGCCTTCTCATGCTCGATGTACTTGAACATCACGACGCGCTTGTTCAGGTACGGGTTGGGCAGGTCCGGGTTGATGGCGATGACCTGATCATACGTCTTCAGCGCGAGTTCCAGCTCCGCGGGGACCGCGGGCGCGGACATGGAGCGGGCGCCACCGCGCTGCGAGTGCACCTCCGCGATCCAGCCGAGCGCGTCGGTGTCCTTCGGGTTGATCTTCAGGCACTCCTCGAAATACTGCTTCGCCTTGTCCAGCGGGCCGCTCTTCGCGTACATCGCCGCGACGTTGCGGTAGACGTCGGCCTTCTCAGCGGGCGTCTTCGCATAGTCCACCAGCTTCAGCGCGGCCTGCGCGGCTTCCTCCGTCTGGCCCGCCTGCATGTGCGCGAAGGCCTTCTTCTCCCAGACCTTCTCCTGGTTCGGGTCGATCTTCAGCGACTCCTCGTACTCCTTCACCGCCTCCGCGTAGTTCTTGTCGGCGAGGAAGTTGGTGCCCTTGACCCGGTGCTCCTTGGCCTTCTCTTCCTTCTCATCGGCGCAGCCGAAGGAACCGCCCAGGGTCAGCACACCCAGCATCAAACCCACGCTACCCAGTCGCTTCATGCCCAAAGCCTTTCGTGAAGTTCCAGGGGGCACGTCCCGACCGGGGGCCCCACGCGGCGCGGAATATACCCGAACTCGCCTCGGGTACCCCTCGTCCTGAAGGCGGGGCTGCGCTCCGGGTGGCCCTGTCCGGCAGGGCGCTTCAGGAGCGTGCGCGCGCGAGTAGGGAGACGAGCAGGGGCGCGCCCAGGGCGGCCGTCACCACTCCCACGGGCAATTCACGCCCGGGGAGGATCAACCGCGCCGACGCATCGCACAACGCGAGGAACGCGGCCCCCACCACCACGGACCCGGGCAGCAGCACCCGGCGACTCACACCGAGCGTCCGGCGCACCAGGTGCGGGACGATGAGCTCCACGAAGGCGATGGGGCCGCACCACGCCACGCAGGCGGCGACGCCCAGCGCTCCCAGGCCAATGGCCACGGTGCGCACGCGGCGGACGGGGACGCCCTGGGACTCGGCGTGTTCCTCTCCGGCGATGAAGACCTCCAGCGCGCGGGTGAGGGCGAGCAGCCCCACGATGGTGACGGCCGCGAACGGGGTGAGCAGGCGCACGCCCGCGTAGCCCACCTGCGGCAGGTGGCCGAGCGACCAGCGCATGGCGGCCATGAGCTCGGCGGAGTCCGCGGTGAACTGCAAGCCGGTGGAGATGGCGCCCGCCGCCATGGAGCACGCGATGCCGGCGAGCACCACGTCGTTCATCCGCACGCGGCGGCCCGCGGCGATGGCGGCCACCACCAGGCTGACGCCGAGCGCCCCCATGAAGGCCGCGGCGGTGATGATTGGCAGTCCCCCCGGCGCGAGCCGTGCCCCCAGGATGATGGCCACCAGCGCGCCCAGGGTCGCCCCCGCGGTGGTGCCCACGGTGCTGGGCGCGGCCAACGGGTTCGCGAAGAGGGACTGGTACACCGCGCCCACCAGCGACAGCGTGCCGCCGACCAGCATGGCCATCAGCGTGCGGGGCACGCGCAGTTGCCAGAAGACGAAGTCCATCGAGTCCGGGGAGAGCCCCGGGCCAATGAACGGCGCCACCGCGCACGCGGCCACGCAGACCCCCACCAGGACCCAGGTCTTCACGAGGCGCCTCCGCTCCGGGGCAGGCCCACGAAGACGCGATGGCCTTCCACGAATGTCCCGTGCATGCGCACGCCGAACAGCTCGCCAAGCTGTTCGCCCAGGTCGGGGGCGTCGTGGTTCTTCTCGAAGGCCACGCGGCCCTGGGACAGGCCCACGACGCGGGGGGCGCGCGTGCCCGGAGCGTGGGCGTGCGAGAGCACGTTGACGTCGTGGGTGACGCAGAGGATGCCGCGTCCCGCGCGCCAGAGGTGGCCCATGCGCGTGTACAGCTCCAACTGCTGCGCGGGGTCCAGGAAGTTGGCGGGCTCGTCCAGCAGCACCAGCGGGGTCTCCTGCGCGAGCAGCCCCGCGACCGCCACGCGCTGCCGCTCACCGCCGGACAGCTCCGTGATGGGGCGCAGGGCGAAGGATTGGGCGCCTGCTTCCGCCAGAGCCTGGTGCGCCGCTGTCTCGGAGGCGCGGCGGGATTCAGGGAAGCGGTAGCGCGCGGACACGACCTGCTCCAGCGCGGTGATGGGCTCCGCCGCCTCCAGCCTCTGGGGCAGCCACGCGAGCCTTGCCGCGCGCTCCCGGGGGGCGAGGCCCGACACGTCCTGCCCGTCCACGAACACATGCCCGGCATCCGGACGCAGCAGGCCCAGCGCCACGCGCAGGAGCGTGGACTTGCCCGCGCCGTTGGGCCCGACGATGGCCACGAAGTCACCGGGGGCCACGCGCAGGGACACGCTGTCCAGCAGCGTCCGCCCCCGAGCCCGCACCGTCACCGCGTCCAGCATCAGCCCGGCCGTCATCGCGCGGAGGGCAGGGTGCCCAGGGCGGCGCGGAGCCGCTCGACGACGTCGAGGATGGCGGGCCCGGTGGACTGCACGTCGGGCCCGATGACCAGCCGCACCCGGTCCTCTCGCGCCGCGCGCAGGCCGGTGAGCTGCTTCCACGGAGCGAGGAGCTGCGCCTGCTTCGCGGCATCCAGGGCCGGCGCGCTGATCAGCACCAGCACCGCGTCCGGATCCAGCGCGATGATGCCCTCCAGCGACAGGTTGGGCGGCCCCGTGACGTCCTCCGCGACGGCGTTGCGAGCCCCCGCCGCCTCCAGCGCGGCGCCGTGCAGTGACGCGCGCTTCATGTACCAGACCTCTGACAGCGTGCCCGCCGTGTCGCCCAGCACCAGCAACACGCGGGGAGCATCCTTCGGCGCGGGGCGAGACAGCGTCTGATTCAGCTTCTCCGCGAGCGCCGCGGCCTGGGGCTCGCGGCCGCTCAGCCGGCCCAGCTCCTTCACACTGCCGACGATCTCCTGGAGCGACGTCCACGGCAGCACCTTCAGCGGCGCGAGCGCGGAGAGCGCCTCCGCGGGGGCCTGCTTCACCTGTTGATCCACGAGCAACGTGGGCTTGAGCTTCGCGATGGCCTCGAAGTTCGGCGCGAACGTGGTGCCCACCTTGGGAAGAGCGGGCGTGCCTTGGGGCAGGGCGGTGTAGTCGGACACGCCTACGATCTCCGAGCCCGCGCCCAACGCGAACAGCGTCTCCGTGACGGAGGGAGACAGCGAGACGATCCGCCGCGCCTGGGCTTCCGGAGCAGGAGGCGCGGAACGCTGGCAGCCCGCCGCGAGCGCGAGCACCACGCACAGCAGGGAGGGGAGGCGGAAGAGACTCATGGGCGGGCCGACTTCTAGCACGCGCGTCACGGACGGGTGTCCGGGAAGCGGTGTCTGGGTTTCGCTTATCCTGGGAACTCCTCACAGAGGGGATACCCGGACATGACCTGGATGAATTGGACGTCCCGCGCGCTATGCGCCGCGGCGCTGCTTTGCACTTCCTCGGCCTTTGCCGCGTCGCCGTTCGCGGAAGGGATGATCTCCATCACGTTGGATGACGGCTGGAGCACGCAGTACACGCTGGCGCGGCCTGCGCTGAAGTCGCGAAACATCCCCGCGACGTACTACCTGGTCACCGACGCGGTGGCGCAGGGGTGGGGCGGTTACATGAGCCTCGCGCAGGTGCAGACGCTCAAGACGGAGGGCAATGAAATCGCCAGCCACACGCGCACGCACGCGGACCTCACGTCGCTGACGCCCGCGCAGCTGACGTCGGAGCTGCACGACTCGCGCACGTGGCTGCAGACGAACGTGGGGGCGACGTGCGGCAAGGATTTCGCGTCACCCTACGGCGCGTACAACGCGACGGTGATGACGGCGCTGAAGACGGAGTACGCCAGCCACCGCACCATCAACGCGGGCCGCAACTTCAAGGACACGGTCATCTACGAACTGCGCGCCAACGACGTGTCGAGCGCGGTGACGGTGGCGACGGTGAAGGGGTGGATCAACCAGGCCATCGCGGAGAAGAGCTGGCTCATCATCCTCTTCCACGAGTTCACCAGCAGCACGCCCACGCGAGAGACGCAGTACCGGACGACCAACTTCACCAACATCCTCAACTACGTGCAGTCGACGGGCATCCGCACGGTGACGGTGGAGCAGGGGCTCGCGCTGACGGACGGTCTTACTGAGGCGCCGCCGTCAGTGGGCACGGTGGTCTACGACGACGCGATGGGCAGCGGCTTCCAGGACTGGAGCTGGGCGACGCACGACCTGGACCAGTCCGTCACGGTGCACTCCGGGTCCACGGCGGTCAGCTTCGAGCCGGACTACTGGGAGGCGCTGATGTTCCACCACTCGGGGTTGGACCTGTCGCTGTACCAGTCCATCGCCCTCTGGGTACACGGAGGCACGACGGGTGGACAGCAGGTGCGGTTGGCGCTCTACAACGGCAGCACGCCGCTGGGCAGCATCAGCCTGGAGACGGCGCTGGGGCATCCCATCGCGGCGGGGACCTGGCAGAAGGTCTCCATCCCGCTGAGCGCCCTGGGCGCGACGTCCGGCACGGTGGATGACTTCTACGTGATGGATGAATCGGGTTCGGATCAGGGCACGCTGTACGTGGACGACTTCGTGCTCGTGCCGTAGTCGCAGCGCCACTGCGCGCGCCGGTGTCCTCTCCGGCGCGCGCGTGAAGACAATCAGGGCCTACAGCTTGATCAGCTCCACGTCATCCATGTGGATGAAGTTGGAGCCGTTGTGGGCCGGCGACTTGCTGTGCAGGCCGAACTCCAGGTAGCCGTTGGTGACGTTGATGGCGGGCGTCTCCAGCAGCGTGTAGTTGCCGTAGGTGCCCAGGTTGGTGATGGCCGGCGCGCAATCACCGCAGTTCTTCACCTGGAAGCGCGCGAAGTCGAACGTGCCTCCCTTGCGGAACCAGGCGCGCAGCTTGTAGTTGCCGGACGCCAGACCGGACTTCGTCTGGTACGTCCACGCCTCGTAGGCCGCCGCGGACGTCCACTGCGTCAGGTGGAAGCTGCCCGAGTGCCCCCCGTTGTACGTCTCCGAGAACGCCGCCGTGCCCGTGCCATTCGGGCTCCAGGTGGTCCAGCCCGTCATGCCGTTCTCGAAGCCCGGGTTGGTGAGCCCCAGCGACTGCGAGCCGCCCGGCTGGTACCAGCGCACCCACTCCACCTCCATCGTCTTCTTCGCGCCCCAGGCCAGGTCGATGGAGGCCGGCGCCGGGTTTCCGTACCAGACGCCGCCGAGCGCCAGGTTCAGGATGAGGTAGTGGTTCTGCTGGAACTCCGACTCGTTGTGGTTGAACGTCGCCGTGGAGACGAAGTCCTTGTCCAGGCGGAACACGATGGTGTTCGCGTTCCACTCCACTTCGTACGTGTGGAAGTCCTGCGACAGGTCCACGCCACGGCTCGCGCCGGTGCCCCAGTCCGCGTTGCCGCCGTTGTGCCAGTGCAGCGCCGACTTCATCCACGTGGGCTCCGTGGACTTCCACTCCAGGATGTCGATTTCCCCCGCGGCCGGCCAGCCCGCGCTCTGGATGTTCGAGCCCAGCGTCCAGAACGCCGGCCACATGCCGTAGCCCGGCGGGACCTTGATGCTCGCGACGATCTTCCCGTAGCGCCCCTCCACCTTGCCCTTGGTGTGGATGCGGCCGGAATAGAACGACCGGTACTGCCCCGCGCAGCGTGAGTCCGTGGGGTTGTCCGCCGTGCGCTCCGCCGAGATGATCAGCTTGCCGTTGGCCACCGCCACGTTCTGCGCGCGCGGGAACTCCAGCTCACCCGTGCCGAAGTTGCAGTTGTTGGTGACCGGATCCCAGTTGCTCGTCAGCACGTTCCACGCGCCCGTGTTCAGCGCCGTGCCCGTGAAGTCGTCCTGCCACGACAGCGACCACCCCGAGCCCGGGTCGTACGCGCGCTCGCCCTGCTGCGTCTGGCCGTAGCCTTCCGCCTCCACCGGGGCGGCGGCTTCCGGCTCGGGAGAACAGCCGGAGAGGGTGGTCAGGAGTCCTGCGGCGACGAGGCCTGCTCGAAAAGGGCGGTGCATGAATGCTCCGGGGTAGGGGGAGCATTCATATTTGCCGGTTCTAACGCGTCTTGCCAGGAAGTCCGGAAGCACCTCATCCGAGCCACTGGGGATTCTGGACGGTTCCGTCGAAGTGGTGGCTCGTCTTGTACTTCTCGTAGGCACCGTCCTGGGCCGCGTCCTTCGTCCTGGCGAGCAGGGCCTGGACGTCCTTTTCGCTCAAGGGCTTGAAGGTGCGCGCCGCGGTCAGCGCCTGCTGCAGTCGCTCCTGCGAATCGATGCCGGTGATGACGACGCTGACGGGCAGGGACAGGTTGTAGCGGAGGCACTCGGGCGCGGTGACGGTCTTGCTGTCCAGGATGAACGGGTCGCCCATGCACTTCATGGCGAGCACGCCGATGCCCTCCTTCACGAGCACGGGCAGCACGCGCTTCTCGAAGCTGTTGAAGTGGGCGTCCATCACATTGAGGGGCAGTTGCACGGTGTCGAAGCGGAAGCCGTGCTTCTTCGCGGTCTCCAGCATCTTCAGGTGGATGTCCGGGGACTTGTGGCCGGTGAAGCCCAGGAAGCGCGCCTTGCCGGCCTTCTGCGCATCCTTCATGGCCTCGATGGCGCCGCCTTCGGCGAAGGCGCGGTCGGGGTCGTTGTCTCGGATGACTTCGTGGAGCTGGAGCAGGTCCAGGTGGTCTGTCTGGAGGCGCTGGAGGGATTCGTCGATCTGCTTCGCGGCGGTCTTCTTGTCGCGGCCGTCGACCTTGGTCATCAGGAAGGCCTTGGCGCGGTAGCCGTCGCGCAGCGCCTTGCCCATGCGCTCCTCGCTCTTGCCGTCGTTGTAGTCCCAGCAGTTGTCCAGGAAGTTGATGCCCTGGTCCAACGCGCCGCGGATGAGCGCGATGCTCTCCGACTCCTCCGTCTGCTTGCCGATGTGGAAGCCCCCGAGCCCGATGCACGACACCTCCTGGCCGGTGCGGCCCAGCTTGCGGCGGGGCACGGCGGACGCTTTCTTCGCCTTCGCGGGTGAAGCCCCGAGCACGGGCGTGGCCACCATCAGCGACAGCGTCGCGGCGAGGAATTCCTTCCGGGTCATGCGCGGGCGTCCTTCTTCCAGAGGGCAGGCAGCGTCTGGGAGGCCGACGTTGGGACCGAGCGACGCCCGGGACAACGGGCGCGAGGGTCGAATGTGCAGGAGCCACCGCTGCGGAGTGCGTGTGCAGGGCGGGCGTGTGCCGCATAATCGACACCCGCATGCGCATTCCCCTCCTTGTGCGGCGCGTGGGTCCGCTCCTCGCGCTGATCCTCCTGGCCGCGTGCCGCATCGAATCCGCCGCGCCGTCGGGAGGCGCCGCCGTGGCGCAGGCCTCGACCCCATCCGGCGAGGTGTGGGTCTACACGTCGATGTACCGGCACGTGCTGGATGCGATGGAGCCCCTACTCAAGGAGCGGCTGCCCGGCGTGCAGGTGCACTGGTACCAGGCGGGCAGTGAGAAGGTGGCCAGCCGGCTGGAGGCGGAGCGGGCCGCGGGCGCGGTGCGAGCGGACGTGTTGATGACGTCGGATCCGTTTCTCTACGAGCGGTTGGCGCGGGATGGCGCGTTCCTGCGCTACGCGTCCGTGAACGCGCTGCGCATTCCGCGAACGCTGCTGGATCTGGACGCGAGGTACGCGGCGGTGCGGCTGTCCACGATGGTGCTGGTGCACCGCGTGGGCGCGGGCGATGCGCCGAAGTCGTTCGCGGCGCTGGTGGATGGAAGCTGGAAGGGACGGGTGGCCATTGGGGATCCACTCACATCGGGTACCGCGTTCACGTGGGCGGTGTTCCTGCACGCGCGGCGCGGAGATGCCTACTTCGCCGGGTTGAGGGAGCGGGGCGCGGTGGTGGCGGGTGGCAACGCGGCGGTGCTCCAGAAGGTGGAGAGCGGCGAGGTCGACGCTGGCGTGCTGCTGCTGGAGAACGCGCTGACGGCGAAGGCGAAGGGCAGTCCCATCGAGGTCGTCTGGCCGGAGGACGGCGCGGTGGTCATCCCGGGACCGGTGGGACTGTTCGCGTCGACTCGCAATCCGGTGGCGGCGAAGGCGCTGGTGGACGTGCTGCTGTCGCCCGAGGGCCAGCGCATCATCGTGGAGAAGGGGGACATGCACGCCGTGGACCCACGCTTGAGCGGTCCGCGTGGAGAGTCCGGCGTGGCCGGATTGCTGAGCCGCGCGCAGCCCTGGACGCCGGAACTGCTGGATCAGGGGCTGCTGCACGGCGGCGACATCAAGGAAGCCTTCAGCCGGGCGTTCGCGCGATGAGTCAGGAACGCCCCACCGGAGGACGGGAGTGGGCCCCCGCCGGAGCGGCGCGATCAAAACCTGTCCGACTGTCGGACAGGTTTTCGCTGCTTGGTTGGGAAGGGAGCACCTCCGTCCTGGCGACGGATGCAGCCGGAACGATGGGGAACGACAGCGGGATGCCGTCAGCACGCGGGGTCCCCGGCGGCCGTCCAAACCTGTCGGACAGTCGGACAGGTTCGAGCAATGGGGCTGGCTTGTCGGACAGTCGGACAGGTTCATGCGGTGGGGCTGGCTTGTCGGACAGTCGGACAGGTTCGTGCGGTGGTCCAAACCTGTCGGACAGTCGGACAGGTTTTTTCGGTGGGCCCCCGCCGGGGCGCCTCTTCAGGATTCTTCCTTTCTCATCTGCTTGGATTGGCGGCCTGTCCGCGGGACTGGCGTACCGCAAGCGCCAGCGCGTGAGCCTTGATGGAGGCGCGCGATGAGGGGGCGGTGGATTGCGTTGGCCTTGTGGCTCGTGCCGCTGCTGCTCTTCGCGGTCGTCCCGGTCGTGGCGCTCCTGGTGCGGGGCGTGGGTGCGGCGACGGGGGGATTGGGTTCGGTGCTCGCGGCGGAGTCCGGGGCGCTGCTGAACACGCTGGGCATTTCGCTGGGCGCGACCGCGTGGGCGCTGTGCCTGGGGGCTCCGCTGGCCTTCCTTCTGTTCCGCACGGACCTGCCCCTGCGTGGCGCGTTCACCGTGCTGTTCACGCTGCCGTCCGCCATCCCCGCGTTCATCTGGGGCATGGGGTGGTTGTCGCTCGCGAGCCCTCGTGCCGGCTACCTGAACCGCATGCTGGGCGCGGACGTGTTCGACCTCTATGGCGCGGCGGGCATCGCGTTCGTGGAGGGACTATCGGGCCTGCCGCTGGTGCTGCTCGCGGGGGCGGCGGCGCTGCGGCGCGTGGACCCGGCTCTGGAAGAAGCGGCCCGGGTGTGTGGCGCTTCGCCGCTTCGCGCCGTGCTGAACACCACCGTTCCCCTGGTGATGCCCGCGCTGTTGTCGGGCGCGGTGATGGTGTTCCTCATGGCAGCATCGTCCTTCGGCGTGCCGTATCTGCTGGGCGTTTCGGCGTCTCCGCCCACCCGCGTCCTCACCACGCGCATCTATGAACTGGTGCTGCTGGGCAGCGAGGAGGGGTTGCCTCGTGCGTCAGTGCTCGCGTCGTTCCTCCTGCTGCTCACTCCGCTGGCGCTGGGACTGACCTGGGTGCTGGGCCGAAGCGGACGGGTGCGATTGAACGCGGGGAAGGGCGTGTCTCCTCGCGTGCTTGGGTTGGGGACGTGGCGGACCGCCGCGCTCGCCGGAGTGGGCCTCGTGGGCGGGGTGCTGGTGGTGCTGCCCCTGGCGGCCATCCTGCTTACTTCGTTGCAGCGCAGCTTCGGCGCGGCGCTGACCTGGGACACGCTGACGCTGTCGCACTGGTCTGGGGTGCTGTGGGACGCACGTACGCTGCGGGCCACGGGGCGCAGTGTGCTGCTCGCCGCGGGGGCGGGCCTGCTGGTGGTGGGGTTGGGCCTTGCAGGTGCGCTCCTTCGGCGGGCCTTTCGTCGCGGCGGCGCGGCCGTGGAGGCGATGGCGGTGTGGCCCTTCGCGGTTCCGGGCACGGTGCTGGCGCTCGCGTTGCTGGTGGCGTTCTCCCGGGACTGGCGGCTGGTGGTGCTGGACCGCGTGGCGTTCGTGCTGGCCCTGGCGCATACGCCGTGGCTGATGCTCGTGGGCTACGTGGGGAAGTACCTGGCGCTCGGCGAACGCAACAGCTCCGAGGCCCTGGCCCAGGTGGATCCTTCGCTCGCGGAGGCCGCGCGCGTCGGTGGTGCCGGGCCCGTGCGTGCGTTCGTGGACGCGACGCTTCCGTTGCTTCGGCCCGCGCTCGTGGTGGCGTTCGTGCTCGCGTTCCTTGCGTGCGCCACGGAAATCACTCTGTCCGTGCTGCTGGTGCCCGCGGGCTCCGAGGTCCTGGGCACGCTGCTGTTCGAATTGCAGAGCTACGCGGATCCGGCCGCCGCGGCCGTGCTCGCTTGCGCGTTCGTGGCGCTGGTGGTCGCGGGACAGGCCGTGCTGGCGTGGGCTCGGCGTCGAGTTCCGGAGGTGCGGTGATGGCGGCCATCGTCCTGGAGGACCTGGTCAAGGCGTACGGCGGGACGCCCGTGGTGCGTGGCTTGAGCCTTCAAGTGGGGCAGGGCGAGCTGGTGTCCCTGCTGGGCCCTTCTGGATGCGGGAAGACGACGACGCTGCGGATGCTCGCGGGGTTGGAGCATCCGGACGCGGGCGTCATCCGCCTGGGGGATGAATTGGTTGCTGGACCCGGCGTGCGCGTTCCTCCCGAGAAGCGCGGCCTGGGCATGGTGTTCCAGAGCTACGCCATCTGGCCGCATCGCAGCGTCGAGGCGAACGTCGCCTATCCCCTGTCGATCCGGAAGGTGCCCCGCCACGAGGTGGCTTCCCGCGTGCGCGAAGCCCTGCGCTGGGTGCGGCTGGAGGCCTACGCGGCGCGGATGCCGCACGAACTGTCCGGCGGACAGTTGCAGCGCGTGGCGCTCGCGCGGGCGCTGGTGGCGGGGCCTCGCGTGCTGCTGTTGGACGAACCCCTGTCCAACCTGGACGCGGCCCTGCGCGAGGAGCTGCGCGCGGAGATCGCCGCACTGCGGGCGCGGCTGGGCACGACGCTCGTGTTTGTCACGCATGACCAGGGCGAGGCGCTGGCCCTGTCGGACCGCATCGCAGTGATGAACCGGGGCGTCATCGAACAGGTGGACACTCCGGAGCGGCTGTACCGGGAACCGGCGACTCCGTTCGTCGCGGGCTTCGTCGGAGGCGCGAACGTGCTGCGAGGCGAGGTGCGCGCAGGTGCCTTCCACTGCGCGGGGACGGAGACCTCGTTCGAGCTGCCCGTGGCCGCGAAGCCCGGGCCGGGAACGCTGGTCGTGCGTCCGGAGGATCTGGAGCTGGGCGAGACCGGAACGCCGCTGGTGCTCTCCGCTCGGCTGTTCCTGGGGCACGCGGCGGAGTACCGCTTCCCCGTGGGAGATGCGTTCCTGCGCGTCATCGGGCCGGCGCTGGAGGGCGTGCGCGCCGGCCAGACGCTCCGGGTGCGCGTGCGCAAGGCCACGGTGTTCGACGCGGGCGCTTGAGGCTCAGTAGAGCGACGTCTTCAACCGGCCCGGCAGCTCGCGGTCGTACTCGCTGCCGTCGAAGTTCTCCGGGCTCAGCGCTTCGAGGATGGCGCCGGGGCTCGGGAATTCGGCGCGAGTGACCTGTCGGGCCGGGTCCCAGAGGCCGGAGCGGATCAACGCGCGGCTGCACTGGAAGTAGACCGTCTCCACGGTGATGCGCAGCACGGAGCGCGGGAGCTTGCCCTCGAAGGTGAAGCGCTCCAGCAGCGACGGTTCGATGACGATGCTCGCCCGGCCGTTGACTCGCAGGGTTTCGTTCACGCCCGGGACGAAGAACAGCAGCGCGACGCGCGGGTCCGCCAGGATGTTCCGCAGCGAGTCGCAGCGGTTGTTGCCTCGGCGGTCGGGCAGCAGCAGCGTGTGCGCGTCCTCGATGACCACGAACCCCGCGGGATCCCCGCGAGGCGATACATCCAGCCCTTCGGGGCCGGAGGTGGCGAGCGCCATGAACGGCGAGCGCTCGATGAAGGGCCGGTACGCCAGGTGGAGATGGTCCACCTCCTTGAGGACAGACGACTTTCCGGGAACGCCGTACAGGCGTTCGAGCGTCTCCACATCGTTCACGGTCTTCATCCGGGTGCGCCTCCCGGGGCCTTTTTATGCATTCAAGAGGGCCATGTCACACGTGGCACCGGCTGCGTCGTCCTCGGGAGGGAAGGGCACTTCGCCCCCTAGCACTCGGACCTACATATGAAGACCCGGATGAATGCTTTCGCGGTTGCGCCGGACGCCCTCCAGCCCATGGTGGAGTTCAGCAAGAAGGTGGAGGCCCTGGGGCTGGAGCCCAGCCTTCGCGAGTTGGTCAAGATCCGTTCGTCCCAGATCAACGGCTGCGCTTTCTGCATCCACCTGCACACCCGCGACGCCCGCGCACATGGGGAGACCGAGGAACGCATCTACCTGCTGGACGGCTGGCGTGAGTCGCCGCTGTACACCGAGCGCGAGCGGGCGGCCCTGGGCTGGACCGAGGCCCTGACACTCGTCTCCCAGACGCACGCACCCGACGAGGACTACGCCGCGCTCAAGCCGCACTTCACCGAAGAGGAGATCGTGAAGCTGACCCTCATGATTGGCGTCATCAACGTCGCGAACCGGCTCGTCCTCGGCTTCCGGCTCATCCACCCGGTGACCCCTCGCAGTGAAGCCGCCTGAGCCTCGAACCGCTTTTTGAATGTCCATGTCACACGCGGCACCCGCTGCGTCGTCCTGGAGACGGGAAGGCGCTTTGTCCCCAAGAACGAGGAGTTGCTCATGAAGACCCGCATGAATGCGTTCGCCGTCGCGCCGGACGCCGTCAACCTCATGGTGGAGTTCAGCAAGAAGGTGGAGGCCCTGGGGCTGGAGCCCAGCCTCCGCGAGTTGGTCAAGATCCGCTCGTCCCAGATCAACGGCTGCGCCTTCTGCATCCACATGCACACCCGCGACGCCCGAGCCCTGGGGATGACCGAGGAGCGCATCTATCTGCTGGACGGCTGGCGCGAGTCGCCGCTGTACACCGACCGCGAGCGGGCGGCCCTGGGCTGGACCGAGGCCCTGACGCTCATCTCCACGACACACGCCCCGGACGAGGACTACGCTGCGCTCAAGCCGCACTTCACCGAAGAGGAGATCGTGAAGCTGACCCTCATGATTGGTGTCATCAACTCCTGGAACCGGTTCGCCATCGGTTTCCGGGCCATCCACCCGGTGACCGCTCGCAGTGAAGCCGCCTGACGAAAACCCCGCAGACGTCTTCGACCCGCTCCGCCCCCGCCTGCTCCGCATCGCTTACCGGATGCTGGGCATCGTCGCGGAGGCGGAGGACGTGGTGCAGGAGGCGTACCTTCGCTGGCACCAGACGGACCGCGCGGCCGTGCGGGACGCCGAGGCCGTGCTCGTCCGCACGGTGACGCGCCTGTGCCTGGACGTCCTGAAGTCCGCGCGCGTCCGCCGCGAGGAGTATGTGGGCACCTGGCTTCCAGAGCCCCTCATCGAGCCGGTGGTGGAGGGCGACGACTTGACGCTGACCCTGATGATGGCCCTGGAGCGCCTGTCTCCGCTGGAGCGGGCAGCGTTCCTCCTGCACGACGTGTTCGGCATGGACTTCGAGGAGGTGGCGAAGGCCATCGACCGCGATCCGGCGGCCTGCCGTCAGCTCGCCAGCCGGGCGCGGGCCCACGTGCAGGAGGCACGGCCCCGCTTTCCCGTGACGGAGGCCCGGGGCCATGAGCTGGCCTCGGCGTTCTATGCCGCATCCCGGAGCGGTGACACGCACGCGCTCCAGGCGCTCCTCGCCCAGGATGTCGTGCTCTACGCGGACGGGGGCGGCAAGACGAAGGCGGTGCTCAATCCCATCTTCGGCCAGGAGAAGATCGTGCGCATGCTCGAGGCGTTCGTCCGACGCGCGGGCGCGAACGCATCGCAACTCGTGCATGAGGGCACCATCGATGGCCTGCCCGCGTTCGTCACCCTGGAGCCGGACGGGACGCTGCAGACGACGGCGCTCGGTATCGAGGATGGCCGCATCGTCGCCCTCTACATCACGCGCAACCCCGACAAGCTGAAGGGCATCCGGCGGATGGTGGAAGGGGAGCCGTCGTAGGGCTTCAGTGCGCGGCGAAGGACTCGCGCGCGAACTCGATGAACCGGAGCAGGGCCGGGGTGCTTCCTGCCTTGCGCCAGGCGATGGCGGTGTTCGTCACCGGCGCATCGTCCGGCAGGTCGATGAAGGCCACGCCGGAGTGGTGCTCCGTGTCGGGCGTGTGCGGCATGGGCGCGATGCCGAAGCCCGCGGAGACGAACCAGATCTTCGTCGCGACGTTCTGCGCGTACTGGCGCACCGCCGGTTCGACCCCCGCGTCGCGGAGCCGGTCGAAGAACGCCGCGTAGTAGTCCGGCGGCGCGACGCCGGGCTCCACCAGGATGAGCGGCTCATCCCGCAGGTCCTTCCACGCCACCGCCTTCCGCTTCGCGAACGGATGCCGTGAGGGCACCGCCAGCCGGAAGGGCTCCCGTCGGATGAGGTGGGAGACGACGTTCGGAGGCATCCGCTCGCGCGGGCGCAGGATGCCCACGTCCAACGTGCCCCGCTCCAGCGCCTCCAACTGCCACGCGGACGGATGATTGCTCAGCTCGATGTGGACCCCTGGCACCTTCTTCTGGAAGGCGCGGAGCATCGTGGCGAACCGGGGCGTCGCGAACGACGAGATGAGGCCCAACACCAGCACGTCCTGTTCGCCCCGGGCCTGTCGCGCCGCGTGTTCCTGGAACCGCTTCGCGCGCTCCAGGAGTTGATGCGCTTCCGGCAGCAGCTCGCGTCCCAGCTTCGTGAGGCGCACCGCGCGGGCTTCGCGTTCGAAGAGGGCGCCGCCCAGCTCGGTTTCGAACTTGCGGATCTGCTGACTGAGCGGCGGCTGGGCGATGTGCAGACGCTTCGCGGCGCGGGTGAAGCTGAGCTCCTCCGCGACGGCGACGAAGTACCGCAGGTGGCGCAGCTCCATGGTCCATATGCTCCAGGTCTGGATTCCAGACCCAGGATATATTGGAAGTATGGGTGGGGGAGCGCTAGGCATGTCGCATGGAGACTTCCTCCGCCGTGCTCCCCGTCGCCGTGCCCCAGGCCGCGCCGATGGATCGCCGGCTGCTGTGGACGATGACGACGGCGACGGTGCTCGCGGTGGGCAACGTCTATTACAGCCAGCCGCTGCTGGGCGTCATCGCGCAGACCTTCGGCCTGTCCGCCTCCGCCGTGGGCTCCGTGCCGATGATGTCGCAGTTGGGCTACGTGGCCGGACTGGTGCTCCTGACGCCGCTGGGCGACGTGCTGGAGAAGCGCGGTCTGCTGGTGACGATGCTGGGGCTCGCGGCGGCGGCGCTCTTCGCGGCGGGCCTGGCGCCCTCGTTCCCGCTGTTCCTGGCTGCCTGCGTGGCCATTGGGCTCACGTCGGTCCTGGTGCAGATCCTCATCCCCTTCGTCGCGGCGCTCAGCTCGCCCGAGGAGCGAGGGAGGAACCTGGGCGTGGTGCTCAGCGCCGCGTTGGTGGGCGTGCTCATCTCCCGCACGCTCAGCGGCTTCGTGGCGACGCACCTGGGCTGGCGCGGGGTGTACTTCGCGGCCGGCGCGACCATGGTGGGTCTGGCGATGACGCTGCGGCTGGGACTGCCTCGCTACGAGTCCTCCACGCGGCTGACCTATCCGCGCCTCCTGCAGTCGCTGTGGACGCTGCAGCGGGACGTGCCGGGGCTCCGGGCCATCGCGCTCACGGGCGCGCTGATGTACGCGGCGCTCTCCGCGTTCTGGGCTTCGCTGGCGTTCTTCCTGAGCAGTGACGCGTACCATCAGGGGCCGGGTACGGCGGGCATGTTCGGGCTCATCGGGACGGTGGGGGCGCTCGCCGCGAACGTCACGGGCCGGCATGCGCAGCGCATTGGTGCTCGGCGCATCGTCCGGGCGTGCATCGTCACGATGCTGGCGGCCTTCGGGGTGTTCGCCGTCTTCGGCACGCTGTGGGCCGGGCTCATCGCGGGCGTGGTGCTGCTGGACCTGGGGGCGCAGGCCGCCACGGTGTCCAACCAGACGGAGCTGTACCGCCTGCACCCCACCGCGCAGACGCGCCTCAACACGCTCTACAAGATGTTCTACTTCGTGGGCGGTGCCTGCGGTTCCGCGCTCTCCGCCATCGCGTGGGACCACGCGGGCTGGCGGGGCGTGTGCGCGGTGGGTGGTGGGTTCCTGGTCCTCGCGTTCGTGTGGGAACAGGTCCAGGCGCGGCGGGCCGCCGCTTCGCCTTCCGTCACTTGACCGAAGGCAGCTTCTTCGCGAGCGCGTCGATGGCGGCGCGCACCCGCACGGGCAGGTGGGGCGTCGTGGGCCAGAGCGCGTGGACGTCGAAGCAGAGTCCCGGCTGGTCCGTCAGAACGCGCACCAGTTGCTTGTCTCGCACGGCGTCCTGGATGAGCCAGCAGGGAAGCCACGCCAGCCCCATGCCCGCGACGGCCGCGTCCAGGATGGCCTCCAGGTCGTCGAAGCGCAGCCGTGAGGCTGGTGCGAGCTCCACGTTCGAGCCGTCCTCCTGGGGAAAGAGCCAGGTGCGCGTCGCCCCCGAGCGGACGTAGCGGATGGACTCGTGCCCGGACAGCGCCTCCAGCGTGCGCGGCGTGCCGTGCTTGCGGAGGTAGGCCGGTGACGCGCACACGCTCATGCGCTGGAAGCCGACGCGGCGGCCCGTGAGGCCATTGCCCGTGTCGAGTCCACGGATGCCGGCATTGCGGATGGCCAGGTCGAAGCCGTCCTCCAACAGGTCCACGAGGCGGTCGCTGAACGACAGATCCAACTCCAGCTTTGGGTGCGCGCGGGCCAGGTCGCGCAGGATGGGCGCCACGCAGCGGCGGCCGTAGAGGACGGGCATGCTGACGCGCAGGCGACCCGCGACCTCCTGCTTGCCGGATTCGAGCAGGGCCTCGCCCGCGCGCAGTTCACCCAGGGCGCGCAGGCACCGTTCGTAGAAGGCCTGACCATCCTGGGTCAGGCCCTGCGAACGCGTGGTGCGGTGGAAGAGGCGCACGCCCAGCCGTTCCTCCAGTCGCGCCACCGTCTTGCCCACGGCGGAGCGCGACAGGTTCAGCTTCGCGGCCGCGGCGGAGAAGCCGCCAGCCTCCACGGCCTCCACGAAGACGGCCACGCCCTGCAGGGGATCGCTCATGGTCCACCCATTGTCGCCCTGGCGGCGACAGTGAAAGGAATTCTTGTCGCCACCGGGGAAATTCCTTCGCCAATACCTTCCCCTGCGAACCTGTTGCAAGGAGCCGTGCGCGTGGGGACTTCGACGATGAAGCGCTGGGAGCTGGATGCCGTGGGACGTGATGGACCGCACCTGCGGACCGTGGCGGTTCCGGAGCCCGGTCCCGGCGAGGTGCTGGTGAAGGTCGCGGCCGTGTCGCTGAACTACCGGGACCTGTTGGTGATGGAGAGCGGGATGGGACTGTCCCTGGCGTTCCCGTTCACGCCGGGCTCGGACCTGGCGGGCGTGGTGTCGGCCGTGGGCGCGGGCGTGACGCGGTTCGCGGTGGGAGAGAAGGTCATCTCCACGTTCTCGCCGGGGCGCCTGGACGGGCCAGCGCTGGGGACGGCGCGAGTGCCTCCGTACAAGACGCTGGGTGGGGCGTACCCGGGCGTGCTCGCGGAGTACGTCGCGTTTCCGGAGGACTGGTTCGTGAAGGCGCCCACCACGCTGGACGCGGGTGAGGCCAGCACGCTGCCGTGCGCGGGACTGACCGCGTGGACCGCGCTGGTCGAGAACGGCCCGGTGCGTCCGGGACAGACGGTGCTGGTGCAGGGGACCGGCGGCGTGGCGCTGTTCGGGTTGCAGCTCGCTCGGGCCCAGGGCGCGGACGTCATCGTCACGTCGGGCAGCGACGAGAAGCTGGCGCGCGCGAAGTCGCTGGGCGCGACGCATGTCATCCACCGCGAGCGCGAGGACTGGGTGGAGGCCGTCTACCGCATCACCGCGGACCGGGGCGTGGACCACATCCTGGAGCTGGCGGGCGGCCCGAACCTGGGCCGGTCCATCGAGGCGGTGGCGCTGCACGGGACCATCTCCGTGATTGGCGTGTTCGAGGGCTTCACGGTGACGGGGCCGTCCGGGCCGCTCCTGCTCAAGGAGCCCACGATTCGAGGCATCAACGTGGGCACCCGGAGGGCGCTGGAGTCCCTGGTGCGCGCGGTGGACGCCACCGGGCTCAAGCCGGTCATCGATGCGCGCTATCCGCTGGAGGCCCTGCCCGCCGCGCTGGAGCACCTGCGGAAGGGCGCGTTCGGGAAGATCGTGGTGGAGTCCCACTGAGCCACGCGGAGTAGGGTGCGGCGCATGTCGTCGCATCCCTCCGCCGAAAGCCCACGCCGCTTCCAAGACGAGCCGTTGGTCGTCGTCCTGCGCCACCTGGAGGCGCTGGTGTCGTCCGGGCCCGTGTCCATCGACGTGCCGGATCCGGACCTGGGCCACGGGCGCTATCCCGGCGAGCGCGTGGAGGGTGGGCTCGTGCACCGGCCGCTGCGGAGCTGGTGCGATCTGGCGGAGGGGCTGTCGTGCCGCCTGCGCACGCCTCGCGGGGTGGATGCGACGCACGTGCGGCTCACGTTCGAGCCGCTGGGCTCGGAGGCTTCGTGGCACGCGGGAGGCGGGACACGGACGGACGCGCCACAGGAGCGCTATGGCGCCACGTCCGACTTCTCGCGCGTGCGGAAGTTCGAGGACGCGGGCTTCCTGCTGCCCTGGCTGGAGGCGGTAGGGCGGCTGGCGCTGCCACCGGGCGCGAGGCTCCTGGATTTGGGCGTCAACCGGGGGGATGAGCTGGCCGCGTTCGCGGAGGTGGAGGGCATCCGCTTCGTCGGCGTGGACCACAGTGCGAGCGCATTGGTGGAGGCCCGGGCGGCGTTCCCGGATCCGCGCCATGCGTTCGTGCAGGCGGACCTGAACGCGTTGCCCTCGGACCTGGGCCGCTTCGACGCGGTGGTGTCGGTGGGCACGTTGCAGAGCCCGGGCGTGGATGACCGGGCGCTCTTGCGCAAGCTGGTGCAGGAGCACCTGGAACCCAAGGCGTCGCTGGTGCTGGGCTTCCCCAACTCACGCTTCCGCGATGGGGAGGTCGTGTACGGCGCGCGCGTGCGCAACCTGCGCGAGCCGGACCTGTCGCTGCTGGTGAAGGACCTGTCCTTCTACCGCCGCTATCTGCACCAGCACGGCTTCCGCACGTTCCTGGGCGGCAAGTACGACCTGCTGCTCACGGCGGTGAGAGGTCAGGCTTCCGGTTCGGGTGACGAAGACGCCTGAGCCTTGGACTCCGCCTCGGGCTGCGAGAGGTGATGGGCGGTGAGAGGAATCACCAGCAGGCTGCCCAGCCAGAAGATGAAGCCAATGGAGGGGTAGAGCAGCTCCAGGTAGCGGTCCCCGCCGCTTTCATCCGCGGGGATGGGATTGATGTACCAGGTGAGCGACGTCAGTCCGAGGACGCACGCCGCGCCGCCGACCCAGAGCGCCTTCCGGTCCGCACCCACCAGGAGCATGACGAAGGCCACGCACATCAGGGGGTTCGCGAACCAACCGAACTGCATGGTGAACACCCCCAACCAACCCATGAGCAGCAGCGCCAGGCCCCACATCTGTTCCTCGTCACGCTTGTTCGCGTTGAACACGGTCATCGCGGGCGTCGCACAGGCGAGCACGAAGAGCAGGGCCGATGCGCCACAGGCGAGGAGGCGCGTCTTCTGTTGGGACTGGGCGTGGGCAGAAGGCGCTGGACGAGGAGAGGTCATCGGGGCGGATGCTACTTCATTCCCCTGGCGGTCCATCGAGGGCTCAGTGCAGGACCCCGTCGTCGGAGATCCCCCACACCGGGTCGAAGCCATTGGTGATGTAGACCCGATCGAACTGGCTGTTGCAGCTCAGCACCATGGAAGCGCTTTGTGAGGGCGACAGCTTCGCGAGCCTGACGGCATGTTCGAAGGCGTCATCGGACGTCGGCTGGGCATTCTCGCGAGCGGCCCGGCAGGCTTCGGTCGCCACGGCATGAAGCCGGTACAGCCCGCGGAGCTGGTATGCCGTGCCAGAGAAGAAGAAGCACACTGGTGCGGCCAGGAGCAGTGCGAGCACCGACAACCGCCGGCTCGGCTTGGACGTCCGTGACAGGATTTCCAGGACGGCCAGGGCGAAGAACAGCCCCGCCACGAGCACGAATGGGAAATCCGGCAGCAGCAGAGCAAACGGGCCGAAGGCCACCGCCGTCGCCAGGAGCATCAAGAGGAACACCGGTACGGCCAGGAGCATTGAGAGCACCGACAGCAGCCGGCTCGGCTTGAGTGCCCGTGACAGGATGGCCGCGATGGCCAGGACGAAGGACAGCCCCGTCGCGGCCGCGAGCGGGCTGTTCCTGTAACCCATCCGCAGCGCTTGGGGAAACGGGGCGAAGGACACCACCGCGACCAGGAGCAGCAGCAGCGCCACGATGGGCACTGCCCGCCACAGGGTCGTTTCCTCCTCGAGTCGAAGCCACCTGGGGACCATGTCTTCGTGTGCCTCCGAGGCTACTTTGCCACCTTGGCGCGCAGCTTCTCCAGCGTCTGGGCCAGGCGACGGGCGCGGGTCTCTTCTTTCTTCGCTTCGGTGAGCGCCTTCACGAACTCCTTGCGGTGCGTGAACGCCAGGTTCGTGAAGACGTCCCGCAGCGCGGGCTCCGCGTCCAGTGCACGCTGGAGGTCTTCCGGCACCTCGATCTCCCGAGGTGCCGTGTCCCTCTCCAGCGTGATGCTCAGCATCGCGCCGTCCTCGACGCCCGCGGCCTCGCGCACATCCTTGGTGAAGCCCAGGTAGGTGATGCCTCCGTACACCATCAACCGGCTCCGGAAGGGCTGGCCGTTGACGGTGCCCACCACGGGCGGCCGGGCTTCGCCGTATTCCTCGCGGCTGTCGAACGGACAGCGCACGAACCGGCCTCCCTGGTCGTTGGCAATCTCGAGCTTCGCCTTGAACTTGCGCGCGGCCATGAGCGTGTCCCTGGCCTACGGCTTGACGAACTTGAACGCGAACCGGTCGCTCGTGCCCCGGCGCTCTCCCGCGGCGCCCGGACTGGAGCTCCAGTCGCGCGTGTCCTCCGGGTTGCGCCAGGTCTTGCTCTCCCCCTGGAACTGGAAGCCCGCGGCCTGCACCTCGTCACGCACCAGCTGCTCGTCGATGCGGTGCAGTGTCTGGCCTTCCGTGATGCCCGTGCCCGGCTTCGCGCTGGAGTCGAGGATGACGTACACGCCGCCCGGCTTGAGCGCCTGGAACACCGCCGCGTTCATCTTCGCCCGGTCCACGCCCAGCCATCCCGTGTCGTGGTAGATGATGTGGCTCACCACCGCGTCCAGCGTGCCGTTCAGCTCGGGCGGGAAGGGCGCGTCCAGCTCACGGTCCAGGCGCACCACGTTCTGGTTCATCGGCCGCGCCAGCCGCTCCTGCCAAGGCTTCTCCGCGAACCGCTCCAGCACGACCTTGGGGTTCTCGCCGTACACCTTGCCCTCGGGCCCCACCGCGCGCGCCAGCAGCTCCGTGGTGTAGCCGCCACCCGCCATCAGCTCCGCCACGTGCATGCCGGGCTTCACGCCCACGAACTCCAGCAGGGCGGCCGGATGCCGGCCCGCGTCCAGCTTGCGGTCCGCCTCCGTGCGGTCCGGCGCATCCACCAGCGCCTGTGCGGACACGGCCGTCGCCTGCGTCTGGGTGGAGGCCACCGGAGCCGTGGGCGTCGAGTGGGAACAGCCCGCGAGGGCCAGGAACGATGCCGCCATCAGTGCATTTCGCATGGGCGATCCATATCGCCCGCACCCGCGCCTGCCTTCCGAAAAGAAGGTCACTGTCCGCTTGCGGGACACCACGTGCCACGAGCGGACACCGCGCGTCCGTCCCCTGGGCCCTCGGCCCCACCAGGCGGCCGTGGCGCTAGAGTTGCAGCCCGCCCCGGACCGACGCCATGTCCCAGCTCCTCCAAGACGTCCGCCTGTCGCTGCGCCGGATGCGCCGCGAGCCCGTGTTCACCTCGGTCGTGGTGGCCACGCTCGCGCTCGCCATCGGGGCCACCACCGCGGTCTTCAGCCTCGTGTATCAGGTGCTGCTCAAGCCCCTGCCGTACCCCGAACCCCAGGAGCTGCTGCGCCTCTACCAGTCCACGCCGCAGCGTGAGCGGGGCGGTGTGGCGTACTCGTACCTCCAGGCGTGGCGCGAGCGTCCGGGCGCGTTCCAGGCCATCGAGGGCGCCACCGCGATGGACTACACGCTGACCGGCCCGAGCGCGGCGCAGCGGGTGCGCGCGGGGCTCGCGACGCCGGGCCTGCTGTCACTGCTGGGCGTGCGGCCCGAGCGTGGACAGGACTTCGGACCGGAGTCCCAGGGGCCAGGGCGAGACCGGAGCGTGCTCGTGTCCCACGCTTTCTGGTGGAGCCACTTCGGTGGACGCGCGGACGTGGTGGGCCAGACGCTCACGTTGGATGGTGCGCCCCATGTCGTCCAGGGCGTGCTGCCCGCGTCGTTCCGCTTCTGGCCGGGCGTGGACCTGTGGAAGCCGCTGATGCCCGCGCCCCCGGGGCAGGCTTCGGAGGAGCTGTACCTGCGGGGCGTGGGCCGGTTGCGGCCGGGTGTCCCGCTGGAGCGCGCCCGCGCGGAGCTGGAGGAGCACTCGCGCGCATGGGCCGCGACGATGGGCGGGCGTGAAGCGGCGCCCGGGGTGCGGCTGGTGCCGTTGCATGAGCAGGTGGTGGAGACCTCGCGCGAGCAACTGTGGCTCTTGGCCGGAGTGATGGCGCTGGTGCTGTGCGTGGCGTGCGCCAACGTGGCGAACCTGCTGCTCGCGCGCGCCAGTGCCCGCGAGCGCGAGGTGGCGGTGCGCGCGGCGCTGGGCGCGGACCGGGGACGGCTGGTGCGGCAGTTCCTGGTGGAGAGCGCGGTGCTGGCCCTGATGGGCGGCGCGGCGGGTCTGCTGCTGGCGCTGTGGGGGATGGACCTCCTGCGTGTGTTCGTCCCCGGAGAGGTCGTGTCGCCGGAGGAGCTCCGGTTGGAGCCGCACGTGCTCGCCATCGCGGCGGGCCTGTCGCTGACGACCAGCGTCCTCTTCGGCCTGGTGCCCGCGCTGCGCGCATCCCGCGCGGAGGCGAAGGGGGCGCTCGGGGGGCTTCGCGGAGGGAAGGGCGCGACCGGACCGATGCGTGCGAGGGCCGTGCTGGTGGTCGCGCAGGTCGCGCTGGCGCTCGTGCCACTGGTGGGTGCGGGCCTGATGCTGCGCACGCTCCATGCGCTGCATTCCGTGGCGCCGGGCTTCGACCCGCGAGGCGTCAGCGCGATGGACCTGTCATTCCCCCGCGAGGCCTACGGGAGGGATGACACCCATCGACGGCAGGTGAGCGCGGAGCTGCTGACGCGGGTGCGGGCGTTGCCTTCGGTGCAGTCGGCAGGACTGGCCAGCACGCTGCCGCTGTGGAACCGCAACGGCTTCAGCGCGGTGGTGCTTCCCGGTGAGACAGAGGCGGAGGCCCAGGCGCGCGAAGCGGTCAACTTCCGCGCGGTGAGCGACGGCTACTTCGCCACACTGCGCATCCCACTGAAGGAGGGCCGCGACGTGAACTCCACGGACGGAGCAGGCGCGGCGCCGGTGATGGTGGTCAACGAGACCTTCGCGCGGCGCTTCCTGTCGAAGGGCTCCGCGTTGGGCCAGCGCGCACGGCTGACGCTCAATGGCGAGCCGTTCCGGGAGGTGGTGGGCGTCGTGGGCGACGTGCACCACGCGAGCCTCGCGGAGGAGCCGCGCGCGGAGGTGTACCTGCCCATGGATCAATTCGAGGGCCTGTTCATGGTCGTCGCCGTGCGCGCCACCCGGGACTCACAGGCGCTGCTGCCCGCGCTGCGCGAACAGCTTCGCGCAGTGGATCCAAACCTGCCGCTGGTCCAGGTGCGCGACCTGGAGGCCGTGGTGGAGGAGAGCCTGGGCCGCACGCGGGTGATGGGCGGCCTGCTCACGGCCATGGCGGTGCTCGCGCTGACGCTGGCGGGCGTGGGGCTGTACGGCGTGCTGGCGTACACGGTGAGCCAGCGCACGCGCGAGCTGGGCATCCGCATGGCGCTGGGCGCGACGGACCGGCAGGTGCTGTGGCTGGTGGTGGGGCAGGGGCTGCGGCTGGCGGCGATCGGCGTGGGGGTGGGGCTCGTGGGAGCGGCGGTGCTCGCGCGCGGCCTCGCGGGGATGCTCTACGGCGTGGGCGCGCTGGACGCCCTGACGTTCGGAGGCGTGCCCCTGCTGCTGGGCGCGGTGGCGCTCGTGGCCAGTTGGTTGCCCGCACGCCGCGCGTTGCGCGTGACGCCCGCCATCGCGCTCCGGGCGGACGAATAGGGCTTCAGGACACGGTGTCGTAGGCGGGGGGCGCTTCCCTCGGCATGCGGACCGTGAACGTCGTTCCGGCCTCTTCGCTGGAGGTCGCGCTCACGTGGCCTCCGTGCGCGCGCGCCACCTGCTGCACGATGTAGAGCCCCAGCCCCACGCTGCGCGAGGAGCGGCCTTCGTCATGGTGGCCGCGCCGCATGGCCTGGAAGAGGGTGGGCAGCATCTCCGGCGGAATGGGCCGGCCCCGGTTGTGGACTTCCAGGACGAGGTCGTCCCCCTCCTCGCGCGTGGACACCCGCACCGTGGAGCCCGGCTCGCCGTAGCGAAGGGCGTTGGTGACCAGGTTCTGCACCACCTGGCCCAGCCGCTCCTCGTCCCACGAGCCCAGGCCGTCGCCCTGTTGATCCAGGAGCACCTGCCGCTCCGGGAACGCCACCTGGACCTCTTCCAGCGCGTGGCGCGTGGCCTCGTGGAAGTCCATGCGGCGCCGCTGCACCGGCAGCCCTCCGCCCAGCCTCGCCTGCGTCACGTCCAGCAGGTCGCGGATGAGGCGGTTGGCGCGCTCGGCGCTGCTGATGATGCGACCGGTGTTCTTGGTCGCGCGATCCCCCAGGTCATCGCGCTGGAGCAGGGCATTCGCCGACAGGAGGATGGCGTTGAGCGGATTGCGCAGGTCGTGGCTGACGATGCCGATGAGCTGTTGCTCGAACTCCCGCTGCTCCCGCGCCTCCGCCTCGCGCCGGTGGCGTTCGGTGATGTCGCGGCTCACCGTGGCGATGCCCATGTCCTCGCCCGTCGCGGCATCGCGCAGCGTGAAGAAGTTGTAGTGGACGGGGATCGCCGCTCCGGTGCGGAAGTGGCGGAGACGGAACTCGCCGTCCCAGCGCCCGTGCTCGCGCAGCCTGGGCAGGATGACGTCGCGCACGTAGGCGCGGTCCTCTTCCAGGAAGTAGTCGAACAGGTGCGTGATCCGCACCGCCTCCGGCCCCTCCAGTCCCAGCATCCGCTGGCCCGCCTCGTTGACGAACAGCGCCCGTCCGTCCGGTCCTCCAATGCCGATGAGGTCCGAGGACTGCTCCACCACGGCAATCAGCTTCTCGCGCTCCCTCTCCGCCAGGCGCTGCTCCCGGCCCGCCCGAGCCGCCGCGAGGTTGCCCTCCACGCGCGCCAGCAGCTCCCGCGCGGAGAACGGCTTCACCAGGTAGTCGGTGGCGCCCATGCGCAGGCCCTCCACCGTGGCCTCCTCGCCGGCGCGCGCGGACAACAGGATGACGGGCACGTGCACCGTCGCCGGGTCCTCGCGCAGCCGCCGCAGGAGCCCGAAACCATCCAGCTCCGGCATCATCACATCGCTGATGACGAGGTCCGGCATCCGGGCCCTGCACGACTCCAGCGCCTCCAGCCCGTTCGCCGCGAGCGTCACCTCGAAGCGGTCCGCGAGCAGCGAATGCACATACGCGCGCATGTCCGCGTTGTCGTCCGCGAACAAGACATGGCCGCCCACGGTCCTCATGAGGGGCGCGGGGGCCGCGTCGACCGCGAGCATGGCCGGCGTACTCTCCGGCCCCAACCAGCCGGACGCCTCCTCCAGGAACGCCGCGGCGGTCGCGCTCGTCGGGACGCGCGCGGACGTGGACTCCGCCGTCTCCCGTGGAGCGTCAGCCATGGAGGACGCCTCCGCGGGCAGCGTCACCGTGAAGGTGCTGCCCTGGCCGGGACGGCTCTCCGCCTGCACGTCGCCGCCATGCAGGCGAACCAGCTCCCGCACCAGCGCGAGCCCGATGCCGCTGCCCTCGTAGCTGCGTCCCTGCGCGCCCTGCACGCGGTGGAAGCGGTCGAAAATGAGCGGCAGCTCCTCCGGTGGAATGCCCGTGCCGGTGTCCGCCACGCGCAGCTCCACCTGCGTTCCCTGCCAGCGCAGGCTCACGCGGATGCCGCCCTGGTGCGTGAACTTGAACGCGTTGGAGACGAGGTTGAGGACAACCTTCTCCCACTGATCCGGATCCACCTTCACGGGGTGCGGCAGCGGGGGACAGTCCACGTCGAGCGTCAGGCCCGCGCGCTCCACGGTGGAGCGGAAGCCGCTGGCGAGCCCGCGGGTGAGCGCGGCGAGGTCGGTGGGCACCGCGGTCGCGTGCAGGCGGCCCGCTTCGATGCGGGAGAACTCCAGCAGCGTGTTGACGAGCTTGAGCAGCCGCAAGCCATTGCGGTGCACCGTCCGCTGCCGTTCGAGCTGCCGGGGACCGAGCGGCTCCAGCGGGTCCTGGAGGCCGTCCTCCACCGGCCCCAGCATCAGCGCCAGCGGCGTGCGGAACTCGTGGCTCACGTTGCTGAAGAAGTCCGTCTTCGCGCGATCCAACGCGGCCAGCGCCTCCACGCGGCGACGCTCCTCCTCGCGGGCTCGGGCCTGGGAGATGGCCGTCGTCACGCCCCGGGCCAGCAGCTCCAGGAAGCCCCGGTACTTCTCATCCAGCGCCAGCCTGCGGCTCAGCCCTGTCACCAGGAAGCCCGCGGGCCGCGCATGCTCCACGCGCGGAAGGGGCTGCACCCACGCGGAGGCCGTTCCCTCCGGCCACGGCCCCACCGAGACGGTGCCTGTCTCCCCTGGCAGCCTCTCCCAGAGGAAAGCCGCGCGGGTGCTCGCGGCGTAGCCCAGGGGCCAATCCGCGCGCGACTGGCCCGTGCTGTCCGGGAGGGGAATCGACTCGGGAGCGAGCGCATCCCCCGCCGCTATCCCGCTCGTCCCGGCGAGCCGCGCGGTGCCGGTGGCGTCGTCCACCAGGTAGAGCAGGGCGAAGGGCACGTCGAGCGGCGCCGCGGCGATGACGCGCATGGCCTCGCGACAGGCGTCGTCCGTGGTGGCCCGGTCCGCGGTGGAGGCACCCAGTTCGCGCAGCATGTCCAGCCGCCGCGTGCCCACCACCTGTCCGGTGGTCTCCGTGAGCGCCGCGAAGATGCCCGCCACGTCGCCGGACTCGTCGCGCACGGGCGAGTGGCTGTAGGTGAAGTAGCACTCCTCGACGAAGCCGTTGCGGTCGAGCGGCATCATCAGGTCATTGACGAAGATGGCCTCGCCGGTCTGGCGCATGCGCTCCCAGCCGGGGCCGAGCATGTGCCAGACCTCCGGCCAGGTGACGGCCGCGGCCTGCCCCAAGGCGGCGGGGTGCTTCGTGCGCCCGCAGATGGGCCGGTACGCGTCGTTGTAGAACTGGACGAACTCCGGACCCCACGCGACGTAGAGCGGATAGTCGGACGCGAGCACGATGCTGACGGCCGTGCGCAGCGACTGGGGCCAGGTCTCCACGGGGCCCAGGGACGTCTTCGCCCAGTCCACCTGCCGAAGCAGGGCGCCACACGCGCCACCGCCTCGCAGGATGTCGTCCACCGCGCCCATGTGCCTCCACGCCCAGGCGCGCCTTCAAGAGTGGAGGCCACTGCTGGGTCATGGAACTTCGGGGTTTCGCGGGGCGATGGCCAGTGCGCAGAGTTGAGGCCCTGGCGAAACGTGCATCGATGAACGACGGTCGCCTGGAGGGTGACCAGGCAACCGTCCGCGGCCCAGGTCACCGGACCGCGCGCATCACGGTCCGCTCACCTTGAAGTTGTCGATGGCCAGACCGCAGTTGGTGAACGTCGAGGTGCTGGTGAATTCGATCCGCGTGGTGGTGCTGGTGGCGGTGAACCCGTACATGCGCGGTTGGCTCCATGCGCCGGACGTCGTGGAGAACGCGGAGGTTTTCGGGCCGTAGCTGATCGTAGCCTCCCGCCTCACGGTGGCGCAGGCAGGGCTGACGGATGCGTAGAAGGTGATCGAGTAGTAGGCGCCGACCACGGTGGGGACGTCCTGGTACAAGGAACCCCAGTCGTAGCCGTTGAGGTCGATGGACTGCACCCCATCCTGCGCCGCCTTGTACGGACTCTTCATCACCTTGATGGCGGAGGTGATGGTCCACCCCGGCAGTGCCGTGCTCCCGGCGTTGAGGATGACGGAGTTGACCGAGCCAATGGCGTGGGTCTCGAAGCTGCCATTGGTGGCGACGTTGATGCCCTGCTCGACGCTGCTCAGCTCCGGCTCGGTGAGCGCGGCGTCCGGCCCTCCACAGCCCGCCAGCGTGAAGAGGCCAAAGCCCACCAGGGTGCCAAGACGCAGCATGTGATTGCCATTCATGTGGTGTGATTCCCGTTGAGATGTGTCGCCCGTGCTTCATGACGGGCGAAACACACTCTAGGTGTGTTCACTCCCAGTGTGTATGGCTTGGCGGGTGATGTCATTGCGCTGACTGCTGCCCTCCAGGCGGGTCAGAACCGGAGGCTGCGCCTGTGGAATGGAGCAGGGCGGCCATGCGACCCCGGGTCCACCGTCCAGGAGCAGAGAGGGCCGCCGCCCCACGAGTAGGGGAGCAGCGGCCCTGAGCCCGCATGGATCAGCGGACCGCTTGCATCACGGCCCGTTCACCTGGAGGTTGTCGATGGCCAAGCCGCAGCCGACGCCACCGGAGGTGCTGGTGAGGGTGATGCGCGACGTGGTGCTGGTGGCGTTGAAGACGTAGGTGCGCAGGCCCCAGGACGCGGACGCGTTGGAGAAGCTGGCGCTGGACGGGCCGTAGTTGATGGTGGCCGACCGGGACACGGTGGCGCAGGCGGGGCTGTTGGACACGTAGAACGTCACCGTGTAGCCGCCCCCGACGACGGTGGGCACGTCCTGGTACAGGGAGCCCGCGCCCAGGCCGTTGAGGTCGATGGACTGCACGCCGTTCTGCGGCGTCTTGTACGTGTTCTTCATCACCTTGATGCCCGCGGTGATGGTCCATCCCGGCAGCGCCGTGCTACCGGCGTTGAGGACCACGTAGTTGAAATTGCCGATGGCGTTGTTCTCGAAGCTGCCGTTGGTCGACACGAGGATGCCCTGCTCGACGTTGCCGAGTTCCGGCTCCTGGATCACGGAATCCGGGCCCCCACAGCCCATCAGCGCGAAGAAGCCAAAGCCCACCACCGCGCCGCGACGCAGCATTTGCTTGCCATTCATATGATGTGATTCCCCCTGAGATGTGTTTCGCCCGCGCGTCGTGCGACAGGCGAAACATACCGTACATGATTTCACATGAAGTGTGTGAAACTTCACATTGGTGGTTGCTGGGTCTGTTGGTGCCCAGGCGGGTCAGGGGGCCATGCAACCGCCTGAGGCTGGGGGGCTGATCAGGTGTCCGGCAGCCAGGGAGCAGGATTGGACGCTGCGCAGGTGGATGAATCCCGCGGCGCCTCCGCCTCCGCCGCCGCTACCTTCGGTGCCAAAGCCATCCCTGATTCCGTCAGTGCCCTTGACGGGTGCAGAAATGCCTGCGCCACCGGCACCGCCAGCGCCTCCTGTGGCGGTCCCCCCGGTACCGCCAGCGGCCGGCGTCGCGGAGTCCTCGCTGCCATTGGCTCCACTCACGCCATCATTGTTGGTGCTGGAACCCCCCTGGCCGCCGCCGCCGCCATTGGCGGTGATGCGAGCACTCACAGTGAGCGTCACTTGGAAGGCTTCGAGCACTACCCGGCCGCCGCTGCCGCCACCGCCACCGCCACCGCCGATGCCCTGCTGGCCTCCGAAACCGCTCGCGCCGACGGCCTTCGAAATTGTCAGGTTGCGCGCGACCGACAGTTGGATGGCGCCTCCTCCGGCTCCACCCGTGCCGGGCGTTGCGGAACCATTGCCGCCACCGTTGCCGCCCGGGCAGCCTCCCAGAAGGGGCTCGGCCCCGGTGGGCCGGAAGGTACCTGCGGTACCATGGTTCTGACTATTGAGGCCCTTGCCTCCGTCCACGCCAGGGGTGCCATTTCCCGCGCCGCCGCCACCACCGCCACTCTTGTTGCTGTACGTGCCGTTGCCTCCCTGGGAGGTGCCGCAGGCCGCAGTGGGGTTCGTGATGCTGCCCGAAGCCAGGATCGACTGGCTGAGGCTTACGTCGCCATAGACAGCCAGGATGACGGGGGAGGGGCCCGTGATTCGCAGGGTTCCATTCAGCTCGAGGGTCCGTACCGGGATGAGCAGCACGGGCGGATTCCCATTCTGCTGCGGCATCGACACGATCTTGAGTGACGCCACGGTGGAGATGGCACTGGCGGGGTTCCAGCTCAGGTCGGCGGTGTTGAAGGTGATGTCCGCGCTGGTCTTGAGCTCACCGATGTCCGCGGCCGCGATGGAGTTCGGGTCGAAGTTGTAGGGCCGGTAGGGGAACGGGGCGCACGTGAGGTCCGCCTGGCACACGCCGGGAACGCCTCCTGAGGTCGTGCAGGTTCCGTTGACATCGGGCTCGAACTCGCACTCGGTCGTGGCCGTGCAGACTTGCTTGACCCGTTGGCACCGCGGCGGCGTGCAGGCCCTGGGCACTCCCACGCACTTCCCGTTCCCATCACAGAGGTCCGGCTCGGTGCACGTGATGTTGTCCTGGCAGGGCGTCGTGTTGGGGCTCGGCGTGAATTCACAGGTGCCGGTGTTCACGTTGCAGGTGCCCTGGGCCGCCAAGCACTTCTCCGTGGTGGTGCAAGACAGCGGGGTGCCCGAGCACGTCCCGTTGGCGTCGCACTTGTCTGCGTTCGTGCACTTGTTGCCGTCGTCGCAGGCCTGTCCCTCGGGGGAACTGACGGTCTCGCACATGCCGGTGTCGGGCTTGCACTCCTGCCGTGGCTGGCACGCGCCGCCGGACTGGGGGCAGGTCTTCGTTCTCTCGGGGGCACACCGCGCCTCGATGCCCGTGCCCACACAGCGATCATTCAGCGTGCAGGCATCGCCGTCGTCGCACTGCGTGCCCAAGCAGTTCGCCTCCTGGCAGCCCACCAATTCATTGCAGTTGAAGTCCACGGTGGAACCGCAGGACTCCGGGGCGTTCGGGTGCACGGCCGGGTTCGAATCGTCGCAGTCGGGCCTCTCCGATCCAGGCGCTTCCGCGAAGTAGCCATCACCATCCGCGTCCGTTGCCCGCAGCGTCACGCTCCAGTCGGCGGAGGTCCCCGGGGGGACGTCCATCGAGGGATTGCGGCGAACCTCCACGACCGTTCCCGCACATTGCGTGCCGCTGACCGCGCTGAACGAAGTCACCGTGAGATGCATCAGCCGGTTCCAGTCCGCCTTGCGGACCATGGCGAGCCGAAACTCCTTGGCGCCGGGATCCTGGAACTCACTGGAGGGGACGTCTGTCTTCACTTCATGGACGCCGTCCTCCACCTCCACGCGTACGCAGCGGGGCTCCAGGGAGACGTACTTCACCGTCACGCGAAGCACGCCCTCGGCGGGATCCTTCGTACGGCAGGCGGACAGCAGCACCACGCAGGTCAATAGACAGAACAGACGCATGGTGCCGCACTGTACCCGCCAGCACTCCATTGCTGGAATTCCAGGCGGGAGGCAGGTCAGGGAGGGATGCAGCCTCCCGTGGCCGCGGGGCTGATCACATGCCCGGCTGCCTGAGTGCAGCTCTGGACGCTGCGCAGGTGGATGGAGCCCACGGCGCCACCGCCGCCGCCGCCACCGCCGTTTGCGCCAAGGGCTGTTGTCCCATCAGTGCCTGTGACGGGATTGCTCGAAGCGCCACCTGCGCCGCCGCCGCCACCCGTAACGCTGTCGCCTGTGCCGCCTCCCGCGCTACTTCCGCTGTTCTCTCTGCCACTCGCGCCATCCCCGCCGTTGTTCGCGAGAATGCCACTGGCGCCGCCGCCCTGACCGCCGCCGCCACCATTGGCGGTGAGTCGCGCATCCGAACTCAGGTTCACCAGGAAGGCTTCCAGCACGATGCGGCCCCCGCTTCCGCCTCCTCCACCGCCCGCCGCCTGGGTGGGGGAGGTGTTCGCCTTACCGCCCAGGCCGCCGCCACCACTCACGGAAAGGACCTTCCCGACGGTGAGCGTCCTGGCGACAGAGATTTGGAGGGCGCCACCGCCAGCACCGCCCAGTCCACCGGCCGTGGTGCCCGTGCCTCCGCCATTGCCTCCCTGGCACCCTCCGATGAGCGGCGTGAATGTCGAGGACTGCTGTGGGCCTGCGTCGCCCCGAGTGGCATTGGCGTTGTAGCCCCTTCCTCCATTCGCTCCAGCCGTCGCTCCGCCCGCGCCACCACCTCCGCCGCCCTGCCCCCCGCTGTACGCTCCGTCCTTTCCCTTCGACGACGCGCACTGCTGATTGCCGCCGCCGCCCGGAACCGGCGCACCGTTCACGATGCGCCCGCTGGCCAGGATGTCGTGGTTCAGCGTCGCATCCCCATACACGGCGAGGATGACCGGACGGGTGCCCACGATGCGCAGTTCGCCGCCCAGGGCTAGGGTCCGCACCGGGATGAGCAGGATCTCCGGGGCACCGCCCGACTGGGGCTGCGTGAGGACCTTGAAGGCGGTGGTGTCCGGGCCTCCGTTCGCCTGGGGCGTCCAGGTTCGCGTCCCCGTGTCGAACACCACCGGCCCGGTGGTCCTCAGTTCGCCGATCTCACCGCCAGGAATGACGTTCGGATTGAAGTTGCTGGGCGTGTAGGGGAACGCGATGCACAAGCCCGTCGCGGTGCACACGCGCGGCGTCCCCGAGTTGTTCTCGCTGCAGGGCTGGTTGAGCTGCGCCGGGTCCCCCGCGTAGACGCAGGAGTTGTTCGCCGTGCAGCCCGCGACGGTATTGCACTCCGTGGGAGGGCAGGGCGTGTCCGTCCCGATGCACGTGCCATTGCCATTGCAGAAGCCCGGATCATGGCAGGCGTCGCCGTCCGTGCAGGAGGTGGTGACCGGCTTGGAGGCGTACGCACAGGTGCCATTGGTCGGATTGCAGGTGCCCGTGGACTCCTGGCACTGGGAGTTCGCTGGCGTGGTGCACGTCTTCAGGGTGCCCACGCACTGCTTGTCGGCCGTGCAACGGCCATCGGTCATGCACAGGTTGCCGGGGTCGCAGGCGGCGCCCACCTGCACGTTCCCTTCGATGCACGCACCCGTGGAGGTCTCACACGTCACCGTCGACTGGCACTGACCCACGGGCTGCGTGCACTTGGGTGTGCCACCTCCGCACTGCGCCGCCGTCCCCACGCCGATGCACCGCTTGCCCGTGTTGCACAGGTCGCCGTCCGTGCACGTCTTCTCCGCGCAGTCACTGTCCGCGCACGCCTTCTTCCCATCACAGTCGTAGTCGATGGACGTGTCGCACTGCTCCACCGCGCCCGGTCGGACGTCGGCCCGCGTGTCGTCGCAGTCGGAGATGCCAGCCCAATCGATGCCGGTAGGGGAGCCGTCGCCGTCGCCGTCCAACGCCATCAATGCCACGTCGAAGCGCGTGTACTCCTTGGGGACGACGGTGAGCGCGGGGCTCGTGAATCGCTCCACCGGCTCCCCCGCGCATCGGTTGCCCTCGGTCACCGCGTACGACGACACCGTGATGCCCAGCGTCGCGTCCCAGTCCACCTTCCGGCGCACCGCGACCAGGACTTCATTCTTCTCCGCGTTCTTGAACTGGCCGGACGGGATGTCCGTGGCTTCCTGGTTCCCCTTCGCGTCCTTGGCCTCCACGCGCACGCACGCGGGCTTGAAGGTGCCGTACTTCACGGACACGCGGACGGCTCCCTCGTCGGGAGCCTTCGCGCCACAGGCGGCCAGCAGCAACGCACATCCCAACAGGCAGAGCCGATACATGACTCCTACTGTACCTGCCGTCCCCTCTCCGCTGAAACCTGGCGGAAGGGGAGAGGTCAGGGCTGCGTGCAGGAAGTGGAGGCGGGTGGACTGATGACATGCCCGGTGGCCAACGCGCAGGGTTGCACGCTGCGCAGGTGGATGATGCCGACGCTACCGCCACCGCCACCGCCAGACCCTTCAGTGCCGAAGCCGTCCCGGGTTCCATCCGTGCCCTTGGCGGGGGGCGCCGTCCCAGCGCCGCCGGCACCGCCCGCGCCCCCGGTGTCATTTCGCCCCGTTCCGCCACCGGCAGGAGTTGCTGAGTCCTGACTGCCGTTGGCTCCAGGGTTCCCCGCGTTGCTGGTGGTCGTTCCGCCCTCACCACCACCGCCTCCATTGGCAGTGATGCGAGCGGCGGCGGTGAGATTCAGCTGAAAGGCTTCCACCGCCACCTGGCCGCCGCTGCCGCCACCACCGCCGCCCCCCGCGGTGCCGCCGGCTCCACCATTCCCACTCGAGGAGAGGGTCTTATCAATCGTCAGGGTGCGTGCGACGGAGAGCTGGATGGCACCTCCTCCAGGTCCGCCCTTGCTGCTGCTGGACGAGCCCGCACCGCCGTTTCCACCCGGGCAGCCACCCAGAAGCGGTACGGGCCCGGTGGCGCGGTTGATGCCCGCAGTGCCCTGGTTGTTATTGTTGTTGTAGGACTTGCCCCCGTCCGCACCGGCGGTGCCGTTGCCCGCACCGCCACCGCCACCACCCGTACTGCCGACGACGGTCCCCGCGCCGCCCTGGGACGTACCGCACGCGGTGCTGGGGTTGTCGATGGTGCCCGTGGCGAGAATCGACTGGGCCACGGTCGCCGATCCGTAGACGGCGAAGATGACGGGGTTGGGACCGGTGATGGTGAGGCTTCCATTCAGCTCAAGGACCTTCACCGGGATGAGCACGGCCTGTGGGTTTCCGGCGCCCTGGTCAAGCAGCACGAACTTGATCGTGTCCCGGGTCGGGACCTGGCCTTGCGGAGACCAGGTCCGACTGGTGGTATCGAACGTCACATTCCCGGAGGTCCTGAGCTCACCAATGTCCGCGCCCGCGATGGTGTTCGGATCGAAGTTGGAGGGCTGATAGGGGAACGAAGAGCAGCTGGCGTCCGCCATGCACACGCCTGGAACTCCACCCGAAGTCGTGCAGGCCCCGTTGAGGTCCACCTCGTATTCGCACTCGTTGTTCGCCGAGCACTGCTGCTTCACGCGATAGCAGGGATTTGGCGTGCAGATTCCAGGCGTGCCCACGCAGTTTCCGCTTCCATCGCAGTGGTCGCCCGTAGTGCACGTGAGCGGGTCCTGACAGGAGGTGGTGGCCGGAAGCGGGGTGAAGACACAATTGCCAGTGTCCGGATTGCACAAACCTTGATTGGCCAGACACTGAGCCGTCGTGTTGTCGCACGTGCGCGCGGTGCCCGCGCACTTCCCGTCGGCCCCGCACTTGTCTGCGTTCGTGCAGAGGTTCCCGTCGTCACATGTCTTGCCGACCGTGGACTCTGTGGCCTCGCAGAGTCCGGAGGCGGGATTGCACGCCTGACGTGCGTCGCAGACGCCCGTGGGCTGGGTACACATCGTCGTCTGCGTGGGCACGCACTTCGCATCCAGGCCCGAGCCCTCGCAGCGGTCCCCCGTCGTGCAGGCATTGCCGTCGTCGCAAGGATTGCCCCAGCAGTTCGCCTCCTGGCAGCCCGTCCGCTCGTTGCAGTTGAAGTCCACGGTCGAACCACAGGTCTCCACGGCGCCAGGGTACCTAGCCGGGTCCGAGTCATCGCAGTCCTCGGGCTCGTCCCACATGGCCCCGGCCAGATGGCCGTCCCCATCCCCGTCCGTCGCCTTCAACTTCACATCGAAGTTCGTGAACTTCTTGGCGACGATGGAGAGGGGCCCACCGCTCGAATGCTGCTCCACGAAGGGGCCGTCACAACCGGTCGCGGTCGCGGACGCGTATGAAGACGCCGTCACGTTCAGCGCTGTGTCCCAGTCCGCCTTCCGGCGCACCGCGACCAGGACTTCGTTCTTCTCCGCGTTCTTGAACTGACTGGAGAGGATGTCCGTCCGGTCCCCATGCCCGTTCGTGTCCTCCACCTCCACGCGCACGCACGCGGGCTTGAAGGTGCCGTATTTCACGGACACACGGATGGCGCCTTCGTCGGGAGCCTTCTCCCCACAGGCGGCCAGGAACACCACACATCCCAACAGGCAGAGCCGATACATGGCGCTGCACTGTACTCAACACTTCCCGGGGCAGGGGAGCGGGGCCGGTAAGACCCCGACTCCCCGTCAACAGGGGAACTCAGCCGCGCAGGGCCACCACGGTGACACCGTCGCCGCCCTCGTGGCTCTCGCCGGGGCGGAACATGCGGATGTAGGGCGAGGCGGCCAGGTGGTCCCGGATGGCCTGCTTGAGGGCTCCGGTGCCGTGGCCGTGGATGATGAGCGCGGCCTCCTCACCCTTGCGCAGGCCCTGGTCCAGGAACGTCTCCAGCTCCGCCAGCGCGTCGTCCGCGCGCATGCCTCGCACGTCGCAGCGGAAGTTCGTGGCCTCCACCTGCGACGGCGCAGCGGAGGCCGCTCGCTTCAGGGCCGCTTCGCCCTTCCGCTGCTCCGGGAACTTCGCCTGCTGCGGCTTCTTGCCCCGCGAACCGGACAGCTCCGTCGTGGCCACGCGCATCTTCAGCGCGCCGCCCGCGGACACCACCGCCTGGCCTTCCGTCAGCTCCAGGATCTCCACGTCCCGGCCCAGGCCGGAGTGGTGCACCCACGCGCCCACCTTGAGGGTCGCGGGCCCCGGGGCCTCCACCTGGAACAGCTCCGCCTTGGCCGCCGCCGCGCGCTTCTGCGCCTCGTCCGAGCGCTGCTGCAACTGCTGCCGTGCCTCGGAGAGTGCCTTCTCGTTCTGCTCCGAGCGCAGCTTCACCAGCAGGTCGCGGACCTCCTGGGCGGCGTGCTCGCTGGCCGCGTGCACGTCCTCGTTGAACTGCATCATGCGGCCCTTGCGCTCGCGCTCGAAGGCGACCTTCTGCTTCTCCAGGTCCGCGCGGAGGGCCTCCGCCTCCTTCGCCGCGATGCGCGCCTTCTCCAGCTCCTCGGAGAGCTTGCGCCGCTCGTCCTCCGCCGCCGCCAGTGCCTTGGTGAGCGGGCCGCCCGCGTTGAGCGACAGCTCCCGCGCGCGCTCGCACACGGAGGTGGGCAGGCCCACCCGCGCCGCCACGTCGATGGCGGACGACTGGCCGGACGCGCCCATCTGCAGCCGGAACGTGGGCGCCATCCGCTTGGAGTCGAAGCCCACTCGCGCGTTGAGGAAGCGCGGATCCATGTGCGCCAGCGCCTTGAGCTCCTCCAGGTGCGTCGTCACCAGGACGTACACCCCCTTGCCCAACAGCTCCTCCAGCACCGCGATGGCGATGGCCGCGCCCTCGCGCGGATCCGTGTCCGAGGCGATCTCGTCGATGAGCACCAGCGAGTCCGTCCCCACCGCCGCCAGGATGTCGCGGAGCAGGGTGACGTGGCCGCTGAACGAGGACAGGCCCTGGGACAGGTCCTGCGTGTCTCCCACGGTGGAGTGCACGGAGCGGTACAGCGGCATCCGCGACCCTTCGCCCACCGGGATGGGCAGGCCCGCGCGCAGCATCAGCGCGCACAGCCCCACGCCCGTCAACGTCACCGTCTTGCCGCCCGCGTTGGGGCCGGACACCACCAGCGCCCGGGCGCTTTCGGTGAGCGTCACGTCGTTGGACACCACCTCCGTGCCCTTGAGCACCAGGCGCGGGTGGCGCAGCGCGCGCAGCTGCAGTTCCTTCACATCCACGAAGGTGGGCGTCGTGGCGTCCAGGTCCGCGGACAGGATGGCGATGGCCTCCACCTCGTCCAGTTCCGCCACCGCCTCCAGGCCCTCCAGCATGCGCGCGGACTCGCGGCCCACGAGCCGGCTCAGCTCTTGGAGGACCTTCAGCTCCTCCTCCGCGACCTCCGACTGCGCGATGGCCAGGTCGTTGCCCAGGCCCACCATCGCCTGGGGCTCCATGAAGAGCGTCTGCCCCGTCTGGCTGGCGTTGTGGACGATGCCGTCCACCTCCGCGCGGTAGTTCGACACCACCGGCACCACGTACCGCCCGTTGCGCAGCGTGTAGTAGTTCTCGCGCAGCTTGGTGGTGAACGTCAGGTCGTGGAGCATCTCGTCCAGGCGCGATTTGATCCGCCGGTGCAGGCCGCGTGCTCGGTCGCGCGCTTCCTTCAGTTCGGGGCTGGCGCGGTCGGAGATGGTTCCGTCCGGTTCGAAACACTGATCCAACCGGCGCGCCATGGCCTCCAGGAAGGGCAGGCGCTTGGAGATCTCCACCAGGCGGGGGACGCGCTCCTTGCGCTCGTCCAGGGCCTCGCGGGTGCGGGCGAAGGCGAAGAGCAGCTGGGCCGCGTCGATGAGCTGGCGGGGCTCCAGCACGCCGCCCTTCTCCGCGTGGCCCACCGCGGTGCGCAGGTCCGTCACGCCGCCCAGGGGCATGGAGAACTGCTGCTGGGAGAGGAAGCGGGCCTCGTCGACGAGCGCCAGCGCTTCGGTCACCTCCGTCTCGGTGTCCAGGAATGGACGGGCCAGCACCCGCTCCCTTCCTGGCTCGGTGCGGCAGCGCTGCGTCAGCGCGCGGAGCACTTCCGGGAAACCAAGGTCTTCCAACGTCCTTTGGGAAATCTGCACGCTCATGGGTTTCATGCGAGGCCGGGTGTCCGTCAAGAGGAAGTATTGAGGTGGCCCACCGGGACCTGCTATCTGCCAACCATGATGTGGGTTCTCGTGGCGGCGCTGCTGGCGGGCGCGTCCGACGCACCGGCCTCTCCGGTCCTGACGGCGCAAGCGGCTCCGGCCCCCAGTCCGCTGGCGGATGCGCTGGCGCTGGAGACCTCGGGCAACGACGCGGGTGCACTCGTCGCCCTGGAGCGGCTGATTACCAACCAGCCCCGCTGGGAGTTGCCCCGGCTCGAGGCCGCGCGGCTGCTCCTCAAGGGAGGCAGCGCCCCGGAGCTGGCGCGCGCGGGCAGCCACCTGGACGCGGCCCTGCGCGAGGCCCCGGACAACCCCCGCGTGTACTTCCTCCAGGGGCAGCTCCTGGAGGAGAAGAGCGCCACCTTCGACGCCATCCGCGCCTATGAGAAGGCGGTGACCCTGCGCCCGTCCTATGACGACGCGCGCTTCCGGCTCGCGGGCCTCTGGGCGCAGGCGGGGGACTGGCTCAAGGCGGAGCTGCACTACCGCCCCCTGTCCAAGTCCCGGCCCGCGTGGGTGCAGGTGCGCATGCAGCTGGCGGCGGTGCTGGAGAAGCAGGGCCGCACGCTGGACGCGGAGCGGGAGTTCCTGGCCGCGCGCGACGCCCAGCCGGACAACCCGGGCGTCCTGAGGACCCTGGCGGCCTTCTACGAGCGGACGGACAGGCCCCAGCTCGCAGCGAAGGTGAGGGCGCAGCTGACGGCGCCAGAGAAGCGCAACATGCGGGCCCTCAAACCTTCAAAGCGCTGACAGCGAGCGGCGGGGCGCGGTCCGTGGCGATTGCTTCGCGCGACGCGCTGCATACACTGCCCCCGCTTTGAAGACCGCCAACCTCGCCATCGTCTTCACCGACATCAAGGGCTTCACCGAACGCACCAGTCGGCAGACGCTGGAGGAGAACCAGCGTCTGCTCCAGGTGCACGACGCGTTGCTCGCGCCGCTGTTCAAGGCGTTCGGTGGACGCATCATCAAGTCGATTGGGGACGCGTTCCTCGTCACCTTCGAGTCCCCCACCCAGGCGGTGCTGAGCGGCATCGCCATCCAGGACCGGCTCTGGCACCACAACCGGCATCTGCTGGAGGACGAGCAGATCCACGTGCGCGTCGCGGTGAACGTGGGCGAGGTGCGGGTGGAGAACAACGACATCTTCGGCGAGCCGGTGAACATCGCCGCCCGCGTGGAGGGCATCACCGACGCGGACGAGGTCTTCTTCACGGAGGCCGTCTACCTCTCCATGAACAAGGCGGAGGTTCCGTCGCAGGAGGTGGGCTCGTTCGAGCTGAAGGGCATCCCCGGGAAGATCCGCGTCTTCCGCGTGCCGCGCGCGCCCTACCGGGTGCTGGCGCCGGCGGCGCCCGACGCGGTGCTGCCCTCGCCGGAAGAGGCGGCCTCGCTGCCGCCCTACGGCAACCTGGCCCTGGCACGCGTGGACTCGAACCTGGACCTGGGTCAGCGCGCGGCGGCGGGCGCGGTGGCGGTGGGGCAGCGGGCCACGGTGCTGGGCAAGCAGGCGCGCACCGCGACGGATGCGCTCTGGGCGCGCGTGTACGCGAAGCTGCCGCCCGCCATCACGACGAAGGTGTCGTCCACCGTGGCGGGTTGGGGCGTGTGCGCGGGGATGCTGGGGGTGGTGCTGGTGGGCGGGGGGCTGCTCGTCAGCGGAGGCGGCCCCGCGATGCGGGCCATCCGCGACGTGGAGGGTGCCTCCGGCCCGGAGAAGACCCAGCGCGTGAGCGAAGCGCGGCGGCTCATCAATCTGGAGGATGCGGACCAGCGCAACTACCTCAATGGGCGGCTGGATGAAGCGCAGGGCAAATGGGGCACCGCGGTGGGCCTCTACGCGGCGGCGGTGCGCAAGGACAGCAACAGCCGCGCGGAGTCCCGGCTCATCTCGCTGCTGAAGCACGAACAGTGCGGCGTGCGCTCCAGCGCGGCGACGGCCGTGGGCAGCCTGCGCCTGGAGGACGCGCGCGGCGCGCTGAAGTCCCTGGCCGACGACGGAGGCCCGAACGAAGGGTCGTCCGGAGGGTTCCTCGGCCTGGGCACGTGTGACTCGAAGCAGGCGGCGGCGGACGCGCTCAAGCGTCTCCCCGCGAACTGACCCTTCCTGCGCCCGCGCGTATCCGCGGGACGAGGCGACTGAACGTGACGAAGGTGAAGACGGGACTGGATGTGTGGGCGGCGCAGGGGTTCTCCGCGCTCAAGGGCAAGCGCGTGGGCGCCATCGTCAATCCCACGAGCGTGGACTCGCGCTTCCGCCACCTGGCGGATCTGCTGGCCGGCACGGACGGCGTGACGCTGGCGGCGCTCTTCGGGCCGGAGCACGGCATCCGCGGTGAAGCCCAGTACATGGTGGCCGTGGACGAGGCGCGCGACCGCAAGACGGGCGTCCCGGTGCACAGCCTCTATGGCTCCACCTTCGAGTCGCTCTCCCCGCGCCAGGAGTGGCTGAAGGGGTTGGACGCGCTGGTGTTCGACATCCAGGACGTCGGCAGCCGCTACTACACCTACGTCTACACCATGGCCCTGGCGATGAAGGCCGCGGCCCAGGCCCGCGTGCCGTTCTACGTGCTGGACCGGCCCAACCCGTTGGATGGGGTGACGCTGGAGGGCAACCTCGTGGGGGAGAAGTTCCGCTCCTTCGTGGGGCTGTACGCGCTGCCCAACCGCCACGGCATGACGGCGGGGGAACTGGCCCGGCTGTTCAACGCGCAGGAGGGCTTCGGCTGTGAGCTCACGGTGGTGCCGTGCGAGGGCTGGACGCGCGACATGCACTGGAGCGACACGGGCCTGCCGTTCCTGCCGCCGTCGCCCAACATGCCCACCGCGGACACGGCGCTGGTGTACCCGGGCATGTGCCAGCTGGAGGGCACCAACGTGTCCGAAGGCCGCGGTACCTGCCGGCCCTTCGAGCAGTTCGGCGCGCCATGGGTGGACACGGATCAGCTGATGGCGCGGCTGGACAGGGAGCGGCTTCCGGGCGTGGCGTTCCGTCCGGTGGGCTTCACCCCCACGTTCGACAAGTACACGGGCCAGTCGTGCAGCGGGGCCTTCATCCACGTCACGGACCGCAAGTCGTTCCAGCCGCTGCGCACGGGCATCGCCATCACCCAGGCGCTGCACGACATCGGGCCGGGGCAGTTCGCCTGGCGGGCGGACGCGTACGAGTTCGTGGAGGACGTGCCCGCGTTCGACCTGCTGTGCGGCACCGACCAGGTGCGTCGCGGCATCGAGGAGGGGTGGTCCCTGGACCGGATGCTCGAAGGCTTCGAGGCGCAGACGGAGGCCTTCCGCAAGCGCCGCGAGCCCGCCCTGCTGTACGCTTCCTCGCGGTGACCTCCACGTGATTGGTGTCTTCTCCGATACGCATGGCGACCTGGACGCCTTCGACGCCGCCTATGAGTTGCTGCGTGCGAAGGGCGCCCGGCGCTTCCTCTTCACCGGCGCGCGCTACACGGACCTGGATGAGTGGGTGCTGTGGCGCCGCAAGAAGAGCCGGGGAGGGCGCGAGTACTCGGACGCGGACTTCCTGGCGGACGTGACGCAGTGGCTGGTGGCGCCCCAGGACGGCCTCGGGCGCACGCCCGCGTCCCGCGAGGCCCCCTCGGACCTGGCGTCCGAGGACGACCGGCGGCTGGTGATGGAGCGCTTCGTGCGCGTGCCGGACCGCGACTCGCTGGCGTACCGGGACCCCGCCGTGGCCAACAAGGCCATGGACCTGGTGGGGGACACGCTCTGCTGCGTGGTGCATGACAAGAACGACCTGGTGCGAGACGACCTGCTCAACGCGCAGGTGTTCATCCACGGCAAGGAGTCCGAGCCGGCGGTGGTGCAGATTGGCCCGCGCTACTTCGTGACGCCGGGCCGGCTGGTGGGGGCCGCGGAGCAGACGTGCGGCCTGTTGGAGAAGGCGGAGCGCAACCTGAGCTTCTCCGCGTTCCGGTTGGATGGACACCTGGTGCTGCCGCCCCGGGTGCTGCTGGTCGATTCGCGCTCGACGAAGCTCACCGTCAAATAAGAGGCCCGCCGTGAAGGTCGCGCTGCTCGGAGGCTCGTTCAACCCGCCGCACGTGGGCCACCTGATGGCGGCCTCCTACGTCCACGCGACGCAGGGCGTGGATGCCGTCTGGCTGATGCCCACGTTCCACCATCCGTTCGGCAAGCAGCTGGAGCCCTTCGAGGCGCGCGTGCGCATGTGCGAGGCGCTCTGCCGCGAGACGTCCGGCTGGCTCCAGACGAGCCTGGTGGAGCGCGAGCTGGGCGGCGGCGGACGCACGGTGGACACGCTGGCGTACCTGGTGGAGCGCCACCCGGACACGCGGTTCTCGCTGATCATCGGCAGCGACATCCTGAGGGACCTGCCGCAGTGGAAGGACTTCGACCGCATCCAGCGCATGGCGCACGTGACGGTGCTCTACCGCGCGGGCTACCCGGCGCCGGACACGGTGGGGCCGCCGCTGGCGGAGGTGTCCTCCACGCAGGTGCGCGACCAGCTGACGCGCGGCCTGGAGCCGTCGGAGCTGGTGCCCTCCGCGGTGCTCCAGGTGGCGCGCGATGAAGGCCTGTATGGCCTGCGCGGGCCTCGCTAGAAGGTCATCCCGATGATGTGCAGGTCGCCGAAGCCGTCATCGAAGCGGTGGGCGTACTGGTAGAAGAGCGAGAGCGCGTAGGCCTGTCCCATGGTGAGCCGCAGCGTGGCGGAGCCGCCCACCGCTCCGTGGTTCGTCCGGTTGTCCGTGCGCGCGAGCGAACCGAACGCGTCCAGCTCCAGCTGGCTGACGAAGAGGGACGGCAGCACCCACAGGGTGGATGCCCAGCCGTAGTCGATGATGAAGCGGTAGCGGTAGCGCGCGTTGGCGAGCAGCACGTTGCGCGCGCGGAAGGTGTGGTCCTCGTAGCCGCGCAGGTACTCGCTGAAGGCGAGGCCCGGCTGGAGCTGGAGCGGCAGGCCCCCTTCGGTGGTGCTGTCGCGGTTGATGAAGAAGGCCTGGCCCGGGAGGATTCCGCCGACCTCCAGCAGGTCATCCGGCGCGCCGGGCAGGGCGCGGCCCGCGACGGAGAGCAGGAGGTTGTCCTTGCCGATGAAGGGCAGGCCGCCCAGGTAGCCGTCCACGCCCAGGCGCACGTCGCCCACGGTGGAGTCGCGCGCGAAGGCCTTCGGGAAGATGCCGCCGCTCACGGACAGGCCCAGTCCGCGCTGCGTGCCGCCGTAGGACGTGCCCTCTCCGGCGAAGTACGACGCGGCGACCTCCGGTCCGATGAGGCGCGTGGTGATGGACGGCCGGCGATCCGTGGCGTCGAAGCGGCGGTCGAGCGCGAGCACGCCGAAGCTCACGGGGGTCGTCCAGAACGTGCGGGACGCGAACACGGTGGCCTGCAGGTCCGTGCGCTCGTTCTCGCGCAGGCGTGACGCGGAGACCTGGAGGTAGAAGGGCGACAGCATCGCGTTGCCGTACGCGAACGACACGCCGGGCTGCTTCTCCTTCATGTCATACGTCAGCGTGAGCGCGTAGGCGTTGAAGCCCAACCGGTCCTGGCCCGCGATGGAGATGCCACCCGCGAAGTACGGGTCGTTCTCGTCGACGTCGTTGGGCACCGTGTAGAAGTAGGGGACGCGGTAGTTCGGGATGAAGAAGCCTTCGAGCGGCGAGTAGGGCTCGTCGGTCAGCACGTCCACCGCGTGGCCGACGACGGCCGGAGGCGTCACGGGCGCGTCCACGTCATGGGCGGGATCCACGGGCAGGGGCGGCGGCGCCACCGGTGCCAGGGGGACGTCGGCAGCGGCCTGCGTGGGGGCATCCGTCGGAGGCGCGGGCTGGCCTGGGAAGGCGACGAAGCCCTCCTGTGCCTCCGTGCCCTGTGCGGCGGCCTCCGTCTCCGGTGCCGGTGCGGTCGCGACGCTCTCTGCCGGCGGTTCGGGCGTCGCGCTCAGCTCCGCCAGGGCTCCCGTGAGGGGCGCGCGGTCCACGGTGAAGTTGATGCCGTCGCGGTTGAGGAAGACCACGGCGTCCCCGCCCGCGGGTGCCGCGTCCATCACCAGGATTGGCGCATCGGTGACGCGGGCGATGCGCCGGGTGGACACCGTCATCACGTGCGCTTGGAGCCGGCCTTCGTGCTCGCGCAGGAAGACGAGGTGGTCGTCGTCCAGCCACCGGGGCGAGTAGTTGAACAGCCCATCCCGCGTGAGCCAGCGCAGCGAACCGTCCGGCTCGCGCAGCACCAGGTCCCACCCCTCCACGCCGTTCATGGGGAACACGTACCGTGCACCGTCCGGTGACGTCACCGGCGTGCCCAATGCCGTGTGCGCCTTGAAGTCCGTCAGCCGCTCACGCTGACCGCTCTCCAGATCCAACCGCACGAGGTTGGCCGCGTCGCCGCTCACCTCCACGAACACGTAGGACCGGCCATCCGCCGTCAGGTCGCCGCCCATGCCCACCAGGTCGTCCCACAGCCGCACCACGTCACCCGTGCGCGCGTCCACCCGCCACAGCTTCCCCGTGTAGCTGCCCACCGAGTCGATGTCCGCGCTGACCAGGTACAACCACTGGCCGTCCCGGCTGAACGTCATGCCGCTGACCAGCGACGGGCTGGCCACCACCCAGCGGCGCCCCGGCAACAACCGCACCAGCGCGCGGCTGAAGCGCTCGCGGCCGTCTCGCTCGAGCACGGTGAGGTGGGTGATGGCTTCACGGCCCACGCTCACCAGCGCAGTGCTGCCGTCGACCGGGTTCGCGACGAGCCGCGAGAAGTAGCCCGCATCCCGCGCGAGCACCTGCTGCGTGGCGGGGCGCTCGCGAAGCTGGAGGTCCTTCTGGAGGCTCTGCTCGTACTCGCTGAACAGCGAACCGATGTCCTTGCCGTACACCCGCTTGAACCGCAGCGTCACCGCGAGGGGTGGGAACAGCGAGCTGCCCTGTTCGTCCACCAGCTTCCACAGACGCTTCTCGCCGTACGTCTTCGCCAGGTACTCGACGAAGTTCATACCGGTCAGGTAGTTGCCGCCGAACGGATCCAGCGCACGGTTCTCCGGTGACAGGTAGCCCGCGTTGAGCTCGCCCTTCTGGGCCACCACCGCGCCCTCCCACCAGCCGCGCCACACCGGGCTGTAGGGACGTCCCGTGTCCTTGCCCAGCCGGCCCTCGTAGTAGGTGGCCAGGCCCTCCAGGAACCAGGACTCGGTGAAGATGTTGGGCTGGAAGAGGCCGCCCGTGACCTGGTTCAGGACGTTCCACAGCCCGCCCACCTGCTGCATCTGCACGTAGTGGACGGACTCGTGACAGGCCACGTCGCCGATGTCCGTCTCACCCAGACCCAGCAGGTTGAACTGCTCCAGTGTCATGTGCTGCGGCAGCACCATCTGCTGCGGCGTGCTGGCGAACTCCGACTGGACGTACGCGTTGTTGAAGTCCGCGCTCGTCAGGTAGACGAGCACCCGCTTGCGCTCGGTCTTGCTCCACGCGTCGCCGCGCAGCCGCTCCACGCAGCCTTCCATCCGGGCGGCCACCCGCAGCGCCGTCCCGCGCAGATGGACCGGGTAGTACAGCTCCATCGACCGCGTGGTCAGCTTGTGCATGTCGTCCCGGGCAAACGACGCCTGGACGTTCTGCGGGAAACGGGGTGCGACGAAAGCACACCCCGACGTCAGCAGCAGGAGACAAGCGAGGATGGCGGGCTGGCGGGCAGGCCCGCGAGAAGCTGACATGGCGGTGCATCCTACCGAGCACAAATCGTAGTCAGGAACGCGTTTTTCACGATAAGGGAACGCGTCGCATTCCTCACAGGAACCTTCCCATGACCGAACCCGCCGAGCCCCAGGGGCTCCCTGTTCCGCAGCACGTCCACAATGCGCAGCTCCAGCTTTCCGCCGCGTTGGAGAAGGCCAGCGGCGCGCCGGTCGACCTGACGAAGGCTCCGTGGGCGGACGTGGAGACGTCGGTCATCCAGCTGCTGGGCGGCCGGTTCGACCCGAACAACCCGAACCACCAGGGTGCGGCGCTGGGCCTGGCGGGCGGCTTCGCGCTGCGCCTCATCTCCGAGCACCAGGCGTTCTGGTTCCCCAACCGGGACTCGCCGGAAGGCGCCTCGCTGGGCTTCCCCGAAGCCATCATCATGCTGTCCCCGTTCGGGGCGGTGATGGACGCGCTGGCGCAGGGCAAGTTGACGCGGCTGGACGACCTGGCCGCCGACATCCGCCGCTCGCTGGGACAGGTGAAGTTCGGCACCAACCCGGCGCAGGCCCTGGGCGGAGGTCAGCCCCAGCGGCTGGGGCCCCAGGAGTACCAGCGCCTGTTCGACCCGGGCTTCCTCCAGTTCATCGTGGTGGATCCGGCCAAGACGAAGCAGGCGCTGGAGGCGAAGACGGACGCGCTGGCGCGCGACGTGCGTGACGCGCTGGGCCGCACCCAGCCTCCGCTGCCGCCGGAGGCCCGCCAGCAGTTCGAGGGGCAGATCGTCACGTCGCTGCAGCGCATGGAGCAGGGCAAGACGCTGGCGGAGCAGGCCGAGCGCGCCCCGCGGCTCGCGGAGCTGCTGACGCACCTGGTGGCGACGGTGGGCGGCACGGGCTCCGCGCCGGAGGAGTTCTGGCACGACGTGGTGCTGCCGCTGCTGTTCATCGGCACGCCCGCGAGCTTCCCGCCGCTGGATGACGACGAGCTGGAGGCGTTCAAGCAGGGCGCGGATCCGCTGGCGCTCTTCGTGGACGTGGTGCCGCACTCGCACCGCGCGCCGGACGAAGGCTTGCTGGGCGCGTTCGAGATGTCGGAGATCGGCCTGGTGCACCCGGCCTTCCAGAAGGTCGGCGCGCTGCGCCTCATCCGGATCAACCCGGACCGGCTGAAGCCGATGCTGGAGAAGTACGACCCGAACGCGACCATGGACGCGGTGCAGCGCTTCACGGCGCACGTGTCCCAGGCGGCGGGCAAGCCGGCCGCGGAGTCTCCGCAGGGCAAGGAGATGCTGCAGGCGGCGCTGACGCTGCTGGCGGACCTGAAGCGCTCCGTGTCGGTGGGCGGCGACATCTGCCTGCGCCGTCTCACGGAGGCCGAGGCCGCTTCCGAGCAGGCGCTGGCCATCGTGCGCCGCGCGCTGCAGAGCCCGCGCATCATCCTCACCTAGTCCGGTGGGAGGGGCGCGCGTCCGGGGCGACCGGGACGCGCGCCGTTACGTCTTCGCGAGCAGGGCTTCCAGCGCCGCGGGCTGGCGCGGAGCCGGAAACGCCTCACTTCTTCGCGAGCAGGGCTTCCAGCGCGGCATGGGGCTCCGGACTGAGTCGCTCCGAGGCCAGCCGCAGGGCCCGCCGCGAGAGCTGTGCGTAGAGCGGAGCGATGTCCGAGGGCAGCGCCGCGAGGTGTGCCGCGACGACGCCCGCGTCCCCTCGGACGATGGGGCCGGTGAGTCCACCCGAGAGACCGCGCGCTTCGATGCCTCGCAGCGCCGAGCGCATCAGCGGCAGCAGGGCCTTCAAGGCCGCCTCGGGTTCGATGCCCGCCGTGCCCAGTGCGCCCACGGCTGCGTCCGCCAGGGCCACCAGTCCACCGGCGCTCAGCACCGCGCCCGCGTGGTAGGCGGCCCGGTGCGCCTCCGGCACGTCGAACATCGCGAAGCCCACGTCCTCCGCCATGCGCTGGAGCACGGCGCGCAGGGCAGGGGAGCGCGTGCTGATCGCGGCGGTGTGGCCCGCGAGCGAGTCCCACGCGGAGGACACGGCGCAGAGTGGATGGAACGAACCCACCGCGCGGCCCCGCTGCGTGCCCAGCGCGGAGAGGGGGAGGGCGCCCGCGGTGTGCACCAGCGCCACCGTGCGCGGCAGTTCGCGTGACAGGGCGTCGGCCATCGACGGCACGGCCGCGTCCGGAACGCACAGCACGCAGACGTGCGCCTTCTTCAGGTCCGCTGGGGTCGCGGGCTTCAGGCCCAGGGCGCGCGTGCGCTCATGGCCCGCGTCGTCACGCGAGTACACGCGCACGGGCCAACGCTTCGCCTGCAGTGCCAACGCGAGTGCACCACCGAGCCGCCCCGCGCCGACGATGACCACGGGGACGCGCTTCGCCTTCGCCGTCACGGAAGAGCTGGGCCGGCTTCGCGAGCCCGCCGTGCGTGGACGCGCCGGATTTTCGAGCTCGGAGCGAACGGTGCCGCTCCGCGTGCTCCGGCCTCGCCGCGCCACCGTCAGGCGGCGTCCCGGGCGAACTGGAGCTGACCGGCCTGCACGGCCACTCGCACGCGGTCGCCCGCGCCGAACTCTCCGGAGAGGATGCGCTCCGCCAGGGGGCCTTCCACCAGCCGCTGCACCACCTGGCGCATCGGCCGCGCGCCCAGCATCGGGTCGAAGCCGCCGGACTTGAGCAGGTGACCCACCACGTCCGTGCCCGCCGTGTAGACGATGCCGCGCTCGGTCGCGAGCCGCTTGCTGCTCTCCGCCAGGATGAGCGTGGCGATCTTCGCCACCTCCTGCTCCGCCAGCGGACGGAACGGCAGCCGTTCGTCGATGCGGTTCCACAGCTCCGGCGGCAGCGCCTTGCGCGCCGTGTCCGACGCCATGTCCAGCGCCTTGCCCTCGGCCGCGTCCGCCGCGCCGAAGCCCACCGCGCGGCCCGTACGGCTGAACGCCTCCGCGCCCAGGTTCGTGGTCATCACGATGACCGTGTTCGAGAAGTCGATGTGCCGGCCCTTGCCGTCCGTCAGCCGCCCCTCCTCCAGCACCTGGAGCAGCAGCATCTGCACCTCGCGGTGCGCCTTCTCGATCTCGTCCAGCACCACCACCGACGACGGCCGACGGCGCACCGGCTCCGTGAGCTGTCCGCCTTCACCGAAGCCGACGTAGCCCGCGGGCGAACCGATGAGGCGCGACACGCCGTGGGACTCGGACATCTCGCTCATGTCCAGGCGCACCAGCGCGTCCCGGTTGCCGAACAGCACCTCCGCCAGCGCCCGCGCCATCTCCGTCTTGCCCACGCCCGTGGGGCCCAGGAAGAGGAAGCTGCCCATGGGACGGCGCGACGCGAAGCCCGCGTAGTTGCGGCGGATGACCCGCGAGATGCGCACCACCGCGTCGCCGTGGCCAATCACGCGCTCCGCCAGGTCGTTCTCCAACCGGAGCAGCCGCGCGGAGTCGTTCATCAGCAGCCGCTCTTCCGGCACGCCCGCCAGCTTCGCCACCACGCGCGCCACGTCCGCCGCGTCCACCCGGTGCTTGCCCTCGCGGTGGCAGCGGCTGCCCGCCAGGTCCACCACGCTGATGGCCTTGTCCGGCATGAACCGGTCCGTCACGTAGCGGCTCGCCAGCGACGCGGCCGCCTCCAGCGCCTCCGGCAGGTAGCGCAGCGCGTGGTGCTCCTCGTAGCGCCCGATGATGCCCTGGAGGATCTGCACCGTCTCCGGCACCGACGGCTCGTTCACCACCACCGGCGTGAAGCGCCGCTCCAGCGCCGGGTCCGCCGCGATGAACTTGCGGTACTCGTCGTGCGTCGTCGCCCCGATGCAGGGGAACTCGCCACGAGCCATCGCCGTCTTCAGCTCGTTGGCCGCGTCCTGCGGGCCCTCGCCCGTGGAGCCCGCGCCCACCAGCGTGTGGATTTCGTCGATGAAGACCACCACGCGCCCCTCGCCCCGCCGCACCTCTTCCTTCAGGGCGTTGAGCTTCTCGGAGAACGAGCCGCGCAGCTGCGTGCCCGCCACCAGCGTGGCCATGTCCAACTCGATGAGGATCTTCTCCGCCAGCGTGCCTCGCAGGCCCATCAGGCGCTGCGCCACGCCCTCCACCACCGCCGTCTTGCCCACGCCGGGCTCGCCCAGCAGGCACGGGTTGTTGGTGCGGCGCTTGCCCAGGATGTCGATGACCTCCTCGACCTCCCTCGCGCGGCCCACCACCGGGTCCAGCTTCCCCTCGCGCGCGGCCTGGCTCAGGTTGCGGCCCATGGACGTGAGCATCGGGAACGCCTTGGCGTCCAGCGTCAGCGGCTGACCCTTGGCCTGGGACGGCGGAGTCGAGGACGGCTTGACCACGGGCGCGGGAGGCGGCGGGGCGGGCGGCGTCGCGCGGGCGACCGGGGCCGGCGGCGCGGGCGGCGCCATGCGCGGCATCGGCGGAGGCGGGGCTTCCGCGACGGCGTCCTGCGTCACGTCGTCCTCATCCACGTCGATGAGATCTCTCGGCGACAGCGCGGGCGTCGTGCGCGCGGCCGGCGGCGGGGTCGTCACCGGGGGCGTCATCACCGGAGCCGGCGCGGGGGCCGGACGCGGCACGCTCAGCGCGAACGTGGAGGAGGGAAGGGGAGACGGCGGCGCTCCCACCGGACGGCTCACCGGCGCGCGCGTGGCCACCGCCTGGCCGTAGCCCGGCTGGAGCCGGCGCGGCAGTCCGCCATTCGTGCAGTAGGCGAAAGCTGTGTTGGACAACGAGATGAGGTCCAGACCCGTCCGGCCCAGCAGGTCGCTCGCGGCGCAGCGCCTGCGGATGATGGCGATGAGCAGGTGCAGGCAGTGTGCCTCGCCTTCTCCGGTGGTGCTGGCCAGCTCGCGGGCGCGCGCGGTCAACTCCTGCACCACGTTGCCCGTCTCCGCCGGGGCCTCCGTGATGAGTTGGAGGAGGGCGTCCTCGTCCACGCCCTTCTCCTTCAGGAGGCGCTGAGCACGGTTCTCCACCGTGAAGAGCGCCAGCAACACGTGGGCCGACGTGGGCTTCTGGGCGACGCTGCGGGCGATGTCATGCGCCTCATGGAGAACCTGGGCGAGATCCGTGCTGTCGACCATTCATGCTCCGGCAAGCGTCCAGCCGAGCGGAATACACCGTCCGCCGCTCCGCCGCAAAATTTAGGCTACAGACCGCTACAGGATGGATGCAAGGCAGGGTAAACCTTGGGCCGCGGCCGGATTTCGGTTGGCTGCCCGCCCGTTTCCCGACTCAATTCAAGGGACCGGGCAATCACTCCGGGAGGGCTGCGTAATCCGCCCAGAGACCCCATCCCTATGACCTCCCTTGCTCAACCGGCGCGCGTCTTCGTGGACCCTCTTGGGGGGATGCGCGCCGCCGTCGAGGCCCGGCGTTGGCTGTGGCCCCTCCTCATCCTCGCCTTCTGCGTCGCCATCTCCGGCACCGTCTACGCGCTGCGCTGGGACGCCACCACCTCCATCGTGGGCGCCCTGCCCACGGACTCGACCGCGTCCAGCGTGTCCGAGTCCGACATCGCCGAGCAGATTCAAACCGCGTCGCGCAAGGCGCTGGTGGGCGGCATCGCCAAGGGGCTCATCGTGATGCCCCTGATGGTGCTGGCGCTCGCGTGCATCCTCTGGGTCGCGGCCTGGCTCTTCAACAAGCCCGCGGCCTTCGGGCAGCTGATGACGGCCGCCGCGGTGGCGCTGCTGCCCATCGCGCTGTACCACCTCATCTACGCGCTGTGCGCGGGCTACCAGCACTCGCTCACCGACCTGCGCGCGGAGCGGCTCGTGCCCTCCAGCCTGGCCCTGTTGGACGGCCTGACGCCGAAGATGCAGCGCGTGCTCAAGGGCGTGGACTTCTTCAACCTGTGGAGCGTGGGCCTGCTGGGAGTGGGCTTCTCCACCGCCACCGGCATGCGCCTGGGGCGCGCGCTGGTGCTCATCGGGGTGATGTACCTCATGTACGTGGGTGTCTTCTTCATCGGCCTGCCGGCGGGAGGTGCGCAGTGAGCGCCTTCCTCGTTGTCGCGACGCTGCTCACCGCTACGCCCATCACGCTGGAGGAGACGCGCCAGCTGGGCCGGAAGAACACCCAGGCGCTCCAGGCCGCGTTGGATGTCGCCGTGGCCCAGGAGGACCAGCGCGTGGCGCGCTCCGGCCTCCTGCCGCAGGTGCAGCTCAGACTGGGCCCCAGCCTGGACTACGTGGGCCGGCGACGGCAGGTCTTCACCGTCCCCATCAGTGAGACGGAGACCGTCACGCGGGAGGTGGTGGCCACCTCCAACACGGCGGACAGCTACTCCGCGTCCCTGGGCGTGTCGCAGGTCATCTACAACCGGGGCCTCTGGAAGCAGCTGGAGCAGGCGGGCGTCAACGTGGACGCCACGCGCAACCAGTCCATTGAAGAGTCGGATACCTCCGAGCTGGAGGCCATCCGCCGCTTCTTCAACCTGTTCCTGTCGCAGGCCACGCTGGGCGTGCTCAACGCCACCGCGCAGCGCAGCGAGGTGCAGCTGGAGCGCGCGCGCGCCCTCTTCACCGCGGGCCGCGTGGGCAAGTCCGAGGAGATCGCCGCCCAGGTCAACCTGGGCAACGACCGCATCAACATCGTGCAGCGCCAGAACCAACTGGTGGCGGACCAGGTGCAGCTGGCCGTGTGGCTGGCGCGCCCCGGCACCGAGCTGCTCCAGGCGGTGGACCCCGGCGTGTTCCAGCAGGAGCCCGCGCCCGCGCCTCCCCTGGATGACGCCATCAAGCAGGCCCGCGAGCACCGCGCCCTGCTCAAGGCGCTCCAGCAGCGCGTGCAGGTGGCGGAGCTCCAGCGGGCCATCGTTCAGGGGGACTACATCCCCCGCGTGGGCCTGTCCGCGCAGTACTCGCACAACAGCCAGGCCCCGGGCTCGTTCTTCAGCGAGCCCGGCTACGGCAACATCTTCAACGGCGGCGTCACGCTGACGTGGGACCTGTTCAACGGCTTCAATACCGACGCCCAGTCCGCGCGCGCCCAGGTCAACATCCGCAAGGCGGAGCTGACGTTCGCGCAGACGGCGCGGGAGCTGGAGGCGGAGGTGCGCCGCTCCCACCAGGTGCTGGAAGGACAGATTGCCTCCGCGAAGCTCGCGGCGGACAACCTGACGGTCGCCCAGCAGGGCCTGGCACTGGCGGAGGAGCGCTTCCGCGCGGGCGCCGGCTCCACGCTGGACGTGCGAGACGCGCAGCTCAAGTTGACCCAGGCGGAGCTGGTGTTGCTCCAGAGCCGCATCGATGTCGAAATCGCCCGCTATGCCCTGTTCCGGGCCATGGGCACGCTGAACCCGGGAGACTCACAATGACGTGGTGGAAGGCGGCAATCGCCGGCGCGCTGTTGCTTGGAGCGGTGGCCATCACCGTGGGCGGCCTGCGGGACCGGCCGCCCCCGACGCAGGAAGTCCAGATGGCCAAGGCCCGCAAGGGCACCATCACCCGCACCATCACTGGCGCGGGCAAGGTGCAGGCGGCCACCACCGTGAAGATCTCCTCCAACCTGTCCGGCGACCTCGTCGCCCTCAAGGTGAAGGACGGTGACCCCATCACCAAGGGGCAGGTGCTGGGGCAGATCGACAAGCGCTACTACGAGGCGGCCGTGAAGCAGGCCACCGCGTCCCGCGACGCGGCCCGCTCCGAGGTCCAGGTGTCGGAGGTGGACACCGTGCGCCAGCGCGCGGAGCTGGCTCGCGTGCAGGGGTTGGCGGAGAAGGGGCTCGCGTCCGCCGCGGAGGTGGAGCAGTCCCAGGCGGTGGTGGACACCGCCGCGGCGCGCCTCGCGGCCGCCAAGCAGCGCGTGGCCCAGAGCAGCGCCGTGCTGGAGCAGGCCTCCACGGACCTGGCGCGCACCACGCTCCTGTCCCCCATCGACGGCAACGTGATTGAACTGACGCGTGAAGTGGGCGAGCGCGTGCGCGGCTCCGACTTCTCCGAGGACGTGGTGATGACCATCGCCGCGCTCAACCAGATGGAGGTGAAGTTCGAGGTGGGTGAGCACGAGGTCGTCCACCTGAAGTACGGCCAGCCCGCGGAGGTGACGCTGGACGCGCTGGAGGGCCAGTCCTTCACCGGCACCGTGGTGGAGATCGCCCAGAAGGCCACCATCAAGAACCCGGGCACGGAGGCTGAAGTGACGAGCTTCCCCATCACCGTTGCCCTGGACGCGCGTCCGCCGGGTGTGCTCCCCGGCATGAGCGCCGAGGCGCGCATCAGCGCGGAGACGCACAACGACGCGGTGCTCGTGCCCATCCAGGCCGTCACGGTGCGCGCGGAGCGCTCGCTGCCGGACTACCAGGCGCCGGTGGAGGGCACGTCCCTCACCGCCAAGCGCCGCACGGAGTCGCTGGCCAAGGTCGTGTTCGTGGTGGACAACGACAACAAGGCGCAGGTGCGCCGCGTGCGCACCGGCATCGCCTCCGATACGGAGCTGGAGGTGCTGGAGGGCCTGCAGGTCGGGGACCGCGTGGTGGAGGGCCCCTACCGCACGCTGTCCAAGGAGCTGTCCCACGGGGACGCGGTGCGCGAGCCGGAGAAGGCCGCGGCGAAGGGCAAGTCGTGACGTCGGCCCCTGCACCGGACGCGGGCCCCCTCATCCAGGTGGAGGGGCTCACGCGGGCCTTCTTCGTGGGCGGTGAAGAGGTGCGCGCGCTGCGCGGCGTGTCCTTTGGCATCCAGCGGGGTGAGTGGGTGGCCATCATCGGCCAGTCCGGCTCTGGCAAGAGCACGCTCATGAACGTGCTGGGCTGCCTGGATACGCCCACGAGCGGTCGCTACATGCTCAACGGCAAGGACGTGTCGAGCATGGACGACGACGACCTGGCCGTCATCCGCAACGTGGAGATCGGCTTCATCTTCCAGACGTTCCAGCTGCTTCCCCGGGAGACGGCGCTCGCCAACGTGGAGCTGCCGCTGGTGTACCGGGGCATGGGCGCGAAGGAGCGGCGCGAGCGGGCGAAGGCGGCGCTGGACAAGGTGCAGCTCACGCACCGCATGCACCACCGGCCCAACGAGCTGTCGGGCGGTCAGCGCCAGCGCGTGGCCATCGCGCGGGCGCTGGTGTCGGAGCCGTCCATGCTCCTGGCGGACGAGCCCACGGGCAACCTGGACTCGGCCACCGGCGAGGAGATCGTCAAGCTCTTCGAGCAGCTGCACCGCGCGGGGCACACGCTGGTGCTCGTCACGCACGAGCCCAAGCTGGCCGCGCGCTGCCCCCGGGCCATCCGGTTGAGTGACGGGGAGATCGTCGCGGACGGGCCGGGGCCGGAGGTGGCGCTGGGCGTGCACGCGGCACCCCAGGCGGGCACCGCGTGAGCTTCCCGAAGGGCTTCCGCGTGGACGTGCTGGAGGGGGCCCGCATCGCGGTGTTCTCCCTCCGGGCGAACCGGATGCGCACGGTGCTCACGACGCTGGGCATCGGCATTGGCGTGGCGACGCTCCTGGCCATCGTGGGCATCATCCAGGGGCTCAACGCGTCGTTCGACAAGCAGCTGGCCACGCTGGGCGCGAACACGATCTTCATCTCCAAGTACCCCTGGATGGTGAAGGGCAACTGGTGGCTCTACCGCAACCGGAAGAACTTCACGCTGGAGCAGGTGGCGCAGCTACGGGCCCAGGCGGACTTCATCACCGCCATCTCCCCGGCGGTGCTGCGCACTTCCGACGTGTCGCACGGCGCCCTCCAGGTCTCCAACGTGCGCATCAACGGCGTGTGGAGCGACTACCTGGCCATTGGCAACTACGAGGTCGTGTCCGGACGCTTCCTCACCCGCGCGGACGAAGAGGTGAACCGGGCGGTGACGGTGCTGGGCGCGGACGTGGCGGCCTCGCTCTTTCCCAGCATCAGCCCGCTGGGGCAGACCGTTCGCATCGACGGGCGGCCCTTCCAGGTGGTGGGCACGCTGGGGCGCAAGGGGAAGGTCGTGGCGGAGAACATGGACATGTCCGTGTTCATGCCGTTCAAGACCTTCAACTCCAACTTCGGCAAGGGGCGGCCCATGCAGATCGCCATCGCCGTGGCGGACGCGGGGCAGATGGCGAAGGTGGAGGACCAGCTGGTGGGCATCATGCGGCGCGTGCGCGCGACGCCGCCGGGCCAGCCGGACGACTTCAACGTCAACCGGACGGACTCGCTCGCGGCGACCTACGAGCAGCTCACCGGCGCGCTCTACGCGGTGGCCACGGGCGTGGGACTCATCACGCTGTTGGTGGGCGGCATTGGCATCATGAACATCATGCTGGTGTCGGTGCGTGAGCGGACGCGGGAGATTGGGGTCCGCCGGGCGCTGGGCGCGCGCCAGCGCACCATCGTGCTCCAGTTCCTGATGGAGGCCTCCAGCGTGTCCGCGGTGGGGGGACTGTTGGGGACGACGGTCGGGTTGGGCACGGCGAAGATCGTGTCACTGGTGACGCCGCTGGCGGCGGACGTGCGCCCTGGCACGGTGGTGGGCGGGGTGGCGTTCGCGGCGTTGGTGGGCCTGCTGTTCGGCATCTGGCCAGCCGCGCGTGCGGCCCGGCTGGACCCGGTGGAAGCGCTCCGCTACGAATAGGGCAATGCGGGCCTTCCTGGACAACTTGCGGCTGGCGCTCGGCACCTTCCTGGGCAACCCGCTGCGCTCGCTCCTGACGCTGGTGGGCATCGTCATCGGCGTGGCCACCGTCATCACGATGATGGCCCTCATCGAGGGCCTGCGCGAACAGGTGAACAAGAACCTGGGCAGCCTGGGCGCGCACACCTTCGAGGTGACGAAGTGGCCCACCGGCTTCGGCCGCATCAACTGGGCGAAGTACGCCAAGCGCAAGGACCTGCTCGGCGACGACGTGCGCGCCATCGTGGAGTCGTGTCCCTCGGTGGGCGCGGCCACGCCCCTGGCCCAGGAGTGGGGCAAGAAGCTGACCACTGCGTTCCGGGAGACGCCCCCTTCGGTGAGCATCCTGGGCACGGAGCCCACGTACCTGGAGACGAGCGGCGTCGTCGTGTCGACCGGCCGCTTCTTCAACGAGACGGAGACGCTGGATGGCCGCCCGGTGATGGTCATTGGCGTGGACCTGGCGGACACGCTCTTCCCGGGCATGAACCCGGTGGGCTCCGAGGTGCGGCTGCAGGGCCGGCCGTTCCAGGTGATTGGCGTGCTGCAGAAGCGCGGCAGCGTCATGGGGATGGCCAGCCAGGACAACCAGGCCATCCTGCCCATGCGCGCCTTCCAGCAGTTCTACGGCAAGAACCGCTCGGTGGAGATCGACATCCAGGCGCGCGACGGGGCGTCGTTCCAGAAGGCGCAGGACGAAGTGGTGAACCTGATGCGCCGCCGCCGGGGCCTCACGCCGCAGGAGCCGAACGACTTCGAGCTGCACACCAACGAGTCCATGACGGCGTCCTTCAACGAGCTGTCGCAGGTCATCGCGCTCGCGGGCGTGGGCGTGTGCCTGCTGTCGTTGGTGGTGGGCGGAATCGGCATCCTGAACATCATGCTGATGTCGGTGACGGAGCGGACGCGGGAGATTGGCATCCGCAAGGCGCTGGGCGCGCGCCGCCGCCGCATCCTGGGCCAGTTCGCCACGGAGGCGGTGATGCTGTCGTTCGTGGGCGGGGTGCTGGGGCTGGGGCTGGGCTTCGGATTCGTCTTCCTGGGCAAGTGGGTGCTGCTGTTCCCCATGAGCGTGCCGGCGTGGGCCGTGGCGCTGTCGCTGGGGATGAGCTGCGGTGTGGGGCTTCTCTTCGGCATCTACCCGGCGTCGCGCGCGGCGCGGCTGGATCCGGTGGAGGCGATGCGCGCGGAGTAGGGAGCCGGAATGGGTGACGCACTGGCGGAGGCGCGGCGGCAGGCCTCCGGAGACGACCTCGCTTCGCTGCGCAGGCTGGACGCGCTGATGGTGCGCTCGGGCTTCCGGCACTCGGACCGCACGCCCCGGGAGTGGGTGGCGGAGCTGGTGGCGCAGGGGAGATTGCGCAGGGGAGATACGTACAACGCGCACGAAGCGCTGCGGGCCATCGGCCTGGGGGCGGTGCCCGCGCTGCTGGAGGTGCTGGCGAATCCCCAACTGGCGGAGAAGGAGTCCGCGGACGCGAACATCCGCTTGAACGTGCTCGAGGCGTTGATGGCGCCGAGCCCGCCGCCCCGGTGCGCGGTGCCCGCCGTGATGGGGCTCTTGTCCCGGCCGAGCGCTCGGGTCCAGCGCCAGGCGATGCGGGCCCTGGTGTACCTGCGTCCCCGGCCCACCCGGCTCGCGGTGAAACTGTTGCTGGAGGCCTGCCAGGACAAGACACAGTGGCAGGCGCGAGCGACGGCGCTGGACGCGCTCGCGACGCTGGACGGTCCCGTCCCGGACGACGTGCTGCACGAAGCCCTGAAGAGGCTGTCGGACGAGAGTCCCTACGTCCGCCGCTCCGCGCTGCGCCTGCTGGGCCGGTGCACCCCGCCTTCCGAGGCGGTGCTTCACGCGCTGGAGGAGCAGGTGGTGCTGGACGACGAGAGCCGCGTCGTCGCCCTCCAGGTGTTGTCCTGGCTGTCGCCCTCGCGTGCGCTGCCCCTGCTGGACAAGACGGCGCGGGGACTGGTGGGCCTTCTTCCGAATGACCGGGACGGGGCGCGGCAGGGGCTCTTCGCGCTCCATCTGCTCGCGGGGATGGGGGCGCAGGCCCGGCCGGCGGTGGGCCTGCTGCGGCGCGTGGTGACGCATGCCGTGAAGCGGGGACATGGAGATCCCTTTACCTGGCGCATGCGCGTGCACGCCGAGTCGGTGGCGGACGCCATCGTCCGGAGTGTCCCGTTGCCCGTGGAGGCGCGGACCGCGGGGCCGGGCTCGCCGCGACTGGCCCTGGCGCTCGCGGGGCCGGGGCCGCTGACGGTGGACGCGGAGCATCCGGACTCCGACCGGCTGCAGGCCTGGGTGGATTCGCTGGGGCCGCTGAGTCAGGAGGAGGAGGTCCGGCTGTGCGTGGCGGTGGCGCGCGTCGCGGCGCGTGTCTGGGACAGGCATGGGCCGGAGAACGACGGCGCCCAGTCGGCCCTCCTCGCGCTGGAGGAGTGGGTCCTCGCGCCGGATGAGGCGCACCAGCGCCAGGCGATGGAGATCGGCTTGTTCGTCCCCAGCCAGCTCCTGGCGTCGGAGTTGTTCAACGCGGCGTGGTGCCTCCACTACGCGACGCTGATGGTGGCGGACGCCGAAAAGCGGCACGTGGGCTTTACCGGCCTCACACCCAGGGAACCCGAGCACCTGTTGGCGACATGCGTCTTCGCCGCGTACCGGGCGCTGAGGAGCGGCGCCTGCATGACCGTGGACGAGGGGTGGAGAGACTCCACCCTCACCTGGAAGCGCACGTCCGACGAGGCGCTGGCCTTCCTCCACCGGGCGATGGTGGACGAAGTGCTGCCCTGGGCGCGGGGGGAGTGGGATCCGATTCGCGACGTCCTGCGAGAGCGGCGCCGGCTGCTGATGGAAGAGTGAACACGCCAGTGTCATGGCGGTGATGGCGCTCACCCGGTAGGGTGATCCCGTCCCTACCGGAGGGGGGCTGCACCGCATGTCCATGTCCTACGCCACGCTGCCGCTGCCCGTCGTCCCCACTCCGTTCCGGCTTCGCGTCTTCACTCCCGAGGACATGGACGGCGTCATCGCGCTGTACTCGCATCCGGAGGTGGCACGGAGCCTCAACTTCACGGTGCCCGTGCCGCGCGAGACGCTGCACCAGAAGCTGACCGGCGACCTGGAGGCGATGCGCCAGGGCAAGGGCATCCGGTGGGTGTTGTCGAAGGAAGAAGACCCGACTCCCCTGGGCTACATGACGCTCTTCAACTGGAGCCAGAAGGACCGTCGCGCGGAGGTGGGCTACATGGTGGGGCGCTCAATGTGGGGGCAGGGCGTGATGTCGAGCATCCTGCCCGCGCTGATCCGCTTCGGCTTCGAGCAGCTGAACCTGCACCGCATCGAGGGCATGGTGAACACTCGCAACAGCGCGTCGAGCAAGGCGCTGACGCGCGTGGGCTTCCAGCAGGAAGGCGTGATGCGCGGCTACCAGGTCGATGGGAACGGGGGCGGGTTCAACGACATCATCCTGCTCGCGCTGCTCGAGGACGCCTGGCGCGCGTCCGTCGCGACGTAGGCCTCACGGCAGGTCGCGCGCGAACTGTTCGCGGTAGCGGGCCTGGAGCGTCTTCAACTGGCGGGTGCCTCGGTATTCGCGCGCGAGCAGGTGCCACGCCTCCGTGCGTGAAGGCTCCAGGTCGATGACCCGCTCCAGATGCTTGCGTGCGCGCGCATGCGCACGGGTGTTCGTCGCCAGCACGCCAAGCATCAGGTGCGCCTGCACCGCATCCTCCCGGAACGCGAGCACCCGCTCACAGGCGGTGCGCGCAGGGCCCAGGCGCCCCTGGAACAGGTGCAGCTCGCATTGCAGGAGCGTGACGGAAGGGCTCGCCGGATACGCCCGAGCCAGCGCGGCGATGCGCTCGCGCGCGGACTTCGAGGAGCCGGCATGCAGCAGCGCCTCCACGTCGGACACCGCTCGCACCAGGGCTCCCTCTCGCGCGGGATCGACGACAGCGGTGCTCGCATCCGACCGGGCCGGCAGCGCCACCTGTCTTCGGAGACGGGCCGCCTGTTCCAGTACGGCCGCGGAAGCCGCCAGTCCTTGAGCCCGGGCCGCGGTCTCCTCCGCCCACGTCACGCAGTGGGCGCGAAGGAAGAGGCCCGCCAGATCCGCCCACTGCGCGGGCTCCACGTCCGCACGGGCCTCCAGGTTCGTCCTCGCAATCACCAGACTGTCCCGGGCCTCGTCGAAGCGGCCCGCGTGCAGGTGAAGCAGCGCGACGTTCATGCGCAGGGATGGTTCGCGGGGAAACCGCGCGATGGCTCGCTCACAGCGCTCACGCGTGGCGTCCAGCCCCGGCGTGAGGTGCACGGCGAGGTAGCACGCCAGCAGCTGCACGCGCTCGTTCTGGGGATGCCGCACGGCCAGCGGCTCCAAGGCCTCCGCGGCCACCTCCGGCCGGCCCGCCTTCTCCAGGGCGATGACCTCCGCCAGCCGCTGCCGCTCCAGCGGTGTCAACGAACGGGGCGTGCCCTCCGGCCCCAGCACGACGCTGGAGGCGCGCACGCGCTTCGTCCATTCAAGAAGGAAGTCCCGCTCCGGCCCTTCCCACGCCGGGCCCGTCATCGCCTCCACCGCCACGCGCAGCTCACGGGCCCAGGCCTTCTGCGCCTCCAGCTCCACGCGCGCACCGGGCAGGTGCTTGAGTCCCGCGCCCAGCAGCGCGAGCGTCCGCGCATCGAAGGCTGTCTGGCCCGCGTCGTACTTCGGCGACATCCATCCCCGTCCGTCGCGCACGTGCGGCGCGCCCAGGGTATGCGCCCACTCGTGCAGCAGGACCGCCACCTCCAGCCGCTGCCGCGCCTCCACTGGCAGCTCTCCGCCAAGTCCTCGCAACACACAGTGCCGCCCCAGCACGCGCGCGAAGCCCAGCTCGTGCTGCGCGCCGCTGAACGTCGCGGGCGCCGCCACCAGGCCCACGACGAGGTCCACGTCCTCGCCCGCGTCCACTTCCTCCAGCGCGTCCAGCACCGGCTCCAGCGGACCGTCCGAGCCGCGCCGATCCCACGCACGCGCGGACTCCAGCTCGAACGTGATGCCCAGGGGGCCGCGCACCGACTCGCTCGCGCGCTGGAGCCATCCGGCGACGGCCCGTTCCCAATGGAGGCCTCGCGCACGGTGGTCCATGTCCGCGTACACGCGCACCCGCAACACCTTCGCCGTAAGGGCAGGGGAGGAATCCGCTGACAGTGAGGTCCTCGCTCGCGCGGTGTCACGCGACTGTGACGGAGCGGCGCAGCGAAGCCCCAGGAATCCGGCGAGGAGGAACAGGACCGCCCTGAACCAGCCTGGCGTCCGCGGGGACCCGGGAATCACGGACACGACCTGGCAGGTAGAGGGGGAACAGTGCCCGCGAACGGGCGGGGGAGGCGGTGGGCCTCTACCGGAAGGAGGCTTCCACCGCCGTCACCCGGGGAACGACGTCAGGCCGCCGCGTCCTCTTCCTTCGAGGGCTCCGTGGCGTTCGTGATCCAATCGATCGCCTTGTGCTCCCAATCGGAGTCCTTCGACGCGTCGATGTAGCGCTCCCACTCGTACACGCCGCTCTGCTTGGCCATGCGCACCATCATCAGGCGGGCCACGGTGCTGTCGAGCACCACCGCCGAGCGCACCATGCCGTTCTGCCGGAGCCAGCCCATCGCCTGCTTGATGATCTCCTGGGTCTCCGGCGGGTTCGCCTTCTGGCCCCGGATGTCCACCATCAGTCCGAAGGGCCGCCCACGCTTGATCGCCACCTTGGCGCGAAGGTCCTCGAACCAGACCTTGGCCTCGGCGGGGGTGATGTAGCCCGGCGCATTGAGCCGGAAGCCGTACTCCGTCCTCAGATTCTCAGCCATGAAACCCCCACGTTGTTTTTGTGGTGCACGCGCCATTCCCGTGCGACTCCGGCTGGATGGCAGCGCACTCATAAGCCTACCCCAGTCGGCACGCGTGTGGATCCACTGCTGTCGCGCCTGCGTACGCGCGCGAGCCACGTCCTCCCCGTGAAGATGGAGACGTCTCCGGGTAAACGTGGTACTCGTCACGAAGTTTGAGAATCCAGCGTCAGGCGAACTTTCCGCTGATTTTACTTCACACTCGCTCGCTTCTCGGCTATTAAGGGGATGCAGTTTTTCAGCACCCCCGCAACACTGTCACACGCATCGAGGTCCCCCCGGACTCGGTGGCAGCGAATCGACGCAGCATCCGCGTCGAACCTCACGGGTTCCGGGGCCTTGGAGACGTCCTTCAATGTCCAACTCCTCGCTCGCTGAGCTCCAGGCCGTTACGTCGAACACCCTGCGGAACGAGGTGCCCGTCGAGGCACTCCGGCACGAGACGCCGACCCAGGGAAAGACGAACGTGCTGGAGGCTCGTCACGGCGATCCGATCCCGATGTACGGGGACGTGAATGCGCGGGGCTTCAAGACGGTGGAGGACCTCTCGGTCGCCGACTGCGTGATCGCGCACCTGGAGGCGGAAGAGGTGGACGCGGTGTTCGGCGTCCCGGGCGGCAACATCGCCCCGTTCCAGCAGGCGCTGCGCAAGCACAAGTCCATGCGCTTCATCATCGCGTCCCACGAGGGTGGCGCGGCGTTCATGGCGGACGGCTACGCGCGCGCCACCGGCAAGCTGGGCGTGTGCATGGTGACGGCGGGCCCGGGTGCCACCAACGCGCTGACGGGCGTGGCCTCCGCGCACCTGGACGGCGTGCCCATGCTGGCCATCAGCGGCAACATCGCCACGGACCGCGTGGGCCTGATGGCCATCCAGGAGAGCAGCAGCACCCACGGCGTGAACACGGTGGAGATGTTCCGCCAGGCGTGCGCCAGCTCCTCCATCGTTCCGGACGCGCAGAGCTTCCAGCGGCTGCTGGCGCGCTCGCTGCGCACCGCGCAGGGCCTGCCCGGCGGCGCCGCGCACCTGAGCGTGCCCGCCAACATCGCGCGCCAGCCCATCCACCGCGCCTCCGTTCCCACCACGCGCGGCGCCTTCCGCGCGCGTCCGGCGACCGCCCCCTTCGAGGACCTGCGCGCCGCCTTCACGCTGCTGCGCACCGCGCGCCGTCCGCTCATCTTCCTGGGCGCGGGCGCTCGCGAGGCGATGGCGGAGCACGCCGAGACGTTCACCGCGTTCGTCACCCAGCACGGCATCCCGGTGGCCACCAGCATGCGCGGCAAGGGGCTGTTCTCCGAGCGCGAGGCGCTGTCCCTGGGCGTGCTGGGCCTGGCCGGCAGCAAGCGCGCCGAGGCGTACCTGCGCGACGGCGTGGACGTGATGCTCGTCCTGGGCAGCCGCCTGGGTGAGTGGGCCTCCCGCAGCTTCCACCGCTACTTCCAGGCCATCCACCACGTCATCCAGGTGGACGTGAACGCCTCCAACATCGGCCAGTTCCTGCCGGTGCGGCTGCCCATCGTGGCGGACGTGGGCTCGGTGATGACGGGCCTGGCGGAGCTGGGGCAGATGATTGGCCCGTCCAGCGGCGCGCGCGTGCAGGAGCGCTGGGCGCAGGTGATGGCGCTGACGGAGCCCGCGCCCGTCATCCGCACCCCGCAGGACCGGGACTCGGTGAAGCCGCAGGACCTGATGGCGGAGCTCGACAAGCACCTGAGCCCGGACATGGACCTGTACATCGACATGGGCAACTGCACGGGTTGGACGTCGCACCTGCTGCACATCACGCCCCCCGCGCGCATCTTCTACCCGTGCGGCCTGTCGTCCATGGGCTGGTCTTGCGGCGCCGTCATCGGCGGCAAGGTGGGCCGGCCGGACCGCGCGGCGGTGGCCGTCGTCGGCGACGGCGCGTTCCTGATGAACGGCACGGAGATGATCACCGCGTCGCGCTACCGCGTGGGCACGGTGACCATCGTCCTCAACGACAACTTCCTGGGCATGGTGAACCACGGCGAGCACGTGCAGGACCGCACCGTGCCGCTGGAGGATGACTACTACGGCCTGGGCAACCCGGACCTGAAGGCCTTCTCCGAGTCGCTGGGCGCGCGCGCCTACACGGTGAACGGCCCCGGCCAGCTGGACGCGCTGCTGCCCGAAGTGCTGCGCCGCGCGGATGAGACGGGCCAGCCGCAGGTCATCGTCGCGCACATCGACTACCGCGAGGTCCCGCCGTACGGCGACCGCTTCGCCGCGGTGGCGTCGGACGCGAAGTAGCCTCCATGACCGCCGCGACCTTCGCGCTCCTGGGAGTCGGCGCCGCTGTCCCGGAGCACGTTCGCGGCAACGACGACCCGCTGTTCGAGTCCCTGCGCCGCGCCGCCGGAAGCGGCGGGGAGCACGCGCTCTTCTACGGCAACCGTGAGCGCCGGGTGCTGGGTCAGGGCGAGTCCCTGGCCGCGCTCACCGCGAAGGCCGGCGCCGCCTCGCTGCAGGACGCGGGGCTGACGCCTGCGGATGTGGAGCGGCTGTACGGCTACGTGTCGGTGTCGGAGTTCGTCGCGCCGAACGAGCTGTACGCCGTGCACCGCGAGCTGGGCCTGTCCCAGGGCACGCTGGTGGTGCCGGTGAACGCGGACTTCGCCAACTTCCTGATGGGCATCGTGCTGGCCTGGGAGGCCCTGCGCGCGGGCACCCTCCGGCACGCGCTGGTGGCGGTGGGCTCCGCGTGGACCCGCAACGTGGACTACACGCAGGGCCACGCCATTGGCATTGGCGACGGGGCGGGCGCGGTGGTGGTGGGCGCGGGTGAAGGGCTCACGCTGGTGGACTGGGGCGCGGACACCTTCAGCGACGAATACGGCGCGATGATGATGGGCCCGCGGCCGGAGTCCGGTCTGGCGTACCCTACCTACGGCATCGCCCCCGCGGCGGGCGTGAAGGCGTTCCTGCAGTCGGGGATGAACGGGCCGCCCCGGTTGGTGGAGCGGCTGCTCGCGAAGCATGGCGTGGCGCGCGAGGACGTGACGCTCATCTCCCACCAGGCCACGCGCAAGCTGATGGACCACTGGGCGCAGGAGATCCGCCCGCGCGAGTACCTGGACACCTTCGAGGAGTACGGGAACATGGTGCACGCGTCCATGCCGGTGACGCTGGCCCGGTTCCGCCGCGAGCTGCGCACGAAGTACCTGGTGATGGTCGGCCTGGGCATTGGCGCGCACCAGATGGCGTTGCTGGTGCGCGTCTAGCGGGACTGCTCGCTACTGGTCGTCGCAGGGCGTGCCCAGCCGGATGCCCGTGTAGACACCCAGCTCGTTGTAGATGAGGGGCAGGTTCTGCTCCACGGGGACGTTGCGCAGCTCCACTTCCTTGCGCGCCTTCTCGATCCAGATGGGCTTCTGCGCGCGGTCGATGACGAGCCGCAGCTGGCCCTTCTTGGTGGTGAAGATTTCGCCCTCGGAGTCCGCGACCACGTTGGTCATCTTCTGCGGCTTCAGGTCCCCACGGGGGCCAATGAACACGCGGAAGTTGCGGGACTCCGCGGCCGAGGAGCCCTTGTCCACGTAGTAGTACGTGCCCTCCGAGTCACGCAGCAGCGCGTGGGGGACGAACTTCTGCGGGTTGGGCACGTAGGTGGCCTTGCGCAGCAGCTCCCGCGCCTGGGCGCCGGGGAGCATCTCCAGCGTCACCTTGCGCTCGCCGCAGCGCAGGGAGCAGGTGCGCTCCTTCGTGTCCACGTTCAGCTGCGAGTGCACCCGCAGGTCCACGCCGTCGTAGTCGGCGGTGCCGCTGGGGTTGAAGAAGCGCGGATCCTGGAAGGTGGTGGCGGACAGGTTCCTGCTGCGGGGGCGCGGCACCACGACCAGGGACTTGCCGTCGCCGTAGTAGAGCTGATCCTCCAGGTCGTCCGTGTCCTCGCGGGGCACGGAGACGACGTAGTGGCCACGGCCGTCGGTGCAGACGGCGGTGGCCTCCAGGAGCATGCGCTGGCCCAGGTTCTCCGCCTTGCCCCACGGCGGTTCGACGGCGGAGGCGGGAGTGGCGGAAAGGAGCACGGCCACGGGAAGGATGCGTTGGAAGAGCATGGTGCGCGAGCCTAGAGGTGCTTCTTGAAGTAGCGGATGGCGGCCTTCTCCTGCTGGGTCGCCTCCGGGGTGGTGGTCCACACGAAGCGGTCGCCCTGCAGCGCGGGCTCCAGCGCGGCGCCGAAGCGGCAGTCCATCTGCTTCAGGCGGGCCTTCACGGTGGTGCGGGCCTCCTCGGAGACTTCGCACAGTGCCTTCAGCGCGGTGAGGGGGAAGACGCAGTAGCGGGAGATCTTCTGGGCCTTGAGGAAGGGCTCGGTGACGGTGGTCCAGTCGATGGCGCCCGCCACGGAGGTGCCGCAGGTGGTGTTCAGCTCCTGGAGCGCTTCGGAGTAGGCGGTGTCGTGGACGGCTTCCTCTGCCTTGCGGTCGAAGGCCATCAGCTTCGCGAGCTGGCCGCTCTGGGTCTGCTGCTGGTGCTGGGCGTAGACCTCCTCCGGCTTGAGCTTCTGCGAACGCGCCTCGTCGAACTGGACGGTGATGCCGTTGCCGGGGCCGCCGGGGAAGTACAGCTCCGTGCGCGTGCCCACGACGACGAGCGGCGAGTAGTCCTTGCCGTGCCACTGGGTCGTGTAGTTCTGGCGCCGCGTGCTGGGGCTGCTCCAGTCGTTCAGGACGTAGGGGAGGACCAGGTTGTCCAGCACGGAGCCCGTGCCCTGGATGCGCAGGAGGAACTTCTTCTGCTCACGGGGCGCGAGGGGAACGACGGCGACCAGTTCTCCCTGCGGGCCGACGAACACCTTGCCGGCCTCCACGGGAGCGGGCGGCGCGGCCCGGGCGGGCAGGGTGCCCAGAAGGGTGGCCAGCACGGCCACGGCGACGATGCATTTCATGTTGGTGTATCCCCCTCACCCGTCCGTGATTGCGCGGACGGGCGGTGTTCGCTCAATGCTGCAATTCAATCTCGTGCTTCTGACATTCGGTGATGAGCTGCGGTGTCAGCTCCGAAGGCTTGATCTTTCGCGCCTCGGGGCCGGCGTTCACGATGTCTCCGGTCTGACACCGGAGCTTGATGGCCAGGTAGTGCGCGGCCAGATTGTCCTGGGCCGCGTAGCTGCGCTGGGCCGCTCGGACCGCGGAGTCCACGTCTTTGCGCGCAGCCGCGGCGCGGGCGTCCTTCAGATCGCTGATCGCGACGGCGTCGGTAGGCTCCAGGGGGATGCGCGGAGCCTGCGTCTTGCCGCCCGGCCGGGTGTTCGGCTTGCCTGTCGTCTTGGTCTGCTGCACCTGGGGATCGACGATCGCTGGCGGATCGTTCTGCGCCATGACAGGCGGTGGAGGCTGTGGCGGCGGACCCACGGGCGGCGGGGGCGCGTGATTCGGGCCCGCGTGCATGACCGGCGGCGGGCCTTCGGGAGGCGGCCCTGCGCGCGGCGGCGGGACGTGATCCTGACCCGCGTGCATGACGGGCGGCGGATCCATGGGCGGCGGTCCGGGCCGCAACCACCAGCCGAGTCCCACGGCACCGAGGATCAACGCGGCGGCGCCCGCGATGGGAATCACGCGCGACTTGGGCGGGACCGCGGCAGGCATCGTCATCGGCCCCGGCATTCCCGGCTGGCCCGACATGCTCACCGGGGCGAGTGGCTGCCCCTGGGGACCGACAGCCCCCGCGAGACTGCCCGGCACCGCCTGCTGGCCACCGTAGCTTCCCGGTACGACCTGCTGTCCGCCCATGCTGCCCGGAGCGACGTGCTGACCCGTACCGTAGCCCTGGGCGACCTGCTGTCCGCTGTAGCTGGCCGGTGACTGCGCGGGGACACCGGGCACCGGCAGGGCCACGCCCGAGCTCCCCATGCCGCTCCCGGGCATCTGCGTGGCGCCGAAGCCCATCGTGCCGCCAGCCACCTGCGGCTGCTGTCCGAATGGGACCGTGCCGCCGGCTCGCGGCGCCATCGTCGCGTCGAAGCCGATGTCATCCGGCGCCGCCAATGCATCCGCGCCAAAGCGGCCCGTCCCAGGCCCCTTGTTCGACGGCGCCATCGTGGCGCCCGTCCCGTCGTCGTCGCTCGGCGCCACGGAGGGGAGGGCGACGCCAGAGGGACGCTTCGCGCGCCCGAAGGTCCGGGCTTCGATCTGCTCCGCCGTTTCCGGCAGCGACTGGAGCTGCGTGCCCGTGAGCTCCGCGATGAACGACGCGACGTCCTGATGGCGGTGATCCGGGTTCTTCTCCAGCGCCCGCGCCACCGCCCTAGCGACGTTCGGCGGCAGGTCCGGCATCAGATTGGCCAGCGACACCGGCGGCTCGTGCACCACGCGGTAGATGATCTGCACGAGCGACCCGCCACCGAAGGGCGTCATCCCGGAGAGCATCTCGAACACGATGCCGCCCAGCGCGAACAGGTCCGTCCGCGCGTCGATGCGGCTGTTCTGCCCCTGCGCCTGCTCCGGCGACATGTACTGCGGCGTGCCGATGAGCACCGCCTCCTGCGTCTGCAGCGTCTCCGACGACATGACCTTGGAGATGCCGAAGTCGAGCAGCTTCACCCGCTCGCCCACCACTCCGCCGGAGTCCGTGGGCACCAGGAAGATGTTCGCGGGCTTCAGGTCGCGGTGCACGACACCCGCGCGGTGCGCCGTCTGCAACGCGGACCCCATCTGCCGCGTGAAGGAGAACACCTCCTCCAACGTCAGCCGCCCGCGACGCAGCCGGTCCGCGAGGCTCTCGCCACGCAGGTACTCCAACACCAGGAACGGACTGCCGTCCTCCAGCGTGTCGAAGTCCAGCACCTCCACGATGTTCGGGTGCCCCAGCCGGGAGGCGATCTCCGCCTCGCGCCGGAAGCGCACGTGGAGGTCCGGCCCCACGTGATCACCTACCCGCAGCACCTTCACCGCGACCTGCTTGCCCGGAAGCCGCAGGTGCTGGGCCAGGAATACCGAACCCATGCCGCCCCGCCCCAACACGGAGACGACTTTGTAGGTATTCCGGAGGACCGAATCGATGTGCAGCTCACCGTCAGCCGAGCGCGTCATGAAGAGGGCGTGTCCTGATGACAAAAGGGGTGCGATGCACCGCCGTGAAACACGGCGCCACGCTACCACGCCCCATCCGCCAGGGAACGCGCCCGACTCCCCGCCGCCATACCCCGGACAGTCGAACGCCCGGACCCTCGTGAGAGGAGCCGGGCGTCATGAACTCAAGTCCAACCCTCACACCCGGAAAAGGCGCGCCTTACAAAAGGCCGCGCCCTACCCGGGAAGGGGACTCAGCCCCACTTGGACATCGTGCGGCGAGGCGGAGGCGAGCTCGGCCCCGCGGCAGGCGAAGCCACCGCCGGACGGGCTTGCTGCGAACGGCCCTGGCCACCACCGCGCGGCGCCTGGGCATTCCCGCCACCGCTGGCCTGACGCGACTGGCCACCATTCGGACGGCCCTGACCGCCGCCGGCACCACCGCGGCGCTGCTGCCCGCCACTCCGACGCTGACCACCGCCGCCGCCACCACCGCCACCGCCGCGCGACTGGCCCCGGCCACCGCGGTTCATCGGAGGACGGCTCTCCTCCACGTCACCGGGCAGGGGAGGGGGCAGGTGCGAGCGGAACGCGGCGTCCGCCACCACCGGCACGCTGCGGCGGATGGTGCGCTCGATGTCGCGCAGGTACGCGCGCTCCTCGGAGTCGCAGAAGGACACGGCCTGGCCGCTGGCGCCCGCGCGGCCCGTGCGGCCGATGCGGTGCACGTACTGCTCCGGCACGTTGGGCAGGTCGTAGTTGAACACGTGCGACAGCCCGTCGATGTCGATGCCGCGCGCCGCGATGTCCGTGGCCACCAGCACGCGCAGGGTGCCGGCGCGGAACTCGTCCAGCGCGCGCTCGCGGGCGTTCTGGCTCTTGTTGCCGTGGATGGCATCCGCACGCACGCCCGCCGCCGTCAGCTGCTTGGCCACGCGGTTGGCGCCGTGCTTCGTGCGCGTGAACACCAGCGCGCGCGGAATCGCCTTCGCGTCCTGGAGCAGGTGCGTGAGCAGCGCGCGCTTCTCCTCGCGCTCCACGAAGTACACCTGCTGGCTCACCGTTTCCGCGGTGCTGGACGCGGGAGACACCTCCACGCGCACCGGATCCTTCAGGATGTTGCGCGCCAGGTCCATGATGTCCGGCGGCAGCGTCGCGCTGAAGAACAGCGTCTGGCGCACCTGCGGCAGCACCTTGATGACCCGCCGCACGTCGTGGATGAACCCCATGTCCAGCATGCGGTCCGCTTCATCCAGCACGAACACTTCCAGCGCGCGCAGGGTCACGAACCCCTGGTCGATGAGATCCAACAGGCGTCCCGGCGTCGCCACCAGGATGTCCACGCCCTGGCGCAGCGCCTGGACCTGCGGATTCTGGCCCACGCCGCCGAACACCACCGCGTGGCGCAGGGGCAGGTTCTTGCCGTAGGTGACGAAGCTGTCGCTCACCTGGCTGGCCAGCTCGCGCGTGGGCGTCAGCACCAGGCAACGCACCGGACGCGCGCCGCCCGCGGGCGCCTTCGCCGACAGACGCTGGAGGATGGGCAGCGCGAACGCCGCCGTCTTGCCCGTGCCCGTCTGGGCCACGCCCAGCACGTCCTTGCCCGCCAGGGCATGGGGAATCGCCTTCGCCTGAATGGGCGTCGGCGTGGTGTAGCCCTCCGCCTTGACGGCCTTGAGGAGCGAATCGGTCAACTGCAGTTCGTCAAAAGTCATGAAATCCCGCATGAGTAGGGTCGGCGCACTCCCCCTCAGGCGGGGGACCGACCGCGCAGCGCGCCCTCTCGCGGTATTGCGGGGGCGCCTGGCGGTACGCGGTCAGGCCAATCAGCGGCCCGAGGCACCTGCGAACGACTTGGAACCCCTGAGCCTCCGGAACGATTCCCGGTGCCGCCCAGGGCCCGGCCACACTGCCTGCAACGGGAGGCAATGTCCCGGGAAATCTCCCCGCCCGCCTGCCCCCGACCGCTGTGGAGATTTCGGACAGGGCTGTTGGCCGCCTGTCCCCATCGTCCACAACCCTCCACTCCAGGCGCCGCCAGCCCCCTCTCTCAGCGCCCTCTCAAGCCGCCGAAATCATTGGTGTTGCAAGGAAGTGACGGGAGCCTGCTTTGGGCAGGTCCTTGGAATGATTGGGAAATTCCCCAACCCCTGCCGCTTGGCATGACCGTTGCTAGCCTTTGCCGCGTCGCGCCGTACTGGCGCGGGCGGTGGACCCTGGTGAGGAGCGGGATTTGAAGCGGTGGCAGCGACAGACGGTGGGGATGGCCTGGGGGATGGGGCTGTGCGTGGCGGCACTGGCGTGCGCCCAGCAGCCGAAGGCGGGGACGGCGAAGGCCTCCGGATTCTCCGCCCAGACGGTGGAGGAGAAGGCCCGCGCGCTGGCCGCGAAGCCGTACCAGGAGCCGCCCATTGGCGTGCCGCCGTCCTTCGAGAAGCTCACCTACGATCAGTACCGGGACATCCGCTTCCGCGACTCCGCGTCGCTGTGGGGTGAAGAAGCGCTTCCTTTCAGGGCACAGTTCTTCCACCCCGGTTTTTATTACACCCGTCCGGTGGGCGTGAACGTGGTGGAGGGCGGCAAGGCGCGCCCGGTCCCGTTCTCCACGGAGCAGTTCACCTACGGCCCCCTGGTGGGCACGCCGCCCAAGGGCAAGGTGAACGGCTTCGCGGGCTTCCGCCTCAACGCGCCGCTCAACACGAAGGACTACTACGACGAGCTGGTGGTCTTCCTGGGCGCCAGCTACTTCCGCGCGCTGGGCAAGGGCAACCTGTACGGCCTGTCCGCGCGCGGGCTCGCCATCGACACGGCGCAGCCGGGGGGCGAGGAGTTCCCCACGTTCCGCGAGTTCTGGCTGGAGACGCCGGCGAAGGGCTCCGACACCGTCGTGGTGCACGCGCTGATGGACAGCCCCAGCGTCACGGGCGCGTATCGCTTCGCCATCCGCCCCGGTGAGCGGACCGTGATGGACGTGGACTCCACGGTGTTCGCGCGCAAGGCGGTGCGCCAACTGGGCGTGGCGCCGCTCACCAGCATGTTCCTCTTTGGAGAGAACGACCGGGGCGACTTCGACGACTTCCGCCCGGAGGTGCACGACTCCGACGGCATCTCCGTGTGGACGAAGAACGGCGAGAAGCTGTGGCGCCCCCTGAAGAACCCGAAGCAGATCCAGACGAGCAGCTTCCACACGGACGGGCTGTCGGGCTTCGGCCTGTTGCAGCGCGACCAGGCGTTCACCAGCTATGAGGACCTGGAGGCGCACTCCGAGCGTCGTCCTGGCGCCTGGGTGGAGCCGGTGGGTGACTGGGGCGCGGGCTCCGTGCGGCTCGTGGAGCTGCCCACCCGTGAAGAGATCCACGACAACATCGTGGCCTTCTGGGTGCCGGATGCACCGGTGCAGGCGGGTGCACAACTTCGCTTCTCCTACCGGCTGTCCTGGGGCTTCTCCCCCGAGGGCGCGAAGGCCGGAGGTTCCACCGTCGCGGCGACGCGTGTCGCGGCGGGCAGCAAGCCGGGGGCGCGTCGCTTCGTCCTCGATTTCACGAAGGCCAGCGTGGAGGGCACGGGTCCCGTGGAGGCGGTCGTCACCGCTTCCCGCGGCCAGGTGCTGCACCCGCGAGCGGAGGTCCACGCCGTCACGGGTGGCTTCCGCGCGGCCTTCGAGCTCATGCCCGACGGAGAAGGCCCCGTCGAGCTGCGCTGCTTCCTGAAACGCGGTTCCGAGACCCTCACCGAGACCTGGAGCTACCTGTGGATTCCGTGACCACGCACCCGTTCATCACCTTCGCGCCTGCGATGCCCCAGGAGGCCCGCGCGGACACCCGCGCCGCGCTGGTGAGCTTCTTCCAGGACTTCGGCTTCACCGGCCGCAACGACCTGGAGAAGCTGGCGGGCTGGGTCCTGGGCACGCGTGAGCTGTCCCTGTCGCCGGAGGCCGCGCTGGCGCTCGCGCGGTGGCGCGTGGAGGGCTGGCTGGCGGAGGTGCTGGGGCCGTCGCATGTGGGGCCGTCGCTGATGGTGCGGGGCCGGGCCGCGTTCGTGCTGGTGGGCGGCGCGCGCTGGGGCGCGGACGTGCTGATGCGCGCTCCGTCCTCGCTGCCGGAGGCCTGGCGCCGCGCGGTGTGTGAAGCAGTGCCCATGTCCGCCCCGGCGGAGGTGCCCTGCCAGATGCGCGAGCAGGTGCTCGTGCTCAATCCCTTCATGGACATGCTGCGCCGCTGGCTGCGTCCCGCAGCTGGCCAGGCCGGCGTGTCGCCGTCGCGCTAGGCGCGCACCTCACACACCGCGAAGCCGCACGGGAGCCCGGAGTCCGCATGAACGCCCAACCCTACACTCCGGCCCTGGCGCGGCCCCGTCGCGTGATGGTGCTGGGCCTGGCGGCCCTGTCCACCGGTTTCGCCTCCGTGGAGATGCACCGGCTGCTCGCGGCCCACGGCACCACGGTGCCGGAGCTGTTCGTGCTGGGCCTGTTCGCGGTGTGCTTCGCGTGGATTGCCCTGTCGTTCTGGAGCGGCGTCGCCGGCTTCATCCAGCTGGTGGCGAACCAGCGGCTGCCGGGTCTGCGCTGGCCCACCGAGGAGGAGGCGGCCGGTCCACTCACGCGCCGCACCGCGGTGGTGATGCCCGTCTACAACGAGGACCCGTCCGCCGTGTTCGCGCACGTGCAGGCCACGTATGAGTCCATCGCCGCGACGGGGCAGCTGGACGCGTTCGACTTCTACGTGCTGAGCGACTCCACGCGGGCGGAGTCGTGGGTGGCGGAGGAGCTGGCGTGGTCGGAGCTGTGCCGCCGGGTGGGCGGGCAGGGGCGCATCTTCTACCGCCGCCGCTCCGACAACACGGCCAAGAAGGCGGGCAACCTGGCGGAGTTCTGTGAGCGCTGGGGCCGCCGCTACGACTTCCTGCTGGTGCTGGACGCCGACAGCCTGATGGCGGGCGACAGCGTGGTGCAGATGGCCCGGTTGATGGAGCTGAACCCGGGCGCGGGCATCCTCCAGGTGCCGCCGCAGAACGTGGGGCGATCCACGCTGTTCGCGCGGCTTCAGCAGTTCGCCGGGCGCGTGTACGGACCCATCGTGGCCGCGGGCGCGGCGGCGTGGCAGATGGGGGACTCCAACTACTGGGGCCACAACGCCATCCTGCGCATGGCGCCCTTCATCGAGCACTGCGGCCTGCCGGTGCTGCCGGGCCAGCAGCCGTTTGGCGGTCACATCCTCAGCCACGACTTCGTGGAGGCCGCGCTGATGCGCCGCGCCGGCTACACGGTGTGGCTGGTGCCGGAGTTGGGCGGCAGCTACGAGCAGCCGCCGCCGGACCTGCTCGCGTACGCGCAGCGCGACCGCCGCTGGTGCCAGGGCAACCTCCAGCACCTGGGCCTGGTGATGGCGGGCGGCCTGCATCCGATGAGCCGGATGCACTTCCTCATGGGCGTGATGTCCTACGTGGCGTCGCCCCTGTGGCTCATCTTCCTGGTGGCGGGCCTGTTCGCCGCGCTGCACGAGTGGTTCTTCGCGCCCGCGACGCTGTTGGAGTTCCAGTCCACGCTGCCGGGCGGAGACGCGTTCGACACCGTGGGCGCGCTGCGGCTGATGGCGCTGTCGCTGGCGCTCCTGTGGATTCCCCGGCTGATGGGCCTGGGCCTGCTGCTCGCGAACCGCGAGGAGGCGGCGCGGATGGGCGGCCGGTTCAAGCTGGTGCTGAGCGTGATGCTGGAGGGCGTGGTGTCCACGCTGATGGCGCCGGTGATGATGCTCTTCCAGTCGCACTTCGTGTTCGGGACGCTGCTTGGCTACAAGGTGAACTGGTCCAGCCAGCAGCGCGAGGACACGGACCTGCCGTGGTCGGAGGCGCTGAGCCGGCACAAGTGGCACATGGTGATTGGCGGGGTGCTCGCGGCGCTGACGATCGCGGTGGCGCCGGGGATGCTGGCGTGGCTGTCGCCGGTCATCGTCGGGCTGTGGCTGGCTCCGGCCATCTCCGTCTTCACCGCCCGCGCGTCGCTGGGCCTGTGGGCGCAGCGGAAGGGCCTGTTCCTCATTCCGGAGGAGGCCGAGCCGCCCACCGTACTGGTGCGCGCGCAGGAGCTGGCGGAGGAGGGGATGGAGCCGGTGGACGACGCGTTGGATCACGTGCTCTCCGACCCTCGCGCGCATGCGCTGCACCTGGCGCTGCTGGAGTCCCACCCGACGGCGAGCGTCCCCGTGGCGCTGGCCTCCGCCCGGCGCAAGCTGCTGGCGGGCGGGGTAGAGCCCCTGTCCCCGCAGGAGAAGTCCGCGGTGCTGTTGGACGCGCGCACACTGTCGGAGCTGCGCGGCCGGCGACTGGGCGTGCAGGCCTGATCCCGGTTGCATGACTCCGCTTCGCCCTGGATGCTCCGGGGCATGAAACGGGTCTCGTCCGCCGCCACGCTCGCGCTGTTCGTGTCCTCCGGGGTCTTCGCCGCGGAGGCTCCCGCATCCAAGCCCCAGGTGGCCGAGGACCGCTGGTGGAAGCACGTGGAGGTGCTCGCCAGTGACGCGATGGAGGGGCGTGACACGGGCAGCAAGGGCTACGCGACGGCCGCGGGCTACGTGTCCAAGGAGCTGGCCTCGCTCGGCGTGAAGCCGATGCTGAAGACGGGCTTCCTGCAGCCCATGGCGCTGCAGTCGCGCCGCCTCATCGAGTCGAAGTCCAGCGTCGCGCTGGTGAAGGACGGCAAGACGCTGCCGCTGGTGCAGGGCGAGGACGTCGTGCTGTCGTCTCGGCAAGGCGACAACGGCACCGTGGAAGCTCCGCTGGTGTTCGTGGGCTACGGCCTGTCCATCCCCGAGATGGGCCACGACGACTACGCGGGCCTGGACCTGAAGGGCAAGGTGGTGGTGATGCTTCAGGGCGGGCCAGGGAACATCCCGGGCCCGGTGAAGTCGCACTTCTCCTCGTGGGCGGAGCGGCTGAAGGTGCTCAAGGCGGCGGGGGTCGTGGGGGTCGTGTACCTCCAGAACCCGAAGCTGCTGGAGCTGCCGTGGGAGCGCGTCGTGGGCTCCAACAAGAACCCCACGGTGGTGTTCGCGGATTCGTCGCTCAATGACTCGCGCGGGCTGAAGGTCACGGTGGTGGCGAACGTCACGCAGTCGCAGAAGTGGCTGGAGGGCGCGCCGCACACCTACGAGGAGCTGGTGGCGCTGGCCAACGCGGACAAGCCGCTGCCGAAGTTCGACCTGCCGCTGCGCCTGAAGGCGAAGCTGGCCTTCGACGTGAAGCCGCTCAAGTCCATGAACGTGGTGGGCGTGATGCCGGGCACGGATCCGGTGCTCGCGAAGGAGTACGTGGTGCTCAGCGCGCACCTGGACCACGTGGGCGTCGGCGAGCCGGTGAAGGGGGACCGCATCTACAACGGCGCCATGGACAACGCGTCCGGCGTGGCGGCGGTGCTGGAGGTCGCGCGGCAGCTGCATGATCAGCAGGAGAAGCCGAAGCGCTCGGTGGTGTTCGCGCTGGTGACGGGGGAGGAGAAGGGGCTGCTGGGGTCGAAGTACTTCGCGTCCCGGCCGCCGGTGCCCATCACCTCCATCGTGGCGGACTTCAACCTGGACATGTTCATGCCCCACTGGCCGTTCACCTCCGTGGTGGCGCACGGCAAGGACGAGTCCTCGCTCGCGGTGCCGCTGGCGGAGGTGGCGGCGAAGCTGGACGTGCAGGTGCTCCCGGATCCGGAGCCGGACCGCAACCTGTTCGTGCGCAGCGATCAGTACTCGTTCATCCGCGAGGGCGTGCCCGCGCTCTTCTTCAAGTTCGGCTACACGCCGGATTCGGAGGAGCAGAAGGTGTTCAAGCAGTGGCTGGCCGAGCGCTACCACGCGCCGTCGGATGACCTGGCGCAGCAGCCCGTGGACCACGAGGGCGCCGCGCGCTTCATCACCTTCCTGACCACGCTGACGAACGCGGTGGCGGACGCCCCCGGCCGGCCGTACTGGAACGACGACAGCTTCTTCCGTCGCTTCGCGAAGCCGGCGCCGGAGGCGGCTCCGGCCCCGTAAGCCGGAGCGCCTTCACGCATCCAGGCGCGTGTCGGTGACGCCGGGGCGGGCCTCCAGGAAGCGGAGCGCGCAGCGGATGTCGGACGACGCGGTTTCACGCGGGGCGTTCCGGGCCGCTTCGATACGGCGTCGGGCGGCGGCCCTGGCAGTGTTGCCTTCGGGGCTTCGCGCGGGCGCGGCGTCGGCTTCGGCCAGGTCGAGCGCCGCGCGGAGCAGATCCACGAGCTGGAAGAGGGCAGGGTCCTCGCGCAGCTCGGGGGCTCCTTCCAGTCCGGCGAAGCCCTCTCGCGCGGCGCGCAGCTCACCGCACGCGGCCTCCAGCGCGGCCCGGTGCGCGATGAACCGCAGGGCCTGCCAGCGGGACGCACGGCCCAGGATGGTGACCGCCTCCGTCAGCGCCGCGCGTGCCTGCGTCCAGTCCCCCCGGGCGAGCGAGGCGCGGCCCAGTTCGCCCAACGCCGTGCCTTCCAGCAGCCGCAGCCCCAGGAGCCGCGACAGGCGCACCGCGGACTCCAGGTGTTCGCAGGCCTCCGCGATGCCGCCCGCGTCCATCAGGTAGCAGCCCAGGTTGATGCTCGCGAGCGCCTGACCCGCGCGGTCCTCCACGCTCAGCGCGCGGCCCAGCGCCTCGCCCAGGAGCATCACGGCTTCACCGGCGTCGCCCGCCTCGCCGATGGCGACCGCACAGTTGGTGAGGAAGCCCACCTCGAACGTCACGTCGCCCACTTCGCGGAACAGCGCCAGCGACTCGCGCAGGTGGGGGATGGCCGCCTCCGGCCCGTGGCGCACCTGTTCGACGAGGCCCAGGTTGCCCACTGCGTAGGCCTCCAGCCAGCGGTCGCTTCCGGAGGGCAGCGCCTGTGCGTCGCGCATCAGCGTCCACGCGGCGGCCCCGTCTCCGGCGTGACGGGCGACGATGGACAGGTCCACGAGCACGCGCTTCTCCGCCGCCGACTCCCTCAACATGTGGAAGACACCACGCGCCTCCTCCAGGGCCTGGCGCGCATACTCCGCCTGTCCTGCGTCCATGTACGCGCGGCCCAGCACCGCGAGCGCCTCCGCGCGCTTCAGTGGTGCCACGGAGACGTGGGCCGATGCCTCCAGCACACGCTCCAGCCGCTCCACGAGCAGCCCCACCGGTCCACGCGTGCGCGCATCCGGCTCCAGCGCCACCAGCGTCTCCATCGCTCGGCCCAGGGACTCGGCGGTCGCGGGACGGACGGCCATCGCGTTGGCGCACGCGGCCAGCAGGTTCTCTCGCTCCAGGGCAAGCCGCCGCAGCGCCGTCGCGCCGCCCGTCTTCTGCACGCGCTCCCGCAGCAGTCCCGCGACCTGGAGGTACGTGTCCGCGTGCCGGGTCTCACACGCCGTTTCGTCGCCCATCTCGTGCAGCCGCAGCGCCGCGTACTCGCGGATGCTCTCGTACAGCCCCAGGCGCAGGAATCCGCCGGGAGCCCCCACCTCGCGCGCGCACAGGAGCGATTGGGAGCGCAGCGAGTGCACCACCTCCAGCACGTCCGGCGAGCCCTCCGGCAGCACCAGCACGGTTTCGGCGGCCTCCAACGTGAAGCCGCCCCGGAACACCGAGCACTGCGCCAGCGCGTCGCGCTCGGCCGGCTCCAGCAGGTTCCACGACCAGTCGATGGCACCTCGCAGCGTCGCCTGTCGCGCGGGCGCGTCCCGCCGCCCCACGCGCAGCAGATCGAAGCGCTTCGACAGCCGCTCGCGCAACTGCTCCACGCCCAGCACGCTCACGCGCGCCGCGGCCAGTTCGATGGCCAGCGCGATGCCGTCCAGCTGCCGCACGATGTCCGAGACGCGCGGGGCGTCCGCGTCGGTCAGGATGAAGTCGCCGCGCGTCTCCCGGGCCCGCTGCACGAACAGGCGCACCGCGTCCGAGCGCAGGATGACGTCCCAGCGCGTCTCGTACGGATCCGGCAGGGCCAGCGGGGCCAGATCCAGCACTCGCTCCCCTGGCAGCCGCAGGGCTTCTCGGGTCGTGACGAGGAAACGGGCGCGCGGCGCCAGCACCCACCAGCGCCCCAGCGTCGAGGGCACGTGCCGCACCACCTGCTCCACGTTGTCCAGGATGACCAGCACGTCGCCACATCCCGCGAGCGCGCGCCCCAGCCGCTCCGCGGGCGTGCTGCCGTCTCCGTCCGCGGTGAGCGGCACGCCCAGGGCCCGGCCCACCGCGTGACAGAGGTCGCCCTCCGTCAGCGCTTCCTCCAGGTCGCATCGCCAGACGCCGCCCTCCCACGTGCCCGCGTCGGACTCCAGCGCGCCGAAGTGCGTGGCCAGCCGTGTCTTGCCCATGCCCCCAGGGCCCAGGATGCTGATCAGCCGCGCGCCTTCTGATACCCACTGACGGAGCGTGTCCAGCTCCTCTGCGCGCCCCACCAGGTCCTGCCGCAGCGTGGGCACGTTGCCGGGCCGTTCGCGCGGGGCTCGCAGGGAGCCAAAGCGGCGGTGCGCGAGCGACGCGGGCAGAAGCTCCACCAGCGCCACGCTGTCGCTCACGCCGCGCAAGCGGAAGGACCCCAGTGCGCGCGCGATGGGCATCCCCAGCGCCGCCAGCTCCGGTTGGATGCGGGTCCACGCCGCGCCGCTCAGCAGCACCTGGCCGCCATGTCCCGCGTCCGCGACCCGCGCCGCGATGTTCACCGGAGGCCCCAGGTAGTCCAGCCGGTGCGTGGACGGATCCAGGCGGCAGTCGGGCTCGCCCACGTGCACGCCCATGCGCACGCGCAGGCCCCGGTGGCTCAGCCCTTCCGGCGCGTGCTCCTCCGCCGCGTCCGGCTCTTCCAGCAAGGCCTCCGGCCAGCTCGTGTGCAGCAGCGCCTCCTGCGCGCGCAGGCACCAGTGCGCCGCCTCCACCGGGGACGCGAACGCGACCATGAAGGCATCGCCCTGCGACTTCACCTCGTAGCCGTCGGTGCCCAGCAGCAGCGCGCGCAGCACGCCGTCATGCAGCTCCAGCGCGTCGCGCATGGCCTGGCCACAGCGCTCCCACAGCCGCGTGGACCCCTGGATGTCGGTGAAGACGAGCGCCACCGAACCGGTGGGCGGCAGGTGCCGGGCGGGCGGCGGAGCAGGGACGGAGGCGCCATCGTCGGCCGGGGGCGCGACGACCGTGAGTCTTCGGAAGGCCTCTCCCATCTCCCGCTCTCCCCGATGCCAGGAACCCCCACCCGCTCCCACCCTCCTGTCGCCCGTGAGGGTGACCCCCGTGCCGCTGGCGCCTCACATGGAAAGCAGTACGGGCCGGAACGGCAACGCGCACCTGACGGGCAGGGTGGTGCGCCGCTAGTGAGCACTTGTGATCGCGCCGCCCGCGCATCCATCCACGGACGACATCCGCATGACCCCGTGGGGCCGGTCGTCACCGCCTGCCCGCTTGCCGCGCCGCCGGGGTCTGCCGGGCCCCATTCCAAGGAAGACGGGGGGCCGTGTTAGGACGGAGACACGTCCCGTCCCCGCGGCTGGAGCGCGAGGGCGCGACGCCTCTTCCTGGAAGGACTCATGCGTTCGACTTCGGCACTGGCGTTGATGATGGCTTCCCTCGCGGTGGGCGCGCTGTCGGCTTGCGGCGATGACGACAAGACGGACAACACCCCGGACTCGGGCACGAGCACGGACGCGGGCACGAACACCGACGCCGGCACGAGCACGGGCAACGGCCAGTGCCCCGCCTCCGCGATCATCTGCGAGAACTTCGACAAGGGGCAGAACGGCTGGAAGCACCCGGACGAGGACCACCACGCCACCATCGCCATCGACGGCACGCGCACCCGCTCTGGCAGCGGCGCGCTGCACGTGAAGACGGACCCGGGCTACAACGAGGACACGGGCCCCGGCGACCAGCAGGCCATCGCGCACCTGCGCAAGGACATCCCGGCGTTCGGCACGAAGCTCTACACGCGCGCGTACGTGTACCTGAACCGGGCCTCGCCGGAGGGCGTGATGGGGACGTACTTCATCCTCTTCTCGCCGAAGGACAACGACTTCGGCGGCATCGAACTCCAGGGGATGCACAACGGCGCGTTCGCGCTGGATGACTGGAGCGGCATCAAGGGCACGGGCTGGAACCTCCAGGAGGACACGAAGGTCACGGTGTCGCCCAACAAGTGGACCTGCATCGAGTGGGGCGTGGAGCGCGCGAACAGCACCGCGACCACGGGCCACGCGCTGGTGTGGGTGGATGGGAAGCAGGCCTACGACTTCCCCAACGTGGGCATCCGGCCGTTCACCAACTTCGGGGTGGGCTACGGCTTCGTGCACCCCAAGGGCGACTCCGCGTCGGAGACGTGGGTCGACGACCTCGCGGTGGCGACCGAGCGCATCGGCTGCGAGTGACGCCATGTCGCTGAACCGCGTCGCGGACGAGACCCTTCACATCCTGGAACAGGGCACCTACGTGCCGCTGTCCGGGCGGGAGGTGTCCATTCGCGACGCGGTGTCGCGCGCGGTCGAGGGCACCGTGCTGGTGCGCCCCGGTGACTTCGAACACCTCACGCGGCCCGCGCCGGTGCCGGGCTTCACCATCGAGGTGACGCCAGAGAAGACGGGCGACGCCGCGCGCCGGCTGGTGGAACAGGAGGGCGAGCGGCGGGTGCTGGCGCTCAACTTCGCGTCGGCGGTGAACCCGGGCGGCGGCTTCCTCACGGGCGCGAAGGCGCAGGAGGAAGACCTGGCGCGGTGCTCGGCGCTGTATCCGTGCCTGTTGAAGTGGCCGGAGTACTACGACGTGAACCGCAAGCTGCGCTCGCCGCTGTACACGGACCACTTCATCTATTCGCCGGACGTGCCGTTCTTCCGCAACGAGCACTACGACCTGCTGGATCGGCCGTTCTCCGTATCGGTGCTGACGGCGCCCGCACCCAACGCGAGGGAGTTGCCGGCGAAGGATCCGGAGGTCGCGCAGAAGCTGCGCGAAGTACTGGCCGCGAGGGCGCTCAAGGTGTTGCAGGTGGCGGCGCACCATGGGCACCGCACGATCATCCTGGGTGCATGGGGTTGCGGCGCGTTCCGCAACAACCCGCACGACGCGGCGGAGGCCTTCGCGCGAGGGCTCTCCACGATGGCGGGCGCGTTCAGCCGCGTGGTGTTCGCGGTGTACGAGCGCGGCGGGAAGGGGCCGAACCTGAGCACCTTCCGCGAGCGCTTCGGCTGAGGGCCTGTCTGGTGCGCGTGCGCGCCTGCTAGCCTTGCGCGCATGCGATGGAGCCAGGTGGGGCTCGTGGTGGGGATGCTCGCGTGCGCGGGCACGTCGAATCAGAAGCCGGTGTCCGTATCCGAGGTGGCGCGCACCGAGGCCGCGCCCGCATCCGCGCTGCTCACGGTGCTGGCGAAGGACGCGGAGGGCAGGCCGCTGCCCCACATCGCGTTCCGGATCCGGGAAGCCATTGCGGATCACCCCGAGGTGATCTGGGGCACGACGGATGCTCGGGGGGCTGCCGCGTTGACGGTGCCTCCCGGCTGGTACGTCTTCACCGCCGAGGCCTCGGGCTACCAGACCTTCGTGGATCCGGACGTGCGGCTCGGGCGCGAACACCCGGCGACCGTGACGATGACGCTCCGGTCCTCCAAATCGGTCCCCGGACGCGTGGTGGATGGCGCGGGCCAGCCCATCCGGGCCGTGTCGCTCTCGTGGATACCGGCGGACACGACGGCGCCCCGGCTGGACCTCGTGGGGAACCCGGACGGAACCTTCCGGTTCGAAGGCATGGGGCCCGGCCCGGGCGTGCTGCTGGCGCGGCGCGAAGGCTACAGCGACGAGCGGTGGGTATATGACGCGCGACCGGCGGAGCTGTCGCTCGTCCTGCGCGAGCAGGGCACGCTGCGGGTGACGGCCCTCGCTCCGGATGGGCGTCCGGTGGGCGTGCCGAGGGTGGAACTCAAGGCGCTCGATCCCGTGGCGAAGGAGGGCGATTGGATCGATGAGCACGTGAAGGACGCCCGGATGTACCGGGGCCTGGAGGCAGGGCGCTTCCGGGTGACGTTCACGCATCCGCTGGGTGGAAACGCGGAGTGGAGTGCGTCCTCGGAGGTGGAGGTCGTGGCGGGGCAGACTCGCGAGCTGACGCTCCGCTTCGAGGGGGTGGTGGAACGCGCACCGCTTCGGGGCCGCGTCATCGACGCCGGCGGACGGCCCGTGGCGGGCGTGTGGCTGAGCGCCTCATCGGGTGAGCCGATGAAGGACGCCTTCGCGAGCGAGGACTCCACCCGGACCGACGCGCAGGGGCGCTTCACGTTGCAACACCTGCCGCGGGGACCTGTTCGCGTGGAGGTCTCCAGCGGGATCGTGAAGGTCGAGTTCGGTCCGGAGGCCAAGGACGTGTTGTTGGAGCGGCGCCCCAGTCCCTTCGTGGAGGGACGCGTGCTGGGACCGGATGGAAAGGCCCTGACCCGTTTCAAGGTGAACTCGGATACCTACGAGGATCCGGAGGGGCGCTATCGGTACACCCTGGAAGGCCCTGGGCCCGCGGGCCTGGTTTTCGAGGCGGAGGGACTCGCGAGCGCGCGCAGGCGGGTGGATCCCCGGGAGGAACGGACCGCCCTGCCAGACGTGAGCCTGGAAGCAGGCCGCACCGTGCGCGTCCGGCTCGTGCGGGAGAACGGGCAGCCGGCCGTGTCGAAGGGAAGAATGGACCTGCATCCGTTGCCCGGGCGCAAGTCGACGTTCGCCTGGTTCCAGACGTTCCTGAACGTGGATCCGGAGGGCCGCTACGTGCTGGATCACGTGCCGCGAGAGCCGTTCATCCTCGATGCGGAGACGGAAGAAGATGGAACGGCCTCACAGCCGTTGGGCGCGGACGTGGAGGAGGTGACGATGCGGCTCAGTCCGGAGGCCACGCTGGCTGGCACGATGGTGGATGAAGTGGGGCGCCCCTTGCAGGGCCTCAGCCTGATGACGGGGTGCGAGGTCTATCCCGACCGGGTGCCCGTCACCGACGCGGAGGGACGGTTCAGCTTGTCGGTCGTCCCGGAGCGCGAGTGTGTCTTGAGTGTCTATCAATACAAAGACCCAGGCGGTTGGCCCATGCCCCCGCTGCGCGTCTTCTGGCCCTTGCGATTCAACAGTGGCCGTCCAGGAGAGACGGTCCGGGTGGAGCTGCGGCCGCGCACGGGCCCCGCTGCCGTGCAGGTCTTGTTTCCGGATGCGGGCGAGTGGGATCGGGTCATCCTCGTGCCGGGGGATGTTCCGATGCCGTCGACGGCGGAGGCCATGAACGCGCTGATAGCCTCCGCTGCCGAACCGGATTCGGCCCCCGCCGAGCAGCGCCCGGAACGCCAGGTCGAGAACTGGTTCTATCGCTCCTGGGGTGAGCCCCGGTTCAGCCAGCTGCCGCTGGGCCGCTACACGGTTTTCGTGCTCGGAAACCGTAACGGGCTCTTTGTGCTCCGCTACTCCGTGAACCTCACGGAGCCTGGTGTCCACAGGTTCGAGACGAAGCGCGCCGTGGTGGGGGGCGTGCACTTCGTTCACTGATGGAGTCGCGCCTCACGATGCCCTGCTAACCTGCGGGGCATGCGATGGAGCTGGGTGGGGCTCTTGGCCGTGGTGCTCGCGTGCGCGGAAGCGCCGCGTCCGGTGATGAAGCGTTGGCCTCAGGAACAGGTGCCGGTGGGCGTACGCGTCGTGGATGCGGCGAACCAACCGGTTCCAGGTGTGTCCCTCGTAGCGCGCCGCGCGGATCGCGGGTCCTCCGTCGCCAGGGGAGGCACCACGGATGCGACCGGCACGGCGCGGCTTCAGGTGATGCCGGGCTGGTATGTCCTCCAGGCGGAGGCGCCCGGCTTCGTGAGCGTGACCCGCACGGATGCGCGGGTTCCTTTCGGTGATGAGGTTCGTTGGGACGTAACGCTGGAGCGCGCCGCACCCGTCGCCGGTCGCGTGGTGGATCTGGACGGACGGCCCGTCGCGGGGGCTCGGCTTGAACTCCGCTTCGCGAACGAAGACGTGGCCGTCCCGCCGACCGAGAGCGATGCGGAAGGGCGCTTCCACTTCGACGGCGTTCCCGCCGGAGCGGTGACGCTTCGCGCGGAGAAGGATGCTTGGAGTCCGACGCGGCTGAAGCTCGCGGCGCCCGCACCGGAGTTGACGGTGGTGATGGGGGGACTCGGCAAGATGCGGGTCCGGGTGCTGGATCCCCAACAGCATCAACTGCCTGAGCCTTCCGTGTGGATCTCACTCGAGGAGGAAGGCGAGCGTCCGATGACGAAGAGCCCGATTCAGGTGCCCGAGGGCATCCTGTTCCTGAACCTCCCCGCCGGTCGCTACCACGTCTCGGGTCGATACGAGCCCTCGGTGGGATGCGGGTGGGAACGTGTCATCGAAGTCCACGTGCTTCCGGGGCAACAGACGGAAGCGACGGTGAGCTTCGAAGGGGTCGAGGGGTTCGGGCCCTGGCGCGGGCGTGCTGTCGACGACAAGGGAAGGGCGCTCGGCGGTGGACGGGTGATGGCCTGGATGGGGGATCACGGAGAGGACGCACTTGGTCTGCGCGGAAGGTGCGAAGCCGGCGTGGAGCCGGATGGCTCCTTCTCTCTTTCACGTGTGACCGGGCCTCCGGTCCAGGTGGTCTGGAACTCCGACAAACCGTCACCCACGCGGATCTTGAAGGGCGCGCTCGGGGCGGGGACGGGCGAAGCGCTGGTGTTTCCCACGGAGGGCGGGGCCCTGAAGGGCCGTGTCGTGCGCCCGGATGGGCAGCCCGTGGGCTACTTCGAAGTCGACGGATACTTTCCGGGGAATCAACGGGGCGAGTACGTGCAGGGCGTGTGGATGAACCACACCTATCAGTGGGTCATCGACGTGTTGGGCTTTGCTCCCGCCCTTGTGCGCGCGCAGGGGCAGGTTGGGGAAGAGCTCCAGGTTCCGGACGTCGTGCTCGACGTGGGCCGCACCGTGCAGGGCCGCGTCTTCGCGAGAAACGGTCGCACGGGCGTGCCCAATCAAAAGGTCCAGCTCGTGGAGACGTTCGACCTGGACGGGCATCGGTCGAATCGCCCGCGGGCGGCGAGGACCGACGCAGAGGGGCGCTTCCAATTCGAGCATGTGGCGGGCCGGCTCCAGTACCTGCGCGTGGATGCGAAGGACCAGGGGACCGTGCTCCAGGCGCTCGAACCCGATGCGTCGGCGGTGCGGTTGCGGCTCGTTCCCAACGCGGAGCTGCATGGCTCCGTGACGGATGGCGCACGGGTTCCGCTGGCGGGAGTGGGCCTGCATGTCCGCTGCGAAGGTGGCTTCAAGATGAACACGGGAACGGACCCGGCGGGCCTCTACTCCATGAACATCCCGGGAGACCGCGAGTGCTTCGTGCATCCCGTCGTGAGCCCTCTGAATGTCCGGGATGGGCACCTGCCGCCTCCGGTGTCCTTCTCTCCGACGCGGGTTCGTCTGGCGCCCGGCTCGCGCCATGCGCTGGACCCCACGCCTCGCCAAGGCGCTGCCTCGCTGAAGGTGAGCGTCGAGGCATCCCTCGAGTTCGTCACTGCGTTCGTCCTGCCAGGAGACGTTCCGTGGCCCCGCTCGCCCGAATCATTGGATGCGCTCATCCGGGCCGGCTTCAACCCGGAAGATGATGACGACGGCTTCACTCCCTCGTTCATGTGGGGGGCGGTCTTCCACTTCGGCCATCTTCCCCTGGGGCACTACACGGTCTTCATCCGGGATGCGATTGATGGAGCGGATGCGGTCCTTCGCATGCCCGTGGAGCTGACTGGAACCGACGTGCACATCATCCGGTCCGAGCGCCCCGGTCTCGGAGGCGGAAGGCCGTACACGCGCTGACGTGAGTCCTGCGCGTATGCTTCACGCCATGCGATGGAGCTGGGTGGGGCTCGTTGCCGTGGTGCTCGCTTGCGCGGGCACGCGTCCGGAGTTGGAAACGCCCGGACCGGCGAAGGATGTGACGTGGATGTTCCGGGTCGTGGACCCGGAGGGGCAACCTGTCCCCGGTGCGCGGGTGAACGTCTGGCGCACGGAGCTGTCGCAAGACAACGCGCTGCCCGGCATGACGGACGCAAAGGGGACCGGACGTGTTGCGCTGAAGCCGGGCCGGTATGCCGCGGAGGTCCAGGCCCGGGGCTTCGTGACGGCATTCCGCACGGACATCCGGATCGCGCCGGATTCGAGGCCGCGGATGGAGCTGTCCCTGGCGCGCACGGTGCCACTCTCCGGACGCGTGGTGGACACGGAGGGAAAGCCGCTGAACAGCGTCTGGCTCCGGTTTGTCTCTTCCACCGTCGCCACCCCGCTCGTGCAAACCTCCAGTGACACGCAGGGCCAGTTCACCCTCCAGGGCGTGGCCGCGGGCGAGGGCCTGCTCTATGCCAGCAAGGCGGATTGGAGCTGGCACCGCTTGAAGGTCGTCACTCCCCAGCCCGAACTCACCATCGTGATGGGCCAACACTCGTCATTGCTCGTACGGGTGGTCGACCCCGAGGGCCGCGTGGTCCCGAACTCCCGTAGCTTCGTGAGGCCCATCGACCGGAATGTCGGCATCTCGCACGCGTCCGAGCAAACGGCTGAGGGAGCGCGCCACCTGCGACTCCCGGCGCAGCGCTATCGCGTGTCGGCCAGCTACGCTCCTGCGTCTGGGTGCTGGTGGGACCGCACCGTGGACGTCGACGTCCCTCCCGGACAGCAGGCTGAATTCACGGTGAGCTTCGAAGGCGTCTCCAGTGCGGGAGTCTGGACGGGCCGGGCTGTGACTCCCGACGGGAAACCGCTGGCTGGCCTGGTGCTTCGGGCCACGGCGCTCAAGATGCCGGAGGGCGGGGACCTCATGGGCGAATGCATGACGACGACAGACCCGGACGGACGCTTCGAGTTGAGGCATCCCCTGGCTCGGCCCTACAAGCTCGCACTCGGGTCCATGGATGGGCTTCGCCGGAAGATGGGCGTCGCGGAACAAGCACCTTCCGGCCCCAATGGCGGGCCCGTGGTGTTCCATCCTCCTGGCGCGCTGCTAGGAGTCGAAGCTCGCGCGCGCGAGGAACTGACGCTCCCTGACATCACGCTCGAACCCGGTCACACCGTCGTGGGCCGGGTGTTCCACGAAGATGGGCAGACAGGGGTTCCCCATGCCCGCGTCGAGCGGGTGGCCCCCGCCGACCTGGAGACCCCGCGCGACGAGCACCGCGCGGCGAATGAAGCGAACGAGGCGGGCCGCTTCCACATCAAACAGCTGCCCCGAAGCACCCAGTTCCTTCGGGTGACCGACGAGCAGTGCGGAACGGCCTTGTACGAGGTCGGACCTCACGAGGACCAGGTGGAGGTGCGGCTGACCGCGGACGCGGTGCTCCAGGGGGTCGTGACGGATGGGGCGCGCGTTCCGCTCGCGGGCGTGACCGTCCGGGCGCGCTGCGAGGCCGGGCTCGACACCCGCACCACGACGGATGAAGCAGGCCACTACGTGCTGCGCGTTCCGGGGGACCGCGAGTGCTTCGTGCACGTTTCGGATGAGCCGCTCCGGGATGCCCAGTGGCCCCGGCCCGCGCCACTGGTCTTCTCACCCCAGCCCGTCTCGTTCTCGCCTCACCAGCGCGAAAGCAGGGACTTCGTCCCGAGGGACGGAGGGGTCGCGCTCCAGGTCCACTTCCCGGAGCCACGCGAGAAACTGGAGACCTTCCTCGTTCCCGGCCATGTGGACATGCCTAAGACGTACGGAGCCCTGCGGATCCTCCAGCGCTCCGCATTCACCAGCGATCCCGCCGCGAGGAAATGGCCGCCGGAGGATCCAGATGTGCCGGAGGCTTACTACTGGCGCACGGACTTCGCCTTCAGCCATCTGGCGGCCGGCCGCTACACCTTTATCGCCATCGATGGGGAGTTCGGACCGTCGGTTCTGCGCGTGCCCGTGGACCTGAAGCAGGGCGAGATGAAGGCCCTCCGGCTCGGCTTTCCCGCCGACAGTGGGGGGACGCTGCTCGTGCCCTGAAGCCCGCCTGCATTCCGTCCACGGCAGCGTCACGCCCTGCTAACCTGTGGGGCATGCGATGGAGCTGGGTGGGGCTCGTTGCCGTGGTGCTCGCTTGCGCGGGCACGCGTCCGGAGTTGGAAACGCCCGGACCGGCGAATGAAGTGACGTGGGTGTTCCGGGTCGTGGATCCGGGGGGACAGCCCGTGTCCGGTGCGCGGGTGAACGTCTGGCGCGCGGATCTGTCGCAAGACAGCGCGCGGCCTGGGACGACGAATGCACAGGGGGCGGGGGCCCATCTCCTGAAGCCGGGCTGGTATGCAGCGGAGGTCCAGGCACGAGGCTTCGTGACGGCATTCCGCACGGACATCCGGATCGCGCCGGAATCCAAGCCCCGGATGGAGCTGTCCCTGGCGCGCACGGCGCCACTCTCCGGACGCGTGGTGGATGCGGAGGGGAAGCCCGTGAGCGACGTCCGGCTCCGGTTTGTCTCTTCCAGCGTCGCCGCCCCGGTCGTCGAAACCACCAGTGATGCGCAGGGCCACTTCACCTTCGCGGGTGTGAGCGCTGGCGAGGGGTTGCTCTATTCCGACAAGGAGGAGTGGAGCTGGCAGCGGTTGAAGGTCCTCACGCCCCAGCCCGAGCTCACCGTCGTGATGGGCCGGCGCTCGTCATTGCTCGTGCGGGTGCTCGGCATCGACGGACGCGTGGCCCCGAACTCCTCGAGCTTCGTGAGCCCCATCGACCGGTGGGTCGACCTCTCGCACGAGTCAGAGCGAACGCCCGAGGGGACCGTCCACCTGCGACTCGCGGCGCAGCGCTATCGCGTGACGGCTGTCTACGTTCCTCACGCCGGTTGCTGGTGGAAGCGAAGCGTGGACGTCGAAGTCCTTCCCGGGCAGCAGGCCGATGTCACCGTGAGCTTCGAGGATGTCACCCGTGCGGGCCCCTGGATGGGCCGGGCGGTGACGCCTGACGGCAAGCCGCTGGCCGGACTGCGACTGCTCGCCACGGCGCTCAAGGCTCCGGAGGACAAGGGGCCCGGAGGCGAGTGCGAGACCCTCACCGCCCCGGACGGAAGCTTCGAGTGGTTGGGTGCCCTGGCGCGGCCTCACAAGCTCGAGCTCCGAACCCAGGCAGCTCACCGGCAGATGGGCGTGGCGGAACAAGCGCCTTCCGACATGAAGGGCGGACCCGTGGTGTTCCGCTCGCCTGGCACGCTGGTGGGACGGGTCCTCGGGCCCGACGGAAAGCCTGTGCCCGAGTACAGCGTCGATTGGGCATCCTTTACCGAACCCGAAGGTCGTTTCAGCCGGGAGCTGTGGGCGTCTCGCACCTACTCGCTGATCGCCAGTGCTCCGAACATGGCTCCGACGCGCGTGCGTGTCGAAGGCCGCGAACATGAGGTGAGGACGGTCCCGGACATCATGCTCGACGCCGGGCACTCCGTGGTGGGGCGGGTCGTCGAGGCGGATGGCCTTACCCCGGTGCCCCAAGCCAGGGTCGAACTGGTGGACCCCGACGATGTGGACATCCGGCGTTCGTACTTTCCTCATGTGCTTCCCGCCGACATGGCTGGCGGCTTCCGGTTCGACCGCGTGCCCCGGCGACGGCAATACCTTCGGGTGAATGACGAGAAGGCCGGGACGATCCTGTACGCGCTCGGGCCCGGCGAGGACCGGGTGGACCTCACGCTGAAACCCGACGGAACGCTCGAAGGCTTCGTGACGGATGGCGCGCGGGTTCCTCTCGCGGGGGTGACAGTGCAGGTGCGTTGCGAGGCCGGGCTCGATGCCCGCGCCAAGACCGACGAAGCCGGGCACTACGTGCTCCGCGTTCCCGCGGACCGGGATTGCTTCGTGCATGCTTCAGAGGAGCAACTCCGGGATAGAGCGCCCTGGCCCAGGCCTCCACCGCTCGTCTTTTCGCCCCAGCCCGTGGTGCTCTCCCCGCGTGAGCGTGAGCGCACGGACTTCGTGCCCCGAAGTGCTGGTGCCACGCTCCGTGTTCACTTCCCCGAGCCGCGTGAACGACTGGAGCCGTTCCTTGTCTCTGGCAATGCGCGCATGCCGAAGAGCTTCGCGGAGCTGAAAGCACTCCAGCGGTCCGCCTTCAGCATCGACCCGCCTTCACTCACCTGGCGTTCGGATGATCCGGACGTGCCCGGATATCAATTCCTGCAGAAGAACTTCACGTTCAGCCACCTCCCGGGGAAGCGCTTCACGCTCTTCGTCGTCGAACCCCAGGACACCGCGTTCGCGGTCCTGCGCGTGCCGGTTGACCTGATCCGCGAGGAGACGAAGTCCCTTCCGCTCCGCTTCCCCCTGGAGAGTGGAGGGGCGCTGCTCATGGATTGATGCCGGCGCCGCATCCGCGCCAGTCCCTGCTAACCTGCGGGGCATGCGATGGAGCTGGGTGGGGCTCTTGGCCGTGGTGCTCGCGTGCGCGGAGGCGCCGCGTCCGGTGCAAACGAAGACCCGATGGCCCATGGAGGAGGTGGCGTTCACGATCCGCACGTTGGATCCGGCCGGACAGCCTGTTTCCAGCGTGAGGCTGGTGGCACGCCGCGCGGATCGCGGGAGCCTGGTCATCAGGTCAGGCACCACGGATGCGACGGGGACGGCCCGGCTCCGGGTGATGCCGGGCTGGTATGTCGTCCAGGCGGAGGCGGCGGGCTTCGTGAGTGTGACCCGCGCGGATGCACGGGTCCCCGTTGGCGGAGAGGCGCGTCTGGATGTGACGCTGGAGCGCGCGGCGCCAATCGCCGGGCGCGTGGTGGATCTGGAAGGACGGCCCGTCGCGAGGGCCCGGCTTGGACTCAGCCTCGCCAACGAGGCTGTGTCCGTCCAGCCGACCGAGAGCGATGCGGAAGGGCGCTTCCACTTCGACGGCGTTCCCGCAGGGAGCGTGACGCTTCGTGCGGAGAAGTACGACTGGAGTCCGACGCGGCTGGAGTTCGTGGCGCCCGCACCGGAGTTGACGGTGGTGATGGGCGGGCTCAGTTCGCTGCGTGTCCGGGTGCTGGACCCCCAGGGCAGGGCGTTGCCAGGAGTGGCCACTCACATCAATGCGATGGACGAAAGGCGCCCCTTCGAGCGGTTCCCGGAGCAGGGTCCGGAGGACGTCGTCTTCCAGCAGCTTCGCGCAGGACGCTACCTCGTCACCGGCCGCTACGAGCCCTCACCGGAGTGCTGGTGGGATCGCTCCATCGAAGTCCAGGTCGCGCCAGGTACACGGACGGAGGCGACGGTCAGCTTCGAGGGGATCCACGGGCTGGGGCCCTGGCGGGCACGTGCAGTGGAGTCCAAGGGCCAGGGGGTTGCTGACCGCGAGGGAATGGCGTGGACGGGAAGCACATCGACCACCGAGGCAGGGCTGCGAGGGAAGTGTGATTTCCGCACGGCAAGTGACGGGAGCTTCATCCTCCCGCACCTGTTGGAGAATCCCGACTTCATCTCGATGACGGATTCCAGCGCGCGCTTCGAATGGAGGTCGCAAGGGTCACCGCCGCCGGGGACGGGTGAAGCGCTGGTGTTTCGCAAGGATGGAGGTGCTCTGAAGGGTCGTGTCGTGCGCCCGGATGGGCAGCCCGTGGGCTTCTTCGAAGTCGACGGACACCCCCCACACAATCCGCGGGGCGAGTACGTGCGATACGTGGACTTGACCCACACCTATCAGTGGGTCATCGATGTGTTGGGATTCGCCCCCGCCCTCGTGCGCGCGCAGGGGCGGGAAGGGGAAGTGCTCCAGGTTCCAGACGTCGTGCTCGACGAGGGCCGCACCGTGCAGGGCCGCGTCTTCGCGAGGAACGGACGCACGGGCGTGCCCCATCAGGAGGTCCAGCTCGTGGAGGCGTTCGACCTGGACGGCCATGGACCGCCGCGTCGCCTGCGGGCGGTGATGACCGACGCAGAGGGGCGCTTCCAATTCGAGCATGTGCCTGGCCGGCTCCAGTTCCTGCGCGTCGATTCGAAGGAACACGGGACCGTGCTCCATGCGCTCGAACCGAATGAGACGGCGGTGCGGTTGCGGCTCGTTCCCCATGCGGAACTGCACGGTTCCGTGACGGATGGAGCGCGGGTTCCGCTGGCGGGGGTGAGCCTGAACGTCCGCTGCGAAGGTGGGTTCACGGTGAGCTCCAGGAGCGACGGGGCGGGCCTCTACTCCATGAACATCCCGGGAGACCGCGAGTGCTTCGTGCATCCCGAAGGGAGCCCCCTGAACATCCGGCCGCCTTTTCCGCCCCAGCCGCCTCCGGTGTCCTTCTCCTCGACGCGGCTTCGTGTGTCGTCCGGCTCACGGCAGGCGTTGGATTTCGAGTCCCGTGAGGGGCCCGCGTCGTTGGAGGTGAGCGTCGAGGCATCTCGCGAGCTCATCACCGCGTTCGTGCTTCCGGGAGACGTCCCCTGGCCTCGCTCGCCCGAGGCGCTGGATGACCTGCTCCGGGCTGGCTTCGGACCCGACCCGATGCCGAACACATGGGAGTCGGAGTCCGGGCACGAGTCCTTCGCTCCCCACTTCATGTTGGGGGCGGACTTCCGCTTCAGTCGTCTTCCCCTGGGGCACTACACGCTCTTCATCCGGGACGAGCTGGAGGGAACGGACGCGATCCTGCGCATCCCCGTGGAGCTGACCGGGACCGGCGTGCACGTCATCCAGTCCGCGCGTCCTGGTCGCGGAGGCGGAAGGCCGTTCATGCGCTGATGCGAACCCATCGCGTATGCTTCACGCCATGCGATGGAGCTGGGTGGGGCTCGTTGCCGTGGTGCTCGCTTGCGCGGGCACGCGTCCGGAGTTGGAAACGCCCGGACCGGCGAAGGACGTGACATGGGTGTTCCGGGTCGTGGACCCGGAGGGACAACCCGTGTCCGGTGCGCGAGTGAACGTCTGGCGCGCGGATCAGTCGCCAGCCTATGGGCAGCCCGGTTCGACGGATGCGCAGGGGACCGGACGCGTTGCTCTGAAGCCGGGCTGGTATGGCACGGAGGTGCAGGCGCGTGGCTTCGTGACGGCCTTCCGCGAGGACATCCGGATCGCGCCGGACTCGAAGCCCCGGATGGAGCTGTCCCTGGCGCGCTCGGCGCCCCTCGCTGGACGCGTCGTGGATGCGGAGGGAAAGCCCGTGTCGGGCGTCCGGATCCGCTTCGCGTCCTCCAACGCCGCCGCTCCCTTCGTGGAAGCCATCAGCGGCGAGGCGGGCCAGTTCAGCATGCAGGGTGCAGCCGCTGGCGAGGGCTTCCTCTACTCCGACAAGGACGGTTGGAGCTGGCAACGGTTGAAGGTCATCACGCCCCAGCCGGAACTCACTGTCGTGATGGGACAGCTCTCGTCGTTGCTCGTGCGGGGTCTGGACCTCGAGGGACGCCTGATCCCCAACTCCCATAGTTCCATCACCCCCCTGGACCGGCCGATTGGTATCCGGCATCAGTCCGAGCAGACGCCTGAAGGAACGGTCCACCAGTTGCTCCCAGCGCAGCGTTATCGCGTGATCGCCAGCTACGCTCCGGCCCCGCGTTGCTGGTGGCGCCGCGCCGTGGACGTTGAAGTCCTCCCCGGACAGCAGGCCGAAGTCACCGTGAGCTTCGAAGGCGCTACCAGCGCGGGCCCCTGGACGGGCAGGGCGGTGACACCCGACGGGCGGCCGCTGGCCAACATGAAGCTGCGGGCCACGGCGCCTCCCTCCGCGGAGGGCATGGAGGTCGAAGAGGGTTGTGAGGGCACGACCGGTCCGGACGGACGCTTCGAGTTGTCGCATCCCCAGGCAGGGCTCCATCGACTCCAGCTCAGACACGCGGCTGAACCCCATGAGCGGGTCGGCGAGGCGGAGCTCGCACCTTCCAATGCGAAGGACGAACCCGTGGTGTTCCACGCTCCCGGAACATTGGTGGGACGCGTCCTCGGCCCTGATGGGAAACCCATGACCTACTTCGACGTCGACTGGCAGAGCCAGTCCGACCGTGATGGCCGATTCATCCGGGGGCCGACCCGGTCCCGGACCTACTCCTTGCGTGTCGACGCCGCGTACATGGCCTCCTCGCGCGTGCGGGTCGAGGCTCGCGCGCATGAGGAGCGAAGGGTCCCGGACATCCAGCTCGACACGGGGCACTCTGTGCTGGGCAGGCTGCTCGAGGCGGATGGACGCACACCCGTGACAAAGGTCTGGATCGAGCTGGTGGACCCCGCCGACGTGGACATCAAGCTCTGGAACTCCCGCTTCGGGGCTCGCCCCGACGAGGCCGGCCGCTTTCGCTTGGACCATGTGCCACGGCGTCCGCAGTACCTCCGGTTGAATCGCCTGGAAGGCGGGACCCTCCTGTATGAGCTTGGGGCTCGTGAGTCTCGGGTGGAGCTCCGGCTGAAGCCGGATGCAACGCTCGAAGGCTTCGTGACGGATGGAACGCGTGTTCCGCTTGCGGGCGTGATGCTCGAAGTGCGGTGCGGGGCCGGGCTCGATGCCAGCACCAAGACCGACGATGCCGGCCACTACGTGCTCCGAGTGCCAGCGGACAGGGATTGCTTCGTGCACTTTCCGGTGGATCGGCGCTGGATCTACACGTGGCCGCGGCCCACGCCGCCCGTCTTCTCTCCCCAACCTGTTTCCCTCTCACCTCGGGAGCGCGAACGCAGGGACTTCGTTTCGAGGAGCGGTGGTGCGCGACTCCAGGTCCACTTCCCAAAGGTGAGGGATGGGCTGGAGACGTTCCTCGTTCCTGGCAACGCGCGCATGCCGAAGACATTCGCGGACCTGAAAGCGCTCCAGCGGTCCGCCTTCATCAGCGATCCGGCTCTAAACCCGTGGCGGACGGATGATCCGGACATGCCCGTCAATGAATACTGGCAGAAGGACTTCTCCTTCAGCCATCTGCCGGACAAGCGCTACACGCTCTTCGCCGTCGAGCCCCAGGACGGAGCGACAGCGGTCTTGCGCGTGCCCGTGGACCTGAAGCAGGGCGAGACGCAGTCCCTCCAGCCGGGCTTTCCCGTCGACAGTGGAGGCACGTTCCTCGTGCCTTGAATCCCGGCGACGCGCCCTCCACTGGCAGCGTCCCGCCCTGCTAATCTGAGGGGCATGCGATGGAGCTGGGTGGGGCTCGTTGCCGTGGTGCTCGCGTGCGCGGGCACGCGTCCGGAGTGGGAAACGCCCGGACCGGCGAATGAAGTGACATGGAAGTTCCGGGTCGTGAACCCGGAGGGACAACCTGTCCCCGGCGCGCAGGTGAAAATCTGGCGCGCGGATTTGAAGCGAGACACGGCACTGCCCGGCACGACGGACGCACACGGAACGGGACGCGTTGCGCTGAAGCCAGGCTGGTATGCCGCCGAGATCCAGGCACCCGGCTTCGTGACGACCTCGCGCACGGACATCCGGATCGCGCCGGAACCGAGGCCCCGGATGGAGCTGCCCCTGGCTCGCGCGGTGCCACTCTCAGGACGCGTGGTGGATACGGAGGGGAAGCCCGTGAGCGACGTCCGGCTCCGGTTCGTCTCTTCCCACGTCGGCGCCCCGGTCGTGCAAACCACCAGTGACGCGCAGGGCCGGTTCAACTTCCAGGGCGCGGCCGCTGGCGAGGGCCTGCTCTATTCCACCAAGCCGAAGTGGGCCTGGCGGCGGTTGAAGGTCATCACGCCCCAGCCCGAGCTCACCGTCGTGATGGGACGAGGCTCGCCATTGCTCGTGCGGGTGGTCGACACCGAGGGACGCGTCGTCCCGAACGCCACGAACCTCTTGCATCCCGTCGACCGGTGGCTCGACGTTTCGCGTGAGTCCGAGCAAACGCCTGAGGGAATGCGCTACCTGCGACTCGCGCCGCAGCGCTATCGCGTGACGGCGGGCTACGAGCCTGCCGCCGGATGCCGGTGGGATCGCGACGTGGACGTCGAGGTCCTTCCCGGACAGAAGTCCGAAGTCACGGTGAGCTTCGAAGGCGCTGCCAAGGCGGGGGCCTGGACAGGACGGGCGGTAACTCCCGACGGGGAACCGCTGGCCGGCCTGGTGCTTCGGGCCACGGCGCTCGAGTCTCCGGAGGGCAGGGGCCTCAAGGGCGAGTGCACGACCCGCACCGGCCCGGACGGGCGCTTCGAGTTGATGCATCCCCTGGCTCGGCCCCACAAGCTCGAGCTCAGGTCCACGGATGGGATCGACCAGCTCGTGGGCCTCGCGGAACAAGGTCCTTCCGGCCCGGATGGCGGGCCCGTGGTGTTCCAGCCGACGGGCCGTCTGGTGGGCCGTGTCGTCGATCCGGTTGGGAAGCCCCTGTCGCTGTACTGGATCCACAGTTGGACGGTGGCCAATCGTGAAGGCCGCTTCGCCTGGACCACGGAAACCTCGCGTCCCTACACCCTGTCCTTCGGGGCGCCGGACATGGCCTCGGTCCGCCTGCGATTCGAAGGGCACGCGCACGAGGAGCGGACGCTCCCTGACATCACGCTCGATCCCGGGCACATCGTTCAGGGTCAGGTGTTCCACGAAGATGGGCGAACCCAGGTTCCCTATGCTCGCATCGACCTGGTGGAGCCCGACGACCTGCAGATCCCGCGCGACGCATTCACCGGGGGCGGGAATGGCACGGACAAGGCCGGGCGCTTCCGTCTCGCGGGCCTGCCCCATCGCCCCGTGTTCCTCCGGGTGAACGAGGAGCAGGGCGGAACGGCCTTGCACGAGGTCGGAGCGCACGAGGACCAGGTGGAGCTGCGGTTGACCGCGGACGCGGTGCTCCAGGGTTTCGTGACGGATGGGGCGCGTGTTCCGCTCGCGGGCGTGACGGTCCGGGCGCGCTGCGAGGCCGGGCTCGATACCCGCACCACGACGGATGAAGCCGGCCACTACGTGCTGAGCGTTCCAGGGGGCCGTGAGTGCTTCGTGCACGTTTCGGAGGAGCAGGTCCGGGATGCTCCGTGGCCAAGGCCCGCACCGCTGGTCTTCTCACCCCAGCCCGTCTCGCTCTCGTCACGCGAACGCGAACGCAGGGACTTCGTCCCGAGGACTGGAGGGGGCGCGCTCCAGGTGCACTTCCCGGATTCACGCGAACGGCTGGAGACCTTCCTCGTTCCCGGCCATGTGGACATGCCGAAGACGTTCAGAGGCTTGCGAGCCCTCCAGCGCTCCGGATTCACCCGCGATCCCGCCGCGACCGAGTGGCCGTCGGACGATCCGGATGTGCCGGAGTTTCAAAACTGGCCGTGGGACCTCACCTTCAGCCAGCTGCCTCCCGGCCGCTACACCTTCTTCGCCATCGATGGCTTGTTCGGCCCGGTGGCAATGCGCGTGCCCGTGGACCTGAAGCCAGGCGAGACGCAGTCCCTCCGGCTGGGCTTTCCCGTCGACAGTGGAGAAGCGTCGCTCGAGCCCTGAAGCCCGCCTACGCCCCGTCCACCGGCAGCGTCACCACGAACGCCGCGCCGCCGCCGGATGCTTCTTCCACCCAGACGCGGCCGCGGTGCGCTTCCACGATCTGCTGCACGATGTAGAGCCCCAGTCCCAGGCCTCCCGTGCGCGCGGAGCCCTGCACCTGGGCGAAGCGCTGGAAGATGCGCTCGCGCTCGGTGGCGGGGACTCCCGGGCCGCCGTCCCGCACGGTCAGCCGCAGCTGTCCGTCCTGACGGCGCAGCGCCACGAGCACCGGCGTGCCCTGGCCGTATCTCAGCGCATTGGAAATGAGGTTGCTCAGCACCTGCTCCAGCTTGAGCCGGTCGAACCGGCACGGCGCGGGGCCCTCCACGCGCGCGTCCAGCTCCACCCCGGCCTGCTTCGCCTCGTCCCCGAAGCGCGCCACCAGGTCCTGCACCACCGGCGCCAGGTCGTCGCTCGTCAGATCGAAGTCCAGCTTGCCCGTGCGGATGCGGCTCACGTCCAGCAGGTTGTCCAACAGCGACGTCAGCCGCTTGAGCTGCCGGTCCGCCGCGTCCAGCCGCGTCGTGACCTTCTCGGAGCCCAGGGGCTCGTGGCCCTTCGACTCGGCCATGCGCCGCAGCAGGTCCACCTGCAAGCGCAGCGACGTAAGCGGCGTGCGCAGCTCGTGGCTTGCCACCGACAGGAAGTCGTCGCGCGTACGCACCGCCTCCTGCAACGCCTCTTCCGTCTCCTTCAGCGCGGTGATGTCCAGGATGGCCCCGCGCACCACCATCACCTTGCCGTTCGCGTCGCGGATGACTCGCGACCGGCTGATGAGCCAGTGCCAGGTGTTGTCCGGCCAGTGCGTGCGGAAGGTGGAGGAATACGACAGCACGTCGTTGTGGAAGATGGCCGTCACCTGCGCTTCCACCGCCGGCCGGTCATCCGGATGCAGCGACGCCAGGAACTGCTCGTGCGTCCACTCCGCCAGGGGCTGCGGGTAGCCGTAGAGCCGGTCATGCCCCTCCGAGCGGAACACCTGCCCGGTGACGAGGTTCGTCTCCCAGACCGCCATCTGCGCGGACTCCAGCGCCACCTGGAACCGCTCGCCCAGCTGGCGGAAGCGCTCCTCGGTGCGCGCGACCTCGGTCTCCGCGCGCTGACGGCGGGTGATGTCCGTGGCCAGCACCCACGTCTCGCCGCCCACCGGCCGCACGGACAACTCCAGCCAGACGCCTGACGGCAGCTCCGACAGGAAGCGCGCGGGCTCGCGCGTGGTGAGCGCGTCCAGCAGCCGCTCGTGTAACGTCGTGCCGGCCAGCATCGGCTGCGCTTCCCACGGCGTCAGGCCCTGGCAGGTGCCATACGGCAGGCCCAGCAGCGACGCGGCACGGTGGTTGAGCTCATGGATGGTTCCCTGCGCGTCGAGCGCCAGGAACGCCTCGGCCATCATCTCCCGCAGGACCTGCAAGCGGGTCTGCGCGGACATGCTGGCCTCGTCGGCCGGAACAGGGGGCTGATTCGCGTCTCGCGGCGCGCGCGCGGCGGCCGTGCCCGGTGAGGACGCATCGTCCTTGGATGCGTGGCGAACAGGTTCGAACGGACCACCGGGGAGAGGACTCATCGGGTTTGCACGCTCCCGCACGGCGCCCGCGCCCGTCAAGCGAGCGCACCGGGCGTCCGGGCCGTCTGTCAGCCCAGCGGATCCGTGAGGGGTTCAGGCATGACCCACAACTCGGTGGGCCGTGCATAGGATTTGTCGAACGCGAAGAGGATGCCGTTCCACCGATCCCAGAAGTCCGCCCAGCTGTACTCGCACGGAGGGGAGGTGAGCGGGTTTCCGTCGCGGTCCGGTTGGGCATACGCATAGTCCGCGTACGTCCAGCGCACGGTGCCGAAGTCCGTCATCAGGAAGGGTGTCAGCATCTGGAGCACGGCCGCGCGAGACACCTCGTCGGTAGGAGAACCCGCGGGCGTGAAGACAGGCTGGGCCTGGTCGTACTGTTCGCGCCACGCGACGAAGTTGGTGCCCATGGCGACGAGCGCGTCACGGCGTGCGGGCGTGGGTGCGAGCCGGGCGTCCTCGTAGAGCGCGAACGCGGCGAGGAGCAGGCTCTTCCAGTGCATGCCGGGGAAGATCAAATCCATGCGCGTGGGACGCGGCGAGTCCTCCGCGTGCGCAATGGCATAGGCATACGCCTGCTGCGCCTCCACGCTGTTGGCGTCCACCAGGGTGAACTCGGTGAGCACGCGCGCGGGCGTGATGGGCCCGGTGGCGGCGGCGCGCCAGTCCAGATACAGACGCGCCGAACCGCCGATGTCGTTGTAGATGGCGAGGTTGCCTTCGTGGAGCGTGCGCTCCAGGGTGATGACGATGGCCTCCACCTTGTCGAGCGGCGTAGCTCCCGGAGCGCTCCAGTACAGCGCGCCCATGCGCGACGCGGTGGCCAGCAGGGTGCGCCCGTCCGTGAGCGCCCCGGCGTTGAGCGCGCTCGTCAGCACGCTGAGGGCAGTGGCCGCGTCCACCGTCAGGCCTTGCGCGATGAGCTGGAGGGACAGGTCCTGGAGCCGCAGACGCAGCACGCCGTCCAGCCCCAGCCGGTCCAGCGCGTTCGTCAGCGACAGCGAAGGCTGAAGCCGCGCGGTGTTGATGAAGTGCCGCGCGAGCGCCGCGCTGTACATGCCCTTGCCGCCGGCCTGGGACGCATGCGGCGCGAAGGTGAACCAGTTGGGACGCACGCTGCTGGTGCCACCGGGTTGCAGCGTGGGGTCGATGATGCCGCCCAGCTCATACGCGATGTCGATGTAGCCCAGCGTGATGGTGCGGTTGTCCTCCAGCGGCGTGGGCGCGGACTGCGCCTGGGCGGAGGCGGAGGTCAGGACGAGCAGCGCGCCGAGGAGCGCGGCAGTGGAGCGGCGCACGTCGGTGCGAGTGGGAGTCGCCAAGGTGGGGGTCCAGGGGTGGGGGGGCTGATCGACCAAGCTAGACAGCGGGGACGCCAGTCCAAACCCCAGCCCCCGACGTGGGACTCATGCTGCGTTGAGTGGACGACCCTTTGGGCACAGGTGCGCGCGGTTGACGCGCGGGGTCAGCTCCGGACTCCCGCGAGTACACATGTCTTCCTGGGAAACCGGTGCCGTGGGCTTCACGCTCCCTTCGGGGGCGCGAAGTACGAGACGAACGGCGCCACGTCCCGGTAGCCCATGCGGCGGTAGACAGGCGCTCCGGCCTCCGTGGCATGCAGCACCGTCCGCTCCAGCCCCCACGCGTGCTTCGCCTCCTCCAGCGCGCGTCGGAGCACCGTCTCCGCGGCGCTCTTGCGGCGGTGCTCCGCGAGCGTCGCCACGAGCGCGATGTAGACAATGCCGTCCACGCGCAGCGCCACCGTGCTCGTCGCTGGCGCGCCGTCGTGGCAGCCGACGAAGGCCCGGCTCTCGGGGCCGAAGATGCCGGGAGCGGCCAGGGCTTCACGTCCCAGCGCCTGGGGTGTGTCGTAGCTCGCGGCGTTCACGTCCGCGACGGCGTTGTAGCCCCAGGTGTCGTTCACCGGCCGGAGGTCGAGCGGCGGCAGGGGCCGCACCGGCTCCAGCATCCGGTCCGCCACCATGCCCGACGTGGTCATCCCCGGCTTGAGCCCCCGCGTGGCGAGCAGCGCGTCCGCCTGCTCCCGCAGCCCCGGCGCCAGCCACTCCGGCGTCAGCGTGAAGGCCCACCCGTGCTGTCCCTGCGCGAAGTAGCTCGCGGCCGAGTCCACCGCGCGCATCAGCTCCGCCTCCGTCTCCGCGGGGCGATTGAGGAACGCCATGTTCATCAGCGACCACGTCACGTGGCCCGCGGTGATGAACACGTCCGCACGCTCCACGACCTCGCCACGGGGCAGCCCCAGCGTCATGAGCCGCCAGGCTCCACGGAACTGCGCATGCGATTCGTCGATCTCGGCTCGGGACATGAGGGCTCCAGAAGGATCCAGGAAGTCGGATTCTCCGCATTCATAGACGCTCACGTCTACGTGCGTGAGAGGAGGAGCCCTGCTAAAGCCCGTGCGCAACCCGGGTGCGAGGAGTGGGTCGCGATGACTCCAATGGAAGGGCAGTCCTGGCAGACGACCTGCCGGGTATGCGGAAGGCAGACGTGTCCGAAACCCGAGGCGGTGGCCGCCTGGATGCGCACGATGCTGGACCGCGTGCACGGCACGCAGATGCGCGGCGCGGGTCGAAGGGGACTGCGCGAGGCCCTGGCCATGGAGGGCGTGCTCATCACCACGCATCTGGAGGTGTGGTCGCGCGCGCTCAAAGGTGTGTGCCCGGACTGCATCGCGGACGTGGCTCCGGAGACGGACGCGAAGCTCCAGGATCCGGAGGCGATGCACGAGGCGGCGCTGGAGCGTTGGCGCACCTCCGCGCCGGAGTTGGTCAGCGACGCGGTGGAGTCCGCGGTGGACGACACGCTCCAGGCCGCGCGCGAGGCCGCGACCCGGAACAAGCCGACGAGCTGATCAGGCCCAGAGCTCCTGCTCCAGCGTGTCGAGCAGCGCCAGCGCGGCCTCGGGCGTGGGCAGCCCCGCCTCCGTGACGAGCGCTGAATCGAGCGGCAGCGCGACCTCCGCGCGCAGCAGGGCCACCGCGCGCTTCTGGGCCTCGCGCAGCGCGGACTGCTCCGGCGCGGACAGACGCGAGCGCGCCCACCGGTCGATGTCCCACGACAGGCCCGCGTGCCGCGTCTCGTCCTCGGCGATGCGGACCATGGCCTCGCGCACCTCCGCGTCGCGCGCATGCAGCGCCTGGTGATGGGCCACCAGCGCGCCGTACGTCTCGCGCACGCACCCCTCCACGGCGTTGTCCAACGCCACCTCGCGCAACGGGCGCAGGGGCACGGCCGCGACGGCGGGCGGCGGAGGCGTGGCCCCGTAACGGCGCGCGAGCCGTCCCGTCATCTCCGTGTGCATGACTTCATCCACCGCGCTCGCGAGCGCCGCGTCCTGGAGGGCTGCCTCCGCGCCATGCAGGGCCAGCTCCTCACGCAGTCGCAGGAAGGCGTGGATGGACGCAGCCTCCAGGTGCGCTGTCTGCGCGAAGTGGTGCCCGAGCGCGTCCTCGCAACCCCCCGCGACCGAGCCCTCCAGCCCCACGGGCCGGCGGCCCACGGAGCATGGGCCCGAGCCCTTCTCCAGCACGTGATCCTCCACCTCGCGGAGCTCGCCGTTGGCGGACACCTTGACCACGTACTGCATCAGGTTCGAGCCCTCGCCACATGTGAAGCCCTTCGTGGCCACGACGTTGAAGCCCCCGTCCAGATTCCGCTTCACCGCGCCCTGATTGAGCGTGTCGCAGCTGAGCCGGTAGCCCGCGGCGAAGGTGAGGAGCACCGCTTCCTGCGCGGTGTCCACCGCGCCCAGCAACGCCTGGAGCTCTTGCAGCGACGCCCAGGTCTTCACCTCATCGCCTCGCGTCGTCGCCAGAAAGTATCTCGAGCAGAGCTGGACGCAGTTGCCGGTGAATCCGTCGCCGGAGCTCGCCTCGGCCAAAGCTGTCTGACAAGCGGACACGTTGGTGGCGGTCGCGCACGCCTCGCCGGTGGAGGCTCGGGTCTCGAAGCCCACCGGACCCTCGCGGCCGAAGCCTGAGCTGATGCGCAGTTCGACGGAGTCCGCCGCGGGTTGGATGCTCAGGTCATCGATGGCGGGATCGCCCTGCGGCGTGCACTCGATGCCCGAGTAGCCCCGCAGGTCCGTGCTGCCGGTGCCACAGCCCGCCAGCACCAGCGGCGTCGCGAGCGAGGCCCGCAGCGCGCGAGAGAAGAGATGCCGCAATCGGTTCGTGTTCATGGATGCCTGCTCCCGTGGGACGAGGTGTCCCGCGAGCAGAGCAACTGCGATGCCATCGCAGTGCTCCCTCTGGGCGGCACCGTCCAGCAAGCGTGTCCGCGTGCTCGGAAAGCTGAGGCGTCTTCAGAAACCTGAGGCCCTAGAACGACTCCTTGAACGGTCGCAGGTCCACTTCCTGGGTCCACGCGGAACGGTGCTGCCGGTGCAGTTGCCAGTACGTCTCCGCGATGGCGTCGATGTGGAGCAGCCCGTCCTCGCCCAGCGCCTTCACCCGCTCCGGGGCCAGCGTGTGCAGGCGTTCACCATCGATGCCGCCGTCGATGAGCACGTGGGCCACATGCAGACCCTGCGGACCGAACTCGCGCGCCATGCCCTGGGAGATCATCCGCAGGCCCGCCTTCGCGGCGGCGAAGTGCGCGAAGCCCGCGCGGCCTCGAAGGCTGGCGGAGGCGCCGGTGAAGATGACGGTGCCCCGGCCCAGGGGCACCAGCCGCCGGGCCGCCTCGCGTCCAACGAGGAACCCGCCGAAGCAGCCCACCCGCCAGAAGTCCTCGAACGTCGCGGCGTCCAGGTCGCGGAAGGGGACCTGCCGGTTGTTGCCGGCGTTGAACACGACCAGGTCCACGGGGGCGAAGCCCGCTCCCGGAGCCAGGGCCCGGTCGAACAGCCGCGCGACGTCCGCCTCCCGCGTCGCGTCCGCGACCACCGCCTCGCCACTGCCACCGGAGGCCGTGAGCCCCGCGACCACCCGGTCCAACTTCTCCCGCGTGCGCCCGGCGACGAGCACGTGGTGGCCTTCCGAGGCGAACTTCCGGCACAGGGCCGCGCCCAGGCCCTGTTCAGCGCCGACGCCCACGACGACCGCGGTGGGCTTGAGAGAGGAGGTCATCGGAAAGCTCCGGGAGAGGGGACTGGCGGCATCAAACCTCCCGGGGCGCGCGGAACAAGGGCGCACCCAGCGCCGCGCCGTTGACGCCACCGTCAACGAACAGATCCTGCCCGCTCACGTAGGACGCATCGTCGGATGCGAGGAAGAGCACCGTCTTCGCGATCTCCTCCGGCCTGCCCATGCGCGCCATGGGAATGGTCGCGGACATGCCGCGCTCCATCTTCGCGAAGGCCTCCGGCGTGGGCGCGTTCTTCTCCCAGATGGGCGTGTTCGTCGCGCCAGGAGACACGACGTTGACGCGGATGCCCTTGGGGGCGAGCTCCGCCGCCAGCACGCTGCCCATCGCCTTCAGCGCGCCCTTGCTCGCCGCGTACGCGGAGTACCCCGGCATCCCCAACTCGCTGTGCACCGAGCTGGTGAGGATGATCGACGCGCCGGGCTTCAGGTGCGCCGCAGCGGCCTGCACCGTGAAGAACACGCCGGTGACGTTGGTCTGGAGCACGGACGTGAACGCTTCCTGCGTCGTCTTGCCCACGGGCGTCTGAGCCGCGACGCCCGCGTTGGCGAACACGATGTCCAGCCCGCCAAAGCGCTCCACTGTCGCCGCTACCGCATGCTCCAGCGCGGCCGGATCCGTGGCGTCCGCCTGCACCGCCAGCACGTTCGCGCCCAGCTCCTTCACCGCCGCGTCCAGCGTCTCCCGGTTGCGCCCGGTGATGGCCACCCGCGCCCCCTCCGCCACGAACAGCCGCGCCGTCGCCAGCCCGATGCCACTGTTACCGCCCGTGATCAGCGCCGTCTTTCCCTTGAGCCGCATCCGACTGCCTCCGGTTTGAGTGGTTTCATGATGAAACCAATTGCCGGATGAATAAAAGGCCCGGTTTCGTTATGCAACCAGTTGTGGAGCGGCCCTCTGGAAGGAGGCGGTGATGAAGCGGACGAGCATGGAAGGGGCGGTGTGCCCGGTGGCCCGGTCCCTGGACGTCATCGGGGACTGGTGGTCACTGCTCATCGTGCGCGATGCGCAGTACGGCCTGCGCCGCTTCGGCGAGTTCCAGAAGAGCCTGGGCGTGGCGAAGAACATCCTGGCCCAGCGTCTGAAGCACCTGGTGGACCACGGCATCCTCGAAACCCAGCCGGCGTCCGACGGTAGCGCCTGGCAGGAGTACGTGCTGACGGAGAAGGGGCAGAGCCTCTTTCCCATCCTGGTCGCGTTGGGGCAGTGGGGGCAGCAGCACTGCTTCGCGTCGGGAGAGCCCCGGACGCGAGTGCTCGACAAGGCGCACGGGCAGCCGGTGAAGCCGCTGGAGGTTCGCGCCGCGGACGGCAGGGTGCTGACGGTCCAGGACGTGCGCCTGGATCGGCCGGCCACACAAGGCTAGCGCCACCCGGAGCCGGGCTGGTTAGGGTGTGCCCATGACGCGCCCTGCATCGGATTCGTGGTCACTGCCCTGGATGGGGCTGGGGCTGAGCAGCAACCTGAGCGCCTCGGACGTGCCGCATCCGTACCGGTTGCTCGACGCCTCGCCCGGTCTCTTCGACTTCGTGGAGTACAGCGCGCCCATCGCGCTGGAGGAGGCGAAGGCCCAAGCCACGCTCTTCCCGGAGATGTGGCGCCGTCGTTCGGACGTGCCCGTCCTCTTCCATCCGGTGCACCTGAACCTGTGGGGCCCGGAGCTGGAGCCCGCGTCGGCGCTCGCGGAGCTGGATGCGCACGCGCGCGCGGTGGGCAGTCCGTGGGTGGGCAACGACGTGGGCTGGTGGCACGCGGGCGGTCAGCCCTTCCCGGGCTACCTCTACGTCACGCCGCCGTTCAACGAAGCGGGCGTGCGGGACAGCGCGGCGCACGCGCTCCACATCCAGGCGGGCTTGAGCGTGCCGCTGGTGATTGAGAACCCCGCCGTGCTCGCCACGCGCGGCGGACTGCACGCGCTGGACTTCATGGCGAAGCTGCACGCGCGCACGGGCCTGCCGCTGCTCCTGGACCTGGGCCACCTCTTCAGCCACCAGCTGTCCGCGGGACTGCCCCTGCGCACGGGGCTGGATGGCTTCCCGTTGGATCAGGTCGTGGAGATCCACATCGCGGGCGGAGTGGTGACGCGCAGGGGAGGGCGGACCTTCTACGTGGATGACCACACGCAGCCCGTGCGCGAGGAGCTGTTCGAACTGCTGGCGGAGGTGCTCCCGCGCTGCCCGCGCCTGCGCGCCGTCACCTTCGAGGGCGACGGCCATCCGCCGGAGGTGGCGCTCGCGTCGCTGCGGCGGCTGCGCGCGCTCGTCCCGAAGGAGTCCCGTCCCGCCTTCGACATCCCCGCGTCGCGCGAGCCCGTGCCGGCACTCACCGGGGACAGCCGCCCGTGGGCGCTGTTCGACGCGGGCCACGGCGTCACGCCGGCCACGGAGGACGAGGACCCCGAGGGCACGCGCGCGGACCGGGACTTCCGCCTGGCGGTGGTGGCGGAGCAGCTGGACAAGGACTGGCCCCTCACGCGCCTGCTGCTCGCCGCGACGCCGGAGGGGCTGGAGTCCTTCACCCGCTCGCGAGAGTACCGAGGCCTCTTCGATGGGCTGGGCAAGTCCCTGTCCCACGCGTTCGCGTCCTGGGCGCGCAAGCGCGTGATGGCCGCACCGTCGGACGGCGTGGCCGCCGCGCTGTCCCTGGAGATGATGCTGCCGCACGCCTTCCTCCAGACGCCGCCGGCACCAGCCCCGGGCCAGGTGGCGCTGGCCGAGGACGTCCGCCTGGGTTCCTTCCCCGCCGACCTGACGGAGCTGGTGTTCGCCACACGGGCGTTGCGGCGGCATCTCACCGGCCGTGCGTGGGCCTGCGGGGCGCTGGAGGTGTCCGGCCTGGAGGCCCTGGCGCAGGTGGCTGCCCGGCCGGGTCCGGGGCCATGGCGCTTCGCCATCCGCCGCAAGGCCATCGGCTTCGAGGTCCTGACGCTGCCCCCGGAGGTGGCCGCGGGGCTCCAGGGGCTCGCGGATGGGCCGCTTCCGGTGGAGGCCCTGCCCGGATGGCTGCTCGCGGATGGGCAGGCGCGCGGGCTCTTGCGGCGGGCATAAGGGCGGACACATGTCGGCCGGTCAACGGATCCTTGCGCCCACCTGTCTGGTGGGGTAGTGCCCGCCGCATGTCGTCACCCCTCGTCGTTGGCATCGCAGGCGGCACCGCGTCCGGCAAGACCACGGTGGCCCGCAAGGTGCGTGAGGCTCTCGCCGACTGCCGGGTCGCCTTCATTGATCAGGATTCGTACTACCGGGACCTGAAGGACATGTCCCTGGTGGACCGGCGGGAGGTGAACTTCGACCATCCCGACGCGTTCGACACGGAGCTGCTGGTCAGTCACCTGCGTGCGCTCAAGCAGGGCCAGGCCATCCAGAAGCCCGTCTACGACTTCGTCACGTCCGGACGTCAGCCGCACACGCACCGCGTGGACCCCGGGGACATCGTCCTCATCGAGGGCATCCTCGTGCTGCACATGAAGGAAGTGCGCGACGAGATGGACGTGAAGATCTACGTCGACGCGGACGACGACCTGCGCATCCTTCGCCGCCTCACCCGCGACATCAAGGACCGTGGCCGCGACTTCGACCACGTGGTGGGCCAGTACCTGCGCCACGTGCGCCCCATGCACATGGGCTTCGTGGAGCCGTCCAAGCACCACGCGGACATCATCATCCCGCACGGCGGCAACAACGACATCGCCATCGGGATGCTCGTGGGCGCGCTTCGGGCGCGGCTCGCCTCGCAGCACCAGTCGCAGCGCTAGCTAGCCGCGCAGCCAGCGCAGGAAGTCCTGCACCGGCCCCTTCAGCCGGTGCGCGTCCGACAGCAGGGTGCCGTGGTCCCCCGGCCCCTGCAGCTCCACGAACCGCGCCTGCACCCCCGCCGCCGTCAACTGGTGGTAGGTGTCCCGCACGCGGCCCGCCGGAGCCAGCGCGTCCGTCGCGCCCGCGAGCAGCAGCACCCGCGCGTGGATCTTCGAGAACGTCTCCGTCAGGTCGCAGCCCGCGTAAGCGGAGCAGAGCATCGACCACGCGATCGGATCGAACGTGTCCGCGAATGACGCGGCCTCCGCCTCCAGCGCCGCCTGCGCCGCCGCGCTGTCCGGATACGCGCTGCCCAGGTGGTCGCGGCCGTAGAGCAGCTTGAGGTAGTCCATGCGCAGCCGCGACAGCGTCCGGTTCGGGGCGCGCTCGCGCAGGGGCGGGGTGTCCTCGTTGTCGGGCGCCATGCGCAGCACCTGCGACGTGAGGCCCAGCTTCTCGCGCAGCCCCTCCGGCAGCGCCCGCGCCGCGCCCAGCACCACCACGCCGTCCGCCAGCTCCGGGAACAGCGCCGCCAGTCGCAGCGCCACCAACCCGCCCAGGCCAATCCCCACCACCGCCCGGACGCGCGTGAGCCCCAGGGCTCGCAGGAGCGCGGACACGCCGCGCGCCATGTCCAGCACGGTGAGTGGCGGCAGCGCCGTGCCCCAAGGCCTTCCGCTGTGCGGATCCGGCGTCAGCGGGGACGTGGAACCGAACGGACTGCCCAAAAGGTTGGGCACGATGACCGGCGTCACGTCCGGATCCAGCGCCTTGCCCGGACCGATCAGCTCCCGCCCCCAGCCCGAAGGTTGGTACGCACCGTTCACTTCCGTGCTCAACGCCTGGTGGGAATGGGACAGGTCGTGCAGCACCACCACCGCTTTGCCATCCGACGGTTTCCCGTAGGCCTGCCAAGCAATCTGGGGGCTTCCCAGCAGGTCCCCTTCCTCCAGTGGAAGGGGCACGGTGAACAGTTGGATTCCCTCGGCCTGGGGCACGATGATGGGGCTCATATCATTGCCTGCCCGTACGCACAGGAGCCTGTCGCTTGAAGCGCTACTTCGGAATCATCGTTGTCATCGCCCTGGTGATCGTCGCCGCCGTGGCGAGTCACCGCACCGCTTCCGCGCGGGCCACCGAGGCGGAGCGGGACGCGGACTTCCGCCGCATCCAGTCCGTCTACATGGAGCGCGTGAGCTGGATGCGCTCCAACCCGGATGAGGCTTCCTACAAGGACGAGCTGAAGTCCTTCTTCAAGGGCTACTTCGACGACGTCGACGCGCACCTGGACCGCTTTGGGGGAAACAAGAAGTTCGACAGCTATCTGGCGGAGCTGGATCAGCGCGCGGAGTCGGGGGGCGAAAAGAAGGACAACCGCGCGGGAGACCGCAAGGCCTTCTACGAGTACGCGCGCAAGCAGTTCGACTCCCTGCGGGAGGGCCGCTACCGCCCGGTGTTGTCCGCCACGGACAAGGGCATGCGCCTGGACGTGGTGTCCAACGACGTGGTGATGGTGATGGGCAAGCCGCAGATCCGCCTGCAACTGGTGCTCTGGGGCGCGCAGCGTGTGGAGAAGGACGAGGGCAAGGTGAAGAAGATGGTCACCAGCGCTTCGTTCGACACGGTGTGGAAGCTCACGGACGCGAAGGGCAAGCTGCTGGGCGAGATGCGCGGCGCCGACCCGTCGATGAAGATCGACTACCCCGAGCGCCTCATCGCCGGGTTCCCTCCGCAGATGGTGCTGGGCCACTACGACCTGGACCTGCTGCCCGCGGAGGTGGCGAAGCTGGAGATGACCATCAACGTCGCCTCGCACGCGGCGTCCGGTGGCAACGCCAACGCCACCTACGCGTGGAAGCTGGACGTGCCGTCGGAGTGGAAGCTGGGCGCCAACGAGACGTGGGAAGGCGCCACGCAGGAGGAGCGGCCGGAGGAGGACATCGACCCGGCCAAGGCCTCGGCGAAGAAGGGCGAATAGCCCTTCGTCTCCGTCACTTCACGACGGCGAAGTGGGAACCGAGCCGGTACGCGGACAGCGTGCCGGCGTCGTCCAGGAAGTACAGGTTGAGGCGCACGTCGGCCTGGAGCGCGACGAGCCCCACCCCCGCGCTCACCTCCGCGAGCACCTGACCGCCGCGAGGATCCACCGCGCGCACCACCTCTCCCGCGATGAGCGTCACGTCGCGGGCGGTGCGCGCCGGCAGCGCGCTGATCAGCGGCTCACCGGCCGCCCCCACCCGCCAGTCCACCTGCCCGGACAAGGCCACGCGAGCGGCGGCCCCGGACGCGCTCGTCACCACCACCGCGCGAGGCAGCGGCGCCAGCGCATAGGGCCCGGGGCCCAGGTGCAGCGCGCGCTCCCAGACCTTGCGTCCGCGCGCGTCCAGGCACACCAGGAACCCGTCCTGGTCACGCATCCCGGCCAGGAGCACCCGCTGGCCCACCGGCAGCGGTGTGGAGGGCAGGATGAGGTCCGGCTCGAACGTCCACTGCGCCTCGCCGGTGTGCGCGTCCGCCAGCAGCAGCGCGTGATGCGAGCCGCGTCCCAGGAGCGCCAGGAAGCGCCGGCCCCACGCCACCGGAGCCCCATGGAAGGGCAGGGGCGAGCGCAGCCGGTAGCGCACCTGACCGTCCTCCAGGTCCAGGCCGTACAGGTAGCCCGAGTCCGTGGACAGAAGCGCCCGGTGTCCCTGCGTGGCCATCCACCCGCGCTGCGTGCGCGGCGGGGCCAGGCGCCACACCTCGCGGCCCGTGGCCTCCGCGAAGGCCACCGCCGTGCGGTCCTCCGACAGGGTCAGCAGCAGCCCATCCTGGCGCAAGAGCAGCGGCCCCAGCGGGATGCCGTCATGGTCGTGCAGCCACCGCGCGCCCGAGCCCCGGCCGGTGAAGCCGTACACGCGGGTGTCGTCCGCCGCCACCGCGTGGCCATCCGCGGACGCCGCCACGCCCAGCGACGCGGCCCGCCGCCACAGCAGCGCGCCGTCCTTGCGTGAGAACGCGCCCGCCAGACCCGGCGCGCAGTACACCGGCCCGTGCCTGCCCAGGAGCAGCCGCGCCTCCTCCGGCTCCTCCAGCCCGCGCTGCTCCCACAGCTTCTCGAAGCGCAGGCGCCGCAGCTTTCCGGGCACCTTCAGCGGACGGGACTCGCCGCGCGCCGGGGAACTCTTGCGCTCGCGGGCCTCGCCCTCGGCCTCGGGCGGCTTGTGCGCGCCTCGCAGGTGCGACAGCCCCTCTCGGCAACGCTCCGCCACCTCCACGAGGTACGGGTTGGAGACCTGGACCCGGTGCGCCTCCGCGAACGCCAGGCCCAGCGCCTCCCCCAACTGGAAGAGGGCGGACAGCAGCGCCTTGGGCTCCAGCTCGAACCACGTGCCGGTGGGCCCCAGCTTCGCCCGCCGTCCGGGCAGGTCCAGCGTCAGGCGGGGACGCACGCCCGCGGGCTCGAACTCGAAGCGGGCCTCGCCCAGCTCCACGGCCCGCGCCAGCTCCACGGCCTGCCGGGACAGCTCCAGCACCGTGAGGAACGGCGGCCCTGGCGCACGCCACGCCTGCGGCCGTCCCGGCAGCGCCAGCCACACCTCACCCGCGCCCAGGAGCGGCGCCAGCTCCCCGGAGGGGCCCTTCGACGGCGCCTCGCGCGAGGCGGGGGAGATGTCCTTCAGCTCGAAGCCGAACCCCGGCACGGAGACGGGTTCAATCCGCAGCGGGGTGGGGGGAACGGGCTTTTCTTCCGCATGCGGCGCGGCCTTGCCCAGGCCCTGGAGCGCCTCGCCCAGCTTCCGGGCGGCCGTGGCGGACAGGGCCTTGGGCGCGAGCTTCGTCACGTCCTGGAGGAATCTCTGGCCGCTCTGGCGGGTGGCCTTCGTCAGCTCCTCGGCGTCCACCCGGATGGGCGGACGCAGCAGGTGGGCGGGGCGGGCGAGACTCGCCACCGAAAGTTCGATGTCCGGCCCGACGCGCCGCAACACCAACTCCAGGTGCGCCTCCGTCAGCGAAACCTGCGCCATCCGCCGCCTCCCCGCGTGCAGGGCCGCGACCGCCTCCACCAGAGCGGGGACGACCTCCGTCAGGGGCTCCTCCACCGCCCCGGACAGCAGGTTCACGCCGTCGAGCTCCAGCGCGATGGAATCGAGCGGGGAAGCCGACGGTTCGCGCTTCCAATGGTGGCCGATGCGAAGACGGGTCATTGACGTTCGTTGACAAGCCAGTTTAGCGATGGCTAGCATCCGCCGCCCATACGGACCTACATTTTTGTAACCGTTCGGAATTCTTGGGGAATACTCGATGACATTTTACGAGGCCGCGCTCCGTGTACTGGAGAGCGAAGGTCGCCCCCTGCATTTCCTTGAGATCACGGAGAAGTCCATCCAGCTGAGCCTGCTGTCCCACATCGGTAAGACGCCGGAAGTGACGATGCTGTCGCGACTGGCCGCGATGGCGCGACGGACGCGGGATCGAAAGGTGATTGTCACCGCGAAGGATACGTTCGCGCTGACGGACTGGTCGCTCTCCGAGGACGTCGAGGCACTTGCACAGACGGGCGTGATGGAGCCGCATCCGGAGGAGGAGTTGCCTCCGTTGCGGCCGGTGGAGCGTCACCCGGAGCCCCGCACGGACAACGTCCGCGCGTCGGGTCGTGGCACGGAGCGCAAGCGCCGCCGTGACGAGGGTGAAGAGGAGCGGGGTGGACGCCGCAAGCGCTTCCCGCCGCTGCCGGAGGTCGTGTTCGAGATCCTCAGCGAGGCGGAAGCCGGACTGCGCACGGATCAGCTCATCGAGCGCGCCAAGGCCAAGGAGCTGTGCGCGGAGGAGACCACGGTGGAGGCGGTGCTCACCGCCCTGCTGGAGGACAACCAGCGCCGCATCGACGCGGGCCGCCGGCCCCAGTACGCCTTCAACCAGGAGACCGGCGAGGTGTCCCTGGAGCGCGCGGGCGCGCCGAGCGAGGCGCCGCCCCTGGAGCTCCAGGCAGCCTTCGCGCAGGCCCTGGGCATCCCGCTGGAGGGGGGCCGCCCGGTGCTGGGCAAGCCCGCCGCCGCTGGGGAGCCCCTGGTGGACGAGGCCCTCATCACCACCGCGCGCACGGCCCTCAAGGACGCGCGCCGGGCGGTGGCTCGCGGGCTGCGCAAGCGCCTGGGCGACGCGGACGTGGGCACCTTCGAGAAGTCCGTGGTGAAGATGATGCACGGGCTGGGCTTCCGCGAGCTGAAGGTCGCCAAGCGCTCCAAGGAAGGCCCCCTGCTCACCGCGCGCAAGCGCGAGGGCAGCGTGGAGCTGCGCTACGCGGTCCGCATGCTCAAGGGCATGCCGGGCATCGACCGCAAGACGGTGCAGGAGCTGCGGCGCGACCTGGGCCACTACTCGGCGCAGGTGGGCCTGCTGGTGAGCGCGGGCGAGGTGCGCGGCGACGCGCGCTCGGAAGCGCAGGCCACTGGCTCGCTGGTGATGCTGTGGTGCGGGGACGCCCTGGGTGAGAAGTTCCTGGAGGCGAAGACGGCCGTCACCGTCACCCAGGTGGAGCTGTACGACATCGACGAGCGCTTCTTCGAGGCCGCGAAGCTGGACGCCGAAGAGGCCCAGCGCCGCCGCGAGGAGCGCAAGAGCGAGAAGCAGGCCCGCGAGGAGGGCGGTGGCGAAGTCGAAGTCGCCGCCACCACCGAGAAGCCGGAGCGCGCGGAGCGTCCCGAGCGGAGCGACCGTTCGGAACGTTCCGAGCGCCGCCGCGACCGTCAGCGCGAACGGGCCGAGGCCCGCGACGCTGCCCAGTCCGGCGCCGAGGACTCCGAGGCCAAGGCCTCGCCGGTGGCTCCCGCGCCGCCGGCCGCCGCCGGGTTCACGCCCGCATCGGAAGAGGACGAGTCCGAGGAGGGCGACGACGAGGGTGAGGACGAGGACCTGGAGGCCGCCAGCGCCTTCGTGGGTGGAGGCAAGGAGGGCGCCGAGGCCGGTTCCGCCGAGGGCAGCGCCTCCGAGCGCAAGCGCCGCCGCCGTCGTCGCCGGGGCCGTCGCGGCCGTGGCACGCGCGGAGCGGAGGGCACGCCCGCGGGTGAAGCCGGCGCTCCCACCGGTGAGGCCGCCGCCAGCGCGGGTGAGGCCGGTGCCACCACCGTGGCCGACGTCGCCGCCGGTGAGGGCACGGAGTCTTCGGGTGGCATCGCCGCGCCGTCTCCGGGTGGCAGCGTCACCGGTGAGACGGTCGCGCTCGCGGGCGAGTCACTGCCCGTGATGAGGGAGGTCAGCCCCTCGAACGGGGAGGCCGCCGCCACGCCGCCTGTCGTGGGCAACGCCTGGCAGGCGGGCGAAGCGGTGCAGGCTTCTCCGGAGTCCGACGAAGCCGCGCGGGCCCGGGCCGAAGCCGCGAGTGATGCGTCCGATGCGGTGACCCCGGTCGCCGCGCAGGCACTGCCTCCGGAAGAGGCTCCCGCCGACGCGTCCTCGCAGCCCGCGGAGGTCCGCGAGGTGCACGAGGCGCCGGTGGCCCCTGGGACGGACGGTTCGTCCGAGGGCAACAAGGAAGGCTGATCCCCCGCACGGAATCGGGTGCGGTGGACGCGGGAGTGTTAGCCTGTGGGGGCCATGAAGCCGGCCCTGCTGCTAACCTCCTGCGTGCTGTTTTTCGGGGCCTGCCGCTCGCAGGCCCCGCGCTATCCGGTGGCGCCGGTGGAGCTCTCCGGGACCACCCTGCGGGACAACGCCCTCCTGGGTTTCGGCCCGGAAGGTGTGCGGGACCTGTTCGATGACGCGCTGGAGTCCTCCGGCCGCTTCGAGCTGGTGGCCGACGAGTCTCCCAAGAAGGCCCGCCCCTGGCGGCTGTCGCTGGACGTGCCCTTCACCCGAGAGGTTTTGAAGGACGGCAACCCGCACAGCTTCGCGGAGGTGGGCGTCAACCTGTCCCTGGAGCGCTTTGGCAGCAACACGCCCCAGCGCTACGAGGTCGTGGGCCTGGGCGAGGCGGCGGTGGAGGTGGACTCGACGGAAGGGCGGCGGGCCGCGATGCGCAGCGCATTGGAGAACGTGCTGCGGCAGGTGACGGAGTCGGCGGTGCTGCAGCTCTCCGCGCTGGACCGCACGGACGAGGCGCTGGTGGCGGACCTCCAGGCCACCGATTCGCGCATCCGCGAGTTCGCCCTGCGGACGCTGGCTGAGCGCAAGCACCCGTCCGCCGCGCCGCTCCTGATTGAGCGCCTCAAGGACACCAGCGACGCGGAGCAGGTGCGCCGCACCATTGGCGCGCTGGCGGAGATGAAGGCGAAGAGCGCGGTGCCGGCGCTCATCGACCTGGCGCGCGGCCGCGACTCGGGCTTCCTGCAGGAAATCGTCTTCGCGGTGGGCGAGATTGGCGGCCCGGAGGCGGAGGCGTACCTGTACACGGTGGCCCAGGGCCACGACACGCCGTCGGTCCAGGCCGCCGCGCAGCAGGCGCTGGACACGCTCTACGCATCACGCAACCACGCAACCGCGGAGGCGCGTGGCCAGGGCCACGCGGACCCCTAGCGCATGATGAAGCAATCGCTGTCGATGGTGGGGGGCCTGACCCTCCTGGCCTCCACGCTCGTCGGTTCCGGCTGTGCGAAGCGCGTCGAGTCGGACACGCGCCCCTCGCCCGAGTCCATCGGCCAGTTCTACCCGCTGGCCGTGGGCAACGCATGGACGTACCGGATTGACGGGCGCGACGACAAACCCGTCACGGTGGAGATCGTCAAGGAGCAGGACGGCTACTTCGTGGACAACCAGGGCGGCCAGCTCACGGTGGACGCCTTCGGCCTGCGCGACCCCAAGCGCTACCTGCTGCGCGGCCCGCTGGAGGCCGGGCGCGGCTGGAACAACGTCGTGTCCGTGTCCTCCACGGAGCGCTACCAGCTGGTGCAGGTGGGCTTCGCCTGCAAGGTGCCCGCGGGTTCGTTCTCCAACTGCGTCAGCGTGGAGGGCCGCAACAAGGTGGATGGCCAGACGACGCTCGTGAACACGATGACCTTCGCCGCGGGCGTGGGCCTGGTCCGCGTGGACGTGGCCACGGAGCACGAGGGCAAGCGCGTGCCGCAGACGGAGCTGGAGCTCATCTCCTACAAGGCGGATGGCGCCAGCAGCCCCCCGGCCACCCCCGCCGCGCCCGCCCCGAACTGAAGCGGCCCGCCTCCCGTGGAGACGACGAACGAGCTCACGCAGGACGCGCGCATCCTCAACTTCCTCGCGGAAGGCGGGGAGGGCTTCATCTCTGGTGAGGCGCTGTCCAATCGGCTGGGCCTGTCGCGCACGGCGGTGTGGAAGCACGTGGAGGCCCTGCGGCTGAAGGGCTACCGCATCGAAGCAGTGCCCGCGAAGGGCTACCGGCTGGTGGGCCGGCCGGACCGGCTCTTCGCGCTGGAGCTCCACCCGCTGCTCGCCACGCGCGCGGTGGGCCGGGTGCTGCACCACCACGACACCATCGGCTCCACCAACGCGGCGGCCTTCCGGCTGGCCCAGGACGGCGCCGCCCACGGCACGGTGGTGGTGGCCGAACAGCAGACGGCGGGGAAGGGGCGCCGGGGCCGCGCCTGGGTGTCGCCGCCGAACCTGAACCTGTACTTCTCCGCCATCCTGCGCCCGGAGCTTCCCCCGCAGCGCGCACCGGAGCTCACGCTGGTGGCCGCCGTGGCCCTGGCGGAGACGCTGCGCGACGCGGGCGTGGACGCTGCCATCAAGTGGCCCAATGACGTGCAGATCGCCGGCAAGAAGGTGGCCGGCATCCTCACGGAGCTGTCCGCCGAACCCGAGCGGGTGCACTTCGTCATCGTGGGCGTGGGGGTGAACCTCAACTCCGGCGAGGAGCACTTCCCGGACGAGTTGCGCGCCACGGCCACGTCGCTCGCACTGTCGCTGGGGCGGCCCGCGGCCCGCGCGCCCTTCGCCGCGGCCCTGTGGAACCGGCTGGAGACCTGGCTGGACACGTACCTGGCCACCGGCTTCGACGCGGTGCGCACCCGTTGGAAGGCGCTCTCCAGCACCCTGGGTGTCCCGGTCCGGGTGCGGACGGACCGGGGGGACTGGGAGGGGTTCGCGGAGGACATCGACCCCACGGGCGCCCTGATGGTGCGCATGGCGGACGGCCGCGTGGAGCGCGTGCTGGCGGGGGACGTGGAGCAGCTGCGCCCCCAGCGCTAGAGTGCGCCCCTGATGCTCCTGGCCATCGACGTCGGCAACACCAACACCGTCCTGGGCGTTTACGAGGGCCGGCGGCTCCTGGACCACTGGCGCCTGGAGACGAGCGCGCGCCGGAGCGCGGACGAATACGGCATCCAGGTGCGCCAGCTCTTCGCGTGGAGCGGCGTCGACGCGAACCAGGTGAAGGCCGTGGCGGTGTCCAGCGTGGTGCCGCCGCTCCAGTTCATCCTGGAGAAGATGAGCGAGCGCTACTTCAAGACGCGCCCCATGTTCGTGGGCCCGGGCGTGAAGACGGGCATGCCCATCCTCTACGACAACCCGCGCGAAGTGGGCGCGGACCGCATCGTCAACGCGGTGGCCGCCTACGAGAAGCACCACCGCGGCCTCATCGTGGTGGACTTCGGCACCGCGACGACGCTGGACGCGGTGACACCCAAGGGCGAGTACCTGGGCGGCGCCATCTGCCCCGGCATCAACATCTCCATGGAGGCCCTGTTCCAGAACGCCTCCAAGCTCCCCCGCGTCGAGTTCGCCCGGCCGCCCCACGTGGTGGGCCGCAACACCGTGCACTCCATGCAGTCCGGCCTGGTCCACGGCTACGTGAGCATGGTGGACGGCATGTGCGCGCGCATGGAGGCGGAGATGGGCTTCTCCGCGAAAGTGGTGGCCACCGGGGGCCTGGCCCCGCTGGTGGCCAGTGAATCGAAGGCCATCCAGGAGGTGGATGAGTTCCTCACCCTGGAGGGGCTGCGCATCATCTACGGAAGGAATCACGCGTCATGAGCACCGCCGACCCCAGCATTCCGGCCCCGCCCCCGGGCTGCCCCTTCAACGCGGAGTTCCTGCCGCCCAACCTGCGCAAGCACGTGGACCCCAACGCCCCCGTGCCCCTGCGGATGATGGCGGCCAAGTCCCTGGTGCCGCTCAATCCGGCGGACATGCTGGGCGCCCTCTACATGCTCACGTTCGACCCGGACGCGGGCGTGCGCGAGACGGCCGCCAAGACGTCCTCGGGCCTGCCGGACCGCATCCTCGGATCCGCGCTGCGCGACGAGGGCGTGCAGCCGCCCGTGCTGGGCTACTTCCTGGGCCTGCTCAAGGACAAGGAAGCCTACGCGGAGATGCTCGTCCTCAACTCGGAGACGCCGGACGACGCCGTGGCCAGCGTGGCCGGCACGTGCAGCCCGAAGGTGGCGGAGATCATCTCCCAGAACCAGCTGCGCCTGCTGCGCAACGAGGGCATCATCCGCGGCCTGTGCGCCAACCCCGGCGCCCCGGTGTCGCTGGTGGACAGCGTCTGCGACTTCGCGGTCCGCAGCGGCCTGGTGCTGGCGGACGTGCCCGCGATGCAGGCCGCGCGCGTGCGCATCTACGGCCCGCAGGCCGCCGCCGCGCCGCCGGATCCGGGCCCCACCGCGGAGGAGGTGCTCCAGGAGCTGGGCACGGAGGCGCAGTCCGAGGACGCCGCTCCCATGGAGGAGGGCAAGCGCATGACGCTTGCCCAGCGCATCATGAAGATGTCCATCGCGGAGAAGATCAAGCTGGGCACGCTGGGCAACAAGGAAGCCCGCTCCGCGCTCATCCGCGACACCAACAAGCTCGTCTGCGTGGCCGTCATCCGCAGCCCCCGCATCACCGATGGCGAGGTGCTCGCGTGCGCCGCGAACCGCGCCGTCAACGACGACGTGCTGCGCGTCATCTACAACAACCGCGAGTGGACGAAGATGCAGAAGGTGAAGCTCGCGCTGGTGAAGAACCCCAAGGTGCCGCTCACCGTCACCATGAAGTTCCTCAACACGCTGCGCGACGCGGAGCTGAAGGACCTGGCCCGCGACAAGAACGTGCCCGCCGCGGTGCAGTCCTTCGCCAAGAAGCTGCACGAGAAGAAGACGGCCCCGAAGCAACCCGGCAAGTAACCGGGGCCTGGAGCGGGGGAGGGCGGCACACCAGCCCGCGCCTTCCCCCGGCTTCGTCAGGCGGTACCGCGATGCTTCAGGCCGCGGCTTCCTCGTCGGCGTCGTCGCCCACGGCGGTGCCCGGCTCGTCCAGCAGCTGCTGCGCGATGGCCAGCGCCTTCTTCGTCTTCTCGCGCAGCTTCTCGTCGCCCTTGATGCGCGCGTAGAGCTTCGTCACGCGCTCCTCGTTGCGCACCGCCGCCTGCTCCAGCTCGGTGATGCGCGCGCGCAGGCCGTCCGCCTCCGCGGCCGCCTGGGCGCTCTGGTTGGACAGGTCCGACTGGGACTGCTCCAGCTGGCCGCGCAGGGCCTCCAGCTCGCCGCGCAGGCCTTCCAGCTCGCCCTGTGCCGCCTCCACCTGCGAGCGCAGCCCTTCGGACTCGTCGCGCGCCGCCTGGATGTCCGTGTCCTGCTGGGCCACCTGGGCGCGCAGGCTGTCCGCCTCGGCCGCCATCTCCTGGGCCTGGGCCTGGTGCTGATCCAGCTCCGCCTGGAGCGTGCCCAGCTTCGCGGTGGCGCCGCGCGCCTCCTCCTTCGCGGTGGCCAGCTGCTGATCCACGCGCTTGCGCTCAGTGGTGAGCTGCTCGGTGCGCGTGGTGAGCGTCTTGATCTGCGCGTCGCGGCGGTTCAGCTCCTCGTCGGAGGTGGAGGCCTTCTGCTCCAGCTCCAGGTGCTGATCCTTCAGCTCGATGATCTCCTGGTCCTTCTGGTTCAGCTCCGACTTGAGCCGCAGGATCTCCTTGTCGCGCTTGTTGACGGTGTCACGCAGCGCGAAGGTGTCCTTGTCGCTCTTGCCGGAGGTGGAGCGGGACGCCTCCAGCTCCGTGGCCTTCGCCTGGAGCTCGGACTCCAGGGACTGCACGCGGTCCTCGACCTGCGTCGTCTCCGCGCGCGAGTCCTCCAGCGCGCTCTGCAGCTCCGCCACCTTCGCGCGCAGGTTGCGCATTTCCGCCAGATCCGCGGCGGACGGGCCCGGGGCGGCGGCCGGCGTCACCGGAGCGGCGACGGCGGGGCGGGCAGCGGCGGGCGGCGGCACCGCGCGCAGCGGCGTGGGGGCGGCGCGCGCGGGCGGCGGGGTGGGGGCGGCGACGGGCTCCGGATCCACCGGCGGCATGAAGCCGACGACGGTCTTCTCCTCCGGCTCGTCCAGGCTGCCCAGCATGTCCAGCGAGTCGTCGTTGTCCGGGCCCAGCGAGTCGAGCGCGGAGATCTCCTCCAGGCCGGACGGGGACTCCATCTCCTCCGGCGGCGCGACGACGGGCTCCTCGTCCGTGCCCGTCACGGGCTCGGACATGTCGCTGAAGGCGTCGTCGAGCATGTCCAGGTCTTCCCCGGCCACCGCAGGCTCCTCGCCCGTGTCGACGGCGATCTCCTCCGAGCCGAAGTCCGTCGCGGGCTCTTCGCCCAGCGAGTCCAGCGTGAGGCTCTCGTCCACCACCTCGTCGCTCGCGGGCAGCTCCGGGAAGCCGATGACGCCGCCCACGCGGTCGATGAGGACGTCCGTGTCCACCGGCTTCGCCACGTACTCGTCCGCGCGCGCCTTCAGCTTGCTGTGCGCCGCGAAGCCGTCCGGGCTGCCGATGATGACGATGGGCACCGTCTTCAGCTCGTCGTCCTTCTTCAGCTTGCCGCAGATGAGGTAGCCGTTCTGTCCCGCGGACAGGTCCACCGCCAGCACCACGAGGTCCGGACGCTCACGGCGGATCAGCTCCACGCTGCCCTTGCCGTCGCCCGTCGTCTGCGCGGAGAAGCCTCGCGACTCCATGGCCTGCTGCAGGGTGGTGGCGAGGGTGGCGTCGCTTTCGACGATCAGGATTCGCTTGGACATGAAGGGACGGCCATCCTGGGGGTGCGGCGCGCGGTGTGTCACCGCGTCAGACAGCAGCGGCGGCGCGCGAGAGTAAAGACGTGGTCGAGGCTATCGGCCATGCATGGGACCGTCAATCTTCACACCGGGCGCAACGCCCGGTATTCAGTTGAGCAGCCGACCACCCGAGCCCCCGGTTTCCGAGGGCTTCAGGGCTGTAGCGAGACGGGCTGCACGCTCACCGCGGGCTTCACCTGCGCGGGGCGCACGAGCCCGTTCGAGCGGTGCTCCTGATCCCGCAGCATCTGCAGGATGGCGGCGTCGTCCAGATCCGTCACCAGCTCGTAGGTGACGTCCTGATCACGCCACGTCACCACGTTGTACGCCTGGCTCGAGTCCACGGCGACGTTCTCCACCGTGGGGCCCTCGTCCTTGATCACCCGCTGACCCGTGGCCGGGTACACGAACACGCCGATGTTGCGCTTGGGCTCGTTGGTGAGGCGGGGCTGCGTCTCGTAGCTGACGTAGACGACTTCCTGGCCGTTGAGCGTGGAGAAGCGCGCGCCCACGGGCCGCGCCTGCTGCAGGCGGGGCAGGGTGATGCGGTGCTCCACCTTGTCGTTGAACCACGCTTCGATCTGCTCCGGCGTGCCCGCGACGAACTCCAGGGGCCGCTGGCGCGTGTGGCGCTGCACGGCCTCCAGGATGGTGGCCTTCTGCGCCTTGCCGGACTGGTACATCATCCAGCCACCGCTCACCGTCACCACCACCAGGGCCATGGCCCCGGCGCGCAGCCACTGGCCCACCTGCGCACGGCGGTGCTCGCGGTGCAGGCCGGACTGGATGCCCGCGCGCAGTGAGGCCGGCGCGCGCGTGCCCTGCGAGGAGATGGAGTGCTTCGCCGCGCGGCGAAGCGTCTGACGAAGTTGCATCTCCTCGTCCACCCGCGCGACACACGCGGAGCAGCCTTCGAGATGCGACTCCACGTCGTGGCGTTCCTCGGGCTGGAATTCGCCGTCGAGGTACGGGTACAGCAACCGCTCGAGTTCCTGGCAGGTCATGGGCGCTCGATGAGGTGGGCGGAGGGAAGCAACGCCCCTCCAACCTCTTTCTAGCCTGCCTTCTTCCGGCGCCTGAACTCTTCCAGATCCGCCGGGGCCGCCTGAACCGGCTCCCCGTCGTGCCGGAATACGCCCTGGCCTTCCGCGTACTCGCGCAGCGTCTTCTGCAGCAGCTTGCGGCCACGGAAGAGGCGGCTCATCACGGTGCCCACGGGGCACTCCAGGATCTCCGCGATCTCCTTGTAGGAGAACTCCTGGAGGTCCGCGAGGATGACCACCAGCCGGAAGTCGATGGGCAGCGAGTCGATGGAGCGCAGCACGTCGTCCGACAGGAGCCGGTCGAAGAAGTACTGCTCCGGGTTGGCCGCGAAGTCCGTCGCGTCCCGGCTCACGAAGCGCTCATGCACCGCCTCGCGCTCCACGCCCTCCACCACCGTCCGCTCCTTCACCTTGCGGCGGTAGCGGTTGATGAAGGTGTTCGTGAGGATCTTGAAGAGCCAGGCCTTGATGTTGGTCCCGCGCTCGAACTTGTCGAAGAAGCGGTAGGCCCGCATGCAGGTGTCCTGCACCAGGTCCTCGGCGTCACGCTCGTTCTTGGTCAACCGGAGCGCCGCTGAATACAGCGGGTCCAGGTGTGCCAGCGCCAGCTCTTCGAATTCCTGCTTCGTCCGGTTGGGTTGCCTGAAGTCCAGCATCATGCTCCCGCCTTCCAGGGGCCCGAAATGATTGGGGAATGCGTCGCCTGCCTAACGGTCAATCTATGCACCGGAACAGACGGGTCAACAACGCTTTCCCCTGCCGCGCCGCCCGCATGCCCGCTTCTGGAGTGCGGAGACGTCCGGCGGGATCATTTATTCCACAGGGTGGGAACTGAACGGGACACCCGTCCAACCGTCCCCTCCAGGCAACCGGCCAGCACATGGCTGGCCGGTTGTGGAGCAGGCAGCCGCTACGTCACTTCTTGCCGCCGAGTGCGTCCATCAGGGGCACGTAGTCGTACCCCATGTCCTTGGCGACGGCCTCGTAGGTGATGTGGCCGTTGTAGGTGTTGATGGCGCGCTGGAGGGCGCGGTCGGACTTGATGGCCTCCACCAGACCCAGGTCCGCGATCTTCCGCGAGTAGGGGCGGGTGGTGTTGGTGAGCGCGAAGGTGGACGTCTGGGGCACCGCGCCGGGCATGTTCGCCACGCAGTAGTGGACGACGTCGCTCACGGTGAAGGTGGGGTTGTCGTGCGTGGTGGGCTTGCAGGTCTCGATGCAGCCGCCCTGGTCCACCGCGACGTCGACGACGACGGAGCCGGGCTCCATCTCGCCGATGAGCTCACGCGACACCAGCTTCGGGGCCTTGCCGCCGGGGATGAGCACGCCGCCGATGACGAGGTCCGACTCGCGCACGGTACGCGCGATGGACTCCGTGTCCGACGCCAGCGTCTGCGCGCGGCCGAGGAACACGTCGTCCAGGTAGGTGAGGCGCTCCAGGTTCACGTCCAGGATGGTCACTTCCGCGCCCATGCCGACGGCGACCTTGGCGGCGCACAGGCCCACCACGCCACCGCCGATGACGGCCACGCGACCGCGACGCACGCCGGGCACGCCGCCCAGCAGGATGCCCTTGCCACCGTGGGCCTTCTCCAGGCACGCGGCGCCCACCTGGATGGCCATCTTGCCGGCCACTTCGGACATGGGCTTGAGCAGCGGGAGGCTGCCGTCGTCCAGCTGGAGCGTCTCGTAGGCGACCGCCGTGACCTTCTTCTTGATGAGGGTCTTGGTGAGCTCCGGATCCACGCCGGCCAGGTGGAAGTACGTGTAGACGATCTGCCCGGGCTGCATGCGCTCGTACTCCGGCGCGATGGGCTCCTTCACCTTCACGATCATCTCCGCGCGCTTCCACACCTCATCCGCGGTGGTGATGATCTGCGCGCCGACGCGCTGGTACTCCGAATCCGGGATGCCGGAGCCGACGCCAGCGTTCGTCTCGACCAGCACCGTGTGCCCCGCGATGGTGAGCGCGCGCACGCCCGCAGGCACCATGCCAACACGGTACTCGCGGGTTTTGATCTCCTTGGGGACTCCGACGATCACGACTGCCTCCGACGAATGGGGGACTGCCTGGAAAACGTGGCGGACCCATAGACCAGGGCATGAGCGCTTTCAAGGCGCGCACGGGCGAGGAAAGGGGCCACGCGTGATGGGCCTCATTCATCCATCCATATGACGCGAGGCGTTGGACGCAGGGCGGCCCACCCGTGTTAGTTAACAGCGCATGACGCACGCGCCGAAACTGCTCTTCGCGGACCCCAAGGGCCGGGTCATGGAGCATCCCTACCTCATCGCCACCCTGCGCAGCGGCGAGGAACTCGTGCCCCCGCAGGACAAGCCCATCGCCCTGCCTGCGACCGGGCGCCTGGTGCACCTGCCTGGCCGCCTGCCCGTGGGACTCAACCCGGACTCCGGTGAGCTGGAGCTGGTGCGCGAGATGAAGATGGGCGGAAAGACCTTCGTGCCCAACGCCGTGGGCGCGCTGCTGCCGCCGGGCTACACGCGCACGTTCCTGCCCGGTGAAGTGAAGGGCAGCGGGCCGGTGCTGCCGCAGTGGGCGTACACGGCGGCGGCGTGGGGCAAGGACGGGCCGCTCGCGTGGGCCATCCACACCGACCGGCGTTCGCACTGGGAGCCGGAGGCGTACTCCACGCCGGAGCTGAAGGGCCTGGTGACGGCGCACATGGAGCGCTTCCCGGACAGCCGCGTGCTCAAGCAGCTGAAGACGTGCGCGCTGCTGTACCGGTGCTTCACGTCGCAGAACATCTTCTACGCACGCGACGAGGGCGCCATCCCCGCGTCGGTGATGTGCAACGCGCGCTGCGTGGGCTGCATCTCGGATCAGCCCGCGGACGGCCCGCCGGCCTCGCACGAGCGCATGGATGACGGCCCCTCCGCGGAAGAGATGGCGGCCATCGGCCTGTACCACCTGGAGCACGCTCCGGGCCGCACCATGGTGAGCTTCGGCCAGGGCTGCGAAGGCGAGCCGCTCACGCGCTGGAAGTTCATCGCGGAGTCCATCCGCCTGATGCGCGCCAAGACGGACAAGGGCTCCATCAACATCAACACCAACGCCAGCCTCACGCACGGGCTCGAGGCCCTGCTGGACGCGGGGCTGGACGCCGTGCGCGTGTCGCTCAACTCCGCGTCAAAGGGGCTCTACGAGGCCTACTACAAGCCAGTGAAGTACGGCTGGGAGGACGTGGAGGCGTCCATCGCGCTGGCGCGCGAGCGGGGCGCGTACCTGGCGCTCAACCTGCTCCTGTTCCCCGGCGTCACCGACCGCGAGGGTGAAGTGCAGGCGCTGGAGAACCTGGTGCGCAAGTACCGCGTGGATCAGGTGCAGACGCGCTCGCTGTGCATTGATCCGCTCCAGTATCTGGAGGTCGCGCGCGGCGTGGGCGCGGGCGGCGAGGCGGTGGGCATCCGCACGCTGCTCCAGCGGCTGAAGGCGGCGCGGCCGGGGCTCGTCATCGGCAACTTCGCGCGCGGCCTGGACGAGCGGGAGAACGCCGCGGGCTGACCGGAGGTTTGACCGTCCGGGAGGGAAGGGCTACGCAGGGCGGCATGTCCGCTTCCTCCTTCCGTTCCGTGTTCCGCCTCGCCGTCTTCTGTCTCTCCTCCGGCGCCGTCCTCGGTGCGTGCAGCAAGGCGCCCGAGGAGCCGGAGTTCGACCACGGCCTGAAGAAGCCGCTCGTGCGCAAGCTGCGCGAGGAGCTGACGGAGACGCCGTGCGACAAGGCGAAGGCGCAGCAGCTGGCGCAGCTGCTGCTGGACACCGGCGACCTGAAGGGCCTCACCCGCGTGACGGACACGTTCGGTGAGAAGTGCGGCCCCAACATCGTCCTGCTCCAGCTGGCATACACGGCCAACGCGCGCGCCGGGGAGAAGGAGCTGGCGCTGAAGGCCGCCACCGCGCTGGTGACCGCGCAGCCGGACAACGCGAGCTATCGCGTGTGGCGCGGCCTCTCACTGGAGGCGCTGGGGCGGACCGAGGAGACCGCGGCGGAGCTGCAGAAGGCCTTTGACCTTCAGCCCGGCCAGCGCCCCATCCTCAACGCGCTGGTGAAGTCCTACGACGCGCTCGGCAAGTCCTGCGAGGCGCTGGCCGCCTACCAGCGCTTCGTGGAGAACGCGAAGCCCTCCGAGGCGAAGTCCGCGGAAGTGCAGGAGCAGTTGCAGGAGCGGGCCGCCAAGACGAGCTGCCCGGCCCAGGAGACCGCGGCGCCCGACGCGTCCGTGACGCCCGAGGCGGCGACGAAGCCCTGAAGCGCGCGGCGACTACTCGGCGCCAGGGGGCATCAGCTCCTTGGCGACGAGGTTGCCCATCACGGCATCCTTGGGGATGTAGCCGTCGGCGCCGGCCTCGCGGCAGATGCGCTGGAGCTCCTCGACGTTCTCGCCGGAGCACAGCAGCACCTTGATGCCCTTGAAGAGGCTGTTGCTCTTGATGAAGCGGCAGAACTGTTCGCCGTTCACGTTGGGCATGCGCACGTCCAGCAGCACCAGGTCCGGGCGCGTCTGCTTCTTCAGGATGATCTTCGTGGCCTTGTCCGCGGTGTCCGCGACGTGGACCTCGAAGCCCTTGGACACCAGGTCCGCTTCGATGATCCGCGCGGTCATCTCACTGTCGTCCACGATGAGGATGCGCGGCTTGCGCCCCCCGGCGGCCATCGGGGCCTTGGGGAGTCCGCCGGAACCCGTGGCGGGTGCGGCCGGAGCCGCCACCGGGGCAGGGGCAGCGACCGGGGCCGGGGCGGGGACAGGGATGTTCAGCGCAGGGGCGCCAATCATGCCCATGACGCCTCCCAGCACGCCCTCCAGGCCTCCGCTCTTGAGGATGTAGCCGTCAGCGCCGGAGTTCTTCACCTTCGCTTCCAGCTCCTGCTCCGAGATGTCCGAGTAGAGGACGAGCTTGGAGGTGACGCCCTTCACCGTGCGGAGGTACTCGACGACGTCGTCGCCGAACATCTCCGGCATGTTCACGTCCATGAGGATGAGCGCGAACGGGCCCTCGGTGAGCTTCTGGTTGAGCGTAGCCAGGTCCGGCGCGCCAATGGCCTCATAGCCGGCGGCCGTCAGGGCCCGGACGGTAAGCTCCAGAAGCATCGGGCTGTCGTCAATGACCAGTACGCGGGACATCGTCCTCCTCAAGGGCTGCCAGCGCACAACCCTACACCTTTGGGTCACGATGGACCATCGAAACGGAGAGCAGGCGGCCGGTCCATCACCGGACGATGGACCCTTGACCCTCTTTATCCTGGTCTCGGATACTTCGCTGCCTTGACCCCGAACTCCTCCCCCCTTCAACGCGCCTTGCGCAAGGCGCCAGACCGCACGGTGGCCGCCCAGGCCCGGCCGGAGCTGGAATTCTTCTGCTTCCGCGTGGGCGAGCTGCGCTTTGGCGTCCCGAGCGAGAACGTGCTCGAGGTGCTGCGCGCCGGGCTGCTCACGCCGCTGCCGCGCACGCCGTCCTTCATCCTGGGCGTCACCGGCCACCGAGGCCAGGTGCTTCCCGTGGTGGACATGCTGCGCTTCCTCAGCAAGGGCGAGGCGCGCATCGGTCCGCGCACCCGCATCTTCGTGGGCGTCAGCGGCAACTACGTCTCTGGCGTGGTGGCGGACGTCGTGCTCGGCCTGCGCCGCATCCCCGTGGCGGACATCCTGCCGCCGCCCCTGGGCGGTGATCAGGCCGCGGAGCACCTCTTGGGAGTGGTGCAGGGGGCGGGCCCGTCGGATGGCCTCAACCTGCTCAACTTCTCCAAGCTGCTCCAGACGGCCCGTCAGCGCGCGGTGGTGCGATGAGCGGCGACGTCCTGCTGGATGAGGAAGCCCCCGAGCAGGAACGGGCCGTGGGAGAGGTGGACGTCCTCTTCTTCCAGATTGGTGATTCGGAGTACGGCACGGACGCGTCGTCCGTGCTGCGCATCGACCGGGCGCTCCCGGACGACCTGACCGTGCGCGACCTGGGACTGCCCCACAAGGGGCACCGCGCGCTCGTGTTCGACACCCCCGAGGGCGAGGGCCACCTGAAGGTGGACGGCGTCAACGGGGTGCGCACCATCCCCGTCGCCGGGCTGCGCCGCATGCCGGCCGCCGCCGCGGCGGCTTCGTATGCGGTGGGCATCTGCCTGGATGAAGAGGCGGGTCGTCCCGTGTTGCTCATTGATTTGGCGGAAACCTTGAAGACGCAAGGAAGGCACTGACACACATGTCCCTGGAGAGCCCCAACGAGAAGCCCGCGAAGTCCCGCGGCGCGAGGAAGTCCCCGGGCGTGAAGGCCGGCGCGCAGTCCGTCATCGCCAACACGGTGGCGGATCCGCTCAAGCCCTTCACCGACACGCTGATGTCGGTGCTGGCCGGCAACCTGAACGCGCGCGTGCCTCAGGACCGCGTGCAGGCGGACGCCAGCGGCTTTGGCCACCTGCTCAACCAGGTGCTGGAGCAGTTCTCCTCCGCAGAGCACCGCAAGCAGGTGGCGGCCCAGGAGATCGATCAGGCGCTCGACTCGCTCATCATCCTGGTGCGTGAAGGCGACCTGTCGCGCTGGAACACGTCCACCGAAGACCCCCAGCTCGGGCCCCTGCTGGAGGGCTTCGGCAAGGTCATCGAGACGCTGCGCATCTTCGTGCGGGAGATCAACGAGGCCGCGCTGCGGCTGTCGTCCTCCGCCAACCAGGTGCTGGCGGCGTCCACGCAGCATGAGACGTCCTCCACCGAGCAGGCCGCGGCCATCCACGAGACGACCGCGACCATGGAGGAGCTGAAGCACGCCTCCGCGCAGATCGCGGAGAACGCGGGCAGCGTGGCGCGCGTGGCGGAGGAGACGCTGGGCGCGGCCCGCGCGGGCCGTGGCGCCATTGGCGAGTTCATCCAGGCCATGCAGCAGATCCGCAGCGACGGCGTCGCGGTGGCGGACTCCATCTCCAAGCTGTCCAAGCGCGTGGAGCGCATTGGCACGGTGGTGGAGGTGATTGACGAGATCGCGGACCGCTCCGACCTGCTGGCGCTCAACGCGGCGCTGGAAGGCAGCCGCGCGGGTGAGGCGGGCAAGGGCTTCTCCATCGTCGCGGCGGAGATGCGCCGACTGGCGGAGAACGTCCTGGAGTCCACCAAGGAGATCAAGAACCTGATCACCGAGATCCGCGAGGCCACGCAGGCCGCCGCGGGTGCCGCGGACGCGTCCAAGCACGCCACGGAGTCCGGCGAGAAGCTGGGCGCGGTGGCGGCGCAGGCCGTGGAAGGCATCCTCGCCGGCGTGCAGGAGACGAGCGACGCGGCCCGGGTCATCAACCTGGCGACCCAGCAGCAGCGCACGGCCACCGAGCAGGTGGTGGCGTCCATGGCGGAGATTGAAGACGTGACGCGCCAGACGACGCAGGCGTCGAAGCAGGCCACCGGGGCCGCCGCCGAGCTCACCCAGCTCGCAGCCCGGCTCGCCGAGCTCATCAAGCGTTTCAAGGCCGACTAGCAGGCGTTCTCCTGAGGGGAGAAATGGGTCGAGGGGCGTGCAGAGCGCCCTGAGGCCCGCGACCCATGGACACCGAGGCCCTCAAGAAGTCCCTCCTGAAGAAGTTCCAGGAGGTCACGGCCGACCGACTCCAGAAGATCCAACTGGGAGTCATCGACCTGGAGAAGGAGACCGCGGAGCAGGCCGCGGACGACGTCGCGCGCGAACTGCACACGATGAAAGGCGAGGCCCGCATGTTGGGCCTGGCCGCCATCGGGCAGCTCGCGCACGCCGCCGAGGACGTCCTGCGCGCCGAGCGCGAAGGCAAGACGGCCACCGAGACGGCCACGGACGTCATGCTCCGTGCCTGCGACGTGCTGTCGGACCTCCTGGAGGACCTGGACGCGGCCCACACCGGCTCGTCCGCCACCGAGGAGATGGTGAAGGCGTTGTCGGAGGTGTCCGGCCACCCCGTGCCCGCCCTGGGCCCGGTGCGCAGGCCCGCCGCCTCGCCGCCCAAGCCCGCGGTGCAGGTGCCGGTAGCGCCACCCGTCGCCGTGGTGCAGGCCCCCGTGCCTGCTCCGGCGCCCGCGCAGGCCGCGCCCCGTGTGGCGGAACCTGTCGCCGTGGCCGCCGCGCCCGCTCCGGCCGCGAAGGAGGAGGAGGCTCCGAACACCGCGAAGAGCAACTCCATCGCGGACCGCAGCATCCGCGTGAACGTGGAGGTGCTGGACTCGCTGGGCCTGCTCGCCGGCGACCTGCTGGTGGAGAGCGCGCGCGGCCGGCTTCGCAGCGGCGAGACGGCGCAGCTCTTCGAGCGCTTCAGCCGCCTGGGTGACCGCTTCCTGCGCATCTCCGAGGAGGTAGACGTCCCGGACACCGTCCGCACGGAGCTGGAGCGCGCGGAGGCGGACCTGCACATGCTGCGCGACGACGCGTTCCGCTTCGTGCGCCGCAACGGGGACGGCATCAACACGCTGCACGGCAACCTGGCCCAGCTGGCGGACCACGTGGCCGAGGCGCGCCTGGTGCCGCTGTCCACCGTGTTCGACGCGTTCCCTCGCGCGGTGCGCGACATCGCGAAGACGCAGAACAAGGAAGTGGACCTGGTCATCGAGAACGCCGACATCGGCGTGGACCGGTCCATGCTGGCCGACGTGCGCGACGCGCTGGTGCACCTGCTTCGCAACGCGGTGGACCACGGCCTGGAGTCCCCGGACTTCCGCCAGCAGATGGGCAAGCCCGACACGGGGCGCATCCGCATCCGCGTGCGCGTGGACGGCGACATGCTCCACATCGAGGTGGAGGACGACGGCCGGGGCATGGACACCGAGCGGCTCAAGCAGGTGGCCATCAACAAGCGCCTGCTGTCACCGGTGCAGGCCGCCGCGCTGTCGGAGCGCGAGGCCATCGAGCTCATCTTCCGCCCTGGCTTCTCCACGCGCGAACAGGTCAGTGAGCTGTCCGGCCGCGGCGTGGGCATGGACGTGGTGAAGCGCAAGGTGGAGACGCTGGGCGGGTCCGTGGGCGTGCAGAGCCGCCAGGGCCGCGGCACCACCATCACGCTGCGCCTGCCTCAGTCGCTGGCCCTCATGAAGGTGCTGCTGGTGCGCCTGGGCGACGACGTCTACGGCATGCCCGCCGCGGACGTGGTGGCCGTCATGCGCATCAAGCCGGATGACCGCATGGAGGTGTTCGGCACGCTGGCGGTGCGGCACCGGGGCAAGCCCACGGCGCTGGTGGCGCTGGGGCCGCTGTTGGGCCTCAACGGCGGCAACCGCTTCGACAAGCCCCCCGCGGTGGTGGTGCGCCACGGCGACGACTACGCCGCGCTGGTGGTGGACGGCTTCGTGGACGAGCGCGAGGTGGCGGTGAAGCCCTGTGGAGGAGAGTTCCTCAAGGGCGCGCCGTTCATCGCGGGCACGGCGGCGCTGGAGGACGGGCGCATCGCGGTGCTGCTGCACGTGCCGGACATCATGACGGAGGTGCGCCGCATGGCCCGCCCCGTCACCCAGGCGCCCGCCAGCCGCCGGCTGCGCGTGCTCCTGGTGGACGACTCGCCCATCGCGCGTGCGACGGAAGGCGCGCTCGTCAAGGCGCTGGGCCACTCCGTGGAGGAGGCCCAGGACGGCGAGGAGGCGTACGTGAAGGTGCAGACGAACACGTACGACCTCATCCTCACCGACGTGCAGATGCCGAAGTTGGACGGCTTCTCCCTCACGCGGCGGCTGAAGGGCACACCCGCCGTGGCGCGCATCCCGGTCATCATCCTGTCGTCGCTCGCGTCGCCGGAGGACAAGCGGCGCGGCCTGGATGCGGGCGCGGATGCGTACCTGGTGAAGGGCGAGCTGGGGGTGGAGATCCTGGCGCAGTCCATCGATAGGCTGACCTGAGGAGCCTCTCGTGGGCGGCGGCACGGCGGTGATGGGGCTGGCGTTCCGGGTACTCCTGGTGGGGCGGGGCCTGCGCGGGCTGGTGCGCGGGCTCTTCGAGGGCGAGTCCCTGGTCGCCGTGGGCCCGCCCGAGGCGGACTTCGTGGGCGCGGAAGCGGTGGTGCGCAGGCACTTCCCGGACGTGCTCCTGGTGGACCTGGTGTCGTCGGAGGCGCTGGGCGCCATTGAGCGCATCATGGCCCAGCGCCCCACGCCCATCCTGGCGCTGCACCCGGGCGTGCTCACCGGCCAGCAGGCGTTCCAGGCGCTGGCCATGGGCGCGCTGGACGTGATGGACCGGCCCATGACTCCGGGGCCGGACTTCTGGCACGCGGTGAACCGCAAGCTGGTGATGCTGGCGCAGGTGAAGGGCGTGCGCTCGCCGCCTTCCTCGCCCAAGGCCAAACAGCCGGTGCAGGAGGGGCCCACCGCGCCGTTCCCCCTGGTGGCGCTGGCTGCCTCGCTGGGCGGGCCGAAGGCCGTCGCCTCCGTGCTGCGGATGATTCCGCGGGGCTTCCCCGCGCCCATCGCCTACTGTCAACACATCAGCCAGGGCTTCACGGAAGGTCTGGCGCACTGGCTTTCCACGGAGACGGCGCTGCGCGTCGTCGAGGCGACGCATGACGCGTGGATGGAGCCGGGCACGGTGTACATCGCCCCTTCGGGAGGACATCTACTGGTGAAGCCGGACGGCCGTCTGGAACTGGATACAGGACCTGCCCTGCGGGGCTTCCGGCCCTCGTGTGACATGCTGCTCACTTCGGCCGGGGAGTCTTTCGGCCGGCGGTGCATTGGCGTCATCCTGACGGGCATGGGCCGCGACGGCGCCAGGGGGTTGAAGGAGATTCGCGAGCGGGGCGGGCGCACCATCGCGCAGGACGAGGCCACGTGCGTCGTCTACGGCATGCCTCGCGAGGCGGTGCTGCTGGGCGCGGCGCAGCAGGTGCTTCCGCTGGACGTCATCGCGCCGACGCTCGTGCAGTGGGTGGACGCGTGCTGAACGTGGGCAACAAGGTGCTCCAGCAGCTGGCCGCGCTCCTCCTGGAACGCGCGGGGCTGAAGATCACCCTGGATGGCTACCACAGCCTGCGGCTCGCCCTGTCCACGCGCATGCCCGTGCTGGGGCTGAGCGACCCGGAGAAGTACCTGCAGAAGCTGATGAGCGTGAGCGGCGAGGAGGAGCTGCGCGCGCTCTTGCCGCTGGTGACGGTGGGGCACACGGAGTTCTTCCGCGACGCGAAGCAGTTCCGCGCGCTGGAGCAGAGCGTGCTGCCGGAGCTGCTCGCGCGGGCCCGGCGCGAGATGCGCAAGGTGACCATCTGGTCCGCCGGCTGCGCCACGGGCGAGGAGCCCTACAGCCTGGCGCTGGTGATGGCGGAGCTGGGCGCGCTCGCGGTGGAGGTGGACCTGTGGGCCACCGACCTGAACCTGGCCGCGGTGGAGGCCGCGCGGCAGGGGCGCTTCACCACGCGTCGCGCGATGGCCATTGGACCGGAGCGGCTCAAGCGCTTCTTCCGGCCCGTGGAGGACGGCTACGAGGCGTCTCCCATCCTGCGCGAGTACATCCGCTTCGACGGTCAGAACCTGGCCGTGCCGGTGTTCGACAAGGTGGCGCCCGCGTCGTTGGACCTCATCCTCTGCCGCAACGTCATCATCTACTTCGACCTGCCCACCATCCGCGCGCTGATGGACCGCTTCCTCGCGGCGCTGCGTCCGGGCGGGCTGCTCTTCCTGGGGTACTCGGAGAGCCTGTTCAAGGTCTATGACCGCTTCGAGATGATCGAAGTGGACGGTGCGTTCGTGTACCGGCGCCCCTTGGGCGAGCGCCCCCGTCCGCCGCCGCCGCTGGCGCCCATGGCGTCGGAGCTCCGGCCGGGCAGCCCGGAGTCCTTCGCCGTGGAGCTGCGCCAGCGGATGCAGGCCGGCGCGGAGACCGCGGCCAGGCTGCGCACCGACGCGGCGAGTGCCAGGGGGCCGGACGCGCCCGTGCGCAGGCCCACCCTGGAGATGCCCGCAGTGGGCGCGCTGGCGGGGCGCCGCACCGGGGAGTTCCCCGCGGTCCGGCCAGAGCCGACACGCACCGGGGAGTTCCCCGCCATCAAGCTGGATCCGACCCGTCCCGGAGAGCCTCCGCGCCGGACCGCGACGACTGGTTCCTTCGCGGCGGTGCGCGTGGATCCGCCCGCGTCCCGGCCGCTGACGGAAGCGGTGCCCGCGCGCCCTAGCGGTTCGTGGCCGCAGCTGCTGCCGCCCGCCGAGCGCTTGAACATGGCCGTGCGCAAGATGGCGCAGGGCGACTTCCCTGGCGCCATCGACGGCGTGAAGCGCCTGCTGGTGGACGAGCCCTCCGACCTGGACGCGCTCCTGACGCTGGGCAACCTGTACTCGCTCACCGGCCGCATCGACGAGGCGCGCGAAACCTTCGGTCAGGCGCTCCAGCGCGAGCCGCTGTGCGTGGAGGCGCGCGTCTTCGGCGGGGTGGCGGCGATGCAGGCGGGGAGCCTGACCGAGGCTCGCTCCGAGCTGGCCAAGGCCCTGTTCCTGGAGCCCACGCTGGCCATTGGCCACTACCTGCTGGCCCAGGTGCAGGAGCGCACGCAGGACTTCGAGGCGGCCCGGCGCAGCTACCGCAACGCCGTTGCTCAGCTGAAGTATCCGCAGCGCCCGTTGGCGGGGCACTACCCGGAGATGCTCGACTCCGCGGAGGCCATCTCCCGCGCGGCCCGCTATGCGCTGGCCGCGCTGGAGGAGCAGCCGGGCTGAAAGCAGCACAGCCCGGCGCACGGCGGAACGACGTCAGTCCAGGTTGCCCTTCACCTGATCCAGGCTCTTGGACGGATCCAGCACCGCGCCGAACTTCTTCTGGATGTACGTCTTGGCCTGGCTGCGCAGCAGCATTCCGGGGTCGGTGCCCTCGCCGGAGATGGCCTTGTCCGTGATGACGAAGCTGGCGTCCAGGTTGATGCCCATCACCTTGCCGACGAGCTTCGCGCCCTCGTCGCCCTGCCAGTCGGACTTCACGCCGTACTTGGAGCCCCAGTACTGGAGGAGCTGCTCGACGCGCTTCTTGACCTCGTCCTTGGGAAGGTTGTGGGGGACCTCGAACTTCATCGTGCCCATGGCTGACTCCTGATTCATTCCGCGAAAGCGGGTGCGTCCGTCCGGTTTAGTGACCCCGGGCCGGAAAGTGAACCGCCGTCTTCAGGGGGATGTCCACCGGCGGCCTACCGGGCTGTCTTCCGGCGGGACTTCTTCACATTCGCGGGGGCCTCGGGCTGCTCGGCCGGGGTGCCCCAGCGCTCCAGGTACGGGTCCAGGTCGAACTTCTCCGCGGTGCGGAGCGAGCTCATGGGCCGGACCTTCCCAATCACCGCGCGCTCCTGGAAGGGCCGGTCGTGCAGCCCCAGGACCCACATGAAGTTGGAGACGCTCGCCGGGTCGCGTCCGTCCAGCGCGTAGGTGTCGTTGAGCCGCGCGATGCGGGCCAGCGCCTCCTCCGGCGTGGGGCTCCATTCGAGGATCTTCTTCCCCCAGAGCATGCGCAGGTAGTTGTGGATCCGCCCTCGCTCCCGCAGCTCGCGCTGGGCCGCGTTCCACAGTGCGTCCTGGGTTTGGCCCTGATCCAACTCTTCGAACGAGTAGAGGTGCGGACGCGGATCCTTCCGGTGGCGTGAGAGTGTTTCGCGCGCCCAGCCGGGCAGGGAGTCCGTGCTCAGCTGCTTCGGGCCGGGCGTGTGGAAGCAGTAGTTGAAGCCCAGCTCGCGGCGCACGAGCAGCTCCTCCACGAAGGACTGCACGGCGGGGTGGTCCTTGCCCTTCGCCGCGATGGCCGCGCGCGCTGCCTCGCCGGGGAAGAGGTTGCCCCAGTGGAAGTAGGGCGACAGGTTGGACTGCTGGCCCAGGCCTGGATCATTCCGGCCTGTGTCGTAGCCCTCCAGCCGCTCGTGGAGGAACGCATCCAGGGCCTTGAGGCCTGCCTTGCGTCCGCCGCGCTCGGAGACGGGCTTCACGGAATGATCCAACGCGAACGTGTCCAGCGCGGCGCGGGCCTTCACGGCGTCGGAGAGCTCGAAGTCCGGTTGGAGCTTCGCGCCCGACACGCGAGGCTTGCGCTTGGGCAGCGTGCGCTCCAGGTACTCCGGCCACAGCTTGCGCAGCTTGGGACGCAGCGCGTACGCGCCCACCTGGGCCGCGGGGATGCGCTGCATGGGCACCACGCAGGAGGCGTCCACGGCGATGAGCGGCACCCGCAGCGCCTTCGCCGCGCCGCGCAGGTGGCCCGGGATGATGTACGTGGGGAACAGGTCCGACACGACGGCCGCCGCGCGCCGGCCCAGGCTCGCGAGCCGCGGCTTGTGCTCCTTCTTCGTGCGCGGCAACTCCAGCCAGTACTGCAGGCCGCGCGCGACGCAGCCCTTCGCCATGTCCGCCATGCCCTCCAGGGCCCACGCGTGGAGCCGCTCCGATGCGTAGGGGTAGTCCGGGCGGATGGCCTGGTACACGACGACGGGCAGGCCCAGGTGGTTGCCCAGCGCGATGGCGGCGTCCAGCGCGTGGTTCTCCTCCCACCGATGGTTCACCATGCACCAGTAGAGGACGAAGTCGCGCTGACCAGGAGGGAAGGGGGCTTCGTTCACCGCCTGCACACGGGCGGAGTCGACGCCGAGTTCGGACCACGAGATGCCTTCGGGCATGGGCGCGCGAGAATCTTCGACACGCGGCGGAAAACCAACACGCGCGCACCGGTTGTGGTTTTCTGCCGGACGGCCGGACCCAAGGAGCGCCTCGCGTGTCACACCGTCGAACCTGGAACCTCCCTGTCACCGTCCTCGCGGTCGCGCTGATGTTGCCGGGCCTCGCACTCGCGCAGGCGGGTGGCACGGGCGTCTATCCGGCACCGCAGCCGCCGCCTCCGCCCGCGCCGGGCATGTACCCGGCGCCGTCCTCGCAGGCCGAGCCCCAGGCGGAAGAACCTCAGCCTGTGTCGCCCTCCGGCGACGCTGACGGGCAGATGCCTCCCGCGCGGCCGTCGAACATCGACGCGTATCCGCCGTCCGCGCAGACGAACCCGGATGACGTGCCTCCCCGCGCGAGCGACGCGCCGCTCGCGCCGCCGGATCCGGACCGCCTGCGCACCGAACCTCAGGCTCCGTTGACGGAAGGCACGCGGGAGATTCGCCCGGAGTCCATCCGCGACGAGACCGCGACGGCCGCCTCGCGGCTCCGCCCGCCGCCGGAGGACAACGGCGTGTTCCTGGACGGCCAGCGCCGCCGGGGGCCGTTCCTGTCCGGTCCCGGCAGCACGCGCTTCGTGCTGCACCACACGGCCCTGGGCGCGTTGGGCGGCTTCTTCACGCAGGCGTTCAACAAGGAGTTCAACTTCGACCGCAGCTCGCGCGAGTCCATGCTCGCGGGCACCCTCATCGGCGCGGGCCTGGGCTTCGGCGCTTCCTCGTGGTGGCAGTTCAACAACTGGGTGGACACGCCCATGGCGAACTTCACCATCCTCAACTCGGGGATCGGCGGCATGTTCCTCGCGGGCTTCATGGACCTCATCACCCAGGACGCGGGCGTGCTCACCTGGGCCGGGTTCCTGGGCGCGGAGCTGGGCGCGTGGCTGACGGCGGGCATCGGCGGCGGGCAGCTGCCGCTCTCGGACGGCCTGCTGGTGGCGTCCGGCGCGGGCTGGGCGGCGGCGTACAGCGCGCTGTTCCTCGCCATCGTGCACTTCTCCGGCACGGCCATCTCCGGCAAGACGTGGAAGGACCTGCTGCTCATCTCCCCGGGAGTGGGCGCGGGCGTGCTGGCCCTGGCGACCATGCGCTACAACCCCACGGCGTCGCAGATTCTGCGTGCGGACCTCTTCGGCGGCGGCGTGGGCGCGGCGGTGCTGCTCATCTCCGGCCTGGTACTGGGCGGCTTCAACCAGTCCACCCCCTACGTGCTGTCCTTCCTGGGTTCCGCGGGTGCGATCACAACCGTGAGCCTGCTGTGGGAAGAGAGCGTGGACCGGTCCTCCCTGCGCAGCGCCAAGGACCGGCCCTACAAGAACGTCTGGTGGTAGACGGCCAGGCGGACGGGCGAGCAGGCGTCATGGCACGCGGGGAAGGGCGGCATCACCTTTCCCCGGTATGGCGCGCGTCCTTCCGTTCTCGGCCCTCCTGACCTCGCTGGGCTCCTCGTTGGAGCCCGATGACGGTCCTCCTCGCGGCAACGCGGCTCCACTGCCCACGCATGTGCGGCCCCTGCTGGAGGCCGCGAACCCGAGCGCCGAGCTGCGCCGGCTGCGCGACTCGGGCGGGCTGTTGAAGGACGCGCGTCCCGCCCTCTACGTGGTGGAGCTGCACGGCCCCGCGGGCCGCTTCTCCGGTCCACCCGTGCGCTACCTGCTGTGCGCGCTGACTCCGGACGCGGTGCCGTCGCTGGAGCAGGACCCGTACCGGCCCCGCGCGTGGGAGGTGGAGCCCGCCGTCACCCTGGTGGCGGATGACCACGGCGCCCTCCGCGCCCTCCTGGCCGAAGCCGCCGAGCGCGGCATCTCCGTCTGGAAGGGGCAGTACGACGGCAGCCCGGTGTCGCTCCTGCGCATCGAACCGTCCCCGGTGTCCAAGCGCCTGCAGGCGGTGCTGGACGAGGCGCCCATGCGGCCGCTGGCGGCCCTGAGCGAGCAGGGCCAGACGCTGGCCGCGGTGGTGCCGCTGTCCGAGCCGGGCCTGGAGCTGTGCCCCATCCACCGTGCCCTGAAGGGCGTGGAGACGTTCCAGGAGGACACCTTCCTCACCCTGGTGGCCGCGTACGCGCGCGTGACGGAGCTGGACGCGCCTCTCACCACGCCGCAGGGACTCTCCGCCGCGCGCGAGCGGCTGGCCACGCTGGTGCCCGGACAGCACGCCGTGCTGCTGGTGCTGCCGGGAGGCCGGGGCCGCATCCTGCGCTTCCGTCAGGGGCTGGACCTGGCGCACCTGAAGGGCGCGCCTCGAAACCCCACGCTGCGCAGCCTGGACCTGGCGCTGCTCAACGCGTTGGTGCTGCGCACGGTGCTGGGCATCCAGGAGCCAGAGGCGTCCGGACATCCGCAGGTGTTCCCGGTGCACGGCCTGGGCGCGCTGGTGGCGGGTGTGGAGGCCGGCACGTTCCAGGCGGGCTTCGCGCTCAACCCTCCGCCGGTGTGGGAGGTGCGGGCGGTGATGGAGGCCCAGGCCACGTTGCCTCCGCGCACCCTGCGCGTGGAGCCGCGCGTGCCCGCGGGGTTGCTCTTCATGGATCCCGAAGCCTGACGGCCCCCTGTGTGCGTGCGCTGACCGGCACCGCGCAGGACTGGCCCCGGCGAGTGCTGCTCCACGCGGTGAAGGGTGGCCGGGCGGACCTCACCGTGCTGCCTCCGCTCGTCGTCCACGCGGACGAGGACGCGGCCTTCACGGACGAGGTGAATGCCATGGTGGGCTGACACACCCACACGCCTTTCGCTTCACCCCGGGTGCGGCGGGGCAGGGTAGACTCCCCGGCCTCGGGGCGGGGTCCGGCCGCTCCGTCTTTGCGAAGGCAGGGTGTGATGCGCGTGGACTTCCACCGCGCCGTGCAATGGCGACTCCGGGCCCGGATGGCCGCGGGCTTGAGCGGCTGGGTCGTGGCGCTGCTGCTGCTCATGGGCACCCGCGTGCTGGCGCAGACGCAGGCCGACCGGCTCTATCTGAGCTACGGCCTCTCCGGCGGCGGCGCGCTGGAAGCGGGAGGCGCCCGCATCAAGGAGCGGCGGACCCTGGAGCTGCGCGTGCCGCTGCCGCCGCTCGTCCTGGGGCGCACGTACCTGCTGCCGTCGGTGGGCTACGAGACGCGGTGGATGGGCGCGGACGTGCCCGCCGTGGGCGATGACGCGGTGGATCGGCAGTTCCACCGCATCCAACTGGGGCTCACGGTCGTCCGGCCCCTGGTGCCGCGCTGGTTGCTCGTCACGGGCGTGATGGCCAGCACCCGCACGGACTTCCAGTCCTCCTTCGACATGGCGCTGGACACGTCGTGGGTGGCGTTCGCGATGGCCAACTACCAGTTCGAGGACACGCCGGGGCTCGGGGTGACGTTCGGAGTGGTGGCGCTGTGGCCGTTCGACAAGCTGCCGGTGGTGCCCATGCTGAGCCTGACCTACAACCGGGGCCCGTACGTCCTGGAGGTGGGCCTGCCCCGGCTCACGCTGCTGCGCAAGCTGGGCGACACGGTGGAGCTGGGGCTGGTGGGCGCGCTGGACATGCAGGTGCTCCGCACCCGCTTCGACCCGGAGCTCCGGGCGCTGAACGCCAGCTACCTGCGCGAGACGCAGGTCCGCGTGGGCCCCACCGTGAACGTCCACCTGGGCCGCGACCTGTGGCTGAGCTCGTCGGTGGGCCTGTCGCTGATCAACGACTACGCGCTGCTGGACCGCCAGCGCGAAAGCCTGAACGTCCGCGGGCTGGACATGGGGCCCGCTCCGTATGGGCGCGTCGTCCTGGGCTGGCGGCCCGGACGGCCCCAGGCGAAGGCGAAGAGCCCGCGCCCGGCGCCCTGAGCACCGCGGAGCGGGGCGGACCTACTGTCCCTCTGGGACGTCCGTGGCCTGCGGCGCCTCTTGTTTCGGCGCCTCATTCTTCGGGGGCTCTTCCGGGAGGGCGTCCTCCAGGAAGGGAGGGGGCGCCTGGGCCAGGAAGCGCTCCAGGTCCTCCCGCGCCGTTTCCGCCCGGGCGTCGCCATGCTGGGCGTAGCACGCGGCACGCTCCATCAACAGCTCGCGGTTCCATGGGAAATGCGGCTCCAGGGGCGAGAGCCCCTCCACGCACATCGCCATGCCTCCCGCCGCGACCGCGAGCCTCGCGCGGACCAGCTTCCGCCGCTCCGTGGCCGCGCTGGCCGCGAAGGGCTGCTCGAGCGCCACGTAGAGCCGCCGGGCCAACTCCGGAGAGCGCTGGCCCACCCGGACCGCGGCGCCCAGCGCCGTGCGCGTCAGCTCCCGCGTCGGCCATGGATCCTCTCGCAGGGCCGTGAACGCGCGCTCGAGCAACGCCGTGGCGGGAGCATCCTGCTTCTGGGACTCCAGGTGCAGGGCCTCCAGGAAGTCCGCTTCGACGGGGAGGATCGTCCTCAAGGCCTGCACGGCCTCGAGCGCCTTGGGGTTGCGGGTCATCACCAGCGCGCGTGCCACCAGGTACTGCTCGCGGGGGCCGCGGGGTTCCCGCTTCAAGCGCGTCCAGTGTCTCAGCGCCACGGCGTCCTGGCCCGCCAGCGCGGCGTCGACGAAGGCCTTGTAGGGACGGGCCTGTTCGGACACCTGCCCAGGGAGCGTGGTCCCCAGCCACAACCGCAGCTCTTCCACGCGCCCCCAGTCCGGGCTTCCCCCCGTGAACGCCAGCCGGTCCACCCCGAACCGCCGCGACAGGCGGCCCATGTCCGCGGTGGAGAAGGAGATGGATTGGCCCAGGCCGCGCGCGAAGGCGAACTCCATGGAGGACAGATCGTCCGTGTTGATCATGTTCGCGCCGCGCTCCGCCGCCAGCTTCGCCAGCCCTGCGTTCGCGATGAAGTGCGCGAGCACGCCCTCCAGTTCGTCCGTCCGCCACACGGCGGACAGCGCGGTGCGGAAGGGCTCCTGGGCAATGCGGGCGCGCAGCGCTTGCAGCTCGAGTGACTGCGGCTTCGTGGAGGCGATGAGCAGCAGGTCGCCGGACTGCGTCTGCCAGGTGACGACCTCCGGGAACTCCGAGACGAGCGTGGCGTAGGCGCTCTGGACGGTGAGGGAATCCACTTCGTAGGCCTGGAGCCACTGCAGGAACAGGCCCCCCTCGGACAGCCGCTGCTTCGCCGCCTGGTAGAACTCGCGCGTGAAGAGGCTGGAGATGCCGGCGCGGTACGGGTTGGAGGGCTCGGAGAAGATGATGTCGTAGCGCTGGCGGGTGGTGAGCAGCACCTCGCGTGCGTCGCCGAAGGCGGTGTGCACCTTCGGGTTGTTCATCACGTCCGCGTTCACCGAGTGGCTGCGGCGCGCGACCTCCAGGATGGCGGGTTCGATTTCGACCACGTCCACGCGCTCCATCTCCGGAACCCGGCCCAGCCAGCCCGCGGTGCTGCCCGTGCCCAGCCCGATGACCAGCGACGTGCGCGGCGCCGGGTGCAGGATCGCGCCGACGAGGCCCGCCATGACCTGGGTGGTCGCGTCACCAATGGCGTTGCCGTCCACCTTGCCGTTGACGATGAAGTGCAGGGCGTCGTCATCCCCCAGCGCGACGCTGCTCTCCACGCCCTCGTGTTCCCAGGCGATGGCGGCCCGGCTGGTGCGCAGGAATCCGTCGATCCGCTGGTTGTTGGCGTTCTCCAACCCCGTCCGGCCCGCGCCCACGCCGGAGTGGCGCCACGCGGCGGTGGGGCCCTGCGCGGTGAGCAGCAGCACGGCGAGCGCGGCGGCCAGCACCGGCGCCACCAGGGCGCTGCGTTGGCGCTCCCGCTGGAAGGAGAGGAGGGCGGCGCCCAGGCCCAGCGCCGCGAGGAGTCCGGACACGGCCTGCCACGTCACCGGCGCGGTGAGCAGCGGAATCACTCCGAAGCCGCCCGCGAGCGAGCCCACGATGGAGCCGCCCGTGTTCCACGCGTACACCTGGCCCACCTGCCGGCCCGCGTCCTGCCTGCCCCGCCCGATGAGGGCGAGCAGCAGCGGGAACTGCACGCCGGACACGAACGCGGCGGGCAACACCACGATGGAGGTGATGAACGTCCAGCCCAGCGCCATTCCCGCCAGGCCCATGCCTCCCAGGGGGCGCAGCAGCGCGGCGAGGATGGCCACCCGGTCCCCCAGCGCGAACGGCAGCGCCATCAGCACGGCCTCCGCGGCGCAGGTGAGCGCGAAGCCCTGGAGCGTTGCCGGGCGGTGGCGGAAGAAGACGGTGTAGGCGGTGCCGCCCAACCCGATGCCCAGCAGCGCCAGGGCGAGGATGAGCCCGAACGTGAACGTCGTACCGCCCAGGAGCGGTCCCAGCATCCGGTACCAGACCAGCTCCATCAGCAGGAACGCGAAGCCCACCACGGCCGCGGCCACGAGCACGAAGCCCTGGGGCGGCAGCGCGCTCGCGTTGGCCACGGGCCCGGTGGCGGGCACCGCCTCGGCGGGCACGGGCGTGGCCGGAGCGTCGGACTCCATCGAACGGCTCACGGAGCGCGCGGTGATGGCCACGAGCGCGTTGAGCAGACAGGCGCACCAGAGCGTGGAGCGGTTGCCCAGCACCTCCAGCAGCAGGAACGTGGACGCCACCGCGCCCGTCACGGCGCCCAGCGTGTTGATGCCATAGAGCAGGGCGAGGTCGCGGCGGTGCGGGTCCGCGTCGGAGAGCACCGCGCGCGCGGCGGCCGGGAGCGTGCCGCCCATGAGCACCGTGGGCACCGCGAGCACCAGCAGCGACAGCACCAGCCGCACGACGGTGCCCAGGCCCAGGCCCATCACCGGCGTGCCGCCCAGGGCGATGTAGATGGCGCGCACCGCCTCCACGAGGAAGGGGCTCAGCGCGGCGCTCGCGGCGATGAGCAGCTCCAGGTTCGCGTAGAAGCCCAGAGGCCGCGTCTGCCGGTCCGCCCGAGCGCCCAGGAGCGCGCTGCCCAGACCCAACCCCGCCATGAAGATGGCGAGCACCGCGGCCGAAGCGGCGGTCGAGGCCCCGAAGATGAGGCGGAACTCCCGCACCCACACCGTCTGATAGACGAGTGCGCAAAGCCCCGAACCGAAGAGGAGGGGAGCCACCCTCCAGACGCGTGCGTTCATCGAACCCTCGGGGAGCCGGCGCCCGTCCTTTTCATGGCGGGTCGCGGCTCCCTACCGGGTCCTAGTATCTCGTACGAGTTGTCCGGCTGAAAACAGTGAAGCGGGGCCTGCCTGCCCCTACGGCGCCGGTTTCGCGCGCTCGGAGGCCTGGCGCTCCTGGCGGCACCAGGCGAGCTGCTCCTGGAGGGTGGCCAGGGGCACGGCCAGCTCCAGCTTGAAGGACGAGCCGTCCGGCCGGATCTTCGCGAAGTCCAGGAGCTGCGCCAGGTCGTCCTTGCCGTCCGCCTGGGCCTTCATGCGCGCCATGGACAGCGCGCCGCCCAGGGACTTGCCCAGGTCCGTCATCTTCTCCGCGTCCAGGCCCGTCACGTTGGCCACCATGGCCACGTCGCCGCTGGTGTCCAGGTGCAGCTCCACGTTCTGGGCCACGTCCGTCAGCCGCCGCGCCAGGTCCTCCTGGCCCGGCCCCAGGAGCTTCGCCAGGGTCTCCACCGCCAGCACGCCGTACATCTCGCCGTAGGTGCTGTTCTCATCCAGCAGCGGCGCGCCTTCCTCCTGGCCGCGCCCGTCCATGCGATCCAACACCGTCTTCACGGAGTCCGGCGACTTGCCGAACACCAGCATCTGGTTGTTCCAGGTGCCCACCGCGCTGTCCATGCGCCCGCGCTGCGTGCCGCCGTCCGGCAAGGCGAAGGTCGTGTCGCCAGGCTCGTACACGCGCGCGCCCGGGCCGTGGTCGGATGCCACGCGCTCGCCCAGGAGCTCCTGGTACTTCGCCTTGCTGAAGTCGCCGGAGAGGATGACGCCCTCGTCGGTGACGACCAGCCGGTCCAGGTCCTGGAGCGGATCCACGCCGCTCAGCGCCTTGAACTGCTCCAGGTTCTTGCCGCCGTCGCGCAAGAGGCAGTCCATGAGCAGCTCGCCCACGGGCGAGTAGCGGAGCGCGTTCGCCTCGATGACCACCGCCGTGCGGCCCGGGCCGCGGGGCAGCGCCGCGAGCAGCGGATCCCTCGGCTTCGCTGGCGCGGCCACGCCCGCGTCCACCACCGCGGGCATCACCCAGGTGCGCCGTTTCTCCGCGCGCTCCAGGTCCGTGCCCCGCATGCGCCGGGGGAACTCCACGTCCGGAGCTTCCGCGGCCGGCTTGTCGCCCTGGCCCGTGAACATCAGGACCGCGCCTCCGGCGAACAACAGCAGCGCCCCCACCAGCCACACCCTCCTGCGCCCGCGCGAATCCATCCTCAGCAGTCCTTTCCTTCGAAGTGCCAGAAGCCCACGGAGAGGGCCCCCAATCCGAACACCAGCACGCCGCCCAGCAGCATGCCCAGCGAACCCTTCTCCAGCGGCGTGGAGCTGGCCAGGTCCGCCGCGCGCGACGCCAGCGCGGACAGCCGGGGCAGCACCAGCGTCACCGCGTCGAACGCCGTGCGGCCGAAGCCCGACTCCAGGTAGCGCGACACGTCCGCGCGGAAGCCCGCGAGGATGCCGCCCACCAGCAGTATGAAGCCCGCCGCCGAGCACAGCGCCGCGCTGCGCACCAGCGTCGCCGTGGTGAGCATCACCGCGTACACCGCCGCGAACCCCACGCACGCCAGGCCCCCGGCGATGAGCGGCCCCACCGTCCAGTATCCCGTCTTCACCCCGAAGATGAGCGTCAGCCCGCCCGCGGCGTACACCGTGCCGCCCAGGGCCAGCGTCATCACCCCCAGGAACGTGCCGGCCAGCAGGTGCCAGCGCTGCAGGGGCAGGGAGAGGAGGTGCTCGATGCGGCCGGGAGACAGGAGCCCCGGCGCGAAGTCCGAGCACGCGACGATGCCGAAGAGGATGCCGCCGTAGAACACCAGGTACGCCGCCGCGCGGTACATGGGCCGCAGCGCCACGTCCACGGACATGATGTTGGAGCGCATCACCTCGCCGAACAGGCGCGTCGCCGCGAGCGCTCCGTCCACGACCTCCAGCTTGAGGCTGAGCGCCACGGTGGCCAGCACCAGCGTGAGCCCCACCATGAAGGCCATGATGAACTTGCGCGACGCCGCCTCGCGCAGCACGTAACCGGCGATGACGAAGACAGGGCTCTTCACGCCGCCACCCCCGGCCCGCCGACAGCGCCCAGGAGCACCGCCTCCAGGTCCGCGCCCTCGCGCTTGAGCTCCATCAGCAGCGCGCCCGAGGCCCGCGCCCGGTCCAGCGCCGCGTTGAGCACCGCCACGTCCGCCGCTTCCACCGTGTACACGCCGTCCTCCCTGCCACCGACCATGGGCGTCACGCCCGCCCGCGCGTCACCGCCCACCGCCGCGCCAGTCCTTCCATCCCGCGGTGGATCCGCCACGGCCATGAAGCCCGCCGCCGTCAGCGCCTGCGTATCCGCGCCGGGCGCGAAGCGCACGCGCCAGCGGGCCCCCGCCTTCGCCAACTCCTCCAGCCTGCCTTCGCGCAGCACGCGCCCGTCCGCGAGGATGGCCACGCGGTCGCACACGCGCTCCGTCTCCGCCAGCAGGTGAGAGTTGAGGAACAGCGTCACGCCCTTCCGGACCTCCTCCTGGAGGATGCGGCGCACCTCCAGCCGGCCCATGGGATCGATGCCGTCCGTGGGCTCGTCCAGCACGAGCAGCGCCGGGTCTCCCAACAGCGCCGCCGCCAGTCCCAGCCGCTGCCGCATGCCCTTGGAGTAGCCGCCGATGCGCCGGTCCACCGCGTCCGACAGACCCACGCGCTCCAGCAGTCGTGCGTGCGCGGCCGCGTCGACCTTGAGCCCCTTGAGCCGGGCCACGGTGGCCAGGAACGCGGGCGACTTCCACGTGCCGGGCAGGTGCAGCCGCTCCGGCAGGTAGCCGATGCGCGCGCGGATGGCGGGATCCTCCGGCGACCCGCCCAGCACGCGCACCGTGCCCGCGGTGGGCCGGACGATGCCGAGCACACTCTTGATGAAGGTCGTCTTGCCCGCGCCGTTGGGGCCAATCAGCCCGAACGCGCTGCCCGCCGGGACGTGGAGGTCCATGCCCCGGAGGGCTTCATGGCCGCCGCGTCCGAACGCTCGGCGATACGTTTTTCGCAGGCCCTGCACTTCAAGGGCGGGAGGAGGAGTCGTCACGGTTACGACTGTAGACGACCCGCTGGGCGGATGATTGCACTCGCATGGAAACCAGTGCCCTCGGGGGAGGGACGGGCGGCCCTGCATGCGGGTTGCCCCTCCGCGTTCCCGCGTTCGCGCCGATGGGAAAGGCCTTGCGCACCCTGAGCGCGCGTGGCGCGACGCGACACCTCGTCTTTCCCGGGCGTTGCACTCCTGGGAGTTCCAACGGTGCCCCTGGTCCAGACCCTGCAATGCCAGTCATCGACCCGCGGGACGAAACGCCAACCCTCGCGGACACACCAAACAGGAGACATGGGAATGACGTGGGCAAACGGGACCGAGCAGCAGCTTCAGGACGCGCGCCGTGAGCTGGAGGCGGCCGAGCGGGAGCTGAACACCGGGACCGAGGCGGCGCGGGTGCGCTACGCCCGGGCGCTGTACGAAGCGGACCTGGCCGGGCGGCGGGCCGACCGCCTGGCGCGCGACTCCCGCCGCCAGCAGCTGACCTGGCGCCCCGTCGCCGGCTGAGCAGGCGGATTCAGGACGCGGAAGGGGTGAAGCGCGGGGCCCGGCGGTTTATACCGGCGACCCATGGCCCACCCCGTCCACCGTCCCCGCCGGCTGCGCCGCTCGGCGGCCCTCCGTGACATGGTGAGAGAGACGCGTCTCTCGCCCACGGACTTCATCTATCCGCTGTTCGTCGTGGAGGGCCGGGACGTTCGCCGTCCCATCTCCTCCATGCCGGGCGTCTTCAACTTCTCGCTGGAGCACGCGGTGAAGGAGGCGAAGCTCGCGAAGTCACTGGGCGTGCCGTCCGTCATCCTCTTCGGCATCCCGGACCACAAGGACGCGCGCGGCACCCAGGCATACGCGACGGACGGAATCGTCCAGCGCGCCATCCGGGAGATCAAGGCCGCGGAGCCGGACCTGCAAGTCATCGCGGACGTGTGCCTGTGCGAGTACACCGACCACGGCCACTGCGGCGTGCTGGACGGCAACCACGTGGCCAATGACGCCACGCTGCCCTTGCTGGCCCAGATGGCCGTCACCTGCGCGCAGGCGGGCGCGGACATCATCGCTCCGTCGGACATGATGGACGGCCGCATCGGCGCCATCCGCAAGGCGCTGGACGAGGTGAAGCACCAGGACACGCCCATCATGGCGTACTCGGCGAAGTACGCCTCTGGCTTCTACGGTCCGTTCCGTGAGGCTGCGCAGAGCACGCCGCAGTTCGGCGACCGCCGCGGCTACCAGATGGACCCCGGCAACGTGCGCGAGGCCATCCGCGAGACGGCGCTGGACGTGGAGGAGGGCGCGGACTTCATCATGGTGAAGCCGGCGCTGTCGTACCTGGACGTCATCCGCGCGCTGCGGGAGAACTTCGATCTGCCGCTCGCCGCGTACAACGTCTCCGGCGAGTACGCGATGCTCAAGGCCGCCGGGCAGAACGGCTGGGTGGACTACGAGCGCGTGATGTTGGAGGTCCTCACATCCATCAAGCGCGCGGGCGCCGACCTGGTCATCACCTACCACGCCCTGGAAGCGGCCAAGCTCCTGTAGGCGACACCCGGGCGCCCGTGTTCGGCGGAAGGCTTGATCGCTTCCGCCGCTTGCGCCCAAATGGTCCCCACAACGATGCCCACAAAGAAGAAGCGGCCGGGACGCAGAACCGAGAAGCCTCCGCCCAGACGTGGCGCGACGTCCAAGGTCCGTAAGGGCCCTGCACCGCGCACCCCGTCGAGCCAGCGCCCCGGAAAGGGCCGCGCTCCGGTGGTCCGTGAACCCGGGCCGTTGCAGTACAAAGTGGTGGAGCTGTCCACGGTGGACGAGGGAGCGCTGGAGCGCACCTTGAACGAGTGGACGGCCAAGGGTTGGAACCTGGACGGCGTGCAGTTCGCGATGCGCGAGTCCTCCAAGCGCCCGGCCATGGCCTTCATCTTCTTCACCCGCGAGGGCGAGGCCGCGCGGCACGACGAAGACAACGCGCGGCAGAAGCTGTTGCGCATGTCGGAAGGCGGAAGCCCCACGGCGCGACTGGCGGCGGAGCACGCCGGAGAGCACGCGCAGACGGTGGTGCCCTTCGTCCACCCGCTGTCCGCGCACGAGCGGCTGGCGAAGCTGGCGGGGTTGGACGAGCCGGAGCCCACCGAAGAGGGTCTCACGCTGGAGCCCGAGGAGTGAGCACCGCCCCCGATCGCAGTCTCATGGCGGAAGGCCGGAGCGCGGGCCGCGTGCTGCGGCTGGTGCAGGAGGACGCGGGACCGGACTCACCGTACCCGAAGGCGTCGCTGCTCCTGCGCCTGGGCGCGCGCATCATCGACTGCGCGGTGGCCTGGGGCCTGTACGTGGTGTGCGGGGCGGCGGGCGCGGTGGTGGCGCTGCTGTTCCTGCTGCTCGCGGACGGGATGCTCCAGGGGCAGAGCGTGGGCAAGCGCATCTTCGGCGTGAAGGTGATGCACCTGCCCACGCGCTCGGCCGCACGGCACCGTGACAGCACGCTTCGCAACGCGCCGCTCGCGCTGGTGGTGCTGCTGGGGATGATGCCCGCGCCGCATGGCGTGGTGGCCGCCCTGGCGGGCTTCGTGGTGATGGGCGGCGTGGAGGCGTGGCGCGTGCTGCGCGACCCGCTGGGCCTGCGGCTGGGAGACACCTGGGCGCAGACGCAGGTGGTGGACGGGAAGGTTGTCGCGGGCGCGACGGTTGCAGCCCGCACGCCGGTGGCCGCCACGCGCGCCCCGGGTCGTTTGATGTCAGCGGCGAAAGTGCGCCGCGGCAAGGCATTCAGGAAAGGGAGACGGGGTAAGCCATGCGCATCGCGCTGACCTACAACCTGCGGCTTTCGGACTCGGAAGAAGAGGCGGAGTTCGACACCCAGGAGACGGTGAACACGCTGGCGGGAGCCATCGAGCGGCTGGGCCATCGCCTGGAGCGCTTCGAGGTGAGCGGCCCCGCGTCGCGCACCGTCGCCCGCCTGGAGGCGTACAGCCCGGACCTCATCTTCAACACGGCGGAGGGCCGCCGCGGCCGCTTCCGTGAGGCGTTCTACCCGGCGCTCTTCGACGAGCTGGGCTTCGCGTACACGGGCTCGGACGCATACGCGCTGGCGCTCACGTTGGATAAGCAGCTCACCAAGCTCATCCTCTCCAAGCACGGCATCCGCACGCCGGGCTGGCAGTACGTGGAGAAGCTCAGCGAGCTGCAGCCGGAGAACCTGCGCTTCCCCGTCATCGTGAAGCCCAACTTCGAGGGCTCCTCCAAGGGCATCACCCAGGACTCCGTCGCGGAGACGCTGGAGCAGGTGCGGGAGAAGGTGGCGAAGGCGCTGGAGAAGTACCCGGCGGGCGTGCTGGTGGAGGAGTACATCAGCGGGCGCGACCTCACGGTGCCGTTCCTGGCCGCGGTGGACAACGACTTCGACGGCGTGCTCGCGCCGGTGGAGTACGTCATCGACCCGGAGGCGTCCCAGGGCCGCAAGTACGCCATCTACGACTACGAGCTGAAGACGCGCCGGGAGAAGGCCGTCTCCGTGCGCGCCCCCGCGAACATCCCGGCGAAGATGTCCGAGGACGTCCGCACCATGGCGCAGAAGATCCTCCAGGTGCTGGACTGCCGCGACCTGGGCCGGCTGGACTTCCGCGTGTCCGACGCGGGCGTGCCGTACTTCCTGGAGATCAACGCGCTGCCCAGCCTGGAGCCGGGCGCCGGCATCTACGCCGCGGCGGAGCTGGAAGGGCTGCACCTGGACGGGGTCATCAACTCCATCATCCAGAGCGCGGGCAAGCGTCACAAGATCCGCGACTCCAAGAGCCGCCAGGGCCGGCCCGCGCGCAAGTCCGGTCCGCTGCGCGTGGGCTTCAGCTTCAACGTGAAGCGCGTGAAGCCCAGCGCCACGGCGGAGACGGTGCAGGAGGACAGCGAGGCCGAGTACGACTCGCCCAACACCCTCCAGGCCATCCGCGAGGCGATTGCCTCCTGGGGCCACGAGGTCATCGACCTGGAGGCCACGGCGGAGCTGCCCACGGTGCTCTCCAGCACGCCGCTGGACGTCGTCTTCAACATCGCGGAGGGCTTCAAGGGCCGCAACCGCGAGAGCCAGGTGCCGGCGATGCTGGAGCTGCTGGACATCCCGTACACGGGCTCTGATCCGGCCACGCTGTCGCTCGCGTTGGACAAGGCGCTGGCGAAGAAGATCGTCCGTCAGGCGGGCATCCTCACGCCCAACTTCCAGCTGATGGTCACGGGCAAGGAGCGCCTCAACAAGGAGTTCACCTCCTTCCCGCTCATCGTGAAGCCGGTGGCGGAGGGCAGCTCCAAGGGCGTCGTCACCAAGAGCGTCTGCTACTCCGAGACGGAGCTGCGCGACGTGGTGAAGGAGATCGCCGGCAAGTACCAGCAGCCCGCGCTGATTGAAGAGTACATCGGCGGCCGCGAGTTCACGGTGGGCCTGCTGGGCGAGCGGCGTCCGCGCGTGCTGCCGCCCATGGAGATCGTCTTCCTGGACAAGGCGGAGAAGAACCCGGTCTACAGCTTCCAGCACAAGCTGGATTGGACGGACCGCATCCGCTACGACGCGCCCGCGAAGATTGAACCCGCGCTGCTGGAGAAGCTGCGCACGGCGGCGCGCAACTCGTTCATGGCGTTGGGGTGCCGCGACGTGGCGCGCATCGACTTCCGCATGGACGACAAGGGTCGCATCTACTTCATCGAGTGCAACCCGCTGCCCGGCCTCACGCCCGGCTGGAGCGACCTGGTGCTCATCGCGGCGGGTGCCGGCATGGACTACCGGACGCTGATTGGCGAGATCATGGCCCCCGCCATCCGCCGCTACAAGGAGCGCGAGGCACGCCGGGCCCAGACGGAGAACCCGGCCGGTACCCACGCGCCGCCGCTCAACAAGGTCGTGCAGCGGATCGAGGAGCAGAACGCGCGGGCCAACGCCACTGCCGCCGCCTCGGCCTCACCGCAGGAGCCGACGCCTCCGCCGCGTCCGGAGCTCAAGTCCTGACCGTCCGCTGAAGCGCGGGCAGGGAAGGGGACGGTGCCCGAAAGGCGCCGTCCCCGTTTCATTTCAGCCGTCGTTGAGGGACTGGGCCCAGCCCTTCTCGAAGTTGTCGTGGTACGCCTGCCACAGCGCGTCCGAGTAGAACTTCACCAGGTTCTCGTCGTTGTAGCGCAGCGAGTTCTTGGACAGGTTGTGCGAGCCCGTCAGCACCATCTTGCGCACCGTCCCGTTGAAGTTCCCCGAGTAGACGAAGTGCTTGCTGTGCGTGAGCACCTCGCGTGGCGTGCCGTCGCTCGTCTTCACGTTGTTGGCGGAGACGTCGTAGAGCTGGCGCAGGGTGATGTTCTTCGCGCCGGTGAGCTTCGTTTTGATGCCCGCGTCCATGTCCGTGTAGAGCACGCGCACGCGGCAGCCCAGCTTGCCAATGCGCACCAGCTCCGTGGCCACGATGACGCGGCTGTCGTTGAAGTGGTTCTGGTTCACGTCCAGCGTGCAGCCCGACACGTACGTCTTGATGTAGTCCGTGAAGTTGTTCGTCACGGTGTAGGCGAAATGCAGGGAGGGCTCGAAATCGTTCCAAGGCTTTTCCAAGCCCTCCCCGGGTGGCTTCATGGCTACAAGGTTGAGCTATAAGGATGCCCCCCCTTGTCGCGAGAGTTCTGTCCAGTGTCCTCGACTCCAACATATTGGCCCTTGCTTGAGGCAGCGCGAGCCGATGGCCTTTCGACCCACACATTGGATGCGGTTGTTGGACCGCTTGCGACGCTCGTCGCGCTTCGATGGGCCGACGCGCACGATGCTGAGCGGGAGACCGTAGCAGTCCTCAAGGGCGAGAAGCCGCAGACCATCCTCCCTAAAGGGCTTCGCTGGGCTACTTGGTGTGAGGCTCCTCGTCCACTGAGCGAGAGCGAGGTGCGCGTCCTCTGGAGCGGCATTCATTCTGCTCTTATGCTTCCAGCCTCCGTTGAAGAAATGCCGCACGAAGTGCAGCTTCCCAGCGGTCGTTTTCTTGCGGCCATGATGGCCTGGGTCAATGAACTCCCCTTCGACACGCCCGCTGCACGTCGCATGGCAGGCGAGGCGTTAACTGAGGTTGTGCTCCGAGCGCTTGAACTCACGCGTTTCGGTGGCGAGTTCATTACGCCGCGGCTCGTCAGCCAGTTAATGGTAGCTCTCGCGAATCCTTGTCCTGGCGAGCGCATCTACGACCCTTGCTTTGGCACCGGCAGCCTGCTGATCGAGGTGAGCCATGTGCTGAGGAATAAAGCTGGTGAGGTCGCGCTAGGCGAATCGACGCGAGTTCAGGAATCTCCGTTGTTTGGTGTTGAGCGTCAGCCAGACCTATATCTCGTTGCCTTTGTGCAACTTCTGCTCGGAGGCGCCCGCCCTGCACTGATGCTCGGGGATGCTCTTGAGAGTGAAGTGGCTAGCCGTCATCAAGAGCAAGGGTTCGACTGCGTTTTCATAGATCCTCCTTGGGGAATGAAGGTTGAAGGCTCCCATCTGTTTGACTTCCCAATTAAGGGACGTACGAGCGAGAATCTGTTCGCTCAGCATGCTGTGCGCTCCCTTCGAACTGGGGGACGTGCCGTACTAGCGGTGCCCCCTGGGCTGTTGGAGCGTGGCGGGGCAGACCGAGATCTGAGGAAGTCGCTTCTCGAAAACTACCGTATTGATGCCGTTCTGCGCTTCCCGGCTAGAGCATTTCGAGGGTTGCGGAGTATCCCTCCGGCACTGGTGCTTGTTCGTAATGCCCCTCCTTCAGATTCAGTGCGTTTTCTCGATTTGGTTGTTCTACCTGAAACGGCAACGGCCTGCTTCAATCTTGCTCGCGACCTCTTGGCCGGCAACGATGTAGCACCGCACACTGTGCGAGATGTTCCCGTCTCTGAATTGCTTAAGATGGATGCGCAGTTCGTCGTTCCAGCGGAACGAGAAGTTGCGGACGATGTCCTGAGTGGGTTAGCCGCCAAGGTCGACTTAGTCGCTCTTAGAGATGTAGTGCAAATTGTCTCGGGCTTTCAACCGCCGCCCCAAGCTGTAACGGACCATCGTGTCGAGAACGCGCTGCCGCTGCTTCGCATCAGCGATCTATCCGATGGGGTAGTGCGAGTTGGCGACCGGTACCTATCCCCATCGAAAGCGGCTAGGCTTCCGCGACCTGATCAACTCGTACGGCGGGGAGATGTGCTTCTCTCCATAGATGGCACAATCGGCAAGGTTCAGCATATTCGCACGGTGTTCGCGACTTCGCGTGATGCTCTTGTGAGTTCGGACGTGGTGGTAGGGATCGCGCAGAAAGGTCTAGTAATTCTCCGACCGACGACTCCCTCACTTGATGCGCGCTTTCTTGCAGCTGTGTTGGCAAGCGACACGCTCCAGGCATTGTTGCGCAGGCTTGCGCGTGGCGTGACCATCGCCCATCTGCCGCTTAACGTATTGGGAATGGTGAGGGTGCCCGTGCCGCCGCTTGCAGTGCAGGAGCGAGTGTTAAGACGTCTTGTAGATCAACCAGGGGACGCTCTAGATGCTCTGATACTTGTGCTTGCAGGTGACGATGAGGATCCGCTACTGCGTCTCTTCCGGACCAGTCCCGCGCTATCTCGCCTCATTGCAGACGCAGTTCCGGAATCATCAGAACTCCGGAACCTCACTTTTGAGGCATTAAGGGAACTGCGACAACTTCGCAATGCAGTTGCGCATCCTATGGCTAACTCGAATCTCCTGCGTGGAGCCGAGCTAACCGGTGATGCAGTCCAGCTTCTACTGGTTTTAGGGGCAGTACCTGCTCAGGCGCTGCGTCGAGGAGGCGAAGCATCATTTGAGGCTGTCAGTGCCGCACAGGACTTGGCGGTTGCGGCGATGCCAATAGTGAGACGCCTCCCCGGCGCGCTGGGGCGGTACGCTTCGCGCCTGATTGAGCGTTTGGCGCAATGGGGAGAGACAGAGCGCTTGGACCTCCTTGCGCAGGTACAGCTTGCCGTAAAGCACGATGAGCGCGAATTCTGGAAGGACGCCGAAGGAAAAAGTCACACCACAGTCCAAGTAACGCTGCAAGGCGCGATGCCTCTCCGAGACGTCGTGGTGCAGGTTCCTGGCCTGCTTCAAGACGTGCACATCGTTGAGGAATTAAAGCCGGGGCAAAGCTTCGAACTCGATTTGGAACTTCCACCTGGATCGAACTGGCAGGGACACGAATCCGGTGGTGGCGTTAGGAAGCCTCTGTACTGGGCTGCCGAGAAACCAGATGGAGAGGGCCTCACAGGCGAATCTGAAGTCCAGGTCTGGTTTATGTGGAGCAATTGGGGGCCGAGCGGTCCCTTTGCACCAGTTCTCCATATGGAACAGTCGCCAATTGGAGATCGGTGGCTGGATTACGGAACCAGTCCGTACGTGGCGGGCGACGTTGTCGACGATCCGGGCATGTTCTTTGGGCGCAAAGCCGTGCTCGCCGACATTCATACTCACGTTGGCGGCGGCACTAAGGTAATTCTCCTTGAGGGCAATCGCCGCACTGGGAAAACCTCGATCCTGCGCCAACTGCAGCGCCCAGAGATAGGGCTTGTCGACCGATGTGTCCTTGTTGAATCCAGCCTCCAGGGGACCATTGGGGATCCCCTGCGAGACGGCATTCCAACAGAGAAGGTTTTCCGCATGCTCGTTCGAGACATTGGGGACGCTTGCGCAAAGGCAGGCATGCAGGTGCCCCTGCCGGGCATGGAATCTGTGGTTGAACTTAATGCTTTTCGCTTTAGGTTTTTGAAATATTTAGATGTGTATTTTTCTGGCATCGATCCCTATGAGGCATTGCAGATCTACGTTGACATGGTTGTTGCTGCAATTGCCCCGAGGCGGCTGCTGTTGATGCTTGATGAGTTTGATAAGCTTAAGGTTGGTATCGACAACGGCGTTACAAGCCCCTTGGTTCCGGAGAATATTCGCAACTTGCTTCAGACCCGCCCCAACGTCGCTGCCATTATTTCGGGATCGCGTCGCCTCAAGCGCCTTCGTGAAGAATACTGGTCAGCACTTTTCGGGTTTGGGCATCGGATCGGCGTAGATCCGCTGGCTCCATCCGAGGTCGCCGACCTAGTAAGGCGACCTGTGGAGGGTCGCCTTGCCTTCAGTGAGGATGCCATTCAGACAATCACACGGACGACGGCCTGCCAACCCTATTTGGTCCAGTCGCTCTGTGCTCGGGTTTTTGAACTTGCAAAGCGCAATAATTGGCGGCGCATTCGAGCTGCTGAGGTGGATGATGCCGCTAGTCATATGGTCTATGATAATGAGCATTTTCGTGTGCTTTGGAACAGCGCGGCGACCGAGCGTCGACGATATCTCCTCTGGCTCTGTCACCGTCTTGTTGACGAACCGCACCGGATGAATGCGGCGCTGCTCACTCAACGCCTCGAGGAGGCTGGTGTAGTTGTTCCCGTGGACTTAGTGGATGACGACCTCAGATTTCTCATTGAGCTTGAGCTAATCGGACTGAGGAACACGGAGCACGGGCCTCAGTATGAACTTGCCTTGCCGCTGATGGGACTATGGATGAACAAGAATGAGGATGCTGAAGCCCAGCGGCGTAGAGCCGTCAATGAGGCGCAGGGGGGCGTATCAACATGACGACTTTTTGGGGGCGAGCCTCGCTGCTTCAGCGAATAGAGGAGTTGCTCCATGGCCGCCATCACGTCTCGATCGTGGGGGCGCGAGCGATGGGCAAGACTTCCTTGCTTCAGCAGGTCGTGCGCCAGCACGCTGCGGGTTCTAGACTGTTCGCTGGCGCAGGCGTCGTTGACCTGCGGCACAATCCACCCACTTCCACCCACGCAACCCTTAAGAGAGTGGGAGAGGTGCTGCGCGACATGTTCAGGACCACATCCGGACAGTCGTTTGCATTCTTGGCTGATGAGATTGATCTCAACGGGTCGGTAGAACGCCTCTATGATCAGTTGAAGTTCGCTCTCGATATTGTGGCCGAAAGCGAGCAGCGTTTGCTGCTCGCTCTAGACGGATGTGATGCGGTCCTGCAGAACCCAGAAATTCCAATCGATTTGTGGAACAGTATACGGGCGCTCGCCCAACGGAACTCACTAAGTCTCATGACCGGCACCCGAGACCGATTGGTGCAGCTTTGCTACAACCCTGAGGCTCGTGATTCTCCGTTTTTTAATATTTTTTATAGTACGCCTCTTCTCGTTGGGCCATTTAATGAGGCGGACTGGGGGGGCTTGTCCTCGGCATTCGGTATGAGCTTCGATGCCGCCGCGATGAAGGAGGTAGTCAACTGGACTGGCGGCAATCCCTCGCTTGTCTCTCTGCTTTTAGAGCGCATCTTGGAGTCTGCGCCTGAGCAAGTGCAAAAACGCGATGTGGATGAGGCGGCGAATGGGCTCCTTGCTGGCGAGAGTATGGTTCTTGAGGCGATGTGGAGGGATGGGGGCGAAGAGAATCGCGGCGACATAGTACAACTCACACGTGGAGAACTGTCCGCAGCCGATTTTCCTGACGACCGCCTGAAGTTCTTGCTGGAACGTGGCATCGCAGTGTGCCCCGGGAGCAAGGTCAAGCTGGCGAACCGCTTCATTGAAAGGCTCGCTACAAGGAGGCAGGGGGATGTAAGCAGCGCGAGACGACTTTTTGAGCAGCCGAATGATTATGAGTCAAACATCCGTTCATTGCTCGAGCTCCGCCTGGTGCATGTTGGTGGGGGAGATCCCGAGCTTCGTCGCTTGGTGAAGCGAGCGATTCAAGATGTTTCCAGTAATCCCGCTGGGTGTTTGGGTAATGCGCGTGACATTGTGGAGCGAGCCTTGGAGTTCGTGTGGAATGCTGAGGCGCCAGATGGTTGTGTTCCAGAGGCATGGGTTCAACACTGGAAATTCAGTGGTGTCGGTGGAATTGTAGAGAAGCTTCCCGCAAGTCGTCGGCTTCCTTCGCTGGATAAGAGAGGGGAGCACTGCGCTATTCTTCGACTGGCCACGGGGACAGTGGAAGTGTCGCAGCAGGCGAAGTGGCTAACGAAGCCGACGTTTGTGATTATTGAGTTTCTTGTGAGCTTGGGGAATGCGAGGAATCATCGAGATCGATTTGAGTTTACGATCGGATTTTCGGCTGCGTTCTGTATGGTGTGTGTTGAATTGATTGCGGCTCTTTATCGTGAGTTTGATGGTGTAGGTGGGTAGTGGTTTAATGGGTAAGTGGCTGGCGTGGAGCGTAATTGCTGTGAGCATCTTTAAGGGCCTGCTGAGTTGAAGCGGCGCTTGGGCGTTGCTGAAGCGCGGGCAGGGAACGGTGCCCGAAAGGCGCCGTCCCCGTTTCATTTCAGCCGTCGTTGAGGGACTGGGCCCAGCCCTTCTCGAAGTTGTCGTGGTACGCCTGCCACAGCGCGTCCGAGTAGAACTTCACCAGGTTCTCGTCGTTGTAGCGCAGCGAGTTCTTGGACAGGTTGTGCGAGCCCGTCAGCACCATCTTGCGCACCGTCCCGTTGAAGTTCCCCGAGTAGACGAAGTGCTTGCTGTGCGTGAGCACCTC
>NZ_RAWO01000009.1:0-166381 GCF_003668955.1 Corallococcus sp. AB038B | reverse complement strand
CCAGGTTCTCGTCGTTGTAGCGCAGCGAGTTCTTGGACAGGTTGTGCGAGCCCGTCAGCACCATCTTGCGCACCGTCCCGTTGAAGTTCCCCGAGTAGACGAAGTGCTTGCTGTGCGTGAGCACCTCACGCGGCGTGCCGTCGCTCGTCTTCACGTTGTTGGCGGAGACGTCGTAGAGCTGGCGCAGGGTGATGTTCTTCGCGCCGGTGAGCTTCGTTTTGATGCCCGCGTCCATGTCCGTGTAGAGCACGCGCACCCGGCAGCCCAGCTTGCCAATGCGCACCAGCTCCGTGGCCACGATGACGCGACTGTCGTTGAAGTGGTTCTGGTTCACGTCCAGCGTGCAGCCCGACACGTACGTCTTGATGTAGTCCGTGAAGTTGTTCGTCACGGTGTCGCTGGACAGCTCGTTGTCGTTGCCCGTGCGCGGGAAGAAGTAGGCGGTCCACGGCGCGTTGGGGGAGCTGTAGTAACCCTGGCCCGTGGTGGGATTGTAGTAGTCCGTCGTCTTCGTGCCGCCGCGCAGGTCGTTGTGGTAGCCGACCCAGTAGTCGTACCAGTCCCAGTCCTCGTAGCTGACGACCATGTCGTTCCAGTAGTTGTTCTGGGAGTAGGTGTTGTTCCAGGAGCCCTGCACCACGACGCGCTGGATGCGGTTGCCCTGTGGATCCGTGGTGGTGGAGAAGGTGAAGATCTTGTCGTGCATGATGGTGCCCTCGCGGTCGAAGCCCGCGATGCACGCACTGCCCGCGCCCGTGCCGTTGCACCGCGTGAGCTCCAGCCTCAAGCCGTCCGGGCACGAAGCCGCCGGGGGCACGTAGCTGCTCAGGTCATGGATGACGCCGCCCGCGGAGAACTCCGAAGCGGCGCCGCCGTTCTGCTCGTCCACCACCAGCCGCACGATGACGCCCCGGCACAGCGCCGCCTTGATGTCCGCGTTCAGGTGGTCCGTCGTCCACAGGAACATGGCGATGCGGATGTATGAACCCTTGGGGCTGTTTTGGATCAGCCGGGCAACCTCGTCCTTGATGCGGTAGTCCCGCGTGCCCGTGTTGTCCGGCTGGTTGAAGACGGCGTAGAGCCCGGGCACGTTCGTCGCGCCCTGGGCCTGCTCCGCCAGGTTCGGATCCGTCTGCGCCTCGGGCTGACACCCGGTGAGCGCAAGCACCACCAGTCCTGCCACCGCCAACAGCCTTCTCATGTCCTGCCTCCGTTTCTCCGTCTCCAACCATTTAAGCTGAAATGGTATGGAAAGCGGAGAAAGCGGGAGTCAGTGTCACTTTGCGGGCGCGAAGCCTCCATGGAACGTCGGGGGCAGGGCGTGATCGAAGTGGCAGCGCGCCACGGGTCCGTCCTCCATGTGGCGCGCGTCCAGCACGGCGATGTGGGACGTGTCCGACTTCGCGTCGAACACCTGCGTGAGCACCCAGCCGTCGTCCTCGGCGCTTCCTCCGGGGCGGGGGACGAAGATGGGCTCGGAGGGGTAGGTGCCGTCGCCCAGGGACGCCGTCGTCATGCGGCCCGTGGCCACGTCCACGCGCGCCACGCCGTCGAAGAGGCCGCGCCGGGCTTCGTCGCTGCGGTGCGTGCCCACGTAGACCGTCTGGTTCTCGCGGTTCACGACGCCGGGGGCCACGCGGGGGAATTCGCAGCTCACGTCCAGCCGCTGCTCGGTGCGGAAGGTGCGCGCCTTCAGGTCCACCACCGCCCGGTGCAGCATGCCCTTCGCGTCCAGGGACGTGGCGCCGTGCACCAACTCGCCCAGCCACTGGTTCGTCGTGAAGTCGGGGTAGCGCACGTAGTCCACCACCAGCGTGTCGCCCTGCTCGTACGCGTTGCCGAAGTGCCACAGGTAGAAGGCGTCCGTGGTGATGCGCACCGGGTGCGCCACGTCGTCGATGGGCACCACCAGCACCTCCGTGCCCGCCTCCGGCTTCCACCGCAGGTTCTCCGAGTACGTGCCCATCCGCAGCAGCATGCGGAAGAGGTTCAGGCGCAGCGGTGACAGGAAGAAGACGAGGTAGCGGTCCGTGGCGATGAAGTCGTGCACCATCGTCGCGCCCGGCAGCTTCACCGTGCCCAGCCGCTGCGCCTTGCCACCGTCCGGCAGCGCGTAGAGGTCCGCCAGTGTCTCGCGGCCGTAGCGGATGCCGAAGTTGTAGGACGCCTTGCGCGACGGAACGCGGTGCGGGTGCGCGGAGAATGTCTCCACCACCGTGCCGTCGAAGTCCGTCTCGCCCAGCGTGGACAGGTCGTCCTGGGACACCTCCACCGGGATGCTGCCCTCGAAGAGCGCGTACAGCTTGCCGTTCCACGCCATCACGGACGTGTTCGCGGAGTTCTTTCGCACGTTGCGAATCTTGTGCAGCAGCGGCGTGGGCGTGCCGTACGCGCCGTAGCGCTGCGAGTGCGCCTCGCGCTCCGCCACCATGGTGGGCGTGTCCAGCAGCCGCGACGCGCCCGTCACTCCGTCCGCGCCGAAGCGCACGCCCAGCATCCCGCCGTCCCCGTCGAACCAGTGCTGGTACGCCCGGCCGTGCACGTCGAACGTCCACGGCCCCACCCGGTACAGCGAGCCCCGCAGCCCTTCCGGCACCTGGCCCTCCACCCGCAGCGGCTCGAAGCCGTGCTGGCGGGGGAGCGTGCGGAACGCCCGCAGCCAGCCCGGCGCGGAGGAGGACATCGTCTGCTTCATCGCGGTCGTCATGACGGCTCCCTTTCCAGTGCAACGTAGGGCGCGAGAGAACCCCGCGCCGCTCATCTTGTAGACACTGTAAACATTGCATGTTGTCGATGTCAACATGGATGTTGACGCTGGCAACTTCGCGCGACGGATGGTCAAGTCACGCAGGCGACAGTGGGCGCATCAGGAGGCACGGACGGTGGCGACGCGGGGCAAGCGGAAGCAGGCGGCGGAGGCACCCGAGGACAAGGGCCGCTACCACCATGGAGACCTGCGCCAGGCGCTGGTGGACGCGGCGGTGGCGCTCATCGCCGAGGAGGGCTTCGGCGCGCTGTCCCTGCGGGAGGTGGCCCGGCGGGCGGGCGTCACCCACGCGGCGCCGTACCGGCACTTCGCGGACAAGGAGGCGCTGCTGGAGGCGGTGGCGCATGAGGGCTTCCGCTCCATGGCGCGCGAGATGCGCGAGCGCATGGCCCCGCACACCGGACCCCTGGAGCGGCTGTACGCGGCGGGCGAGGCCTACGTGCTGTTCGCCATGCGCCACCCTCCGCACTTCCGGGTGATGTTCGGCCCGCACTTCACCCGGCCCATGTCACCGCCACCAGAGCCTGAAGGAGAGCAGGGCGCCTTCACGCTGCTGGTGAGCAGCATCGAGGCCGGACAGGCAGCGGGCCTCCTGCGCCCCGGCGAGTCGCGGCCCCTCACGCTCACTGCGTGGTCGCTCGTGCACGGGCTCGCCTCGCTGTTCGTGGATCAGCAGCTCGGTGAGTCCCAGCAGGGCGCGGAGGCCGCGGAGGCGCTCGCCCGAGTGCAGACGCGGCTGCTTGTCGAGGGGCTGAAGCCACCCGCACGCGGCTGAACCTTTGGGACAGTTGGTAGGGAAAGCAGGGTTGACCGTAGGAGATTGTCGGGTACGGTCGGCGCCATGGTGCGGATACCGGAAGAGAATGGGCCGAGGGTCCGGGCGCGGGAGCTGGGGCTTCCGCTGGGGCGCTTCAAGCCGGGGAAGTACAACGCCATCACCGACGTGGAAGGCGTGTTGGTGGGCCACACCACCATCATCGAAGGCTCGGGGCCGTTACGCCCCGGCTACGGTCCGGTGCGCACGGGCGTCACGGCCATCCTGCCCAACCTGGGCAACATCTTCATGGAACGCATGAGCGGAGGCGGCTTCGTGCTCAACGGCGCGGGCGAGGTCTCCGGCATGACGCAGCTCATGGAGTGGGGCCTCGTCGAAACGCCCATCCTCCTCACCAACACCATGGCCGTGGGCGCCGTGTCCGACGGCGTGGCCAACTACCTGGTCCAACGCTACCCGGGCATCGGTGACGAGCACGACGTCATCATCCCCGTGGTGGGCGAGTGCGACGACTCGTGGCTCAACGACGTCTCCGGCCGCCACGTGCGCCAGGAGCACGTCTTCGCCGCCATCAACGCCGCGAAGTCCGGCCCGGTGCAGGAGGGCAACGTCGGCGGCGGCACCGGCATGGTGACGTGCGACTTCAAGGGCGGCATCGGCACGTCCTCGCGCAAGCTGCCGGAGGTGCTGGGCGGCTACACGCTGGGCGTGCTCGTCATGTCCAACTTCGGGAAGATGCACAACCTGCGCGTGGGCGGCCTGCCCGTGGGCGAAGTGCTGGTGGAGAAGTTCAAGAACACCCCCCACCGAGGCAAGTCCTACGGCTCCATCATCGCGGTGGTCGCCACCGACGCGCCGCTCCTGAGCCATCAGATCAACCGCCTCTGCAAGCGCGTGGGCCTGGGCATTGGCCGGGTGGGCAGCTACGCGGCGCACGGCTCGGGTGAAATCGTGGTGGGCTTCTCCACCGCGAACATCATCCCCAGGCGCACCCAGAAGATGGTCTACAAGATGAAGATCCTCCTGGATCAGCGTCTGGACCCCCTCTACGAGGCCGTGATGGAGGCCACGGAGGAGGCCATCCTCAACGCCATGTGCATGGCGGAGCCCATGACGGGGGTGAATGACAACTACTCGCCAGCGCTGCCCCTGGACGAGGTCCGCCGCTTCGTGGACGCCTGCCGTCCCATCTTCGCCTCGGTGAAGAAGCGCCCCCACCAGACGAGCGCCCCGGCCTCCAAGGAGCGCCCCAGCGACGAGGACCGGGAGGGGGAGGTGACGCTGGGCAGCGCCCTGCCCACCCAGGTCCGCGGCGCGGAGGGCATTCCCTTCCCGACCCGTCCGGCCCCCAACGAACCCCCTCCGGACGGGGCGCCAGGGCCCTCGCCGGAAGCGAACGCGGCGCCTGTCCCGGGGGACCCCGAGGGTTCCTCTTCCGGGAGCCCGTAGGCTTCTGATAGGTAAGCTCCCCTTTGCTCCATTCCGGAGACCAGGAGCCACCCACATGGCCAACAGCAAGAGCAAGCACCGCCGCGTGCAGATGAAGATCCGTCAGCACTGGAAGAAGCGGATCAAGAAGCAGAAGGAAGCCGCCAAGACCGCAGCCGCCGAAGGCAAGAAGAAGTAGTTCTGCCGCCCTGGCGCCGCTCCCGGCGGCCCTGGCTTCACTGCCGGGTCGCCGTGAAGGGGCGCGCCACGTTGCATCTTTGGGCGCTGGTCCCCTGGACGCGCGAGAACTGGCCGCTGAAGTTCCCGGTCAGGTTGCTCTGGCCCAGGCCGCCGTCCTCGGCTCCGCCGGTATGGGTCGCGGTGAGGGTGTAGGTGGCGCTCACCCCGCCGTCGCCGCTGGGCAGCGGCGTGCCGATCAGCGTCAGGTCGCCGGTCGCGTACACCTGACCCGTCAGCGCCACCCCCGCCAGTGAGGCCGTGAGCGCGTTGCCCCCGGTGCGCTGGATGTTCAGCACCTCGCCGTCCGCCAGCGGCTGGACGTTCAGGTTCACGCACTCGGCGGACAGGCCCGCGTCCCCCAGGAACGTCAGCGGATACGCGCCCTCCACGGCGGGGCAGTTGTCGGTGCATGCCACGCTCTGGCTCTCGTCGCAGCCAGCGGGAGCGAGCATCAGGAAGGTGCTGGACACCACTGCGGTGGCGACGGCTACCAGGGGAACGAAACGTCCAGAAGTCATGGATGGCCTCTTGGTGAAGCGAGGAGCGGACTTCCTGGTGGGAATAACCATTCCTACGTTGCGTGCAGTCGTTCTGGGGGACGGGGTGGGGCGGTGACGGCGGGCGATTCGAAGCGGTGGTCCAATTTCATCTTCGCGGGGCTGTTCGCGCTCGCGCTGATTCTCTTTTCACGCATCCTGCTGCCGTTCCTGATGCCGGTGCTGCTGGGCGGCTTCCTGGTCGTCCTGTTCATGCCCATCCAGGACTCCTTGGACCGGCGGCTCCAGGGCCGCAAGTCCCTGACGGCCGGACTGTCCACCCTCGCGGTGTTCCTGCTGATTCTCGCCCCGCTGGCCCTGGTGGGCTGGATGGTGGCCCGGGAGGTGCTCCAGTTCGTGGGCCAGGCGCAGGACCTGTTGGATCAGGTGGACCTGCGTCACCATTTCCTCAACAGCCTGCCCCGGGGTCTTGCCCGCTACGTGCACTTCGATCCGGAGAGCTCGGAAACGGAGCGCCTGTTGATGACGGCGGTGTCGGGCGGCGCGGGGCTGCTCGCGGACGTGGTGGGCGCCGGCACGGAGCTCCTCGTCAACATGTTCCTGATGACGGTCGCCATGTACTACTTCTTCCTGGACGGCCGTCGTCTGGTGAACGAGGTGGCGCGGCTGATTCCGCTGGAGCGCCGCTACTTCGACGCCTTCTCCCACGAGTTCACGGACGTCGCGTACGCCATCATCTACGGCAACACCGTCACCGCGTTGGTGCAGGGCGCGGTGGGCTTCGTGGGGTTGCTCATCGCGGGCGTGCCGCACGCCGGGGTGTGGGGCGCGGCCATGGTGCTGGTGGCGCTGGTTCCGGTGGGAGGCACCGCGCTCGTGTGGGGGCCCATTGGCGTCATCCTCATCGCGGCGAACCGGGTGAGCGAGGGCGTGTTCCTGCTCGCGTGGGGCACGTTCCTGGTGGGCAGCATCGACAACGTCATCCGCCCCAGGCTGTGCGGTTCGCGCATGGCGCTGCACCCGCTGCTCGTCTTCCTGTCCATGTTCGGCGGGCTGGCGGTGTTCGGGATGATGGGCCTGCTGGTGGGGCCGCTCATCGCGTCCATCTTCATGGCCATGGTGCGCATCTACCGGCGCGACTTCCTGGGTCGTGCGCAGGAATCCCAGCCTGCACCCGTGGTGTCCCAGGATTCCTCGCCTTCGCTCACCCCGCAGCCCGCGCCGGTGCCCTCCGCGGCCAGCGTGGGTCACGTGATGAACGCCTGAGCTCCGAGCCTGGACTTCGCCCCGGCGCTGGGTGAACCTGACCGGAGCATGACGACCACCCGAAGCGCGAGGGTCCTCTCGGGACTGCCGCGGACCCTGGCCCTCGTCGGAGCCCTGTCGGCTCCGGCCGCGGCGGCCTCCGACGTCCTGACGCCGCCGGCCTTCCATGGCACCCGGGAGTCCCCCGCGTGGCTGTCGCTGCGGCTGGGCACCGGACCGTCAGGCAAGGCGCAGTCGAAGGTGGAGCCGGAGGTGGGCGCGCCCACCTGGGTGCGGCTCAACCTGTCCCTGACAGCGACGTGGCGGCGTTACTGCGCGCGGCCGGGCGTGGACAGCTGCGGCGCGTACGACCGGCTGCCGGAGGAGGATCAGCTCGGCGACACGTCGGACTTCACGTCGTCGTATCCGTACCTGGGGCTGGCGCTGGATGTGGAGGTGCTGCCCCTGGCTCGCGCCACCCCGTCGGTGTTGCGCGGGCTGGGGTTCAAGCTGGGGGCGCAGCGGGGCTTCTCCAATTCCGACGTGACGCTCACCGGGGACGGCGGCCAGACGCCGGTGCGCGAGGTGTCCGCCACGGACACGGCCTTCACCGCGCAGGCGATGTACCGCTACTACTTCCGCTTTGGCACGACGCGGCCGCAGCAGGGTTACGTGGGCGCGCGCGCCGGCATCCAGACGCGCGCGTTCGACGTGGAGCAGACCACGGACAACCCGCTGACCGGCACGCACCGCGTGTTCCCGTCCGTGGCGGTGGACCTGTCCGTGCCGCTGTTCAGCTCGGTGCGGCTGGACGCGTCGGGCGGGCTCCTGTTTTCGCCCAAGCCGGGGCACTCGCCGGACGCGGATGGGGGCCGGCGGGCGCTGGAGGTCCGCGACTACGGCACGTCCGTGTCCAGCTTCGGCTGGAGCGCGGAGCTGGGCGTGTCCGGGGACATCTGGGGACCGTTTGGCTACGAGGTGGCCTGGCACCTGGAGCACTTCAAGGACAGCTTCTCCGGGCCCGGCACGCTCACCGGTTGGAACAACGGAGGAGCGGCCGAGGAGACGTACTCCAGCCTGCACGCTGGCTTGATCGTGACGTACTGACCGCTGTCGGGCGTGCGACATCGCCCCGGAGCGCGGGTGTCGGCACTCCGGAACGATGACTACCCCTTGCCTCCACGGCCTGTCACAGGCCCGTGACGCAAGGGGGACGCTGCTCGGTGCGAACAAGGCGATGGTGGACGCGGGGACTGGCGGGGCTGGCGTGCTTCGCTCTGGTGGCGTGCGGCGGCGGTGACACCCCCTCGCCCATGAACGACACGCCTTCCGGCACGGACTCCGACGCGGGCACGCACCCGCAATCCGACGCGGGCACGGTGGATGGGGGCACGCAGCCGTCCTCCGACGCGGGAACGGGTTCTCAGTCCGACGCGGGCACCGGAACGCCTGACGCGGGGACGGCACCGAAGGCTTGCGCGCCCACTGCGGGCGACACTCGCTGGGTGCTGGAGGGCGAGGCCTTCACCGCGCAGGTGACGTGCGCGACGGGACTCAAGGAATCCGGGCTGCGCTTCGGGGTGAAGAACCTGCCTCAGGGCGCCACGTTCGACGAGTCCACCGCCACGCTGCGCTGGACGCCCGCGCTCAACCAGGGCGCGGTGTGGATGCTCACGCTGGAGGAGCGCACCACCGACGAGACGGGCACGCTCAAGGTGGGCGTGGCCAACAATGACAACGCGCCGGGCAAGGTCGACATCGTCGATCCCGTGGCCTACACGGAGGAGTACGGGCTGCCCGTGGTGCACCTGTTCTTCGACCCGGCCGTGGGCCTGACGTCCGGAGGCTACCGGCCCGCGGAGGTGGTGTACCGGGGCCACCGCTTCACGATGGAGGCGAAGTACCGCGGGGCCACGTCCAGCGTGTTCCCCAAGCGCAGCCTGACCTTCAAGTTCGCGGAGGACGACCTGTTCTCCGAGCCCGTCTTCGGCGACGGCTTCAAGGACCGCAAGCGCCTGGTGCTGATCACGCCGTTCAATGACAACTCATACCTGCGCTCGCGGCTCGCGTTCGACCTGTGGAACCGGCTGTCGCCCGACGCCGTGCGCATCCGCACCTTCAGCGTGGTGGTGTACGCGAACAACAAGTACCGCGGGCTCTACACGGCGGCGGACCACGTGGACAAGCGGCTGATGGAGTGGAACGGCATCGACAGCGACTCGGACCTCTTCAAGGCCGTGGACGCGGACGCCAACTTCTCCCGCCTCAAGCGCAATGGGCAGACGAAGGAGCACCTCCACGTCGGCTTCGAAAAGGACGAGGGCACGCCCGAGCAGAACCAGCCTCACGCCTTCGACACGCTGGACGCCTTCGTCGCGTGGGTGGCGGACTCCAGCGCGGACGGCTTCCGCCAGGAGTTCGGCACGAAGCTGAAGGCGCGGGACTACGAGGACTGGTGGATCTTCAATACGCTCATCCAGGGCAATGACTCGCAGGGGAAGAACGCCTATCACGCGTATGACCCCAAGGCGGGCGGCCCGTGGCGCTTCATCCCGTGGGACCTGGACGCGAGCTTCGGGCAGAACTACGACACCACGCGCACCAGCGCCACGGCGCGGCCCACCTATGCGTATGACAACCTGCTCTTCAAGCGGATGCTGGCGGAGTCCACCATCGCGGGCCCCATGCGCGAGCGCTACCGCCAGGCCCTGAAGAACGAGCTGAGCGAGGCCGCGGTGCAGGCCCTGATTGACGGCTACGTGCAGGAGCTGGGGCCGAACGCGCAGCGAGACGAGGCGCGGTGGGCAACGGAGTACCGCAACTTCGCGAAGCCGGAGGCGGGGAGCGACGGAGGGTACGGCAACTTCCCGGACTGGCACCTGCGCCAGGACTTCAAGACCCACGCGGAGGAGGTGGAATACATCCGGCAGTGGGTGCACACGCGGTGGGGCGCGTTCCAGTCACAGCTGCCGTGAGGTTGGCGGCGCGGCGGGGGGAGGACCTCGCCGCGCCCACCGGGACTACCACTGCGAAGGGTCGGCGTCGGCGAACGACGTGCCGGCTGCGATTTCGTCGAACCAGATGCTGCGGTTGGACTGGGAGCCCTGCATGGAGCCGCTGTCGTGCCAGCCATTGGCGTAGAGGCCGACGCGGAACTGGAAGTAGCGGTCGTCAGCCACGGTGGTCGCCAGATTGAACTGCTCCAGGACCTTCACGCCGTCGAACCAGAGCTTGATGTAGCCGGTGCTGTCGCTTGCCCACTTCACCTGCATGATGACCTTGTGCCATTCCCCCGCGCTCACGGTGGCCAGACTGGGGAAGGTGACGGTCTTCTGGTTGCAGACGGTTCCCTGCTTGACGCGCGTGTAGAGCTGGTTGCCGGACAGCCACACCATGGTGGACGGCATGTAGTCGTCGCAGCCGGTGTTGGAGAAGTCCGCGATGAACTGAGCGATGTTGTAGGACTGGGGTTGGAACTGCCAGTCCTGCTGCAGGCGGAACGCGAAGCCGTAGAAGCCCATGTCGCCCCGGCGGTACACGTTGTTCCTCACCACCTCCGAGTGGTACCGGCCCGTGTAGTTCGGGTCGTAGATCTGCGTGACCTTGATGGCGGTGGGGCCCTCGTAGGTGACGTTGGTGGCCTCGTTCACGGAGCCGTTGTGCTCGCGGTTGATGGAGTTCCATCCGGTGAGTGTTCCGGTGTTGCGGAAGATCTCCGCCGCCTGCGCGCTCAGCCCCAGCGCGAACAGCGACACGCTAGCGGCGACGGCGAAATGCTTGGGCTGCATTGAACGTCCTTTCCAGAATTGCTGCTTATGCCAGTTCAATAGGCGAATCTGGGATAATCCGCAATCGCATGTGCAAGCGCTGGACGCTGGGTGTGGTGCTGCTGTCCCTGGGGTGTGCCTCCGTGCCACCCGTGCGGGGGCGTGGGCGTGAGCTGCATCAGGGCTCGCGTGTGAGCGCGGGGCCCAGGTGGCAGGGCCGGTCCGGGGGAGGAGAGACGGCTCCTCCGTTGGAGTTCCGAGCGGTCCGGGACGCCATCCAGGAGGTGAAGGACTCACTGGATGGTATCGCCCGGGGGATCTCCAGGCTTGAGGACCGGGACGCGGGCATCGGCGGGCACGGCGGTGTTTTCATGCGCTACCTCGAACATGGCTCGGGGCAGGTGGCCGGGATCCGTGGCCTGCTCAATGACGCCACGTTGCTCCAGGAAGCTTCGGAGGCGGTGACGGACGCGGAGTTGGCGCAGGGGCTCCTCCGGATGTCGGGCCAGCGAATCGAAGCCGCGCTGGCCAGCGCGATGCTGTTGGCCGCGTGGCTCGACTTCCTCCAACTCGCGGATGCCGTGCTCGAGCAGTGCCCCTTCTTCAGTGTGGAGCAGCTCTTCGTGGATCTGGCCCGTGTGCAGGGGCGGATCGATCCGAGCCTGAAGCGGCTCCAGTCATTGGAGCCGGAGCAGGTGGAGTCCGCGTCGGTCTCGATGCCGGGACAGATGGGGGCCCTCACGCGCGAGTTCCAGTCCATCCGCGAAGGTGTCCGCGCATCGGCGGAGCTGGGCGGGAAGGTCGTGGCGGCGGCGCGGCTCCTGGAGATGGTCACGCTGGTGTCGTCCCTGAAGGCGTCACTGCCACGACCGCCGCCCGCAGCCCCTGTGAGCGTTGGCGTGGGGCTCGTGATGGGGTCGGGCGGCGTGATGATGGGCTCCCGGATCGTCGTCTCCGCGGAGTGGGTGGAGCGGATGCGGGCGCTCGTCCAGGCGGGCATCCTCTCCGCGCCGGTCGTCAACGCGGCGGTCCGCGTCCACGCGGGACAGGTGCTGATGGCGCAGGGCGGTCAGGACCTGCCGAAGGGTGTCCGTGAAGCGCTCGGAGAAGGGCCAGAGGTCCGAGGTATGCGCGAGACCGGCAGGGCAGGGGCCGGAATGTCGGCAGCGCCGAGGCATCACGTGATGCCTCGAGAGCACCGGGAGTGGTTCGAGAAGCGCGGCTTCAAGGGCGCGATGGATATCGACAACTTCTGCGTCCGACTGGAGCGTTCACACCATGAGGCTATCCATGGTGGGGGCGACTGGCGCATGGGTCGCACCTGGGCCGGCGAGTGGAATCAGATGGTGATGAAGGCGCTTCGCGACGCCGAGGTCGAAGCCGGCACGAGGTTGACCCGGAATGAGGTACTGGCCATCGTGGCGGTGCGTATGAAGCTCTACGACATCCCCATGAACTTCGTTCGAGGGAGCAGGCGATGACCGATGGACGTTCCTGGGAGGGCAACTGGAAGGTCCGCATCCATGAGCGGCTCCAGGAGCGCGGTTTCCAGTCGCTCACCGCGTTCGCCGAGGCGCGCCCCGCCGTGCCGTTCGTGGAACTCGCGGAGGAACTTGGCAAGGACGATATCGCGGGGATACAGGTCCTTCGCGGACTGCTTGCAGAGGCGGAGCGGAGCAAGAAGGTGACGCGTTTCGTGCGCGACGTCTTGGTGCGCCACCTTGCCCAGAATCTGCCAGATGGATGGCCAGCCGCGATGGACAGGAACACCCGGTTCCAGGTCGCCAAAGCGATCGCCTTCTGGTCCACCGATACACCTGAAACCCACCAAGCGCGGGTCGATCAGGCGCGGGCTGTCCTTCGCGCCAATCCACCACCGCCGGGCTGGCGTCCCGTTGGTCCCGATGACGAACTCCTCCTCACGTTGCTGCCGGACGAAAAAGCCTGATCCACGGCCTCTGAGCCACTTCGGGTCGGTCTGCGGAGGACACAGGCGATGACCGACGGGCGTTCCTGGGAAGGCAACTGGAAGGTCCGCATCCATGAGCGGCTCCAGGAGCGCGGTTTCAAGTCGCTCACCGCGTTCGCTGACTCGCGACCCGCCGTGCCGTTCGAGGACCTCGCGGAGGAACTTGGTAAGGACGATGTCGCGGGCATCCAGGTCCTTCGCGGACTGCTTGCCGAAGCGGAGCGGAGCAAGCAGGTCACGCGCTTCGTTCGCGACGTGTTCGTGCGTCACTTTGCCCACAGCCTCCCGAAGGGCTGGCCGGCCGTGATGGATGACCACTCCCGGTTCCTGTTGGCCAAGGCGCTCGCCTATTGGTCCACGGACATTCCTGAATCGCATCAAGCACGGGTCGATCAAGCAGGCGATGCGCTTGATGCCCATCCACCCCCGCCAGGCTGGCGTCCCCTCGGTCCCGACGACGAGCTCCTCCTCACGTTGCTGCCGGACGAGGAAGCCTGAGCCACCACCTCAAGTGGGTGGCGAATGGCTGCCATCCCGGTTAGCTTCCGCGTCGCGTGCGGAGTCCCCAGGGTGGGGCCTCTGAGCCCGGACGAGGTGCGCCGTACCCGGTCACGACAAGACGACGCCTTAACGGGAGTCGTGTGTCATGTCGCCGTCGTGGATCCTCCTCATCATCGCGGGCCTTCTCGAGGTCTGCTGGACGCTGGGCCTCAAGTACACGCAGGGCTTCACCCGGCCGCTGCCCAGCGTGCTCACGGTGGCCGCCATCATCGCGAGCATGGGCCTCCTGGGCCTCGCGGTGAAGCAGCTGCCCATCGGCACGGCCTACGCGGTCTGGGTGGGCATCGGCGCAGCCGGCGCGGCGATCGCGGGCATGGTGCTCTTCCATGAGCCCGCCACGCCCTCGCGCCTGTTCTTCCTGGTCCTGATGATCGTCGCCATCATCGGGCTGAAGGTCACCAGCGGAACGCACTGACCTCAAGACAGTGGGGGAGTGAACCCTCCTCGCGGATGGGTTTCCAAAGCGCGCATCCCACGAGCACAGGATGCGCGCCGGTTCCCATCACGCGAGGTGACGGCGATGAGCGACGCGAAGTTCGAGCTGTACTACTGGCCCGGCATTCCAGGCCGGGGCGAGTTCGTGCGGCTGGTGCTGGAGGAGGCGGGCGCGGACTGGGTCGATGTGGGCCTCCTCCCTGAAGCCCAGGGCGGCGGCACCAAGGCCGTCACGGCCATGATTTCCAAGGGCTCCGTGCCCGCGTACGCGCCGCCCGTGCTCAAGGTGGGCGACGTCGTCTTCTCCCAGGCGCCCAACATCTGCTCCTACCTGGGTGAACGCTTCGGCCTGGTCCCCGCGGACGAAGCCTCGCGTCTCCATGCCCGTCAATTCCAGCTCACCGTCGCGGATGCCGTGTCGGAAGCACATGACACGCACCACCCGCTCGCCGTGATGAAGTACTACGACGAGCAGAAGGACGCCGCGAAGCAGCGCGCCGAGGACTTCCGCACCCAGCGCATCCCGAAGTTCCTGGGCTACTTCGAACGCGTGTTGAAGGCAAACACGCAGGGCGGCGGGAAGTACCTCCTGGGCCGCGACTTCTCCTATCCGGAGCTGGCGCTGTACCAGCTGGTGGAAGGCCTGCTGTATGCCTTTCCCAATGCCATGCGCCGCGTCGCGCCCGAGGTGCCTGGCGTGATGGCCTTGCGTCAGCGCATCGCGGAGCGCCCTCGCATCGCTGCCTACAAGAAATCCCCGCGCGCGCAGCCCTTCAACCCGCACGGCATCTTCCGGCACTACCCGGAGCTGGACGACCCGAACGCGACGAAGTGACCCTGGGGCACCTCGACGATTTCGCGGGCGAAGAACAGGTCCTCGCCCACGCCGGCCACGCGCACCTGGATGAGCGGGTCGCTTGGGTACTGCATGGGCGGATCGTCGAACACCAGCGCCACGACGACGCCCACGCGGCCCAGGAAGCGCTCCGACACGGAGTCATCCGGCTCCGTGCGGACGATCATCACCGCCGCGCCCATGCGCACCGGCGCGCCGTCCACGTCTTCCATCAAGATGAGCGAGGGGTCGTGCTTCATGGTGCGTAGGTCCGGGGTTTGAGTCGTTTCGACAGCGCCCAGGTCACGAGCGTCAACAGCGCCCATGCCCCCAGGTGATAGGTGGCCACGTGGCCGGGGCCCTGCTCACACGCCAGCTCGCCCACGACCGCGCCCACCGTCCCCACCGCGAGTCCTGCCACCGCCGCGCGCAGCGGGTCGAACACCGCCGACCGCAACGCGACCAGCGCCACCACCAGGGGCACCAACGCCAGCGCCACGTGGCTCACTGTGCACACCCACTCGGGGAGGCTGGAAGGGCCCCGCGGGGTGGCCCGCGTCAGCACCAGCAGCGCGGAGCTCACCAGCGCCATGCCCACGCCCACCCAGCGCAGCCTGCGTCCTCGCGGGGACAGCGCCCCCCAGGAGCACACCGCGCTCGTGGACAGGAGCAACGCCAGCAGGGGCGCGCGGTCCATCAGCATCGCGCCGGTGGTGCGCCCCAGCGCCAGGAACACGCCCATCACCGCGAGCGCCATGCCCGCGGACGCCGCGAACACGCCCAACGCCTGCGAACGCCACCCCCGCACCGGCCGCTTCAGGGCCAGCTCCGCGCGCGATGCCGCCAGCGCGCGCTCCATCGCCTTCGGGTCCAGGCGGGGCGGGGTAGACCGCCATGGGTCGGTCGGAGGGCTCATGACACGTCCTCCAGTCCACCCAGCAACTCACGCAGCTTCTCGTAGCCCCGGTGTGCCCGGAGCCGGGCCGCGCCCGCGCGGATGCCGCGCATCTCGGCGATCTCCTCGAAGGACCAGCCCTCCATCTTGCTCAGCACCACCGCCTCGCGCTGCTCCACGGGCAATTGCTGGAGGGCGTCCTCGATGCGCCGGCGCATGGCCGGGTCCCCATCCGGCGCGGGCGCCGACGTGGGCCCGTCCTGTGGCGCGTGCGCGTGCGCGTCCACGTGCTGCTGATGCCGCAGCGCGTCCCGGGCCGCGTTCGCCGCGATGGTGAGCAGCCAGGGGGTGAAGCGGGTGCCGCGCTCGTAGCGGCCCCGGGCGCGAATGACGGAAAGGAAGGTCGTCTGCATGAGGTCCTCCGCCAGCGGCCCGTCCCTCACCATGCGAGCGAGGAAGCCGTGCACACGCCCGGCATGCCGGGCGAACAGCGCCTCGAAGGCCGGCTCGTCTCCCTGGCGAAACTGGTCCATGAGCACTTCGTCCGTCGCGCCTTCCATCGTCTGGCTCACGGACGGCCCTGCCCGGAAATCGTTTCCAAGGGCGGTCGATTGCCTCCTTGGAGGCTCCAAAGCCTTGAAACGACAAGCGCTGGACGTGACATCGCCGGAGGGCTCGCTTCCAGGACCCGAAAGGGTAGTGTCGCGCGCCTTACAGGTTTCAACGCGTTTCCCCAATTCGAGCGTCCATGTCCCCGGCCGAGGTCGTCATCCAGTCCACGCTGTTCGAATCGCTGCTGCGTTGCGTGCGGTTGGACAACGCGTTGCGCGAGCGGATGGCGGCGGCTGGCTATGACCCGGACCGGCCCAGGGCCAGCTATCCGGCGTCGGTGTTCCTGCGCTGCCAGAACCTGGTGCTGCAGGCCGCGTACGCGGGCCGGCCTCGCGAGGAGGCCCTGCGGCAGATGGGCCGGGACCTGGTGCGCGGCTACTTCGAGACGCTGGTGGGCAAGGTCGTGAACGTGGCCCTGAAGGTCGCGGGCCCGGACCGCGCGATGAAGCGGGTGGCGCTGAGCTTCCGCTCCGTGATGGAGCCGGTGGAGATCACCTCCACGGAGCTGGGCCCCAAGGACTGGCGGGTGACCTTCCAGGGCTATCCCTTCCCGGCGGAGGCCGCGGCGGGGTGTTGCGAAGAGGCACTGCGTCAGGCCGGGGCCGCCAATGCCAACGCGGTGCTGGAGTCCGACGACGGACACGGCCGCTTCGAGCTGCACATGCGCTGGTAGGACGTCCCTGTGCACGCCGTAACGGTGATCATCATCCTTCCACCGCGACATGACTGAATGCGCTATGAGGGCCCCATGAAAATCGGCAAGGACAGTGTTGTCGCCATTGACTACAAGCTGCACCTCGGCGACGGGAAGACCGTGGACGAGAGCGAGGCGGGCGAGCCGCTCGTCTACCTGCACGGCTACGAGGAGATCGTCCCCGGCCTGGAGAAGGCGCTGGAGGGCAAGTCCGCGGGCGAGTCGCTGAAGACGGTCGTCTCCGCGGCGGACGGCTACGGCGACTACGATCCGGAAGGCGTCGAGGAGGTCCCCCGGACCGAGTTCCCCGAGGACCTGGAGATCAAGGCCGGCGGCATCCTGAGCGCCACGGATCCGGAGGGCGACGAGGTCGACTTCCTGGTGAAGGAAGTGCGCAAGGACACGGTGCTGGTGGACTTCAACCACCCGTTCGCCGGCAAGGAACTGCACTTCGAGGTCTCCATCAAGGAAGTGCGCGCCGCCACGCCCGAGGAACTCGAGCACGGCCACGCGCACGGCCCCGACGACGACCACGATCACTGACCAGCGGGACCCTTCGGCCGGCCCTTGCCGTGCGTCCGGGCATGCCGCCCGGGCGCCGCGCCATCGGGCCGCTTGGAGCGTCCATGGTCGGCCTGGGGCGGTCCCGGGTCGCGCTGCTTCGCCGCGAACGCCTCCATCTCCCGCTTGAAGATGGGGTCCCTGCGCGGCACCTCCGTGCGCGGAAGCTCCTGGCGGATGATGCGCTCGATGTCCTGGAGCGTGCGCCGCTCCACCTCCAGCGCGAACAACGACGCCCGTCCACTGGCCGCCGCGCGAGCGGTGCGGCCAATGCGGTGCACGTAGTCCTCCGGCCCGTGCGGCACGTCCAGGCTGATGACGTGGCCAATGTCATCCACGTCCAGTCCGCGCGCCGCCAGGTCGGTGGCCACGAGGCAGCGGTACTGCCCGCGGCGGAATCCCTCCAATGCCTGACGCCGCTGCGCCTGCGTGCGGCCCGCGTGCAGGGCGGCGGACTTGTGGCCCGCGGCGGCGAGCAGTTCCTTCATCTTGTCCGCGCGCTGCTGGGTGCGCACGAACACGAGCGCGCTGGCCTGATCCTGTGAGAGCAGCGTGAGGAGCAGGGGCCACTTCTCCTCGGGCTTCACGATGTAGAGGTGCTGTTCGGCGCGGGGCGCGGGCGTACCGCTGGGCGTCACCTCCACGCGCACCGGCTTGTGCAGGGCGCGCTGTCCGAAGCGCGTCACGTCCGCGCCCAGGGTGGCGGAGAACAGCAGCGTCTGGCGCTGGCGGGGCAGCGCGTAGAGGATCTGGTTGATCTGCGGCAGGAAGCCCATGTCGAGCATCCGGTCCGCTTCATCCAGCACCAGCGTCTGGATGCGCGACAGGTTCACGGCCTTCACGCCCAGCAGGTCCACGAGCCGGCCCGGCGTGGCCACGATGAGGGTGGGACGTGAATTCAGCGCATCCACCTGCGCGTTCATGTCCTCGCCGCCGACGATGAGGACGGGCATGACGCCCAGGGGCTCACCGAAGAAGCGGGCCTGCTCCTCCACCTGCTGCGCCAGTTCGCGCGTGGGAGTGAGGATGAGGCCCCGGGTGCCCTTCTCGCCCGCGAAGCGCTCAATCATGGGGAGCAGGTAGGCGGCCGTCTTGCCAGTGCCGGTGGCCGCGCAGCCGATGACGTCGCGACCGGAGAGCGCGGGCGGGATGGCCTGCGCCTGGATGGGCGTGGGGGTACCGAAGCGGGCACGCTTCACCGCGCCCAGCGTTTCGGGGGACAGGCCCAGGGACTTGAAGGAAGCACTCATGCCCCCACGCCTCCCACGTTTCGGGCCAGGGAGGGAAGGGGATTGAGGGACAGGGCGCCCCGGTCCGTGTAGGCCTGGGGCGCCCCAGGGGCTGTTTTCAGCCCGCGTTCAACGCGGTTCCATGATGGCGCAGGTGGTCTTCCATGAACGTGGAGACGAAGTAGTAGCCGTGGTCGTACCCCTCCTGCATGCGCAGGGTGAGGGGCTGGCCCGCCGCCTCGCAGGCTTCCTTGAGGAAGTGCGGGTGCAGCTGGTCCGGCAGGAACTTGTCCTTCGTCCCCTGGTCCACGAGCAGCGCCGGGGCGCGCCGGCCGGCCTTCAGCAGCTCCGTGGCGTCGTACTCGCGCCACGTCTGCTCATCCGGCCCCAGGTAGCCGCCAAAGGCCTTCTTGCCCCAGGGGCTGCGGATGGGAGCCCCAATGGGAGCGAACGCGGACACGGACTTGTACCGGCCCGGGTTCCGGAGCGCCGTCACCAGCGCGCCGTGCCCGCCCATCGAGTGCCCGAAGATGCCCTCGCGGTCCATGCGCGCGGGGAAGTGCGCGCCGATGATGCCGGGCAGCTCCTGGGTGATGTACGTGCCCATGCGGTAGCGCGCCTTCCACGGCTCCTGGGTGGCGTCCAGGTAGAAGCCCGCGCCGGTGCCGAAGTCCCAGTCCGTGTCCTCGCCCGGGATGCCCGCGCCGCGAGGACTGGTGTCCGGCGCCACGAGCATCAGCCCCAGCTCCGCCGCCACGCGCTGCGCGCCGCCCTTGGTGACGAAGGTCTCCTCCGTGCAGGTGAGGCCCGCCAGGTAGTACAGCACGGGCACCTTGCCGTGCTTCGCCTGGGGCGGGGTGAAGACGCTGAAGCGCATCTCACCGCCGCAGGCCTCGGACGGGTGCTTCCAGAAGGACTGCGTCCCCCCGAAGCACGCGTGCTCGCTGACGAGCGTGGGCGTCACTGCGCTCATCCGTACTTCACCACGCTGCGGATGGACTTGCCCTCGTGCATCAGGTCGAAGCCGTGGTTGATCTCCTCCAGCTTCAGCGTGTGCGTGATCAGCGGGTCGACCTGGATCTTCCCGTCCATGTACCAGTCGACGATCTTCGGCACGTCCGTACGGCCGCGGGCGCCGCCGAACGCGCTGCCCTTCCACACGCGGCCGGTGACGAGCTGGAACGGACGGGTGCTGATCTCCTGCCCCGCGCCCGCCACGCCGATGATGATGCTCTCGCCCCAGCCGCGGTGGCAGCACTCCAGGGCCTGGCGCATCGTCTTCACGTTGCCGATGCACTCGAAGCTGTAGTCCGCGCCGCCGCCGGTGAGGTTCACCAGGTAGGGGACGAGGTCGCCTTCCACTTCCTTCGGGTTCACGAAGTGCGTCATCCCGAACTTCTCCGCGATCTCCTTGCGAGCGGGGTTCAGGTCCACGCCGACGATCATGTCCGCGCCCACCATCCGCGCGGCCTGCACGACGTTCAGGCCAATGCCGCCCAGGCCGAAGACGACGACCTTCGCGCCGGCCTCCACCTTCGCGGTGTAGACGACGGCGCCCACGCCGGTGGTGACGCCGCAGCCGATGTAGCAGACCTTGTCGAAGGGGGCGTCCTCGCGGATCTTCGCCACGGCGATCTCCGGCAGCACCGTGAAGTTCGCGAACGTGGAGCAGCCCATGTAGTGGTGGATGGCCTGCTTGCCCAGGCGGAAGCGGCTGGTGCCGTCCGGCATCAGGCCCTTGCCCTGCGTGGCGCGGATGGCCGTGCACAGGTTCGTCTTCTGGGACAGGCACGACTTACAGCCGCGGCACTCCGGCGTGTAGAGCGGGATGACGTGGTCGCCCTTCTTCACGCTGGTGACGCCCGGGCCCACGTCCACGACGATGCCCGCGCCCTCGTGGCCGAAGATGGCGGGGAACAGGCCTTCCGGGTCCGCGCCGGAGCGGGTGAACTCGTCGGTGTGGCACAGGCCGGTGGCCTTCAGCTCGATCAGCACCTCGCCCGCCTTGGGGCCCTCCAGGTGCACGGTTTCGATGCTCAGGGGCTTGCCGGCCTCGAAGGCGACGGCGGCGCGGACGTCCATGGTGGGGCTCCTGTCAGTGGGGAACGAAGACTCCCCACCATAGAGGCCACGCACCGCGTCGTCCGTGAAAAGAAGCGGCCCGACCCATCAGGGCCCGCAACTAGACGGAGATCAGGCCCTTGCGGATGCCCTCGGTGACGGCCTCCACCCGGTTTGTCACTTCGAGTTTCCGGTAGATGTGCTCCAGGTGCGTGCGGATGGTCGCCTTGGAGAGCGACAGCAGCCGGGCCGCCTCGCTGTTGGACACGCCCTTGGCGATGAGCTGGAGGATCTCCCGCTCGCGGTCCGACAGCGGCTTGAGCAGCGGCTCCTGCGCGGACGCCGGAGCGGGCTCCGATGCGGACGGCGCCACGGCCAGCGGTTCGGTGGGCACGGGCGCGGTGTCCGGCTCCACGCGGAAGTGGCGCAACAGGCGTCGCGCCAGGTTCGGCTGGATGACCGTGCCGCCCGCGCGCACCTCCTTGATGGCCTCGACGATCTTGTCCACCGTCGCGCCCTTGAGCAGGTAGCCGGACGCGCCCGCCTTCACGGCTTCGAGGACTTTGTCCTCCTCGTCGAAGATGGTGAAGATCAGGATCTCCACCTTCGGGAAGCGCGCCTTCACCTCGCGGGTGACGTCGATGCCGCTCATGCGCGGCAGCCCCAGGTCCAAGAGCAGCACGTCCGGCTGCTCGCGCTCCACCTCCACCAACGCGGCCTCGCCCGACAGCGCGGTGCCCACGATGTCGATGTCCGGGTGGCCCTCGAAGAGGCGCAGCTGGTTCTTCAGAATCTTGGTCTGGTCCTCCACGACGAACACGCGGATGGGGAGGGCGGGGGCATTCGGTGTCGGGTCCACGGGGCGGGCTCCGGTGCGTGTCAGGCGGAAAGGCAGGGAAGGGAGAAGGCCACCTGGGCTCCGGCGCCGGGCGCCGAGTCCACCACGATGGAACCCCCGAGCTTCATGGCCCGCTCACGCATGTTGAGCAGGCCGTAGTGTCCGCGCGGCGTGCGGCCCGGGTCGAAGCCCTTGCCGTTGTCGCGGACCACCAGGTGCACGCCCTCCGCGCTGAAGTCCAAGCGCACCTGGACCTCCTTCGCCTCGGCGTGCTTCGCGGCGTTGGATAGACATTCCTGGAGGATGCGGAACAGCGCCAGCTGCGCGTCCGGGGGCAGCTTGCGCGTCAGGCCCGTGCGCTCGAAGCGGATGTCCTGCCCGGTGCGGTCGCGGAAGGTCTTGATGTAGTCCTCCAGGCCCTGCGCCAGCTCGAAGTCGTCGCGCATCATCCTCAGGTTGCGGCGCAGCTCTTCAATCGACTCCTCCGCGGTGGCCTTCATCTCGCGGATCTCCGTGCGCAGCCCGTCCTCGCGCGCGAGGTTCAGGATGTACTCCGCCTGGATGATCATCGAGGACAGGGACGCGCCCAGGCCGTCATGGATTTCGCGCGCCAGCCGGTTGCGCTCCTCCACCACCGCCAGCTCCTTCAGGTCGCCCTGCAGGGACACCACCTCACGGTGCGCGGTGGCCTCGCGCTCGTTCAGGTACACGAGCACGTAGACGATGATGAAGTTGAGCCCCAGGTACCAGAGCAGCGTGAGCAGCTCCACCGCCGTCACGGAGCGGTTGAGCAGCAGGTCCAGGCGCGTGGTGATGGGCAGCGCCAGCAGCGGCGGCAGGATGGCCAGCGGCTTGGGGAAGAGGATGGCGAAGAGCGTGGTGAAGAGCAGCTGCGTCGCCAGCAGCGGGCTTTGAAGACCGCCGCCCACCTGCGGCCGGGCGATGAGCACCACGGTGATCAGCAGGTCGCAGCACAGCGACAGGTACGTCACCCACCGGCCTGCCTTCGGGTGGTCGATGACGAGCAGGTTCGCGACGCTGTAGAGGAGCATCGCGAAGTAGCCCAGGAAGGAGATGGGCCCGTTGAAGCCGAAGTAGCCACTCCACGCGGGCACCGCGAGGATGAGCAGGCCCAACGTGAGGAACATCATCCGCGCGTAGAACAGCGCGCGGGCCCGGGCGACGAAGCGGTCCTGCTCCCAGGAGGCGGCCGCCTGCTCCGCGGACACGTTGTCCGTGAGGTTGCGGCGCTCCAGCACGGCGCGGACGCGGGCCTTCAGGTCATGGGCCGGGTGCTCGTCGCCGGGTCGGAGGTCGCTGTCCATTCGAGCGGCAGCTTACGGGACCTTCCCGGGGAGCGGAATTCCCGGCAAGCCGCCAGGTGAGCATCCTGGCGGGTGCGGAAGGGGCAACGCGCTACTTGGGGGCGCCTTCGTCCACGCACGCCTTCTTGGCCTCGGGCTGGCGGGAGAGGACGAAGTCCAGGCGGTCGGTGGTCTGCCCCGTGCGCTCGTCGAACAGGGGCGTGCCGCCCGCGTACATGGTGCCCTTCTGGCTGCCGTACTTGTCCAGGTTGTGGGTCTTGAGCCAGCCGTCCACGCAGGCCTCCAGGGCCAGGCGGTCGCTGGCGCCCGAGTCGTAGGTCACGGCGCTCGCGTCCTTCGTGCCGGCCTCGGCGGTGGCCTCCGGGGGAGCGGCCTCGCGACCCGACTGGAGCTCCTCCTTGACGGTGCCGGTCTGCGTGGCCGCGTCCGGGCTCTCGCCGGTGTTCTTGTGGCAGCCGACAGCCAGGGACAGCAGGGTGGAAAACACGAGCGCGCCGGTCAGGTTTTTCATATGTCCTGGCAGGTGAGGGCCGCTTGTGACGGCGGCGGGTAGGGAAGGCTTCGGGAGCGTCCTGAAGTCAGGACGTGGAGTCGCCGCACCATATTCGTTCGTTCCTCACGGAGCACCAGTCCCATGCACGGTTCGCCGGATACCGACCATCACGCACGCATTCCCCACGCCACCCGCATCGAGCGCGCGCGGGTGCTGGTCGTGGGAGCGGGCGGCCTGGGCTGTCCGGCGTCGCTCGCGCTGGCGCAGGGCGGTGTGGGCCACCTGACGTTGGTGGATCCGGACCGGGTGGACGTGACGAACCTGCCCCGGCAGCTCTGGCACCGCACCCAGGATGTGGGCCGCTTCAAGGCGGAGTCCGCCGCCGCCGGCCTCCTGCGCGCCTTCCCCGGCTTGAGCGTGGAGGCCCTGCCGGAGCGGCTGGACGCGGGCAACGCCGAAGCGCTCTTCCGCGAGCACGACCTGGTGGTGGACGCCACCGACGGCGTCGCCACCAAGTTCTTCCTGTCGGACGTGGCGGTGCTCACCGGTGTGCCGCTCGTCTACGGCGGCGTGCTGCGCATGAACGGCCAGGCCCTGCGAATCGACCCCGGCGGCCCGTGCCTGCGGTGCCTCTATGAGGACGTGCCGCCCCCGGACGCGGTGCCCACCTGCGCGCAGGCGGGTGTGCTGGGCGCGATGGCGGGGCTCATCGGCGCGGTGCAGGCGCTGCTCGCGCTGGAGCTGCTGGCGGGCGCGGCCACGGGCCCCCGCGGCCAGGCCACGCTGCACGTGCTCGACGGCGAGACGCTGGAGGGGCGCACCGTGAAGGTGACGCGCGCGCCCGACTGCCCGGGGTGCGCCATCCAGACGCTGCCCCCGTTCCCTTCATCCCAGGAGGACACCGCATGCCCGACGTGACGGCGACGTTGGACATCACCCGCGAGGTGTGTCCGATGACCTACGTGCGCACCAAGCTGAAGCTGGAGTCGCTGCCGCCGGATACGCTGCTGGAGGTGCTGCTCAAGGGCGACGAGCCCTTGAAGAACGTGCCCCGCAGCGCGAAGGACGAGGGCCACGACGTGGTGTCCCTGGATCCACGCGGGGACGGCACGCACCGGTTGATCATCCGCAAGCGGGGGAAATGAGCCAATGGCCACGATTCGCATTCCGACACCCATGAGGACGCTGACGGGCAACCAGTCCGAGGTCCAGGCCACCGGCGCCACCGTGGGCGACGTGCTGCGCGACCTGGACGCGCGCTATCCCGGCATGGGCGCGCGCCTCTTCGACGACAAGGGTGCCGTGCGCCGGTACGTGAACGTCTTCCTCAACGACGAGGACGTGCGCGCGCTCAAGGCCCTGGACACGCCCGTGAAGGACGCGGACCGGATCACCCTCATCCCCGCGATGGCGGGAGGCTGAAGGGGCCGTCATGGCGCTGCGCGAGGATCAGATTCTCCGCTACTCCCGGCAGATCCTCCTGAGGGACGTGGGCGGGCGCGGGCAGGAGGCCCTGCTGGCGGGCGGCGCGCGCGTGGACGGGCTGGGCGCGTCCGGCCTCACGGCCACGGCGTACCTGGCGGGCGGCGGCACCCCGGTGACGGGTGTGGGCTCGCTGACCATGGGCCCCTGGTCTCCGGGGTTCCTCGCGTCCGCGCACGACGTGGGCCAGCCCGTGGCGGAGGTGCTGGCGCGCGTGGTGCCGGAGGTGAACCCTGACGCGGTGGGCACGCCCGGCGGCGGGCTGCTCGCGGAGCTGCCGGCGGCCTGGAGCGGAGCGGCCCCCTGGGTCGCGCTGGGCGGCGACGGCGCGCGCGGCGCGGTGGTGTTCCGGGGCGCGGACGGGTGCGTCTGGTGCTTCGGAGAAACGGTGCGCCACCTGGGCACGCCACCAGATGGAGCCATGGGCGTGGCCCTGGGCGCACTGGGCGCGCTCGTCTTCCAGCGGCTGCGGTTGGGGCTGGGCCCTTCGCTGGGCGGCCGGTGGTTGAGCGCTCCGGGCTCGATGACGGACCTGGAGCTCCGCCGGTGCTCGCGCTGCGCCGCGGCGGAAGCGAAGCCCTGATCCAGCACGCGCCACCAGAAGTGCTCGCCGGGATGATCCGCCACCTGGAGGCCGCGTGGCCCCAGGAAGGCTGCGGCGTGATCCTCCGAAGCGGGGCGGGGGAGGGTGACTCCTGGCGGGTCGTCCCGCTGGCCAACACCTCTCCCACGCCGCACGTCGCCTACGCCTTCGCCCCAGAGGTGTGGCTCCAGGTGTGCCTGGACGCGGACGCGCGACAAGAGGAGGTGGTCTGCGTCTTCCACTCGCACGTGGACGCGCCCGCCGTGTTCTCCTCCGAGGACCGACGCCAGGCCGCTCCCTCGGGAATCCCACTGCTGCCCCAGGTGTCCTACGTCGTGGTTGCCATACGCGGAGGCCGTGCCGCCTCCGCCTCCCGGTCTATTTGGAGCGCGGGCGATTTTCAGACTGTTCCGCTTGCATTGGCGGATTTCAGGTTTGAAAAAACCGTGTAAGGGCGGGAACTTGCCCTGCAGCCGACCCCACCTGCGGAAAGGTGGGTCCGAATTGTCAAGTGACTGGGTTTTCGTCTATAAAGCGGCGGTCTATTGGATCTGCCGCGTCCCACGCCGCGTGCAAGAAGCGCTCCGGACGCAGGGAGTTAGAACCCTTATGGCCACCAACAACGGATTCACCCTCTGGCTCACCGGCATGTCCGGAACTGGGAAGACCACGACGGCCGCCTACATCGCGGCCCGGCTCCGCCAGGTCGGACGTAACGTGGAGGTCCTCGACGAGGGCGAACTCCATAACGACCTGTGGGCTGGCATCGGCGACACCAAGGACGAGCGCAATATGATCGTGCGCCGCCTGGGCTTCGTCGCTGGCCTCATGGCCCGCAACGGCGTCGCGGTGCTCGTCCCCTGCGTGAGCCCCTACAAGTCGAGCCGCGAGGAGGTGCGCCGCGCGGTGGGCAAGTACGTGGAGGTCTACGTCGACTGCCCCACGGAGAAGCTCATCGAGCGTGACTCCACCGGCAAGTACAAGAAGGCGCTCAACGGGGAGATCCCCAACTTCATCGGCATCACGGAGCCGTACGAGCCGCCCACCTCACCCGAGGTGACCATCTACTCCGACTCGGAGTCGGTGGAGGACGGTGGGACGAAGATCTTCCAGGCGCTGCTGGACCTGGGCCTGATGTCCACGGACGAGCTGAAGACCATCACCGGCAAGAAGATGAAGGCCAACCCGCTGCCGCCGAAGAAGGCCCGCCGCGACGAAGAGGACCCGCCGGTCCGTGTCGCCGCCGTGAAGGCCGTGAAGGCCCCCAAGGCGGACAAGGGTTCCAAGGGCGCCAAGGCGCGTCCGGCCACCCGCGCCGCCCGCGTGGGCAAGCCGGCCCCGGCCGCGAAGAAGAAGGCCGCCAAGAGCAAGGCCCGGTAGTCCCCACCGCCGTCCTGACTGTCGAAGGGCTCCAGGTTGCCCGCGCGATGCGCGTGCAATCCGGGGCCCTTCCGTTTTAGGAGTCCCCCATGCTGAGCCCCGAGCGGATTGAAGCCCTCTGTGAAGCGTCCCGCCCCAAGCTGGAGGCGATGCGCGAAGCGCTGCGCACCCACGGCAGCGCGCTGGTGGCGTTCTCCGGCGGCGTGGACTCCACCTTCGTCCTCGCGATCGCGGCGGAGGTGCTGGGCGAGCGCGCCCTGGCGCTCACCGCGCTGTCCGCCTCCGTCGCCCCGGAGGAGGAGCGCGAGGCCCGCGAGCTGGCGGACCGCCTGGGCGCCCGGCACGTCGTCGTCTCCAGCAACGAGCTGGCGAACCCCAACTACGCCGCCAACCCCACCAACCGCTGCTACTTCTGCAAGACGGAGCTGTACGACCTCTGCGAGGCGAAGCGCGCGGAGCTGGGGCTGTCCGTGGTGCTGGACGGCTTCAACGCGGACGACTTCAAGGATCACCGCCCCGGCCACAAGGCCGCCAAGGAGCACCGGGTGGTCTCCCCCCTGGCCCAGGCCGGGCTCACCAAGGATGAGATCCGCGCGTGGAGCCGCAAGCTGGGCCTGCCCACCTGGGACAAGCCGCAGATGGCGTGCCTGGCGTCGCGCATCCCCTACGGCACCTCCGTGACGCGCGACCGCCTCCTTCAGATCGCCGCCGCGGAGTCGGAGCTGCGCGCGCTGGACTTCAAGCAGTTCCGCGTCCGCTATCACCAGGACGTGGCGCGCATCGAGCTGGCCAGCGAGGAGTACGCTCGCTTCTTCGAGGCCGGCATCCGCGAACGGATCAACGGCGCCTTCAAGTCCCTGGGCTTCAAGTTCGTGGCCCTGGATCTGGAGCCCTTCCGCTCCGGCCGCCTCAACGAGGCCGCCGGCATCGCCCCCGCGGCAGGGCAGGGGAAGTCCGAGGGCTTCAAGCTCCCGGTGGTGGGGTGAAGGGTCTCCCCTCGGGTTTCCTGATCGCGCTGGGCCTGATGCTGGCCACCCCTGCCGCCGCCGTGGAGTACCTGGATGACGGGCCGTATGCGCGCCGGCGCTCGCTGATCCTCACGGTGGGGCCCGGGGCCACGTACTCCGAACGGATCAGCGGGGACTCCGCCGTGTCCGGACTCGCCGGGCACCTGGACCTGGGGGCCGCGATCACCGTGGGCTACGGAGGGGACGAGGTGTTCCTCCTCGCGCGCGGCAGCACCGGCCGCCCGGGGGAGGATCTGACGCTGATCACCGGCTACCGCAGCGTCTTCGGATCCGAGTCGTGGCGGACCTTCTTCGACTTGGGCGTTTCCGTGCGTCCGATTTCTGGGCCGTGGCTGGGGCCTCGCATAGGGTTCGGCGCCAGACACACCCTCTCGGATCATTTCGCGTTGTACGGCGGGCTCGGCTTCACGTTCGGGTTCGGCTCCGGACTGCGCGCGGACACCGAGCTCTTCACCGGGTTGCAGTGGATCATCCCGGTGGGTTCAGCCTCGTAGGTTGTTTTCTTGAGGTTGTCCGACATTGTGAGAGGGTGTGTGCATCTGTCGGAGGTTGCGCACTTGGACATGAATCCCCGTCTCACCTCGGTCGTGTTTCGTCTCAACCGCGAGAAGTTGGACGCCCTGAAGGAGCTGTCGCGCACCACGCGCATCCGTCAGAGCGAGTACCTCCGGGAGGCCATCTCGGATCTGCTGGCGAAGTACGAAGCGCGCTTCGTGGACTGAAGCGCCACGTCAGCCCGGCGGCGCTCCCGTGAAGGGTGGCGCGTCGGGCAGACCGGGCGGGTGGAGGCGCTCGCCGGGCCCGAAAGGGTCCACCGCGGAAGGATAGCGGACCTCCCACAACACCAACCCATGCGCCGGGGCCTTGAAGCCGGGCAGGGCGGTTCCCGAATCCAGCGCCCCGTGCCACTGCTCCTCGGACAGGAGCCCCGCGGCCACCTTCAGCGCGCTGCCCACCAGGTACCTCACCTGGTAGCGCGCGAAGCCGTCTCCTTCCAGCCGCGCCTCGAAGAGCCCTCCGCCCAGCTCCCGCAGGGTGGCGGACTGAAGCGTGCGCGGCTTCTGGGGACTGGAGCGCTCGTGGAACGCGGTGAAGTCCCGCGTGCCCACGGCGCGGGAGAGCAGTGCCTCCAGTCTCTCCGGCGTCACCCGGTGGCCTGCCTGGAGGGTGACGTCCGCCGCCACATCCAGCGCGTACGGCCTCCAGGCTTCCGGGGGCGGAGTGCCCAGCGTCAGGTGGTAGCGGTACTCCTTGCCGCTCGCGCTCCATTGCGAGTGAAAGGCGCCCGGCGGCCGCTTCGCGATGCACAGCCCCACGTCCGGGGACAGGTGCGGTGCCAGCCGCGCGGGCAGCGAATCCAGGGGGACATCCTCATTGAGGCGCAGGCTGATGACCTGCATCCGCGCGTGTACGCCCCGGTCGGTGCGCCCGGACGGCATCACCGTGGCCGGTGAGCCTGCCTGCTCCAGGGCGTTTTCGAGCGCGTCCTGGACCGTGGGACCTTCCACCTGGCGCTGGAAGCCGCGGAAGTTTCCGCCGCGATACCAAGTCCACAGTACGGCGGGAATTCGTCTGAGAGAGGTCCGTGCCACGGCGTTGCGGTGTCGATGGGAGAAACACGATACTCCCGCGCGAATGCTGGCCGCTCAAGAACTCGCGATGGACAGTGATGGGCAGTGGCTTTTCCGACAGGGCGACCTGGTGCTGGGGCCCATCACCGCGTCCCAGGTGGTGGAAAAGCTCTACACGGGGGAACTGACCCCGGACAGCCAGGTGGCTCCGGCCGGTGAGCGGGAGTTCCGCAACCTCCGGGACACCGCCACCTTCCAGGTGCACATCGCGCGCTTCGAGGCGCAGGGCCGCGTCGCCCAGACGATGCTCGTGGAGCAGGCCCGCAACCAGAAGCGCGTGAAGCTGCTGGCCGGCGTCGCCGCGGGCGTGGCGCTCCTCCTGGGCGTCACTGGCTGGTACCTGGCGCGCAACGCCGCCGTGTACGGCCTGTTCGGCGCGACCGAGGAGGGCGACGGCATCACCATGGACCCGCCCACCATCCGACTGGCCCAGGCGCGCGGGGATGACGAGGACCTCTTCGCCTATCCGTCCAACGACCCTCGCCGCCCGGATCGCCCCGCGGGGCAGGGCACCGCGACCGGCAAGCCCGCGGGAAGTGGCGCCGTGGCCAGCGCCGCCGTCGCCGGCAACCGGCCGCCGCCTCGCACGGGCAGCGTCTCCACGGATCCGGACGGCCTGGAGATGGCCCAGCAGTTCGACCAGGGCGCCATCAACCGCGTCGTCGCGGGCAACCAGTCCAAGCTCTTCCGCTGCTTCAAGGAAGAGGCCGAGCGCACGCCCGGCCTGGCCGCGAAGATCCCCATGGAGTTCGTCATCGGGAACGACGGGCGCGTGAACAAGCTGTGGGTGGACAACCCCCAGTTCAAGCAGGGCCCACTCTTCGAGTGCCTCTTCGCCGAGCTGAAGAAGTGGCCCTTCAAGGCCTACGACGGCGAGCGCGCCACCGTGGGACTTTCGTTCAATATCGGCAAGCGAGGGTAGGGCGACTTTCTTGCCCACCCTCCGGACGTGCCCGATACAACAGGCATGTCCGCCTCTGTCGCCGAAGTCGAAATTGCCAAGAAGGCCATGAGCGTCCCCCCGGGGACGTTCCGCCACACCGTCCTGCTCGCCGCCAAGCGCTTCAAGTCCACCTGGGCGGAGCTGGGCAAGCTGCTCGTCCAGGTCCGGGACGAAGCGAAGTACGAGGAGTGGGGCCACGCCTCCTTCGAGGCCTACTGCCTCAAGGAGCTGCACATCAAGAAGCAGACGGCGCTCAAGCTCACGCGCTCGTTCAGCTTCCTGGCCAAGCACGAAGCCCCGGAAGAGCTCACGCAGCACGAGTTCCCGGAGAAGGCCCCCGCCTTCGAGGTGGTGGAAGTCCTGGCCGACGCTGAAGAGCGGGGCCAGCTGTCTCCCACGGAATACAAGTCGCTGCGCGACAGCATCTGGAGCCCGGAGAAGTCCCCCACGGAGCTCAAGAAGGAGTTCGCCGAGCGCTTCCCCCGGCCCCCGCCGGAGCCGCCCCCGGAGAGCCTCCAGGTACGGAAACTGGCGCAGCTGGCGCGAAAGCTCGCCTCCGAGCTGGCGGGAAGCCGTCGAGTCCCCAACGCTGTCGCCGAGCGGGCGGCCTCCCTGGCGGACGATGTCGAAGAACTCGCGTCGAGCGTGACGGACGCCTGAGTCGCTGTTATCCAAGACCGACCCGTTGACCTGGGCTGAACGCTCCGAAGGAAAGGGCGCTTCCGCCGGGCTTCCTGCCCGAAGGGGAGGGCCCTATAGTGGGTTCAGGGCCTGTAGGTGGGCTTGAAGCCGTCGAAAGACGTGGGCGGCTTCGCGGGGTGATGGAGTGCGGTGGTCGGTGGAGAAGGTCCCGAACCGGGACCGGCGAACTCGGAGGCGGCAGTGAAGAAGGAGCACCACGTCAACCTGTCCTGCTCGTTCTGCGGAAAGTCGCAGCGCGAGGTCCGGAAGCTCATTGCCGGACCCACGGTCTACATCTGCGACGAGTGCATCAAGCTGTGTAACGACATCATCGCGGACGAGAACGAACGCGAGGAAGGCAAGCCGCAGGTCAGCCTGCCCACGCCGCTGGAGATCAAGGCGTTCCTCGACGACTACGTCATCGGCCAGGACCAGGCGAAGAAGGTCCTCTCGGTCGCGGTGTACAACCACTACAAGCGCATCTATCAGAAGAAGCCGACTGCCCGGCCGCGCCCTGGGGTGAAGGCCCCTGGCGGCGAGGACGTGGAGCTGCAGAAGAGCAACATCCTGCTCATCGGCCCCACTGGCTCCGGCAAGACGCTGCTCGCGCAGTCCCTGGCGCGCTTCCTCAACGTCCCCTTCACCATCGCGGATGCCACCAGCCTCACCGAGGCCGGCTACGTGGGTGAGGACGTCGAGAACATCATCCAGAACCTCCTCCACAACGCCGACTATGACGTGGAGAAGGCCGCGCGCGGCATCGTCTACATCGACGAGATCGACAAGATCGCGCGCAAGGGCGACATGCCCAGCGCCACCCGTGACGTGGGCGGCGAGGGCGTGCAGCAGGCCCTGCTGAAGATCATCGAAGGCACCCGCGCCAACGTCACTCCGCGCGGTGGCAAGAAGTACAACCAGCAGGAGTACGTCCAGGTCGACACGACCAACATCCTCTTCATCTGCGGCGGTGCCTTCCACGGCATCGACGGCGTGATCAAGCGCCGCGTGGGTGAGAAGGGCCTGGGCTTCGGCGCGAAGATCACCCACAAGGAAGAGCGCAGCGTGGGTGAGCTGCTGGCGATGACCGAGCCGGAAGACCTGATGAAGTTCGGAATGATTCCGGAGTTCATCGGCCGTCTGCCGATGATCGCGACGCTCAACGACCTGAAAGAGGATGACCTCGTCACCATCCTCACGATCCCGAAGAACGCCCTGGTGAAGCAGTACCAGAAGATGTTCGAGATCGAGAAGGTGAAGCTCACCTTCACCAAGGAAGCGCTGCGCGCCATCGCTCGCGAGGCGATGCGCCGTCACTCCGGAGCGCGTGGCCTGCGCGCCATCATGGAGGACGCCATGCTGGAGATCATGTACGACGTGCCGTTCCGCGAGGGCGTCAAGGAGTGCAAGATCACCGAACAGGTGATCACCAAGCACGAGCCTCCGCAGATCGTCATGGAGAAGGAAAAGAAGACCGCCTGAGGTTTCCCCCAGACGGTCGGTGGTTCCATCCGGCGCCCCTCGCCTCATGCAGGCAGGGGCGCCGTGGTGTTTCTGGCGCCAGGTGCTTCAGTTCTGCGTGACGCGCACCGTGGTCTTCATCTCGCGGCCGGTGGCGGGGTCCTTCGCGCGCATGGTGAGGATGCCCTCCACGCTCACGTCGAAGATGATCTCCACGTTCACCGTGCCGGCCTTGGCGGGCATGATCCCGGAGAAGGTGAACTCGCCCAGCAAGTCATTGCGCGCCACCGTGTCGTGGTCGCCCTGGTAGATGCGCATCGCCAGCTCGGTCTGGTTGTCGATGCTCGTCGTGGCCAGCAGCTGCTTGGCGTTGGGGATGGACGCGTTGCGCGGGAAGACGACGTGGAAGCCGCCGTCGCCGCGCTCCAGGCCAATGGCCATGGGAATCACGTCCAACAGCTGGATGCGCAGGTTGGTGTTGTCCTCGAGCGAGTGCGCGTAGAGCGCAGCGCCAATGGCAACTGCCTCGTCCGGGTGCACGCCCTTGCTGGGGGGCTTGCCGAAGAACTTGGTGAGCCGGTCCTGCACGACGGGCATGCGCGTCTGGCCGCCCACCAGCATCACTTCGTCAATGTCCTTGGTGGACAGGCCCGAGTCCACCAGCACGCGCGCCACCATCTGCAGGGTGCGGTCCACCAGCTGGTTCGTCAGCTGCTCCAGCATCTTGCGCGTGAACTTCATCTCGATGTTCAGCGGCTGGCCCTGCGCCGTCATCGTGATGAAGGGGATGTTGAAGGGCACTTCCTCGCGCGCGGACAAATCAATCTTCGTGCGCTCGGCCAGGTCCTTGATGCGCTGCATGGCCACCGGATCCGTGGCCAGGTCGATGCCCGTCTTGGCCGCGAAGTCCTTGAGGACGTGGTGGATGATGGCGTTGTCGAAGTCGATGCCGCCCAGGAACACGTCGCCGCCGGTGGCCTTCACCTCGAAGACGCGGTCGCGGATTTCGATGATGGAGACGTCGAAGGTGCCGCCGCCCAGGTCGTAGATGACGACCTTCTCCTTCAACGTCTTGCCCACGCCGTAGGCGAGCGCCGCCGCGGTGGGCTCGTTGATGATGCGCACCACCTCCAGATCGATCAGCTTGCCGGCGTCCTTCACGGACTGGCGCTGCCGGTCGTTGAAGTACGCGGGCACCGTCACCACCGCGCGCTTGATGGGCGTCTTCAGGTAGTTGGCGGCGACGTCGCGGATCTTCCCCAGGATCTTGGCGCTGATCTCCTGGAGCGTGAATTCCTTCTTGCCGACGTCCAGGGTGACGTCGTTCTTGGCACCGGCGCGCATGTTGTACGCGACGGCCTTCTTCATCGTGCCGACGACGTCGCTGCTGAAGTTGACGCCGACCAGGCGCTTGGAGCCGTAGACGGTGTTGCGCGGGTTGAGCTGCCACTGGCGCTTCGCCTCGAAGCCGATGAGCTCGTTGCCCTTGTCGTCGATGGCGAAGATGGAGGGGATGGTGTACTCGCCGCCCTTGTAGGGGATGAGCTTGACGTTCCCGCTGTCCTCGACGATCGCCGCGCACGAGTTCGTCGTGCCGAGGTCGATGCCGATGATGGGCTCCTTGTGCATCGCGTGTGGGCTCCGGGTGAGGCGTTGCGGCGGATGGGGTGTGGCTTGCCGGGACCGTATCTCACCCGTCCCGGGTCCGCGAATCGCGAACCATCCGTCATCCGACGGACGTCCTCAAACTTCCAGCGCGCCTGGACCTTCCACCCCCGGGCTGCCCGCCTGGCCGGGTGGGACACGGCCGGCGTCCAAGCGCGCGACCCCGAACACACCGCCCGCGAGGGCAGGGCGGGTCGCTTTACATCCCTAGGGCCGGGAACGAAGGTCAGCCCCAGGGGTTCACATGCGACGGCGAAGCGCCGTGGCTACATCCGAGAGACCACCCATCCACAGAGGGGAGCCGCCGTGGAAGCGAAGGGCTATCTGCAGGAGGTGGGCGCACAGGTCAGCGCCGACTTCGTCAAGAACCGGTCCATCCTGTCCTTCGAGGAGTACCTGTCGCTCTTCTTCACGGACCCGAAGGGCCAGTCGCGCAACGCGGCGCAGTACCTGCGGGACGTGATGGACCACTACGGCACGGAGATGGTGCCACACCCCACCGGCACCATCCGGCGCTTCAAGGTCTTCGACGTCCCGTCCGCTGAACATGACGGCCGCGTCGCCGGGCAGGAGGAGGTGCAGAACGCCCTCTACCGCATCCTGGGCAACTTCGTGCGCGCCGGCCGCATCAACAAGCTCATCATGCTGCACGGCCCCAACGGCAGCGCGAAGTCCAGCCTGGTCAACGCGCTGAAGCAGGGCATGGAGGACTACTCCCGCCAGCCGCAAGGCGCCCTCTACCGCATCGCGTGGGTGTTCCCGTCGGAGAAGCTGATCAAGGGCTCCATCGGCTTCGGCGAGCGAGCGGGCGCGAAGACCGCCGAGGGTGAGCTCACCACGTACGCCCACCTGGACGCGGAGGCCCTGGACCTGCGCATGCCCTGTGAGCTGCGCGACCATCCGCTGTTCGCGGTGCCCCCCACGGAGCGCAAGGCGCTGCTGGAGGGTGCGCTCAAGAAGAAGGGGCTGGGCAACGGTGACGGGTCGACGGGGGATTTCATCCTGTCCGACTACGTGCGCGACGGCGAGCTGTGCGCCAAGTGCCGCCGCATCTACACGGCGCTGCTCAACTCCTACGGTGGGGACTACCTCAAGGTCCTGCGCCACGTACAGGTGGAGCGCTTCTACGTGTCGCGCCGCTACCAGGTGGGTACGGTGACGGTGGAGCCGCAGATGAGCGTGGACGCCGCCGCGCAGCAGATCTCCGCGGACCGCACCCAGCTCAACATGCCGGCCGCGCTGCACAGCACGGTGCTCTTCGAGCCGCACGGTCCGCTGGTGCACGCCAACCGCGGCCTCATCGAGTACGCGGACCTGCTCAAGCGCCCGCTGGAGGCCTTCAAGTACCTGCTGGGCTTCAGTGAAACGGGCGAGGTGCCCCTGGAGCCCTTCGTGCTCCAGTTGGACGAGGTGCTCATCGCGTCCTCCAACGAGAAGCACCTGAACGCGTTCAAGGAGCTGCCGGACTTCGCGTCGTTCAAGGGCCGCATCGAGCTGGTGCGCGTGCCGTACCTGCGCCGCTACAAGGTCGAGCAGGAGATCTACGACGCGCAGATCACCGCGACGTCCGTGGGCAAGCACGTGGCGCCGCACGCCACGGAGGTGGCCGCGATGTGGGCGGTGCTCACGCGCCTGAAGAAGCCCATCCCGGACCGCTACCCGGCCAACGTGAAGCCGCTGGTGGAGCAGGTGGCCCCAGTGGAGAAGCTTCACCTGTACCAGGAGGCGGGAGTGCCCGCGCGGCTGTCCTCCGCGAACACCAAGGAGCTGCTCAAGCTGCGCGAGGAGATGTACGAGGAGTCCGACGCGTACCCCAACTACGAGGGGCGCTCCGGCGCGAGCGCGCGCGAAATCAAGACGGCCCTCTTCAACGCCGCGCAGAACCCCGACTACAAGTGCCTTCACGCGCTGGCGGTGCTGGAGGAGTTGCACGCGCTCTGCAAGGACAAGAGCGTCTACGAGTTCCTCCTCCAGGAGGTGATGGACGGCTACCACGACCACGAAACCTTCGTGCGCGTGGTGGAGGGCACGTACCTGGACCGCGTGGACTCGGAGGTGCGCGACTCCATGGGCCTGGTGTCGGAAGGCCAGTACCGCGAGCTGGTGGAGCGCTACATCCAGAGCGTCAGCCACTGGGTGCGCGGGGAGAAGATGCGCAACCGCGTGACGGGCGAATCGGAGAAGCCGGACGAGGCGCGCATGGCGGAGGTGGAGGCCATCGTAATGCCGCAGGGCGAGGCCCCCGCGGACTTCCGCCGCGGGCTGATTGCAAGCATTGGCGCGCACCGGCTGGACAACCCGGACGGCGCCATGGACTACCCGCGCATCTTCCCGGACATGTTCAAGCGCCTGCGCGACCACTACTTCGAGGAGCGCAAGCGTGTGCTGCGCAAGAACAAGGAGAACGTCCTCAAGTACCTCTCCGAGGACCGCAACCAGCTCTCCTCGCGCGAGCAGACTCAGGTGCAGGACACGCTGAAGACGATGGCGGAGCGCTACGGCTACTGCGAGTTCTGCGCGAAGGACGCCATCCTGTTCCTGATGCGTCAGCGCTACACCTGACGGGTGGCGGAGGGCAGGCATCCAGGAAGCCGATGCCTGCTCGTCTGCTTCCCAATCCGGGCCAGGGCTCGGGATGATGCGGCTTCGCACCGAGTTGCGCGTGTGTCGTCGTCTTTTCGTCCCTCCTCATCCTTGCGCCTGGAGTGTTGATGAACCGGTTGCTGTTGGGCACCCCCCTCCTGTGGGCCCTCGTGTCGTGCGCCAGTGCCCCGTCGCAGTCCTCCGAGGACACTCCGGTCGCGGCGCACACGCAGGCTCCGCTCCGGGTGGAGCGGGCGCTGTCCCGGCCCGAGCCCGCGCCGCAGCCCACGCGCAAGGCGATGGTGCGGCGCATCCTCCCGCTCAACGTGCGGCTGGTGACGACGGAGGACGGCAAGGTGCGCCGCTCGGCGTCGGGCGTCGTCATTGGCACGGAGGCTGGTGATGCCGGGCCCGTCAGCTACGTCCTCACCAACGCGCACGCGGTGGAGCAGGGTGACCTGAAAGAGCCTGTGCTCAAGGTCGTGTTGGACCGGCGCGCGGAGACGCACGAGTACCTGGCGGAGGTGGTGGCCACGGGTCAGGTGCCGGACGTGGATCTGGCGCTGCTGCGCGTGACGGGCGTGACGTGGCCCGTGGCGGAGCTGGCCGCGGACGACGAACCGGAGCCGGGCGAGGACGTGGTGGTGGCGGCGTCCCCGTACGGCCGCGCGCTGTCCATCTCCGGCGGCATGGTGTCCCAGGTGGAGTGGGACAAGGAGACGAAGCACCCGCGCATGCTGAAGACGGACGCGCCCATCGGTTACGGGGCCTCTGGCGGTGGCATCTTCAGCATCGAGACGGGGCGGCTCTTGGCCATCGTGGAGGGCTACCGCACCGCGAAGGTGGACTTCGAGGTCGCCTCCCAGAACTTCAGCTTCGACGTGCCCATGCCCGGCGAGACGTTCGCCGCGCCCAGCGCCAAGGTGCGCGGCTTCCTCCAGGCGAAAGGCTTCGGCCGGCTCTTGGAGCGCTCCGCGGACGCGGAGGGTGCGGGGCCCCAGAAGACGGCGAGTCGCTGATCCAACAGCCCTGGACCGAGAAATTGGTGCGGGCCTGATCCAGCGATAGAGCTGCGGGCTCTTTCGCTGGAGGGTTCACGCGCATGTCCGCTCGGGGCAATTGGGATCAGTACTTCATGGACATCGCCCAGCAGGTGGCCACGCGCGCCACCTGCGACCGCAAGCACGTGGGCGCGGTGCTGGTGAGGGACAAGACCATCCTGTCCACCGGCTACAACGGCGCCATCCGCGGCTTGCCCCACTGCGATGAAGTGGGCCACATGATGGAGAACGGCCACTGCGTGGCCACCGTCCACGCGGAGGCCAACGCCATCATCCAGGCCGCCAAGAACGGCGTCGGAATCGACGGGGCGACCATCTACACGACCGCCAGCCCGTGCTGGCCGTGCTTCAAGCTGATCGCCAACAGCGGCTGCACCCGCATCGTCTTTGGCGAGTTCTACCGGGACCCGCGCATCTTCGAGTACGCCGCCCGGCTGGGCCTCCAGCTCGTGGGCGTGGGCGCCGCTGCCCAGCCGCCTTCGCCCGTCACCGGCACCTGAGGGCGGACGCGCTGTCCGGGGGTGGACAACCCCTGGACACGCTGATCGCCCGGGATGGGGTTCCCGTTCGTTGAATGACACTTGTGAGTGCTCCTAAGTGGCTGTTCCGACACGGGAATTTTAGAACTCCGGCAAGAATTACCGACCCAGGGTTGACGATCCCTGGGGTGCTCCCTAAATCCTGGCTCGGTAGGGCGGCGGCGGGGGTGGGGCGACGGAAATTCCTAGGAGTTCCAGGTGGTTAACTCATCTCTCATGGCTATCAGTGTGCCTTCTGTCCAGGAAGTGTCGGACCCGGTGGTGGGCGCGGCCCGCTACGACGCGGTTCCGCCCTTGATGGACAGCCTGCTGCACGACGTGCGCAACCCGCTCAACGCGCTCGCCATCCATCTCGAGGTGCTCTCCGAGAAGCTCAAGGGCGAGTCCGGCCAGGTGCCGGCCACCCAGGAGAAGAACCTCAAGGCGATGCGCGAGCAGATCGCCCGCGTGGACGGCCTGCTCAAGCTCTTCTCGGACTTCATCGTGTTTCGCGGAGCGGGCCCTTCCGGGGACGCGCCGCTGTCGGACGCCACCGGCAAGGCCCTGGACGTGCTGGGCCATGAAAGCCGCCGGCGCCGCCTTCAGGTCCAGCGCGACATCGAGCCGGACGTGCTGGCGCACCTGGAGGACACCACCGAGCTGGGCTTCTTCCTGGTGCAGGTGCTGATGCGCGCCTTCCATCGCGCGGAGTCCGGCTCCACGGTGGTCGTCTCCGTCCGCGCGGAAGGGCCGAACGCGGTGCTGGAGGTGGCGGACGGCTCCTCGGCGCCCGAGCTGGCGTCGGACACCGTGGCCGCGCTGACGCTCCGCGCGGCCCAGCTGGGCATCGAGTTCTTCGTGGAGGCGGGAACGTGCCGCCTCGTGTTCCCGCGCGCCTGAGGTTTCCCCCTTCGGGCGCGGTCGGTCTTCCATCAGGTTTCATCACGCTTCATCGCAGTGGAGGTTTTCACCTTGGGCAGCGCACGAATCCTGGCCGTGGATGACGAACGTGAGACCTGCGAGGCCCTGGCGGAGATGCTGTCCGCCTGGGGTCACAAGGTCGAGACCGCGTTCGACGGGCATGACGCCCTCCGCAAGGCCGGTGAGTTCCGGCCCGACGTCGTCCTGTCGGACCTCGCCATGCCGGAGACGGATGGCCTGTGGCTCTTGCGAAACCTGCGCGAGGAGCTGCCGGACTGCCCGGTCGTGTTCCTCACTGGCCGCGGCACCATCGACACCGCCGTGGAGTCCATCCGCGAGGGCGCCTACGACTTCATCGTGAAGCCGCTGGACACGGCGCGGCTCAAGGTCTGCATCGACCGCGCGCTGGAGAAGAAGGAGACCATGCGCGAGGTGCAGACGCTCCGGCGCCGCCTCAAGCAGCTGGGCTCCACGGACCTCATCGCCGGCTCCACCGGGATGCGCAAGGTCATCGAGATGATGGAGAAGGTGGCCCCCTCCAAGGCCAGCGTCTCCATCAGCGGCGAGTCCGGCACGGGCAAGGAAGTGGTCGCCCGCACGGTGCACAACCTGTCCCTGCGCCGCGACAAGCCCTTCATCGCCATCAACTGCGCGTCCATCCCCGCGACGCTGATCGAGTCCGAGCTCTTCGGCCACGAGCGCGGCGCCTTCACCGGCGCGGATCAGCGCCGCCCGGGCGTGTTCGAGATGGCCCACGGCGGCACGCTCTTCCTGGACGAATTGGGTGAAATCCCCATCGACCTGCAGGCCAAGCTGCTGCGCGTGCTGGAAGAGGGCCGCCTGCGCCGTCTGGGTGGCAAGGTGGAGATCGAAGTGGACGTGCGCGTGCTGTCCGCCACGAACCGCGACCTGAAGCAGGAGATCAAGAACCAGCGCTTCCGCGAGGATCTCTACTTCCGCCTCAACGTGTTCCAGCTGCACCTGCCGCCCCTGCGCGAGCGCCGGGACGACGTGCCCATCCTGGTCCAGCACTTCGTGGACAAGTTCCGCGGGGATTCCGCCAAGCGCGTCTCCGGCGTGCACCCGGAAGCGATGGAGGTGCTCAAGAACTACGACTGGCCGGGCAACATCCGCGAGCTGCGCAACGCCGTGGAGCGCGCCGTCATCCTCTGCGACGGGGAGCTGATCACCCGCGAGCACCTGCCGCCCGACATGGCCGGCAAGAGCCCGGAGCGCCACACGTTCAAGCTGCCGTTCGGCCTGAGCCTGGACGCCGTGGAGCGCGAGTACATCCTGGGCAGCCTCCAGCGGAACGGGAACAACAAGGCCCGCACGGCGGAGGTGCTGGGGGTGAGCGAGAAGACGCTCTACAACAAGCTCAACCGCTACGCGGCGGAGAACCGTGCCCAGGGCACCCCGGGTGGCGGCAGTCCCCTGGGTGGACAGGGCAACGACGGCCCCATGAGCGCCAGCAGCTTCCTGACCCGCTGATCCGTGCCCCGTCCCCCGGCTCGGCGACCTGCGGCCGCCCACCGCTGACCTGATGGGTAGGCAAGAAGGCCCGGATTCCGGGCCCTTGGCAGGGCTCCTGGAGAGCGCGCACGGGGCCTCCCCAAGCCGGCTTAAGCGGGCGGGGGAGGTCTCGAAAACCCCTGTCAATTCTTGACTTTTCCCCCCTGGACGGGGGATCCTCCGCACCTCTCCCACCCGTTGGTGAGGGCCCGGCCGGGACGTTTCATTTCGGGCCACGTCCGCCCCCCATGGTGCGGTCGTCCGACGTGAGTCATTGGGGTGCCGCCGGGGGGGCACAAGGAAGGCCACAACGCAATGAGCGACGCGAGAGTACTTCACTTCTTCGGCGGCAAGGGCGGGGTCGGCAAGACCACGCTTGCGGCAGCGTACGCGGTGAGGCTCTCCGAAGAAGTGCCCAAGCACCGGGTGCTGGTCGTCTCGTTGGATCCGGTCCAGTCCCTGTCGGACCTCGTGAAGAAGAAGCTGCCGGCGAAGCCCACCAAGCTCCAGGCGGGCAAGGGCGAAGGCGGCCTCTTCGGCGCGGAGCTGAACCCGCCCGCACTGCTCAAGCCGTTCCTGGCGGAGTACCTGCCGGCGCTGGCGAAGGCGGCGGTGAAGGGCACGCACCTATCGGACGAGGAGATGGGCAAGCTCTACCAGCAGGCGGTGCCTGGGCTGGAGGAGCTGGTGGCCCTCTTCCACGTGGTGGAGCTGCTGGAGTCCGGCGACTACGATCGCATCGTGGTGGACACGGCGCCGACCAGCCACACGCTGCGCCTGTTCGACATGCCTGCGCAGCTGCGCAAGTTCCTGGGCTTCGTGAAGGCGGGCCAGGACCGCGCCGCCCCGGCCCCCAGCGGCAAGGGCAAGAAGGCGGCCGCCGCCGCGGCGGAGGCGACTCCCGCCGGCTTCCTGGATCAGGTGGGCCAGAAGGCGGAGAAGCTGCTGGCGCTGCTGAAGGACCCCGCGCGCACGGCCTTCCACCTGGTGGCGCTCGCTGAGCCGGTGCCGGAAGCGCAGACCCGCATGTACTTCACCCAGCTGCGCGAGCGCGGTCTGCCGGTGACGGAGGTGGTGGTCAACCAGGTGGAGGACCACGAGGGCTGTCCGGCGTGTCAGGGCCGCCGTGGCCTGCAGGCCCCCCACGTGCGCAAGTACCAGGCGCTGGACAAGACCGTGCCCGTGAACCTGCTGGGCCGCCGCGAGGTGGCGCCCCGGGGGCTGGACGGGCTGAAGGAGTTCGCCAAGGAGTGGGCGGCGGGCAAGGAGACCAAGGCGCTGGAGTTCAGCGCGGCGGAAGGGCCTCCGGCGCTGGTGCGCGCCCCGTCCATGCCTCCCATCGCGGCGCCTCCGCTGCCGCCCACGCGGCTCATCTTCTTCGTGGGGCAGGGCGGGGTGGGCAAGTCCTCCTGCGCGGCCGCCGCGGCGGTGACGCTGACGGAGAAGGAGGGGCCGGTGCTCCTCATCTCCACGGATCCCGCGCACTCGCTGTCGGACGTGCTGCAGAGCCGCCTGACGGACACCGAGACGCAGGTGAAGGGCACCAAGGGCCTGTACGCGCGCGAGCTGGACATGGCGGGTTGGTTCAATGCCCTGCGCAAGCGGCTGAAGGAGAAGGCGGAGAAGGCCTTCGAGGGCGCGCCCAAGGCGGGCAACGACGTGCCGGCGGACCTGCTCTACCTGCGCAACCTGCTGGAGTGCGCGCCCCCGGGCATCGACGAGCTGGCGGCCATGTCCGTGCTGACGGACGCGCTGGTGCAGGAGCGCTTCAAGCGCATCGTGGTGGACTCGTCGCCGCAGGTGACGAACGTGCGCGTGGTGGAGCTGGCGGACACGGCGAAGACGTGGCTGGGCGCGCTGCACGGCATCCTCAACAAGCACCGCGCCAAGGGCCTGGGCGAGCTGGCGGATGACCTGGCGGCGATGCTCAAGCACGTGAAGCGCTTCGAGGACGCGCTGGCGTCCCCCAGCGAGTCGCGCTTCGTGGTCGTCACGCGCGGCGAGGACCTGGCGTCGACCCGCACGGAGCGGCTGGTGGAGTACCTCAAGGAGCGCAAGCTCCAGGTGGAGCGGGTGCTCGTCAACCGCGTGGGCCCCAAGTCCACCTGCGAGAAGTGCGAGAACCGCCGCAAGCTGGAGCTGAACGCGGCCAAGGCCATGGAGAAGAAGATTGGCCTGCCCGTGACGATGGCGCCCGCGCTGGGCCGTCACCCCGCGGGGCTTCGCGAGCTGAAGGCGTTCCGCACCGCCTGGTACGCGCTGTCCGCGCCGCCGGCGAAGATCAAGGCGGCCTGAGCATTGGCCGCGCCGGGCTCCTTTAGCGGGGGCCCGGCAGGAGCAGGGACAGCGGCAGCCGGTGGGGATTCGCCCGGCGCGCCTGGCCCAGCAGGTCCACGGCGGTCGCTTCCAGTGAGCGCACCGTCCGGGCCGCCGGCACCTGAAGGTGCTGATGGAGCACCCAGCCCGGACCCAGGAGCATCAGCGCCACCGCTGGCACGATGCACAGGGTCACCACCACGCTGGCGCCGCCCACCGTGCCCAGGACTCGCAGCACCGGCGACGCCTGGATGCGAGGGCGCTGCAGGGCCGCGAGGATGCGCGCGAAGAGGGCGCCGCCCACGAGTCCCAGCACTGCGGCCAGTCCCCAGCTCAGTCCACCCATCGGCGTGCCGAGCACCGGCTCCAGCAACTGGGGCGCCGAGGCTCCCAGTACGAAGGCGAGGACGAAGGGCGCGACCGCGACGATGGCGACCAGCCCCCAGTGTCTGGCGTTGAGTCTGTGCACGGCTTCCCCCTCGGCTACAGGAGGAAGGTGCTCACCGGCAGGCAGGCGCGCCAGGGCGGTGTCCCCTGGACGCGGGTAGGCGTGCACGGGACATCACTTCAGCTCAGGCGTCGCACTCCGACGGGCTGTCGGTGAAGCCGCCCAGGGGCTCCGGGAAGGTGAGGGCGCCCGTCTCGCTGAGGGTGCCGGTCACGGGCGCGGCCTTGGGGAGCTTCACCTCCACCGTGCGGCCCTTGACGGTGTACGTGCCCGGGGTCCGGGACTCGCGGGGCGTGCCGGAGTCGTCCACGTCCCGCTTCCACAGCTCCACGCGGCCGCCGTCCTGGAACTTCAGGGCACGGACGGTGCCGTAGACGCCCACGCCGGGGCCGTACCAGGACACCGCCCGCAGGAGGGCCGGCACGTCGGCCTCCTTCTGGGGCGTGCGGCCCAGCAGCTTCTGCCAGCCGAGTGTGTCCCGGATGACGTCCAGGTCCCGGTCCTCCTTCGCCCGCTGGAGGCGGCGCGCGTCCAGGCGCACGGCGGTGGCCAGCTTCTCCACGATGACGTCGCGGTGGGCGCTGTACTCGCACACCTTGCCCTGCTTGCGCAGGAGGCCCAGGGTGGCCGCGGCGTTGTAGTGGGCCAGGGCGTAGTCCGGGGTGGCCTGGGCAGCGGCCTGGAACTTCTCCAGGGCCTCTGGATAACGGCCGGACTGGTACAGCCGGAACCCCTGCGTGTTGAGGGCCCGGCCGGAAGGAGGCGCGGCCGGAGCGGCGGACAGCGTCAGGGCCAGCAGGGAGAGGGCGAGGACCATGTGGCTCCAGACGGGCGGACCTCCTGGACATTCCAGGGGGGTGCGTAACCGCTTGCGCGTTGAAAGGCCTGAACCCTGGTGCTAGTTCGGCGCCATGGCAACCGGCATTGGCTACGCGCTCGACTTCGAGCGCCCGCTCATCGAGCTGGAAAAGAAGATCGAGGAGCTGAAGGTCCTCTCCACCAGCGGCACCGTGGATTTCTCCTCCGAAATCTCCAAGCTGGAGAAGAAGGCGAAGAAGCTCCAGACGGAGATCTTCAGCGACCTGACCCGCTGGCAGGTGGTGCAGCTGTCGCGCCACAGCGCGCGCCCGTACTTCCTGGACTACGTCCACTACCTCTTCACGGACTTCTTCGAGATGTGCGGCGACCGGCACTTCGGCGAGGACCCGTCCATCGTCGGTGGCTTCGCGCGCTTCGATGGCAAGACGGTGATGCTCATCGGCCACCAGAAGGGGCGCAACACCAAGGAGAACATGGCGCGCAACTTCGGCATGCCGCGCCCGGAGGGCTACCGCAAGGCGCGCCGGCTGATGGAGCTGGCCGAGCGGATGGAGAAGCCCATCCTGACCTTCGTGGACACGCCGGGCGCGTACCCGGGCATCGGTGCGGAGGAGCGCGGCCAGGCGGAGGCCATCGCCATGAACCTGGAGGTCATGAGCCGGCTGCGCGTGCCCATCATCTCCACCGTGGTGGGCGAGGGCGGCTCCGGCGGCGCGCTGGCCATTGGCGTGGGCAACCGAGTGCTGATGTTCCAGAACAGCGTCTACTCCGTCATCTCCCCGGAGGGCTGCGCCTCCATCCTCTTCCGCGACGCGACCAAGGCGGACAAGGCCGCGGATGCGATGCGCCCCACGGCGCCGGACCTGCTGGAGATGAAGATCATCGACGAAGTGATTCCGGAGCCTCCGGGCGGCGCGCACCGCGACCCGGCCAAGGCGGCGGAAGCGCTGGGCAAGACGCTGCGCAAGCACCTGGGCCAGCTGGCGGAGCTGAAGCCGGACGCGCTGGTGCGCGACCGCTACGACAAGTTCCGCGCACTCGGCATGTACTCCGGCAAGTAGAGGTTCACACTTCATGCGACCGCTCGTTCCTCCCTACGTCGAGACGCTCAAGGCCTACGTTCCGGGCAAGCCCATCGAGGAGACCGAGCGGGAGTACGGCCTCAAAGGCGTCATCAAGCTGGCCTCCAACGAGAACCCGCTGGGCCCGTCGCCCCGCGCGGTGGAGGCCATGCGCAACGCCGCCGCGCAGGTGCACCTGTACCCGGACGCCACCAGCTTCCACCTGGTGCGCAAGCTGGCCGCGCACCTGGGCGTGAAGCCGGAGGAAGTGGTGCTGGGCAGCGGCTCCAACGAGCTCATCGAGCTGTTGATGCGCACGTTCACGACGCCCGAGGAGGAGATCCTCCTGTGCAAGGGCTCGTTCCCTGCGTACCGCATCTCCGCGCAGGCGCACGGCCGTGCGTTCGTGGAGGTGCCCATGCGCGAGGGCTTCCGCTACGACCTGGAGGCCATGGCCCGCGCCGTCACGCCGCGCACGCGCATGGTGTTCCTGGCCAACCCGGACAACCCCACGGGCACCACGTTCGGGCGCAAGGACCTGGAGAAGTTCCTGGCGGCGGTGCCGAAGGACGTGCTCGTCGTCCACGACGAGGCCTATGCGGAGTTCGTGGACTGGCCCGACTACGCGAGCGCCGTGGAGTTGTTCCACGCGCACCCGAACCTGGTGGGGCTGCGCACCTTCAGCAAGATCCACGGGCTGGCCGGCATCCGGTTGGGCAGCGCGGTGATGGACGCGAAGCTCGCGGGCTACGTGCACCGCACGCGCATGCCGTTCAACCTGACGACGGTGGCGCAGGCGGCGGGCATGGCGGCGCTGGAGGACACGGAGCACGTGAAGCACACGCGCGAGAACAACCGCGTGGGCCTGCGCTTCTACGGAAAAGAGCTGCCGAAGCTGGGGCTCACGCTGACGGACAGCCACGCGAACTTCGTCTTCGTGGACTGCCACCGTCCGTCCGCCGAGGTGTACGAGCAGCTCTTGCGCCGGGGCATCATCGTGCGGCCCATGGCGGGCAACGGCCACCCGAACTGCCTGCGCATCTCCGTGGGTTCTCCGGAGGAGAATGCCCGGTGCGTGGCCGCGCTGAAGGAGGTCCTGTCATGAGCACGCGTCCGTTCATCGTCGCCATCGACGGGCCGGCCGGAGCGGGCAAGTCCTCCGTGTCCAAGCTGCTCGCGCGGAGGCTGGAGTTCGCGCTGGTCGACACCGGCGCCATCTATCGCTGCGTGGCGTTGATGGCCTCGCGCGAGGGCATCGCGTTCGACGACGACGCGAAGCTGGGCGAGCTGCTCGGGCGCGTGCGCATCCACTTCCACGTGGTGGGCGAGGAGAACCACGTCTTCCTGGGCGGCAAGGACGTGTCGTCGGAGATCCGCACGCCCCCCATCTCCATGGGCGCGTCGCAGGTGTCCGGGCGGCCAGTGGTGCGCGCGGGGCTGCTGGCGCTCCAGCGGCGGCTGGCCCTGGAGGCATCATCGGGCGCCATCCTGGAGGGCCGGGACATTGGCACGGTGGTGTTCCCGGACGCGGACGTGAAGTTCTTCCTCCAGGCGAACCCGGAAGTGCGCGCGCGCCGCCGCTTCGAGGAGCTGTTCCAGAAGGGCGTGGACAGCAGCCTGGAGGGCGTCCTCCAGGACCAGACGCGCCGCGACGCCGCGGACTCCGGTCGTGAGGTGGCGCCCCTGAAGCCCGCCGCGGACGCGGTGCACGTCGACTCCAGCAGCATGCCGCTGTCGGAGGTGGTGCAGTCGCTGGAGCTCGAAATCGAGCGCCGCCGGGCCTCGCGCGGCACCTGACGTCCGTCCGCTCCACGTCCGTCGGACAGCAGTCCGCCCGGGCTGGAGCGTCAGCACCGCCGGGCCTTGCGCGGCGCCTGACGTCCGCACGCTCCACGTCCGTCGGAAAGCAGTCCGCCCGGGTCGGAGCGTCCGCGCCGCCGGGCCTCGCGCGGCAACTGACGTCCGTACCCTCCGCATCCGTCGGAATGCAGTCCACCCAAGTCGGAGCGTCCGCGCCACCCGTGTTGGCGCGGCGCCTGTGCCGTCACCGGCCTCCCGTCAGAAGCTGACGCCGTCCGTGCTGGGAGCGGGCACCGTCAAGGCCAGTCGGGCCTGGGTGCCGTCCTTCTCGTAGAAGCGGTGGTAGAGGTACAGGTCCGCCACCACCTGCTTTACGTAGCCGCGCGTCTCCCGGTACGGGATGGACTCCACGAACAGGTCCAGGGGCAGGGTGCCGCGCTCCTGCGTCCAGCGCACCGCCGCCTTGGGGCCCGCGTTGTAGGCCGCCGCCGCGAGGGCAGGGTGCGCGAAGCGCTTCATCAGCTGCGCCAGGTACCACGCGCCGTAGCGGATGTTGCGCTCCGGGGCGAACAGGTCCGCCGGCGCGGGCGCGGGCTCCGCCATCTTCTGCGCGATCTCCGTCGCCGTGGGCGGGATGATCTGCATCAGGCCGCGCGCGTCCGCCGCGCTCATGACCTCCGGGCGGAAGGCGCTCTCGCGCCGCATGATGGCCCACACGAGGAACGGATCCAGCGCCTGCCGCGTGGCCTCCGTCTCCACCGCCTGGGCGAATGCTCGCGGGTAGAACGCGGCCAGCGCGTCCGGTGCCTTCGCCCCGAAGGCCCGGCCCCACAGGTAGCGCGCCGCCACGACGTGCGCGTGGCCGAACTCGCCCAGCTGCAAGAGCGCGTGCGCGAACGGCAGCGCCTGGTCGGCGCCGCGCAGGCCCGACACGCGCGACTGAACCTCGTCCGCCGCGTCGCGGAACAGGCCCGCGCGAGTCAGCGCCACCGCCAACTCCAGCTCCGGAGGGCGGGGCAGGGTGAGCTGCTTCGGAGGCTGCGGGAAGGCCGCGGGCGGCGTGCGTCCCAGCTCACGCAGCCGCTCCGTGGCGAGCAGCGCGTAGAACGAAGCGGGCGCCGCGCTGATGACGGCTTCATACGCGGGCCCCAACGTCGCCGGCTTGCCGCCGCCCAGCTCCTCCGTGCGCGCCTGCCAGTAGCGCGCCTGCGGCGCCATGCTCGTCTTCGGATAGGCCGTCACCAGGTCGTCCAGCGCCTGACGCGCCTTCGCGTACTGCTCCAGCCGGATGTGCGAGAGGGCGCGGAACCACATCGCCTCATCGCGGCGGCGCGAGCCCTTGTAGCGCTTCTCGTAGTCCTCGAAGGACTTCGCTGCGTCCTCGAAGCGGCCGCCCTGCAAATCCAACCACGCGGCGAAGAACGCGCCTTCCTCACCGGCCGCTTGAGAGGGATAGGCCTTGTCCAGCGCCGCCATCAGCTTGCGCGCCTTCTCGTTGTCGTCCGACTTCAGCGCCCGGCGCGCCACCACCAGCGCGGCCTCCGCGGCGATGGCCGGCGGCCCCTTGCGCGCCACCGCGAGTGCCTTCTCCGCCTCCTCGCGCTTGCCTCGCGCGAAGAGCACCTGCGCGCGCAGGAGCGCCACCTGTGCCTGGGCGGGCGCGCCCTTCACCAGCCCCAGCTTCTCCGCCCTCAGGAGCTCGTCCTCGGCCCGAGACGCCGCGCCGTCGGAGAGGAAGCCCCGGGCTCGCTGGAGGTGCTCGGGCAGGGTGAGCTTTACCGCGGGCTTCAGCGTGGCCAGCTGCTCCAGCGCCTCGTCTGCGTAGGGGTGGGTGGGGAAGCGCAGCGCCACCGTCTTCAGGTCCGCCCGCAGGCCCGCCGCGTTGCCGGTGGCCGCGCGCGTCAGGGCGCGCTGGAAGAGCAGCTCCGGGGTGGGCTGCGCCGCCGCCGCGGACTCCAGCACCGGGGACGCGTCCTTGGGACGGTGTGCGTCCAGGAGCGACTCACCCAGGCGGGCGCGGGCACGCACGGCGAGGGCCGGGGAGGCCTTCTCCAGGGCCCTCTCGAAGTCCTTCGCCGCGCCGTTGGGGTCGCCCGCGTAGAAGCGCGCCTGGCCCAGGTAGAAGGCGTGGAAGGCCTCCAGGGGCGCGGGCGGCTTGTGGCGGGTGAGCAGGTCTCGCGCCTGAACGGCGTCCCCGTCCGAAAGTACTAGAGTCCCGGCGAGCAGGCCCAGGCGGCCCGCGTCCGGGCACTTCGCCTGCTCACACGCGGAGAGCTCCGCTTGGGCGAGCGCCGCCGCGTCGGACCGGTGCAGGCGGACGGCCTCCAGTGTCGCCGGGGACTGCCCCAGCGCCACCCCCGTCACCCAACCCGCCACCCAGCCGGTCCAACTCATGTGGTTCTTCCTTTCACTTCGCGGCCTTGCGGCTTCGGAACGAGAGGTTTGCAGTCGACATTCCCCACCAGGTGGGCGGGGGTCGGTTTGACAGTCGGCCCGACAAGTCCTAGATCCCGCGCCCACGGGCTGGTCCCGCGGGGTTGTCGGCCCGTTGCGCTATCCGGAGGGAATCCTTACGTTGCGCCGCCGTTGAGCGCTACTCCGGACCGCCGTCGTGTCAGGAAGACCTGTCGTCGCAGGAAGACCTGTCGTCGGTAGCACTGCTCGTACACAGACCTCGGGGGGGGAAACAGCTCATAGGGGAGGCTCCATGAAGCCGTGTCCATCCGATCTGCAGCAGACCATCAATCCCGAAGCCGGCCCGAAGCGGGCAGGCGTCGAGACGCATCGCAACCTGAACTGCAACCACTACGACAACTGCCTCGATGAGGCCGTCCGTCGCGGCTGGCAGTCGTTCACGTGCATGAAGTGCCCGATGTACGCCAACCTCGCGCCTCCGCAGATGGGGCTCGAGGCGTACGCCACGCAGCGCCGTCCTGTCTAACCGGGACGTCTGACATGGGGCCCATTCCACCGGGCCCGCGCGAGCTCGCACCCGGTCACGCCCGAAGCCCGGTCGTGGCCGGCGTCCGCGTCGACGTTCCCTTCCGAAGCCAGTGCTTCAGGGGACCGCGGCGTAGATGACGGCCACCCAGTACTGGCCCTGGCCGAAGCGCTTGGAGTCACCCCGCACCAGTCCCACACCCACCCGGGTGTAGGTGGCCGTGGCCAGGCTGCGTGACTCCGGCACGGCGCCTGGGTCTCCCACGACGAAGAAGTCCACCGAAGCGGTGCCCGCGTCCGGCAGCGCGGAGAACACTCGCTCGTGCAGCGGGGACGGGTCGCCGTCTCCCGCGGTGGGCTCGTCCTGCGCCTGCGCACGGCGGGCGTGGTCGCGCGCCAGCCGCTCCAGCGCCTCGCTGCGCACCAGGGGCGGCAGCTTGAGCGTGGCGCGGTGCCGGGACAACGCGTCGTAGACATCCGACACCGGGTCCACCGGGAGCGCCGCGCCGAGCGAGGCCGCGGTGAAGACCTCCGTGACGATGGCCTGGTCGCGGCCGTCCACCTTCTGGAAGGCCACGCCCACGCCCATGAAGCGGAACGCGGGGTCCATCAGGTTCTTGCGGTGGCCGGGGCTGTGCTCGATGCCGAAGTGCGCCGCGAGCGGACCCGCCGCCAGCCCCAGGTTCTCTCCGGCGCGCACGTAGCGCGCGCCCTCCGGGAGGCGGCGGGTGAGCGTGGAGCCGTCCGGTGCGATGTGCGCGAAGAAGCCCTCCGTCGCCATGCGCGTGCTGTAGCTCAGCGACACGTCCTCCAGCGTGGGATCCGGTGTGAGCTCCGGCAGTTGGTGTGCGCGGCGCAGGGTGTTGATGCGCTCGTAGAGGGCGGTGCGGGCCTCGGCCAGCGTGGTGGGTTCGAGCAGGGACTCCGGATTGCCGGGATCGGAACGGGGCCCCACCTGCACGAGGAACAGCGACGTCACCTCCGGCCCCGCGTTCGCCTGGCCCACCACCTCCACGGTGTATCTGCCGGGGGCCTCGAAGCCCACCAGGGCGCAGAAGCCATTCGTGCCGGATGGGGCGCGGCTCAGGGCCACGGCATCCACCTCGCCATCCGGCCGGGTGACGAAGACCTGCGGGCTCAGCAGCGGCGGCACGAGCCGGCCGCACACGCGCTTCTCAATCCCGGCCTTGGCGATGAAGCGGGGGAAGGGGAGCACCTCCGCCTTGCGGTCCGCGACGAGCAGCACCAGCGCGGCGCGCTCGTCCAGGAAGGCCACGCCCACGCCGAAATGGCTCACGCGCTCGTCGTTGAAGTCCGTGCGGGCGAGGAACGTCTCGATGGCGTGCGAGTGCACCCAGGCGCGGATGACCAGCACCTTCGGGGACGGATCCGCGGCGCCCGATTCGCTGACCGCCGCCGTCAACGTGAGCAGGTCCGGGGCGCCGGTGGTGAACTTGCTCAGGGCCTCGCGCGCGAGCCTCCGGGCCGCGGCCTCCAGTGCCTTGTCGTTCGTGGGGGCGCGGCGGCCCACGCGTTCGAATTCGCGCTGCACGTGCAGCCGGGCCCGGGCCTCCTGGGCCCGGGGCGTCTCCTCCGAGACACGGGGCGGACTGTCCTGTCCCTCCTGGGCGGGAACGGACACGGAGGCCACCGCCGGGGATGGCGGCGCGGCGGATGCGGGGAGGACGGCGGCGCCCGCGAGAAGCAGTCCCAGGAGCGCACGCTTCATCGCGACTCCAACTGGAAGACGAGCGTCTTCACGGTGCCAGCGCCCAGCTTCTCGTTGAACCGCTCACGCAGGGAGTCGGCCTGGCGGGAGAGGACCTGGGCCCACTCGGCGCTCTCCACGGTGATGATCAGCGTGCTTCCGTCCAACTGGTGAGGACGGCTGTGGCGCGCGATGTTCTCTCCCACCGCGGCGGTCCAGAGCGGCATCAGCGACGACGCGCGGCCTGACTCTCCCGCCAGGCGTGCCAGCACCCGGGGCAGCAGGCTCTCCAAGGTCTTCGGTTCAGCGCGTGCCATCGTCGGTCCGATTCTGGAACCCCTGGCGACGGAAGCCAACCGACACTTGCCTGCCCGCCCGTCTGATTTTCCCAGGACCCCGGTTCCGCCCCGGTTCCAGGCTTCCAGCGAAAGCGGTTCAGGTGCCATCGCCGGTCGCGTCGCGGCCCTTCCCCCTGTAAGGTCGGGGCAAGGCCGGTCCCCCTCGGAGTTCCCATGAGTTCCATCCCCCATCCGGTCCGGTCCCCCGGCCTCGTGTTCGTATGCCTGCTGGCGTGCGCCATGGGCTGCGCGATGTCCGACATGGAGGCGCCGTTCATCCACGGCGGCTGGGCGGACACGTTCTGCACGGTGGATCAGGACTGCGGGGATCCGGCGCTGTTCTTCTGCAACACCGCCCTGTCGCGCTGTGAGCCCTCGTGCCGGACGGACCTCGACTGTTCGGTGAAGCGCCGCGGGGAGGTGAACGCCATCGCCGCCTGTGAGTCGCAGGCGCTGGGCTGCCGCTGTGACGCCAGCCGCTGCGTCCCAGCTCTCTGCACCGGAGACAGTGACTGCGAGGACGGGGAGCTGTGCCGCGATGGCGCCTGTAGGCCGCCCCCGCCGTCGTCCACCGTAGCGGCTTGCCGCGTGGTGCCCGAGCGCATCATCGCGCCCGTGGGCACGACCCTGCGCTTCGAAGCCTGGATGTCCGATGTCACGGGCCAGCCCTTCGTCCCTCGAAACGGGCTCGCCTGGTCCTCCATTTCGGCGCGCGTGAAGGGCGGGGGCACGGGCTCCGGGGCCACGTTCACGCTGGAGTCGGCGGGCGTGGAGGTGGAGGCGGTGGAGGCTCGGCTGGGCAACGTCACGTGCCGTGCGCGCGTCACCGTGCTGCCCCCGCATACGGCCTCGGGGCAGGTGCGGGTGGTGGTGACGGACGCGCTCACGGGCTACCCCGTGGAAGGGGCCTCGGTGGTGGTGGCGGATGCGCTGGGCGGCGCGACGGCGCGCGAGTCCACGGATGCGCTGGGCGTGGCCGTACTGGTGGCCCGGAGCGATTCGACGGTGTCCGTCTTCCACCCGGACTTCGGCTACCTCACCGTGGCGAACTACGACATGACCGGCACGCGGGACCTGCGGTTGCCATTGCGCCGCAACCCGGCGGACCGCGTGGGCGGAGTGCGCGCCCGGTTCACCCACCTGGCGCCCGTGGGCGTGGGCGGCGCGCTGTCCCTGGGTATGGCGGGGCTGTCCGTGCCGGGCCTCCTGTCCGAGTCTGCCTCCGCCCAGGTGCAGGGGCCCGACCGGGATGTGGACCTCACGCTCCGCGGGGTGACGCGCCAGTTCCAGATGCCCGCCAGCGTCTGGGTGAACGGGCTCGGCGTCCTGCCACCGGAGTCCGTGGAGGTGCCGGGCATCTCCGGGGTGTGCGACACGGCCCTCGCGGACGGAACGGATCCGGAGACGGCCACGCGCTCGGGGACCTGTGGCACTCGCACCGCCTGGGCCCTCACCGCGCAGGTGCCGTCCGGCGAGCTTCCGGCGGGGATGATGGATCCGGGCGCGGATCCGCTGCTGCTTCTGGCGCGCGTGCTGCCGCAGTCCGGGCGGTTCTCCTCCGCCGTCCAGCGCGACGTGCGCTTCCCCCTCTATGCGCCAATCGAGGGGAAGATTCCTCCCAGCGGGCCGCTCACGTCGCTGGACTTCCAGCAGGTGCCGCTGGCCTTCCCGTTCGTGGTGCGAGTCCCGCCGCTTCCGCGCTTCCGTGACAGCTACCTGTCGCGCGCGATGGTGGTGGGCTCGGTGACCGCGCCCGGACAGGGCACGGTGCCTCTGGGCCTGGGCGCCGCCGTCAACGCCAACCCGGTGGATCCGAACACGGACACGCAGCCCTTGTTGTCCTCTCCGGGCCTCGTGCGCGTGCGCATGGCGCCGGCCCATCACGGCCTGGAGGGACAGGCGTACCGGCTGGTCGCGGTCGCGTCGTCGGGAGCGCTGGGCGGTGAGGAGCCCGTGGGCCTCGCCACCAGCGCGGTGATGACCCCGCTGGATGCGCCCCACTTCGATCCAGAGGGCACGACGCCGGTGACGCTCGCGGACGCGTTCCTCGGCATCCCGGAGGGCGCCCACTACAACCCGGACGCATCTCCGTGGCACGGCCTGCTACCGCGCGAGTGGCGCATGGACACCTCCTTGCTGGGTGCGACGATCGTGCGCGCGACCTTCACCAACGCGGCCGGTCGGCGCTGGACGGTCTGGGCGGACAGCCGCCGCTCGGTGACTGGCGTGCGCCTGCCGCTGCCTCCCTCGGGCCTGGAGGACCGCACCTTCCAGGGCGACACGGAGGGTTCGCGCGCATCGCTGTCGGTGGAGGCGTTGAACGTGGCCATGTCCGACGGCCGTTCGATGAACCTCTCCACGCTGGCGGAGTCTGGGGGCATGGCGCCCGAGCTGCTCGCCTCGTCGGTGCGCGCCGCGTCCACGCTGAATTATGGCCGGCCCCAGGTGACGTGGCTGGCGCCTGCTGAAGGCGCGTCGCTGGCTCGCGGCGCCACCGTGCGCGTGCGGGTGGACGGCTTCCAGGTGGGGACGGACGCAGGCAATGGCGACGAGGGCGGGGTGCTGCTCACCGTTCGTGATGGCGGCCCGGCATGCGACCTCTCGGTGGTGATCGGCGACATGGCCACGCGGTCGGGCGAGGTGGCGCTCTCCCTTCCCTCCGCCTGCTCCGGGATGGAGATCACACTGGTGGCGTCGCTGGTGGACGGGCTCGGGTTGCCGCTGCGGCCCGCCGTCAGCGCCGCGCGCACGGTGCGGGTGCCCTGACGTGCTGGGGTGTCAGTGCGTCTGCGACCTGGCGGGGCACTCGTTCCGGCCGTGAATTCGCTTTCGCGAATTGCGCGGTGATACGTTTGGCTTCATGGGCCAGAAGGAGACGGTCGTCACCGTCATCTCGAAGATCTCCGAGCGCCCCGTCAACCTGGACGCGGCGCTGGTGGTCATCTACGGCCTGGACCTGGGGCGTAAGTACGACCTGGCGCGCGAGGAGACGCTGATTGGCCGGTCGTCCAAGGCGGACGTCCAGATTGATCAGGAAGCGGTGAGCCGCAACCACGCGCGCATCACCAACACCACCAAGGGCGTGCGCATCGAGGACCTGGGGTCCACCAACGGCACGTTCGTCAATGACGACGTCGCGTCGTCGGCGCGATCGCTGCAGAACGGCGACCTGGTGAAGATTGGCCGCACCATCTTCAAGTTCATCGCGGGCGGCAACATCGAGGCGGCGTACCACGACGAGATCTACCGGCTGACCACCATGGACGGCCTCACGCAGATCTACAACCGCCGCTACTTCGACGAGCAGCTGGACCGCGAAATCTCCCGCAGCCGCCGCTACGAGCGCACGCTGTCGCTGGTGATGTTCGACCTGGATCATTTCAAGGACGTGAACGACACGTACGGGCACCTGGCCGGGGACTCGGTGCTCAAGCAGCTGGCGTCCACGGTGCGCACGCGCATCCGGCGCGAGGACGTCTTCGCTCGCTACGGCGGTGAGGAGTTCGCGCTGCTCCTGCCGGAGATCAACCTGGCCGGCGCCCGTCAGCTCGCGGAGAAGGTGCGCAAGCTGGTGGAGCGGCAGCGCTTCGAGTTCGACAAGCAGGTCATCCCCGTCACGCTGTCGATGGGCGTGGCCGCGCTGGAGCCGCACCACCGCGAGCCCGCGGAGATGGTGCGCACGGCGGACGAGCACCTCTTCGCCGCGAAGAGCCAGGGGCGCAACCGCATCTGCGGCTGACGCCCCCGGGTGTCTCGCCTTCAGCCTTCACCCCGTGAACACGGAGCGGCGCTCGCGCAGCAGGGCCTGGAGCATGCCCTGGATGGACTCGCGGGTGCGCTCGGTGAGCCGCTGCACTTCGCCCAGGTCGTCCGCGTCCTCCGGAGACAGGCCCTCCATGGTCAGCGGCTCGCCGAAGCGGATGGTCCACTTGGCGGGCAGCGGGCCCGGCGCGGTGAGCGGCAGCGACGGGAACCCGAGGAAGCCACCTGGGAGGCGGCCCAGCAGCGGAGACGTCTCCTCCGCGCCGACGATGGCCACCGGGACGATGGGCGCGCCCGTGCGCAGGGCCAGCTTCACGAAGCCGCCGCGGCCGAAGCGCTTGAGGCGGTAGCGCTCCGCGAACGGCTTGCTCGCGCCCTGGTAGCCCTCCGGGAAGACGACGAGCGGCCGGTGCTCGTCGAGCAGCCGCAGCGCGTTCTCCGGAGAGGCGCGCACGGCGCCCAGGCGGTTGAAGAGGGTGCCGAGCATGGGCGCGTGGAAGACCTGATCCTCCACCAGCCAGCGGGTCTCGAGCAGATCCGGGCGCTCTCGCAGGAGCGCCTGCGCCATCACCAGGCCGTCGTAGGGCAGGGCGCCGGAGTGGTTGGCGACGAGGATGGAGGCGCCGCGCGGCACCTGATCCACGCCCTCCACGGAGACGCGCCAGTACTGCTCGTAGAGGAAGTCGAGGACGGGCTGGAGGCTCTCCACCAGCCCCTCGTCCTTGCCGTAGTCGTCCAACCGGCTGCCGCCGCCAGCGCCCAGGCTGGTGCGCACGGCCTCCATCAGGCCGTGCATGGCGCCCACGGCGCGGCCCAGGCCGTCGCTCGCGAGCGCCTGGCCGGCGATCTCCTTCGCCAGCGAGAACATGCCCGCGGCGCGGCCCGCGAAGCCGGACGGCGGGGCCGATTCCTCCGGACGGTCGAAGGCCTGCGCGTCCCGCTCCGTTTCCTCCGGGAGGGGCACCTCGCCGTGGTCGCTCACCAGCGATAGGGGCCGGCGGCTGGGAGGCAGCTCGTCGTGGGTCTCGTCGGGCAGCTCCACCTCCGGCTCCACGTCCGTGGGGGCGGCGCCCTCGATGATGGAGACGGAGATGTGCACGCCATTCTCCTCGACGCGCTCGACGCCGGTGACCAGGTCGTCGTCCTCATCCGGGTCCTCCGGCGCGGACATGCCCTCCGGGTCGCGGCGCCAGGCGTCCGCGGTCCAGAGGTCCTCGGTGTCCTCGGGAGGAGGCACGTCCTTCGGGTCGCGGATCCAGGCGTCGCCAGGCCAGGCCTCATCGCCGTCGTCGTCCTGCGCATCGCCACCGCTGGCGGAGGACAGGGCGCGCTCCTCGGGGCTGATGGCGTGGCGGTCCATCACCTGGTCCACGGCGACGCCCGCGGTGGCCTCGGCAACCTGGGTCGCGATGGCGGTGGCGACCTGCCGCTCGGCGGCGTCGCCATTGCCGTCATCCAGCACCTGCCGCACGGCGGACTCGGCCACCTCGGCGACGAGCTCCGTCGCGAGGACGCGCTCGATATCTCGGTCCGGCTCCTTACGCCCCTCGAACAGCTCGTCCACGGCCGTCTTCGCCGCGGCCTCCGCCGCGTCCGACGCGAGGGCTTCCGTCAGCGCGCGGTCCACCTTGCGCTCCTGGGGACGCGAGCCGCGCACCTCGTCCGCGAGCACCTGGGGACGCGACGGCCGGGGCTCGGCGGCGGGGGCCGGCACGGAGGGCTCGCGCAGGGGCGAGACCTCCTCACCGGCGGGAGGCTGTCCCGAAGCGTGCACGGCGTCGTGGGCGCCAGGCCTCGCGGCCGGTGCCCCTCCCGAAGCGTGCGGGTCCTTCGCGGACGAACGCCCGTGCTTCGCTTCCGAGGCGTGCTCCACGTCGCGCGCGTCCTGCTCGTGCCTCGCGCTCCCGCGTCCGTCCGGGCGGGCCTCGAACATGTGGACCTTGGCGGCGGGCGTCTTCGGCGTCGCGGAGGCCTGCTTCGCCTCCGCGGCCTTGCCGCCCTTGGGCGCCTTCGCCTGGGCGCCGGACTTCGAAGCGCCACCCTTGGCGCTCTTCGCCTTGCCCGCTGACTTCGCACCCTTCGCGGACTTCGACGCCGCGGACTTCTTCGCGGCCTTCGGGTTGGCCGCGTCGTCCTTCACCTCGCCCGTGCGAGGCGCGGCGCCCCGCTGGAAGGGATCATTCCCGAGGACACCCTTGGTCATGACTGGCTCCTTCTGAGCGCCGAGGCGGCGTCCCTGACATGGTGGAGGGGCACGAACCCCAACGCGGACTCGGCGCGCTCCCCGTCCGCGACCCAGGAGTAATGCATGTAGTCGAGCAGGGCCACCGGCAACGTGCCCGCCCCCACCGCCCCGAGCGCGCGAAGTGCTCCACGAAACAACGGCCCCGGCAGGGGGAGCGGTTGCGCGCCCGCCTGGCGGATGAGCCCCGACAAAGGCAACACCCCGCGCCCCACGACGTTGAACTCTCCCGCCGCGTCCGCCCGCAGGGCCAGGTGCAGCGCCCGGCCCGCGTCGTCCTCGTGGATCGCCTGCCAGAGCGGGTCGAATCCCAGAAGCGTGGGCACCACCGCGTGAGACAGCAACCGCGTCGCCGGATTGTCCAGGCTCGGGCCGAGCAGGGGAGCGAACCGCAACACCAGCGTGCGGGTGTCGGGATTGCGCTCGCGGAACGCCCGCACCTGTCCCTCCACCTCCACCTTGTCGTTCACGAAACGGCTGTGCGGACAGCCGAACAGCGGGGAGCCCTCGCGCAGGAGCGCCGGGTTGTTGCCCCGCGCGCCGTACGTCACCGTCAGCGACGGCACCACCAGCCGGGGCAGCCGGGCGCGGCCCACCGCCGTCAGCACGTTCATGGTGCCAATGACTTCCAGTTCGTGCGCCAGCGGGCCGTTGAGGATGGGGCCGAAGAGGAACGCCAGGTGGAAGAGGGCGTCCACGGGGCGCTCGGTGAGCGCGTCCGTCAGCTCACCTTCCGCGTCGTAGCGGGTGAGGTCCACCCGGTGGAACTCCACCTTGCTCATCGGGTGGGGCTCCTTCGTGTCCAGCACGAGGATGCTCTCCACGCCGGGGTCCGCTTCCAGCCTCGGCAGGAGCAGCTTGCCGTAGTCGCCACTGGCGCCTGTCACCGCGATACGCATCGGGCCCTTGCCTGCTCGGATCACTTCCATTCGCAGGGGCGGGTGTTAGCCCAGCCGTCCAGGAATGTCAGCCGCGTGTGCCCGTGATGTTCTGGACAACGTCATCCAGGTGGCGGAGGGTGGTTGATCGCCATGTCCCGAATCGCGCGCCTGAGCGACGTGCTCATCAACAAGATCGCCGCCGGCGAGGTGGTGGAGCGCCCCGCCTCCGTGGTGAAGGAGCTGTGCGAGAACTCGCTCGACGCCGGGGCCCGCACCGTGCGCGTGGAGCTGGAGGCCGGGGGCGTGGGCCGCATCACCATCTCCGACGATGGCCACGGCATGAGCCGCGAGGACGCCACGCTCTGCCTGGAGCGCCACGCCACCAGCAAGCTGCGCGAACTGGACGACCTCTTCCACATCGACTCCATGGGGTTCCGGGGCGAGGCCATCCCCGCCATCGCCTCCGTGTCCCGCTTCACGCTGCACACCGCGGAGCCGGACGCGCACGAGGGCACCCAGGTCATGGTGGAGGGCGGCGGCCCGCCCACGGTGGAGGCCGCGCCGCCCCGCGTGGGCACGGTCATCACCATCGAGGACCTGTTCTTCAACGTGCCCGCGCGCCGCAAGTTCATGCGCCAGGGCGCCACCGAGCTCAAGCACTGCGAGGAGGCCGTGGTGCGCCTGGCGCTCGCGCACCCGGAGGTCGGCTTCTTCGCCTCGCACGAGGGCAACGAGCTCTTCTCCAGCCCCGCCGCCGAACATGATCCGCGCGAGCGCATCGCCGCGGCCCTGGGCCCCGCGTCCTTCCCGCACCTGTTCCCGGTGGAGGAGCGCCGGCTGGGCGTCGTCGTCACGGGCTACCTCGCGTCGCCGGAGTACACGCTGCCCAACGCGCGCGGCCTCTACACCCTCGTCAACCGCCGCTACATCCGCGACCGTGGCCTCATCAGCACCGTGCAGCGCGCGTTCCAGGACTTCCTGCCCGCGGGCCGTCAGCCGGTGGTGGTGCTGCACATCGACGTGGAGCCCGCCGCGGTGGACGTCAACGTGCACCCGCAGAAGATGGAGGTGCGCTTCGCGGACGCCCGAGGCGTGCAGGACGCGATCAGCGCCGCCCTCTCACGCGTGCTGCGCGCGGCCCCGTGGCTGGGTTCGCCGGAAGAGCAGGCCGCGAACCCCCAGCCCCGGGACGCCGCGCACTACGCGCACGCCGTGGAGCGCTTCCTCACCCGCGCGCAGGAGGCCACCTGGGGCGCGCCGCTGCCCACCGCGATGGACGCTCCGGGCCCCGGCGGCTCCACGCCCGCGCGCCCGCTGACGCCGTCCTATTTCTCGCCGAACGGTGGAGCGCAGGGAAGTGCGTTCCCCGGTCCGTTCCAGGGCCCCCAGGTGCCGGGCCGCACGCTTGGGTTCGGTGAGGCCCAGCCGCAGCTCAACGAAGCGCCGCCTCCGGGCTACTTCGCGGCGCTGCGCCCCATGGGCCTGTTGGGCAGCCGCTTCCATGTCTGCGAGGGCCCCGGCGGCACGCTGGTGGTGCTGGACCCTCACGCCGCGCTGGAGCGCGCGCGCCTCACCGCGTACCTGCGCCGGTTGGAGGACGAGACGAAGGCGCCGCCGCCATCGCTGTTCGGCACCACGGTGGACCTGTCCCTGGCGGCGGTAAAGGCGCTGGTGGACGGCCGCGAGGCGCTGCTCAAGCTAGGCGTGGACGTGGAGCCCTTCGGAGGCACGGCGCTCGCGCTCAAGTCGGTGCCGGCGGGCCTGGAGGGCGTGGATCCCCGCGCACTTCTGGAAGCCCTGTCGCGCGCGTTGCCTCCGCGCAGCGCTCCGCTGGACGTGACGAGCCTGGCGGAGGCCGTGCGCGTGATGGCCTGTCACGCCGCGCGGCGCGCATCGTCTTCGCCGCTCACCGACGCGCAGCTGCGCGCGCTGTTGGGCGAGTTGGATCGCGCGGACTTCACCCCCCCGTGCACGCACGGCACGGTGGTGGTGTTGGAGATGCCGCTGCTGGAGCTGGAGCGGCGCGCTCGCTGACGGCTCAGGCCTTGGCCTTCGCCTCGACCTGCACGCGCAGCGCCTCCTCCTTCGCGCGCAGCTCGCCCGTGGGGTCGCTTTCCGCGAAGTCCTCGGCGGAGGCCACCTGGCGGATCTCCACCTCGCCCTCCTTGAAGGGGATGCGGCGCGCCCAGGCGATGGCCTCCTCGCGCGACTTCACCTCGATGATCCAGAAGCCGGCGACCAGCTCCTTCGTCTCGGAGAAGGGGCCATCCGTCACCGTGGTGCCCTTGGTGGAGAACGCGACGCGGGCGCCCTTGGAGCTGGGATGCAGCCCTTCACCCGCGAGCAGGATGCCGGCCTTCACCAGCTCCTCGTTGTACTTGCCCATCTCGGTCAGCTCCTCCGTGGAGGGCATGCGACCGGTCTCGCTGTCGCTGTTGGCCTTGACGATCATCATGAAGCGCATGGGGAGTTCTCCTGGAACGTCGGGTTCAAAATGGCGACGAATGGTAGGGCGCGAAATCGACACGGTGGGGGGCGGCCGGAAAATTGACGCGGCATGGCCCCCGGATACGGTGTGCGACACGCCTGTAGCACCGGGCCGCGAGCGCCCGTGCCGGCAGAAAGCCCCGGGATCCGCGCCTTGATGCTCCGCCGTCTGCCGCTCGTCTTCGCCCTCGTCGCCGCGCCAGCCCTCGCCCTTGCCCAGGATGACGGCGATTGGAGCGCGGGGCGGGCTCCCGCCAATTTGGACGGCGTGGGCCGCATCACCGTGCAGGCCGGCTACCGGCTCACCTCCAACGGCACGCTCTACGACGCCTGGTATGGGACCAAGGGGCCAGGCAACGGCCTGGAGCGCGCGCCGGAGTCCTCGGGGGGGCCCTTCGGCGCGGCCTCGTTCGCGTACGCGGTGTCGGACCTGGTGGAGGTGGGCATCGACCTGTTTGGCACCGCGCAGAACCTGCGCCTGTCCGAGCCCGGCGCGGACGGCACCGTGTTCCGCAAGGTCAGCACCGTGTCGTACGGCGCGCTCCTCGGGCTGCGCTTTCAGGGCGTGCTCGACATCGGGCCGCAGGGGTTGGTGCCCTTCGCGGGCGTGCTCACGGGGCCCACGGTCGTCTCCTCGACGCGCGAGGGCTCGTCCATCAAGGAGAACGTCACCCAGGCCTGGGTGGGCTCGCTCGGCGCCACGCTTCGCCTGTCCGCGGAGTGGGGTATCACCGCTGAATACCGCTTCATGTTCCTGCGCGGCCCCGTGGAGTCCCCGGACGCGGTGAAGTGGCCCGGGCCCTTCAGTTTCAGCCACGGAGGCAATTGGTTCGCGCTCGGCGTGACGTATACGTTCCCGCCGAATCCGTCCCGTCCCATCGCCTCGTTCTAGAGGCCTGGGAAAGTTCCAACACGAAAGCAGGCGAGCGCGCGGAGCAGGGACTTTCGGGGAATGGTGGCCACCAAGGGCCCTGTTTGGGAGCGGAAAAAGAACCCGCCCCTCATCCCGGAGAGTCCCCTAGCATGCGTGAGTCGGCCGAAGTCATTTCCGGTCCCAGGAAGATGTCCATGCCCCCCTCTGAACAGCCGAAGACTGACCTCGAGAAGGAGCTCTCCGAGCTCCGCCGCGAGGTCATCGAGTCGCGCAACCTCGTCATCAAGACGGACAACCTGCTCAAGAACCTCCATGCGGAGGTGAAGGCGGTGGGCAAGCGTCACGAGGACTTCCAGAAGCGGCAGTGGATCTCCTCGGCGGTGGCTTACGCGCTCTTCGCGATTCTGGCGGTCGGTGGCGCGGTGCTGGTGAACGGCGCGCGCAGTTCCAGCAACACCAACGAGCGCGAGCGGTTGGAGAAGCAGGTCGCGGACCTCTCCGGGCAGCTGGAGAAGCAGCGCACGGACACGACGGCGCACCTGACGGCCCAGCGCGCCGCGAACGAAGTCTACAAGATGATGACCACGCTGCCGGGCGACGAGCGCCTCAAGGGCATCGACGCGCTGGTGAAGCTGGACACGCAGAAGCTGTCCTCGCTGGAGCGCCAGGCCCTCAACGACCGCGCCGCCATCCTGCGCCGCGAGACGGGCGACGCCGCCTTCGAGCGCGGGAAGATCGCCTTCCGCAAGAACGAGATGAACGCCGTGGTGGAGGACCTGTCGCGCTTCCTGGCCATGAACCCGGCCGAGGCAGAGGCGCTGGACGCGTCCTTCTTCCTGGGCACCGCCTACAACCAGCTGCGTCAGCACGAGAAGGCCGTGCCGCTGCTGGCCCGCTTCGTGGAAGGCGACAAGAAGTCCAAGACGCGTGACTACGCCATGCTGCTGCTCGCCCAGTCGTACCAGGAGACGGGCGCGTTCGATAAGGCGGCGGACACGGTGCGTGACGCGCTGGCCACGTACCCGGCCACCCAGTACCTGACGCAGTTCCGCGGCCGGCTGAACTCCGCCAAGCGCGCCGCCGCCGGTGGTGACGCCGCCGCGGTGCCCGCCGCCGCCCCTGCCGCAGCGCCCCAGGCCGCTCCGGCCGTGGCCGCCCCCGCCGCGGGCCAGTAGTCCCCACACCGCCGCCGTCCGGCCAGGGTTCGCCTTCCGGACGGTGTGCAAGGGAAGCATTGCCACCCGGGGTCCAGGGTCGTAAGACCTGGGCCCCGTGTCCGCTCCCGACTCGCAGAAAGACCCCCGCTTCCGCCGCTACCGTGGCGCCGCGTACGCGGTCCACATCACGCTGGCCTCGCTGGTCTCGCTGTGGATGATCTGGAACGTGGGGCACTCCGTCGCGGCGATGACGCCCGCGAGGCCCCCGGCCGTGACGCCACCGCTCACCGTGCGCGAATGCCTGGACGCCGCGGACGCGCACTGGAAGGACCTGGAGTCCGAGCGCGAGAAGCTCGTGCACGTCCTCCCCGCACGCAAGGTCGACCAGGAGTGGATGCGCTTCCGCACGGACTGGCTGACGCGCGTGCGCAAGTCCGAGTCCGAGTGCGCCCTGGAGTCGAGGGATCCGGCGCGCGTGGAGCTGCGCTCCGTGTACCGCCACCTCACGCGGGTGCAGGACCTCTACACCATCCACGCGGTGCAGTACGCGGGCGAGGTGGGCGGCGCGGTGGACGCGCTGCACGCCGCCTTCGACACCGCGCGCCGCAAGGACAGCGGCCGGTAGTCACGGCTTCAGCGCGTGGGCAGCACGGTGGAGTAGCGCCCCGTGCTGTCGGACACCGTCTGCGCCAGCAGGATGGACTCCGGCCGTCCTCCCACCGTCACCACGCGGAAGAAGCGCACGGACGCGTTCGCCGCGATTCCGTCCGGCGCCAGCGCGGGGTCCGGGGGCAGGGTGATGCGGCCGCTCAACGAACGGCCCCGTGACAGCGTGAAGGCCGCCAGCGTCATCACCTCTGAATCGGCGGTGCCGGCCGGCACGGTGACGAAGCGGCTGACGCGCGGCAGGTTCTCCCCAGGCAGGAAGTCCAGCCGGTACTCGCCCGGATCCAGGGCCAGCGCGAAGTTGCCGTCGCTGCTGGTGGTGAGGGGCGACTCGAAGCCCAGGGGCGGCTGCGGATAGCCTTCGAGCGCCCCCACCGGCTCCACCACGACGCGCACGCCCGACGCCGGGCCGGTGCCCTCCGGGTTCTTCACGCTGCCCACCACCGTCATTCGCTCCGGGCACGTCACGTCTGGCAGCACCGTGTCCACCGCCGCCACCGCCACCTGCTGGGGCGTCAGACGCGAGGACGAGCTGGGCGGCGGGACGATGACCAGCGTGAGTGGGGACTCCGCGACGCCGGGCAGGGACGTGAGCTGGTAGCGCCCCTGCGCGTCCGTCAGCACCGGCACGCCCTTGAAGGTGCCACCGCCGGCCACTCGGCCCTGGAGCGACACGCGCGCGCCGGCCATGGGCGTCTGGCCGTTCATCTCCAGCACGCGGCCCTCCACCGTCACGGCCGCGCCGGGGTCGCCCAGCTCCAGCGGGATGGGGAGGATGGTGGACGGATCCACCACGAAGGTCTTCCAGGGCACCAGGTCCCCGGCGTTCACGGGCGTCGCGCGCACGAGCACCGTGGCGCGCCGGGCGTCATCCGCGCCCAGCACCAACTGGAACGCGCCCGTGTCGCGGGCCACGCGGGCGCGTTGGGACAGCGGGCGCAGGGACTCATCCAGCACCTGCACCTCCATGTCCGCGTCCACCCGCTTCGAACCCTGGAGCATCAGCGTCCCGGTCACCGTCACCACGCGCGACGCGGTGGGCAGGTCGAAGGCCACCATGCCGCCCGACGAGGGATCCACGAAGGCATCGCGCGACAGCGGCGGCAGGGACGGGTCCACCGGCGTGAGCGTCACGGTGTACTGGCCACTGCCCACGGGCAGCACCCACGCGCCGTCGTCCGGGGTGAGCGTCGTCTCGTAGCGCCGCGCCACGCCCGGGATGAGGCGGCTGTCGCCCGTGGCCAGCAGGTGGATGGGGGCGCGGTAGGGGACGGGCTCGGTGCCACCGTCCTCCGTGGCGGTGGCGCCGCGCGTGACGGTGCCCGTCAGGCGCACGGGGCTGAAGAGCTCCAGGTTCTGCTCGGCCCGCAGCCGGTCCACCGGGAAGTCCTGCGCGAGCAGGCCCGCCTTGGGATGGGGCTGCACCTCCACGACGATGTCGCCGCCGGGGTTGCCGCAGCCGTCCACGAAGCACACCTGGCCGGCGGCGCACTCCGCGTCGGAGCGGCACACCAGCTGCTCCGGGGGCGGCTCGTCATCCAGGAAGCCGCACCCGGCCCCGGTCAGCCCGAGCGCCAGCGCCAGGGCCCGGAGCGCGCGCCTCACTGGCAGTCCCCCGCCACCGTGTTCACCACCCACGCGTACGAAGTGACGAAGCCCGGGTTCTTCACCACGCCGCCGTCCGCGAGGATGACTTCGTCCGGAGGATCCGGCTGGCGGTTGGTGAGGTGCCGGTCGGTGACGAACGCCTCGATGAGGTGGATGCCCGGCGGGGCCAGCGGGTTGTTGGCCGAGCGCAGGTCCATGCGCAGCGTGCCGCGGTCGTCACGGCGAGGCTGGCCGGTGTTGGCGAGGACGATCTGCCGGTAGTAGCCCGTGGGGTTGGACGGGTTGTAGTCCACGTACCACTCCACGGTGATGCGGTCGTCGACGTCCAGGTCCTCCACCACCACGTTGAAGTCCTGGGTGCAGCTGCCCACGCCGAAGGCGCGCAGGATGCGCTCGGAGGGCTCCACCTGCTCCTCCACGATGCGGGGCGGCCGGTTCCTGAACTCGGGCAGGCTCTCCAGCAGCGCCACGTCCTGGGGGATGAGGCACCCGGAGCCCGTCGCGAGCGCCGCGAGCCCCAGGGCCGTCACCAACGGCTGGAGGATGCCCCGGGACTGTCGCGTCGCGTGACGGTGCATGGCGTGGCTTGAGGGAACGCTATAGCAGTTCCTCGTTCTCCTCGGGAGGAAGCGGACCGCCCGTCTTCTCCGCCTCCAGTTTCTCCAGGTGGCGGAAGATGGTGCGGGGGTCCACGCCCAGGTCCTTGGCCGTCTTGGTGCGGTTGCCGTTGTTCCGGGCGAGGACTTCGTTGATGTAACGCTTCTGGAACTCTTCCTTCGCCTGGAGCAGCGGCATGATGGGCTCCAGGTTCTCCGGCTTGAGGTCCAGGTCGTCCGCGCCGAGCAGCGGCTTGTCCGCCAGCACGACCGCCTTCTTCAGGCGGTTCTCCAGCTCCCGGATGTTGCCCGGCCAGCCGTACTTCTTCATCGACACGGCTGCCGCGGGCGTGAAACCGCGCGCCTTGGAGTTGAACTCGCGCGCGTACTTCTGGAGGAAGAAGCGGCCCAGGACGATGACGTCCTCGCCGCGCTCGCGCAGGGGCGGCAACTTCACGGTGACGACGTTGAGCCGGTAGTAGAGATCCTCGCGGAACGTGTTCCGCTTCACCTCGTCCTCCAGGATCTTGTTCGTCGCGGCCACCACGCGGATGTCCACCGCCTCGCCGCGGTTCTCGCCGACCTTGTAGACAATCTTGTCCTGGAGCGCGCGCAGCAGCTTCACCTGGAGCTGGAGCGGCATCTCGCCGATTTCGTCCAGGAAGAGCGTGCCGCCGATGGCCGCCTGGAACTTGCCGGGCCGCGTGGCCACCGCGCCGGTGAAGGCGCCCTTGGCGTGACCGAACAGCTCGCTCTCCAGCAGGTTCTCCGGGATGGCGCCGCAGTTCACCGTGATGAACGGGCCCTTGGTGCGCGGCGAGCGGCGGTGGACCTCCCGGGCGATGAGCTCCTTGCCGGTGCCCGTCTCGCCCGTAATCAACACGGAGATGTCCGTGGGCGCGATCTTGTCGATGCGCTTGTACACGTCCCGCATGCCCTGACACGCGCCCACGATGTCGCCGTAGCGCTGGTCCTCCAGCTTGCGGCGCAGCTCCGTGTTGTCGAGCTTGAGGTCATTCACGAGCAGCGCGTTCTGCAAGAGCAGGGACGCCTGCGCCGCGAACACGGTGAGCATGTCCATGCTCTTGGGCTCGAAGCGGTTCACCAGCCGGTCGTTGCCCACGTAGAGCACGCCGAACAGGTCGCCCTTGTGCATCACCGGCACGCACATGACGGAGTGGACCTTGAGGTTCACCACGGACTCGCTGGCCTTGAACTCCGGCGCGTCCAGCGCGTCCGCGACGATGATGGCCTTCTGGTCCTTCACCACCTTCGCGATGATGGAGTCGGACAGCTTCTCCACCGCGTCCTCGATGTTCTCCCGGGCCACGTTGCGCGCGGCCTTCACGCGAGGCTCGCCGCTCTCCATCAGGATGAGGAAGCCCTTGTCGGCGCGGGTGACCTCGATGGCCTCGTCCAGCAGGCTCTCCAGGATGCGGTCCACGTCGTAGCTGCCGAAGAGCCGCTCGCTGAACGCGGTGAGCCGCTTGAGCAGCACCAGCTCGCGGCCCACCACGCCGGGCAGCTCCGCCGTGTGCGAATCCGACGAGGCCGTGGCGGGGGAGGGGAGGAGGGACACCTCGCGCTCGGGCACCTCGCGGCGCACGGGCTCGCGGGGGGCGTCCTCGCGGGAGAAGGTCAGCTCGGTGCCGCCGACCTTGACTACGTCACCGGTGGCGAGCGCGTGATTGTCGCGCCGCTTGCCGTTGACGTGGAAGGTGGCGCCCAGGCTGCCCACTTCGTAGCGGGAGCCGTCGAAGGTGACGTGCAGGGCGTTGGAGGGGACGCTGGCGTCCTCCAGTGGCACGTCGTTGTCGGATCCCCGCCCCAGGCTGGTGATGCGCTTGAGCAGGGAGACCGTGCGGACCTTTCCATCGGGGGTGCGAACGGTGAGGCTGGCCATGGGTGGACTTTGGGGTTCGGGGCTAGAACGTGAGGGAGAAGCCGGCGCCCAGCCCACCACGGGTGGAGTACAGCCGCACGCGCGGCGGCGCGGCCTGGGAGACGGGAGGAGAGGGCTTCGGTTCGGGGCGGGACTCGACGGTGGTGCTGGTCACCACCTGGTCCTCGTGGTGGTAGACGGCGTCCACCACGCCCAGGGTGTAGACGGTGTAGAAGCCGGTGGCGGACGCGAGCTTGAGCAGCTGCCAGGTGTCCGCCTGCCGGGCGCGGTCCGTGGGGATGTAGCGCACCGGGATGGACGCGCGACCGTCCTCGTCCAGCACGTTGTCCAGGTTGATGAGCCGCTCCTCGAAGAGCGAGTCGTATGCGAAAAACGCGATGATGCTGGTGATGGCCAGCACGCCTTCTGTCGCGGCGAAGGCGATGCCCATGCCGTTGCGGCCCTGTTGGAACTGGCCGGCGCCGAACGGGACGAAGTTGACCAGGAAGTTGTGCTTCTCCACGGTGCGCACGGTGACCTGACGGGCCAGTTCCTCCGCGCGGCGGCGCTGCGTCTCCAGGGCGACGCGCTCCTGTTCCCGGCGCTCCTGTTCGGTCTTCTCGCGCTCCACGCGCAGGCGCTGTTCCTGGCGGAGGAACTCGCGCTCGCCGGACATCTGGTTCTTGAGGTCCTCGAAGTAGGCGACGGCCGGGGGCGGGACGACGAAGGGGTCCAGGCTGAAGTCGGGATCCAACCGGAGCACGGCGCGCAGGTGGCGCTCGGCGTCGTCCGTCTTGTTGAGGTTGAAGGCGGACAGGCCCGCGAGCTTGTGCAGCTCCACCAGGTCCTCTTCGGGCAGGTCGCCCCGGTCGATGCGCTGACCGGCGCGCTCCAGCACCTCCGCGTACTTGCCGTATTCGAACGACGAGCGCAGCGCTGCGACCTCCGGATCCGCGCCCATGGGGATCTGGGCGCGCGCGGACGCGGGGCCGAGCAGGGCGGCCAGCAGGAGGACGACGAGAAGCAGCGGGCCTCGGCTCATTCGGGCGCCAGGCTCCCGCGCAGGGTGGTGGGCTTGCCGGGCTCCAGCAGGACGACGCGCTTCTCGGTCTTGTAGCCGGGGGAGGAGATCTCCACCTCCACGCGGTGCTGGAAGCTGGCGGGGCCTCGGGGGGAGCGGATGTCGAAGGGGTGCTGGAGGCTGTCGTTCGCGGCGCGCTCCACGTCGCCCACGCGCACGGTGGCGTCCGGCGGTTGGTAGTCCATGGCCAGCTGCGAGGCCTTCAGCTGGGCGCGCAGGCGGAAGACATTCTCGCGGTCCGGCTTCACGTCGATGGTCTCCGTGGCGTCCTCGCAGTAGTCGCAGGAGACGATGATGGTGTGCTCGCCAGGGGACAGCTGCACGTCGTGCTGCGCGAGCTGCTTCGTGCCCGCGGGGCCGCCGTCCACGCGGATGGAGCCGTAGGGGCGCACGAGGATGGACACGGGGAGCTTGCCGTTGCGCGCGGGCTTGGAGTCGTCCTGCGGGTCGAGGCTGGCGACCACCGTGGGGCGCGAGGGCGTGCGATCCGGAGGGGAGGGGACGCGAGGGTTGAGGTCGGTGGGAGGCAGGAGCGCGTCTCGGCCGGGCGTGCCCGTACCGGTGGGACGCGGGCCCGTGGCCTGCGTGCCCTGAGGGGTGCCCGTACCGTCGGACGAACCCGCCGTGCCGCCCGTGCCCTGGCCGCCGTGAAGGGGGCCCGTACCGTCGGGCGAACCCGTCGCGCCACCGGTGCCCTGCGCGCCGTTGAGGGCGCCCGTGCCCTGCGTACCGCCAGCCGCGGACTGGGAACCCGGGGTCTTCGAGCCCTCGGCGCGCGGATCCTCCGTCTGCACCTTCGGAGTCTCGGGCGCGCTCGCGTTCATCTGGTACAGCTGCCAGCCGCCCAGCCCCAAAGCGAGCGCCACGCCCGCCGCGATGCCCGCGCGGATGCCGCGCCTGCGCCACGTGCGCCGCCGCTGCTGACGCTGGATGCCCTTGAGCAGTCTCAGCGCCCGTTCATTCGTCGCGTCCAGCGCGAGCACGTGATTGAGACACGCCAGCGCGCGCGGCGTCCGCTTCTCCGCGAGCTGCCGCTCCCCACGCTCCAGCAGCGCCGCGACGATGCGCTGGCGCGCGAGCCGCTGGTACGACGGCGGATCCGCGAAGAACGAAATCAGCTCCTCTCCCACGCGAGAGAACCCGAGCCCCGCGAGCGCATCCGCCAGCGCGTCGCGCAGCTTCCCCGCGTTCGGGTAGCGCCGCGCAGGGTCGCGCTGGAGGCACGTCGCGCAGATCTCCGCCAGCTCATCCGACAGCGCGGGCACGCGGCGGCGCGGGTCTTCATACGCTCCATCCAGGATGCGCTTGAGCGTCGCCGTGGTGTTCGACGCGGTGAAGGGCAGGCGGCCCGTCATCAGCGCGTAGAACATGATCCCCAGGCTGAAGACGTCCGCCTCCGGCCCGGCCTCCAGGCCCTCGATGATCTCCGGCGACATGTGCGCGGGCGAACCCACCAGCGCGCCGGTCACCGTCATCCGGTCCTCGATGTCCAGCAGTCGCGCGATGCCGAAGTCCATGAGCTTGAGGACCCCGTCCTCGCGCACCATGACGTTCTCCGGCTTCAGGTCGCGGTGGATGACGCCCGCTTCGTGCGCGTGCGCCAGCGCCGCCGCCAGCTCGTGGATGATCATCGCCGCCAGCTCCGGCGGCTCCAGCGGGCCTTCATCCAGGTACGTCTTGAGCGTCCGGCCGCGGATGTACTCGGTGACGATGAAGGCGTCGTGCGCCTCCGCCGAGGAGAAGTCGAACACCTCCAGGATGTTGGGGTGGTGCAGCTTCGCCACCGCGCGGGCCTCGCGTGCCAGGCGGCGACGCGACTCGTCCTTGCCGGCCAGGTGCGGGTGCAGCACCTTCACCGCGACTTCACGGTCCAGGGCCGTGTCCAGGCCCTTGTACACGACGCTCATGCCCCCGGAGCCCAGCTCCTCCAGGATGCGATAGCGACCGATATGGCGGCCGACGAGCGTCATGGCGTTAGCGCGCGCACTCCCCTCAGTCCCCGAACCCGATGCCCATGCTCCGCGCGAACCGCACCAGGTCTCCCTGGACGTCCACGCGTCGCTCCTTGCGAGACTCACTCAGCGGCACGGGAACGACTTCGTTGTTCCGAAGCGCCACCATGTGCCCCCACTGGTTGTCCCGCACCAGGTCCAGCACCTTGCATCCGTAGCGCGTGGCCAGCACCCGGTCCGCCGCGCTCGGGCTGCCGCCGCGCTGCAGGTGGCCCAGCACCGTCACGCGGATCTCCGCGTCGATGTGGCTCGCCAGCAGATCCGCGCACACCTTGCCGGAGCCGCCCAGCCGCACCACGCCCCGGCCCCGGATGTCCGCGGCCTCCGCCAGCACGGACAGCGCGCCGCCCTCCGGATACGCGCCCTCCGAAATCGCGATGATGGAGAAGCTGCGCCGCCGCGTGGCCCGCCGCTTCAGCGTCTCCAGCAGGGACTCCACGCGGTACGGAATCTCCGGGATGAGGATGAGGTCCGCGCCGCCGGCGATGCCGCTCTCCAGCGTGAGGAAGCCCGCGTGGCGGCCCATGATCTCCACCACCATCACGCGGTCGTGCGCCTCCGCGGTGGAGTGCAGCCGGTCCAGCGCCTCCGTGACGATGAGCCGCGCGGTGTCGAACCCGAACGTCTGGTCCGTGCCGGACAAATCATTGTCGATGGTCTTCGGACACCCGACGACCTTCAGCCCCTTGTCCGCCAGCTGGTGCGCGATGGACAGCGTGCCGTCCCCGCCAATCGCGACCAGTCCGTCCAGCCGCAACTCCTCGCAGCGGCGCAGGACCGAATCCGACACGTCCCGATCCACCCAGGCATCACCCTCACGCACCGGGTAGGAGAACGGGTTCGCCTTGTTGGACGTGCCGAGGATGGTGCCGCCCTTGGGCAGGATGCCGCGCGTGTCCTCCACCCCGAGCGGGCGGACGAGCTCCGGCTCCACCAGGCCCATGTAGCCATTCTCGATGCCGACAAACGAGTGGCCGAACTCGTGCACGCCTCGACGGACGAGGCCACGGATGAGCGCATTGAGTCCCGGGCAGTCGCCACCGCCGGTGAGGACGCCGAGTCGAAGAGGTCGAGCCATAGGAGCGAAAAAAGTCGGACGCGGGTGTCAGTGGGAACGGGCGACACTATGACAGCAACGTCGGTGCGGATTGTAGGTGCCACCCCAGGGGGGTGCAACGCGCGAATCAGCGGTTGCGTCGGATCCGCGCTCGCTGGGACGCGGGGGCGGCCCCTCAGTCGCGCTTGAGGCGACGCCGGGAGGCCAGCCGGTCCAGGAGGGCCTGGAGGCGATCCTCCTTCTGCTCCGGAAGGGCCCGGTCCGTGGGGGACTGCACAGGCATCTCGCGGGCCATCCGGTACAACTCTTCCAGCCGCTCCAGCACCAGCTCATTGCCGGGGCGCTCCTGAAGTGCCCGGCGGTACGCGGCGGCGGCGCCCACGTAATCACCCAACGTGAAGAGTCGCTCGCCCTCCTGCATGGGCGACGGCGGGCCCAGCGGGAGGCGCTGGGGTTCGCGCACGCGATTCTTCAGGTGCTGCAGCTCCTCCGGCTGGAGGCTGTCGCGCAGCTGGGCCAGCCTGGCGGCCAGGCTCTCTTCGCGCGGAAAGGCGGCCAGGAGGTGCTCGAAGAGCTCGAACGCCTCCGCCAGCTCGCCCCGGCGCAGGGCGCGGTCGGCACGTGCTTCCATGTCGGCCCGGACGGCAGGGGTCATCTCGCGCGGGAGAGTAACTGTTGCCCGCCCGGGATGTCACATGCGGAAAAGCCTGCGCTCGCCGGGCCGCAAGGCCTCAGGCAGGCGTCGCGGAGGACTCCGGCAATACCGCGCTTTCCGTGGTCCGAGCGCTCCGCTTCCAATGGCGGAAGAGCCACACGGCCACCAGCCCGTGGAGCAGGAGGCCGAAGACGCCCTCTCCGTTGAAGACCCAGACCTGACCGCCGAAGAGCCCCGGCCGGCCGTTGTAGACGCTGCCGAAGAGCAGCGGGTTGATGATGTTCCAGCTGATGTGGAAGAGGGCGGGCGGCCAGATGGAGCGCGACGCCATGTAGAGCTGCGCGAACACCACCGCGGCCACGGCGATGGACAGGAGGAACGTCACGTTCTGCCCCACGTGCCCGCGCTGCGTGGAGGAGAAGATGAGGGGCAGGTGGAACGCGGCCCACACCGGCATGGTGATGGCCGCGGCCAGCGCCGGCCGGTGCATCCACCAGCGCACCAGCGTCCCGCGCCAGCCCACCTCTTCACCCAACTCGCTGGGGACGCCGAAGCCCACGACGGGCCCCCAAACCAGCGCGGCCAGGCCGTAGCGCAGCCAGCGCCAGCGCTCGGGCAGCTTCGCGCCCAGCTTCTCCACCCAGCGCCAGCGCACGGACGCGGCGGCCAGCCACCACGTCACCGTCAGCGCCCAGAACAGGAGGATCATCACCGGCACCGTCGCCACGCCCGTCACTCCGAACGGGCCCTTGAGCAGCTGCGGCTGGAACGTGATGAAGGACGCGTCCCCGGTCGCGAACCGGATCGCGTAGGCCAGCGGCGCGATGACAGCGCCATACGCCAGCGGCAGCGCCAGCCCCAGGAACCACCACTTCCAGCCGGGGAAGGCGAAGCCCACCGCGGAGGGAGGCTCACGACGGAAGAACCACGAGCACGCGAGGCCCACGATGCCCGGAACGCACATCATCCAGCGCATCAGCCACACGGACTTCTCGCCGCCAGCGATGAACGCCACGGCCATCGTCCAGCTCACCGCGAGCGTCACCGCGATGAATGTGAGGGTTTCTTTCCGGGGATTCCTCATGTTCCGGAGCATACCGGTTGGGCTCGTCCCGTCGAGCCCAACGTACGAGGGGAGGGCGGCCAGGCCGCCCAGCGCCCGCGTGCGAATCAGCCCTTGAGGTGGACCTGCCGCGCGCCCTCGAGTCGTTCGGCCTGGAGGCCGCGCTCGCGAGCGGTGGTGAGCAGCAGATCCGACTCCTTCATGCGGGGCGTCTCCGGCGTGGCGGCGGGCCCGATGATGTGCTCCATCCAGGGCTCCAGGCCCATGGCGTAGTTGAAGATCCGCTTCGCGCCCACGAGCTCCAAGAGGCGCAGGCCTTCAGCGGAGTTGCTGCCGCGGCACCGGCGGTTCTTCTCCAGCTTGCGGTCGCGCTTCTTGGGGAAGAAGCCCTCCAGCATCCACGTGTGCGGCGCGCCGACGATCTCCGTGTTCATGAAGACCGTGTGCAGATCGCCCACCGTGCTGCGCAGGTCGCGGTACGTCGTCTCGTCCACGCACATGGAGTCGGCGGCGAAGAACAGCCGCTCCTCGCCCGTGCGGATGATCCACGCGGACTTGGCGTGGGCCACGTCGCCGTGCTCGCCCATGAACGGCGCGGCGATGATCTCTCCGTCCGGGATGGGCAGGGACTCGTAGAAGTAGGGCTCCAGCACGTTCTTGAAGCCGAGCGCCTTGCCCAACAGCCGCGGCGAGTAGTCACCCGCCAGGGCGCCGCTCGCGCGCGGCACCATCAACGTGCCGATGCGGTGGCGCAGGCGCAGCAGCGTTTCGATGTCCAGGTGATCCGGGTGGCTGTGGGTGATGACCACGTAGTCGATGCGGCGGGGCAGGTCCGCGAAGGACATGCGCTCCAGCGGGACCGCCACCTTCTCCGGCCGCACCGGCACCACCGCGTCGATGAGGATGGACGTTCCCTTCCACTCCACCAGCACGCAGGCGTGGCCCACGTAGCGGATACGCACCCCTGGCCCGTTCCAGGTCTCGGGAAGGGTCTGCGTCGCCTCCGTGAGCAGGGGCATCAGGTCCGCGTCGGACTTCACCGCGTCGCCCAGCAGGTCGCGGATCCACTCCAGCGGCTTGGGCTCCACGTCCAGGCTGAACAGCTTGTCCAGGCGCTCGTCGTGGAAGGGCACCTTCCAGTCCAGCTGCCCCGCCTCCATCAGGCGCGGCGTGGTGAGCAGCGAGTCGCGCTCCGCGTCCGCCTTCAGCCGGCGGAGCCGCATCGACTGGAGCTCCGTCTTGTGGTGAGGGCCGCGGTACAGCAGGCCCTCGTGCACGCGCATCGACGGGCGGTTCACGTAGTCATAGACCAGCTCCACCTTGCCCTTGAGCACGTCCGGCAGCCGCGCGTACAGCGGCTCCAGGGACTGGCCCTTGGCCTCCGCCAGCAGCTGCGTCTGGAACTCGTCGAACGCCTCCGCCAGCTTGATGTTGTCCTCCTGCGCGGTGGTCATCCGCTGCATGAGCGCGCGCACCTCTTCCGCGCGCTCCGGCGCGATGCCCACGAAGGAGCTGCCGCTCAGCTCCGGATCCTTCGCCGCCTTCGCGTGGAAGTCCGGCGTCTGCAGGTAGGCCTTCAGCAGCGGCAGCAGATAGGCCTGCAGATGCAGGCTCGCGGGCATGGGCGCCACCGTCATCCACCAGGCCTGGAAGTCCTGGACGAGCGGTTCAACGAGAGTGGCGTCCGCGAGGCGATACAGGGGAGCAGTCATGGTGTGCGATCAGGGAGTCTCCGCACCCGCACTCGATTCACGGCGGTTCGAAGAAGGGAACTCGCGGAGTCAAGGGAGGGCGGAGTGAGTGCTGAAGACCAGGAAGCAGGGCTGACGAGCGAATCTGAGCGATTCGAGCAATTTGTTCAAGTTCAGTAGAACCCATTCCTAGTGGTATTCTCGTATCCAGTTCTGCTCCCCCGGACACATTGCAAGGGCGCCTGTGTCACGCACATCGTGCGTGTGCGTCGCACAGGAAGTCGGCCCACTGAAGCCTTTGCGGTGATCTCCGGCTTTCCACATGGGTTCTTCCTTGCCGCGTTCCCCTGAGCTGACGCCCTCGCATTCCACTCTCGTCGAAATCTTGCGGAGCCGGGCTGAATCACGACCCGATCAGCCGCTGTACACGTTCCTGGACGACGCGGGGCAGGAAGACGGAGCGCTGAGCTACGCGGGACTGGATGCGCGGGCGCGACGGATCGCGGTGGCGCTGCGGAAGGTGGCGAAGCCGGGCGAGCGCGTGATGCTGCTGTACCCGCCCGGGCTGGAGTACGTGGCGGGGTTCTTCGGGTGCCTCTACGCGGGGCTCATCGCGGTGCCGGCGTATCCGCCGGATCCGATGCGGCTGGAGCGGACGCTGCCGCGACTGCGCGCGATCATCCAGGACGCGAACGCGACGGTGGTGCTCACCACGTCCGGCATCCTGTCCATGACGGAGTTCGTCTTCGAGCAGGCGCCGGATCTGCGCTCGCTGCACTGGGTGGGGACGGACGAGATTCCGGCGGGTGGGGAAGCGGAGTGGACGCCGCCGGCGGTGGACGCGTCGACGCTGGCGTTCCTCCAGTACACGTCGGGATCCACGGGCTCGCCCAAGGGCGTGATGCTGAGCCACGGCAACCTGGCTCACAACCTGGCGCTGATCACCGACGCGTTCGAGCTGGGCCCCAGCAGCTCGGCCGTCATCTGGCTGCCGCCGTACCACGACATGGGGCTCATCGGCGGCATCCTCACGCCGCTGTACGCGACGTTCCACGCGGCGCTGATGTCGCCGATGACGATGCTCAAGAACCCGCGCGTGTGGCTGGAGGCCATCACCCGCTACAAGGCCACCATCAGCGGCGGGCCGAACTTCGCGTTCGACCTGTGCATCCGGCGCATCCCGGCGGAGGAGCGTCAGTCGTTGGACCTGAGCTCGTGGCGGGTGGCGTTCACCGGCGCGGAGCCCATCCGTCCGGCGACGCTGGATCGCTTCGAGCAGGCCTTCGGGCCGCAAGGCTTCAAGCGTGAGTTCTTCTTCCCGTGCTACGGCCTGGCGGAGGCGACGCTGCTGGTGTCGGGCGGGCGCGTGGAGGCGCCGCCGGTGCGCTGCGCGCTGGATGCTCCGGCGTTGGAGCAGCGCCGGGCGGTGCTGGTGGACGCGGCGAAGCCGGAAGCGCGCGTCCTGGTGGGCTGCGGCGACGAGCGGCCGGGACACCCCGTGGCCATCGTGGATCCCCAGACGCGCGAGGCGTGCGCGCCCGGCGGCGTGGGCGAAATCTGGGTGCGCGGCCCCAGCGTGGCGCTGGGCTACTGGAACAAGCCGGAGGCGACGGCGGAGGCGTTCCATGCGCGCGTGAAGGGCACGGACGAAGGCCCGTTCCTGCGCACGGGCGACCTGGGCTTCATGCGAGACGGCGAGCTGTACGTCACCGGCCGGGCCAAGGACCTGATCATCATCCGGGGCCGCAACCACTACCCGCAGGACATCGAGCAGACGGTGGAGGAGAGCCACCCCGCGCTGCGCGCTGGCAGCGTCGCGGCGGTGTCGCTGGAGGTTGCGGGCGAGGAGCGCCTGGTGGTGGTGCAGGAGATCGACCTGCGCAAGGCGGGCAACCTGCGCAAGCAGGTGGACATGGCGGAGGCGGCGGTGAAGGAGATCCGCCAGCGCATCGCCGAGCGGCACGAGGTGCAGGTGCACGCCGTGGCGCTGATCGAGCCCGGCAGCATCCCGAAGACCTCCAGCGGGAAGATCCAGCGGCACGCGAGCAAGGCGCAGTTCCTCGCGGACGAGCTGCGCACGGTGCTGGTGTGGCGCGAGCCGGGGTTCGAGGAGGCGGAGGAGACCGAAGCCGCCGAGTCCTCGGAGCCTGCCCAGGCGCCGGTGCGTGAGGACGTGCCGGAGGCCGCGAGGGCCACGCTGACGTGGCTGGTGGAGCGCGTGGCGGAGCAGCTGAAGATGCCGGCGAAGATGGTGGACGTGCGTGAGCCCATCACGCGCTACGGCCTGGATTCGTTGAGCGCGGTGGAGCTGGCGCACACGGTGGAGAAGGGGCTGGGGATCGCGCTGCCCATGGAGCTGCTGCTCCAGGGGCCGAACCTGGTGGATCTGGCCAAGCGCATCACGGCCTCGAAGCAGGAGCCGAAGGCAGCGGTGCTCGCGCCCCGGCCGAGGGGAGCCACGCAGCCGCTGTCGTTCGCGCAGCAGCGCCTGTGGTTCCTGGACCGGTTGGAGCAGGGCAGCGCGCTCTACAGCATCCCGGGCGCGGTGCGTCTGGACGGAGCGCTGGACGCGGAGTCGATGCGCCGGAGCCTGGAGGAGATCGTCCGCCGGCACGAGTCGCTGCGCACGACGTTCCGCGAGGAGAACGGCGAGGCAGTGCAGCTCATCCACCCGGCGAAGGCCTTCGAGCTGCCGGTGGTGGACCTGACGGGGTTCGAGGAGGCATCGCGCGAGGCGGAGGCGCGGCGGTGCGTGGATGAAGAGGCCGTGCGCCCGTTCGACCTGGGCGCGGGTCCGCTGGTGCGCGCGCGGTTGCTGAAGCTGGGCGAAGCGAAGCACGTGTTGCTGGTGACGATGCACCACATCGTCTCCGACGGCTGGTCCATGGGCGTGCTCGTGCGTGAGGTCGCCGCGCTCTACGACGCGTTCCGTGGCGGACGGGGTTCTCCGCTGCCGGCGCTGAAGGTGCAGTACGCGGACTTCGCGCAGTGGCAGCGGGAGTGGCTGCTGGGCGGCGTGTTGGAGAAGCAGGTCGGCTACTGGAAGCAGCGGCTGTCCGGAGCGCCCGCGGTGCTGGAGCTGCCCACGGACTTCGCACGTCCGGCGGCGCAGACGTACCGCGGCGCGACGGTGCCGGTGAAGCTGGGAGCGGAGCTGAGCAAGGCGCTGGGCGCGCTGGCGAAGAAGGAAGGCGTCACGCCGTACATGCTGCTGCTGGCGGCGTTCCAGGTGCTGCTGGGGCGCTACTCGGGGCAGGACGACATCTCGGTGGGTTCGCCCATCACGGGCCGCACGCGCGCGGAGACGGAGGGCCTCATCGGCTTCTTCGTCAACACGCTGGTGCTGCGCACGAAGCTGGAGGGCAATCCGTCCTTCCGCGCGCTGCTGGCCCAGGTGAAGGAGACGACGCTGGGTGCGTACGCGCACCAGGACGTGCCGTTCGAGAAGCTGGTGGAGGAACTGCAGCCGCAGCGCAGCCTGAGCCACGCGCCGCTGTTCCAGGTGATGTTCGTGTTGCAGCAGGACGTGCTGCCGCACTTCCGTCTGCCGGGCGTGGAGCTGTCGCCGTACGAGGTGGAGTCGAAGACGGCGAAGTTCGACCTGACGCTCTACCTGACGGAGACGGCGGGCGGGCTGGACGGGACACTCGAGTACAACACGGACCTGTTCGCCGCGGCGACGGCGCAGCGGATGATGGAGCACCTGCGGGTGCTGCTGGAGTCGCTGCTCACGGATCCGGGAGCGAAGCTGTCCGACCTGTCGCTGATGGGCGCGCAGGAGAAGCAGACGCTGCTGAAGGACGTGTCGGGGACGGACCTGTCGGCCCCGGTGAGCGGGACGATGCAGGCCCTGTTCGAGGCGCAGGTGGCTCGCACGCCGGATGCGCCCGCGGTCCACTTCGATGGACAGGCGCTGACGTACGCGCAGCTGGACGCGCAGGCGAATCAGCTGGCGCACCACCTGCGCGGCATGGGCGTGGGCCCGGACACGCTGGTGGGCGTGAGCCTGGAGCGTTCGGCTCGGATGGTGGTGGCGCTGCTGGGCGTGCTGAAGGCGGGCGGCGCCTACGTGCCGTTGGATCCGGCGTACCCGCGTGAGCGCCTGGGCTGGATGCTGGAGGACGCGCAGGCGCCGGTGCTGCTGACGCAGCAGAAGCTGCTGGGCGTGCTGCCGGAGCACTCCGCGAAGGCCGTCTGCGTGGACACGGACTGGGCCGTGATCGCGCGGCAGCCGACCACGCCGGTCGCGACGAGCACGGGCGAGGGGAACCTGGCCTACGTGCTGTACACGTCGGGTTCGACGGGCCGTCCGAAGGGCGTGGCCATCGAGCAGCGCAGCGTGGTGGCCTTCCTGCACTGGGCGACGGCGGCCTTCACTTCGCAGCAGCTGGCGGGTGTGCTGGCGGCGACGTCGCTGAACTTCGACCTGTCGGTGTTCGAAGTCTTCGCGCCGCTGACCAGCGGTGGTGCCGTCATCGTCGCGGAGAACGCGCTGGCGCTGCCGACGCTGAAGGACGCGGGCCGCGTGACGCTGGTGAACACGGTGCCCTCCGCGATGGCGGAGTTGGTGCGCAGCCAGGGCGTGCCGGAGTCGGTGCGCACGGTGAACCTCGCGGGCGAGCCGCTGCTGAACCGGCTGGCGCAGCCGCTGTACGGACTGAAGCACGTGGAGGGCGTCTACAACCTCTACGGCCCGACGGAAGACACGACGTATTCGACGTACACGCGAGTGGAGAAGGGCGCCGCGCGTGAGCCGACGATTGGCCGTCCGCTGACGGGCTCGCGTGCGTACGTGCTGGACGCGTGGCTGCGCCCGGTGCCGCAGGGCGTGCCGGGCGAGCTGTACATCGCGGGCGCAGGCCTCGCGCGAGGCTACCTGGCCAAGCCTTCGCTGACGGCGGAGCGCTTCGTGCCGAACCCGTTCAGCACCGACGCGGGCGCGCGGATGTACCGCACGGGTGACCGCGTGCGGTGGCTGGCGACGGGCGAGCTGGAGTACCTGGGCCGCATCGACTTCCAGGTGAAGGTGCGTGGCTTCCGCATCGAACTGGGCGAGGTGGAGTCGGCGCTCGCGTCGCAGCCCGGCGTGCGTGAGTCGGTGGTGGTGGTGCGTGAGGACGTGCCCGGCGACAAGCGCCTGGTGGCGTATGTGGCGGGCGCGTCTCTGGACGTGGCGGAATTGCGCAAGGGCCTGAAGGCGCGGCTGCCGGAGTACATGGTGCCGTCGGCGTTCGTGGTGCTGAACGCGCTGCCGCTGACGCCGAACGGGAAGGTGGACCGCAAGGCGCTGCCGGTGCCGGAGGCCCAGTCGCAGAGCCAGTACGTAGCGCCGCGCACGGCGACGGAGGAGCAGGTGGCCTCGCTCTTCGCGCAGTTGCTGCGCGTGGAGCGCGTGGGCGCGGAGGACTCGTTCTTCGAACTGGGCGGTCACTCGCTGCTGGCGATGCAGTTGGTCTCCCGGCTGCGTACGGCCTTCGGCATCGAGGTCCCGCTGCGTTCGCTGTTCGAGCTGAACTCGGTGGCCTCGCTCGCGTCGTTCGTCGACGGGAAGAAGCAGCAGGCGGAGGCCGCGAACCTGCCGCCGCTGAAGCGGGTGTCGCGTGAGGGCGTGCTGCCGCTGTCGTTCGCGCAGCAGCGCCTGTGGTTCCTGGACCGGTTGGAGCAAGGGAGCGCGCTCTACAACGTGCCGGGCGCGGTGCGTCTGGATGGCACGCTGGATGTGGAAGCCCTGCGGCTGACGCTCCAGGAGATCGTCGCGCGGCACGAGTCGCTGCGCACGACGTTCCGTGAGGACAACGGTCAGGCGGTGCAGATCATCCAGGCCGCGGGCCGGATGGACCTGCCCGTGGTGGACCTGTCGACCGTGGCCGAAGCGGCACGCGAGACGGAGACCCAGCGCTGCGTCAACGAAGAGGCCGTGCGTCCGTTCGATCTGGGCACGGGCCCGCTCTTCCGCGCTCAGTTGCTGAAGCTGGGTGACGCGAAGCACGTGCTGCTGGTGACGATGCACCACATCGTCTCCGACGGTTGGTCCCTGGGGGTCCTCGTGCGCGAGATGGCCGCGCTCTACGAGGCGCACTCGCAGGGCCGCGCCATGCCGCTGCCGGAGCTGGCGGTGCAGTACGCGGACTTCGCGCAGTGGCAGCGGGAATGGCTGCTGGGCGGGGCGCTGGAGAAGCAGGTCGGCTACTGGAAGCAGCAGCTGGCCGGGGCTCCGGCGATGTTGGAGCTGCAGACGGACTTCGCGCGTCCCGCGGTGCAGACGTACCGTGGCGCGACGGTGCCGGTGAAGCTGGGCGCGGACCTGAGCCGCACGCTGAACGCGCTGGCGAAGCAGGAAGGCGTCACGCCGTACCAGTTGCTGCTGGCTGCGTTCCAGGTGCTGCTGGCTCGTTACACGGGCCAGGACGACATCTCGGTGGGTTCGCCCATCGCGGGCCGGACGCAGGCGGAGACGGAGGGCCTCATCGGCTTCTTCGTCAACACTCTGGTGCTGCGCACGAAGCTTTCGGGCAACCCGAGCTTCCAGCAGCTGCTGAAGCAGGTGCGCGAGACGACGCTGGGCGCGTATGCGCACCAGGACGTGCCGTTCGAGAAGCTGGTGGAAGAACTCCAGCCGCAGCGCAGCCTGAGCCATGCGCCGTTGTTCCAGGTGATGTTCGCGTTGCAGCAGGACGTGCTGCCGCACCTGAAGCTGTCGGGCATGGAGTTGTCGCCGTACGAGGTGGAGTCGAAGACGGCGAAGTTCGACCTCACGCTCTTCCTCACGGAGACGGCGGGCGGACTGGAAGGGACGCTCGAGTACAACTCGGACCTGTTCACGGCGGCGACGGCGCGGCGGATGACGGAGCACCTGCGGGTGCTGCTGGAGTCCGTGGCGGTGCGGCCCATGGCGAAGGTGTTCGACCTGTCGCTGATGGGCGCGCAGGAGAAGCAGACGCTGCTGCTGGACGTGTCGGGGACGGACCTGCCGGCTCCGGTGACCGGGACGATGCAGGCGCTCTTCGAGGCGCAGGTCGCGCGCACGCCGGATGCAGCGGCCGTCTACTTCGATGGAGAGGTGCTGACGTACGCGCAGCTGGAGGCGCAGTCGAACCAGCTGGCGCATCACCTGCGTGGCCTGGGCGTGGGCCCGGACATGCTGGTGGGCGTGAGCCTGGAGCGCTCCGCACGGATGGTGGTGGCGCTGCTGGGCGTGCTGAAGGCGGGTGGCGCCTACGTGCCGTTGGATCCGGCGTACCCGCAGGATCGTCTGGGCTGGATGTTGGAGGACGCGCAGGCGACGGTGGTGCTGACGCAGCAGAAGTTGCTGGGCGTGCTGCCCAAGCACTCGGCGCGCAACGTGTTCCTGGATACGGATTGGGAGAACATCTCCAAGAACCCTGCTTCGCGCGTCGATGCGCGCACGGGCGTGAGGAACCTGGCGTACGTGCTGTACACGTCGGGTTCGACGGGCCGTCCGAAGGGCGTGGCCATCGAGCAGCGCAGCGTGGTGGCCTTCCTGCACTGGGCGACGACGTTCTTCACGCCGGAGCAGCTGTCGGGCATGTTGGCGTCGACGTCGCTGAACTTCGACATCTCGGTGTTTGAAGTCTTCGCGCCGCTGAGCATCGGTGGTTCCGTCATCGTCGCTGAGAACGCACTGGCGCTCCCGACGATGAAGGACGCGAGCCGGGTGACGCTGGTGAACACGGTGCCCTCCGCGATGGCGGAGCTGCTGCGCAGCCAGGGCGTGCCGGAGACGGTGCGCACGGTGAACCTCGCCGGTGAGCCGTTGCTGAACCGGCTGGCGCAGGCCGTCTACGGGCTGAAGAACGTGGAGGCCGTCTACAACTTCTACGGCCCGACGGAAGACACGACGTATTCGACGTACTTGTGCGTGGAGAAGGGCGCGACGCGGGAGCCGACGGTGGGCCGTCTCCTGACGGGCTCGCGGGGGTACGTGCTGGATGCGTGGCTGCGTCCGGTGCCGCAGGGCGTGCCGGGCGAGCTGTACATCGCGGGTGCGGGCCTCTCGCGAGGCTACCTGGCGAAGCCTGCTCTGACGGCGGAGAGGTACATCCCCAATCCCTTCAGCCAGGAGCCCGGGGCGCGGATGTACCGCACGGGCGACCGCATCCGCTGGTTGCCGAATGGCGAGCTGGAGTACCTGGGCCGCATCGACTTCCAGGTGAAGGTGCGTGGCTTCCGCATCGAACTGGGCGAAGTGGAGTCGGTGCTGTCCACGCAGCCCGGCGTGCGCGAGTCCGTGGTGATGGTGCGCGAGGACGTGCCCGGCGACAGGCGCCTGGTGGCGTACGTGGCGGGTGCGTCTCTGGACGTGGCGGAGCTGCGCAAGGGTCTGAAGGCGCGGCTGCCGGAGTACATGGTGCCGTCGGCGTTCGTGGTGTTGAGCGCACTGCCTCTGAATCCGAACGGGAAGGTGGACCGCAAGTCACTGCCAGTGCCGGAGGCCCAGACGGCGCAGGGCCAGTACGTGGCTCCGCGCACGGCGACGGAAGAGCAGGTGGCCACGATCTTCGCGCAGCTGCTGCGCGTGGAGCGCGTGGGTGCGGAGGACTCGTTCTTCGAGCTGGGCGGCCACTCGCTCCTGGCGATGCAGCTGGTCTCCCGGCTGCGCACGGCCTTCGGCGCCGAGGTCCCGCTGCGTTCGCTCTTCGAGCTGAGCACGGTGGCTTCGCTTGCGGCGTTCGTGGATACGGCCGTGTCAGGCCGTGATGCGTCCAAGGCCCCGGCGATCACGCCTCGGCCCCGGAGCGCCACGGAGTCGCTGTCGTTCGCGCAGCAGCGTCTGTGGTTCCTGGACCAGCTGGAGCAGGGCAGCGCCTTCTACAACGTGGCGGGTGGTGTGAAGCTGGAGGGCGCGCTGCATGTGGAAGCCATGCGGCGGGCCCTGGAAGAGATCGTCCGCCGGCATGAGTCGCTGCGCACGACCTTCCGCGATGAGAACGGTCAGGCGGTGCAGGTCATCCACCCGGCGAAGGCCTTCGAGCTGCCGGTGGTGGACGTCTCCGGTGCACAGGACGCGGAAGCGCGGCGGCTGGCGGAGGAAGAAGCCGCGCGCCCGTTCGAGCTGGGCACGGGCCCGCTCTTCCGCGCGAAGCTGCTGAAGCTGGGCGACGCGAAGCACGTGCTGCTGGTGACGATGCACCACATCGTCTCCGACGGCTGGTCCATGGGCGTGCTCGTGCGCGAGGTCGCCGCGCTCTACGAGGCCCAGGTCCTCAACCAGAAGTCGCCGCTGCCGGAGCTGGCGGTGCAGTACGCGGACTTCGCGCAGTGGCAGCGGGAGTGGCTGCTGGGCGGAGTGCTGGAGAAGCAGGTCGGCTACTGGAAGCAGCAGCTGGCCGGGGCTCCTGCGGTGCTGGAGCTGCCGACGGACTTCGCACGCCCCGCGGTGCAGACGTACCGCGGCGCGACGGTGCCGGTGAAGCTGGGCGCGGACCTGAGCCGCACGCTGAACGCGCTGGCGAAGCAGGAAGGCGTCACGCCGTACCAGTTGTTGCTGGCTGCGTTCCAGGTGCTGCTGTCCCGCTACAGCGGGCAGGACGACATCTCGGTGGGTTCGCCCATCGCGGGCCGCACGCAGGCGGAGACGGAGGGCCTTATCGGCTTCTTCGTCAACACGCTGGTGCTGCGCACGAAGCTTTCGGGCAACCCGAGCTTCCAGCAGGTGCTGAAGCAGGTGCGTGAGACGACGCTGGGCGCGTACGCGCACCAGGACGTGCCGTTCGAGAAGCTGGTGGAGGAGCTGCAGCCTCAGCGCAGCCTGAGCCATGCGCCGTTGTTCCAGGTGATGTTCGCGCTGCAGCAGGACGTGCTGCCGCACCTGAAGCTGTCGGGCGTGGAGCTGTCGCCGTACGAAGTGGACGCGAAGTCGGCGAAGTTCGACCTGACGCTGTCGCTGACGGAGACGGCGGGCGGACTGGAAGGGACGCTCGAGTACAACACCGACCTGTTCGCGGCGGCGACGGCGCAGCGGATGACGGAGCACCTGCGGGTGATGCTGGAGTCCGTGGCGGCGCGTCCCTCGGCGAAGCTGTCCGACCTCGCGCTGATGGGCGCGCAGGAGCGTCACCAGGTGCTGGTGGCGTGGAACGATACGCGCGGCGACGTCACGGGTGACGTGACGTTCCCGACGCTCTTCGAGGCCCAGGTGCGTCGTGCGCCGGACTCGCAGGCGCTGGTGTTCGAGGATGCGTCGCTCACGTACGCGCAGTTGGATGCGCGGGCGAACCAGCTGGCGCACCACCTGCGCACGCTGGGCGTCGGGCCCGAGGTGCGTGTGGCGCTCTGCGTGGAGCGTTCGCTGGAGCTGGCGGTGGCGATGCTCGGCATCCAGAAGGCCGGTGGCGCCTTCGTGCCGTTGGATCCGTCCTACCCGCGTGAGCGCCTGTCCTTCATGTTGGAGGACAGCGGCGCGCCCGTGCTGGTGACGCAGGACTCGCTGAGCCAGCAGCTGCCCTCCGACGGCCTGCGCGTCGTGCGCATGGATGTGGAGGCGGCGCACCTCCGGACGCTGCCGGAGACCGCTCCGGCTTCCGGCGCCAACGCCGACGCCCTGGCGTACGTTATCTACACGTCCGGCTCCACGGGCCGCCCCAAGGGCACGCTTCTGCCGCACAGGGGCCTCAACAACACCGCCCGGCAGGCCGCCGCGGCGAAGGGCCTGGGCACGGGCCGCCGTGCGTTGCAGTACGCGGCGTCCAGCTTCGACGCCAGCGTGTGGGAGGTGTTCAGCACGCTCGTGTCCGGGGCCACGCTGGTGCTCGCGCCGCGCGACCGCCTGCTGCCGGACGAGCCGCTGCGCACGCTGCTGAAGTCGCAGCGCATCACCACCGTGACGTTGACGCCGTCGGTGCTCGCGCAGTTGAGCACGGACGGGCTGGACGGGCTGTCCACCATCGTCTCCGCCGGTGAGGCGCTGAGCGTGGAGATGGCTCGCAAGTGGGGGCAGGGGAGGACGCTGATCAACGCGTACGGCCCCACCGAGACCACGGTCTGCGCGACCCTTACGCACGGCGGTGTCCGGGCGGAGCGCCTGACCATCGGCAAGCCGCTGGCGAACGTGCAGGTGTACGTGCTGGATGCCCTGCACCATCCGGTGCCCGTGGGCGTCGCGGGCGAGCTGTACGTCGCGGGCGAAGGCCTGGCGCGCGGCTACCAGGGCCGGCCGGACATGACGGCGGAGAAGTTCGTCCCCAACCCGTTCAGCCAGGATCCCGGCGCGCGGCTGTACCGCACCGGCGACCGCGTGCGCTGGCTGGCCGAGGGCGAGATCGAATACCTGGGCCGCATCGACCACCAGGTGAAGGTGCGCGGCTTCCGCATCGAACTGGGTGAAATCGAGGCCGTGCTGCTGCGCCACGCGGACGTGCGTGAGGCGGCGGTCGTGGTGCGCGAGGACGTGCCGGGCGACAAGCGGCTCGTCGGCTACGTCGTGCCGCAGCCGGGTCGGACGGTGGACGCGGCCTCGCTGCGCAAGCACCTGAAGGACGGCGTGCCGGAGTACATGGTGCCGTCGGCGTTCGTGGTGCTGGACGCACTGCCGATGACGCCCGCCGGCAAGGTGGACCGCAAGGCCCTGCCGGCCCCCACCGGCGCGCTCACGCGTCCGGATGCCTACGTGGCCCCTCGCACGCAGACGGAGACGCGCGTGGCGGCTCTCTTCGCGCGCGTGCTCACCGTGGAGCGGGTGGGCGCGGAGGATTCGTTCTTCGAACTGGGCGGCCACTCGCTGATGGCCACGCAGCTGGTGTCGCGTCTGCGCGGCGAGTTCCAGGTGGAGCTGCCCCTGCGCGCGCTCTTCGAGTCTCCGACGGTGGCCGCCCTGGCCGCCCGCGTGGACGAGGCCACCGGCGCCGAGCGGAAGTTCAAAACGCCGCCGCTCAAGCCCGCGTCGCGTGAGGGCTCGCTGCCGCTGTCGTTCGACCAGGAGCGCCTCTGGCTCTTCGAGCAGCTCACGCCGGGCACGCCCATCTACAACGTGCCCAGCGCGGCGCGTTTGACTGGCGACCTGGACGTCGACGTGCTCCGCCGTGGCCTGGAGGAGATCGTCCGGCGCCACGAGGCGCTGCGCACCGTCTTCCATCAGGACGCGTCCGGCGCGCCCGTGCAGGTCATCCTGCCGGCGAAGCCGTTCGTGCTGCCCGTGGTGGACCTGTCCTCGCTGCCCGCCGACCAGGCGGAGGCCGAGGCCCGGAAGCACCTGAACGCGGAGGCCGCTCGGCCCTTCGACCTGGTGCAGGGCCCGCTCCTGCGCGCCCAGCTCCTGAAGCTGAGCGCGCGCGAGCACGTGCTGTGCCTCGCCATGCACCACATCGTGGTGGATGGCTGGGCCGTGGGCGTGTTCATGAACGAGCTCCAGGCGCTCTACACCGCGTTCTCGCGCGGAGAGCCCTCGCCGCTGCCCGCGCTGCCCGTGCAGTACGCGGACTACACCCTCTGGCACCGCCAGTGGCTGAGCGGCGACGTGCTGGAGCAGCAGATCTCCTGGTGGAAGAAGCAGCTCGCCGGAGCGCCCCGCATCGCGCTGCGCACGGATGCGCCGCGTCCCGCGGGCGACCGCTTCCACGGTGACAGCCGCCGCTTCCACCTGTCGCCGGACCTCACGTCCCGCATCGAGGCGCTGGGACGAGGGGAGGGCGCCACGCTGTTCATGGTGCTGCTCGCCGCGTTCGACGCGCTCCTGCACCGCCGCACCGGCCAGGACGACATCGTCGTGGGCACGGACATCGCGAACCGCGCCCGCGAGGAGCTGGAGTCCCTGGTCGGCTTCTTCACCAACCAGCTCGTCCTGCGCACTCAGGTGTCGGGCGACCAGTCCTTCCGCTCGCTGCTGGACCGCGTGCGCAAGGGGACCCTGGACGCCTACGAGCACCAGGACCTGCCCTTCGGCACGCTGGTGCAGGCGCTCAAGCCGCCGCGCGAGCCGGGTGGCCAGCTGTTCAACGTGAAGTTCGTGCTGGAGAACGCGCCGCTGCCGCCGCTCCAGCTCCCTGGCCTGGAGCTGAGCCTCCTGGACGCGGAGACGAACGGGACCGCCAAGTGGGACCTGCTCGTCGTCGTGTTCCCGTGGCAGGGCGGGCTCACCGTCACGGTGGAGCACAACACGGACGTGCTCGACCGCGCGTCGGTGGAGCGCCTGTTCGCCCACTTCGAGTCGCTGCTGCGCGCCGTCGTGGACGATCCCGAGCTCCGCATCGGCACGCTGCCGTTGCTCACGCCGGATGAGCGCAGCACGCTCGCCGCGTGGAACGACCGCCCGCGGACGTACCCGCACGGCCAGCCCGTGTCGCGCGTCTTCGAGGCGCAGGCCGCCCGCGCCCCGGACGCGGTGTCCGTGAGCTTCGAGGGTGAAACGCTCACCGCCGCGCAGCTCAACGCGCGCGCCAACCAGCTCGCGCACCACCTGCGTGCCCTGGGCGTCAAGCCCGGCAAGCGCGTGGGCGTATCCCTGGAGCGTTCGCTGGACCTCGTCGTGGCGGTGCTGGGCATCGCCAAGGCGGGCGGCGCGTACGTGCCGCTCGACCCCAGCTTCCCCACTGAGCGCCTCTCGATGCTCATCGAGGACGCGGGCCTGTCCGCGCTCGTCAGCGTCTCCGCGATCGCGGACGAGCTGCCCGCGCAGTGGCTCCAGGTGATCTGCCTGGATGACGACGCGGCCGCGCTCGCGAAGCGTTCGGACGCCAACCTCGAAACCGCGCCGAGCGGCGAGGACGAGCTGTACGTCCTCTACACCTCCGGCTCCACGGGCCGGCCCAAGGGCGTGTCCGTGCCCCACCGCGCCGTGGTGCGCCTGGTATGCGGCCCGGAGTGGGTGAGCCTGTCGTCGAAGGACGTGTTCCTCCAGCTGGCGCCGCTCGCGTTCGACGCGTCCACCTTCGAGCTGTGGGGCGCGATGCTCAACGGCGCGAAGCTCGCCGTGTTCCCGCCGCGCGCGCCCACCCTCGACGAACTGGGCGAGGTCATCAACCGCGAGGGCGTGAGCACCCTGTGGCTCACCGCCGGTCTGTTCCACCAGATGGTGGACGGCAACCTGGACGGCCTGCGCCCCGTGCGCCAGCTCCTGGCGGGTGGTGACGTGCTGTCCCCCGCGCACGTGCTGCGCGTGATGGAGCAGCTGCCCGGCTGCCGCGTCATCAACGGCTACGGCCCCACGGAGAACACGACGTTCACCGCGTGCTACCCAGTGGAGAACGCGGGCACGCTGGGCATCTCCGTGCCCATCGGCCGTCCCATCAACGGCACGCGTGTGCACGTCCTCAACGCGTCCCTGCAGCCCGTGCCCCTGGGCGCCCCCGGCGAACTGTTCGCGGGCGGCGACGGCCTGGCACATGGCTACCTGAACCAGCCGGAGCTGACGGCGGAGAAGTTCATTCCGGATCCGTTCAGCACCGTGCCGGGTGCGCGGCTGTACCGCACCGGCGACCAGGTCCGCTTCCGCGCGGACGGCGCCTTGGAGTTCCTGGGCCGCATCGACCAGCAGGTGAAGGTGCGCGGCTTCCGCATCGAGCCGGGCGAGATTGAAACGGCGCTGCGCGGACACGCGTCCGTGCTCGACGTCACCGTCGCCGTGCAGGAGGTCGCGGGCGAGAAGGCCCTGGTGGCCTACGTCGTCACGGAAGAGGGCGCGGAGCCGCTGGGCGTGGACACGATGCGTGCGTTCCTGCACGACAAGCTGCCCGCGTACATGGTGCCCACGGCGCTGATGGCGCTGGACGCGCTGCCGCTCACGCCCAACGGCAAGGTGGACCGCCGCGCGCTGCCCGTGCCAGGCACCGAGCGTCCGCAGATGTCCACCGCGTACGCCGCGCCTCGCACCATGGAGGAGACCGCGCTGTGCGAGGTCTGGGCGGAGGTGCTGGGCGTGGAGCGCGTCGGTATCGACGACAGCTTCTACGACCTGGGCGGTGACTCCATCCGCAGCATCCAGCTCATCGCGAAGCTGCGTGAGCGCGGGTTGGATCTGCCCATGGTGGAGCTGCTGCGTCAGCCCACCATCCGCGCGCTGGGCAATCTGGTTCACGCGGCCCCGTCGAAGGGCGCGGCACAGGCCGTCCCAGGCTCGGAGCCCTTCAGCCTGCTGTCCGAAGCGGACCGCGCGCGGCTGCCCTCGGATGTGGAGGATGCGTACCCGGTGGCCGTGCTCCAGGCCGGCATGCTCTTCCAGAGCGAGCTGGACCAGGCGTCCGGCATGTACCACGACGCCACCAGCTACCACCTGGAGATGGCGCTCGATGAGGCGAAGATGCGCCAGTTGCTGGCCGAGCTGGCCCGCCGCCACGCCATCCTGCGCACGTCGTTCGACCTCACCGGTTACGAGCAGCCGTTGCAGTTCGTGCACCGCGAAGCCCAGGTGCCGCTGGAGCTCCACGACGTGCGCCACGTGCCCGCCGCGGAGCAGGACGCGCTGTTGCGCAGGCTCGTGGAAGCGGACCGCTGCCGTCCGTTCGACTGGAACCGCGCGCCGCTGCTGCGCTTCGCGATCTACCGGCGCACGGAGAAGACGCTCCAGTTCTCACTCATCTTCCACCACGCCATCCTGGATGGTTGGAGCCTCGCGACGCTGTTGTCCGAGCTGTTCCGCGGCTACGTGAACCTGCTGCGCGGCACGCCGGCCCCGGAGGCGGCGCCGCTGGCTGTCACCTACCGCCAGTTCGTCGCGCTGGAGCACCAGTCGCTCACCTCCGGCGAGGGAGAGCAGTTCTGGAAGTCGCGCCTGTCGGAAGTGGACCGTCCTGCTCCTCGCGCGCCGCTGCCCGCGGGCCAGGAGCCGGTGCTGAGCATGCGGCAGGTGGACGTGCCCGCCGCGCTCCAGGAAGGACTGCAGCGCGTGGCACAGGCGGTCAACGTGCCGCTGAAGACCGTGCTGCTGGCGGCGCACCTGCGCGTGCGTGCGCTGATGGAGGGACAGCGCTCGGTGGTGACGGGCGTGGTCTCCAACGGCCGTCCGGAGACGGCCGACAGTGAGCGCATGGTGGGCCTGTTCCTCAACAGCATCCCGTTCCCGGTGACGCTGGCGGACGGCTCGTGGCTGGACCTGGTGCGCCAGGTCTCGAAGGCGGACGGCGACATCTGGCCGCACCGCCGCTACCCCATGGGCCGGTTGCAGCAGCAGCTGGGGGGCCAGCGGCTGTTCGAGACCATCTTCAACTTCGTCCACTTCCACGTGGCCGGAGGCCTGTCGCAGCTCGAAGGCGTGCGCCTGCTGGAGGAGACGCCGTCCACCGCGTGGATGGAGCTTCCGCTGAGCACGCTGTTCCTCCAGCGCCCGGACACCGGCGCGCTGATGCTCGTGCTGCGCACCAACGGCACGCAGCGCGACGCGGACCAGACGGAGGCGCTGGCGGGCTACTACTTCCGCGCCCTCGAAGCGATGGCCGCCAACCCGCACGCGCGTCACGAACACGCGCGGCTGCTGCCGGACGCGGAGCGCCAGAAGCTGCTGGTGGATTGGAACGCCACGGGCGCGGCGTCCGCGGGCGACACCTTCGTCCATGAGCGCTTCGCCGTTCACGCGGCCCGCACGCCGGACGCCGTGGCGGTGGTCTGCGACGACGGCCAGCTCACCTACGGGGAGCTGAACCGCAGGGCCAACCAGCTCGCGCACTGGCTGCGCGCGCGCGGCGTGGGCCCGGATGCGCGCGTGGGTCTGCTCACCGAGCGCACCCCGGACGCCATCGTCGGCATGCTGGGCATCCTCAAGGCCGGCGGCGCGTACGTGCCGCTGGATCCGTCGCACCCGCCGGAGCGCCTGCGCACGGTGCTGGAGGACGCGGCGGCTTCGCTCGTGGTCACCCAGGCCTCGCTCGCCGAGCACGTGGCGGACGCCTCCAGGGGACACGTGTGCCTGGACTCCGACGCTGGGCTGCTCTCACGCGAGCGTGAGGACGACCCGGAGCGCCTGGGCGACGCGGGCTCGCTGGCCTACGTCATCTTCACGTCCGGCTCCACGGGCCGGCCCAAGGGCGTGGCCATCGAGCACCGTCAGCTCAACCACTACGTGGAGGGCGTGACGCTGCGCCTGGAGCTGCCCCCGGCGGCGAGCTTCGCGTCGGTGTCCACGCTGGCCGCGGACCTGGGCCACACCGCCGTCTTCCCGACGCTGAGCGGTGGCGGCACGCTGCACCTCATCTCCCGCGACCGCGCCTCCGACCCGGCCGCGCTGGGCGACTACTTCCAGCGCCACGCGGTGGACTGCTTGAAGATCGTCCCCTCGCACCTGACGGCGCTCCTGTCGTCGCCGTCGCCCGAGCGCGTCCTGCCTCGCAAGCGGCTGGTGCTGGGCGGTGAGGCGTCTGATCCGGCGCTCGTGGCGCGCGTGCACGCGCTGGTGCCCGGGCTCGAAGTCTTCAACCACTACGGCCCCACCGAGACCACGGTCGGCGTGCTGACGTGGAAGGTGGAGCGGGGCACTGCGCTTGCCGCCACGGCCTCCGTGCCGCTGGGCCGGCCGCTGCCCAACGCGCGGATGTACGTGCTGGACGCGGCGCTGCAGCCCGTCCCCGTGGGCGTGCCCGGCGAGCTGTTCATCGGCGGCGCGGGCGTGGCCCGGGGCTACCTGGGACAGCCCGGTCTCACGATGGAGCGCTTCCTGGCGGATCCGTTCCACGCGGAGCCCGGCGCGCGCGTGTACCGCACGGGCGACCGCGTGCGCTACCTGCCGGACGGCGCGCTGGAGTTCCTGGGCCGCGTCGACTTCCAGGTGAAGGTGCGCGGCTTCCGCATCGAGCTGCCGGAGATTGAAGCCGCGATGAGCGGCCTGCCCGGCGTGGCGGAAGTCGTCGTGCTGGCGCGCGAGGATGTGCCGGGCGACAAGCGCCTGGTGGCCTACGTCGTCGCGGTGCCCGGCCACACGCTGGAGGCCGGTGCGCTGCGCCAGGGCCTGAAGACGCGGCTGCCGGACTACATGGTGCCGTCCGCCTTCGTCATGCTGGACGCGCTCCCGCTCACGTCCAACGGCAAGGTGGACCGCCGCGCGCTGCCCGCGCCGGAGCAGGAGACCGAAGCGGGCCGCGCCCACGTGGCCCCGCGCACTCCCACCGAGGAGCTCATCGCGGGCCTGTGGTCCAAGCTCCTGGGCGTGGAGCGCGTGGGTGCGAAGGACGACTTCTTCGTGCTCGGCGGCCACTCGCTGCTGGCGACGCAGATGATCTCCCGCATCCGGAGCGCGTTCCGCGTGGAGCTGCCCCTGCGCGCGCTCTTCGAGGCGACCACGGTGGAGACGCTCTCCGCTCGCGTGGACGAGGCGGTCCGCCAGGGCTTCGGCCTGGAGGCGCCGGCCATCGTGCCGCTGTCTCGCGAGAACACGCTGCCGCTGTCGTTCGCGCAGCAGCGCTTGTGGTTCCTGGATCAGCTGGAGCCGGACAGCGCGTTCTACAACATCGCCGCGCCGGTGATGCTGGACGGCGCGCTGGAAGTGGCCCCGCTGGAGCAGGCCTTCACGGAGCTGGTGCGCCGGCATGAAGTGCTGCGCACCACCTTCCGCGCGGAGGGTGGCAACCCGGTGCAGGTCGTCCACCCGGCGGCCCGCATGCCGTTGCCGCTCGTGGACCTCACGCACCTGCCGGAGGCGGAGCGCGAGGCGAAGGCGCAGCGGCTGGCGGACGAGGACGCGGGCAAGCCGTTCAACCTGGCTACGGGCCCGCTGCTGCGCGCCACGCTGGTGCGCATCTCGGACGTGCGCCACATGCTGCTGCTCACGGTGCACCACATCGTGTCCGACGGCTGGTCGCGCGGCGTGCTCGTGCGTGAAGTCGCCGCGCTCTACGAGTCCTTCCGTCAGGGCAAGCCGTCGCCGCTGCCGGAGCTGCCGGTGCAGTACGCGGACTACTCGGGCTGGCAGCGTGGCTGGCTCCAGGGCGACGTGCTGAAGAAGCAGGTCGGCTACTGGAAGCAGCAGCTGACCGGCGCGCCCTCCGCGCTGGAGCTGCCCACGGACTTCCCGCGCCCGGCGGTGCAGACGTACCGCGGTGAGACGCTGCCCTTCACGCTGCCGCGCGAGCTGTCGGATGCCTTGCGCGCCCTGGCGCTGAAGGAAGGCGTCACGCCGTACATGCTGCTGCTCACCGCGTGGCAGGTGCTGCTGGCGCGCCACGCGGGCCAGGACGACGTCACGGTGGGTTCGCCCGTGGCCGGCCGTGGCCGCATGGAGACCGAAGGCCTCATCGGCTTCTTCATCAACACGCTCGTGCTGCGCACGCGGCTGGAAGGGGACCCCTCGTTCCGCCAGGTGCTCGCGCGGGTGCGGGAGTCGGTGCTGGGCGCGCACGCGCACCAGGAAGTGCCCTTCGAGAAGCTGGTGGAGGAGCTGCAGCCGGTGCGCGACACCAGCCGCTCGCCGCTCTTCCAGGTGTGGTTCGTGCTGCACCAGGAGTTGGCGGCGAAGCTGTCCGTGCCGGGCCTCACGCTGAGCGCCTACGAGGCGGAAGCGCGCACCGCGAAGTTCGACCTGGCCCTGTCCATGCTGGACGCGGCGGACGGCTTCGTGGGCCGCCTGGAGTACAACTCCGACCTGTTCGCCCGCGCGACCGCGGAGGGGATGATGGCGCGCCTGCACGTGCTGCTGGCGGGCATCGTCACCCAGCCTGAGTCGCCCGTGGGCGAGCTGCCCCTGCTGTCCGCCGAGGAGCGGCATCAGGTGCTGGTGGGCTGGAACAACGTCCGCGCGGAGCTGCCGAGCGAGGCGACCATCCACTCGCTCATCGAAGCGCACGCGGAGGCCACGCCGGACGCGGTGGCCCTCGTGTACGAGGACCAGTCGCTCACGTACGCGGAGCTGGACGTGAAGGCGAACCAGCTGGCGCACCACCTGCGCCGCCGGTACGTCGGACGCGAGGTGCGCGTGGCGCTCTGCCTGGAGCGCTCGCTGGATCTCGTGGTGGGCATGCTCGGCATCCTCAAGGCCGGCGGCGCGTTCATCCCGTTGGATCCGTCGTACCCGGTGGAGCGGCTCGACTACATGCTGTCGGACTCGGGCGCGCCGGTGCTGGTGACGCAGGAGTCTCTGATGGACTCGCTGCCCACCGACGGCCGCCTGACCATCCAGCTGGACATGGACGTGGACGCCATCGAGCGGATGCCGGAGGAGGCGCCGCGCACGGGCGTGTCCGCCCACAACCTGGCGTACGTCATCTACACGTCCGGCTCCACGGGCCGTCCCAAGGGCACGCTGCTCCAGCACCAGGGCCTGGTGAACACGGCCCTGCGCGCAGCCGCGGCGAAGCGGGTGGGCCCGGGCAGCCGCGTGTTGCAGTACGCGGCGTCCAGCTTCGATGCCAGCGTCTGGGAGATCTTCAGCACCCTGGCCGCGGGCGCCACGCTGGTGCTCGCGCCGCGCGACCGGCTGATGCCGGACGAGCCGCTGCGCACGCTGTTGAAGGAGCAGGGCATCACCACCGCCACGCTGACCCCGTCGGTGCTCGCGCAGCTGAGCACGGAAGGGCTGGAGGGCCTGCGCAGCGTGGTGTCCGCCGGTGAAGCGCTGAGCGTGGAGCTGGCGCGCAAGTGGGGCGCGGGGCGCCTCATGATCAACGCCTACGGCCCCACCGAGGCCACGGTCTGCGCGACGCTGACCGAAGGCGGCGTGAACCCCGAGCGGATCACCATCGGCAAGCCCTGGGCGAACGCGCAGGTGTACGTGCTGGACGCGTCGCAGCGTCCGGTGCCGGTGGGCGTGGGCGGTGAGCTCTACATCGGCGGCGTGGCGCTGGCGCGTGGCTACCAGGGCCGGCCGGACCTGACGGCGGAGAAGTTCGTGCCGCATCCGTTCAGCACCGACGCGGGCGCGCGGCTGTACCGCACGGGTGACCGCGTGCGCTGGCTGGCCACGGGCGAGCTGGAGTACCTGGGCCGCATCGACTTCCAGGTGAAGGTGCGCGGCTTCCGCATCGAACTGGGCGAAGTCGAGTCCGTGCTGCTGCACCACACGGACATCCGTGAGGCGGCGGTGGTGGTGCGCGAGGACGTGCCGGGCGACAAGCGCCTGGTGGCCTACGTCGTCGCGCAAGAGGACACGGAGCTGGACGTGGCGGAGCTGCGGCGCCACCTGAAGGGCGAGGTGCCGGAGTACATGGTGCCGTCCGCCTTCGTGGTGCTGGAGGCGCTGCCGATGACGCCCGCGGGCAAGGTGGATCGCAAGGCGCTGCCCGCGCCGTCCGACTCCCGCACGGAGCGCAGCGAGGCGGAGTTCGCCGCGCCGCGCACGCCGACGGAGGAGATGCTCGCCACGGTCTGGACGGAGATCCTGGACGTGAAGCGGGTAGGGGTGCGCGACAACTTCTTCGACCTGGGCGGGCACTCGCTGCTGGCCACGCAGGTCGCTTCGCGCATCCGCGAGGCGTTCGGCGTGGAGTTGCCGCTGCGCGCGCTCTTCGAGGCGCCCACCATCGCGGACCTGGCCCAGCGCGTGGATCAGTCCGTGCGTTCGGAGCGGGGACTCCAGGCGCCGCCCATCGTGCCGCTGTCGCGCGAGGGCTCGCTGCCGCTGGGTCTTGCCCAGCAGCGGCTGTGGTTCCTGGACCAGATGGAGCCGGACAGCGCGTTCTACAACATCGTGCTGCCCGTCCGTCTGGAGGGCGAGCTGGACCTGGGAGTGCTGGAGCGGACCTTCACGGAGCTGGTGCGCCGGCATGAATCGCTGCGCACCACGTTCCACGCGGAAGGCGATCAGCCCGTGCAGCGCATCCACGCGCCCACGCCTGCGTCGCTCAACGTCGTGGACCTGAGCAGCCTGCCGGACGCGGAGCGCGAGGCCGAGGCGAAGCGCCTGGCCGACGCGGAGACCAATCGCGGCTTCAAGCTGGCCACGGGGCCGCTCATGCGCGCCCTCATCCTGCGCATGTCCCAGACGGAGCACGTGTTGCTCCTGTCGCTGCACCACATCATCACGGACGGCTGGTCCATGAGCCTGCTCGTCCGCGAGATCGCCGCGCTCTACGCGGCCTTCCGTGAGGACAAGCCGTCGCCGCTGCCGGAGCTGCCGGTGCAGTACGCGGACTACGCGGGCTGGCAGCGCGACTGGCTGCGCAGCGACGTCATGGGCAAGCACGTGGAGTACTGGCGGCAGCAGCTGTCCGGCGCGCCCTCCGCGCTGGAGCTGCCCACGGACTTCCCGCGCCCGGCGGTGATGACGTACTCGGGCGGCGGCGTGGCGGTGAAGGTGCCGCAGCCGCTGTCGCAGCGGATCAAGGCGCTGTGCCGCGAGAAGGGCGTGACGCCGTTCATGTTCCTGCTGGCGGCGTGGCAGGTGCTCCTGGCGCGCCACGCGGGCCAGGATGACATCAGCGTGGGTTCTCCGGCCGCGGGCCGCGGGCACTCGTCGACGGAGGGCATCATCGGCTTCTTCGTCAACACGCTGGTGCTGCGCGCGAAGCTGGAGGGCAACCCGTCCTTCCGCGACGTGCTGACCCAGGTGCGTGACACGGTGCTGTCCGCGCACGTCCACCAGGAAGTGCCCTTCGAGAAGCTGGTGGAGGAGCTGCACCCGGTGCGCGACACCAGCCGCTCGCCGCTCTTCCAGGCCATGTTCGTGCTCCAGGCGGAGGACCTGTCCGGTCAGGTGTCCGTGGCCGGCCTCACGCTGAAGACGTTCGAGGCCGAAGCGCGCACGGCGAAGTTCGACATGTCCCTGTCGCTGGCGGACGCGTCCGAGGGCTTCCTGGGCCGGCTCGCGTACAACTCCGACCTGTACTCCCGCGCCACCGCCGAACGGCTGGTGCAGCACCTGGTGATGATGCTGGAAGGCATCGCCACGGACATGGACCAGCGCGTGATGGCGCTGCCGCTGATGACGGAGGACGAGGCGCGGCAGGAGTTGGTGGTGTGGAACGACACCCGCGTGGAGTTCCCGCGCGAGGCGTGCATCCAGTCGTTCATCGAGGCGCATGCCCGCGCCACGCCGGACGCCGTGGCGCTCGTCTACGAGGACACGTCGCTCACGTTCGCGCAGTTGGACGCGAAGGCGAACCAGCTGGCGCACCACCTGCGCACCCTGGGCGTCGCGCCGGAAGTGCGCGTGGCGCTCTGCCTGGACCGCTCGCTGGACCTGGTGGTCGGCATGCTGGGCGTGCTCAAGGCCGGCGGCGCGTTCGTGCCGCTCGACCCGGCGTACCCCATCGACCGGCTCGACTACATGCTGGAGGACAGCGGCGCCACGGTGCTCGTGACGCGCGGCGAGCCCATGCCGGGCCTGCACGCGGAAGACCGTGTCGGGCTGCACCTGGATGACGTTCGGAGTGTCCTCCAGGCACTGCCCACCACGGCGCCGTCCGTGAACATGACCTCCGCCAACCTGGCGTACGTCATCTACACGTCCGGCTCCACGGGTCGTCCCAAGGGCACGCTGCTCCAGCACCAGGGCCTGGTGAACACCGCCATCCAGGCGGGCCGCGCGCACCGCTACGCGCCGGGCAGCCGGGTGCTGCAGTACGCGGCGTCCAGCTTCGACGCCAGCGTGTGCGAGGTGTTCGGCACGCTCGTCGCCGGGGCCACGCTGGTACTCGCGCCGCGCGACCGGCTGCTGCCGGATGAACCGCTGCGCACGCTGCTCCAGGAGCAGCGCATCACCGCCATCACCCTGACGCCGTCGGTGCTCGCGCAGCTGGGCACGGAAGGGCTGGAAGGCCTGCGCACCGTCATCTCCGCCGGCGAAGCGCTGAGCGTGGAGCTGGCGCGCAAGTGGGGCGAAGGGCGCTTGATGATCAACGCCTACGGCCCCACGGAGGCCACGGTCTGCGCGACGCTGACCGAGAACGGCGCGAACCCGGAGCGGCTCACCATCGGTAAGCCGTGGGCGAACGTGCAGGTGTACGTGCTGGATGACGCGCTCCGGCCCCAGCCGACGGGCGTCCCGGGCGAGCTGTACGTGGCGGGCGCGGGCCTGGCGCGTGGCTACCAGGGCCGGCCGGACCTGACGGCGGAGCGGTTCGTCCCGAACCCGTTCAGCCAGGAGCCCGGCGCACGGCTGTACCGTACGGGCGATCGCGTGCGGTGGACGTCCCTGGCCGAGCTCGAGTACCTGGGCCGCATCGACTCCCAGGTGAAGGTGCGAGGCTTCCGCATCGAGCTGGGCGAGGTCGAGTCCGTGCTGCTGCACCACGCGGAGGTGCGTGAGGCGGCGGTGGTGGTGCGCGAGGACGCGCCGGGCGACAAGCGCCTGGTGGCGTACGTCGTGCCCCAGGCCGCGGGCACACTGGACGCGGTGGAGCTGCGCCGCCATCTGAAGACCGAGGTGCCGGAGTACATGGTGCCTTCGGCCTTCGTGGTGCTGGAAGCGCTGCCGCTGACGCCCGCCGGCAAGATTGACCGCAAGGCCCTGCCCGCGCCGACGGGCGAGGTGTCGCGCACGCGCACCTTCGTGGCCCCGCGCACGCCGACGGAGGAGCTGCTCGCGGCCCTCTTCGCGCAGTTGTTGGGCGTGGAGCGAATGGGCGTGGAGGACCACTTCTTCGAGATGGGTGGCCACTCGCTCATGGCCACGCGGCTGGCGTCGCGCATCCGCGAGGCCTTCGACGTGGAGCTGCCGCTGCGCACGCTCTTCGAGGCGCCCACGGTGTCGGACCTGGCCCGGCGCGTGGACGCGCTCGTGGCGCAGGGCAGGGGCGTGAGGGCTCCGCCGCTCGTGCCGCTGCCGCGCGCGGAGCGGATGCCGCTGTCGTTCGCCCAGCAGCGTCTGTGGTTCCTCAATCAGCTGGAGCCGGACAGCGCCTTCTACAACCTCCCGCTGCCGGTGCGGCTGGAGGGCACGCTGGACGTGTCCGCGCTGGAGCGCGCCTTCACGGAGCTGGTGCGCCGCCACGAATCGCTGCGCACCACGTTCCCCATGCGCGATGGCCAGCCCGCGCAGGTCGTCCACCCGGCCGCGACGCTGCCGATTCAGGTGGTGGACCTGTCCGGCCAGCCCGAGGACGTCCGCGAGGCCGAGGCCCAGCGTCGGGCCAACGAAGAGGCGCAGCGTCCGTTCCACCTGGCGAACGGCCCGCTGTTGCGCGTGAAGCTGCTCAAGCTGGAGGCCCAGCGGCACGTGCTGCTCGCGACGATGCACCACATCGTCTCCGACGGCTGGTCCATGGGCGTGCTGGTGCGGGAGATGGCGGCCCTCTACGAGGCCTTCGCCTCTGGCCGCGCGCCGTCGCTGCCGGAGCTGCCGGTGCAGTACGCGGACTACGCGGGCTGGCAGCGCGGCTGGCTGCAGGGTGACGTGCTGGCCCAGCAGATGGCGTACTGGAAGCAGCAGCTGACCGGCGCGCCCGCCGCGCTGGAGCTGCCCACGGACCGTCCGCGTCCGGCGGTGCAGACGTACCGGGGCGCCAGCGTGAACCTGCGCGTGGGCAAGCCGGTGACGAACACGCTGAAGGCCCTGGCGCTGAAGGAAGGCGCCACGCCCTTCATGGTGCTGCTGGCCGCGTGGCAGGTGCTGCTCGCGCGCTACTCCGGTCAGGACGACGTGAGCGTGGGCACGCCCATCGCGGGCCGTGGCCGCACGGAGACGGAAGGCCTCATCGGTTTCTTCGTCAACACGCTGGTGCTGCGTACGAAGCTGGAGGGCAACCCGTCCTTCCGCGCGCTGTTGGCCCAGGTGAAGGAGACGACGCTGGGCGCGTACGCGCACCAGGAGGTGCCCTTCGAGAAGCTGGTGGAGGAGCTCGCGCCCACGCGCGACACCAGCCGCACGCCGCTGTTCCAGGTGCTGCTGTCGTTCCAGAACGCGCCGGTGCCGGAGCTGGAGGTCAAGGGCCTCACGCTGCGCGCCGTCCCGCTGGAGCACCGCACCGCGCAGTTCGATCTGAACATGACGCTGTCGGAGGTGGACGGCGAACTGCGCGGCGCCATGGAGTACAACTCCGACCTGTTCGACGCCGGCACCGCCGAGCGGATGCTGGAGCACCTCCGCGTCCTGCTGGAGGGCGTGGCGTCCCAGCCGGACGTGCCCGTGCAGCGCCTGCCGCTGCTCACCGAGGGCGAGCGGACGCAGTTGCTGACGACGTGGAACGACACGCGGGCCGACTTCCCGCGCGACGCCTGCATCCACCAGCGCTTCGAGGAGCAGGTGGCCCGCACCCCGGACGCGATCGCCGCGACCTTCGAGGGTGAGCAGCTCACGTACCGGCAGCTGGACGCGAAGGCCAACCAGCTGGCGCACCACCTGCGCCGGCTGGGCGTGGGGCCCGAGGTGAAGGTCGCCCTGTGCCTGGAGCGCTCGCTGGAGATGGTCATCGCCGTGATGGGCGTGCTCAAGGCCGGCGGCGCCTACGTGCCGCTCGACCCGAAGTACCCGCTGGATCGCCTGTCCTTCATGCTGGAGGACACGCAGGTGCCGGTGGTGCTGACGCAGGATTCGCTGGCGGACGAGCTGCCCGTCACCACCCAGCAGCTGATCAGCCTGGATGGCGACTGGAAGCGGAGCATCTCCCGCGAGCGCGAGGACGCGCCCGTGACGGCGGTGACGGCCGGCAACCTGGCGTACGTCATCTACACGTCCGGTTCGACGGGCAAGCCCAAGGGCGTGGCCATCGAACACCGCGGCGTGTCCAACTACCTGACGTGGTGCTTGTCCGCGTACGGGCTGGATACGGGTGCGGGCGCGCCGGTGCACTCGTCGCTCGCGTTCGACCTGACCGTCACCAGCATGCTGGCGCCGCTGGTCGCGGGCCGGGGCGTGGTGATGGTGTCCGAGACGCGGGGTGTGGAAGGCCTGGCGGACGTGCTGCGTGAAGGCACGGGCTTCAGCCTGGTGAAGCTGACGCCCAGCCACCTGCGGTTGTTGTCGGACCTGCTGGGCGCGGACGCGGCGGCGGGGCGCACGGGTGCCTTCGTCATCGGCGGCGAGGCGCTCTTCTCGGAGGAGCTGGCGTTCTGGCGCAAGCATGCGCCGGCCACGCGGCTCATCAACGAGTACGGCCCCACGGAGACGGTGGTGGGCTGCTCGGTGCACGTCGTGGCCCCGGAGGATTCCGCCTCCGGCGCGGTGCGCATCGGCAAGCCGCTGCCCAACACGCGGATGTACGTGCTGGATGCGCAGCTGCAACCCGTGCCGGTGGGTGTGCCGGGTGAGCTGTACATCGGCGGCGTGCAGGTGGGCCGCGGCTACCTGGGCCGCCCGGAGCTCACGGCGGAGAAGTTCGTCCCGGATGCGTTCAGCACCGACGCGGGCGCGCGGCTGTACCGCTCCGGCGACCTGGCCCGCTGGCGCGCCGACGGCACGCTGGAATACATGGGCCGCGTCGACCACCAGGTGAAGGTGCGTGGCTACCGCATCGAGCTGGGGGAGATCGAATCCGCCCTCATGGGCGCCTACGGCGTGCGCGAGTCCGTCGTCGTCGTCCGCGAGGACGTGGCCGGCGACAAGCGGCTGGTGGCCTACGTCGCGGGTGACGTGGAGTCCCTGGACCGCAAGGGCCTGCGCGAGCACCTGGAGCGCACGCTGCCCGAGTACATGGTGCCGTCCGCCTTCGTGGTGATGGAGGCGCTGCCGGTGACCTCCAACGGCAAGGTGGACCGCAAGGCGCTGCCCGTCCCCAGCGACGAGCGCGCGCAGGACGACGCGTTCATCGCGCCGCGCACCCCCACCGAACAGCTGCTCGCCGGAGCATGGAGCGAGCTGCTCAACGTGGACCGCGTGGGCTCGACGGACGACTTCTTCGAGCTGGGTGGACACTCGCTGCTGGCCACGCAGGTGCTGTCACGCGTCCGGAGCATCTTCCGGATCGACCTGCAGCTGCGGGACGTCTTCAACGCGCCCACGGTGCAGAAGCTGTCCGTCCTCATCGACCAGGCGCTCCAGGCCGGTGCGGGCACCCAGGCGCCCGCCATCGTGCCGCTGCCGCGCGAGGGCCGCCTGCCGCTGTCGTTCGCGCAGCAGCGCTTGTGGTTCCTGCACCAGCTGGACGCGTCCAGCCCGGCCTACAACGTGCCCATGGTCCTTCGCCTGAAGGGCTCGCTGGACGTGATGGCGCTGGAGCAGAGCTTCACGGAGTTGGTGCGTCGGCACGAATCGCTGCGCACGTCGTTCCACCTGGACAACGGACAGGCCACGCAGGTCATCCACCCGGCGGTGTCGCTGCCGCTCCCGGTGGTGGACCTCTCCGACATCGCGGATCCGGAGCGCCATGACGAGGCCCGCCGGCTCGCGGACGACGAAGCGGTGCAGCCGTTCCAGCTGGCCACCGGTCCGCTGTTGCGCGTGAAGCTGCTCAAGCTGGATGAGGAGGAGCACATCCTCCTGCTCGTCATGCACCACATCGTCTCCGACGGTTGGTCCATGGGCGTGCTGGTGCGCGAGATGGCCGCGTCCTACGAGGCCTTCTCCAACGGCGGCACGCCGTCCCTGCCGGAGCTGCCGGTGCAGTACGCGGACTACGCGGGCTGGCAGCGCGGCTGGCTCCAGGGCGAGGTGCTGGAGAAGCAGCTCGGATACTGGAAGCAGCAGCTGTCCGGTGCTCCATCCGCGATGGAGCTGCCCACGGACCGTCCTCGTCCGGCGGTGCAGACGTCGCACGGCTCCAGCGTTCCGGTGAAGGTCAGCCGGGAGCTGACGGAGACGCTCAGGGCCTTGGCGCTCAAGGAGGGCACCACGCCCTTCATGGTCCTGCTGGCCGCGTGGCAGACGCTGCTGTCTCGCTACTCCGGGCAGGATGACATCAGCGTGGGCACGCCCATCGCGGGCCGCCAGCGCGCGGAGACGGAGGGCCTCATCGGCTTCTTCGTCAACACGCTGGTGCTGCGCACGAAGCTGGACGGCGACCCCACGTTCCGCGAGCTGCTGGGCCGCGTGCGGGAGACGACGCTGGGCGCGTACGCGCACCAGGAGGTGCCGTTCGAGAAGCTGGTGGAGGAGCTGGCGCCCACGCGCGACACCAGCCGCACGCCGCTGTTCCAGGTGTCCATGACGCTGCAGAACGCGCCGGAAGGGGCGTTCAGTCTGACCGACCTCAGCCTGGAAGGCGTTGAGGTGGAGCACCGCACCGCGAAGTTCGACCTGTCGCTGGGCCTCACGGAGACGGCGAACGGCATCGAGGGCGGGCTCGAGTTCAACACCGACCTGTTCGATGCGAGCACCGCCGAGCGGCTCGCCCGTCACCTGGGCGTGTTGCTGGCGGGCATCGGGGCCAACCCCGACGCGCGGCTGCACCAGTTGCCGCTGCTCACGGCGGAGGACCGCACGGAGGTGGTGACGGACTGGAACACGTCCTTCCGCTTCCCCGTGGACGCGTGCCTGCACACGCTGTTCGAGCGTCAGGCGGCCCGTACTCCGGACGCCATCGCGGTCACCTACGCCGAACAGCGCCTCACGTACCGCGAGCTGGACACGCGGGCGAACCAGCTGGCGCATCACCTGCGCACACTGGGCGTGGGGCCGGAGGTCCTGGTGGGCCTCGCGGTGGAGCGTTCGCTGGAGTTGATGGTGGGCCTGCTGGCCATCCTCAAGGCCGGCGGCGCGTACCTGCCCATGGATCCGGCGTACCCGCGGGATCGCCTGGAGTTCATGGTGGAGGACGCTCGCGTGCCGGTGGTGCTCACGCAGCAGCACCTGCTGGACGTGGTGCCGTCGGGCGCGGCGAAGCGCCTGTGCCTGGACTCGGATGCCGCCTCTTGGGCCTCCGCGCCCACGACGACGCCGGACAGCGGCGTGGCGCCGCATCACCTGGCGTACGTCATCTACACGTCCGGCTCCACGGGCCGTCCCAAGGGCGCGCAGATTGAGCACGACCAGGTGGTGCGCCTCTTCGACGGCACGAAGCACTGGTTCAACTTCGGCGCGAACGACGTGTGGACGCTGTTCCACTCGTACGCCTTCGACTTCTCCGTCTGGGAGATGTGGGGCGCGCTGCTGTACGGCGGCAAGCTGGTGGTGGTGCCGTACGAAGTCAGCCGCACGCCCGCGGACTTCCACGCGCTGCTCAAGCGCGAGGGCGTCACGGTGCTCAACCAGACGCCGTCCGCGTTCCGTCAGCTCATCCAACACGAGGAGCGCACAGGCGACCACGAGGGCCTGTCCCTGCGCACGGTCGTGTTCGGCGGCGAGGCGCTGGAGTTCGGCAGCCTGCGTCCGTGGTACGCGCGCCACGCGGACAACGCGCCGGTGCTCGTCAACATGTACGGCATCACCGAGACGACCGTTCACGTGACCTACCGCGCACTCAAGGCGGCGGACGCGGAGGGCGGGCGCGGCAGCGAGGTCGGCGTCGCGATTCCGGACCTCCAGGTGTACGTGCTGGATGCGCACGGACAGCCGGTGCCTCCAGGCGTCACGGGTGAGATGTACGTGGGCGGCGACGGCCTGAGCCGTGGCTACCTGGGCCGGCCGGAGCTGACCGCGCAGCGCTTCATCCCGGATCCGTTCAGCACTGTTCCGGGCGCGCGGCTCTACCGCTCCGGCGACCTGGCGCGGTGGCGTCCTGACGGCACGCTGGAGTACCTGGGCCGTGCGGACTTCCAGGTGAAGGTGCGTGGCTTCCGCATCGAGCTGGGTGAAATCGAAGCAGGCCTGCTCTCGCACCCGAGCGTGCGCGAGGCCGTGGTGCTGGTGCGCGAGGACGTGCCGGGCGACAAGCGCCTGGTGGCGTACCTGGTGGGCGCGCCGGGTCAGAGCGTGGCGGGAGTCCCGGAGCTGCGCGAGCAGCTGCGGCGCACGCTGCCTGAGTACATGGTGCCGTCCGCCTTCATGACGTTGGAGTCGCTGCCTCTCACGTCCAACGGCAAGGTGGATCGCCGCGCGCTGCCCGCGCCGGACACCGCTCGCGCGGAAGGCTCCACGTTGGTGGTGGCGCGCACGCCGCTGCAGCTGCAGTTGGTCCGAGTCTGGGAGGAGACGCTGGGGATGTCGCCCATTGGCATCCGCGACGACTTCTTCGACCTGGGCGGCCACTCCATGCTGGCGGTGCAGCTCATGGGCCGCATCCAGCAGCTCACCGGCAAGAACCTGCCCCTGGCGTCGCTGTTCCAGGCGTCGACAGTGGAGCAGTTGGCCGCGCTGCTGGAGGCCGAGTCACGCGCCTGGTCTCCGCTGGTGGCGCTGAAGCCGGAGGGCACCAAGCCTCCGCTGTTCGCCATCCACCCGGCGGGCGGCGGCGTCCTCTGCTACGTGGACCTGGCGCGTGAGCTGGACGCGGATCAGCCGTGCTACGGCCTGCAGGCCCGGGGCACCGAGGGCGAGGAGCCCCTGGGCACCGTGGCGGAGATGGCCGCGCTGTACCTGGCGTCCGTGCGCGAGGTGCAGCCTCACGGGCCCTACCACCTGGCGGGCTGGTCGCTGGGCGGCATCATCGCCTTCGAGATGGCGCGGCAGCTGCGCGCCGTGGGCGAAGAGGTGGCGCTGCTGGCGAGCATCGACGCGTACACCGTGCAGCACATGGTGCCGGACAAGACGCCGGAGCAGGTGCTGGAGGACATGCTCACCTCCGAGCTCACCATGATGCTGGCGGCCACCACGGGCCGCGACCCGTTGGAGCTGCGCGAGCGCATCAGCCAGATGACGCAGGCGGAGCGTGTGAACTACTTCTACGAAGTGGGCAGCCAGGGTGACACGCAGATCGCCGACGTGGGCGTGGAGCGCGTGCGCAACCTGTACCGGGTGTTCGAGTCCACCTCGCGCGCCTTCACGCAGTACGACGCGAAGCCGCTCGACGGGAAGATCGTGCTGCTGCGCGCCAGCCAGCGGCCGGACACGCGTGAGCACACCGGCTGGGAGGAGTTCGTCACCGGCGGCGTGGAGGTCGTGGACATGCCGGGCACGCACATGACGATGATGCGCAAGCCGCTCATCACCAACGTGGCGCGGGAGCTCCAGTCCCGCATCGTCACGCACACGACGCCGGTGGACGATCTGAAGAAGAAGATCGGGTAGCGGCGGGGCAGGGGAGCGGGCGTGGCGCGGGCTTCGGGGTTATCCTCGGGGCCCGTGCTCCTGCCCGTCCTCACCGGTGTGTGGTTGTCGCTGTCCGGTTCGCTCGGCACGGAGCTGCGGCGGGATGGCTACAGCTTCCGGCCTCCGGACACGTTCCGGATGGCACGCTGGGAGCGCTACACCGGCTCGCAGGTGGGCGCGGTGTCGGAGGACGGCGTGCGCACGCGCGCCCTGTCCGCGGCGCTGTCGGACGGAGAGGGCCCGGACGCGGCCACGTTCCTCATCGCCGTGGTGGACGGAGGCTTCTCCGCCAGTCCTTCCGAGCGCGACTCCTTCTCCACCGCCGTGGTCCAGCACTTCCAACGGGAGCTGGGCGTGGCGCTGACGCCGGAGCGGGTGGACCGCGTGGGCGGGCCCGTGCCCCGGGTGGAGGTGCTGGGGACGCTGCGTGAAGCAGGGCAGGTGCGCACGGTGCTGGTGACGGGGCTGGCCTCCGAAGGCCGCCACGCCGTGGTGACGGTCAGCGCGCCCGCCGCCCGCTGGGACGCCCTTGCCCCTGGGGTGCGCGCCTCGCTGGAGACCTTCCGCATGGAGGCCCCCGTGACGGGCGTCGTCTCCCGGCGGCTCGCGGGGGCGCTGGCGGGCACCCTGGCCGGGGCCCTGTTGGTGTCGTACGCGGCCTGGCGCCGCCGCCGGCAGGGAGAGGGTCCGGCCACTTCGTAGCGCGGGCTGACAGGAGGGCCAAGGCGTCCCCCGGTGGGGCTCGCGGTGGGATACGGTGCCGCCGCCCATGTTCTCCCTTCTTCTTGTCGCCGTGCTCGCGCAGGGGCCCGTGGCTCCTCCGGCGCCCTCGGCGTCTCCAGCCCCGCCGGCCCTTCCAGCGCCCGACGCTGGCGTCGCGGACGTGGTGGTGCCGCCCTTGCCGGTGGCCTCGTTGCCTCCGGCCACGCACGAGCTGTTCCGCCGCATCCAGGGCCGCGTCTCGCAGGTGCGCATCATCGAGCGCCGCTCCGGGACGAAGTCCTCCATCGGCTCCGCGTTCTTCGTGAGCGCGAAGGGCCACGCCCTCACGAACTACCATGTCGTCTCCGACCTGGTGCTCCACCCGGAGGACTACACTGCGGAGCTGGACCGCGGCGACGCGACGGTGCCGGTGCGCCTGCTCGCGGTGGACGTGTCGAGCGACCTGGCCGCCATCCAGGTGGACACGCCCGTCAGCGACTACTTCAAGCTGGAGGAACACGAACCGCCGCAGGGCACGCGCCTGTTCGCCATGGGCAACCCGCGCGACCTGGGCACCACCATCGTGGAGGGCACCTACAACGGCCTGGTGCGCGACGCCCTCTACGAGCGCGTCCACTTCACCGGCGCCATCAACCCCGGCATGAGCGGCGGGCCTACGCTCAGCGGCGAGGGCGGCGTCGTGGGCGTCAACGTGGCCACCATGGGCAACCAGGTGGGCTTCCTGGTGCCGGTGGCCCGCGCGCGCGCGCTGCTCGACCGGGCGCTGGAGCAGGAAGCGCCTCCGGATCCGGCCGCGCTGATGACGTCCGTGAAGGACCAGTTGCTGGCCAACCAGCAGCGCATCACCGATCGGCTGATGGCCACGGACCTGCCGAAGCAGTCGCTGGGGGAGTACCGCGTCCCCGGCCGCTGGAGCCCGTTCCTCAAGTGCTGGGGCGACACGCCACATGATCCGGAGACGCCCTACACGGTGACGAGCTACCAGTGCTCCTCCGAGGAGGACATCTTCCTGTCCTCCAGCCACCGCACGGGCGTAGTGGCCTACCTGCACCAGCACGTGGAAAGCCAGAAGCTGGGCGCGATGCGCTTCTCCGCGCTCTACAGCACGCTCTTCTCTCAGGACCCGGACGCGGTGGCCGCCACGCGCGAGGACGTCACCAACTTCCGCTGCAAGTCGGAGTTCGTGGACGTGAACGGCCTCACTGTGCGCGCCGCCATCTGCATGCGCGCCTACCGCCGCTTCCCGGGCCTCTATGACCTGGTGCTGCGCGCGGCCACGCTGAACGCATCCACGCACGGCGTGGACACCAGCCTCACGCTGGGCGGTTTCTCCGCGGAGAACGCTCGCAAGCTGGCGCGCCGCTACCTGGAGGGCCTGTCATGGGCGAAGTGATCTTCCTGGAGGTGCTGGAAGGGGACGCCGTCCAGTCCCGTCACCGGCTGGACACGCTGCCGGTGACGGTGGGGCGTGGCTACGCCAACGACATCATCCTGGACGACCCGAAGGTCTCCGCCGAACACCTGCGCCTGGAGCGGCGCGAGGACGGCGCGGTGGTGCTGCATGACGTGGGCAGCGTCAACGGCACCTTCAGCGTGGAGCCGTGGGCGCCGCTGAAGGAGCTGGTCATCACCCCGGACGCGCGCGTGTCCGTGGGGGACACGGTGCTGCGCTTCCGGCCCCGCTCCTTCGTGGTGGAGGACACGGTCGTCAACGAAGCCCCCGAAGCCCCCAGCGAGCGCCTGATCGAGCGGCCTCGGGCCTTCGCGTTCACGCTGCAGGCGCTGGTCGTGACGTCCTTCATCTCCGAGCGGGTGACCCAGTTCCGGAAGACGGACTGGGGCGATCTGCTGATGTCCGCGGTGGTGCCCCTGGGACTGGCGCTCCTGTGGGCCGGGGGCTGGTCGCTGGCGAGCCGCATCGCGCGCAAGCGCTTCCACTTCCGCGTGCACACCACCATCGCCGCCCTGGTGCTGCTGGGCTTCTCGCTTCTACCGCCCCTGTTCGCGCTCGTGAGCTTCAGCTTCTCGCTGGGCTCGTGGCTGGCCTTCGGGCGCATGCTGGCCGTGTTGGGACTGGTGGGGTGGGGGCTCTACTGGCACCTGCGCTACGTGACGCGCTGGAGCGGCAAGCGGGTGGTTCGCGGGCTCATCATCGCGTCGGTGGGCGTGCTGATCCTCACGAACGCGTCGGAGGTGCTGGGCAATGAGCCCTTCAGCGAGGAGCTGGAGTTCCCCCGCTCGCTCCTGCCGCCGGTGCTGCGCGTGGCTCCGGCGCACTCCATGGATTCGTTCTTCGAGGACGTGAAGCCGCTGGAGAAGAAGGTGGACGCGCTCGTGAAGGAGCGCTGAAGCGCGTCCACCCCTGGCACCGCCTACAGGCCGCGCACCGCGTGCGGCTTGTAGGGAGCCTCCAACGCCTTCACTTCTTCCGGCGCGAGCTTGAGGCTCACGGCCTTCACCGCGTCCTCCAGGTGCTCGGGCTTCGTCGCGCCGATGATGGGCGCGGTGACGACGGGCTTGGACAACAGCCACGCCAGGGCCACCTGCGCGGGCGGGGCCTTGCGCGCTTCCGCCACCTGCTTCACCGCCTCCACCACGTCCCAGTCTCCGGGCTGGTTGTAGAGGATGGGCGACAGCGTGTCGGAGCCCGCGCGCGTCGTGGCCTCCTTGTCGTCCAGCGATTTGCGTGAACCCGCGAGCAGCCCTCGCGCCAGCGGAGACCACGGGATGACGCCCACGCCTTCCGCCTCGCAGAGGGGCAGCATCTCCCGCTCCTCCTCGCGGTAGACCAGGTTGTAGTGGTTCTGCATGGACACGAAGCGCGCCCAGCCGTTGCGCTCGGACACGCTGAGCGCGCGCATGAACTGCCACGCGTACGCGGAGCTCGCGCCCAGGTAGCGCACCTTCCCCTGGCGCACGAGCTGATCCAACGCGGCCAGCGTCTCCTCGATGGGCGTGTTCGGATCCATCCGGTGGATTTGGTAGAGGTCGATGGTGTCCACGCCCAGCCGCTTGAGGCTCGCCTCGCACGCTTGCGTGATGGCTTTGCGCGACAGGCCGCGCTCGTTCTGGCCGCTACCCGTGGGGAAGTAGACCTTCGTGGCCAGCACCACCTCGTCCAGCTTCGCGTACTTGCGCAGCGCGCGGCCCGTCACCTCTTCACTGACTCCGTCCGAGTACATGTTCGCGGTGTCGAAGAAGGTGACGCCCAGCTCCACCGCGCGGCGGAAGAAGGGCTGCGCCGCCTCTTCGTCCAGCACCCACGGGCGCCACTTCGGAGTGCCGTAGCTCATGCAGCCCAGGCAGATGCGGGAGACCCGCAGGCCGGTGTGTCCCAGGTTGGCGTACTTCATGGGTCCGCTCCTTCGCGTGTGTTGCCAGAGACGTTCGCAGCTTGCGTATGCCCAGCATGAGCGAGCGCTTCAACCTCTTGTCGCCGGAAGTGAAGGCCAACCCCTATCCCACCTACGCCCGCATGCGCCACGAGGCCCCCGTGTGTCAGGTGGAGCCCGGTGGCATGTGGGCCGTGTCGCGCCATGAAGACGTGCTGCGCGTCCTCAAGGACCCCCAGCGCTTCTCCTCGCAGGGCTTCCGCGTGGCCACCAACCCGCCATGGCTGGGCGGCAATCCCTTCTCCGAGTCCATGCTCACCATGGACCCGCCCCAACAAGGCCGCCTGCGGGTGCTGGTGCAGAAGGCGTTCGGCGCCGTCGCCATGGCCCGGCTGGAGCCCCGCGTGCGCGACATCTGCCGGCAGGCGGTGGCGGAGCTGCCTCGCGGAGTGCCGGTGGACCTGATGCCGCCGTACGCGCTGCGGATTCCTGCCGCCGTCATCAGCGAGCTGCTGGGCCTGGACCCCGCGCGCACCACGCGCCTGAAGCAGTGGGCGGATCTGATCACGGGTGGCGTCACCACCGTCCGGCCGGACGAAGAGGACCGCAAGCAGAAGGCCCGCGACGCGGTGGCGGAGCTGCGCCAGTACTTCGGCGAGGTGCTGGACGCCCGCGCCCGCGCGCCCGGCACGGACCTGGTCAGCGAGCTGCAACAGGCCCGCGTGGACGGCGAGGCCCTGTCGAAGGACGAGCTCATCGCCTTCATGGCGCTCCTGCTGGTGGGCGGAATCGAGACGGTGGTGCACCTGCTGGGTGCGTCGCTCGTCGTGCTGAGGGAGCACCCGGAGATCTGGGCCCAGCTGCGCTCGGACCGCTCGCGCATCCCCGCGTTCATCGACGAGGTGCTGCGCTACGAACCGCCCGCCCAGGCCGCGCCGCGCCTCACCACGGAGGCGGTGGAGCTGGGCGGGGTGCGCCTGCCCAAGGGCGCTCCGGTGCTCGTACTCCTGGGCTCTGCCGCGCACGACGAGGCGCACTTCCCGGACGCGGACCGCTTCAACCTGTCCCGCCCCGGCCCGCAGAACCTGCCCTTCGGCCACGGCGTCCACTTCTGCCTGGGCGCGCAGCTGGCGCGCATGGAGGGCCGCCTCGCGCTGGAGGCCCTGCTGGACGCCTTCCGCCACCTGCAGGCCGCCCCGGAGCCCATGACGTGGCACAGGACGCTGGTGGTGCGCGGGCCCGCCACGCTGCCGCTCATCCTGCACCCGCATTGAAGCGAAGCAGGGCAGGGCGGCCCCGCAAAGACGACGGGCAGGTCCCCGATGAAGGGAACCTGCCCGCGTCACTGCTTCACTTCAGGGTCTTACGCCCGGACTTCCGCCGGGGGCGTGTCCGTGGTGGGCGCGGCGATCGCGGCGCCCTCCTTGAACGGAGACGTCTCCAGCGCGGCGTTGAGGACCTCGTCCATCTTCGTGGCGAAGATGAACTCCAGCTCGTTCTTGGCCTGATCCGGCACGTCGATCAGGTCCTTGCGGCAACGCTCCGGCAGGATGACGCGCTTGATGCCCGCGCGGTGCGCCGCCAGGACCTTCTCCTTGATGCCGCCCACCGGCAGCACCAGGCCACGCAGCGTGGCCTCGCCCGTCATCGCCGTGTCGTGCCGCACCCGGATGCCCGTCAGCAGGCTGGTGAGCGCGGTCAGGATGGTGACGCCGGCCGAAGGACCATCCTTGGGGATGGAGCCCGCGGGGAAGTGCAGGTGCAGGTCCGTCTTCTCCAGGAAGTTGGACGGGATGCCCAGCGCCTCCGCCTTGCTGCGCAGGTAGCTCAGAGCCGCCGTGGCGGACTCCTTCATCACGTCGCCCAGCTGGCCGGTCAGGGTCATGCCACCCTTGCCCGCCATCTTGGTCGCTTCGATGAAGAGCAGATCGCCGCCCGCCGCGGTCCACGCGAGGCCCGTCGCCACACCGGGAACCTCCGTGCGCTCCGCGACCTCCGAGTAGAACATCTCGGGCCCGAGGATCTCCTTCACCCGCTCCGCGCCGATGGTCTGCTTCTCCATCTTGCCGCCGGCCACTTCCACCGCCACCGCGCGGCAGATGTCCGCGATGCGGCGCTCCAGGTTACGCACGCCCGCCTCGCGGGTGTACGACGTGGTCAGGATGAGCAGCGCCTCGTCCTGCACCTCGATGTGGTCCCCGTTGAGGCCGTGCTCCTTGAGCTGCTTCGGCACGAGGTGGATGCGGGCGATGGCCTGCTTCTCCTCGAACGTGTAGCCCGTCAGCTCGATGATCTCCATGCGGTCGCGGAGCGGCCCGGGGATGGGATCCAGCTGGTTCGCCGTGGCGACGAACATGACCTTCGACAGGTCGAACGCCACGTCCAGGTAGTGGTCGCTGAACGTGCTGTTCTGCTCCGGGTCCAGCACCTCCAGCAGCGCCGCGCTCGGGTCGCCGCGGAAGTCCGCGCCCAGCTTGTCGATTTCGTCCAGCATCATGACCGGGTTCTTCGTCCCGGCCTTCTTCATGCTCTGGATGAAGCGGCCCGGCAGCGCGCCCACGTACGTGCGGCGGTGGCCACGGATTTCGGCCTCGTCACGCACGCCGCCCAGCGACAGGCGCACGAACTTGCGGCCCGTGGCCTTGGCCACGCTCTGGCCCAGCGACGTCTTGCCGACGCCCGGGGGACCGACGAGGCACAGGATGGGCCCGCGCATGTCGTTCTTCAGCTTGCGGACGGCCAGGTACTCCAGGATGCGCTTCTTCACCTTCTTGATGCCGAAGTGATCCTTGTCCAGCTGCTGGCGCGCGTTCTCGATGTCGAGGTTGTCCTCGCTGATCTTCGACCACGGCAGGTCCGCGATCCAGTCCAGGTAGGTGCGCGCGACGGTGTACTCGCTGGAGGCCGCCGGAATCGTCTTCAGGCGGTTGAGCTCCTTCTGGGCGACCTTCTCCACCTCGGGGGGCAGGGCGGCCTTCTTCAGGCGCTCCTGGAGCTCGTCCAGCTCCTCTTCCTCTTCGCCCATCTCGCCGAGCTCTTCCTTGATCGCCTTGAGCTGCTGGCGCAGGTAGTACTCGCGCTGGGTCTTCGACATCTCGCCCTTCACGGCGGAGTCGATCTTGTTGGAGAGCTTGAGGATCTCGCGCTTGCGGTTGAGCAGCTCCAGGACGAGCTTCATGCGTGCCTTGAGGTCGACCGTCTCCAGCACGGCCTGCTTCTCCTCGATGGGCACGTCCACGTTGGCGGCGATGAGGTCCGCCAGGTGGCCCGGATGCGTGATGCTCTCCACCAGCTCCGTGGCGGCGGCGGGCAGCTCGGGCATCAGCTCGATGACCTCGCGCGCCAGCTTCTTCAGGTTGATGCCCAGGGCCTCGACCTCGACGTTCTCGGAGGAGGTCTTGTCCTCGACCGCGTCGACGCGGGCCTTCAGGTAGGGGGCTTCCTGGACCAGCTCCATCACGCGGAAGCGCGCGAGGCCCTGGACCACGAGCGAGTAGTTGTCCTCGCCCATCTTCAAGAGCTTCACGATGCGGGCGACGGTGCCCATCGTGTACAGGTCGGACGCGCCCGGATCCTCTTCCTCGGCGCGGCGCTGCGTCACGACGCCGATGACCTGGTCGTCACGGACGGCGTCCTTGATCAGCGCAATCGTCTTCTGGCGGCCGACGGCCAGGGGCAGCACGCCGCCAGGGAAGAAGACACTGTTGCGCAGCGGCAGGATGGGCAGCACCTGCGGAATGTCTTCCTTGTTGATGAGCCCCGGAGGGGCCATCGCGGTGGGCATGGCGCTGGCCGCGGTGCCCTTCTTCTTCTCGTCAGACATGGGAGTTCGGCCTCTTCCTTGCTTGAACCCGGTCAGCAAGCGGCCGGGCCGGTGAACCATCCGGTTGTTTTCTGCGGCGGATGAACCAACGTAACAACCAAACGGGACATGGCAAACGCGATGTGCGTTATTTCCGTGCCTCGTCGGCTGTACGACTCTCCTCTATGTAACGGCCCAGAAGTCTCGCGTCCGGTGAAGGGGTGGGGCATGCTTGCCCCCTCTCACGCCTGATGCGGTGCGCGAGCGCGCGTCCCCGCACTGGAGGACGATGTGAAGCTCCACACCTGCGCCCACCTGATGTCGCTGTCCGCGCTCCTGGCGCTCGGATGCCACTCCCCCGTGGATGACGATGGCTCCACGGTCCCGGACGCCTGCGAGGCGACCCCTCCGTTGGTGGCCCCCCAGAAGACGGACATCCTCTTCGTCATCGACAACTCCGGATCCATGAGCGAGGAGCAGCAGGGAATCGCGACGGAACTGCCCGCCTTCCTGGCCGCGCTGAAGGAGGGCAACGGTGTGTCCCAGGACTTCCGCGTGGGGGTCATCACCACCTCCGTGTACCAACGCCAGCGCTTCGCGGACGGGGCGGACGTCATCCGCTCCTTCCCGGATCAGGAAGGCCGGCTGCGGCCGGTGAGGGACGAGTCGAACCAGCCCACCGCCGAGCGCTTCATCGAGGGGTCGGATCCGCTGCTGCTGCCCAAGTTCCAGCGGCTGGTGGACCAGGGAACCTCTGGCAGCGGCCAAGAAGCGCCCTTCGAGGCGGTGCGGCTGGCGGTCGCTTCGCCCCTGGCCACCCAGCCCCTGGCGGAAGGGGGCAACGGGGGCTTCCTGCGGGACGACGCCCGCCTGCTGGTGGTGGTGGTGTCCGACGAGGAGGACTGCAGCTCCACCCAGCGGCCGCCCCCGGTGGCGCTGGGCGAGGACCGGGCCGTGGACTCGTGCACGGAGCAGGGGGACAAGCTGACGCCGGTGTCGGAGTACTACCAGGCCTTCCAGAGCCTGCGTGACAGCCAGGGCGTGTCGCGTGAGGTGCTGTGGGCGACCATCGGGCCGGTGGCGGTGACGGACAAGCGCGCGGAGCTGATCGTGGACACGACGAGCGGCACCACCTACGTGCGCAACGTCGACTGCCCGACGTCCTACGGGCCCGGCTACCGGCAGAGCGACATGGCGAAGGCGTTCGACGCGACCCGGGCGAACCTGGATTCCATTTGCAGGACGAGCTACCAGCAGACGCTGCTGGACATCGCGGACCTGGCCACGGTGGCGCAGAGCGTGGCCGTGGTGAACCTGCCGGATCCGCGGCTCGCGGTGGTGAACGTCACGCGCGCGGATGGATCCGTGCAGACGTGCACGGCGGGCAACGGCGACTTCCGCTACGAGCCCCCCAGTGGCGACCGCTCCGCGCGCATCTTCTTCCTGGGGCCGTGCCTCCGGCGCGTGGGCGACACGAAGGTGGAGGTGAAGGTGCTGTGCGCCGGATAGCCCGGGGCTGATCCGCCGCGCATCACCCGAAGGGCCCCGCGAAGGACGCGGGGCCCTTTTTCGTGGGTCCGCACGTGACCTGTCATGTCCGGTGCCAAAAAAAGAATGCGCGCGGATCCGCCTCCTTCCGTCGAGTGGAGCACCCGACGCGACAGGTCCGATGCACTCGGAATGCAGCCTGTTTGGGTGTCAGAAGGCTTCGGATACTGGCCCCATGCGCGCGGTGCGCGAGGCGAGGAGGCCACATGGGCGCGGCGATCGAACGGTCGGGGTTGGCGGTGGTGGAGGAGCTGCGCGAACGGATCCGCCAGTTGCAGGCGGCGCCCCGTCGCGCGCTGTCGGTGCTGCGCACGGGCGTGGACGCGGTGGACGCGCTGCTGCCTCAAGGTGGCCTGCCGTTGGGGCACTCCGTGGAGCTGTGCGGCGAGGCGGCGTCGGGACGCACCAGCCTGGCGTTGCGAGCGGTGGCGGCCGCGCACCGGGAGCTGCGCTTGTGCGCGTGGGTGGATGGTCCGAAGGAGCTCTATCCCCCCGCGGCGGCGGCGCTGGGCGTGGACCTGGAGCGGCTGCTCGTCGTGCGGCCCCAGGCCTTCGCGCAGCGGGTGTGGGCCGCCGTGCAGCTGGCGCGCAGTGGTGCCTTCACGGCGGTGGTGGTGGATCTGACGCTCGGCGTGGGCGCTCCGGGCCGTCCGGAGCGGCTGGCCCTGACGGAGGCGCGCAAGCTCGCGGACGCGGCGGCGCGGGGCGGGACGCTGGTGTTGCTGCTGACGTCGCCGGAGGCGCCCGCGGACGGGCTCGCGCGGCTGCGGCTGGAGGCCCGGGGCGTCCAGGGCTGGTCCGTGGAGTTGGAGCGCAGCCGTGGAGGGGGCGTGGGGACACGCGTCGTGAGCCCCTGGCGGGAGCTCTACCCGGAGGTGGGGCTGGATGCCGGGGCGCGGCTGCTAGACGCGGACGTGGAAGCGTCTGGGGACGCGGGACCGGACTTCTACCGGGACCCCGCCGACCGCGTGCGCAACGGCATGGGCATCCTGGGTCAGCGCCCCGGCCGGGACGCGCCCATGCCTTCGCTGGGTGGCGCGCTGTCCCCGGCCGGCCGCTGACAGGAAAGAGGGTGGGCCATGCGGAGGGGCTACCTGCACGTCACGCGCTTCCCGGTACAGCGAAAGGTCATTGAGTCGCCCGCGCTCGCGGGCCAGCCGCTGGTGCTGGTGGAAGAGGTGCGCGGCCAGCGCCGGGTAGCCTTCGCCTCCACGCGCGCGCTGAAGGCTGGCGTGCGGACGGGGATGACGCTGACGGCGGCCACCGCGTTGGAGCCCGAGCTGCGGAACTTCCCGTACCGGTTGAAGGACGAGGCCCAGGCGCTGGCCTCGCTGGGGGAGTCGCTGCTCGGCCTGTGTCCTGGCTTCCAACGCGACTCGCCGGACGGGCTGTGGTTCGACGCGAGCGCGGCGCACCTGGTGGGCGGCGAAAGGGAGTTGGGCGCGCGCGTGCTGGAGGTCTGCGGCGAGCAGGGCTACCGGGCGCACGTGACGGTGGCGTCGGAGGCGTTCACCTCGCGAGTGCTGGCGCGGTATGGCTCCCAGCGGGTGGCGGTGGTGTCGGAGGGGCAGGGCGCTCGGGCGTTGGCGCCCCTGCCGCTGGGAGCGCTGGAGGACTCGGCGGCGAAGGCCTTCTCCGTCCTGGGGCTATCCACGTTGGGAGAGGTGGCGGCGCTGCCGGCCGGGGCGGTGACGGCGCGAGGAGGCGCCGGTGCGGCCCGGGTCCATGCGCGGTGCCGGGGCGTGGACGACACGCCCTTCACGCCGGATCCGTTGGAGGAGGCGCTGGAGGATCGGGTGGTGTTGGACGCGCCCGCGGACACCTTCGAACCCGTGCAGTTCGCGCTCAAGACGCTGCTCGACAGGCTGGGCGCGCGGCTGTCCGGGCGGCAGCGGGCGGCGGTGCGGCTCACCTTCGTGCTGCGCCTGGACCCCACCGGCGAGGCCCAGGTGCCGCTCCTGCTGGCGCGGCCCACGGCGCAAGCGAAGCTGCTGTTGGACCTGGCTCGGCACCGGCTGGGTGAATTGCGGCTGGAGCGGCCGGTGGCGGAGGTCTCCGTGCGGGTGGACGCGCACGACGAGGACCTGGGTCAGCAGCTGGCGCTGGGAGATGCGCCGGAGGGGGACGCGGCCCTGGAGGGCGTGCTGTCGCGGCTGGCGACGACGCTGGGCGAGGGGGCGCTGTTCGCCGCGTCCCTGGAGGCCGTGCACCGGCCGGAGTCCGCGCATACGCCCCGCGCCTTCCATCCTCCAGAGGCGCGGCGCGGCCTGCTGTCCCCGTCGGGCCCACTGGCTCCGGCGCCGGAGTCCGCCGCGCCCATCACCGTCTGGCGCGAGGCGGGGGCCGCCCGGGAGCGGCCGTCGCGGCTGCTGGCCCAGCCGGCCCGGCTGGACGCGGAGGTGACGGCGTCCGGGGAGATGCTGGCGGCGCGGATCTCGGGACGGCGGCACCGGGTGACGGCGATGGCGGGGCCGGAGCGACTGGGTGGCGAATGGTGGACGGACACCCCGTACCAGAGGGACTACTACCGCGTGCACTTCGAGGGGCTGGGGCCCGCCTGGGTGTACCGGGACGGGCGGGACGGGGACTTCTACCTGCAGGGGTTGTTCGATTGAGGGGCGGGCGGGTGCGGTCGGGGTGGAGGCCCCGCCGCTTGTGGCCTAGCGTGATGGCATGCGCCCCGCACGACTCCTCCCGCTGCTGCTCGTGTCCCTCGTCCTTCCGGCCTGCGCCGCACGGCAGGTGCGCCCGGAGGGGAGCATCCGCAAGGTGGTGGTAGTGGCGGGCTCGCGCGTGGACGTGCTGCCCACGGGCACGTTCCGCCAGGACATCATCGGAGAGAGCAACCCGCGCACGGTGCTGGCCCGCCAGACGGAGGCGGAGCTCCTCTCGCGCGGCTTCGAGGTCGTGGCCACGCGCCAGTCCCAGGCCCCGGTGCCGCTCACGGACGAGGTGTCCTCCTTCGTCCAGCAGAACAAGGCCGAGGCCGCGGTGGTGGTCATCCTGGACTGGCTGGACGTATCCGGCGCGACGGTGCTGGGCCGGGTGGACGTGGTGCTGCGGCTGGGCATGGTGGACCCCACCGGCCAGGTGCTCTGGACGGACACGTTCCGTTCGCAGCCTGTGGTGAGCGCCTACCAGTCCGCGACGGACTGGAACTCGTTCCTGCGCCGGGCCGTCATCGACGCGGTGCAGGTGGTGCCGTGACGGCGGTCGTCCTTCCTTCGCGCGTGACGAGGGGGGCATGCGGGTCCTGGTGACGGGCGCGGCGGGCTTCATCGGCGCCCACGTCTGCGAGCGGCTCCTCTCCCGAGGCGACACGGTGGTGGGGCTGGACGCGCTGGACGCGGCCCCTGGGGACGTGGCGCTGCGGCGCGCACGCCTCCAGCGGCTGTCCGGTGCGCGTGGCTTTACCTTTCTGTCCGGGGACATCACCGACGCGGCCCGGCTGGGCGAAGCGTTCACGGCCGCGCGTCCGGAGGGCGTGGTGCACCTGGCCGCTCGGGTGGGCGTGCGGGCCCCGGACGCGGAGGCTCCGGCGTACTCGGACACCAACGTGACGGGCTTCGTGCGCGTGCTGGAGGCCTGCCGCGAGGCGCGCGTCCAGCACCTGGTCTACGCGTCCTCCAGCTCCGTGTACGGCGCGGCCACGCCCGCTCCGTTCCGCGAGGACGCGCCTGTGGATCAACCGCTCAACCTCTACGGCGCCACCAAGCGCGCCAACGAGTTGATGGCGCACGCGTACAGCCACCTGCACCGGCTGCCCACGAGCGGCCTGCGCTTCTTCACGGTGTACGGGCCGTGGGGACGTCCGGACATGGCGCCGCTGCTCTTCCTGCGCGCGCTGGCGAAGGGTGAGCCCCTGCGGCTGCACGGCGACGGGCGGATGCGGCGCGACTTCACCTTCGTGGACGACGTGGCGGAGGCCGTGCTGCGCGTGTTGGACCGCCCTCCGACGGGGAGCCCGCCGCACCGGCTGCTCAACGTGGGCCACGGCGAGCCGGTGGCGCTGGGGGACTTCGTGGGCCTGCTGGAGCGGCACTGGGGTACGAAGGCCCGCGTGACGTCCGTGCCCTCGGTGCCCGCGGAGATGGTCTCCACGTGGGCGGACACCTCGCGGCTGGAGGCGGAGACGGGCTTCAGGCCGCGCGTGTCCGTGGACGCGGGCGTGGCCCGGCTGGTGGCGTGGTTCCGCGAGTGGAGCGCCACCCGCTGAGGTTCATGTGAAACGGCGGCGGGCGCCGCCCGGGGCTCGTGAAGACCCCGGCCGACGCCCGCGTGTCCTACGTGCGGCGGAATGCGGCTACGGCAGCACCGCGAGGAAGTTCTCGACGAAGGCGTTGTTGTCCTCGCGCAGCTCCGTCACCCACCGCTGAGCGTCCACCAGCGCGCCCAGGTAGAACAGCCCGGAGCCCTGGTAGCCGGGCAGCGTGTTCGCGGTGGTGAAGAGCTGGCGCGTCGTGCAGCTCCCCGCCTCCAGATTGTCCACGTCCAGCGCGCCCAGGGTCACCTGGGTGGAGGAGGACGGCATCTCGTCCGGGAACGCCAGGGTGGGCTGGGTGGAGAGGAGGAGCTCCACCTGGCTGTTCCACCCCGAGGGCTGCGTGCCCTGGTTGCAGACCGTCACGGTGGTGCTGAACATCTCACCCCCGCGCACGGCGAACGGCGCGACGACTTCCGTGACGACCAGGTCCGGCCCGAACCCCACGCCGATGCGGCCCCGCACGAAGGCGTTGTTGTCCGTGCGCAGCTCGTCGTTGGGAGACCATGCGCGAATGAAGGCCCCCACGAAGAGGGACTCTTCCGGATCCGCAGCGGGCGGATTGGCGTGGAGGGTGCCTTCCCGCGTGACGCACGCGTTCTCGGGCAGGGACGGAATCTCCACCGCTCCCGCCAGGGACACGCTGGAGGCCGGATCTCCACCGGGGAAGGTCAGCTCCGGCGGCGTGGACGACGTGGAGAGGAAGAACTCCACCGTCTGGGTGGAAGAGGGCTGAGTGCCCTGGTTGCAGACGGTGACGGGGAGCTGCGCCTGTCCATAAGGCTCGAGGTTCTCCGGCCCGCCCATCGCGGTGATGACGAGGTCCGGCGCGTTCCCCACGCCGACGCGCGGCCCGACGAACGTGTTGTTGTCCTTGCGCACCTCCGACGTGCTCCAGTACCGGTCCACGGTGGCCCCCACGTAGTACGTGAGCGGCTCCGAGCTCGTGTACCCGTAGAAGTTGCCGGTCACCGGCAGGGTGAGGCAGGTGTGCCCGGCCAGTTGGGGAATGAAGAACTCGCCCAGGAACTCATCCAGGGGCACCTGGTGCGCGCCGCCCTGCGGAGGCAGGGACAGCTGGGGATGGGACAGCAGTTGCAGCGTCACCGGCAGGCTGTCCCACGAGGCCAGGGAGCCCTGGTTGCAGACGGTGACGGTGGCGGTGAAGGACTGGCCGTACCGGATGCTGGCGGGCGCCGTCAGCGCGGTGATGATCAGGTCGGCCCCCGACCCCACGCCCAGGCGCCCCTTCACGAAGACGTTGTTGTCCTCGAGCAGCTCCGTCCGGCCCTGGAACGGATCCACGACGGCGCTCAGGTACAGGGGCTGCTGCGGCGACGCTCCCGAGGGCCGGTCGACGGACACCATCCCCATGGCGCTCACGCACTGTCCGGCATCGAGCGGCGCGACGTTCAGGTACCCCGCCATGAACTGGTTGGGATCGTTGGGGGACGGCGGCGGTGAGCCCGGCGGAGGCAGGTTCCAGGTCTCCTCCGTGGACACGACGAGCGCCACCTCGGTGGAGCTCACGGAATCGGTGCCCACGTTGCAGACGCGCACGGTGGCGGCGAACGGCTCCCATGGCGCGACGGTGGAGGGGGCCGTCACCGCGGTGACCACCAGGTCCGGCCCGTTGCCCACGCCAATGGCGCCCGCCACGCGGGTGTTGTTGTCCCAGCGCAGCTCCTGCGGCATCGCCTCCCGGTTGACGACGGCCCCCAGGTACAGCGGGCGGAACGGAACCGCGTCGGGCGGCGCATCCGCCCACCCGGAGATCTGCCGCGTGGTGCAGGCTCCCGCGCCCAGCGACGGCAGGGACGCGTCACCCACGAACCTCTGGCCGCCCATGGGCATGGGCGGGAACGCCAGCGGATCCGGCGCCGGCAGCGTGTCGTCCACGCTCAAGTAGACCGCCACGCGCGAGCCGCCGCTCAGCGGCCCCGTGCCCACGTTGCAGACCTTCACCTTGCTGGTGAAGGTCTCCCCGGGCCGCACGCTGGCGGGCCCCTGCAGCTCGGTGATGACGAGGTCCGGCCCGTTGCCCACGCCAACGATGCCCGCGGCGAAGCCGTTGTTGTCCACGCGCGGCTCGAACTGCTGCATGTCCACGACCGCGCTCAGGTTCAGGGGCCGCTCGAACGGCGAGAGCATCGAGTCCACCGGACGCGAGGCCTGGAACGTGGAGCGCTGGGTCGTGCACTGCCCGGCCGCCAGCATCGCGTAGGCCTGGGCGCGGCCCTGGAAGGCGTAGGCCCGCGGGAGCTCCGCGAACACGGGGGGCGCCGGATACGGCCGCGACACGGGCGGCGCGGTCTCCGTGGAGAGGAACAGCGAGACCCCGTAGCTATACACGGGGGCCGTGCCCTGGTTGCAGACCGTATAGGTCGCGCTGAAGGGCTGGCCGTCCTGGAGGTCCGCGGGGGCGCGTACGTCGGTGATCACCACGTCCGCGTCCGGTCCCGTGCCCACCAGTCCCTGGATGAACGTGTTGTTGTCCTCGTCCATCTCCTGGACGTTATGGACCGTGTCGATGGCCGCGCCCAGGTACAGGGGCTGACCCGGCTGCGCCTCCATGGGCAGGTTGCGGTAGGCGTTCACCTGCACCGTCTGGCACTGGCCGGCGGGGAGGTAGGTCACGTCCGCTCCGCCCACCGGGGCCTGGGTCTGCGTGGGGTAGGGCCCGTACAACGGCGCGAGCGTCACCGAGGCTTCCGTGGAGAGGAAGAGCTCCAGGTGGGCGTAGCCAGACAGGTTGGCCGTGCCCACGTTGCAGACCTGCGCCTCGACGGGGAACGAATAGGAATCCGGGAGGTGGGTGGGGCCCTTCAGCGACCGCACCACCAGGTCGGGGCGATAGCCCTCGCGCACGGTGCCCTTCGTGAAGGTGTTGTTGTCGTCACGCAGCTCCGGGACGTACAGCAGTCCGTCCACGCGCGCGCCCAGGTACAGCGGACCGCCATGCTGGAAGGCCGGGGGCGGGTACGTGACGCCGAACACCGGCAGCGTGACGCACCGTCCCGCATCCAACCCCGGCGCCTGCGCCTGTCCGACGAAGGACTCCGTCAGGGCGCCGGGCTGCTGCGAAGCAGGCAGCGGGGACTCCGTGGACAGCAGCACGTCCGCGCGTACATCCATGGCCCGGTCCGTGCCCACGTTGCACACCGTCACGGAGCCGGAGAACGAGTGCCCCGGGCCGATGTTCGTGGGCCCCGTCATGTCGGTGACCACCAGGTCGGCCTTGTCGCCCACGCTCAGCCGGCCCGCGACGCGCGTGTTGTTGTCCTCGCGCAGTTCGGGGCGCTGCTGCCGCGGGTCGATGATGGCGCCCACGTACAGCGGCTGCCCGGGCTGGGTGGCCGCCGGGGGACTCTGCGGGAACGCCTGCGTCCGGACCGTGAAGCAGCGGCCCGCCTCCAGCGGCGGCACGGGGACGATGCCCATCGGCGCCTGAACATCCACCGGCGCGCCCGGTGTGGGAAGGCTCAGGGTGTCCAGCGTGGAGATGTAGAGCTCCGCCTCGGAATGGGGCGACTCCTCCGTGCCCACGTTGCAGACGCGCACGTCGGCGAGGAGGGCCGTTCCCGGCCGGACGCTCGCGGGCATGTGCACTTCGGACACCACGAGGTCCGGGCCCAGGCCCACGCCCATCAGGCCGCGGACGAAGCCGTTGTTCGTCTCATCCAGCTCCGTCACGGACTGCCCCGTGTCGATGCTGGCGCCCAGATAGAAGGCGGTGCCGGGCTGCCCCGGAGGCGGCATCGCGTTGGCGGTCACGGTGCGCGTGACGCACTGGAGGGGCTCCAGCGGGCCCACGTCCTTCTGGCCCACGGTGATCTGCTGGGTCGGGGGCGGAGCGTTGGGGTCAGGCACCTGCTGGGTGGGGGTCGTGGACAGGTACAGCTGCAGGAACGTGCCGCTGCCCTGGGGGTACGCGGCCGCGGAGCCCTGGTTGCAGACCTTCACGGTGGCGGTGAAGTCATTCCCGTCCCGAACGCTGTCAGGGGCGCGAAGCTCGGTGATGATCAGGTCCGAGCCGTGGTCCAGTGAATGGCTTTGACCGCGGGCGGAGGGCGCGTGGGTAGACGCGCCTTCACTTCCGCAGCCGGTGATGACGAGCGTGCCAGTAATGAGCAGACACGCGTGTCTCCATGACGGCGAGAGCCGTTGCATGTGTTCTCCTTGGGGGAATGTTCAATCAACCAGACGCCGGCCGCTGGGCCAGGTCTGGTGCGATGACGACACTAAAGGGATGCCCTGACATACGAAAAGCCAATGTGCTTCAAACCCAGCGTGTTGGATGCGTGGCCTGGAAAGGCAAACGCCGGCCGGGTTCATGAAGACCCCGGCCGGCTCCCGCGTGTCCTGCGTGCCGTGAAGCGCGGTTACGGCGTGTTGCTCACCACGAGGGTGCCGCGCACGAAGCCATTGTTGTCCTTGCGCAGCTCGGAGTCGTAAAGCCTCGCGGAGGCCCCCAGGTAGAGGGCCGCGCCCGGCTGTGCCGCCTGCGGAGGGACGGCGTTGACGGATCCCTCCACCGAGACGCACTCACCGGCAGCCAGCGGCGGCACCTGCACGGAGCCCAGCCGAGACAGGGTGGGCGACTCGATGGGCTCACCCTGGACGGCGGATGCCGGCAGTGTGGCCACCGTGGAGAGCAGCAGGTCCACCGAGTGAGGCGGCGCGAGCATCGTGCCCTGGTTGCAGACGGTGACGGGCACCTGCATCGCCGCCCACGGCTGGACCTGAGCCGGCCCGCCCATGGCGGTGATGACGACGTCCGCGGCGAACCCCACGCCGATGCGCGGACCGACGAACGTGTTGTTGTCCTCGCGCACCTCCGGCAGATCCTGGGCGCGGTCCACGCTGGCGCCCAGGAAGAACGTCTGCGTGCCCGGTATCCCGATGCCGGCTCCGGAGATGAACGCGTTCACCGTCTGCGTGACGCAGGCGTGCGCCGCCACGGGCGGAAGGGTGGCTTCACCCAGCAGCTCCTCCAGTGGGACGGGCATGTTCGGGGCCGGCAGCGTCAGCGAGGGCTTCGTCAGCAGGTGCAGGGTCACCCGGGGCGCAGGCACGGCCTGGGAGCCCAGGTTGCAGACGGTGACGCCCAGGTCGAGCGGACCGAAAGCGCTCGCGGGACCCGTCAGCGACGTGATGATCAGGTCCGGCCCGGTGCCCACGCCCAGCCTCCGCCCCGGGGACACGTTGTTGTCCCGGCGCAGCTCCAGCTGGTTCTGGAACGGATCCACGACGGCGCTCAGGTACAGCGGCGCGTCCACGGGCGCACTCCACGGCCGGTTCGCGTGCAGCGTCACCGGCGCGTCCTGGCACTGGCCGGCCTGAAGCGACGGAGCGTTCAGCTGACCCGCCAGGTACTGGTCCATCGAAGGGAACAGCGTACCCGGCGCGGGCATCGTCCCGTTCGCCTCCGCGGACACCACGAACATCACCGGGGTCAGGGACGAGCCTTCCGTGCCCGTGTTGCAGAGGCGCGCGGTGGCGGTGAACGACTCCATCGGCGCGACGGTGTCCGGGAACGTCAGCCCGGTGACCACCAGGTCCGCGCCGTGCCCCACGCCCATCAGGCCCGCGACGAACGTGTTGTTGTCCTCGCGCAGCTCCTGCAGGGTCGCCCCCGGGTCGACGACGGCGCCCAGGTACAGCGGCTGCAACGGCGTGGCCTGCGCCGGCCGCGCCGCCGGTCCGGTGAGGCTCTGCGTGACGCAGGCCCCTTCACCCAGGGACGGCACGCTCACCGTGCCCACGAGCGCCACGGTGCCGTCGGGAGACGACGGCGAGCCGCTCTGCGCCAGGGGCGCCGGCAGCGTGTTGCCCGTGCCCAGGTAGACGGCCACCTGCGAGGTCCCGGGCGACGGCTGCGTACCCACGTTGCAGACGCGCACGCTGCTGGTGAACGACTCGTTGGGCCGCGCGCTGGCAGGACCCTGGAGCTCGGTGACGACCAGGTCCGGCCCGTTGCCCACGCCCACGGGACCCACGGCGAAGCCGTTGTTGTCCGTGCGCGCGTCAGGCGGGCCGTCCACCACCGCGCTCAGGTTCAGCGTGGAGGACAGGGGCAGGGGCCCCAGCTCCATGGGGCGCATGGCATGGAACGTCCCGCTCTGCGTGGTGCACTGGCCCGGCGTCAGCTCCGTGTTGATGGAGGACCGGCCCAGGGGCGCGTACCCGGGGAGGGGGCCCTGGGACTGCCAGGGGGCCACCGCGGGCGGCGTCGCGTCCACGGAGAGGTACATCGACACGCCGGTGGAGGACGCGGGGCTGAGGCCCACGTTGCAGACCGTGTAGCTCGCGGTGAACGGCTGGCCGTCGCGCAGGTTCGCGGGAGCCTTCACGTCCGTGATGACGAGGTCCGCGTCGAAGCCCATGCCCACCAGGCCCTGGGTGAAGACGTTGTTGTCCTCACGCAGCTCCGGCACGGTCCGGTTCGCGTCGATGACCGCGCCCAGGGCCAGCGCCTGGTACGGCCCTGCCTCCTGGGGCCGGGAGGCGATGGCGTCCACCGTCAGCGTCTTGCACTGGCCGGCGGAGAGGGCCGGCACGTTCGTGCCCCCCACGGGGACCTGGGTCCGTGAGTCGAGGGGCCCGGACTGCGACGGGAAGACCACGGCGCTCTCCGTGGTGAGCGCCAGCTGCAACTGGGCGGAGGGGCCGGTGTCGGCCGTTCCCACGTTGCAGACCGTCGCCTCGACAGGGAAGTGCATCCCCGGTGCGACGTTGGCCGCCGCCTTCAGCGACCTGACCACCAGGTCCGGGCCGTTGCCCAGGCCCACCCGTCCCTTCACGAAGGTGTTGTTGTCCGTCCGCAGCTCCGGGACGAACCGCGGCTCCTCCACGCGCGCGCCCAGGTACAGCGGCGTGTTCGGCTGCCAGGAGGTGGGCGCGATCGCGGAGCCCGCCCTGGACAGCGTGACGCACCGACCGGCGTCCAGCCCCTGCGTGTGGACGTAGGGGGTGATCGTGAGCGCGCTCTCCGGGGCCGGCGTCTGCCCCTGCGGCGGCATCGTGGGCAGGGTGGACAGGAGCACGTCCCCGCTCACCTCCGGCGCCCGCTCCGAGCCGACGTTGCACACCGTCACGGACAGGGGGCTCGTGAAGCCCTGCTGGAAGCTGGTGGGCCCCGTCACGTCGGTGACCACCAGGTCGGGACCGTCACCCACGCCCATCCGTCCCGCGACGTGCGTGTTGTTGTCCTCCCGCAGCTCCGGGATGGACGCGGAAGGGTCCACGATGGCGCCCACGTACAGCGGCTGTCCGGGCGTGAAGGCGTCGGGAGGCCGCTGCGCGGACGCCTGCGTGCGGATGAGCACGCAGTGGCCCGCGTTGAGCGACGGCACCAGCGACTGTCCCACGCGCGCCTGCGTTGGCGGGATGGGGCCGGAGGTTGGCGCGTTCAGGGTGGCCTGTGTGGAGATGACGATCGCCGCCTCCGCCGGGGGCGAGGAGACCGTCCCCCTGTTGCAGACGCGCACGTCCGCGACGAAGGACGCGTTCAGCCGCGCGTCGGGCGGCGTCTTCACCTCGGTGATGACCAGGTCCGCGCCCTGCTGAAGGGCGGAACCCTGACTCCGGATGACAGCCGCGTCGGACGACGCGCCTTCACTTCCGCAGCCGGTAACGACGAGCGTGCCTGCGACGAGCAGACACGCGTGCCTCCATGCCGGCATGAGCCGTGACATGTGATTCTCCTGATGGATGTGAGGATTCAACATCCCCACGCGCGCTGGCCGCCGGGCCCGGTTCAACGTCGCGGGGACATCCAAGGGACTTCCTTAACGGCTCAACGCCGATGAAATTCAAACCAGCCACGAAGATTCTCCAGCCAGAAAAGACAAACGCCGGCCGGAGGCATGAAGGCCTCCGGCCGGCGAACTCCAAATCAAACGATAGGGATTTCCTTTTGGAGGAATTCCTTTACTGCGCCTGACCGATGGGCGTGGCCCGCGTCAAGGTGTTGTTGTCCTCACGCAGCTCCAGCAGCGAGTTCGGCCCGTCGACGAGAGCGCCCACGTACAGGGACTGTCCGGAGGTGGCCGCGGAGGGGCGGACCACGGAGCTCGGGATCGACAGCGTGGTGCACTGGCCCGCGGACAGTGCGGGCACCATGGTGCCTCCCACGGGGATCTGGACCTGGGTGAACGGAGGCTGCCCCTGTCCGGGCGTGTAGAGGGACGTCTCCGTGGTGATGACCAGGTCCAGCGGCACGGAGCCGTACGTGGACACGTTGCCCTCGTTGCAGACCTGCACCTGCGCGGTGAAGGAGCCGTACTGCGGCAGGGCCGGGGGTGCCGTCACCGAGCGGACGACCAGGTCCGGGCCGCTGCCCACGACGATCCGCGACGTCATGCGGGTGTTGTTGTCCTCGCGCAGCTCCACCACCTGATTGGACATGTCCACGCGGGCTCCCAGGTAGCGCGGGGAAGCGGGGTCCGCGTTGGGCCCCGTGGACGCGGAGCCGCTCACGGCCGTCGTCACGCACTGGCCCACGGCGAGCGAGGACACGGAGGTCATTCCGACATAGGACTCCGAGGACGCGGGAGGCAGGTACGGATTGGACTGCATCTCCTCCATGGCCAGGACGCCCATCACATACGAGGGCCCCGCCGGCTCGGTCCCCACGTTGCAAACCTTGACGTTGAGGGTGAGGGGGCCGCCCGGGGTGGCGCTGGAGGGGCCGGTGACGTCCGTCACCACCAGGTCCGGGCCATTGCCCACGATGAGGGTGCCGGCGACGCGGGTGTTGTTGTCCTCGCGCAGCTCTATCTGCTGCTGGTGCACGTCCGCCACGGCCACCAGGTACAGCGGCTGCGTGGGCGTGGCCGCCGGGGGGAGGGTGGCGTACACCGTCTTCGGGTACAGCACGCAGGTGCCCTGCGAAAGCGACGACACCTCCACCGTGCCCACCATCACCTGGGACGGTGACGGCGGGTACTGCATGGGCGACGTCACGGAGGCCGTGGTGGACAGGAAGAGGCCCACCGTCGAAGCCGACGAGGGCTGGGTGCCCTCGTTGCAGACCTTCACGTCCGTCGACAGCGAGGTGCCGGGCTTGACGCTCGAGGGCGCCGTCAGCGTGCGCACGACGAGGTCCGGGCCATACCCCAGGCCGATGCGGGACAGCGGAGACACGTTGTTGTCCTCGCGCAGCTCCTGGAGAGACGACATCGGGTCCACGATGGCGCCCACGTACAGCACGGGGTTCGGCATGGCCGTCCCGCCCGGCACGTTGGAGTAGCCGCTCACCAGCCGCGTGACGCACTCCAGGGGCTCCAGCGCCGGCACGTTGACCATGCCCACCGGCATGCGGGACATGGGCGGCGGACCGGACACGACATTCAGCGAGGGCTCATTGGTGACGTACACCTCCACCGGCACGTCGGTGGACCGCGTCGTGCCCACGTTGCAGACCTTCGCGGACACCGCGAGCGGCCCGTAGGACGGCGCGTTGGAGGGGGCGTCCAGCGAGACGACGGTGAGGTCGGGCCGCGCGCCCATGCCCATCAGCGTGTCCGCGCGGGTGTTGTTGTCCTCGCGCAGCTCCACCACGCCCTGCGGCAGGTCCACGATGGCCCCCAGATACAGGGGCTGCTCGCTGGGATTCGCGGGCGGGCGGTTGGCGGGGCCCTGCACCGTGCGGGTGGCGCACTGGCCGCTCACCAGCGCCGGCACGCTGAAGTTCGTCACCGGGAATTCAGTCAAGGGGCGGGGCTGTGTTCCCGGTGCCGCCAGAGACGGCACCGTGGACAGGAACACCCTCACGTCGGCCTGGGGAGAAGACGCGGTGCCCTCGTTGCACACCGTCACCGTCGCAGGGAAGGAGTCGCCCTGACGCGCGCTCGCGGGCCCCGTCACGGAGCGGATGGACAGGTCCGGGCCATTGCCCACGCCCACCAGGCCCTGCACGAACGTGTTGTTGTCCTCGCGCAGCTCCATCACGCTCCGCGACGCGTCCACGATGGTGCCCAGGTACAGCGGCGTGCCCGGCGGCGCGGAGGGCGGCCTCTGGGCGTAGCCGGTGAGCGGCACCGCGCGGCACTGGCCCGGATCCAGGCTGCCCATGAGGGCGCTCCCGACCATCACCTGCGTGACGGGGACGGGGGGCGGGCCGGACTGCGGCGGCAGCGTCAGCCCGTTCACCGAGGACAGGTACAGCTCCACGGAGCCGCCGGAGCTGTACTCCGTGCCCACGTTGCACACCGTCGCGGACGCGCTGAAGGGCTGGCCCGGCGCCAGGTTGGGCGGTGCGTCCACCCGCGTGACGACCAGGTCCGGCCAGTTGCCCACGCCCATCAGGCCCTTCACGAAGCCGTTGTTCGTCTCGTCGGACTCCGTCACCACCTTCAGCGTGTCGATGCTGGCCCCCAGGTAGTAGGTGCCGTTGCCCGTGAAGCCCGAGGGAGGGCTGACGTAGATGGTGAACGAACGGCTGACGCACTGGCCCGCGTACACCGTTCCCACGTCCGTCTGGCCCTGGGTGAGTTGCTGGGTGGGAGGCGGCTGCGTCCCCGGCCCCGGCACCTGCTGCGTGGGCGTGGTGGACAGGTACACCTGGAGCGTGGTGTTGGAGTACACGGCCTGGTCACCGGTGTTGCAGACCTTCGCGGTGACGGTGACGGACTGGCCGGGCTTCGCGTTGTCCGGAGCCGTCAGCTCCGTGATGCGCAGGTCCGGTCCGGGGATGAGCGCGCTGGCCTGCTGCTCCAGCGGAGGCGCTTCCTCCGGGGTGGAACCGCTGGAACAGCCAGTGAGCGCGAGCGCGCCCGTGATGAAGAGACACGAATGCCGCCATGGCGGCGTACGCCGAGACATACGGACTCCTGGAATGGGGGGAAGAAGACGATACAGGCCCGGTGTGACATCCACCGGGACTGCAGGTCTTTCCTAGGAGTGGAACACCGGCGCGAAAAACAAGTTTCAGCGTTATTTCGCGGGGAGGTCTGTCTTCACTCCATCCCGGCGGTCAGGTGGCTCATTCCACCTCCACACGTCCGTTCGCCACCAGCCACCGCGTGGTGGTGCAGGAGCGGGCGAAGGGCGCGTCGTGGGTGACGAGCAGCAGCGCGCCCGGGTAGTCGTGCAGCGCCGCCTCCAGCCGTTCGATGGACGGCAGGTCCAGGTGGTTGGTGGGTTCGTCCAGCACCAGGGCCCAGGCGTGCTGGCCCAGGCCGCGCGCGATGGCCAGCTTGCGCGCCTCGCCGGGCGACGGCTGTTCGGACGCGAGCAGCCGGTGCGGATCCACCCCCAGCGCGGCCACCAGGGACATCACCCGGCCGCGCTCATCGGAGGGCAGCTCACGCACCGCGTCTATCAGGGCGCGCGTCTCCTCCGCGCCCAGGTCCTGGGGCAGGTACAGGAGCTTCTCCCGAGGCACGCGCGCCTGTTCCAGCAGGGCCTTCAGGAGCGTCGTCTTGCCGGCGCCGTTGGGGCCCTCGATGCGGATGCGCGCCTCGCGGTCCACGTCCAGGCGCGTGGGGCCCAGCACCTCCACGTCGCCGGCCTTCAGGCCCGGTGTGTCGAAGGTGAAGAGCCACGGGTTGGGCGAGCGCACGTAGTCCACGAACACGGAGCGGCCCACGGTCTTGTCCACGGTGAAGGTGCCCACCGCGGCCTCCGCGCGCTCCAGTTCGCGGCGCTTCACGGTGACCTGGTGGCCCAGGCGGGACTCGGCCCAGCTCGCCAGCGTGGAGGGCCCCAGGCCGCGCGCGTCGCTGTCGTACTTGTTGCGCATCCGCCGCGACGTGCTGCGCGACAGGGTGGCGCCCTGGTGTTCGCGCCGGGCGCTGTCCAACAGCTGCGCGGCCCGGTCTCGCTCCGCCTTGGACTGCTGGTGGGCGGCGACCTCCGACTCGCGCTCCGCCTCCCAGTGGCCCTTCGCGGCGGAGTAGGCGCCCGGGTACAGGTGCGCCTCGCCACCGTGCACGCGCAGCGTGGCCTGGGTGAGCGTCTCCAGCAGCTCGCGGTCATGGGACACGACGACGCCCACGCCCCGGAAGCGGCGCAGCGCGGCCACCAGCCAGGTGCGTGCCTCCGCGTCCAGGTGGTTGGTGGGTTCATCCAACAGCAGCACGTCCGGCTCGCGGGCGAGCGCCGCGCCCACCTGCCAGCGCTTGCGCTCACCCGGGGACAACGTGGGCCAGCGCTCCAGCGCGGTGACGTCCAGGCCCAGCTGGCCCTGGAGCCTGCGCGCCAGCGCGTCCCAGGCGTCCGCGAAGGCGGTGATGTCGGGCGTGAGCGCCTCCACGCCCTGCGGACACAGGCACACGAGCGGCGAGTCCGGTTCGAACTGGAGCTGCCCGGACGTGGGCTTCAGCTCCCCGGACAACAGGCGCAGCAGGGTGGACTTGCCGGCGCCGTTGGGGCCGACGAGGCCCGTCCAGCCGGAGGCGAGGTGGAACTCCACGTCGGTGAGGACGGGGATGGCATCAGTGAACGAAAAGCAGACGCGGTGCGCGCGCACGGAAGAGGACGAGGGCATGTTGAAGCGACTCCTGAAACCGGAAGCCAGCGCACACGTCCGTCAGGACGCGCGGCGGCGGGGTACAGCTGGGGACCGGGGTTTCAGGCGAACAGCTTCAAGGGTCTGCGAACCTCGTTCAGGGGAAGACCTGTGACATCTCCCCACGTGTAAAGCCGACAGCCGGTGCTTCTCAGGTGGAGCATGCGGCGCGGCCCGGGCGGATGGCAAGTCCGGGCGCGTGCCGTGACTCAGGGCACCGACGGAAAGAACGCCGGTGCCCTGACAACGATTCCCCGAAAAGGGGCGGGCTACTCGTCCGAGGGCGGCTGCACCCGGCGGGTGGCCGGGATGGTGGCGCTCGCGGCGGCGTTCCGGGCCAGGGCCTGGGCGCTCAGCGCGGCGGCCGACGGGGCGCGGGGCGGAAGCTGGGGCTGGGGCGCGGCGGCCGGGGCGGCGTCCTTGGCGAACACCTCCTTCAGCGTGGCGATGGAGCCCAGCGCGGCGGTGGCCTCGTAGGGGATGAACATCTTGTTTTCGCCCTTGCCCAGCTCCTGGAGCGTCTCCAGGTAGCGCAGCGCGAGCACCTCCGGCGTGGCGCGGCCGGTGTGGATGGCCTCGAAGGTGAGGCGGGTGGCCTCGGCCTTGCCCTCGGCCTCCAGCATCACGGCGCGCTTGTGGCCTTCGGCGCGGGCGATCTCCGCGTCGCGCTCGGCCTCCGCGCGCAGGATGCGGGAGATCTTCTCGCCTTCGGCCTGGAGGATGGCGGCGGCCTTGTCACCTTCGGCCTTGGTGACCTCGGCGCGGCGCTCGCGCTCGGCGGTCATCTGCTTGGCCATGGCGGCCTTGATGGCCTGGGGCGGTTCAATCTCGCGCAGCTCCACGCGGGTGACCTTCACGCCCCACTTCTCCGTGGCCTCGTCCAGCACCATGCGCAGCTTGGTGTTGACCGTCTCGCGGCTGGTGAGCGTCTGATCCAGCGTGAGGCCGCCCATGACGTTGCGCAGGTTCGTCATGGTGAGCTGCTCGATGGCGAGCGCCAGGTTCTCCACCTGGTAGAGCGCCCGGCCCGGATCGACGATCTGGTAGTAGATGACCGAGCCCACTTCCATGTTGACGTTGTCATGGGTGATGACCTGGACGGTCTCGAAACCCATGACCTGCTCACGCAGGTCCACCAGGGTGTTGCGCGTGAAGCGGTTGCCGGCGCGCATCTCCATGGCGCGAGGGCTGTCCATGAAGGGGATGAGGATGTTGAGGCCGCTGGAGGCCACGTGGTGGAACTTCCCCAGCCGCTCCACGACCATCACCTTGGCCTGGGGAACGATGCGCACACCGGTGACGAGCCCGATCACGACGGCCGCGGCCGCGACGAGCAGAACAATGGTCAGTCCCATCCTGCGTTCTCCTTCTTCTTGCGACGCGCCGGTTGCAGCGCGACTTCGTTGGACGCCGATGGGCGTCGCACCCACAACTTGAGGCCTTCAATCTGCTCCACGGTGACGCGCTCGCCCTCGGGCAGGGGCCCGGACAGGGAGCGCGCCATCCACAGCTCGCCGTTGATGCGCACGGTGCCGCCGTGTCCGTCCGCCAGCGCCTCCATCACCACGGCCTCCTGGCCCAGCATCGCCTCCACGCCCGTCTTCAAATGCACGGCGTCCCGCATGAAAACGTGTTTGAAGATGGTGCGGGACGCACCGAAGAGGGCGGCGGACACCAGGATGAAGGCGAAGAGCTGGCTGTTGAGGCCCAGGCCCACCCCGGCCATCAGGGAGGCCATCAGCGCGCCCACGGCGAACCAGAGCGTCACGAAGCCGGAGAGTTTGATCTCCAGCGCGCCCAGGACGATGGCGGCGATCAACCAGAGCTGCCAGGCGGTGGTGTCCATGGGGTCCTTGTTTGGCAGCGGCTTCAGCCCCCTGTCAAACCGGGCGGCCGGGCATCCGGAATCAATCAAAACGGAGGGTGGGTTCCGGGAAGGCCCTAAGGGGGTCCAAGCCGGGGGAAAAGCAGATGCCATACCTGTCCATCCGTGGTGCACGACTGTACTACGAGGACACAGGGGGGAGCGGGGAGCCGGTGCTTTTCAGCCACGGGCTGCTCTGGGACTCCCGTCTGTTCCACCGGCAGGTGGAAGCCCTGAGGGGCCACTACCGCTGCATCGTGTACGACCACCGGGGCCAGGGGCAGAGCGAGCCCCCGCCTGGCGACTCGGTCATCGACCTGCGCACCGTGTACGAGGACGCGGTGGCGGTCATCCAGGCGCTGGGGCTGGCGCCGTGTCACTTCGTGGGCCAGTCCATGGGGGGCTTCGTGGGCTTGCGGCTGGCCGCGAGGCACCCGGAGCTCCTGCGCTCACTGGCGCTGCTGGACTCCTCCGCCGCGGCGGAGCTGCCGCTGACACTGGCGCGCTACCGGGTGCTGACGACGCTCACGCACTGGCTGGGTCTGAGGCCGGTGGTGGATCGGATCATGTCTCTCTACTTCGGGCGCACGTTCATGCGGGACCCGGAGCGGTCCGCGGAGCGGGCGTTGCTGCGCCGGCAGCTGGTGGCGAACCCACGCGCGGTGTGGCGGGCGATGCAGGGCGTCATCCACCGCCGCAGCGTGGAGGGGGAGCTGCACCGCATCCAGACGCCGACGTTGGTGTTGGTGGGGGAGGAGGACGCGGTGACGGTGCCGGAGGTGTCGGAGCGGCTGCATCAGCGCATCCGGGGCGCGCGGCTCAAGCGGCTGCGCTGCGGCGGGCACATGTGCATCCTGGAGCAGCCCCAAGCGGTGAACGTCGCGCTGGGGGACTTCCTGGAGGAGGTGGAGCGCACCTCGCTCCAGGAGGACGGACTCCAGTGCGCGTCCGGTTAGCCACGCATCCTTGCCATAGAGCGTCACGGGAGAGGCCTGAGCGCCCACCGGCAGCCGCTGGGTGACGTATTTGAGATGCTCCCGCGTCTGGGCGTCGCGGAGCTTGCTGTCTCCGACGTTGCTGTGGAGCACGACGGGCTTGCGCGAATCTCCGCCCACGCCAAACGTGCAGCCCGTCATCACGTCGGTGAAGAAGAAATTGGCTTCAGCCCCCAGCTGCATCCAACAGACGCCATCCTCGTGCCAGGGCAGCAGGTAGGCCCGTTTGCCCTGGCCCCCTTCGTTGCCCTCCAGGTTGAAGGTCTGCGCGGAGACGAAGCCGTCGGACGGGTCGGCGTCGATCGTCACGGAAGCGCGAGGCGTCCAACCGAAGGTCCGCGGGACCACGGTGTAGCCACGCAGCGCCTGGAGCTGGGCCTTCTCCTTTTCCCATTCCAGATCCGGCTCGTCCTCATCCGAGTCCTCGGGTTCCTGGAACCAGTGCTTCACGAAGACCCGGTGACGGCCTTCCGTCGCCCCGAAACTGAGCAGCTGTCCTTCGTAGCTGACGAGGTCCCCCTTCCGGGTGAACAGGTCGTTCGACTGGATGCTGCCCCCCATCAGGATGATCTGCTGATGGATGAACTTCTCTGGATCGGTGATGAACATGACCGTCCTTCGCCAGGGATCGCCAGGGCTTCCTGGAGGAGGTGGAGCGCACCTCGCTCCAGGAAGCAGCGGTGAACTAGCCCCGGGCCTCGGGCTCGCGGCAGACGGCTTCCGACGCGTCGTCGGTGTCCGCGGGTTGCACGGAGGCCTGCGGCTCGGAGGGCTGCGCCACCGGCGAGCCGATGCAGACGCCGTAATCACCACAGGTGATGATGTGTCCGGCCTCCAGACAGAGGGCGGCGCACGACTCCTGTTCACAGTAGGTGTTGGTGCAATCCGGCGGACGGGCGCTGGCGGTCAGCGGCGCGAGGAGGAGGGCGGGGACCAGGAGGAGGGATCGGCGGAGCAGCGTCATGAGGCACCTCGGGAACGAGTAGCACCACTGCGGCTGAAGGCTGTCGGTGAGACGAAGACAGCCCGGCGCATGCTCGCCCGGAACCCGATGACAGATCAAACCTCGCTCCTGGAGTCGGAGGGGACACCGATCCAGGAGCAGGGGCCGCGACGGATATCAGCCCTGGGTCCACTCGACGGGCGTTTGCCTCAATGCCTCATCAGGCAACAGGCGTGGCCATGGATGAGAAGACAATAATCGAGGAGCGTCTTCCGCTTGCAGCGGCAAATGATGGCGGCAGAGGTCGTGGTTTGATTTGCCATTGTCCGCGTCTATCCTTGCATGGCCGTCCGATTGGACGGCCCAGCCACGGAGGGATGCATGCGGATGCGTGTCATGGGAGCGCTGTGGGTGCTTGGGGTCCTGAGCGGATGCGGCGGCGTGGAGTCAAAGGAGGAGGCGAGCGCGGAACCCGCCCAGGAGGAGTCCGGGACGCGCGGACAACTGGGCTATCCCTGCAATGGGACCTCACAGTGGTACGCGCCTCATTTCAGCGATCAAACGCGCACGGTGCGGGTGGGCTTCGAAAGCTGCGTCTGTTATCAGCCCGGCCAGGAGACGTACACCTACGGGGGTGAGTTGACATACATCCGAACCTTCTTGAACTACTCCACCTGTCCCCGGAGGACTCCTAACTGAGCCCTGGGTTCGACCGGAAGCGTCTCCTGGAGCGGGTGGAGACACCGCTCCAGGAGGAGGAAGCGTAACGGATATCAGCCCTGGGCCTGAACGTCGGGGGCGCGGCAGACGGCTTCCGCGTCGTCGGCCTGGGCGGGCGCGGGCTGCTGCGCGGAGGCCTGCGGTTCGGACGGCTGCACCGGCAGGGCGCCACTGCAGACGCCGAATTCGCCGCAGGTGATGACCGAACTGCCCATGGTGCACAGCAGGGTACAGGACCGGGTGGGGCTGCACTGGTTGTCACATTCGGGCGGCCGCGCGCTGGCGGTCAGCGGAAGGAGGAGCATGCTTGCGGCGGCGAGCAGCAGCTTCGAACGCTGGTTCATGTCGTGTCTCCAGGGGAAGGGAGGCCGCCACCCTGCGGGAAGTCCTTCCGCCTTTCAATAACAAGCCAGATTCCATGAAATTGGATTGCCATGCGGAAGACAGTTGAATCCGCGCATTCCGCCTCAGGTGGCAAGTGATGGCGACAGAGGTTGCGTTTGATTTGCCATTGTTTGCCGAAGGAAGAGGCGGAAGCCCCCGAGGAGTCTGGGACGCGGAGCCAACTGGCCTATCCCTGCAACGGGACCTTGCAGTGGTACGCGCCCCACTGGAGCGACAACACGCGCACGGTGCGGGTGGGCTTCGAAAGCTGCGTCTGCCCCTATTCCAGCACGGAGTCCTACAACTACACCTACGGGGGGAACTGACGGGCATCCGCAACTTCTTGAACGTCACCCGGTGCCCCCGCCAGGACCCGTACTGAGCCCGGACTCGGGCCCGGCACAACCCAAGAAGTCGCCCGCTCGCGAAACGGAGATCCAATCTAGCGCCTGAACGTCTGCTCAGTATCCTGATCAGGCGTGAGCTACGCCGAGTTGGTGTGCCGATCCCACTTCTCCTTCCTGCACGGCGCCTCCCATCCGGAGGAGCTGGTGGCCACCGCGGCCCGGCTGGGGCTGTCCGCGCTGGCGCTGACGGACAGGGACGGGCTCTACGGCGTGGTGAAGGCGCACCACGCGGCGAAGGAGCACGGCGTGAAGCTGCTCCTCGCCGCGGAGCTGACGCTGGAGGACGGCCCTCCGGTGGTGGTGTACGCGAGGGACGCGACCGGGTACTCGAACCTGTGCCGGCTGGTGTCCCACGGCCGGATGACGCACCCCAAGGGCGAGGCGGGCGTGCCCTGGCGCAAGGTGGCGGAGCACGCGTCGGGGTTGCTCGCGCTGCTCCCGGGGCCCGCACCGCTGGAGGCGGTGGCCCCACTGGCGGAGGCGTTTCCCGGGCGCTTCCACGTGGGCCTGAGCCGCTCGCTGTCGGCGGGGGACGCGGCTCGGGAGGCGCGAGCGGAAGCGCTGGCCCGCGCGCTGGGCGTGCCGCTGGTGGTGCACAACGACGTGCACACGCACCACCGGGACCGGCAGGTGCTCCAGGACGTGCTCACGTCCATTCGCCACGGGGTGACGGTGGATCAGGCGGGCACGCGGCTGTTTCCGAACGCTGAGCGGACGTTGAAGTCGCCCGGGGACATGGCGCGGCTGTTCGCGGATCGGCCGGAGGCGCTGGCGCGCACGGTGGAGCTGGCGTCGCGCTGCGAGGCGTCCCTGGACGCGCTGCACTACCGCTTCCCGGAGGAGGACCTGCCGGAAGGCCGCACGGCGGACGCGCACCTGCGGGTGCTCACGGAGGCAGGCCTGCGCACGCGCTATCCGGGGGGCGTGCCGCCGGCGGTGACGAAGCAGATCGACCACGAGCTGCGGCTCATCGCGGCGTTGGACTTCGCGGGGTACTTCCTGTCGCTGTGGGACATCGTGATGTTCGCGCGGGGGCGGGGCATCCTGTGCCAGGGGCGGGGCAGCGCGGCGAACTCGGCGGTCTGCTACGCGCTGGGCATCACGGCCATTGATCCGGTGCGGATGGGGCTGTTGTTCGAGCGCTTCCTCAGCATGGAGCGCAAGGAGCCGCCGGACATCGACGTGGACTTTGAGCACGAGCGGCGCGAGGAGGTGCTCCAGTACGTCTACGAGAAGCACGGCCGTCGCCACGCGGGCATGGTGTGCGAAGTGATCTGCTACCGGGGACGGCTCGCGCTGCGCGAGGCGGGCAAGGCGCTGGGGCTGTCGTTGGATCAGGTGGACCGGCTGTCGCGGGTGGCGTCGTCGCACGGCTTCCAGGTGACGCCGGACGTGCTCCAGGAGGCGGGGCTGTCACCCACGGATGGGCGGGTGCTGCGGACGCTGTCGGTGGCGAAGGAGCTGGAGGGCGTGCCCCGGCACCTGTCCATCCACGTGGGCGGCTTCGTGATGACGCGCGAGCCGCTGGTGGACCTGGTGCCGGTGGAGAACGCGGCGATGCCGGGCCGCACGGTCATCCAATGGGAGAAGGACGACATCAACGCGGTGGGGCTCCTGAAGGTGGACCTGCTGGCGCTGGGCATGCTGACGGCGCTGTCGCGCTGCTTCGCCCTGATCCACAAGCACTACGGCCGCGAGCTGTCCCTGGCCACGGTGCCGCCGGAGGATCCGAAGGTCTACGACATGCTGTGCAATGCGGACACGGTGGGCGTGTTCCAGATTGAGAGCCGCGCGCAGATGAACATGCTGCCCCGGCTCCAGCCCCGGGAGTTCTACGACCTGGTGGTGCAGATCGCGCTCATCCGGCCGGGGCCCATCGTGGGCAACATGGTGCACCCGTACCTGCGCAGGCGGCACGGCCAGGAGGCTGTGACGTACCCGAGCGACGAGGTGCGCGGCATCCTCCAGAAGACGCTGGGCGTGCCGCTCTTCCAGGAGCAGGCGATGCGGCTCGCGATGGTGGCGGCGGGCTTCAGCGCGGGAGAGGCGGACGGCTTGCGGCGGGCGCTGAGCCACAAGCAGGCGGAGGCGCGCATCCTCCCGTACCGGGGCCGCTTCGTGGAGGGCTGCGAGGCGAAGGGCTACACGCGAAAGCAGGCGGAGGAGTGGTTCGACCACTTCCGGGGGTTCGCGCACTACGGGTTCCCGGAGAGCCACTCCGCGAGCTTCGCGTTGATTGCCTATGCGTCCAGCTGGCTGAAGTGCCACTACCCGGCGGCCTTCACGGCGGCGCTGCTCAATTCACAGCCCATGGGGTTCTACGCGCCGCACACGCTGGTGGCGGACGTGCAGCGGCACGGCGTGGAGGTGCGGCCGGTGGACGTGCGCCGTTCGAGCTGGGACTGCACGTTGGAGGACGGGGCGGTGCGACTGGGGTTGCGGATGGTGCGGGGGCTGGGCGAGTCCTCGGGCCGGGCGGTGGAGACCGCGAGGCGGGGGGACTACACGAGCGTGGGAGACCTGGCGCGGCGGGCGCGCATTCCCCGGCATGACTTGACGCGGCTGGCGTTGTCCGGGGCGCTGGCGTCGCTGTGCGGGGCGCGGAGGCAGGCGCTGTGGGAGATCCAGGCGCTGGGGCCGCTGGACGCGGACGACCTGTTCTTCGGCATGCCCATGGATGGCACGGCGGTCCAATTGCCTCCCATGGGCGTCCAGGAGCGGGTGGTGGCGGATTACGACACGGTGGGGTTGTCGCTGGAAAAGCACCCCATGGAGTTGCTCCGGCCCACGTTGAAGCGGATGGGGGCGGTGACGGCGGAGGGGTTGAAGCGGGTGTCGGCGGGGCGGCCGGTGAAGGTGGGGGGGATGATGATCTGCCGGCAGATGCCGCCCACGGCGAAGGGGATCTGCTTCATCTCGCTGGAGGACGAGACGGGGATCGCCAACCTGGTGGTGCCCTCGGAGGTGTATGCGCGGTGCAGGCAGGAGATCCACGGCGCGCTGTTCCTCGTGGGGGAGGGGATGCTGGAGCGCTCGGGGAAGGTGACGAACGTGAAGACGCGCAGCGTGGTGTCCGTGAAGCAGTGAGACGTAGGAACACCCAGCTACATCTGCACGTCTGTTCCCGTGATCCGTGGAGGGATGGGCAGGAATACCCACGGGGGCATGGAACAACCCGTATTGCTAGCGATATAGGTTGCTTCTGTCTGGAGTGTAGTAGCGTGGATCAGAACGGGAGGGTACTCAGTGCGCAACAGTCTTCGGTGGTTGGGGTCGCTGCTCGATCGCGTGGGCCTGTCTGAAGTGGTGGAGGAGGCGAGCGATTGGGTTCGGTACTACGCGCAGGGCAAGCCGCCCGTGAGCGAGCCTGCTCGGACCCGCGTCTCTCGCCCGGTGCACTCCGAGGCCCCGCGCGCGTCCGTGCATGAGGTGATCGAGTCCCTGCGCAACGCGATTCCGGAGCGCCAGGTGGACGCGACGGTGGTGGGGGTCCCCTTCGAGGGCCGCATGGAGCTGGCGCAAGCCGCCCGCCGCAAGACGGCGCCCAAGGCGAAGAAGTCCGCGAGCAAGAAGAGCGCGGCGAAGAAGGCCCCGGCCGCGAAGAAGGCGGCGCCCGCGAAGAAGAAGAGCGCGGCGAAGAAGGCCCCGGCCGCGAAGAAGGCGGCCTCGTCCGGAGCCGCGAGCGAGGACGCGGTGTCGGTGCTGGAGACCGCGCTGCGAGGCCACGCGCGCCAGAAGGACCTGGTCTCCGCGGGTAAGGAGAAGGACCAGCTCCTGCGCTCGCTGATCCCGCTCTACCTGGCGAAGTCGCTGGACGTGGAGGTGACGTCCGGAACGACGTCGCGCTTCTGGAGCGGGCTGGGCGTGACGTACGCCGCGCCGAACGCGGCCAAGGCGCTGCGCCTGCACGCCGGCTACGCCCAGGACACCAAGAAGGGCAAGGCCATCACCGCCAAGGGCGTCCGCTACGTGGAAGACGCCCTCACGCAGGCCGCGAAGTAGCTCCTGCCGGGCCAGATGCCGCGTCTACGCTGCCCACTCAAGCACGGCATCCGCCGTGTTTGGGCATGGGCAGCGATGGCTTGCATGGTGTCTTGCGCCACGACTGGGCTTCAGCCGAAGACTCAGGCTGACTCAAGCGAAGCCATTCCTTCTGCTGTCTTGGACTGGCCAGAGAACCTGGAGCCCATGGCGACGCTGGATGGACCTGCCATCTTGGCATCCCATGCGGCCCTCCAGGATGTCGTGAGCCGTTTTCCCAAGGCGCGCCGGAATGAATGCATCTTCACGGCGCGAGCCCTGGAGGTCGTCGTCGGCGAGGGGAAGGGCATCTACATCGTCCGGGTGAACCGGCGCGTCGACCACTGTGAGGGAATCGGATCTGGTGGCAACTTCGAGCTCGACTGGTTTGAGCTCTATGCCGTCTCGCCTGAGGGCCGGATCATCGAGCGCTATCAGTACGTGCCTTGACGTTGCCCTCAATCCCTCGCGGAGCGTGAGCCCGGAACCGGCAGGTTGTCCGTCCGCCGGTATGTGGCCACCACGGAGTACTTCGTGTCCGCCGTGTGGTTCCGGCTCGCCGCGTGGAACAGCCGCGCGTGGAAGAGCAGCACGTCCCCGGGGGACAACCTCACGTATTGCGCGCCTTCGATGAGCGCCGCGTTCTCTGGCAGGTCCGACCGCAGGAACAGCCGCGCGTCGTAGCGCTCCGGCGCGAACTGCATCCGGTGCGTGCCGGGCAGCACCTTCAGGCCACCGTTCTCCGGCGTCTCCGGGCCCAATGCCAACCACGTGGAGATCAGCTCCGGCCGCGTGAAGGCCCAGTAGCGCACGTCCTGGTGCCACCCCGTGTCCGATGAGAAGCGCGGCTGCTTCGTCATCACGCAGTTGTGGTGCGCCCGCGCCTGCACCACCGGACCGTCCAGCAACTGCCCCAGCGCCTCCAGCATCCGCGCGTCGTCGAACCACGCCCCGAACACAGAAGAGCGCCCATGCGCCTTCAGCAACCGCCTCACCGTCCGCCCGCCCTCGGCATCGATGCTCGCCGGTGAGCCCGGATAGGCGACTTCGGCCTCGTACTCCACCGGGCCGTCACCGGAGGCGAGCTGCTCCTGGATGACGGCCCGCATCCGCTCACACGTCCCGCCCTCCACGAAGGACGGCAGGACGAGATACCCATCGTTGGCGAAGCGCTGGCACTGCTCGGGGCTCAGGACGGACATGGCGCCCGCTTCTTAATGGCGGCGCCCGCCGCATGCACCTGTCGCGATGCCTCAGCTCAGCAGCCGCGAATCATCCAGGTCGATTTCATCCTGGATGAGGTCCACGCCGTTCTGCCGGAACCGCCGCGCCGCCGCCCGGCTGCGCGGGCCGTGCCCGTGCTCCAGGCACCACTGCGCGTGCTCGCTGAGCAGCGCCAACTCCAGCGTGCGGCCCAGCGTCAGGGAGAAGCGCCGCGCCCCCGCCTCCATCGTGGTGGGGTTCGCCATCGCGCCGGACACCCAGGCCCGCGCGTGCTCCAGCGCGTCGTGCGCCGTCTTCACGCACGGCCGCAGGCCCGCGTCCGTCACCTTCGACAGCCGGCCCTCCACCTCGTGGAAGAACGCCTCCAGCGTGCCTTCCTTCGCCAGCGCGCGCAGCGAGTCCAACGACAACACGTTCGTCGTGCCCTCCCAGATGGACAGCACCTGCGCGTCCGCCTGGATGCGCGGCAGGCCCGTGTCCTCCACGTAGCCCGCGCCGCCGAAGGACTCCGTCACCTCCGACGTGATGTGCACCACCTGCCGGCCCGTGGTCAGCTTCGCCAGCGGCGTCACCAGCCGCTGCAACAGAATCTCCTGCTCCGTCGCCGTGCGCGTCTCCAGCTTGCCGAGCAGCTCCACTCCGCGGAACGCCAGCAGGAAGCCCGCCTGGAACTCCGCCTCCAGCCCCGCCAGCGTGTCCATGTGCAGCGGCTTCTCCGACAGCGGCGCGCCGAACTGCACCCGGCGCTTCGCGTAATCGTGCGCCAGCGCCATGGCTCGGCGCATGCTCCACGTCGCGCCCATCGCGTTCCAGGTGCGCGTCACGTTCAGCATCATCGCCATGTTGCGGATGCCGTCCGTCAGCCCCGCCACCGGCACCGCCAGCGTCCCGTCCAGCGTCAGCTCCGCCGTGGGCACCTTGCGCGTGCCCATCTTGTCCTTCAGGCGGTTGATCTGGATGCCGTTGAGACGGCCCTGCGCGTCCCGCGTCTCCACGAAGAAGAGCGCCAGCCCCTTGCCGCCGGGGCCGTTGCCCGTGGGCCTCGCCAGCGTCAGCGCCATCTGCGCCGTCGTCGCGGACGTGAACCACTTCGTGCCGTGCAGCCGCCAGCCCTCGGGGGACTGCCGCGCCTCCGTCAGCGTCAGCCCCACGTCCGAGCCACCCGTGCGCTCCGTCATCCACTGGCCCGACGTCCAGAACGTCGCCGGATCGCGCGACGTCAGGTGGGGCAGGGCGTGGTCGATGAGCGCCTGGTTGCCCAGCGACAGGAGCGACCGCGCCGCGCCATCCGTCATCGCCAGCGGGCACGAGTAGACGTCCAGCGATGGCTGCACCAGGTAGTTCAACGCGAACTGGTGCACGCGGCTGAGCGCGCCGCTCTTCTGCTCGTAGGCCACCGCGACCAGGCCCTTCTTCGCGGTCAGTGCCTCCGCCTCCTTCCACAACGGAGACACCTCGATGTGATCAATGCGCTGACCCCACGGGCCCCACTGCGTGAGCACGGGCTCGTTCAGCCGGTCGCGCTGCTGGAACTCGTAGAAGTACTTGCCTCCCAGCTCTCCCAGCTCGCGGAAGTCATCCTGGAGCGAACGAAACATGTCCTCCGGAAGGGTACGGGCGAGGTAGCCCTGCAGGAACGCGTCGTCGTCGTACTGGTTGCCAAGACCGGGGGGCGCCTGGAAGAAGCTCATGGCCCGAAGTTAACACCGCTGACACGACGGTGGGGTACAGTGGCCTCTCCCTCCCGCCGGAGCCGTGATGGCTGACTTCACCCGCAGGCCCCCCCCTGGCCCAGGTCCGTCTTCCCACGACGCGGAGCAGGACCTGAATCGCAACATCACCCCGCTGGAGACGCCCGCCGCGACGGCGAATTCCGTCTTCTCCGCGCCGCCGCGTCCGCGCCCGCCCGCCCCGGCCGGGGCGCCCCTGGGCGGAGAGCCACGTCCGGAGCCCACCCGCTCCAGGCCGGCACAGTCCGCGCCGCTGCCGTCCGTCATCTTCGATCCGATGCCGCGTCCCCGCGTGCCTCCCGCGCAGTCCGCGGGCGTGGCCCCGCCGGGTGCGCCGCCGCCCTTCAGCGAGGAGATGCTCGACGTACAGACCGAGCGGCGCACCGCGCCCCCCGGCCCGCCTCCCCCCGCGCAGGAGCCCGAACGTCGCGCGGCCCCCGGCATGGAGCGCCGCGGTCCCCCAGAGGCGGACCGCCGTGGCCCCCCGGCGGGCCCTGACCGTCGTGGTGCCGCCCCGGCGCCGCAGCAGGGCTACGCAGGCCCGGAGCGGCGCGGCGTCCGGCGCGCCGATGGCTCGGACGCCTCGGCGACGAACCGCTTCTGGCCCGCCCAACCCAAGACGCTCCAGGAGTCCGGCCTCAACGCGACCTTCGTGGAGGAGCTGGTCCTCAAGGCCATCTTCTTCGCGGGCGAGATGCGCGGCATGGACGTGGCCACGCGCCTGCAACTGCCCAGCGCGCTGGTGGACGAGGTCATCGAAGGACTGCGCCGACAGAAGTACATCGACATCCGTGGCGGTGGTGGATCCGGCGTGGGCCGGTCCACGATGATCTACCAGCTCACGACCTTCGTGACGGACGTGCTGCGGCAGATCCTGGACCGCAACCGCTACAACGGTCCGGCGCCCGTGCCGTTCAACGAGTGGGTCGCCGCCGTGAAGCAGCAGACCGTGCGTGGCAATCGCATCACCCGCCATCGCATGCAGGACAAGTTCGGCGACCTGATCATCCGCGACTACATCTTCGACGGCATCGGTCCGGCGATGAACTCCGGGCGCGCCATCTTCTTCTATGGCCCCCCGGGCAACGGCAAGACGGCCATCTGCCAGGGCATGGTCAACTGCTACGAGGGAGACATCTTCGTTCCGCACGCGCTGCTCGTTGACGACTTCGTCGTGAAGATGTTCGACGCGAACATCCACCGCGCGGTGGAGGACGAACCCGGCATGCCGTCGTATGACCGCCGCTGGGTGCGCTGCCGCCGCCCGCTTGTGGTGGTGGGCGGTGAGCTCACGCTGGAGATGCTCGACCTCGTCTACACGCCGGAGGTGAAGTACTACGAGGCGCCGTTCCAGATGAAGGCGTCCAACGGGATGCTCCTCATCGACGACTTCGGCCGGCAGAAGGTGTCCCCCAAGGACCTGCTCAACCGGTGGATCGTCCCGCTGGAGAGCGACGTGGACATCCTCACGCTCCATACCGGCAAGAAGCTCCAGGTGCCCTTCGACGTGTTCGCCGCGTTCTCCACGAACCTGGATCCCAGCGCCCTGGTGGATGACGCCTTCCTGCGCCGCGTCCGATACAAGCTGGAGGTGCAGCGCCCGGACGAGGAGCAGTTCCACGAGATCTTCCAGGTGATGTGCAGGAAGCGCGGCGTGCCCTACGACGCGCGCGCCGTGGACTACCTCATCGACGAGCACTATCGCCCGCACCACCGGCCCTTCGCCGCGTGCCAGCCTCGCGACCTGTTGGATCAGGTCATCGACATGGCGAACTACCAGGGCCAGACGCCGCGCCTGGATCCCGCGCTGCTGGACGCCGCCGTGCGCAGCTACTTCGTGCGCTTCGACAAGCCGGCGGACTCCTCGCCCACCGCCGCGTCCGCCCGCTGAAGCGGCTGGGGGCCGTCCCCCGCGAACGGCCCCCACGGCGACGGCTGGAGCCACGTGCGCACCGTCTCCACGGGCACGTTGGCCAGCACGTCCACGATGGACAGCCCCGTCACGAAGCGGCCCTCTCGCCCCTGCGCGTAGTCCGGGTGGCGAAAGCGCTGCCACAAGAGGCGCACGTCCACCGCGCGGAAGCGCTCCGGCTTCAGGTACACCGTGGAGCCCGTCCCCGAGTAGTACGTGTGCGCGCCCGTCTGGAGGCAGTACTCCACCAGCCGCTGCGTCTTGTCCTCGCCCCGGCGCTCCAGCGTGGACGAAAGCACCAGGTTCGGCTCCAGGCCCAGCGGTGCGTGGAACAGCGCCATGCTGGACAGGAGCACGCGCAACAGCGACCCCGGGCCGGACTCGCGCGCGGCGGCGTCGTAGAAGGGCTCCAGCAGCGGCAGCACCTGCGCGCGGAAGTGCGGCCGGCCTCCGTAGAGCGTCACCATCGCCTGGAGGTGCTTGCGCGCCCAGGGCTGGCTCTGATCCACCGTCAGGTCGCGGATGCGCGTGTCGCGGTGCGGATCCTCCAGCGGAATGGACAGCCACTGGAAGCCCGGCTCGGACGGGGGCGGCGTGGGCACGCCGTGGGGCAGGGCGACGCGCGTGCGGCGCTGCCAACCGCGCCGGAGCCACTGCACGTCGTCCAGCACCACCAGCGTACCGGCGCGGGCCACCTGCTCGTAGAAGTCCACCCACGGCAGGTAGTGGGGCTGCTCGGCGACGAGGACTCCAGGGTGTCCGGACACGCCTGGGATGATAGGGCCTTTCAGCCGCCGCGCACCGGGTGACGGAACATCGGAGGGAACACGCGCGGGGCCTTCTTCTTGCGCACGCAGGTGGTGTCCGCGCTCATGTAACAGGCGGAGAACGCGCGCCGCCGCTGTCCGGGCCTGCCGCGACCGGAGCGGTGCCAGACGTGGTTGTGCACGAGCAGCGCCTCTCCGGCCCGCACCGGCAGGGGCACCACGTGTCCTTCCGCGTCCGCCGCCTCCACGCGGTCCGGAGGAATCACTCCGCCCAGTGACGTCACCAGTCCCGCGCGGTGGCTGCCCGGAATCACCTCCAGACATCCGCCGCCCTCCGGCGCGTCATCCAGCGCGGTCCAGATTTGAAGGTCCGGTTCGCGCGTGAGGCCCCACAGCTTTCCGCCGTCCTGGTGGAAGGGCAGGTTGCTGCCGCCCGCGGGGCCCTTGTGGAAGAGGATGGCGCGGTACAGGACGATGTCGCCGGGGATGCGCGCGCGGGTGATCCGCTCGAACAGCGGGTTCTCCATCCACTCGAGGAAGCACGGATCCTTCTCCAGCTTCTCCAGCTTGCGGTAGTCCAGGGACGGGCCCTGCCAGCCCAGCCCCAGGGGCGCGTCCTCGTAGCGGCCGGTGGTGGCGTCCGGCTGGAAGAACATCCCCGGGTACACCACGCGGCCGAGCATCAGGTCGTCAGCCCGCTCGCGCAGGGCCTCCACGCCCGCGTCGTCCAGCACCCGGCCCAGGCGCGCGAAGCCGTGCGCCTCGTAGTGGGCGAGCACGGCCGCCACGTCCAACCCTTCCGCCTCCACGCTGAGCATCGCGCGCACCATTGCCTGGAGGACCGGGCGCGTCCAGCCCGGCCTGCGCGGACAGGAGAGGGCGCACTCGTGGGAGGGGCTGTCGGCCCTTGCACCCGCGCCTGCCCGGCCGCATGGTGGGCAGGGATGCCCTACCGTCGCGCCACGCACCTCGTCTCCGCCCCGGATGGCACTCGGGTGGCGGTCCACACCCACAGCTCGGGCAAGCCGGAGGAAGGCCGCGATGCCGCGCTCGCGGACCGCTCCACGGTGTTGCTGACCAACGGCATTGGCACGTCGGAGAACTTCTGGCGCCACATCGTCGCCGACCTGGAGCAGGACCACCGCGTGGTGCACTGGGACTACCGCGGCCACGGCATGAGCGAGGAGTCGCGCGACAACGACTACCGCGTCCAGGTGCACGTGGACGACCTGGAGCGCGTCACCGAAGCGGCCATGGCGCGCGGCGACGGCAAGCCCCCGCACCACATCGCCTTCTCCATGGGCGTGCGCATCCTGCTGGAGCTCTACCGCCGCCGGCCGGACCTGGTGCCGTCCATGACGCTCATCGCGGGGACGCCGGGCGTGCCGGGCTCGGCGGATCCGCGCTGGGGATCCCGCTTCGTGTTGTCCGCCGCGAAGGGAGTGCTGGCCGCGGGGACGCCCTGGGTGCCGGTGGTGGCGCCCGCGGTGAAGGCCTTCCTCGCCACCCCGCTGGCGGATCCGCTGGCGCGGGCCGTGGGCGCGCTGCGGCCCCGGGCTCCGCGCGAGGACATCGCCGAGTTCCTGGACGCGCTCTACCACATGAGCGCGCAGGCCTATTGGCGCACGCTGCGAGGCCTCACGGAGGGCCACGCCTGGGACGTCCTCCCCTCCATCCGGGTGCCCGTGCTGATCATCGCCGCGAGCGATGACGTCCTCGTGCCCCTGTCGGAAGTGCAGCGGCTGCACCGCGCGCTGCCCCAGGCCTCCTGGCTCCAGGTGGATGACGCCGGCCACGCGGGCCTCCTGGAGGCCGGGACGGAGATTGCCCAGTCCATTCGGGGCTTCCTGGATGCGCATGGATTGGAGGATTCAGCCTCCCCGCAAACCCCCGGGACTCCTGGCTGAAGCCGGGCTGGTCCAGATGACCCATCCGCACTGCCAGGTCTTGAGAAATCCGTGACCCGGAAGGTTCCATGGCCGTGAGCCAGAAGTCACCGGGAGGGGTTTGCGTCGGCCTGTAATTTTGTGGTTTGTGAGGAGGCTCAGTACTCAACACGGAGTCTCCATGTCCTGGTCTTCCCGGCACCTGCTGGTCCCTTTGTCAGCGGTGCTGTTGGTGTTGTCGGCGTGCGGTGGTGATGACGACAAGAACCCTGTCTGCGGCAACGGCATCATCGAGAGTGGCGAGGCGTGCGACGACGGCAACCGCGTCGAAGGCGACCGCTGCAACAACAGCTGTCAGGTGACCACGCCCACAACCGACGCGGGCACCAACACTGACGCTGGCACCGAGACGGACGCCGGCACGGAGACGGACGCGGGCACCGAGACGGACGCCGGCACGACCACCGACGCGGGCACTGAGACGGACGCCGGCACGACCACCGACGCGGGCACGGAGACGGACGCCGGCACGACCACCGACGCGGGCACTGAGACGGACGCCGGCACGACCACCGACGCGGGAACCGAGACGGACGCCGGCACGGTGACGGACGGCGGCTCCGGCCCGGTCGACGCGGGCACGGACGCGGGCACCGAGACGGACGCGGGCACCATCGACGCGGGCACGGACGCCGGCACGGAGACGGACGCGGGCACCATCGACGCGGGCACGGATGCCGGCACGGAGACGGACGGCGGCGCCACGGACGGCGGCCCGGCTCCGGACGCGGGCACGGGCACCGACGCGGGCACGGGCACCGACGCGGGCACCACGGCGACGCTGAGCGCGCTGGAGCCGGCCGCGGTCTTCGCGCGCTCGGGCACCACGGGTGAGACGATTCCGGAGCCGCTCGCGGTGTCGCTGAGCGCCGAGGCCACCACGGACGTCGTGGTCCAGGTCTCCTCGTCCAGCCCCTCGATCGTCATCGCCAACAACGGCCAGGTGACGGTGCCCGCGGGCTCGCGCTCTGCGGCGATCATCGTGACGGCGAACGACGCGGCGGGCTCCGCCAAGGCGACGCTGACGGCCACGCTGGGGGGTGACTCGCGCACCGCCACCGTGCGCGTGCTCGGTGCGACGGAAGCGGCCTCGCTGGCGTTCCTGTCGCCGGAGACGGTGTCCCTGGCCGCCGGTCAGACGGCCAACGTCACCGTGACGCTCGACATCCCTGCCGCGGCGGCCACGTCCGTGGCGCTGTCCACGACGGGCAACGTGGGCTCCGTGCCGGCCACCGTGACCATCCCGGCCAACGAGCTCTCCGCGAAGTTCGTCTTCACCGCCGGCGCGGCCGGTTCGACGGGCACCATCGTGGCCACGCTCAACGGCCAGTCCGTGTCCGCCCAGGCGCAGATCACCGCCGCCCCCACGACGAACCACGTCGTCATCAGTGAGGTCGCCGCCGCGGGCCCGGCCTCCGGCACCACTGGCGACAACGACGAGTTCGTCGAGCTCTACAACCCGACGAACGCGGAGGTGAACATCGGAGGCTGGAAGCTCCAGTACAAGAAGGCCGTGGATGGCACCTACACCGGCAGCTACACGTTGCCGACGACCGCCCGCATCGCGGCCCATGGCTTCTTCCTGATCGCCCGGGACACCTACCAGGGCACCGTGACGCCCGACGCGAAGTGGGGCACGGGCATCACCATGGCCGCGGGTGGCGGGCACGTGCGCATCGGACCCAACTCGCTCACCGCAGCCCTCGCGGATCCCAACGTCGTGGACAAGCTGGGTTACGGCACGGGTGACAATCCTGAAGGCGAGGCCATCACGACCACGCCCGCCAAGGCCGGCAGCTACGAGCGCAGGGCCAACGCCGGCTCGTCCGCCGCGACCATGGAGAGCGGTGTGGACGCGACGAAGGGCAACAGCCAGGACACGGACGTGAACAGCGCGGACTTCATCCTCCGCACCACGCGCGGCCCGCAGAACAAGGCGAGCGGCACGGAAACGCCTTGACGCACTGAGCAGTGAACGGCCCCCACCGTCCGTCCAGGAACGGTGGGGGCTGGAAATACCCGCGCGCTTTCGCCATAAGCGGGGGCGTGCGAGTCGTCTCCTGGAACGTCAACGGTCTGCGCTCCATCCACCGCAAGGGTTTCCTCCCGTGGCTGTCCAAGGCCCGGGCGGACATCGTGGGGCTGCAGGAGGTGCGCGCCCGCGTGGAGCAACTCCCCGCGGAGGTGCGCGCCCCCCGCCGTTGGAAGACCCACTTCGTGGCCGCGGAGCGCCCCGGCTACAGCGGCGTGGGCCTCTTCAGCCGCCACGAACCGGACGACCTCACCACCACCCTGGACGCGCCGGAGATGGACGCGGAGGGCCGCCTCCAGTTCGCCCGCTACGGCAAGCTCACCGTGGTCAACGGCTACTTCCCCAACGGCAACGGGAAGGACCGGGACCTCTCCCGCATCCCCTTCAAGCTGGACTTCTACCGCCGCCTCTTCGCGCGCCTGGAGAAGCCCCTGCGCGACAAAGAGCGCGTGCTGGTGATGGGGGACTTCAACACCGCCCACCGCGACATCGACCTGGCGCGCCCGCGCGAGAACCGCGAGACGAGCGGCTTCCGCCCGGAGGAGCGCGAGGAGTTCGACCGGTGGATCCGCGCGGGCTGGGTGGACACCTTCCGCCACTTCAACGCGGAGGGCGGACACTACTCCTGGTGGAGCCAGCGCGCCGGCGTGCGCGAGAAGAACATCGGCTGGCGCATCGACTACGTGCTTGCCACCCCCGCGGCGCTCGCCTTCGTGAAGAAGGCCTCCGTGCACTCGGACGTCCACGGGTCGGATCACTGCCCGGTGAGCGTGGATCTGGACTCCGCGGTCCTCACCTGAACCCCCTCATGCCCAAGGGACACCCCTCATGAACGCACTGCTCTCCATCTGGACCTGGCTCGAGGTGGCCCTCGTCGCCCTGGTGGGCTTCTTCATCCAACTCACCCTGTTCATCCTCACGTTCCTGTTCGACAAGCGCCGCTACGTGGCGGGCCGCTGCTTCCGTTTGGTGGGTGTCACCGCCGCGAAGCTCACGCCGTTCTGGCGCTTTGGCGTGCATGGGAACGTGCCGGACCGCGTGGCGCCCAACACCGTGGTGGTGAGCAACCACGAGTCCAACGCGGACTGCTTCCTCATCTCCTTCCTGCCGTGGGAGATGAAGTGGCTGGGCAAGCGGAGCCTCTTCAAGGTGCCCGTGGTGGGCTGGATGATGAGCCTCGCCGGGGACGTCTCGGTGGAGCGCGGCGACCGCGACTCGGCCACCGGCGCCATGGCGCGCTGCAAGGAGTGGATGCTCAAGGGGATGCCGGTGATGATCTTCCCGGAGGGCACGCGCTCCAAGACGGATGAGCTGCTGCCGTTCAAGGACGGCGCCTTCCGGCTCGCCATCGAGATGCAGGCGGACGTGCTGCCCCTGGCGGTGAGCGGCACGCGGCTCGCGCTGCCCAAGCACTCGTGGCGCTTCGCCACGTCGCGCGGGCTGGTGACGGTGGGCACGCCCATCTCCACCAAGGGGATGACGATGGACGACGTGGAGTCGCTCAAGAACCAGGCGCGCGCCCAGATTGAAGCCCTGCGCGCTTCGCTCAAGCCGCTGACGGGGGGCTCGGCCTCCGTGTCGGCGGCGGACGCCAACGCCGCCCGCTGAGCGGCCGGCGGGCCGGGGCATGCGTGTTTGTCCAGGAACGCACGCTGCCCAGATTGTTGAGCCTTCAATCAAGGTCTGGACTATGGAGTCCACCCGGGGCCGGTTCTCTCGGTCCGGCTCGGCGCCTGGCGCCCAGGAAGGAAGCGCGTGATGACGCCGGGCGGTCCACGTGAAGAGCAGCGGGTGTCCACGGGCATTCCCGGTCTGGACACCGTGCTGTGCGGCGGCCTGCGCAAGGGCCGCATGTACATGGTCCTGGGCCTGCCGGGCGCGGGCAAGACCATCCTCGCCAACCAGATCTGCTTCCATCAGGCGGCCCAGGGCCACCGGGTCCTCTACCTCACGCTCCTGGCCGAGTCGCACACGGAGCTGGTGAGCAACCTCCAGACGCTGTCGTTCTTCGACCCGGCCTGCGTGCCGGGGAAGATCAGCTACCTGAGCGCCTTCACCATCCTGGAGCAGGGCGGGCTGGAAGCGCTCGCGGAGCTGATCCGCAAGGAGATCAAGGCGCACAAGGCCTCGCTGCTCGTGCTGGATGGACTGCTGGCGGCGGAGGAGCTGGCGCCGTCGCGGCAGGCCCTCAAGAAGTTCATCCACGGCCTCCAGGTCGTGACGGGCCTCATCGGCTGCACCACGGTGGTGCTCACCACCGGGGGCGACAAGGGCCTGCGCGCGGAGCACACCATGGTGGACGGCCTGTTGGTGCTCCAGCAGAAGAACTTCGGAGTGCGCACCCTGCGCGAGCTGCGCGTGAGCAAGTTCCGGGGCAGCGCGTACAAGCTGGGGCAGCACGGCTTCGAGATCACCGGTGACGGCCTCACCGTCTATCCCCGTCTGGAGTCCATGGTGGACGGCAACCTGGTGCCCGGCGCGGGGAAGCGCGATCGCGACGCCTTCGGTGTGGCCGGCCTGGACTCGATGCTCAAGGGGGGCGTGCCCTCGGGCTCCACCACCATCCTCCTGGGGCCTCCGGGCAGCGGCAAGACGCTGCTGGGCCTGTGCTTCCTGGCGGAAGGCGCCCGCCAGGGGGAGCGCAGCCACTACTTCGCCTTCTACGACGCGCCGGAGCGGATGCTCGCGCAGGCTGCGGGCGTGGGCCTGCACCTGCAGCCCCTGATGGAGCGCGGGGACCTGGAGGTGAGCTTCCGGCCGCCCACGGAGAACATCCTCGACAAGCTGGGCACGGAGCTGTTGACCATCGTGCGCAGCGGCCGGGTGCGCCGCATCTTCCTGGACGGCTACGAAGCGCTCCGCCGCGCCTCCACGCGCAATTCGCGGGTGGCGCGCTTCCTGGCGGCGCTCGTCAACGAGTGCCGGGTGCGCGAGGTGACCCTCGTCTACACCGCCGAGGCCACTTCCGCCTTCGGCCCGGAGGTGAAGTTCCCGCTCAAGGGCATCTCCATGGTGGCGGAGAACATCCTGTTCCTGCGCATGGTGGAACTGCACTCCGGGCTGCGTCGCTTCATCGCGGCGCTCAAGGTGCGCAACAGCGCCTACGATCCCGCCCTTCGCGAGCTGGAGATCACGAACAAGGGACTCAAGGTCGGCGAGCCCTTCGCGGAAGGGCAGATGTTGATGACGGGGCTCGCGCGTACGCGGACTCCGGATCCGACCCCCTTGCCGAAGCCGCGCAGCAAACCGCGCGCGGGCAACAGGTCTACCGCCAAGGCGGGGACACCGTCGAAGCCGCGCCGCAACGTCCGCAAGCGCCGAGGCACTTGACCATGGGGCCCGTCCTCATCGTCGACGACGAGTTCGGCATCGTGGAGGCCGTCCGGGACCTCCTGTCCGACGAAGGCTACCGCACGGCCACGGCGCTCAATGGCCGCGAGGCCCTGGAGAGGATGCGCCAGGAGCGCCCGTCGATGATCCTGCTCGACTACATGATGCCGGTGCTCAACGGGCCCGGGGTACTGGAGTCCATGCAGAAGGACCCGGCGCTGCGCGACGTCCCGGTGGTGATGATGAGTGCCAGCCCGCCGGACTTCTGGCAGCACCTGCCGTGCGCGGGCTTTTTGCCCAAGCCCTTCGACATCGAGCAATTGCTTGGCATGGTCCGGCGCATGGTCGGTCCGCCGCCAGTGACGCACTGACGGATCGCCTGGGGTCAAGGAGAGGCAGGACTCAGGACTGGCCGTGAGCCTTTCTGTCGCCGGCAGTGTCTGTCCATGTTCTTGACAGTCAACTTGGATTTCCTCTAAGTCGATCTGTTGAGGGTGTGACATTCCGAACTGTCGGCGCCCTCGAATCCATTTCTGACCAGGAAGGCGTCTTGAAAGTCCTTTGGCGTGTGAAGCCCCTTGCATCCTGGCTTGTGGGGGGGGCATTGGCAGGCCTCCTGGCGTGTAGTGCGGAGCAGGTTCCTTCCCCTGTCGAAGCGCCATCGCCCGTTCTGGGCGAGCATCGCACGGCACTTGCCGAGGCCGCTTTGAAGGCGGTTGGCGAGGAATGCAATCGGTACGGCGCTTCCGAATGCAAGTCCGGCCTCTGCCTGCATTCAGGCGCCTCGCCCGATGAAGGCTACTTTTGCAGCCAGAAGTGCGTTGCTGCGTCGGAGTGTCCTGCCCGATGGAAGTGCGCACAGGTCCATCCCTCTGCTGAGGCACGCGTCTGCGTTCCGCCCGTGGACTGGAATCCCTTGTCAATTCCCTCTCGCGGCTGAGTTGAATGTCTTTCCATTTCTGAAGAGCCCTTTCCGCCGGAGGCGGCGATGTCTTTGTCTGTCCGGATATTGTTGTGTGTCCTTTGCTTGGTTTCCTGGAGAGTGGCGGAGGCTGCTCCCACGTGCTCCTCTGGTGACACCACTTCATGCACCACCAGTGGGGGGTGCATGGGCATCAAGCAGTGCTCGGCGCCTCCTGGAGACGTAGGAGAGTGGGGCGAATGCATGGCCGGCACCCAGCCCCAGGCCTGCGGCACATGTGGCGCGGGTGGTACTGCAATGTGCCTGGATGGTGAGAACCTGGGGCCCTGCCAGCCCGCCACTGCGCAGGCAATCGATGTCTGCGGCAATGCATGTGACGATGACCGCGACGGCGAGATTGATGAAGGGTGCGCCGGAAGTTCCACGTTCGACTACTGCGAGCGTCAGCCAAGCGGTGCCTATGTTCGCTGGACATGTGGCTGCGGTGACGGGCTGAACGTCGGCTACTGCCTGGGATCCAGTGACTCGCAAGCGTCCTGCAGCAGCCCGAATGGGTGCCTCAAAGCGCCCATGTTTGGCGCCTACGGCAACATCCAGGCGGGAGGCAATTATCAGTGCTGCGTGTCGAGCAAGTCGTGCGATACGGAGGGCTACGTCACAGGTGGATTGCACTGCGCCTCTTTGGATTCCCAGAACTTTGAATGTACGCCGGGTTCATCCTGTGACGACAGCAACGCTTGCGGAAATACATGCGTAGGAATCAAGCCCATGATCAACGTGCTGACGGGGGCGCGTACCGTCAGTGGTGCCTACTGTGCGGCAGGTTCGGTGTGTGCCAATGCTCAAGGCGGGTTTGGTAGTCCTGGATCGAATGTAAGTGCAAGCGCCCAGGATGATGACTGCGGGAGTCAGACTCACCCAGATGGAACTCCTATCGCGGGAATCCACGGCTGTGGTGGTGCTCCACGCGTAGAAGGGACTCCGATCCCCGGATTCACCTTGGCAGTGCCTCCTCGTGAGCACCTGCCAGGCTCAGGTGAGCCAGGCCGAGCCGGCGGAGGGCGAGGAGTCGGAAGTGGCGGGAGTAGTGGCAGTGATAATGACGATGACACTACTGAAGAACCAGACCCCACAGAAGATGTCTGCAAGACACCTGCTAGCTCAGTTGCCGGAGCCGGTGTTTCCGCGATGGCGTCTCCGCGCGTAAACTTGAAGGATTTTACGACGCGATACACCCACACGGACGTGGGGCTTCATGGCGATCTCGGTGGAATGAACTTCGTGCGTAAGTACGTCTCCACCGACAACTTCTGGTCATATCAATCCATGTTGGGCGAAGGTAATGAGCCCTTCTTGCCGAAGCCTTTCGGCTCCAGTCCAAGTCGACGCACCTCGCTCCGTTGGTGGCACACACTCTATAGCTTTATCTACGTCAAGGGGACGATTCCGGGGGTCAGCACCTGGGCGGTGCGCGATGCCGAAGGAGAGGTGTTGGAGTTTGCCGCATGCAACCCCTCTGGGGCTGGGTGTTTTGCTGCGCCGCGAGTTACGAGCCGCTGGTCCAATGCAAGCCTCTACCGAGCGGCGGATGGCACGTTCGTCCTCGTAAAGCCGGGTGAAGGCCGCTTCGTCTATGCCTCTAAGTGGATGGCGAATGGAGTCGTGAGCCGGTACTTCCTGACACGTGTAGAGGAAGACCGCCTGGCCGGGACTCCTCGTGTCCGGTTCAGTTTGGGGTACGCAACGCCTACGAACGTCGCCATCTCCTGCCCCGGCGCGAGTGCATTGGGCAATGGCGTGCCCTATCTGTCGACGGTGACTACGGAGGAGGGCGGCACGCTTCGGTTGGTCTATCGACAGATCGATGCGAAGCTTCCCGGTCCTTTTTATGAGTGTGTGATCAAGCAGCTCGTCCTGAGGACGAACCCGAACGCCGACTCTGTCGAGAGTCCACAGGAGTCGGTTGTCGCTGAATACAAGTACCCGTTGCTGCCTGATTTGGAGACCGCAGGCCTTCTCGCGGGGGTTGACTACCCTGAGACTGGTGACAGTGTCAGTTACACGGACACCACCACCTCTTCGGCGCAGTCAACGAGTTGGAAGGTTTCGGTCAATCAGTTGATCCTGAAAGAGCACCAGTACCAAGCAGGGAAGATTACCGCGATGGGCGGCGGGTCGACTTCCGCTGTGGCGATGAGCGCGGGGACCGGGAACTGTGATGGGCCTGATGCGATGGGGTCCGGTAGTGGCTGCACTCCTCCTGCCGCAGAAGCCTTGACGGCCCCTTCGGGAGACTCGTCGGGAAGTTCAGTGCAATACCGCCGTACATTCGTTCCGCGCTCTTCTCCTTACGCCCCTCATGCCCTTTTGAGTTCCGTTCGGGATATCTGCCTGCCGGAGACGGGTAACTGCATCAGTTTTGCTGAGGGGTACATCGCCTATAGCTATGCGACACCGCCGGACGGGACTCTGTATCTCCAGTCCGCTCGGAACAAGTTGGGGCGCTATGCTGTCACCAACAAGTCTTTTGCTGCGGCCGGCACGCAGTCGGTTCCAGGAGTTGTCAGCCCCGAGAGCCATGTGTCACGAGTCGTCGGCCAGGACCTGTCTGGTAGCAATGGCATTCCAGGCGTAACAACGGATTACGTCTATGCCAGCTTTCCATCGGGGGCGACAGCCAATCCCTGGAAACCGGTGCGGTACACCACGGATACAGTTCCCTCTGTCATTCAGTCGGGCGCCGTGGCGGTGACTCGCACTGCGTATGACGAAACAACTCGGTTCCAGAAATCAGTCATCCGATCAGGCTATACCCAGGTCTTCAATTCCACGAGCGGGACATGGTCGAACGTGCTTCGCCATGTAGGAGTCTTCTATTTCAACCATGGTGGATGTTTTGGCGAGCCAGATAATGGGGATACCCGCCTGAAGGAGGTCCATGGCCCATGCTTCGTGGACGGACCGGATGCGACGGATTGTTCGAGCAGTGAGTATCCACTCACCCGCTACCAGTATTATGGGCCCCCGTCCGCCGAACAGAGCGCCAGTGCTGGGCGACTGCAGTCGGTTTCAAAGTTCTATTTTGGATGCTCTGGATATCCTGGACTTACAACAACTTATAGTCAATACGACGCGCGGGGCAACGCAACACAGATTACGTCGCCGCATGGCGTGGTGACGACGCTTCAGTACCAGGGCGGTCGTGTTGTCAGTTCGATGAGCCAGGGGTTGGAGACAACCTATCTTTATGATGGGGCGGTACAGCGAGCCTCACGGTTGCCGACAGGCAATTATACGGTCAATTGCTACAGAACGGGGACTCTCGCAGGCCAGGGATGTTCCGGAGGACAGAAGACCACGCTCCTTCAATGGAGTGCGATCGCCAGCGATGAATTGGGGGTCGACTGGAGCGAGAAAATCATCCGGACCTACTGGCCAAACGGTTCGCCGAAGTCAGAAGAGACGCGTTCGCGCCGGAATGGCGCTGAGGAGAGCCGGACGCTCATCACCCGCCACCCAGATCCCCAGGGCCGGGACACCTATTCCAGGATTGGACAGGGACTGGGAAGCATGGCCTCGGTCAAGGGGTTCGATGTCAACAACAACCTCGTTGCGTCCGGGCGCCCATTCAACAGCCCGCCGGACTTCTGCCGAGATCCGAACCTCGCCATTTCTAGCCTTTGTACATCCATGGAGTATGACCCGGCGGACCGACTCACGCGGGTTTCAAGCACCCTATCAGGGCAAACACAGTATTCGAAGTTTGGTTACGACGGTCAGGGAAACGTGGATGACATCCGCATTGGCTGTGAAGTGTCAAAGGGTGGATGTGATATCGACAACTCGTATCAGCATGATGATTTTGGCAGTATTGTCAAGATCCTGCTTCCCCATGCGACGGGCCCGATCATGCTGGAATACGATGCCGCGGGTCAATTGCATATTAAGCAGTCGGCGATGATGCGTCAGTCGGGGGAGTGGATGGAGTATGGCTACGACCTCGTAGGCCGGCCGAAGAGTGCTGCGCGCCGGACGGGAGGAAGCTCTCCCGCGACCGAGGTGCTTTACCAGTTTGGTTATGATGCGGATGCTGTCATGGGGGGCTCCTGCGGCAACAACGAGCTGAACTCTTATGGCCTTCCGCGCTTCCGGGAAGACTCATTCGGGCGCACCTGGTATCGTTACGACACACAGAGGCGGTTGGTGGGTGAGGTGCGACAGCGTCAAGGCATGTCGGACTGCTCCCCTGCGCTCGAAACGCAATACTCGTATGACAGTACAGGGCGCTTGTCGATGGTCCGCTATCCGTATGGCCGCCTCGTGACTTACATCTATGGCGTGGGGGCCAACGCGCATCGTGTGTCCAGCATTGATGTGGGCTTGTTCACAGGCTCGGGCATCCAGACGCGACGACTTGTGAGCAACATTGTCTGGGAGCCATTTGGCGGCCTTCGAGGCTACCAAGCCAATCCCACGGACACTATCTCGCGCGCGGTGGAGTATGCTCTGGGGGACAATGGGGCACAGCCCCCTACGGACTGCTCCGTAGGGTTCCCGTCCGCGTCCGCTTCGGACCTGACAGGGCGGCTGCGCTCGCTCCGGGTGTCCTCAGGTGGGTTCACGCCCGGCACCGGAAGTGGTGACATCTATAAACGTACGTACACCTGGATGGCGGATCAGGTGGTTCGCACGGATACGTGCGTGCTGGGGGCGACCACGCCCAGGACCGAGCTCTTCAACTATGACTCGATGCTGCGGCTGGTTTCCGCGACCCGCCCGCAGGGGAATGATGGGGCAACGGGGGGCTCTTTCCACGATCAGACATTTGGTTATGATTCGCGTGGCAATCGGAGTTCGCTCACTCAGTGGTATGGATCTGAAGTCAATCATTTTGTTTACGATTTGGGACGGCTTGCGGATCGCTTGCTATATACGAAGCCCCAGTCTGATCCGTCCCAGAAGGTCGCTTTTTCCTATGATGCTGACGGGCGAGTCGTGGGGAAGCAGATGGGGCTTTATGTCTCAGGCACTCCAGCCAACGTGATGGACCTGCGCTACAGCCCCTTCGATGCTTCCGAGGGACAGGGATCCGCTCGCGAGTCCGTCTTCCGTGCAGTCCGCGTCAATGGTGCGACTTATAGCTATTTCTACGACGCACTGGGGCGGCGGCGCGCGAAAGTCAATCCCTTCAACCAGCGCGACGAGTTCTTTCATGACACTCGAAGCGAACTCCTGGTTGATCAGGGATGGAGTGATGTCTTCCAATCCACCTTCCGGGTCGTGGACGACTACGTCTGGCTGGGGGGCCGTCCGATCATCCTCCTTCGAGGCAGGCTGGATGCGACCACGGACATTCGTGCGTCCGATGCTACCGCGGACTGCCGTCGCAACGGAGAGGCCGCCGCTTGCGGTATTTACTTCCCCATCATGGACAACGTGGGTAAGCCGGTCGTGATGTTGGATGGTGCGGGACGGGTGTCAGGAGTCGCGGACTACCAGCCTTTCGGTCATGTCAACAGGCTCTCAGTCAAGGACAATACGCTGCATCCGTACAACGACGATGATGGTGAGACGATCTCCAGCTTCGTTCAGCCACCAGAGAATGCACAGGTTCAAGTCCGAGTGCGGCCGTTGTTCCAGTACATGGATACGCATGACAGCGACGACGGAGCTGAACTCTGGGATCCAGATACGGACACCTTGCTGGCCCGGGTAACGGGGCAGGAACTTGGCCGCGTGACGACGCCCTGGCTGCATCCGGCAGCCGGGCGCATCATCCTGAACTTTGTGGCAGGTCCAGCGGATGCTTCGGGGCCGAACGCCTCCAGTGGCATGGCCTTGGAGGGCTACGAGTACCAACGATATCAGACAGGGGCTCAGCCGTTCTGGACGCCGCTGCGCTTCGCCGGGCACTACTACGACGCGGAAACCGATCTCTTTGAGAACCGGAACAGGTACTACGACCCGAGTGTGGGTCGCTACCTTCAGCCAGAGCCCTTGTTGTCAAAGCCAAGCTACGTCGTTGAGGCAGCTCGAAATGCTGGTATGGCTCCGGCTTATTCCTATGCGTTCAATAATCCGGTTGCCTTTGTTGACCCAGATGGCCTTGCTGCCCGCTGTCCGGGAGGCAACTGGGTTGGCGCTCCCCTTTTTCTTTATGAAGCGTCTTACGGTGCTTTTGGAGGAATCGTTTTTGCTGGAATCTACAATTGCACTTCTGCCCCCGTCACTGTAGCTGTTGGCAGCGTTTGCTTGTTTGGGGCGGGAATCAAGGACCTCAAGCCAGCTGCGGTTGCAAAGGCCAAGGGCGGCGGGCTTCATCAAGCTTGCGAGGTGGGAGCTGGAGGGGCGATTAACACCAAGGACGTGGATGACTTCAAGGGATGGAGCTTTGGAGGCTTCGTGACCGTGGGGCCTGCCACTCTCTTTGTCGAAGGTCATGATCCCTTGACCCCAGATACCGCTGGTCTCGTCGTGGGAGTTGGTGGTGGTTTCCCGATAGGTGGCGGCACCTTGGCGTGCGTGACTACCGCGGAGGAGATCTGGAAATGACCGCAAGGCGAATTCCAATGGCGCCCTCCACATTCGGGGAGTGGGCTGGATTGGCTGTCGCGATGATTGGTACCGCTGCTGTTGCAGCGGGCATTGCGAGCAGCAGGGTCTTCAGCGGGGTTCACCTCTTCTGGTATGCATGGGCCGCGCATGTCGCTGTTTTTGTGTTCTACTTGGCAAGGCGTGGTGTCCTGATTCGCCAAGGGCGGGCAGGCATTTTTGGAAAAATTGATCGGCTTGCCCTAGGCGGATTTCGATTGCTTGGATTCACTTCGGCCCTGCTGCTTTTCTTCAGGCGTTGAGCCGAATCGGTGAAGTCGACTGCCTAGGGGCTGTCCCTGATTAACGCAGCCAGAGAAGCATGGAGGCGACGTGGAGGACGGCGAGGTAGCAGGTCGCCGTCTTATCGTAGCGGGTGGCAGCGGCGCGAAAGCGCTTGAGGTCGTGGAAGAAGCACTCCACCCGGTAGCGCAGCCGGTAGAGGGTGCGGTCCAGGGGTGGCGGCTGGTTGCGACTGGGGTGTGGATGGATGACGGGAGTCATCCCCACATTGCGAACGTTGCCGCGAATCCGTTCGGCGTCGTAGCCCGTGTCCGCGATGAAGGCGTTGCCTTCGGCGCGCACCAGTAGCTCCTCGGCCATCGTGGACTCGTGCTGCTGGCCGGGCGTCAGCGCGAGGTAGAGCGGCTTACCGCCCGTCGTTGTGACGGCGTGAACCTTCGTTGAAAAACCTCCTCGAGAACGCCCCAGAGCATTGCTTCGGACCCCCCTTTTCCGCCCGAGGCATCCTGATGTGCCCGGACGACAGAGGCATCCGCGAGCGAGCCGAGCTCATCCACGTCGAGTCGCAGCGCTGTGAAGATGGCTTCCCAGCGTCCGGTTTTCGCCCAGCGGTGAAAGCGGTTGTAGACGGTCTTCCAGTGGCCGAACCTCTCGGGCAGGTCCCGCCACTGCACACCCGTCTTCACGCGCCAGATGACGGCGTTGATGAAGTCGCGGTCCCCACGCTTCGAGGGCGGGCCGCTGCGGGAGCCCAGCAGGGGCTCGATGCGGCTCCACTGGGCATCGCTCAATTCATGTCGGCGCACAGCCAGCGTTGATCATGCCCGACGCTGCCTGGCAACCTCTTGATACACCTCGAAGCCGGGTCCAACCCCAATGCTCGATCCGGCAGGTTGAATTTTCGGACCGGAGATCAGGGACAGCCCCTAGCAGTCTGTTGAAGAAGCCCGGTTTGCTGGCACGAGGCCGGGCTTCTCGTTGAGTTCAATCTCAACCTTGTCATCGGGGGGAGGCGGCGGGCAGTGAGCGCCTATGCGGCGGCCAGCCGTGCCATCCGCACCAGGTTGTACGCGGCGCCCACCAGGTAGGCCGCCAACTCCGTCCGCTCCCTGCCTTTGAAACGCGTCTTGCGGAAGCCGCCCACCGTCTTCATCCAGCCCCACACTTCTTCGATTCGCTTCCGTGCCCGCTGGCTGATGGCGTAGCCGGCGGGCCTCGTCGTACGCTTATCGATGGCCGAGCGGCGCCGAGGGTCCGTCGTCTGCGCAATGTGAGGCGTGACTCCCATGCGCCGACAGTCAGCGACGAAGTCCGCCGTGTCGTAGCCCGTAACCGTCCGGTGGACGTCGTGCCGGGACGCTTGAAGACAGGCCCCGGCCGTGCTCGGCGGGCGCCGCGAGGAGCGAGTTGTTCAGGGACTGAGCTGGAGGGGCGACTCGGGCGGGTCGGCGGTGCGTCGCCGCTTCCACTCGTGAGGTAGCAGCTCACCGATGCACGAGTGGGGATGCGTCTGCACACGCAGCAGCACGTCGGCCAGGTAGTCTTCGGGATTGACTTGGTTGGCCTCGCAGGTGGCGACAAGGGCGTAGAGGCCGGCGAGATTCTCCCCCGCGGCTTCGTGGCCGACGAAGAGGAAATTCTTCCGGCCCAGGGCCGCCTTGCGCAGCGCCGCCTCCGAGCGGTTGTTGTCCAGAGGCAGGCGCGCGTCGGAAGAGAATCGCGTCAGGGCGTCCCATTGCTTCAGGGCGTAGGAGAGGGCCTGGCCCATGGGGCCCTTGGGCAGGTGGCGCGGAGTCTGCGATTCCATCCACGCACGCAGCGCCCAGAGGACGGGGAGACTCCGCTGCTGACGCAGCTCGCGGTGTGCGTCCGTGCGCACGACGGCCGCGTCGCGGGCCAGCGCCTCCACGCGGTAGAGGGCGAGGATGAAGTCCAGGGCCTCGCGGGCCTCGGGCGCGGTGGGGAGCGCCTCGAAGAAGCGGCGTCTGACGTGGGCCCAGCAGCCCACGCGGACGCGCCCCTCGGGCAGCGTCACCGCGTTGTAGCCCGTATAGGCATCCACCACGAGGGCGCCCCGGGTGCCGCCCAGGACTTCCTTGGGCGTCGTGCTGGCCCGGCCCAGGCTGAAGCGGTAGCCCAGCAGCCACTCGCCCGCGGGCGTCTGGGTGAGGAAAGTCCAGAGGTAGCCCTGGCGCGTCTTCTTCACGTCCAGCACGCGAAGCGGCGTCTCGTCGGCCCACACCACCTCGGCGGCGGCAATGACTTGCAAGAGGTGCTGGGACAGAGGCAGCAGCACCGAGGCGGCCTGGTGGAAGAGGTCCGTCAGGGTGCTGCGACTCATGGGCACCCCACCGCGCTCCATCCGCTGGGCCAGCCGGTGCAGTGGCATCGCGTCGGCGCACTTGGAAACCACGACGTGGGCCAGGAAGCCGGGGCCGTACTCGCCCCGGTCCACCACCCGGGCCGGAGGCGGGGCGGTGACGACGC
>NZ_RAWO01000091.1:0-454 GCF_003668955.1 Corallococcus sp. AB038B | reverse complement strand
TAGAATGGTGTAAATTTCCAACATATTCAGCGACTCTTCTTTTCATCGAAAACTCGCCTCTGGTGCCCTCAGGGTATAGTAAAAAATAAATTTAATCGCAATAGACTTTTTATGGTTTAGTTGTTTCCTATTTTTCGTTCTACTATCATTTTACAAGTTCATAATGTCGTTTCTATTGGAAATACTGAGTTGCGACTAGCTTTAAGGTACAGAAAACCAAATTCTCAGAACTTTCGTCATCAATATCTTCGGGTACTTATTCAAGTAATTGCAATAAGTAACTACCCATCTTACAGAGTACTTCATGCCATTTATAAATATTTTTTCAAATTCCTTTTGTAACTCATGGTTGCTTTACTAAGAGCAAACCCTTAGGAGAACTAAAAATGACGTCTGTACACGATTTTCATCCATCCCATTCTGTATTTCCATTAGAACTGCCATGATACAGACA
>NZ_RAWO01000090.1:0-454 GCF_003668955.1 Corallococcus sp. AB038B | reverse complement strand
CTCCTGCTCTGGTACTTTCATCTCCTTCTCCAATACTGGCTGTAACAGCATGTATCATTGCTGAAGAAAACCTGTTCTTCAAAACCGTTCTAAATGAAACCTTTCTACTTTTTCGTTGGTTTCGTATACAATCCCACATGATCTAATTAGACTGACTGTCAAAGTTTGCAAGAAACTTCCAAAAGAGAAGGAAATAACCAGCTTCCAATCATCAAGGTGGATAAATATATGAAGCTTCTTTCAAATTTCCAAGTTCTCAATTTGTCTTTGGGTTTTAACGCTACACACTATAATTAGGAGCAAACTTTCCCATCAGCGACTAGTCGTTCGTCGGCGCCCCTCCAGGGCACCACTCACGGCTAGCCGCTTCCTTGTTTAATTCCACCTCCTCAACTGCTCAATTTTTCGAATTAAAGATTTATTTAATTCACATCTACACTTCTATACAGCTGTT
>NZ_RAWO01000089.1:0-455 GCF_003668955.1 Corallococcus sp. AB038B | reverse complement strand
CGCAGAACAGATTTTACTTTCTGGGATACCGCGTCAGATTCATTGAAACTTCTCACCAAGCTTGGTATTGATCACTTCTATGTACTTGGAACTTCACAAGGGGGTTTTATCGCTCTACGAATGACTTTACTCGAGCCTCAACGGATTCAAGGATTGATACTACTTGGAACGTCGCCCTATGCAGAATCGCTACACAATAAAACGGTCATCCGAACAGTGCGTGATAAGTGGTGTGAGACAACGATACCTTCCGAAGAAGTACTACTAGCTATGGCTGCATCATTTGGTGGTCCGACTCGTGTGGGTGAGAAAACATTTGAGAAAGTAAAACAAATGTGGCTTGAACGACATCTGGGTCCGGAAGGATATAACCCTGCACTCAGTTGTCTCCTCGACCGTGATGATATCGAAGAGAGACTTGGCGAAATTAAGACGCCAGTGTTAGTATTGCATGG
>NZ_RAWO01000088.1:0-458 GCF_003668955.1 Corallococcus sp. AB038B | reverse complement strand
TCGACAAGCTGTCCCCCGTGGACGCCTGGCGCGCGCTCACCGGTGAGCAGGCGGCGCCCGAGGCGCTCGTGGCCGCGCAGGAGCGCGCCAAGCAGCTCACGGCCAGCAGTCCCGTCGTCCCGCTCGTCGTCCAGTCGCCCGTGAGCGCCGGCACCCACTACGGCCCCACCCAGGAGGGCGAGGTGCGTGCCTCCGCCGGATGCGACCCGGTCTGGTTTCACAACACCTTCTGCGCGGCCACCTACGACTGGAAGCAGTGCCTGCTGAACCACCGCAACGGCGCCTATGCGCAGTCGGGCAGCGTGGACTATCACAGGACCGCCGCCTGCTCGATTGACGGCTACATCGTCATCAACGTCCAGGGGCAGGCCGTCCAGGGTATCGGCCCCGGCCAGTACTACTGGTACTGGAAGAGCGGCAGCAACTTCGCCTACCGCTCGGACATCACCAGCGCCTCG
>NZ_RAWO01000087.1:0-459 GCF_003668955.1 Corallococcus sp. AB038B | reverse complement strand
TACACCCTCATAGAGATAGACGCCCTTCACACGTATACACCCTCAGTTGATGGGAAATACCGACAGTTTCCTCAAATAAATCTCTATTTCCAATCATTTCTCATTTTCTTTAATATACGCACTCAGACTTGACATCCTTCATGAAGTGTACCCATCTAGAATGTGCCAATTCATCAAAGACATCAATTTCAGATCACTGAATTCAATTTCCAGTAAGATTGTTTCTTCGTTTTTTCAATTCAACACTTGAATTTGAAGAGACAGCCGTTTTGGATCACTTTTTTCCTCATTTCGCATCATCAAACCAATGATCTGACATATTTTCATTCAGAATGGTCGATTTATTCCAGTCAAGAACGCTTTTTTGATCAGAAATTCCGACAATTTTGAAAAATTACCTTCAATTCCTATGCATACAGTCAACTCGAGTGGGTCAAGACTTCAGAGCACCCACACTAT
>NZ_RAWO01000086.1:0-460 GCF_003668955.1 Corallococcus sp. AB038B | reverse complement strand
CAACGCGATAAAAAGAAGCTTGATGTATTAGCACCATCCAATACCACACAATTTCTAATTCATGATCATAATCGTCAATCAACTCCATCATCTATCGCTACACCAACACCTACTCATCGAATGAGTAAATAACTAATTATCTTTCTCCTCATCTATTCTTCTGTTTTTGAAAAGATCCATCTCCGACTCCGCCGCAAAATCAGCCATCATTACCGTATGATCAGATGTTTGACATGAACGAAGTCGATGCTCAAAGTGACGATACTGAGAGTAATCAAGATCTCGGTTTCGGTGGCGTTGATCCATCAGGTGATAACGATTTTAATGATATTTATTATCAATGTCGTTACGAACGTTATGCTGCATTCAGTCGAGCGAATCTTCTGAATGAAGTACTGTCCCTCTGTGCCAATATTGATCGTTTACAGCATGAGAAAAGCGAAGTAGAGAAGCGTTTACG
>NZ_RAWO01000085.1:0-460 GCF_003668955.1 Corallococcus sp. AB038B | reverse complement strand
AAAGGAATTTCGTTCATGCTTAATCGCCTGTGGTTATAACATGCGTGAAGATCGACAAGGCGATGTCGATTTTCAGCGTATCATGGCTAATGTCGATCCCACCCAAACTGGTTTTGTCACATTCGAATCCTTCTTAGATTTCATGACACGCGAATGTTCGGAAGAAGATAATGTCGATCAATTAGCACTTGCCTTTAAAACATTATCCGGAGATAAAGTAACCCTCACCAATCAATGAAAACGAACGTGTTGATCCTTCTCTTTTCTAGCCTTATATCACTGCTGAAATCCTCAAACGAGAATTACCAGCTGAACAAGCTGATTGGTGTATGCAGAGAATGAAAACCTATACAACGGCGGATGGTGTCTCGGATGCATTTGATTACAAAAGCTTTTCATCTACACTCTATGGCGAATCGGATCTTTAACACTGAACTCTATTTTCTAACGTTTTTATTTT
>NZ_RAWO01000084.1:0-461 GCF_003668955.1 Corallococcus sp. AB038B | reverse complement strand
GACGTGCTGCGCCCCCGTGGCGATGGCGAAGGGCTCCGTCAGCGGCAAGTAGAGCGGCGTGAAGCGGACAGCGGTGATGAGCGTGGGCGTCATGTCGAGAGGCGCATCCTGGTCCGCTCCCTGGAAAGAAGGGGACACGCGAGAGGTAGGGTCATCGTATTCAACCCGGTGCTCCGAGGTGTCAGGGAGGCAGATGTGTGCCTCGCAGCCTCGGCTTGTGCCTGCAGCCCTTTCATGGCGACATGCGGGGACTCCGGACGTTTCCAGGAATTGCGGCCCCGTGATGGGGTTCCGGAGCTTTGCCTCCGGGTGACGTGGAAGCCCGGAGTGGGCGGGGCATGTCGGCGACGGACACGAGACAGGCAGTCCCGGGCGCGGATGCGCTGCTGGATGCGCTGGAGGAAGCGCTCCACGTCCGCCGGCAGCGGGAACGTGCGAGCAAGGCCCAGCGTGGCATTGAG
>NZ_RAWO01000083.1:0-462 GCF_003668955.1 Corallococcus sp. AB038B | reverse complement strand
ATATCATTTAGAAGATAATTGTTTTTAGAAAATTTATAAAAGACTAATTTCTATTATGCATAATATTTATTTCTTTTGAATTAGATGCAGATATTGCTTTTGTGAGATGTTTTGGATATCCATTTATTCTGAATTAGACGATGAAAAATGGGGACATAAGAGTTTGAGCTGCTTCATATATAAGAAGCTAGATGGAAAGTGTTGTGAGAAGATGGATGGAAAATATCAATTCTAGATGAGCAGGTAGATGGAAAGCATTTTGTAGAGGTGCAACTCACGAAGAAAATTATAATAGTAGGGTAGCAATTATTTACATCTGAAAGAATATTGGAGTAATTGATTTTGTTTCTATTACTTTAGAATGAAATTAATATTAAACATTTAATTAATATTAGTATGATATGAAACCGATTTTTCATATGGAGAGTACCCATGGAAAAAATGTTCTCACAAAAAGAAACT
>NZ_RAWO01000008.1:0-397453 GCF_003668955.1 Corallococcus sp. AB038B | reverse complement strand
CCGGTGGCAATGTCGGAGGGGTCACACCCGTTCCCATCCCGAACACGGAAGTTAAGCCCTCCAGAGCCGATGGTACTCCGCGGGAAACCGCGTGGGAGAGTAGGTCGCTGCCGGATTCTTTTTGAAAACCCCTGGTGCCGCAAGGCGCCAGGGGTTTTGTCTTTGCGGGCTTGTCTCGCGGGCCGCCGCACCTGGCTTGAGCGCTGAGACGCGCTCTCCGGGGGCTTCTGGTGCCCGTGCCTGTGACTCGATTTCGCCTGGCGTGTGCCGCAGTCTGCGCTCGCGGTAGGCGATTCTGGAGTGACGCGGGAAGGCGGGTGGGTCAGTTTTGGAGCGAGGGGAGGCCAAGTTCTCGGATTCGTTGGGGAATCGCGTTATCTTGGATGTTTGACCGCCGTTCTCACTGGATCTAGAGTCACTGCTCCCCCCGGTCTGCGCACCGCCTGCCGCGGTCCGTACTCGCCGGCGCCGGGCAGCCCCGCGAGATGAAGAAGCCGACCTTCTTTGGGAAGTACCTGCTCCTTGAGCGCGTCAACGTCGGCGGTATGGCCGAGGTCTTCATCGCGAAGGCTTTTGGCGTCGAAGGCTTTGAGCGCATCCTGGCCATCAAGAAGATCCTTCCGACGATGGCGGAGGATGACGAGTTCATCACGATGTTCATCGACGAGGCGCGGATCAGCGTTCAGCTGAACCACGCCAACATCGTGCACATCCACGAGCTCGGGAAGCACGAGGACGCGTACTTCATCGCCATGGAGTACGTGGCGGGTCGTGACGTCCGCACGCTCCTGGAGCGCTACCGCCGCCGCAAGGAGATCATGCCCACCGCACAGGCGGTGTTCATCGTCTCCAAGATGTGCGAGGGCCTGGACTACGCGCACCGCAAGAAGGACGCGCGCGGCCAGGACCTGCACATCATCCACCGCGACGTCTCTCCGCAGAACATCCTCGTCTCGTACGAAGGCGAGGTGAAGATCATCGACTTTGGCATCGCCAAGGCCGCCAACCGTTCGCAGAAGACGCAGGCCGGCATCCTCAAGGGGAAGTTCGGCTACATGAGCCCGGAGCAGGTCCGGGGCATGCCCATCGACCGGCGCAGCGACATCTTCGCGGTCGGCGTGCTGCTCTACGAGATGCTCACGGGCGAGAAGCTCTTCGTGGGCGAGTCCGACTTCTCCACGCTGGAGAAGGTGCGCAACGCGGACATCCCGCTGCCGCGCGAGTTCAACCCGAACATCTCCGCGGGTCTGGAGAAGGTCGTCCTCAAGGCGCTCGCGCGCGAGCCCGAGGACCGCTACCAGTGGGCTTCGGACCTCCAGGAGGACCTGATGCGCTTCCTCCTCGCGGGGGACGCCATCTACTCGTCGAAGCACCTGTCCGGCTTCATGAAGGAGGCCTTCGCCGAGGACATGCTCCGCGAGGCGGAGAAGATGGAGCGCTATGCCTCCGTTGAGCGCCCGGACCAGATCGAGCACTCGGGTGTGACGCTGCCTCCTCCAGTGGCCGCGCCCCCCCGCGCGACCTCCCAGAAGAGGTCGCCAGCGCCTTCGGCCACCGGTTCTCCGGTGGGTCGCGCCTCCACTGCGCCCGCACAGCCCGCGCCTGGCTACATCCCGCCGCCCAGCGCTGAAGAGCTGGCGGAGATGGATGGCGCCGCGGACAAGACGCAGATTGTCGACTCCACGCACACGTTCCGCGCCCCGGAGACGCGGATCGCGGACAGCAGCGTCGTCGTGGACGACAGCATCACCGGCCGTTCGGAGAACCCCATCGACCGGGCCGGGCACCACACGAGCGCGTCTCCCTACGCCCAGGACGAAGGAAGGGGCGGCAAGGGCAAGAGCGGTCCCAAGTCCCAGGTCATCATCGGGGACGAGGGCGGAGAGGCCTACGCGGGGGCGACCATGATTGGTCCGGCTCCGACGGCGCCGCCTTCGCGCTCCCGCGGTGGCTCGGCGGCTCCCGTGCTGGATCCCGAGGAAGAGGAGACCACGGGCAACCTCACCGTCCCGGTAGGCTCCCGCCACAACGGCCTGCGCGCCCAGGCGGCCGAGGAGGACCCGGACGGCGCCTACGACGACCAGGGCGACGAGTACGAGGGCGACGGACAGGAGGACTACGGAGACGAAGGGCAGGACTCGGAAGAGCAGCCCTACGACGACGAGGCCGACGGTCCGGCGACCATCCCCCAGAAGGCTTCCAAGATGGCGAAGCCGGCCCCGGCCGCCAAGGTCCAGAAGGCCAAGGCGCCCGCTGGACCGAAGAAGCCTCTGCCCAAGCCCGCCATCATCGGCATGGCCGCGGGCGCGGCCCTGCTGCTCCTTGTCGCGGTGATCTTCGTGGTCCGTGGCTCGTCCACGGGCTCCGTGAACTTCGTCGCGCCCGTGGGTGCCACCGTCCTCGTGGACGGTGAAGCCGTGAACGCCAATCAGGTCATCGAGCTGTCCGCGGGCATCCACAACGTGACCGCCTCGGCTCCGGGCTATCAGCCCGTGACGCAGCAGATCGAGGTCACCGCCGGACAGGCGGCGGCCCCCATCCTCCTCAGCCTGAGGGTGGCGGATGCGCCGAAGCCTCCGGAACCCAAGCCTCCAGAGATCAAGGATCCGCCGCCTGCTACGCCGCCGGTGGTGGTGGACAATACGCCGCCCACGACGCCGGAGACGCCCCCGGACAAGCCCGTCGAGCCCCCCGCGCCGAAGACGTTCACCGCCCTGTTCGAAGGACAGGAGGGCGCGGAGATCACCGTCGACGGCAAGTCGTTGGGCAAGCTGCCCGGCGCGAAGCTCGGCGACCTGGAGATGGGCAAGAAGTACACGTTCACGGCGAAGCGCGCGGGCTTCAAGCCGTTCTCCGGCGACTTCACGTCCAGCGGGAACACGGAGGTGCGCGTCGCCGTGGACATGGTGGAGGAAGCGCCGCCGCCCGAGCCCAAGCCGAAGCCCCCGCCTCCGGAGCCGAAGCCCAAGCCTCCTCCCGTGGCCGTGACGCCGACCCCGAAGCCTCCTCCGGAGCCGAAGCCGAAGCCCGCCGCTGCCGCGATGGGCAAGTTCGCCTGCAGCACGTCGCCGACGGGCGCTCAAATCTGGGTGGATGGGAAGAACACGGGTCGCTTGAGCCCCGTGACGCTGGGCAATCCGCTTTCACTGCCGGTGGGCAAGCGCAAGGTCGTCTTCAAGCTCAACGGCAAGTCGACCAAGCCCCAAGTGGTGGTCATCGAGGCGGAGGGCGTAGCCAAGCTCATCAACGTCCCGGTGAATTGAACGGACGCACTGCGCCATGGGGCATCTTGTGCCCCTGGCGATTGTTGAGCAGGGATGTCAGGGGGCAGGCTATGACGCCTCGCCCACGACGCTCCTTACGTTGAGGTGATGTGTTCATGAGCACGACGTCCACTCGAGGCAAGCCCGACGCTGGCCCCGCGCAGCAGCCTTTCACCTATCCCCTTCGCCAGGAGTTCGTGGAGCCCGACTGGCGGCGCATCCCGGGCTACAAGGACGTCACCGCGGCGGAGTGGGAGAGCTCGGTGTGGCAGCGCAAGCACACCGTGAAGAACCTGCGCGAGCTGCGGGCGACGCTCGGGGCGCTGCTGCCGGACGACCTGGCCGCGAGCATGGAGTTGGACCAGAAGGAGCGGGCGACGATGTCCATCCTCGTCCCGCCCCAGATGCTCAACACCATGCACCTGGAGGACCTGTGGAACGACCCGGTCCGCAGGTACATGTTGCCGGCGCTCGCCGACCGCCGCACGGACTGGGCCAACCACCCGCGCGCCAGCCGTGACAGCCTCCACGAGGCGGACATGTGGGTCGTCGAGGGCCTGACGCACCGCTATCCGACGAAGGTGCTGGCGGAGATGCTGCCCACGTGCCCGCAGTACTGCGGCCACTGCACGCGCATGGACCTGGTGGGCAACGACGTCCCGCAGGTGTCCAAGCACAAGTTCGCGACGGGGCAGAAGGAGCGCTACGAGCAGATGCTGGACTACCTGCGCCGCACGCCCACCGTGCGCGACGTGGTGGTGTCCGGCGGCGACATCGCGAACCTGCCCATCCAGGCGCTGGAGCCGTTCGTCAGCGCGCTGATGGACATCCCGAACATCCGCGACATCCGCCTGGCGTCCAAGGGCCTCATGGCGCTGCCGCAGCACTTCCTCCAGGACAGCGTCCTGGCCGGCCTGGACCGGCTGGCGAAGAAGGCCGTGGAGCGCGGCGTGGACCTGGCGATGCACACGCACGTGAACCACGCGCAGCAGCTCACGCCGCTGGTGGGCAAGGCGGTGCGCAAGCTGCTCGACATGGGCTTCCGCGACGTGCGCAACCAGGGCGTGCTCTTGCGCGGCGTGAACGACAGCCCGAAGGCACTGCTGGACCTGTGCTTCACGCTGCTCGACCACGCGAAGATCCTGCCGTACTACTTCTACATGTGCGACATGATCCCCAACAGCGAGCATTGGCGGCTGTCGGTGGCGCAGGCTCAGAAGCTCCAGCACGACATCATGGGCTACATGCCGGGCTTCGCCACGCCGCGCATCGTCTGTGACGTGCCGTTCGTGGGGAAGCGGTGGATCCACCAGGTGGCGGAGTACGACCGCGAGCGCGGCATCTCCTACTGGACCAAGAACTACCGCACGAGCGTGGAAGCGAACGACGCCGACGCACTTGATCGGAAGTACGAGTACTTCGATCCCATCGACACGCTGCCGGAGTCCGGCCAGGCGTGGTGGCGGGATCAGCCCAAGGCGGCGTAATGGATTCCTCCGTGGGCGCCATCGCGCCCCAGTCGTCTCCCCGTCCCTCGCTGAGTGCCGAGGGGCGGGCCCGGTTGTTTCCCTCCGCGACCGACGCGGAGTGGACGGACTGGCGCTGGCAGCAGCGTCACTCGGTGCGCAACCTGGAGCAGCTGGAGCGCTACGTGCGCCTGACCCCGGATGAGCGCGCCGGGGTGCAGGAGACGTCCTCGCTGTTCCGGATGGGCATCAGCCCTTACTACCTGTCCCTCATCGACCCGGAGCACGCGCTGTGCCCCGTGCGCATGCAGTCCATTCCGGTGCGCGCGGAGGCCCGGGTGCGGCCCGGGGAGCTGGAGGATCCGCTCGGCGAGGACAAGACGCGCCCGGAGGAGTGCATCGTCCACAAGTATCCGGACCGGGTGCTGTTCCTGGCCCTGGATACGTGCTCGGTCTACTGCCGCCACTGCACGCGGCGGCGCATCACCAAGGGCGGTGAGGCGGAGCTCACCAAGGACCAGATGCGCCGGGGCATCGACTACGTGCGCAACCACCCCGAGGTGCGCGACGTGCTCATCTCCGGAGGAGACCCGTTCCTGCTGAGCGAGGACCGGCTGGAGTCGCTGCTTGCGCCGCTGAGCGAGATTCCGCACGTGGAGATGATCCGCATCGGGACGCGGGTGCCGGTGGTGCTGCCCATGCGCGTGACGGACTCGCTGGCGCGCCTGCTGCGCCGCTACGCGCCCGTCTACGTCATCACCCACTTCAACCACCCCAAGGAAGTGACGCCGGAAGCACGCGAGGCGTGTGAGCGGCTGGTGGACCATGGCGTGCCGGTGGAGAACCAGGCGGTGCTGATGCGGCAGCTCAACTCGGATGCGCGCATCATCAAGGAGCTGTCGCACGTGCTCCTGCGCAGCCGCGTGCGCCCGTACTACCTGCACCAGATGGATGTCGCGGAAGGCTGCGAGCACCTGCGCACGCCCATCGCCAAGGGGCTGGAGATCCTCCAGCAGCTTCGCGGGCACACCAGCGGGCTCGCGGTACCGCACCTCGCGGTGGACCTGCCGGGTGGGGGCGGGAAGGTCACCCTCCAGCCCGACTACGTCATCGAGCGTGGCGAGCGGGAGACCCTGTTCCGCAACTACAAGGGACAGACGTACGCGTACCCGGAGCCGGAGGAGACGGACTGCTCCTGCCCGTACGACGAGGTGTGGCAGGCGCGGTCGCGGGAGCTGGGCTTCCGAGGCCGCTGACGGCCCCGGAGGATGCCGGGCGCCGCGGGGCTACTTGCGGCGCTTGGAGGACTTCCGGCTCATGCCCTTCGCCGTGCCGGCGCTGTCGCCAATCTCCACGGTCGGCGCACCCGCCGAGCTGTCCAGGCTGCCGTCGACGTCGACCGAGGGCTCAGCACCGTCCGCGGACTCCAGCTCCACGGGGTCCGAGTCGCTGAAGCCCTGCTGGATGTGGACCTCGCCGTCGCCCTTGCGCTTCTTCGCCTCGGCTTCCTTCTCCGCCTTGGCCTTGTCGTCGAGCCGCTTGGCCTCGTTGGCGACGCGCTGGTTGTCATCGGGGTCCATCCGGGCCGTGAAGCTGGCGAACTCCTTCGCGGAGACGCCGTGCTTCTCCAGGACCTTGGCGGATTCCTTCTGCTGGTCTCGGATGGCCTGGCCTCGCTCGGCGTTGCTCATCTCCGACGGCTTCCGGTTGCCGTGCTCCTCGTTCACCTTCGCCTGGGCCGCGGCCTCATCGCGCTGGATGGCCGCCACCTTCTCCGGCGTCAGGCCTTCCTCCTCCGCGAGGGCAGGGGTCGCCAGGACGAGCGACGAAGCAGCGAGCATCAACGAGAGACGGGTGGTCATGGGGAGGCTCCTCAATCCGACCCATCATAGGCACGGAGTCAGAGCCAGCGCATGGCGGGTTCTTCAGGGCGCCTGACACCGCGTGCAGCCGTCGTTCGCGCCCGCGCACTGCTCGCGGGCCCTGGCGCAGCGCGGCGGCAGGTCGTCCCTGTCCGCCTGCTGCTCCACGAGGCCGCAGAGTTCCTTCGCCGTGGCGCACGTCCGTGTGGAGACGTCGCACTGCTCGGCGCAGGTGAGGTCGTCACCCTGCTCGCGGGCGCGGAGCTCGTCGAGGCGGGCCTCGATGCCGTCGATGGTCGCGTCGTCGTCTCCGGCCACCCGGGTGTCCACGTGCTTCGCGCAGCCTGCCAGCGCGATTCCCGCGATGAGGAGGGCCAGCCATGACCGGATCGCTCGCATGGGCCTACCCATATGCGCCCGCTCGAGGCCGCGTCCAGTCAGCGGCGTTCCGGGGAGCGCATGCGGCGCTCGGGGCGGGGCTCCGGTTCAGGGGGACGGCTCCAGTAGAGCCAGGCCGTCAGGGCCAGGAGCGCGGCCACGGCCAGCCTCCGCAGCCATTCCTCCCGTGCCCTTCGGGGCGAGTCCGCGTCGGCCTGGGCGGCCTTGTCCAACGCGGCTTCCACTTCGGGCCCCAGGGCATGCATCCGCCGGCACAGCCAGGCCACGGGCGCGAGCGGCACCGGCACGGGCGCGGTGTCCTTCTCCACGGCCATGGCCAGCATGCGCTCCCAGGCGGTGGCTTCCTCCGGGCTCTCCGGGGACCTCGCGGGCTGTCCCAGTTGACGGGCCAGGGCCACCGCCGAGCGGAGCAGCAGCACCGAGAAGGCGTCGCTTGAAGTCCCGTACCAGGCCGCGCACTCCGCCTGGGAGCGGCGCTCCACGAGCCGGCGGACCAACACGGCGGCCGTGCGGGGCTCCAGCGCGCGGAGGGCCTCGGAGAGGACCTCGGGGGACAGGCGGGCGACGTCGGGGACGGAGGCAGTCACTGGGCTCCATTCTGCGGCATCCGCCTGGGGTTTTCGCGGGCTCCTACCGGGGAGAGGTCCTGGCGCCCGGCCGATTTCTTGAGGCGGATCGCTCCGCCCCTAGACTGTTGGACCATGTTGCAACGTGTGGCACTGCTGCTGCTCCTTCTCGCGTCATCGCGGGCGTTCGCCGTGGAGACGATGCGCATTGCCATGGACGACCCCGGCGACGAGGTCCGCGTGAGCGGCCGGGGCCTGGGCTTCGGCCCGGATGCCGAGGACGGAACCTTTGTCGCCGTCACCGCGGGACAGGCCACCGTGCGCCGCCGCAACGGCAAGCTGGAGGTCAACGGGGCTCCCGTCATCGGGGACGCCATCCGCTTCCGTGGCGGGCTGGAGGCCACCGACGCGGGCGGCCCCGGCAACGAACCCCTGAAGGCGGGCAGTGCGCAGGTTCGCGGCGACGTCGTCGTGCGCGTCTTCAAGAACAGCCTCCAGCTCATCAACGTCATCCCCCTGGAGGACTACCTCGCGGCGGTGCTCGGCAGCGAGATGCCCGTGTCCTTCCCCCTGGAGGCACTCAAGGCCCAGGCCGTGGCCGCGCGGACGTACGCGCTGCAGAAGAAGCTGGACGCGTATGGCGCCGCCTTCCACATGGGCAGCAGCGTGCTCCACCAGGTGTACGGCGGCGTGAACCGCGAGGACGCCAAGACGCGCGCCGCCGTGGAGGCCACCCGGGGCGAGGTGCTCACGTACGACCTGGCCCCCATCGAGGCCTACTTCCACGCCTCCTGCGGCGGGCGCACCGAGTCCGGCCAGGACGCCCTCCAGCGGAACCTGCCGTACCTGCAGCCCGTTGACTGCCCCTGCGGCAAGCTGCCCGCCAGCCGCTGGACCGCGACCCTGTCCGAGACGGAGCTGCGCGGCGCGCTGAAGGCCCCACCGGGCGGCATGCGCGTCACCGGCCGCACGCCCACGCACCGGGTGACCCGCGTGACGATGGCGGATGGCACCGCGGTGGACGGCGTGTCGTTCCGCCGCAAGCTGGGCTACACGCGCCTCAAGAGCCTGGACTTCGACGTGGAAGCCTCTGGCAAGAACTACGTGTTCACCGGACGTGGCTTCGGCCACGGGGCGGGGCTGTGCCAGTGGGGCGCCAAGGCCCTCGCCGACCAGGGCAAGGCGTACCGGGAAATCCTTTCCCACTACTACCCGGGCGCCGAGTTCCAGCAGCTCTACTGACGCCCTCGCCGGTTCCGTGAGGACGCGGGGGCTGCTACAAGCGCCAACCCCGTGTCGTCCCTCCTCTCCGACTACGATTTCGAGCTCCCCGAGGCGCAGATCGCCCAGGCCCCGCTGCCCAACCGGGACGCGTCGCGCCTGATGGTCGTCAGCCGCGCCACCGGCGCCTGGAGCCACCAGCACTTCACCGACCTCGCGGACCTGCTGCGTGAAGGTGATCTGCTCGTCCTCAACGACGCGCGCGTCATCCCCGCGCGCCTGCTGGGCCAGAAGAGCGGCACCGGCGGCCGCGTGGAGCTGCTGGTCGTCCGCCCCGCCGCCACGGCCACGCTCACCTCCGCCGCGCTCGGTGGCGCTCCCGAGTCGCTCGAGTGGGTGTGCCTGGGCCAGGCGTCCAAGGGGCTCAAGCCCGGCCAGTCCGTCACCTTCGCCGGGGGCCTGTCCGCCGAAGTCCTGGAGGCACTGGGGGGAGGGGAGTACCGGGTGCGCTTCCATGCGTCGCCGGGCGCCTCGCTCGCCAGCCTGTTGGACGCGGCGGGCCGGCTGCCCCTGCCTCCGTACATCACCCGCGAGCCCGAGGCCGCGGACGCCGAGCGCTACCAGACCGTGTACGCCCGCGCGTCCGGCGCCGTGGCCGCGCCCACCGCGGGCCTGCACTTCACCGAGGATGTCTTCGCGAAGCTCGCGGCGAAGGGTGTGCAGCGCGCGGAGGTGACGCTCGACGTGGGGCCCGGCACCTTCCTCCCTGTGCGCGAAGAGGTGCTGGACAAGCACCACATGCACCCGGAGCGCTTCACCGTGCCAGAGGCCACCGCCGCCGCCGTGAACGCCGCGAAGGCGCAAGGCCGCCGCGTGGTCGCCGTGGGCACCACCGTGGTGCGCACGCTGGAGTCCGCCACCGACCCGGACACGGGCAGGCTGCGCGTGGGCCCCGGCGAGACGGCGATGTTCATCCGGCCCGGCTATGCCTTCCGCCAGGTGGACGTGCTCCTCACGAACTTCCACCTGCCGCGCTCCACGCTGGTGATGCTGGTGAGCGCGCTCCTGGGCCGGGAGCGCACGCTCGCCGCGTACCAGGAGGCCGTGCGCGCGGGCTACCGGTTCTTCAGTTACGGCGATGCCATGTTGGTGAAGGAGTGAGTGCCGTGGTCGACGAGCAGCGCAAGGAGAAGGGCGATACCCGCGTGCCCCCGGGGCTGGTGCGCTTCGAGCTGTTGCACGAGGACGCCAGCGGCACCAAGGCGCGCCGCGGCCGGCTGAACACGCCGCATGGCCCCATTGAGACGCCCATCTTCATGCCCGTGGGCACCGTGGGCAGCGTCAAGGGCGTGGGCCCGGACGACCTGAAGACCCTGGATGCGCAGATCATCCTGGGCAACACCTACCACCTGATGCTCCGCCCCGGAGAGCCGCTCGTCGGGGAGATGGGCGGCCTGCACCGCTTCATCTCCTGGGACCGGCCCATGCTCACCGACAGCGGCGGCTTCCAGGTGTTCAGCCTGTCGGAGAAGCGCAAAATCACCGAGGAGGGCGCCGCCTTCCAGTCGCACCTGGACGGCTCGCGGCACTTCCTGTCGCCGGAGCGCTCCATCGAAATCCAGGAGACGCTGGGCGCGGACGTCATCATGGCGTTCGACGAGTGCCCCCCGTCCACCGAGGACCGGGCCTACCTGGAGAAGTCCCTGGCGCGCACCACGCGCTGGCTGCACCGGTGCGTGAAGGCGTGGGGCCGCGAGCGCTCGTCGCTGTTCGGCATCGTACAGGGCGGCCTCCATGAGGACCTGCGCAAGCGCCACGCGGAGGAGATCTGCGCGGTGGACCTGCCCGGCTACGCGCTGGGGGGCTACTCCGTGGGCGAGGCGCCGGAGGCCATGCACGCGGGCGTGGCCTACTCGGCGCCGCTGCTGCCCCGGGACAAGCCGCGCTACCTGATGGGCGTGGGCACGCCGCTGGACCTGGTGACGTGCGTGGAGCACGGCGTGGACATGTTCGACTGCGTGTTGCCTACACGGTGCGCTCGCAACGGCCTGCTCTTCACCTCGGAGGGCAAGGTGGTCATCCGCAACGCGGCCTACGCCAAGGACCCCCGGCCGGTGGACCCGGCGTGCTCCTGCTACACCTGCCGCACGTTCAGCCGCTCCTACCTGCGGCACCTGTTCGCGGCCGGAGAAATCCTGGCGATGCGGCTCAACACGCTGCACAACCTTCACTACTTCCTGGACCTGATGGCCCAGGTGCGCCGCGCCATCGCCGAGGACCGCTTCGCCACGTTCGCCCGGGACTTCCGGGCCAAGGCCGTGGCGCAGGAGGCCGAACGCAAAGGTGGTCGGTGAGCGGGCAAAGGGATTGCCGCGCTTCCGGCGTTCACTTGCTCACATGGGGCGCCCTTGCTAAGAGGCCACCCTTTCGGATGTTTTGACCCCACCCGTACGCCGGGTCGGGGCCGGTTTCCCGAGTCCTCCCTTCCAAACGACGAGGCAGTACGTGGCTGACAGTTTCCTGATTCTCGCGCAGGCCGGGGCCGGTTCCCCCCTGGGGACCTTCGGCTTCCTCGCCGTGCTGGTGGCCATCATGTACTTCGTGATGATCCGCCCCCAGCAGAAGCAGCTCAAAGAGCACCGCAACCTGCTCGCGGGGCTGAAGAAGGGGGATGACGTCGTGACGTCCGGCGGCATCCTCGGACGCATCCACCAGGTGGACGACTCCACCGTGACGGTGGAAATCGCCAGCGGAGTGCGCGTGCGCGTGCTCAAGACGGCTGTCAGTGCGAAGGGAACCGTTCCGGTGGCGGGCGCCCCGGCGGCTGCCCCCGCTGAGAAGAAGGAGGAGAAGTAATGGACCGCGGCTGGTGGTGGAAGTTCGGAATGATCGTCGCGGTGACGCTGGGAACGATCTGGTTCCTCGTCCCGACTTACTACTCGCTGGTGGTCCTGGACCGCGCCGAGCGCAACAACATCGCCGTGCTGGAGCAGCGGCTGCCCGCGTGGGCGCCCCCCGCGAAGTACCGCCTCAACCTGGGGCTGGACCTGCAGGGCGGCATCCACATGGTGATGCGGGTGGACACCAAGACGGCCCTGCAGAAGCGCACCGAGCGCCGCGGGACGCAGATCGCCACCTACGTCAACGACAAGAAGCTGGGCGAGGTGACGGCGGACACGGACCCGGAGCGGCTGCAGCTGGTGCTGACCGCGAAGGACCCGGGCACCATGGACGCCATCCAGAAGGAAGTGCTCGCCACCTTCACCGACTTCACCGTGGAGTCCCGCAACGGCGGCACGCTGGTGCTCAAGCCGGACGAGGGCCAGGTGAACCGCTTCCGCGACGAGGCCGTGGACCAGGCGATGCTCGTCATCCGCCGCCGCATCGACAAGTGGGGCGTGGCGGAAGTGGACGTGCGCAAGCTGGGCACGGACTCCATCCAGATTTCGCTGCCCGGCCGCAGCAACCCGGAGCAGGCCAAGGAGCTGGTGGGCACCACCGCGCAGCTGGAGTTCCGGATGGTGGACGACACCAACCCGCAGGTGTTCGCGCAGATGTACCAGCAGAACCCGCCCCCGGCGGAGAGCAACATCACCCTGGTGGAGGACGAGGGCTTCCCGCAGCTGTCCTCGCCCAACCGCGAGGCCCTGCTGGCGTACGCGAAGGACAAGACGCCGGAAGGCCGCGACGTCGTCACCCAGTGCGTGGCGAGCCCGGTGAAGAAGAACGACTGCATCGCGTACCGCACCTACCTGCTGGATAAGAACGTTCCGCTCACGGGTGAGAGCCTGGCGGGCGCGGACGCGTCCGTCAGCCAGATGAACGAGCCGGAGGTGAACCTCGCGTTCGACCCGGCCGGTTCGCGCGAGTTCGAGAAGCTGACCGAGGCCGCAGTGGGCCGCCGGATGGCCATCGTGCTGGACGACAACGTGCACACCGCCCCGCGCATCAACGAGAAGATTGGCGGCGGCCGCGCGCGCATCACCATGGGCCGCGCCAGCGGGCGCAGCTTCGAGGAGTGGCTGGGCGAGGCGCAGACGCTGGCGCTGGTGCTCAAGGCCGGTGCGCTGCCCGCGCCGGTGACGGTGGGCGAAATCCGTCAGGTGGGCGCGACGCTGGGTGACGAGCTCATCAAGAAGGGCAGCCTGGCCGCGCTGGTGGGCCTGGCGCTCGTCGTCGTCTTCATGGCGGTCTACTACCGCAAGTCCGGCCTCATCGCGGACGTGGCGCTGCTGCTCAACGGCCTGCTCATCCTGGCGGGCCTGGCGTTCTTCAACGCCACGCTGACCCTGCCTGGCATCGCGGGCTTCGTGCTCACGCTGGGCATCGCGGTGGACGCGAACGTGCTCATCAACGAGCGCATCCGCGAGGAGTTGTCCCACGGCAAGTCCGCGCGCGCGGCGGTGGACCAGGGCTACGACCGCGCCTTCTGGACCATCTTCGACGCGCACGTGACGACGCTCATCGCGGGCTTCATCCTGTTCTTCACCGGTACGGGCCCGATCCGCGGCTTCGCCACCACGCTCATCGTAGGCCTGCTGGCGTCGCTGTTCACGTCCATCGTCGTGACGCGCGTCATCACGACCTACTTCGTCCACGGCCGCAACGCGCAGTCGGTGTCCGTCTAACGGGCCTCCAGCGCCTTCGGGAAATCCGCCATGCAGATTCTCAAGCACAAGACGAACATCGACTTCATCGGCAAGCGCAAGCCGGCGCTCTTCATCTCCACCCTCATCAACCTGGCCATCATCGTCGGCATCGCCGCGGTGGGGTTCAACTTCGGCGTGGACTTCGCCGGCGGCACGGTGGTGGAGCTGAAGTACAACACTTCCACCACCGCCGCGCAGGTCCGGGAGAAGGCCCAGGCCGGCGGTCTGCACGACGTCAGCGTGCAGGGCATCGGCTCCGCGGATGAGAACTCCTTCCTCCTGCGCATGGGCGGCGTCACGCAGCTCACCGAGGAGAACGCCGAGCGCGCGAAGACGGCCATCCAGGGCCTGGGCGAGACGCGCAACGTCTACGCCGACATGGCCAACGGCATCGTGAACTTCCGCTCCTCGCAGCCCCTGTCCGTGGAGGCGGTGAAGAAGGCCGTGCAGGACGGCGCGGGCATTGGCGTGCAGGAGGTGCGCGACCTGGGCGCGAACCAGGGCGGCAACGGCTACGACTATCAGGTCGTGGCGAGCGGCATGGCGGACAAGGTGTTCACCGCGCTGAGCGCGGGCTCCGACAAGCCGAACTTCGAGCAGCGCCGCGTGGACTACGTGGGTCCGCAGGTGGGCAAGCAGCTGCGCAACCGCGGCATCATGGCGCTGGTGTACTCGATGATCGCCATCCTCCTGTATGTGGCGTTTCGCTTCGACTTCAAGTTCGGCCCGGGCGCGCTGCTGGCCATGCTCCACGACGTGGTGATGGTGGCGGGCTACTACCTGGTGAGCCGGCGCGAGTTCAACCTCACGTCCATCGCCGCGCTGCTCACCGTGGTGGGTTACTCCGTCAACGACACCATCGTCATCTACGACCGAATCCGCGAGGACATGGTGAAGTACAAGGGCAAGCCGCTGCCGGAGATCATCAACATCGCCGTCAACGACACGCTGGGCCGCACCATCCTCACCTCCGGCGTGACGGCGCTGTCGCTCATCGGTCTGCTCATCTTCGGCGTGGGCGAAATCTTCGACTTCGCCATGGCGATGCTGGTGGGCATCCTCGTGGGCACCTACTCGTCCGTGTACATCGCCAGCCCGCTGGTCATCTGGCTGGACGAGCGCGCGCACGCCCGCGAGGGTCACTCCGGTGGCGCCAAGCAGGAGCCGAAGACGGCCTGAGCTGTCTGATGGCTTGAAGCGACGAGGGCCCTCCTTCCCATGTGGAAGCGAGGGCCCTTCGCTTTTCTAGAAGCGCGCGCCCAGCGTCAGCGACGCGTCCATCAGTCCGCCGCCCACGCCGTCCGTGCTGGTGGCGCCCGCGAAGTCCTGGTCGATGAGGATGCGGTACGTGCCGCGCACGCCGGCGGTGAGGCCTCCGGTGTTGAACTCCAGGCCCACCGCGAGCGGCACTTCCTCCATCAAGTCGCTGTCGTAGAGCCCCGCGCCCGCGCCTCGCACGTCCACGTAGGACAGGCCCAGGCCCACGCCCGCGAAGGGGCGCACCGCGGTGAGGAAGGGCGGCGACACCTTCACGAGCGCGCTGCCTCCGTTGCGCACCAGCGAGGGCGCGTCGAAGAGGCGGCTGTCGCTCACCTTGTTCTGCGAGCCCTCGTAGCCGACCTCGAAGCCGAGGAAGGTGGTGGGCTGGAGGTTGAGCGTCAGGCCCCACAGCGGGCCGGTGCTGGCCACGTCGCCCAGGTCGCCCGTGTAGTCGCCGATGCCTCCGCGCAGGAAGACGTTCACGTCCCCCTGCTTCTTCTGCGCGAGCGCGGGCCCCGCGCACAACACGACGGCCATCAGGGCACCGCCCTGGAGACACCTGCGAAGCATGCGGACCTCCCTGTCCACGGGTACGTACTCAAGCTGGGCACCGCATACCCGCCGTGCAGGTTGGAGGCAGGAAGGCAGGCGAGCGCATGTCTGAACAAGCGTGCAGGAGGGTGGTGTGAGTGGACGGGTTGGACTGCCTTGGTCGGACGTCTGAGGTACTGTCCTTCTCCATGCGGTGGTTGCTTCCAGATGTCGTCGAGCAGGAGGTCGGTTCGCTCGCGGGTGAGCTGTCGCTGCACCCGTTGGCGGCGAGGGTGTTGCTCCACCGGGGCTACCGCACGCCGGAGGCGGCGTCTGCCTTCCTGTCGGACCGGCTGGCGGACCTGCCGGACCCGTTCCGGATGAAGGGCATGGGCCCCGCGGTGGAGCGCGTGCTGCGCGCGGTGCGGCTCAAGGAGAAGGTGACGCTCTACGGGGACTACGACGTGGACGGCGTGTCCTCCACGTCGCTCATGTACCTGTTCCTCAAGGAGCTGGGCGCCACGCCCTCCACGTACATCCCGCACCGGCTGGACGAGGGCTATGGCCTCAACCTGGGCGCGGTGGAGCGCATCGCGCAGGACGGCACGCGCCTGCTGGTGACGTTGGACTGCGGCATCACCTCCGTGGCGGAGATTGCTCGCGCGAAGGAGCTGGGCCTGGAGGTCGTGGTGGTGGACCACCACACGGTGCCGCCCACGCTGCCGCCCGCCACCGCGGTGCTCAACCCGCACCAGCCCGGCTGCGAGTACCCCACCAAGGTGCTGTGCGCCGCGGGCGTGGCCTTCAACCTCTGCATGGGCCTGCGCAAGCGGCTGCGCGACGACGGCTTCTTCGCCACGCGCAAGGAGCCCAACCTCAAGGCGCTGATGGACCTGGTGGCGCTGGCCACCGTGGCGGACGTGGTGCCGCTCACCGGCGCCAACCGCATCCTCGTGGCGCACGGCCTCCAGGAGCTGTCCCAGGGCCGCCGCCCCGGCATCCGCGCGCTGAAGGAGGTGGCCGGCCTGGAGCCGGACGCCACCGTCACCGCGGGGCAGGTGGGCTTCCGCCTGGGGCCCCGCATCAACGCCGCGGGCCGCCTGCATGACGCGTCGCTGGGCCTGCAGCTGCTCTGCGCGGACTCCGTGGAGACGGCGCGCTCGCTGGCGCAGGTGTTGGATCGCGCGAACGCGGAGCGGCAGGGCATTGAGAGCGGCATCCTCACGCAGGCGCTGGCGCAGGCGGAGGAGCACAAGGACTCGCGCGGGCTGGTGCTCTACGACGAGGGCTGGCACCCGGGCGTCATTGGCATCGTCGCGTCGCGCGTGGTGGAGCGCTACCACCGGCCCACGGTGATGGTGGGCGTGAAGGACGGGGTGGGGAAGGGCTCGGCGCGCAGCATCGAGGCGTTCCACCTGTACGACGCGCTCACCGGGTGCTCGGACCTGCTCACGCGCTACGGCGGGCACAAGCACGCCGCCGGCCTCACCATCGACGCGAAGCAGCTGCCCGCCTTCCGCGAGGCCTTCGCGAAGATTGCCCTCCAGCGTCTGACGCCGGAGGACATGATTCCGCGCTGCCGCGTGGACGCGGTGGTGAACCCTCGCGACCTGGACGCGACGGCCGTGGAGTCGCTGCAGAAGCTGGGGCCCTTCGGTCAGGGCAACCCGGAGCCGGTGCTGGTGCTGCGCGGCCAGCAGGCCCGGCCTCGCGTGCTGCCCGCGAAGTCCGGGGTGCCTGGCGCGGGGCACCTGAAGCTGGCGCTCGTGGACGCTCCGGAGCTGGATGCCATTGGCTTCGGCATGGCGGACCGTGTGTCGCTGGTGGAGGGTCCAGTGGACCTGGCCTTCCAGGCCGGCTTCGACACCTTCCGTGGCCAGCGCAAGCTGTCCCTGCGCCTCAAGGACGTGCGTCAGGCCGCCTGACGCCGTCCGAGGTTCCTGCTCGCGCTACGCGAGGCCCCAGCGCACCCGGCCCGGCGACATCAGCGCGCCGGCCCGCGCCAGCTCGTTGAGGCGGAAGCGCTCCGCCTGCCGCTCGAAGGCGGTGCGGCAGCCCTCCGAGCAGAAGAAGTACCGGCGCTTCTTGTACTCCGACGACGGATGGCCCTCCGGCGCCTCCAGGTGCCTGCCGCACACCGGATCCCAGTGCCGGGAGTTGCCCTGCCCGTGTTCCTGTTCGCCGTTCATCTTCCACCTCCAGCCCGACGCCCCTGACTCCCCCAACCGGCGCGAATGTAAGCAGGGGGCATGCCAGCGGTCCATCTCCTTGGAATGCCAAGCAGGGGGACGTGGCCGGGGCGTTGAAGGAGGGGAAAAAGTTCAGCCCCCGCCACCGCTTCCCGGGTGGGAAGGGCGCGGGGGCCGAAGGGACAAAAACGGGCGGTGCTTCAGAAGCCGACGCCGGCGCTGCCACCCAGGAAGAAGTCGTTGGCGTAGCCGCGCCGCAGGCCCATGGCCTCGATGCGGAAGGTGAGGTGCAGCGTGCGTGACAGGGCGGGCCGGCCGCGGAGGCCCAGGCCGTACTGGACGACGGGCTTGAGGCCGTTCACCTTGGTCTCCTCCTCGCCCACGGTGATGCCGGTGTTCTGGTACGCGAGTCCGCCACCGGCCTGAAGGTACAGACCGAAGGGCGAGTCGCCGAATTGGAACAACCAGGCGGGTGCGAGCGTGAAGTAGTGAAGCCGCGTGTCCCCCTTGATGAATTCCGTGCCGTCACTGAGGCTGCCGTAGAGCCAGCGCAGGTCCGCGAAGAGGGCCTCGCGCAGGGTCGCGTTCTCCGTGAAGAAGTTGCGGCCGAACTCCCAGGTGGCGCGCACGCCCAGGCCGGGCTTGTTGTCGGAGAAGTCGCCTCGGGCGCTGTCGATGAGCAGCAGGCCGGCCACCAGCTCCACCGCGACGCCCAGGTTGGGGTCGTCCAGGCGGGACATGCCGCGGAAGCCGTCGTCGTTGGTGGCTTCGGCGGCCTCGCGGAACTCGTCCGTTTCGTCCACCAGCCTGCGGCGGCGATCGTAGGCGTCGTCGTCGTCCTTCTGGGCCTTCTCCTGGGCGCGTTCGGCTTCCTGCTCCGGGTAGGCGTAGGGGTCGTCGTCATCCGCGCTCTGGGCGAACGCGACAGGGGTGAAGAGCAGGCTGCCGGCGAGGCAGGCCTTGAGCCAGGTGTTCAAGGGAGCGGGCCTCACTGGAAGATGCTGGGGCAGGTGGTGCCGCCCGCGGCGCTGGCCGGGCAGAGGTTGGCGCCGATGAGGAGCTCGCGCGGGATCTGCAGGTGGTCCATGAACTCGTTGCAGACGGCCTTGCGCAGGTCCAGGTCGGAGATGTGCGAGATGATGGCGGCGGCGGGGACGGCCAGCGAGAACTGGGACTGATCCCCCAGCACCAGCTGCGTGTACTGGTAGATGCCCGGCTTCGCGGGGTCCGTGTCGTAGTACGCGGAGACGATGTCGCGCTGCAGCTGGGCTTCCTGGCCGGTGGAGCGGCCCGCCTGGTAGAGCGCGGTCGCCAGCAGCGTGCCCACCTGGTACTCGGCGCCGTCAGAGGAGAAGGTGCCCACGTCCTGCTGCTGCACGCGGGAGTACAGGAGCGCGCTCATGCAGCGGTCCCCGCGCGACAGATCTCTCGCGTCCGTCACCCCGGCGAAGGGGCCGCCGTCGAACGAGGTCGACATGAAGCGGGGATCACACCCGCTGACGCTGCGGCAGGTGGCGCCGTAGGCGTGGTAGTCCGCCAGGCCCTCGTCGAAGGACTTGAGCACGTTGGCGCCCTGGCTGGGGTTCCCCGAGGACCAGTTGGACAACGCCACGGGCAGGGACTGCCCGGCGTACGCCAGCCGGTTGAACACCAGGTGCGAATACTCGTGCGCCATCACCGCCGCGTTGAGGGGCAGGGGCGCGCGCTGGATCTGATCGAACGGCAGCACCATGAACGACTGGAGCACCGGGTAGAAGATGGCGTTGTCGCGCGCCGGCTCCTTGCTCAACTGCGCCTGGATGAACTCAGGGAAGTAGTAGAGCGTCGGCGTGGGCTCGAAGGAGACGACCTTCACGTTGGCGACGGTGCGGAAGTACTCGTTGGCGCGCTCGAGGTTGTAATACGAGGTCACCATGTTCCAGGAGTGGAAGTCCGCGGGCCAGAGGACGTCATCGCCCGTCTTCTCGTCCTTCTGGCTGATGTAGCTGGCCTTCACGTCGTGGCCGGACTTCTTGAGCAGCACCTCCGCGACGTTGTCCGCGGTGGCGTTCTGGAGCGCGGGGTCGTTCGCGTCGATGACGATGCGCGCACCGCCCTGGAGGTCGCCGACGGTGCCCTTCAGGCCGACGACGTCCTCGATGGTGGTGAGTTCGACCTGCGTGGGGACGTACTGGCCATTGCTGGAGCGGGACAGGACGGAGACCTTGACGGGGGCCTCGCTGTCCGGCGCGCAGCCCGTGGCCAGGGCCAGCCCGACGGCGGCGGTGGTGACTGTTCGGAGCATGACGCCGTTTTACTCCGGACCGCTCAGAACGTGTATTCCCCTCCGAGTGTGAGCAGGCCGGAGGTGTCCGCGGGGAGGTTTTCCGGCACGTCCCGCTGGAGGGCCACGGAGGCCCACAGCCGCACCGCGTCGCCCAGGCGGACCGTCCACCGGGTGGCCAGCACGTGGGCCACGCCCTCACCCGGCACGTACCGGGTGAAGGCGTAGGACAGCTGGCCCCGGAGGGCGGGGGTGAGGCGCCAGGAGAGGGACGGCCTCAGGTCCCAGCGGACTGGGGCGGAGGGGAAGCCGGTGGTGGCGTTGACCTCGCCCAAGCGCCGCGCCACGGCCGCGCCCAGGTCGCGCAGCTGGCGGCGGCGCAGTCCCGCCAGGGCCTTGCGGGCGGCCACCCGGCTTTCGAGCTGGGCCTCCAACTGGTCCGTCTCCGCGTCGGTGAACTGGCCCGCGGTGAGCGGGTCCTCGCTGTAGAAGGCAAAAGCCCCGCGCAGCCCCAGCTCCCACTGGCCCTTCCAGAGGAGCCGCGCCCCCAGCGTGGGGCGGGCCGACCAGAGGATGTCCTCCTGGGCGTAGCGCTCCGTGGAGGCGCCGTCGGAGACGGTGAGCAGCTGGCGGCGCAGCGGGTTGCGGCTGATGCCCACGCCCGCGTCCAGGCCGTACTCCCAGGTGCCGAAGCCCGCCGAGTCCCAGGCCGCTCCCAGCTGCACCGCCTGGCTGCCGGAGCCCGTCCGGGCGGTGAGGCCGGGGACGTTGAGGCGGGGGCGCTCCTGGGTCAGCTCCGTGTCCGAGGCCTTGGACAGGCCCAGGCTGACGACGCCGGACAGGAGCCAGTGCTCGCCCGCCAGGTGGTCCATGCCCACGGAGAGCTGATGGGTGGCCGCGGTGCCGGATTCCGGACGCACGCCGGTGTAGCCCAGCGTGACGAAGGTCGCTTCCGCCACACCCACGTCGCCCAGAAGGCTCCACAAGGCATAGCCGTGGCCGCCGCTCGCCTCGAGCGTGACGGAGCTGTCCGCCACTTCCGCCCCTGCGCTTCGTGCCCCCAACAGCGCCAGCAGCACCCACCCCGCGCGCATGCACGGGGGCATGCCCTTGGGCCGGCGGCGGGTCTCCAGGTCCCCCTGCATGGAGGCTTCAACCCCGGATCCAATTCCGGGTTGCGGGGACGTGCGCGCCTGCCTGCTCATGCGCCTGTCTTCCGAGGGAGATGACGGTGAAAACACGGGGGTGTTCGGGCCATGGATTCCTTGACGCGTCGTTTCCACGATCCGCTATGGTGCCCGGCCTTCCTTCCCGAACCAAACGCAGGCGGTCTCCATGGCGGTCCCGTTCATTTCAGAGGTCAAGCGTACCCACACGTGCGGTCAGCTCACGGCCGCGAACGTTGGCGAAGAAGTGGTCCTCTTCGGCTGGGTGCACAACCGCCGCGACCACGGTGGCGCGGTGTTCATCGACCTGCGGGACCGCGAAGGGCTCACCCAGGTGGTGTTCGAGCCGGACAGCAAGGAGGCCCATGAGACGGCCGGCCACCTGCGCCTGGAGTACTGCGTCGGCATCAAGGGCAAGGTGCTGTCGCGCGGCAAGAACGTGAACCCGAAGATGAAGACGGGTGAGATCGAGGTGAAGGCCTCGGACCTGACCATCTTCAACCGCTCGGAGCCCACGCCGTTCCTCATCGAGGACAACGTGGAGACGTCCGAGGAGAAGCGCCTGGCGCACCGCTACCTGGACCTGCGCCGCGGGCCGCTCCAGAAGACGTTGATGACGCGCTCCAAGATGAACACGCTGGCGCGCTCGTACATGGCGGGCAACGGCTTCCTGGAGCTGGAGACGCCCTTCATGGGCAAGTACACGCCGGGCGGCGCTCGTAACTTCCTGGTCCCCAGCCGCCTGAACCCGGGCAAGTTCTACGCGCTGGCGGAGAGCCCGCAGCTGTACAAGCAGCTGTTCATGGTCGCGGGCTTCGACCGGTACTTCCAGATCGTGAAGTGCTTCCGCGACGAAGACCTGCGCGTGGACCGGCAGCCGGAGTTCACGCAGATCGACGTGGAGATGAGCTTCGTCACCCAGGACGACATCTTCACCATCATCGAGGGCCTGCTGAAGAAGCTGTGGGGCGAGGTGCTGGGCATCGACATCCCGACGCCCTTCATGCGCATGGACTTCTACGAGTCCATGGCGAAGTACGGCAACGACAAGCCGGACCTGCGCTTCGGGCTGGAGCACGTGGTGCTCACCGACGTCATCCGCGAGCACGGCGCCGCGGGCGGCGTGCCCATGATGTGGGACGCGGTGCAGGAGAAGGGCATCGTCAAGGCGATGGTCGTCCCGGCGGAGAAGGCGCTGTCCCGCGCGGAGAGCGACAAGCTGGAGGACTTCGCGAAGCAGGCGGGCGCCAAGGGCCTGGCTCGCGCGAAGGTGGGCGAGGGCGGTGAGTGGACCCAGTCCCCGCTGTCCAAGACGATTACCCCGGCGCTGCGGCTGGCCATCAACCAAGCCGTGAACGCGAAGACGGGCGACCTCATCCTGTTCCAGTTCGGCCGCGAGTCGCTGGTGCACACGGTGATGGCGAACCTGCGCGTGCACGTGGCGAAGAAGCTGGGCCTCATCCCCGAGTACGGCAGCGGCGGCCAGTGGAAGTTCCTCTGGGTCGTGAACCCGCCCCTCTTCGAGTACGACGACGAGACGAACACCTGGGCGGCGGCGCACCACGCCTTCACCCGTCCGCACGACGAGGACGTGCAGTACCTGGGGACCGACCCGGGCCGCGTGAAGTGCCACCGCTACGACGTGGTGCTCAACGGCTTCGAGATTGGCGGCGGCTCCATCCGCCTGCATGACCCGAAGGTGCAGAGCGAGGTGTTCAAGGCGCTGGGCATCCAGGAGGAGGAGGCGCGCGTGAAGTTCGGCTTCCTGCTGGACGCGCTCAAGTTCGGCGCGCCCCCGCACGGCGGCATCGCGCTGGGCATGGACCGCCTGGTGATGCTGCTCACCGGTGCGGAGTCCCTGCGCGACGTGATTCCGTTCCCCAAGACGAAGACGGGCACGGACACGATGACGGGCGCTCCCGGCGACGTGGACGAGAAGCAGCTGCGCGAGCTGCACGTGCGCTCGGTTCCGCTGCCGCAGAAGTAGTCAGTCACGTCCCGCCGGGAGGAGGACACTCCCGGCGTGCTGCTTTCGTTGCTCGCCGCACCCCGGGCCGTTCGAAGGGCCCGGGGGAGTGGCTGGAAGCCGACGGACAGCCCCCCGGCACGGCTGGACATCCCGGTGGCCGTGGCCATTGGGGACCCGTGGCGTGCGAGGGGGAGGGCGCGATGCGGGGACGGGCGTTCGGGGCCTGGATGCTGTTGTGGGCCCTGCTGTGCTCGGGGCCGTCCTTCGCGGCCGAGACGACGAAGATGCCCCCGGGCCTCACCGGTGGCTGGGGCGGGGCGCGCGGACTGCTTTTCGAATTGGGTGTGGCGCTCCAGGTCCGCTACGTGACGGAGCTCGCCTTCAATGCGCGCGGTGGCAAGGGCCATGCGCTGCGGCAGGCGGGTCAGCTCAACGTGGGGTTGGGCCTGGACACGGAGAAGCTGGCCGGGCTCAAGGGCGGCACCTTCCAGTTCACCTTCACGTACCGCAATGGCAACAACCTGAACGCGGACATGGAGCTGGGGAACCTCCAGCTGGTGCAGGAGGTGTACGGGCGCGGCAACGTGGGGCGCCTCACGCAGCTCTGGTGGGATCAGCTCTTCTTCGGCGAACAGGTGCACCTGAAGCTGGGGCGCATGACGGTGGGCGAGGACACGGCGGACTTCCCCTGCGACTTCCAGAACCTGTCCTTCTGCGGCGCGCAGCCCGGCAACATCGTGGGCAACTACTGGTTCAACTGGCCGGTGAGCCAGTGGGCCACTCGGCTGCGCGTGGACCTGGCGAAGGTGGCGTACCTGCAGCTGGCCGCGTACGAGATGAACCCTCGCAACCTGGAGGAGGGCTTCTATCTGGGGCGCTTCAGCGGGGCGACGGGCGTGATGTTGCCCCTGGAGCTGGGCTGGAACCCGAAGTTCCGCGGCGACCGGCTGGAGGGGCTCTACAAGGTGGGCGTCTGGTACGACACGTCCAACGCGCCGGATGTGCTGCTGGCCGGCGTGGAGCGCGATGGGAGATACGGCATCTACTTCGTCGCGCGTCAGCAGCTCACGCACGTGGCGGGCGCGGAGAACAAGGCGCAGGGCCTCAACGTCTTCGTCCGCCTGACGCACACGGACCTGGACACCTCCACGCAGGATGGCCAGTACACGCTGGGCCTGGGCTACACGGGCGTGTTCGGCCGGACGAATGACGACGTGGGCTTCGCGCTGGGCGCCACGCACACCAACGGGCGCTATGTCACCGCGCAGCGGCAGAAGCAGGCGCAGGACCCCGACACGCTCATCCCTCGCACGGAGTACCTGGGCGAGCTGTACTACAGCCTCCATGCGACGCCGTGGCTCGTGCTGCGGCCCAACTTCCAATACATCCGCCCCGGCGGTGACGAGGACGCGCGCAACATCATCGTCCTGGGCCTCAAGGGGGCGCTCACCCTGTAGGGCATGTGGGGAGAGGGCCCCCTTTCCGTGCCGCTTCGCGGGTGGCCTAGAGTGGGGCCATGGCCTTGTCACCCTCGTGGGATGCGTGGCTGTCGGAGAACCTGCTGCGGGGCGTGCCTGAGGAGGCGCTGGCCCTGGCACTGGTCGCCGGAGGGGTGGCTCCGGAGGAGGCGCGTTCGGAGGTGGCTCGCGCGCGGCGGCACCCGGTGGTGGAGGCTGGGGGCTCGCGCGGGGCGCTGGGGGCGGAGGTGGTGTCGCTCCTGGACGTGCGCGCGTCGCTGCATGCGCAGTCCCGCAGGACGGTGGAGCGGCGGCGGGGCGTGTCCGCGGAGGAGTTCCAGGCCCGCTACTACCGCGCGCACCGGCCCGTCGTCCTGGAGGACTTCATGGAGGGCTGGCCGTTGTTGGAGCGCTGGCGGCCGGAAGCGCTGGCACGGGACTACGGCGACGTGGAGGTGGAGGTCATGGCGGGCCGCGAAGCCCGTGTGGACCATGACGTGTCACCGGATGCGTGCCGCACGGTGATGCGGCTGGGCGACTTCCTCCACCGGCTGGAGCACGGCGGGCCGTCCAACGACCTGTACCTCACCGCGCGCAACTTCGCGCTGGAGCGGCCGGAGCTGCGGGGGCTGCTGGAGGACCTGCGGCCGGCTCCGGGCTTCGTGTACCCGAAGCGGCAGCACGGGAGCATCAAGCTGTGGGTGGGGCCCGCGGGCACGCACACGGCGCTGCACCATGACGTGGACTCGGTGCTGTTCTGCCAGGTCCATGGGCGCAAGCGCTTCTGGCTGGTGCCGTCGTTCGAGACGCCTCGCCTGTACAACCGCGAGCACGTGTGGAGCCCGGTGGACGCGGCGGCGCCGGACCTGGAGCGCTTCCCGGACTTCGCCCGCGCGCACGTGCACGAGGTGGTGGTGGGCCCGGGGGAGATGCTCTTCATCCCCGTGGGCTGGTGGCACCAGGTGCTGGCGCTGGACGTGAGCGTGTCGCTGACGTTCCAGTCGCTGGAGGTGCCGGGCGGAAACGCGCGGTGGCACACCTTCGGTTGAGGTGTGCCCGCCGCTTCAATGGCTTGCTTCAGCCGTTGAGGTTTTCGTCCTTCGGCGTTTCAGGAAGGGGCGGCGTGGACGGCGGCGGCGTGGGCGATGGTGTTTCAGGCGTCCGCTTCCGGCTGAGGTCCTCCTGCGCTGGGTCACACGGGGGATTGGGGTTCGGGACGATCTTGTATGAGTTCTCGGGAGGCGTCATGGAGTCCGCTCGGGGTGGATGTGAACGACCCAAATGGTTCAGCCCGATTCAAGGGGGCTGGCGATGACGTCTTCCCTCCCCCCTGTATGGAGAACGTGGCTCGCGGAGAACCTTGCGCGTGGGGTGTCTTCCGAGAGCCTCGTGGCCCGTCTGGAGACGGCTGGAATCGCGCCAGAGGTTGTCTGGGAAACGATTCGGGCCGCGGAGATACATCCGGCGGTGGTTCGGGCGCGTGAATTCACGACACGTCTGGGATTGCTTGAATCACTGCTGGAGACACGGTCGGTGTCGCGACGGCAGGCATTGCTCTCGCCGCGCGTGGAGCGGCGGTCCCGGCTGGCGCCAGCGGAATTCTTCACGGATTACTACCGGCGCAACCGGCCGGTTGTCATTGAAGGCTTGATGGAGGACTGGCCGGCGCGGACGCGGTGGACGCCCGCGTGGATGGCCGAGCGTTTCGGTGACGAGACGGTGGAGGTGATGGCGGGGCGCGATGCCCAGGAGATGCCGGACCTGCACGCGGACCGTTTGCGCCGGGACGTGCCGCTGCGGGAATTGCTGACGCGGTTCGACGGTGCGCCGGCGAACGACATGTATCTGGTGGCTCGGAACAGCCTGCTGTTGCGTGACGCGTTCCGGCCGTTGCTGGAGGACCTGCGTGCTCCGGCGGGATACATCCATCCGGACCTGCATGGGCCCGACCGCGTGCACCTGTGGCTGGGGCCGGCGGGGACGCTGTCCAACCTGCATCATGATCACCTCAACGTCCTGTTCTGCCAGGTGTGGGGTCGCAAGCAGGTGTGGCTGGCGCCGTCGTGGGAGACGCCGTGGATGTCCAACGTGCGTGGCTTCTACAGCGCGGTGGACGTGCTGGCGCCGGACCTGGAGCGCTTCCCGGACTTCGCCCGGGTTGCGTTGCACACAGTGGAGGTGGGGCCGGGGGACACGCTCTTCATCCCGGTGGGGTGGTGGCACGCGCTGCGGGCAGTGGAGCCGAGTCTGTCGGTGACGTTCGTGAGCTTCGAAGAGACACCTGGGATGAACACCTGCTGGCGGGAGGGCTGGCTGGGCGCCACGCCTCCGGAGGAGCACCGATGAGAGCTTCGCGTGAAGTGGAGGCGGGCACTTCGCCGCTGACACCCGAGTGGCGGCGGTGGCTGGTGGAGAACCTGGTGCGCGGTGCGTCGCCGAAGGAGTTGGTGGCGTCGCTGGAGAAGGCGGGTGTTGCGCTGGAGCAGGCGCGGCGGGCAGTGGAGGTGGAGCAGCAGGAGCCCTTCGTCGCGGGCGCGCTGCGTGCGGTGGGCATGCAGCGAAAGCTGGAGGGGCTGCTGGACGTGTACGCGGAGTTGTTCCAGCAGACGGAAGGACCGCCGCGCGTGGACCGGCATGACGCGCTGTCGCCCGCCGCGTTCTTCGAGCGCTACTACTTCGACAACCTGCCCGTGGTGCTGCGCGCGGAATGGAGCGCGTCGCTGGAGCCGGAGGCCTGGAGCCCCGGGAACGTGGCAGCGCTGTTGGGCGAGCGCGAGGCGAGACATGCGTGCTGCGTGCCCCTGTTCGAGGACTCACGGCTGGAACCGCTGGCCCGGGGGCTGACGCCGCTTCGGGGGTTCACGGCGGAGGACGCTCGTGCGTGCGAGCCCCGCTTGTGGTGGGAACCACCCGGCGCGGAGGTTCCCCTGCGCGCGGCGCGGCGCAACGTGCTGCTGGCGCAGGTGCATGGGGAGCGGCGGCTCCAACTCGTTCCGGCCTTCGAGTTGCGGCGGGTGGCCCTGGCGTCGCCGGAGCCTGACGACGCACCCCTGCGCCTGGACGTGACGCTGTCGCTGGGAGAGTGCCTGCTGCTGCCAGTGGGCTGGTGGTACGGCTTCAGCGCTCCCGGGGGCGGCGTTGCCGTCTCATTCGAGGCCTTCGCGCTGCGGGAGCCGAACGTGACGTGGGACGCCGACGCGGAGCCCCAGCCTTCGCCGCTGCCTCCGCGAGACTGAGGGACGTGGGCGCTACTGGTACAGCAGCACCTTGTCCACCCAACGCATGTTGGGTTGCTTCTTGTGCCAGTCGAGGCGCTCGGCTCGCAGCGCCTGGGAGGGCTCTTCGCCGGACTGGATGCGCTCGCGCACCGCGCGGAAGAAGGCGCCTGCGTCGTTGGGGATCTCCGCCGTGGCGGCGAAGACGGCCCGCGCTCCGGAGGCGACGAACGCCTGCGGCAGAGATGACGTCTCATGCAGGATGGGCGGAAGGCGGGCCGCGCTGCATGCGCCCAGCACCACCAGGGGCGCGCCGTGCAGATGCCGGCGGCGCAGCTCCTCCGCGGTGAGCGCATAGTGGCCATCCTGCTGCGGCGACAGCGCGATGACGGTGGCGTCCGACAGCGCGCGGTCCACCACTCCGTGCGCGTGGATGTCGATGTCCGTGGCCTGCTCCATCGCCTCCAGCACGCGCTCGGGCGTGGCCTGTGCTCCCTTGAGCCGCAGGAGCCGCTGCGCGCCCGCCAGGTCCACTTCCGCCGCCGAGGGCAGCCGCGCCAGCTTCAGCGTCAGGGGCGGCTCCACATCCGACACCACGACGTGCAGGGGTGGCTTCGCGGGGGACGACGCGTGCACGCCCGTGCTGACCCGGTAGCTCCAGGCCAGCTCCACCGGCAGGAGGCCCGCGCGGCTATCCAGGGGCGGCGCGGCCAGCACCGCCACGCGGGGACAGTCGCGCAGCAACTCCACCAGCTCGCCGGGCACCAGGCCCGTCAGGTCATCGCGCAGGGGCACCGTGCGCGAGGCGTCATAGTGGCCCTGCACCTGGCCCCGTGGACCGCGCACCACCGTCACCGTGCGCTCCGCCTCCACCGCCGCAGCCAGCACGCAGCCCTCCGGCACGGGCACCTGGAGGCTTTCGGCCACCACGTCCATGGCCTCCCGGAAGGCCCCTGCGTGGCCCGCGCTCACCGCGAGCGTCTGGAAGGCCACCGCCCTGGCGTCGCGCGCATCCGCATTCACCCGCAGGAGCGGCTCCGCCTCCGCGATGGTCTGCCGCAGCACCCGCTGGCCCTCGCGCCAGTCGCGGTCCACCGCGAAGCGTCCCCGGATGAGCGTGGCCAGCACGCGCCGCCCCGCGTTCTCGCGAAGCGGACTCACCCGTGCCAGCTCCGCCATCAGGAGTGCCTCGTCGGACGGACGGGGCGCCAGCCGCGCCAGGTCCGCGAGGATCCACGCGCCCTGGAGTCCGGGCGTCTGGCCGCACGCGAGTGATTCCTCCATCTCCTGCCGCGCCTCCTGAGGACGGAAGCGCATCAGCGCCAGCGAGGCCAGGTTGCGGTGCGCCTGCGTGCGCGCCACGCAGTTGTCGGGCTGACGGGCCAGGGACTCGGTGAGATAGGCCCGAGAGAGCGCGACCCGCACCTGGAAGCGCGTCGCGTTGGCCAGCATCACCAGCGCCTGTCCCTCGCGTTCCCATTCGCCCAGCGCGGCGGCCTCCTGCCACGCGGCCCTCGCGGACTCCTCGCCTTCCACCAGCCGGTTCGACGCGGTCGCGCGGCTGCTCAACCGGATGAGCAGATCCACGCAGCGCAGGGGCAGCATCTTCGCGCGGCACTCGCCCAGCGCCTCTCGCAACCGGTCCCCGGCCTGCGTCCCCTGGCCTGACAGGTCGTCCAGCCGCGCGCTCTCCTGCGCCACGCGCGAGAGGATCCAGGGATCCGTCTCGCCCACCGTCAGGGCGCGCAGCTCCTCGTGCGTGCGCGCCACGCCCGGCGTGCGCAGCAGCGCGCCCAGGAGCAGGTCCTTCGCCGTGGGCTCCTGGCGCAGCCGTTCGATGAGGCTCGCGGGGGTGAGGTGCGTGTCCAGAACCAGCTTCGCGTACTCCCGCGCGAGCGGCGCCCGGCGCGTGAAGTCCAGCGCCGCCAGACGCCGCACGGTGTCCTCCAGCACGGTGCCCCCGCCGGCCGCGTGGTCCAGCACCCCCGCGAGCGGCAGCAGGGCCTCCACCTGTGCGGAGCTCTCCGAGGTGGCCAGCAGCTCGTAGAACGACTCGCGCGCCATGCCCGGGAAGCGGGCCGCGGCCTCCACCGGCAGGGGCGCCTGGGGCGAGCGCAGCCGGGCGTGGAAGGCCTCGCGCGTGGCCTTCCATGCATCCGCCCGGGCCTGGAACCGGGCGCGCAGCGTCCGTGCCTGCTCGCGTGCCTCGTCGCTCCAGCCGGGCTCGCCCTTCACGGCCACTGCTTCGAACGCCGTGGCGGAGAGGAGCGTCAGCCCCAGCTCGCGCGCCACCACGGCGCGGTTCCAGCGCGCCTGCGGGTGCTCGGGCATGGCCTCCAGCGTGGCGTCCAGCAGGGTCAGGGCGTCGTCGTGGTGGCCGCGCAGGAAGGCGACGGCGGCCAGGTCACTGTCGCGGTCCAGCGAGGGCGACGCGCGCTTCAGGTACGCGAGCCCCTGCTCCGTGTCGGCATGCAGCAGGTAACTGACGCCCACGCCGTGCGCGTCGCCGCGCTCCTCCAGGCTGGACAGCGCGCCCAGGGGCACCGGCGGGGCCAGCGCGTCTCGTCCCTGCGGGGGCTCATGGGGGCGGTACACGTCCGCGGCGGGGAGGCTCAGCCGCACCTCCAGGGGACGGTGGGACGCTTCCGAGAGCCACAGCGCGGGCGTCTCAGGCCCGTCGCTCCGCTGCTTCCAGACGCGCACGGCGACGAAGCCCAGCGCCATGCAGAGCGCCAGGGCCACGAGTCCCCAGACGCGCGCCACGCCTGTGCGCCCCGGAAGGCGCGTGCCTGGGGGCGTTTGCCGCATGCCAGCCATCCGGGGCCTCCCGCGTGCCCCCGCACCATCTCCGCGGGTCCTGCGGGGCCCAGTCTACGGCCAATGCCCCCGGGCATGACAGACCCGGGGGCGAGGAGGTGTCCGGAGGTGTGACGCCTACTCCACCTTCAGGGGGGGACGGGTGGCCTCCACGACGCGGTGGATGGGGTACAGCTCGCCCACCGTGAGGCTGTCATCCAGGAACTGCCAGCGGCAGAAGCCGTCGTCCGAGTGCGGCTCCAGCAGGTAGGTGATGAGCGTGCCCGTGCGCTGGTCGGTGGGGACCTTGAGGGTTCCGGCGGGGAACTCGCGCTCGGAGCGCTCGGGGGCCACGGTGAGGATGGTCTCGAAGCGCACCGGCTTGGGCCTCTGGCTCAAGGGGACTTCGTCCTGGCCGGGGGGCGGCACGTTGGCGGCGACGTCCGGGCTGAAGGTCTGCTCGCGGCGGGCGATGCGGTAGCTGTCCACCTGGAAGCGCTGTGCCTTGGCCAGCTTCTCGAAGCGGATGCCGTGGCCTTCCAGCCGGGACGCGAGCGACGCGGGCACCAGGTACGCGGACGGCGTACTCACCGACTGCGTGGGCACGAAGGTGCGGTAGTGCGGCGTCTTGTAGACCTTCTTGCGCTTGCCCGGGTAGCGGCGCGCCTGGATGCTGGCCTCGTCGAAGGAGTTGATGGCCGCGATGTCCTTGCCCAGCACGTAGGCCGGGTAGTCGAACACCAGCGCCCCTTCCGCGTCGCGCTGGGCGACGCCGAAGTTGATGCCCACCCATTCCTTCGCGTCGGGGGACTTGCCGCGCGCGATGATGGCGGCCTCCTCGAAGGACGTGGCGGTGCGGTAGTCCTTCGCGTAGCGGGCGGCGTCGCGGATGAGCTCCAGCACCCACGCGCGGATGACGGCGCAGCGGCGGGGGAAGTCGATGTAGCTGTAGGTCTCCAGCAGCACGTCCAGCCGGCCCAGCAGGCCCCGGTAGTGGCTGCCGAAGCGGGGCAGCGCGGGGTAGGTGTGCCAGCCGGAGGTCGGGTCGCCTTCCTTGAGGAAGTTGCCGTACCAGAAGCTGTCGAAGCCGTGCTTCTTCTTCACGGCGGCGGACACGCGCTCGGCCAGCTCGCGGTTGGCGTCGCGCGACATATGCATGAGGTCCGCGTTGCCGTGCGGGATGTCGAAGGTGAGGTCGAACCCGTGGATGCTGCCGTCGGTGGTGTGGCAGTCCACGAACAGGTGCGGCCACCACGACTGGTACAGCTTCGCCATGGCGCGCGTCTCCGGCGCCTCCTGCTTCATGTTGTCGCGGTTGAGGTTCCAGCCCTCGCCCGTGTAGCGCATGCCCACGCCACCGGGCGGGTTGACCTGGCCCTCCAGGTTCTTCAAATCCAGCGCGCGGTTGCCCTTACTGATGCGATCATTGCCGTCCGGGTTGAAGTTGGGGACGAACACGAGGCACAGCCGGTCCAACAGCTTCTTGCCCAGCGACGTGAGCGTGAGGTCCCGCGCGAGCGCCTGGAGGGTCTCCTTGCCCTCCACCTCACCGGCGTGGATGTTGGCCTCCACCATCACGATGATCTTCTTCTGCTTCTGCGCCAGCTCCGGCGTGAAGCAGTTGCGGTCGCTGAGGATGAGCGCCATGAGCGGCTGACCTTCACCGCTCTGGCCGAAGTCCACGCGCTTGGCGAGCTTCGTCTGGGCACACAGGGCGTCGACGAAGGCGACCACGTCGGCGCTGCGGGACGTTTCCTGGTAGTCGGTGGCTTCCGCGCGGGTGAGCAGCTTGGGAGTGGGCATAGGTGCCGCGCATCCGAGCGCTCCGGACCTGCGGCGTCAAGCACGCGCGAAGGGGGGCCGTCTTGCCGCGCCGTGGCGGTGTCCCATATGAAACCCCGACGGAAGAGTGCAGTGGAGGGGGCTTCATGACGCGCGGTGATCAGCGGCGAGGGCACGCGTGGGGCGTGCTGTTCCTGGGGCTCGCGGTGGCGTGGGCCACGGGGTGCAAGAAGGAGCCGCCAGCGGAGGCGGCCGCGCCCGTGGACGCGGGCGTGGCGCCGGTGGCCGTGGTGGACGCGGGCACCCGGCGCGTGGACGCGGGGACGGTGGCGAAGGTGGTGAAGCCGCTGCGGTTCTCGGACGTGGTGATTGCGCGCCAGGGCCTCCGCGTGGACGTGACCTATACGCTCGCCAATCCCGGGACGGCGCAGGGGCGCGGGGACGCGTGCATGACGCTGCTCGATGAGCAGGGGCACCCCATTGAGGTGGTGCACCTGGGCGGCATCGTCGTGAAGGGCGGGTTGGAGGACACGTTCGAGGACCACGTGACCGTGGCCGACCTGCAGTGGAGCCAGACCCGCACCGTGCTGCTCTTCACGATGCCCTACCGCCACCTCTGCGACTCCACCAGCAGGTCGCCAACCAGTGAGCCCCTGCGGCTGCTGCCGTCAGGCAAGCCCGCGGCGGCGGACCTGGCCGTGCCCGCGCCGCGGAAGGAAACGAAACCGGAGGACCTCCAGGTGTACGACATCGAGGTGACCCAGGAGGGAACCCTGTCTTCCTACGCCATCCGCTACAGGGTGAAGAACGTGAGCGACCACCGGGCTTCGGGGAGCGGGTGCTTGCGGGCCTACGGGGGGCAGGACACGCGCGCGATCGAGGAGTCCAACGTGGGGAACTTCGACCTGGCCCCAGGCGCGTCCGTGACCCTCACGGACGCCATCACCTTCCAGGAGGACAAGCACTGGGACACCGTCACCCTTCTGCGTCTCTTCGCGAGCCACTTTGGCTGCGGGGATGAGGAGGAGTCGGAGAACCCGGGCTTCTCGTTCGACAAGCCGGCGGGAGTCCGCTCGCCCGTGGAGGAGGAGGCGGCGGACGACGAGGCGGAGGATGACGCGGCTCCGGCGGACGAGGTGACGGAATGATGCGCGATGATGGGTGGAGACGGAGCCTGGGGGTCCTGCTCCTGGGCGGCGCGGCGGTGTGGGGGGCGGGGTGCAAGAAGGAACAGCCCCAGGCGAGCGCGCCCGTGGACGCGGGCGTGGCGCGGGTGGCCGTGGTGGACGCGGGGATGCCGGACGCGGGGCCGGTGGCGAAGGTGGCAAGGCCGCTGCGCTTCTCGAACGTGGTGATTGCTCGCGACAAGCCCTACGTGCGCGTGACCTACACGCTCACCAATCCGGGGACGGCGCAGGGGCGCGGGGATGCATGCCTGGCGCTGCTCGATGAGCAGGGGCGGCGCATGGGGGTGGAGCGGTTGGGGGGCATCGTCGTGAAGGGCGGGTTGGAGGACACGTTCGAGGACCGGGCGTACGTGTCGGACCTGAAGTGGGGGCAGGCCCGCTCGGTGATGCTCTTCACGATGCCGTACGACTCCAGCTGCCTCTCCAGCAGCCAGCAGCCGACGAGCGAGCCCCTGCGGCTCTTGCCGTCAGGACGGCCCGCGCCGGCGGACCTGCCCGTGCCCGCTCCGGCGGAGCCGTCGAAGCCGGAGGACTTCGAGGTGTCCGATGCCCGGGTGAGCCAGGAGGGGATCTCGGATAGCTACTCCGTCACCTACACGGTGAAGAACGTGAGCGACCACCGGGCCTTGGGGACCGCGTGTCTGCGGGCCCATTGGACGGACCACATGCAGGACCTCGAGGAGGTCACCGTTGGAGGCTTCGACCTGGCCCCGCATGCGTCGGTGACCCTCACGGAAGGCATCTCCTTCGACGATGACAAGCACTGGGACACGGTGAAGTCGCTGCGCGTCTTCGCGAGTCCCAACGGCTGCGCGGACGAGCCGGATCCGCGGAACGTGGGCTTCCTGTTCTCCAAGCCGTCAGACGTCGGTGCGCCCCGGGAGCTGGAGGAAGAGGAGTCCGAAGTCGGTAACGACGCGGGCGACATAGCGGCCCCGGAGAACGACGTGGCTCCGGCGGACGAGGTGACGGAATGATGCGCGATGAGGGGTGGATGCGGAGCCTGTGCGTGCTGCTCCTGGGCGGCGCGCTGGTGGCTGGATGCAAGAAGGATCAACCCCCGGAGAGCATGTCCGTGGACGCGGGGGCGGTGGCCGCCGCCGTGGCCGACGCGGGTGTCCCGGACGCGGGGGCTGTGGCGAAGGTGGCGAAGCCGCTGCGGTTCTCGGAGGTGGTGTTCAAGCGGGGCTCCAGCCAACTGGACGTGACGTACACGCTCACCAACCCAGGGACGGCGCAGGGCCGCGGGGACGCGTGCCTGGCGCTGCTCGACGAGCAAGGCTTCTTCATCCGGGCGGAGAGGCTGGGGAACATCGCGGTGAAGGGCGGAACGGACGACGTGTTCACGGACGATGTCCCCGTGGACGACAAGGCCTGGGAGCAGGCCCGGACCGTGCTGCTGTTCACGGCCGCCGAGTACTCCTGTGACAGCGGCGCCCTCGGAGCGACCAGCGAGCCCCTGCGCCTGCTTCCCTCGGGACGCCCCGCGCCCGCGGATGTGCCCGCGGCCAGACGGCCGGACCGGCTGGCGAAGGGCGAGCTCCAACTGTCCGACGTCACGCTGGAGCAACCACAGGGAGACGATCGCTATGTCCTCACGTACACGCTGAAGAATGTGAGTGCCCGGCGCATCCATGGCAATGCCTGCCTGGAGGGCCACGAGGAGCAAAAGGGGGGCGAAGCCTTGTTTACCGCCAATGTGGCTGAGATCAGCCTGGCACCTGGCGCGACGGAGACACGCATCGACGACGTCACTTCCGTGGATGGCAAGGACTGGGACACGGTGGCCTTGCTGGCGCTCTTCGTGGATGAGCCATCATGCTTCCAGGCGAGCGCGAGGAGCGCGCCGGTCCGCTTCGCGTTCAAGAAGCCCGCGGGCATCCATGCGCCCGAGGATGAAGTGACAGGGATGGACGAGAGCGACAACTACGACCCCGGAGAGGAGTTCCCTCAGCGGCCACCCGAGTCGGACGACGCGTCGGAAGAGACGGCGGACTGAGTCATGGACCTGGCCACCTCCCCGTTGTTTGAACGGCTTCAGCGCGCGGACCACGTGCTCCTGGCGGGCGCGGGCGGCGGCTTCGACATCTACTGCGGCCTGCCTCTGTATTTCCGGCTGCGCGAGATGGGCAAGCGCGTGTCGTTGGCGAACCTGAGCTTCACGGCCCTGGACCGCGTGGACGGACGTGTCGTGGCCCCGGGCCTGATGGAGGTCCGAGCGGAGACGCAGGGGCCGGCGCATTACTTCCCGGAAGGCGTGCTCGCCCGCTGGTTCCAGGCGCGAGGCGAAGCGGTCTCCATCTACTGCTTCGACAAGGTCGGGGTCGCGCCGTTGAGCGCGGCGTGGGTGGCCTTGCAGAAGGAGCTGGGCTTCGACACGGTGGTGCTGGTGGACGGCGGCACGGACATCCTCATGCGTGGGGATGAGGCCGGGCTGGGCACACCGGAGGAGGACATCTCGAGCCTGGCGGCGGTGGATTCGCTGACGCTGCGGGACAAGTTGATCGTCTGCCTGGGCTTCGGCGTGGATGCGTTCCACGGCATCTGCCACGCGCACTTCCTGGAAGCGGTCGCGGACCTGAGCCGGCGCGGAGCCTACCTGGGCGTCACCGCGCTGCTGCCGGGGATGCCGGAGGTGGACCGCTACCGCGAGGCGGTCATGTTCTCCTCGGAGGAGATGGCCCGGCGCCCGAGCATCGTGTCGCTGTCCGTGGTGGGCGCCATCGATGGCGACTACGGCGACCAGCACCGCACGTCGCGGACGCAAGGCAGCAAGCTGTTCATCAACCCATTGATGAGCATGTACTGGGCCTTCGACCTGGACGCGGTCGCCAGGCGCTGCCTGTATCTGGAGCAGCTGCGGGATACGACCACGAGCTGGGAGGTGAGCGCGCGCATCGAGACCTTCCGCGCCCGGCACCCCACGAAGCCGTGGGAGGACATTCCCGTCTAGCGGCCCGGGCGGCAGGGGGCTGACAGGCGAGCAGCGCCTTGAGGCCTTCCGAGCGGGGAAGCGGGACTCCGTCCGGAAGCGGGCATGCCTACGTTTCACCCCAGAGGGCCGGGACCCTCGGGGAGACGACCATGTGGACACGCCACTTCAACGGGCTCGTCGTGCTGGGTGTGATTGGAACCGTGAGCTTCACGGCCGGCTGCAATGAGCGCCAGCAGCAGGCCGTCAACGAGAACGCCCGGCAGGCCGGGCAGGAGGTAGGCGAGGCCGCCAAGGATGTCCAGCACGGCGCCAGCCGGGCCGCGGAGAGCATCCGCGAGTCCAGCCGCGAGGCCGCCGACGGTTTCCGGGAAGGCGTGGGCGGCTCGGGTGACACGGCTTCCGAGGAACAGAAGGCCGATGAGCGCAGCGGGGATGGGCCGGACATCGGCCGCAACCCGGGCGTCATCCACGACGGGGAAGGGCCGCTGGAAGAACGCTGAAAGACGCACCGAGTCGGACACGCCGCGGCCCAGGGGTGTGTTTGAATGTGGACCATGGTTGCGGCCCCAGCCCCCCGTGGTCTTCATGCGTCCCTCGTCCGGTGGCTGTGCCTGTTGCCGTGCCTGCTGACGGTGGCGTGCGTGACGACGCAGGAGGTGACGCGCGCTCCCTCGCTGGAGGAGAAGTGCGACGGCGGGAGCGCCTGGGCCTGCGAGACCTGGGGGAAGCAGCTCCAGGTGGACAACCGGACGGAGGAGGCGGACCGGGCCCTGGGGCTCGCGTGCGCGATGGGCTCCACGTCCGCCTGCCTGTCACAGGGCAAGGATCGGCTGGCGCGCGGCGACCTGGACGGCGCGGAGCCACCACTGCGCAAGGTCTATGACGAGGACTCGGAGGAGGCGGCGCTGGCGCTCGCGGACCTCCAGGACGCGCGCGGGGATGTGGCCGGGGCCGCGCACCTCCGTTACGAGGCGCTGTCCATCGACAAGTCGACGACGGAGTTCGCGTTCGGCTGGCGCGTCCCGTTCGACGGCGGCATGGGCCTGGCGATGGACGTGAACGTGCAGCCCATGGGGCTCAAGGCCCGGCGGCTGACGCTGGGCGCCAATGCGAGCGTGGACCCGAAGCGGGTGTCGCTGAACGCCACCGTGGGCTACCAGCACTTCGTGACGAACTGGTTCGCGCCCTATGCCCGGGCGCTGGTGGGCCCGTACCTGGATGATTCGGCCTCACGGCGCGCCCCCATCAACCTGGGGGCCGAGGTGGGCATGAAGTTCTTCGCGGGGCCCCTGGGCCACCTGGGCACCGGGTTCGGCACCTCGCTGGACGGCTCCACCTACTACTTCCTCCAGGCCGGGCTGGACTGGGTGCTGACGCTGATGGTGCTCGCGCACATGTGACGGCTCAGGCCACGCCCAGCTTGGGGCACACGTCGTTGAGGAGGCACTCCGAGCACTTGGGCTTCTTGGCCACGCACGTGTAGCGGCCGTGCAGCACCACGGCGGGGCCGAAGAAGGTCCAGTCGTCCTTGGGCACCAGCTTCATCAGGTCCGTCTCGATGGCCTCCGGCTTCTCCTGCTTCGTCAGGCCCAGGCGCTGGCTGACGCGGGCCACGTGCGTGTCCACGATGATGCCGGAGGCCTGCTGGAAGGCGGTGTTGAGCACGACGTTGGCCGTCTTGCGTGCCACGCCGGGCAGCTCCACCAGGTCCTCCATGCGGTCGGGCACCTCGCCCTTGTGGGCGTCCAGCAGCGCGCGGCTCATGGCCTGCACCGTCTTGGTCTTCTGCTTGAAGAAGCCGGTGGGCTTCAAGTCCTCCTCCAGCTCCGCGGTGTCCGCGTCCGCGAGCGCCTGGGGGCCGTCGTACTTCTTCCACAGCTCGGCGGTGACGCGGTTGACGCGCTCGTCGGTGCACTGCGCGGCCAGGATGGTGGCCACCAGCAGTTCGAAGGGCGTGTTCCAGTTCAGCTCGTACTTCGCGTCGGGATACTTCTCGCGAAGGCGTTCGAGCACCACGGGGACGAGGGCGGCGGGTTTCATGGGTGGGTCCTCACATCGACCGTTCGACGAGCGCCGTCAACTCCGCGTCCGTGAGCGGAAGCGGATTGCCCTTCATGCTGCTGGCGGCGCGGGCCTTGGTGACAAGTTCAGGGATGGCCGCGTCGGTGAGGCCCATGTCGCGCAGGCCCCGGATGCGCACGGCGTGAACCAGGTCCTTCACCCAGAGGATGCCGTCCTCGGCGCGGGCGTTGGACTGGCCGGTGAGCAGCACCGCCAGCTCGCGGAAGCGGGGCAGGGCGGGGTGGTCCGGAGCACGCGAGCGCAGCGCCTCCAGGTTCAGCTCCAGCGTGGCTCCGAGCAGCGCGGCGCACAGCGCGCCATGGGCCGCGCCGAGCATCCCGCCCAGAGGTGCCGCGAAGCCGTGCACCGCGCCCAGGCCCGAGTTGGCGAGGCACAGGCCGCCGAAGAGGCTGGCGATGGCCAGATCCTCGCGCTCCGCCGGGCCGGGGCCGTGCAGCACCGCCTTGCGCAGGGAGCGCGCGGAACGCTGCATGCCTTCGCGTGCGAGCGCGTCCGTGAGCGGCTGGGCGCGGATGGACAGGAACGGTTCGATGAGCTGCGACAGCGCGTCCAGGCCGCCGGCCGCGAGCACCTCTGAGGGCGCATGCTCCAGCAGGTCCGGATCCACCAGGGCGACGCGGGGGAGCATCATCGGGCTGCGCAGGCTGGCCTTCACGCCGGCCTCCTTCGAGCCCAGCACCGCGTTGCGCGTCACCTCCGAGCCGGTGCCCGCCGTGGTCGGCACGGCCACGAACGGCAGCGACGGCTTCGTCAGGGCCTGTCCCCGGCCGATGACCTCCAGGTAGTCCAGCGGGTCGCCCCCGTTGGCGGCGAGCGCGGCGATGGCCTTGCCCGCGTCGAGCGCGCTGCCACCCCCGATGGCGACCACGGCGTCACAGCCGGAGTCCACGGCGGCGGCGGTGCCTTCGCGTGCGAGTTCGACGGTGGGCTCGCCCGGGACGCGGAAGGAGGCGGAAGGGATGCCCAGCCGTTCGAGCCCCGCGCGGACGGGTTCGGCGCGGGCGGGGTTGGTGCCGGTGACGAGCAGGACCTTCCGGCCGCCGAGGCCGCGCACGAGGTCGGGGACTTCCTGGACGCTACCCGGGCCGAAGAGGACGCGGGTGGCGGTGGCGAACTCGAAGGGGGCGGTGGGCATGTCACCAGGCCGCGTCGTCGGGGAAGCGGTTGGTGTAGCGGTGGGGGATGCGGGGCTCGGCCAGCATGGGGGCGACGGTGTCACGCCACGTGAGGTAGTGGGCGGTCTCCTTGTGCGCGGCCGGAGCTTCGGCGGTGCGGTAGGCCTCCACGAGGACGAAGCGGGTGGGGTCGTCGTTGTCCTGGCAGACGTCGAAGCGGGCGATGCCGGGCTCCTTCACGCTCTCGCGGGCGTTGGCGAGGGTGGCCTGGAGGAAGGCGTCGACGTGCTGGGGCAGCACGTGCACATGGACATGGACGACGAGCAGGCTCGTGGACATGGCGCGCACGGTAGCGCGGGCGTCCCCGAGCGGAAACCGCTAGGGTTCCGTGCCGTTCACTCCCCCATTTTCGGAGCAAGACTGCGCATGGTCTCGGACCTCTTTGACGCGTCCCGCTGGCAGCCGGTGGAAGGCCACAAGTTCAAGGACATCACGTTCCACCGCGCGGTGGATCAGGGCACGGTGCGCATCGCGTTCAACCGGCCGGAGGTGCGCAACGCGTTCCGTCCGAAGACGGTGGACGAGCTGGCCCGGGCGCTGGAGGCCACGCGGTTCATGACGGACGTGGGCGTGGTGCTGCTCACGGGCAACGGGCCGTCGCCGAAGGACGGAGGGTGGGCGTTCTGCTCGGGAGGCGACCAGCGCATCCGCGGCAAGGACGGCTACAAGTACGAGCCCGGCGAGGACGCGGCGGACCCCGCGCGGCTGGGGCGGCTGCACATCCTGGAGGTGCAGCGGCAGATCCGCTTCCTGCCGAAGGTGGTGATGGCGGTGGTGCCGGGCTGGACGGCGGGTGGCGGGCACAGCCTGCACGTCGTCTGTGACCTGACCATCGCGAGCAAGGAACACGGGATGTTCAAGCAGACGGACGCGGACGTGGCCAGCTTCGACGCGGGCTACGGCAGCGCGCTGCTGGCGCGGCAGGTGGGGCAGAAGCGGGCGCGCGAAATCTTCTTCCTGGGCCAGGCCTACACGGCGGACGAGGCGTTCCAGATGAACGCCATCAACAAGTCCGTGCCGCACAAGGACCTGGAGAAGGTGGCGCTGGAGTGGGCGGCGGAGATCAACACCAAGAGCCCCACGGCCATCAAGATGCTGAAGTATGCCTTCAACCTCCCGGACGACGGGCTCGTGGGCCAGCAGCTCTTCGCGGGAGAGGCCACGCGTCTGGGCTACGGCACGGAAGAGGCACAGGAAGGCCGCGACGCGTTTGTCCAGAAGCGCAAGCGCGACTTCAAGCGGTTCCCCTGGACGTACTGATTCCGCTCAGATGTTGATGCGGGAGCTGACCGTCCGGACATCCAGGCCCAGGGCCGCGAAGTCCGCGGCACGGGCCCGGAGCAGCTCCAGCAGCCGGGGATGCATGTCCTCCTCTTCGTTGGACAGGATGAAGCCGTAGTTCGTCTTGGACAGCATCCAGGAGATCCACAGCATCTCCGTCGCCTCGTCAGGCGTCGGCGCGACGTCCAGGTCCTCCTCCGTGGACAGCGCGCCGCCCTTGCCCCAGCGCAATCCCAGACACGAGTACAGGACCTCTCCCGCGTCCTCCCACTGGAGGTTGTTCGCCCAGGCGTGGCGGAACGTCGCGAAGAAGATGACGTAGCGGCAGAGGTGCTTCAGCGCCTCGACCTCACCCGGCTGGGGCGTATCCGTCCGAGTCACGGCGCTCACGGCTTTCGTCGCGGGCTCCGCGACCTTCGCCCCCAGGTCCATGCGCTCCGAGCGCACGAACCACGGCGCTTCTTTTCCTGGAACCGTCGCTCGCAAGTAGCGGCACACGAACGCCGGTGCGGAATGCGCGACCAGGTCGTCCGAGAATCGGCGCACCTCGTGCCACTGTGCCTCCACCGCCGCGCCGTGCTCCGCGAAGAACGTGTCGACGTGCTCCCCGAGCAGCTTCCAGAACAACTGCCCCGCCTGTGCGTAGCGGTGGCCCTCGCAGACTGGCGTCGCGGGCGCGAAGCCCTTCCAGTCGTAGCTGCCCAGCAGATGTTCCAACCGCTGGTGGATACCTGCTTCCGTCAACGCACTGGCCCGCGTGATGTACCCCGTGGGGCCCACCAGGAATCCGGTGGCGGAGTGGTTGATCAACACCACCTCCCGCAGGTGCGGCATCAGCAGCCAGCGCAAGGGATTGCGCCGCAGGTTCCGGTGCGCGGCGATGGCGTACTGCTCCACGTTGAAGTGACACTGCCCCAGGTGATTGCCCAGCTCCACGTCCAGCGTCGCGCTCACGCGCGCCATCCGCTTGGCCGCCTCCCACTCCGCGCCGTCCGCGGGCGTGTACGTCTTGCGAGTCACCGGTGAGCCGGGCGCCGTTGCTCCGGGTTCCCGCATCCCCAGGATGATCCGCTGGGGCATCAGCTTGCCATCCAACAGCCGCAGCCGGAGGTCCACGTCCGGCAGGCAGTGGACGCCGTCCTGCTCATAGGCATTCCAGGGCAAATACAGCCGGAAGGCCTGGTCATCCCCCGGCACCTCCGGGTCGCGGTCCAGGATGCTGGAGAACATCCCGTTGAGCAGGCGCTCTCCGAACCATGAATCACTCCGCGAGGAGCCTGGCGCTTCGCGCTCCATCCGGACCGTCATCGTCTCCGGGTAGTCCGCCTGGATCTTCGCGAGGCTCAGCACCTGTCCCAGCCGGATCTGCATCTGGTGCTGGCGCTTCACCAACTCGATGGGGGCGACGGCCTTGAGCATCGCCAGTGCACGTCCCGGCGCGTAGGCCGTTGGCGGAGTGCCTTCCTCCACCACGAGCAGGCGGGCCAGCGGCGTCGACGGGTCGTATTCCCAGTACGGCAGCCGGAGTGTCCCGAAGTCGTACTCCCTCCCGCCGTGGTCGTCCGGCCCCCGCTCCGAACCGATGCGCTTCCACGTCTCCACCACCCGGCCGTCCTGACGGAACGTGTGCCGCGGTTCGAAGAAGCGCAGCTCCAGGTCCGGCAGGTCCCGCTCACCCGCGTCCGACGGGTCGTAGCGGATTTCGAACGCGCCATCTGGGCCCGTGAAGGACTCGCCCAGGAAGTCGTCCGGCGTGCCGAAGTCCCGGTCCCACAACTCCACCTTGATGTGGTGCAGGGGGATGGCCCCGTGCGGTCCGTCCTGCTCGAACACGAGCCGGCCCCAGGCCCGAGCGGGCAGGGTGGCGGGATCCCTCGGCGTTCGTGGCGCTCGCACCTGCTTGACCAGGTTACGGCTGACCGCCAGCCGCTCCTTCAATCCCAGCCCCGCGTACCAGCGGGCCAGCTCCTCCGCCTCTAGGAGCGGCGGCTCCCCGGCCTTGGATGAGAACCCCAGGGAGGTCAGCAGGCGGCGCCATGCGGTCGGCATCAGCTCCGTGCCTCAATCTCAGCCAGGGGACGACGGGAAGCGGGCTTCATCGCGCGGAAAGGTACCATGCCTGCGGCAATCCCATACTCGCGCCCTCGCCCCCGAGGGCAGGTGGCTAGCGGATCCACGGCAGCCAGCTTTCGTCACATGCTCCGCATGCACTGTGACGCCTCCGCACATTGTCCGCCCCGCTTCCACCGGCGTACCTTGCGTGCCACGTGGTAGTGGGAGAATCCATGACCGTCGATTACACGCTGACGATTCGCACGAGCTCGAAGCTCGGCGCCGGAACGAACGCGGCCATCTCCGTGGTCCTGGTGGGCACGAAGGGCGAGAGCCAGCCGCAAGCCCTGGACAAGCGCTTCCACAACGACTTCGAGGCCGGCGCGGTGGACGCCTACTCCGTCAGGTCCGAGGACCTGGGGGACCTGATCCTGCTCCGGTTCTCCAACGCGGGGGGCGGCGTCGGTGGCGACTGGCTCCTCGACTCGGTGACCGTCACCGCGCTGGGGAAGCACTGGTTCTTCCCGTACTACCGCTGGGTGCTGGCCAGGACGACCGCGGAGGTCCTCGAGGGCACCGCCCGGCTGCCCCAGCAGGTCCAGCACGAGCGGCAGAAGGTCGCCCGGAACGACCTGCTCCAGGCCCGCCAGCGCATGTATCCCTGGCGCCCCGCGGAGGCCACCGCCGGGCTGCCCGGCGCGCTCGACATCACGGAGGAGCGCCCGCTGCCGAAGGACGAGCTCTACCGGGGCCTCGTGGACGGCAGCTATGAGGTCGTCATCGCGAAGACGCTCGCGGCCATCAAGTTGCACATGCCCGTGCTCGGCAAGGCGTGGAATGGCCTCGTGGACGTCTTCGACTTCTTCAAGGGCCTCGAACTGCCAACCATCGCCAGGCGCTGGCAGGACGACATCGAGTTCGCCCGGCAGGCCGTGCAGGGCATCAGCCCCGTCCACATCCAGTCCATCACCGAGCTGCCGGAGGGAATGCCCCTCCAGGACTCCGAGCTGCGGGGCCTGCTGGCTCCTGGCACGACGCTCCCGCAGGCGCTGGCCGGCAAGCGCGTCTTCCTGCTCGACTTCGAGATCCTGGGCGACGTGCCCATGTTCAGGAAGGCGGACAAGGCCGGCGTCGAGGAGCGCCGGTGGGCGCCCGCGTCCCGATGCCTGCTGTACCTGGACGACACGCGCCAGCTGCGGCCCATCGCCATCCAGCTGGGCCGCGACCCGGCGCTGGATCCAGTGTTCACGCCCAATGACAGCCCGCACGACTGGCTGGCCGCGAAGATCTATCTGCGGTGCAGCGAGGGCAACACGCACCAGATGGTGGGCCACGCGCTCCGGACCCACTTTGTCGCCGAGCCGTTCGTCATGGCGACGATGCGCAACCTCCCGGACCCGCACCCCGTCTACAAGCTGCTGCGTCGCCATTTCCGCTACACGCTCGCCATCAACGATGGCGCCCGGAAGGGCCTGCTCGCGGCGGGCGGCGTGTTCGACGATCTCATCGCCACGGGCGGCCCCGACCAGGGCCACGTCTTCCTGGGCAAGAAGGGGTACAAGGCCTGGACGCTCGCGGACAACAAGCCGCGCCTGGACATCGAGCGCCGTGGCGTGCTCGACCCGGCGGTGCTCCCGCACTACCCGTATCGCGATGACTCGCTGCTCCTGTGGGAGGCGCTGGAGGAGTACGTGGGCGGTGTGCTGGGGCACTTCTACAAGTCCGACGAGGACCTGGTGCACGACACCGACATGCAGCGTTGGTGGAAGGACCTCACCGAGCACGGCCTGCCGGTGGAGAAGCTGCCCTGCGCGGAGCTGAAGCGCGTGTCCGACCTGACGGACATCCTCACCACGGTGCTCTTCACGGTCAGCGTCCAGCACGCGGCGGTGAACTACCTCCAGTACGAGCACTACGCCTTCGTGCCCAACGCGCCCCTGTGCATGCGCCAGCCTCCGCCAAGAGAGAAGGGCGTCCTGGGTGAGAAGGACATCGACGCCATGATTCCCTCCAAGACGCAGATGCTCTGGCAGGTGGCGGTGGGCCGCGCGCTGTCCAGCTTCGGGGACGACGAGGAGTACCTGCTCCATGAGGGTGGCTGGCGCGAGGACTACTTCCAGGAGCCGGAGCTCATCGCCATCCGCGACCGCTTCCACGCCCAGTTGCGCGCGCAGAGCGAGGCCGTGAAGGCGCGCAACGCGAAGAGCGCGGTGCCCTACACCGTCCTGCAGGCCGACCGCATCCCCTGTGGCATCACCGTCTAGCGCCGTCAGGAGACTCCGCCCATGCCCAATGCCTTCTCTCGCGGCATCTTCAACCTGTTCTTCGGCGCGAAGCGCAAGCCGTTCGCGTCGCTGCCCGGTCCCCAGCCGGGGATCCTCGGCACTGCTGGGGACTTCCTGGGGGCGTCGCCCTGGGACGTCTGTGCGAGGTACGGCCGCGAGTACGGCGGCGTCACGCTCATCTGGATGGGGCCCAACCCCGGGCTGGTGCTCAACGACCCGGCGCTCATCGCTGAGGTCTACGAGTCCCCGCGCCGGATGGAGTTCGAGAAGGGGAACATCAGCGAGCAGATCCGCCCCTCCACGACAGATGACACGGCCTTCACGGCGGAGCTGCGCGGGGACTGGGTCCAGAAGCGCCAGCTGGAGCCCGGCGCGCAGCCGTGGGCCACGGAGTGGCTGGCGGATCAGGTGGGCCCCATGCAGGCGGCCATTTCCGAGTCCGTGGACGCGCTGCTGAAGCAGAGGCACATCGACCTCACGCCCGCGCTGCGCCGACTGACGTTCGACGCGTTCTCGGTGGCTTCGGTGGGGGAGAAGCTGCCGGACCAGGTGTTCGAAGACTTCATGCTGCTCGCGAGGGCGGCGGACGCGCGCATCCAGTCGAAGCTGCCGCTGAAGTTCGTGAAGCCTCCCAAGGACTTCGACGCGGTGAAGGCGCGCTTCTACGGGCACTTCGTGGACCGCATCCGCGAGGCTCGCAAGCGGCAGGACTCGCGTGCCGTGGACATCATGTCCCGCTACCTGCGGGAGACGCCGGGCATCGATGATCAGGTGCTGGCGCACATGCTCGGAGGCACCTATTTCGGCGGTGCGTTCTCCTCCAGCGTCACGCTGGTGGGGGCGTTCCACCAGCTCAACAAGTACCCCGACGCTGACGCGCGCCTCGCCGCCGAGGCTGCCTCGTTGATGGCGGACGGGCCGCTGACGCTCACGAAGCTGGACGCCGCGAAGTGGGTGGAGGCGGTGGCGTATGAGGCGCTGCGCGTCTTGCCGGCGGTCCGGGTGATGACGCGCACGCCGTCGAAGGATGCGCAGCTGGCCGGGGTCACGTTGCCGGCGGGGTCGATGATCATGATCTCGAACCAGCACCTGCACCGCGACCCGGCGCACTGGCCGGACCCGGATACGTTCAATCCGGAGCGCTGGCTGGACGGAGGCACGACGCGAGACCCGCTGGGGAGCGGCCATTTCTTCCCCTTCGGTCGCGGGCCGCGCGCGTGCGTGGGCGCGGACTTCGCGATGGTGTTCCTGAAGACGGCGCTCGCGACGATTGCCTCCCGGGTGAAGGTCCAGCTCGACTCGACGGAGCCCTTCGAGGAGGGCTTCTTCTTCGGCGTGGTGCTCCCCAGGGGGGTCACCGGGAAGCTCATCGCTCGCGCAGCCTCGTCATCCGAGGACGTGCGCGCCCGGAGCGCCTAGAACGGAGGCCACCACGGTCGCGATATTGAAGGACCGGGTCCTTTGTCACATCAGCGCAGCGCGAACCGCTTCCTGTAGGAACCCGGAGACAGTCCGGTGCGAGCCTTGAAGCGGCGGCGGAACGACGTGGTGTCGGCGTAGCCGACGGACTGGGAGATGTCCTCCACGGTTCGAGGAGTGGTCTCCAGGAGTCGCCGGGCGGCCTCGATGCGTAGGCGCTGGACATAGTCCAGGGGCGTATCGCCGGTGGCCTTGCGGAACCGACGCAGCAGCGTGCGTTCGCCCAGGCTCGCGGCCCCGGCCGCTCCCGCCAGGGTCACCGGCTCCGAGAGGTGGGCCTCCAGCCACTCCTGGGCGCGCAGCACGGCGGTGTCGCCGTGGTCGCGAGGCGTGGCGTGCACTGCGTCGGGGGCGAGGAACCGACGGCCGGGTTCCACCAGGAGCATCCTGGCGCAAAGCGCGGCCAGCTCCGCGGAGACCTGCTTCGCGACCAGGTGCAGACAGAGGTCCATGCAGGCGGTGATTCCGCCCGTGGTGAGCACGTCGCCATGGTCCACCAGGAGCAATTCCGGCTTGAGCGCCACGCGGGGATAGCGGGTCGCGAAGTCCCGGGCCAGCCCCCAGTGGGTCGTGGCCTCCCGGCCCTCCAGGAGCCCCGCCTCGGCGAGCAGGAAGGCGCCCGCGCACACCGCCGCGAGCTTCGCGCCTCGCGTGTGCTGTCCCGCCAGCCAGTCCGTGGTGGAGCGCTTCGCCACGCATTGCTCCAGGTCGCCCACGAGCGCGGGGATGATGACGACGTCGAAGCGTTCCGTCGGGGCAGGCACTCGCGCGGCGCCCAGCATCAGGCCATGGAAGCTGCGCACGGGGCCGGCGAGGGGCGCCACCAGTTCCGTCGTGAAGGGTTCTCCACCGCCCTGGTCCCGGCTCAGGCGGTTGGCCATGGCGAACACGTCCAGTGGGCCCGCGACGCTGGAGGCCACGCAGGCCTCCAGGGCCAGCACCGCGACACGAATCGACGAGGACCCGGCAGGCATGCGCGTTTGTCGGTTTCCGCCCCGGATTTGTCCATCCGGACACTCCCGCCAGGGCGCGGGCCCGCGTATTCGACGTGGCGACGCATCATGACCCGAATGAAGGAGGACGTCCGTGGAGAACACCGCGCTGCTGCTCATCGACATCCAGAATGACTATTTCCCCGGGGGACGGTTCGAACTGGAGCGCTCCGATGCCGCGGCCACCCAGGCCCGGGCGGCCTTGGACTTCTTCCGGGAGCGCGGCCTTCCGGTCATCCACGTGCGCCACGAATCACCGCAGCCAGGCGCCACCTTCTTCCTGCCGGGGACCCCGGGCGCGGAGATTCATCCTCGAGTCGCGCCTCGACCGGGTGAAGCGGTGGTGCTCAAGCACTTCCCCAATAGCTTCCGCGAGACGGACCTCCAGGAACGCCTGCGGACCCTGGATGTGAAGCACCTGGTGGTCGTGGGAATGATGACCCTCATGTGCGTGGATGCCACGGTGCGGGCGGCAGCGGACCTGGGCTACACGGTCACCGTGCTGGGGGATGCGTGCGCGGCCCGGAGCCTGGAGTTCCAGGGCCAGAGCGTGCCCGCGCCCCAGGTCCATGCCGCGTTCCTGGCGGCGTTGGGGATGGGCTACGCCAGGGTCCTGCCGACCGCCGACTTCCTGGCCCAGGCCGGACGCTGACCGAAGGGGTCGAGCAGAGCCGCCTCGATCCCCACGGGCCCGCGGACTGCTACTGGCCCAGGAGTTCGTACGGCCTGAGAGTCACCACCGCGTTGCCGCGTGCACCGCTGTAGTTGGTGTAGGTGTGGTTCTTCTCCAGGGTGTAGAACGAATCGACATAGTCGTCGTCGTTGGTGAACCATTCACCCGGCATGCGATCCACCAGCCCGCTGCCCAGGGACACCAGGGCGCCGATCTCCGGCTGGCCAATGGCGGTCAGGATCTGGCTCGCGACATTGAACAGGTAGCTCACCAGATCCTGGTAGCTGGTGTTGTCGTCGTGCTCCATGAGGATGACGTTCGCCGCCGCCCAGCGGTAACGCTCCCAGAAGATCAGGACCTGGTTCGGGGAGTAGGTCCTCCCGTCCGTGTCCAGATAGGGCATGTCGACGATGTCCAACTGCGGTGCGTCACGGCTGGGGTCGACACCATTGACGATGGCATAGACCTCCGCGTTACCGGAGATCCACGGCTCCTCGTCGTCGTTCAGGTAGATGCGATCGAGGATCGTCACCGGCGTGCTGGGCGCCGCGGCGGCCGTGTCCCGGACGGGCAGGGGACGTTGCCCGAGGGCCACGAGGTGCTCGCGCATCAGCTTGATGCCGGCGGCCAGGTCCCTGCGCGCGTCGATGTCCACCACCAACACCGGCTGTTCGGGCATGCGGTGCACGTCGAGGCGGTGCACGCGGCCAAGGCCATCAAAGGCCTCGATGAATCGCCACTGGGAGTCATTGCCATCCGGTTCGTACGCGTAGAGGGGTTCAACGCCTTGCTGCAATGCCGCCAGCATGGACGCGCTGGCCAGACGAAGCTGCAGCAGGCTGTCGAGCTCCCGATCGATGCCCTTGAGCCGACGGATGTTCAGGTCCGCTCGCTCCGCCACGCCCGTGACGGAGGACGGGGCCGACACGGTGCTCAGCCACTGCTTCAGATCCACAGCGAGGTGCTCGCCACTCAAGCGGGAAGCGAGAGCCTTTCGCAGCACCGTGTCCTGCTTCGCCAGGGTCAGCGCCACCTCGCGCTTGTCGGCGGCCAGTGACACGCTGATGCGTTCGCGCAGCGCCGCTGGCTTCATTGCCGCGGCTTGAGCTTGGCGAGCTACGTTCACGCAAACGAACAGCGCGATGACCATCCCTATCCGTTTCATTGGACTCTCCGGCGGGTGAGCGAGTGTGCTGGGCCAGCAGCCGCAGGTGCACGGCAACGCTGCCCCGGGCTATTATTCCGCACAGCCTGCATTCGTGTATATAGAAGAAAAAGCAGGATTACGTGAACCGCTCCCCGCGAGGCCGTCTCGCTCATTCGCTCCCATGATCGTCGTGCCGGCGCGTTCCAGTCATATCCATCCCCTCGCATGCCGCTTGCGCACAGCGGACTCGCGAGAACTTCAAGCGACAACTGCCGAGGCTCCAACGGCCGTTCTGGAACGCCTCCTACGTCAATCCGCGCCTTGCCTCACGCTTCTCGGTCAGACGGGAGGCATTGTTGGGATGTTCGGCGCTGTCCCAAGCCACTCCCAGTCAGGCGAAGCGTGGCTCCTCGGGACGAACGAATTCATGACGAACCCGACATCAATCGTGCGACTGACCTTTGAGTGGATCCCGAAGCTCCACCAGCGATACCCTTGCCTATGGTGCAACGTGGACAGCAGAAACGATGCCCATCTCCGTTGGTTGCGCTGGGCAGGCTTTGAACAAACGGCGACGCTCGACCCACATGGCGTCGAAGGACGGCGCTTCTATTGTTTTGCACGGTTTGCGTACACAGCCATTGGCCGGCGGTGAGGGGGCCGTCAGGGGTGAACATCCGCTGCCGCACATCCATCGTCTGGCGGATGAGCGAGTTTTTCTTGAATCATCTGGAGTGGCGGAGCAGCGCCCTGGCGAGCCCCAGCGAGCTCTACCCGGAGCCTGACGCTCGTCCCCTCAGCATCCCAGCCATCAACATCACCAGGAGCGAAGACAAAGAATTCAAACTCCGTGGGTGATACCCAGCGGCCATGGCCGTAATGATGAGGCTCGGGCAATTCCCCAGAGTAATGCAGCGTTACGAACGGAGGGCGGCGGCCTGCCAGGTAGTCTTGCAGGGCCTCCAATTCGACAATGTGATAGCCCACCGAGCGCCCCAAGAAGAGAGCGACATAGCGACAACCCGGAGAGAAGATGTTGCAGTTCCAGTCGGCAGGGAAAAGTAGTTCTTCAGGTTTGAACTCCAGTTCTTCGCCGCGCGGGAACTGAAAGCGCAGGGAGTGAAAACCGAATACAGGCGAAAACTCCCTTGGGACCGGCTCACCGAACCAGCGGGCAATGACATCCTTGGATGTCCCTGCCAATGAGCAACGCAGCGTCGCAAGAGGAATGTCTGCGGACGTTTCGATGGCCGCGGGGCTGGCATCGGTGGGCACGTCAACCCTGCTCCGTGCATCGTCGCCAGTGGGGTCTTGCCCTCGGGAGCAACCCCCTTTCGCCCCGCAGGCTACAAGGAGGCCCAAGGCGAGCAGCATACATATGCGCATGGGGTTCAAGTCCTCCAGGCCCTTTCGACATCAGCACGTGGAGCAACGATAGCGCCGCTTCCCCACCGACCCAATCCGCCCCAGGATTCGAGAGGCGTGCCTTCCATGACCTTCTCACTCTTGCTCGGTTGGTCCCAATGGACTTCGTACACGATCCCCGAAATGATGAGGCACATGTGAAAACCGCCATGCGCGGAGAACACGCCAAAAGCGACTCTCCTTAGCCGCTTCAAGTCCTTGGTGTCCTGAGGGGTTGAGCTGTCTTTCTCGGGGGCGTAGTTGACAGTCAGTTTGTCAATGCTGACTCCTGGGTAGTTCCGGGCATTCCCAGTTGCCTTGTAATATGATTTCGCTTCCCTTGCCTTCAGGTAGGCGAATGACTGCTCGGTGTTGGGGGCGCTCTTCCATTCGTATTTCGGGTACTTGGGATCTGGAGCCCAGAATATTCCCTTCCACGCCAGCTTTTGCTGGAGTGCTGCCTGAAGATCGATTCCGGAGGGCGCCGTCGCTCCTCTAAGCTTCATGTTCGCCCGCATCTGGGTCTTGATCTGGCCCCAGACCTCAGTCTGCTTTTGCTGCTTGAATGTGTCCGAGAGCACCTCGATGACGTATTCGGTGCAGTCGGTCGCAATGACGGAGGTCGTTGGATCACTGGACTTGTTCCCCTTGTACAACCCAGTCCCTTTCTCCAGGACCGCCAGACGGTGCGCGACGTCCTTGAGCACGGTGAAGGCTGCGGCAACCTCACCCAGGCTCTTTCCAGAGTCCTTCGCGGTGATGGCCTCCAGTCGAGTCTTCTCCGCCTTGAGCGACGCAATCATGGAGTGTTTGGAGTCTGTGCATCCGGCAATACACATGGGCGGCCTCCTTCTACTTCCAACCCCGGTCACGAAGCTCTTGCTGGAGGTGATTCTGAAGTCCCAAGAAGAGTTTCTCGGGGCTCCCCCTCACTTCTCGGAGCTGCGGGAAGCGAGGATCCTGGAATGCTCCTCGGCCCATGGCGAAGCTCACCGCGACTTGAACCGCCAGGCTCTTACCGGTGGTTGGTTTGTTGGAACATCCCTGGAGAAATGTCGCAGTCTGCTCCAGCGCGTCGGTTGCAGCACTCTCCATGCGCTGGGGATAGAGGTCGAGAAGCAAGCGGCGCATCCGCTCAACAAAACCGGCTCCGCCGGATGGGAGTGAATCGAGGCGAAGCTGTGTGGCTCTGAACAGGGCATTCCGCAGATGCTCTGAGTCCTTCCCCAGGACTCGTTGGAAATACTCCGTCGAGGCCCCATACAGCGAACGAACCCGTTGATGCTCGGCGATGGGATACGCGGCGGAGGGTGTGTTCCTGAGAGCGGTATGGGCCCAGGGGTGGAATGGGTCCTCATCGAAGGCGACGCCCAGTTGCATCATCAGCCCGGCGTACAACTGGAGACTGTGATCGTCAGTGAGTCCGTAGCTCCGGGCGCGATAGATTCCAAGCTGAGCGAGCTGACGAACTCCTTGAGGCCCCATGCGAGCGGAGGGGCCAGCCGCGAACTCTGGGAGATAGGTGAGGAGGATTCGCTCCGACAATCCAAACCCAGGTGCCGGAGCGATACTGTTCATGGAGACACGTCCGACGGCAGCAGGCTCCTCGATGTCTCCGACATGATAGGTCCCGCCATTGGAGGAACTTGCAGCCGAAGTCAGACGTAGAAGAGCTCCCGCTGAGAGGATCCGCTGGCGAGAGTGCGCGGGTCCGCCCTCCATTGTGAGGGTAATCTTCCGCCGCGCGACCACCAAGTCTCCCGCTTGGAGCTCTTTGAGCTTGTCTCTCGGTGCCATCGTGGGTTCCAATCAAGCATGGCACGCTCAAAAATAGCAAGATGCGGAGCGCCAGACTCAATCGCTCGACGATGCAGTGGCTGAATGCAGTCGCGAGAGGGCGAAGAGAGTCTGGGGGAACCCGCCTCAATGAGTAGGTTGATGACAATGCTGCGTCTGGTTTTCAGTCGCTCGCTCGCGCCCAATCGGCATGGCATGACAACGCGATATGCGTTGCCATGGCAGGATGTTCTGTCTGATTGATGCTCAGGCGGCGTCGTGGAAGATGATGCCCACCGTGTGCCTCATGCCGGAGCGTACGCGGCTGACACCGTGTCGCAGATTGACGCGGTAGGTGCCTCGCGTGCCCTGGACCGGGCGATGATGCACCGCGAAGACGACCGCGTCTCCCTGACGTAGGGGGACGACCTCAGCCCGTGACTGCATTCGCGGACGCTGCTCCGTCAGCACGAACTCGCCACCGGTGAAGTCCCGTCCGGGTTCGGAGAGGAGGACGGCCACCTGGAGCGGGAAGACGTGCTCGCCATACAGGTCCTGGTGCAAGCAGTTGTAGTCGTCCGCGCCGTAGCGCAGGAGCAGGGGCGTGGGCCGCACCTGCCCGGCTTCGTGGCATCTCGCGAGGAAGTCCGCGTGGATGTCCGGATACCGCACGTCGATGCCCATGGCCGTGTTCCAGCGGTTCGCGATGGGCGCCAGGCATGGATACAGCGCCGTGCGCAGTTCCGTCACGGCCTCCGGCAGCGGATGGTCGAAGTATTTGTATTCGCCCCGGCCGAACCCGTGCCGCGCCATCACCACGCGGCTGCGGAAGGCATCCTCCACGTCGTAGAGCAGCGCCAATGCTTCGCACTCGTCCGGCGTGAGCAGGTGCTCCAACACCGCGCACCCACGGGCATCCAGTTCCCCGCCCGTCGCCGCCCAATCCACCGCACGCACCCGCTCGGCGATTCCAGCCACCGAGCGAACCGCGAGTGCTCGCGCCCTCATCGCTGCGCCTCTCGCTCCAGCAGCGCACGCTTGCGCTCCACGCCCCACCGGTAGCCAGACAGCGCGCCGTCGTTGCGCACCACCCGGTGACACGGAATCACCACCGCCAGCGCGTTCGCGCCACAGGCCTGCGCCACGGCCCGCACCGACTTCGGCGAACCAATGCGCTCCGCGATGTCCATGTAGCTCGCCGTCTTCCCGGCCGGGATCTCCCTCAACGCCTGCCACACACGCTGCTGGAACGCCGTGCCCCGCACGTCCAGGGGCAGGTCCAATCCCACGCGCGGTGCCTCCACGAAGCCCACGACCTTCGCGACCAACTGCTCGAACTTCGCGTCCCCGCCCACCAACGTCGCCTGCGGAAAGCGGTCCTGGAGATCCTTCGCCAGCGCGTCCGGCTCATCCCCCATCAGGATGGCGCACACGCCCCGGTCGCTCGTGGCCACCAGGATGGGGCCCAGCGAGCACTCCGCGACAGCGAAGTGGATCTCCGTGTTCGCGCCCCCGGCGCGGAAGTTCGTCGGTGTCATGCCCAGGACCTGGCTGGAGGTTTCGTAGAAGCGACCGCTCGAATTGAAGCCGGCGTCGTAGATGGCCTCGGTGACGGAGCCGCGCTTCGTCAGCCCCGTGCGGATCCGCTCCGCCCGCTGCGCCGCCGCGTAGCCCTTCGGCGTCAGCCCAGTGACGGCCTTGAACACCCGGTGCAGGTGATACGGCGACAGCCCCGCACGCTCGGCCAGCTCCTCCAGGCTCGGCATCTCTTCAGCGGCCTGGATGAAGCGGCACAGCTCGGCCACCCGGTCCGCGTGCTTCACGGCGAGCGAGGGCTCCCCCGGCTTGCACCGCTTGCACGCCCGGTACCCCGCCTGCTCCGCCGCCGCCTCCGTCGCGTGGAACCCCACGTTCTCCGGCCGCGGCGTCCTCGCGCCACAGGACGGGCGGCAGTACACACCCGTCGTCCTCACGGAATAGAAGAAGCGCCCATCCTCCGCCGCGTCCCGCGCGACGACCGCCGCCCAGCGCGGGTCGCCCACCGTCGCCGCCGCGAGGGCCTCCGTCTTCGTCGCCATGCTCTGCCTCCTTTCGATGACCACGAGGCGAAACCTAACCCCCGGTTCCCAGGCCAGCACTCCGCGCCTTGCGGTCGAATTCGGACCGTCATGGAACAGGGCGTCATGTCGTGAAGCTGTCCAATCGCGCCGGGAGTGAACCTCTCGCCATGCTCACGCAATGCGTGCCAGCACGCCCGCGTACGACGTGACAGGATGCCGCACCCTTTCCTCCTTCCCATGAGCAAGCCATGTCCCACCTGCGTCTGATGTGGAAACGCTCCCGTCTGCTCTGGCCCACCCTGGCCGCCTGCGCCTCGGCCACCGCCTGGGCCGCCCCCGCGTCCATCGCCGTCCCCAACGCCGGCTTTGAAACCGCCGCCGCCACCGGCCTTCCCCAGGGATGGACGTCGTCGGGCCAGGGCAAGGTGTCCGCCCGCACCGACGCGAAGTCGGAGGGCAGCCGCAGCCTCGTCATCGAAAGCCCCCAAGGCGGCGCGGAGACCACCGTCGTGTCCGAGCCCGTGAAGCTCCAGGTGGGCCGCCTCTACCGGCTCTCCGCCTGGGTGCGCACCAAGGGCGTGCAGGCCGATGCGCAGGCCCGCTACCCCACGGCGCTGGGCGCGTGTCTGTCCATGCAGAGCTTCCCCTTCACCAACTGCTCTCCTCCGCAGGGCGCGGACTCCAGCGGCCGCGTGCAGGTGCTGTTCTTCGCCACCCAGTCCAGTGATCGCGTGCGCGCGCACCTGGGCCACAACGGCAAGGCCACCGGCACCGCGTGGTTCGACGATGTGAAGGTGGAGGAGGTGGACGACATCACCTCGTACATCCCCATGGAGAGCGTGCGGTGGGCCGGCAAGGGCTTCCGCTACGACGACGGCGGCTGGGTGTACGTGCACATCGAGGGCGAGCCCTACGAGCGCGGCCGGCAGTACGGCGAACTCGTGTCGCAGGAGATCGTCCGCTACATCGAGAAGCTGGGCATCCAGAAGGACAAGGCGGACGCCGCGAAGGGATGGGCGCAGGTGCGCCTGCTCGCGGACTCGCTGTTCCTGCGCCGCTTCGACCCCGAGTACCTGGAGGAGATGAAGGGCATCGCCGACGGCGCCAACGTGGGCGGCGCGAAGTTCAAGGGCCCGGATGGCAAGGAGCGCGACCTGGACGTGCTCGATGTCGTCGCCATCAACTCCGCCGTGGACCTGGGCCAGCTGGAGGACGCCAACCGCGTCACCGCGTCTCCGCTCTCCGGCCGCACCTTCCTCAAGGGCGAGGATGAGAACGGCCGGGCAGGGGAGGGCGACCACTGCTCGTCCTTCGTGGCCACCAAGTCCGCGACGAAGGATGGCCGCGTCGTCATGGGCCAGATCTTCATGTGGAACGGCTACACCGGCGTCCACTGGGACGTGATGCTGGACGTGCAGCCCACCAAGGGCCACCGCTTCGTGATGCAGACCTTCCCGGGCGGCATCCACAGCGGCTCCGACTGGATGCTCAACGACGCGGGCATCGTCATCGGCGAGACGACCGTCGGCCAGACGCCCTTCAACATCGACGGCACCCCGCAGAGCAACCGCATCCGCAAGGCCGTGCAGTACGCGAACTCCATCGACGACGTGGAGCGCATCCTCAAGGACCGCAACAACGGCCTCTACACCAACGACTGGACGCTCGCGGACACCAAGACGGATGAAGGCGCGTGCCTCCTGCTGGGCACCGCGAAGACGCGGCTGTGGCGCACCGGCAGCAAGGGCAAGGCTTCGGACACGCCCGGAAACCTCAAGGACTTCATCTGGGCCAACAACAACAACCGCGACCCGGAGGTCCGCAAGGAGTCCGTGCCCAACTCGAGCAACGCTCCGGTGGACCTGGCCTTCAACACCTGGAACCGCGACATCGCCTTCCAGGAGGCCTACGCGAAGTACGGCAAGGGCGGCTTCGACGTGGACAGCGCCACGCGCATGATGGCGTCCAGCCCCATCAACCGGCCCCACGCGTGTGACGGCAAGGTCACCACGTCGGAGATGACCGAGAAGCTGATGTTCCTGGCCCACTACGGCAAGACGACGCTGCGCGAGAAGATGGTGGGCAGCCGCTGGATTCCGGACCTGCCCGGCGCCACCCCGCACCTGTCCCTGGGCTACACCGCCTTCAGCCCCATCTACGTGGCGGATCAGCTGAAGGCCGCCAAGGCCAAGCAGAAGCCGGAGCCCAAGGCGGACAAGCCCAAGCGCGACTTCGCTCGCGTGAAGGATTCGCTCGGCTTCGACGAGAAGAAGCTCTGGGCCAACACGGTGTTCCCCGCCACGGACGCGGACAACTGGTTCGGCAGTGGCTCGGCGGCGTACTGGACGCTGCTCCGGGACCTGCCGGAAGGGGATGACCTCTCCAAGGCCTTCGATGCCCAGCGTGACGCGCTCGCGGACCTCAACGCCCGCTACCTGTACGTCACGGCCCGCGAGGGCGACGTGGTGCCCACCGCCGCTCGCACGGACTACGGCCGTTATGGCCAGTACGCGGTGCCTCGCATCAAGGGCACGTACCTGCTGCACCAGCTGCGGCTGACCCTGGGCAACGCGAAGTTCGCCAAGGTGATGGACGCGGTGCACACGAAGTTCGCGAACAAGAAGCTCACCACCCAGGACTTCATCCGCACCGCTTCGGAGGCCGCGGGCCAGGACGTGGGGCCGTGGGTGAAGCAGTGGGTGGAGCGCGGGGGCCTGCCCGCGCCGCGCCTCACCTCCCGCGCCCAGAAGGCGAAGGAGGGCTTCGAGGTGACGCTGAAGGTGGAGCAGTCCGGCACGCCCTGGCGCTTCGCCACGCTGGTGGAGGTGCAGACGGAGAAGGGCGCCGTGCTGGAGCGCGTGGAGGTGAAGGGCGGAAGCGACACCTTCACCGTGAAGGTCCCGGACCGTCCGGTGCGCGTGGTGTTCAACGTGGGCAACGACATCCCCGTGGCCCGCGAGCGCTACCAGACCCTGGCCAACACGCTGGATGACTGGGACAAGCTCCTCTTCGTGTACGGCTCCGCGCGCCAGGTGGAGTCCATGCGCACGCTGGCGACGAACTACCGCGAGCAGCTGGCGGACGCGTCTCCGGAGCGCCTGGCCCCGCTCAAGCCGGACGCCGAGGTGACGGACGCGGAGCTGGCGGACCGCGACCTCGTCGTCTTCGGCGGCCTGGAGGACAACGGGCTCATGGCGCGCCTGGCGGCGGAGAAGAAGCTGCCGGTCGAACTGGGCCGGCGCTTCTTCCGCTGGCAGGGAAAGACGTACGGCCGCGCGGATGACGGCCTCGCGCTGGCGCTGCCCAACCCCTGGAACCCGAAGCGGACCATGTACCTCTTCGTCGCCAACAGCGGCCTGGAGCTGTGGCACATGACGCGCTCGTTCCAGCGCGGCCTCCAGAGCTGGGCGCTGTTCCGCGCGGGCGAGGTGAGCGGCAAGGGCTTCCACGCCACCGAGGGCCTCACCCAGGAGCTGTCCGTGGAGCTGCCCGCCCCCAAGCTGGGCATGCTCACCCCCTGAGACGCCGTCGCTGAAATCCAGAAGCACCCAGGAAGGGCCGGCGGAGCGCACTCCCGCCGGCCCTTCTTGCGTCCGGCTGCTTCCTCCCTCTGGAACTCCAGGCCGATTTGACTCCAGCGGGGAGAAGGTTAAATCTCCATTCAGAGAATGAATCGAGATTCAAAATCTGAGGCGCCCGTCAAAAAGCTGCGCTCTCGTCTGAAGGAAGCCACCGCTGACGCCATCCTGTTGGCGGCCGCGGCGGTGTTCGCTCGCGACGGCCTGCACGCGGCGAAGATGGAGTCCATCGCCGAGCAGGCAGGCGTGTCGGTGGGGACGCTCTACAACCACTTCACCGACCGCGCGGCCCTGCTGGACGCGCTGCGCGCGAAGCGCCGCCAGATGATGCTGGACCGGCTGGACGCGGCCCTGGCTCCCGTGGCGGAGCGGCCCGCTCGCGAACAGCTGCGCGCCTTCGTGACGGCGCTGTTCGCCCACGCGGCGGAGCGCGACGCGTTCGTGCGGGTGCTGGTGCAGCTGCCGGAGGACCCGGCGCGCAAGAGCCGCATCCTGGCGGAGCTCAGCAAGCGCGTGTCGGTCATCCTCGACCGGGGCATCCAGGCCGGGGAGGTCCGCGCGGAAGGGCGCGCGTTCTACCCGAATCTCCTGATGGGAATGGTGCGCGGCGCATTGGACCGCCTGCGCGAGGACGACGCCGCGAACCTTCCGGCAGCCGCCTGGGCGGAGGAGATCCTCCGCGTCTTCTTGAAGGGCATCGAGGTCGACTGACATGGCGACAGCCGTCGCAACACCGGAGGTCCTGGCGCCGGCAACGCCCAAGGCCCCCGTCAACAAGTGGCTCGTCACGCTGTCGGTGACGTTCGGCACGCTGATGGGCGCCATCGACTCGTCCATCGTGAGCGTGGCGCTGCCTCAAATCCGCGGCGCTGTCGGCGCCACGGTGCAGGAGATCACCTGGGCCACCACCGGCTTCGTCATCGCCACGGTGATGGTGATGCCGCTCACGGGCTTCCTGGGCCGCATGTTCGGCCAGAAGCGCGTGTACCTGGCGTGCCTGGTGCTCTTCGTGGCGGGCTCGTTCCTGTGCGGCTTCGCGTGGAACCTGCCCACGCTGGTGCTCTTCCGCTTCCTGCAAGGGTTGGGAGCAGGCGCACTCCAACCCACCGAGCAGGCCATCCTCCGGCAGACGTTCCCTCCGAAGGAGCAGGGCACCGCGATGGCCATCTTCGGCATGGCCGTGATGGTGGGCCCCGCCATTGGTCCCACGCTGGGCGGCTACATCGTGGACAACTGGCACTGGTCCTGGATCTTCTTCATCAACGTGCCGGTGGGCATCCTGGGCTTCTTCATGGTGGCCCGCTTCGTCCAGGAGGACGAACAGCTGCGAGCCACCGCGCGCCAGGAGGCCGAGAAGCAGCGCAAGCACATGGACTGGTCCGGCATCACGCTGCTCTGCATGGGCCTGGCCTCGCTCCAGTACTTCCTGGAGGAGGGACAGGCGGATGACTGGTTCGAGTCCCCCATCATCATCATCTGCGCGCTGCTCTCCGCCACGTGTCTCATCGCCTTCGTCATCCGCGAGCTGACCGCGGAGGCGCCCGCGGTGAACCTGCGCCTGTTCAAGGATCCGGTGTTCGCGTCCGGCACGCTCCTGGGCGCGCTGGTGTTCGCGGTGCTCATGGCCAGCATGTTCCTGCTGCCGGTGTTCATGCAGGAGCTGCTGGGCTTCACCGCGACGCAGTCCGGCCTCTCGCTGATGCCTCGCACGCTGGTGATGATGGTGATGATGCCCATCGTCGGGCGGCTGTACGGCAAGGTGCCGGCGCGGGTGTTGGTGGGCATAGGCATCGTGTTCGCGGGCTTCGGCGCGTTCGAGATGAGCCACTTCTCGCTCGCCACCGGCTCCAGCAACATCATCGCGGCCATCGCGCTGCAGGGCGTGGGCTTCAGCATGATGTTCGTGCCGCTCAGCGCTACGGCGCTCGGCAACATCCCGCGTGAGCGGATGGCGGACGCGACGGGCCTCAACTCCCTCTTGCGCCAGATTGGCGGGTCCGTGGGCCTGGCCATCTTCACCACGCTCCTGTCGCGTTACACCGTGCTGTCCAAGGCCTCCATCGCGGCGCACCTGAACCCGGAGCGGTGGGAGGTGGCCAGCCGCATGGCCGCCACGCAGAAGGGGCTCATGCAGCACGGCCTGGATGCCGCGAGCGCCAGCATGGCCAGCCTCCAGATGATGGTGGGCAACGTGTCTCGGCAGGCCATGGTGCTCGCGTTCGACAAGCTCTTCGTATTGGCGTCGCTGATGTTCGTGGTGGTGCTGCCGCTCATCTATTTCCTCAAGGACCCCCCGAGCGTCGGGGGCTCCCACGAGAAACCGCACATCGACGTGGAGATTTAAGACATGGCAACGACAACGACTGCTCCCCAACTCGTCCCCGAAGCGGCGCCCGCGCCCGCCTCCGCGGCGCAGGCGAAGCGCGGCAAGCGCGGCTTCCTCATCCTCGGCGGCGTCGTGGCGGCCATCGTGCTGGCCATTGGCGGCTTCAAGATCGTCACGGCCGGGCAGGAGACCACCGACGACGCGCAGGTGGAGGCGGACGTGGTGCCCCTGGCCGCGCGCGTGTCCGGGCCCGTGGTGAAGGTGGCCGTGCTGGACAACGCCACCGTGCACCAGGGCGACGTGCTCCTCCAAATCGACCCGCGTCCGTATGAGGCGCGCGTGAAGCAGGCGGAAGCCGAGCTGGAGTCCGCGCGCGCCCAGGCTGTCGCGGCGGACGCGCAGGCCACGGTGGCGGAGGCCGGCGCGAAGGGTGGCCTCTCCAGCGCGAAGGCGCTCGTGTCCACGAGCACGTCCGCGGTGAGCGGCGCCCAGGCGCAGGTGGCGGCGGCCCGCGCGGCGCTGACTCGCGCGGAGGCGCAGGCCCGCAAGGCCACGCTGGACCTGGATAGGACCCAGAGCCTGCGTCAGCAGAACGTGGTGGCGCAGAGCGCGCTGGATGACGCGCAGACGTCCAGCGAGACGGCGCAGGCCGCGCTCGAAGGCGCCCGCGCGCAGCTCGCCCTGGCGGAGGAGGGCCGGCGCACCGCGGAGAGCAAGGTGGCGGAGGCCAAGGGCCAGCTCGACGTGAGCGCCCCCATCGACGAGAAGATCGCCGCCGCCCAGGCCAGCGCGTCGCTGGCACACGCGCGGGTGAAGGGCGCGGAGGCCGCGCTCGACCAGGCGAAGCTCCAGCTGGAGGACACGCGCGTCGTCGCCCCGGCGGACGGGCAGGTGTCCAAGCTGTCCGTGCACGCGGGCCAGCTGCTCACCCCCGGCCAGGCCGTGGCGGAGCTGGTGCCCACGACGACCTACGTGGTGGCGAACTTCAAGGAGACGCAGGTGGGTCACATGCAGCCCGGCCAGCGCGTGGAGGTGGAGCTGGACGCCTTCTCCGGTGAGAAGCTGGAGGGCAAGGTGGAGAGCCTCTCTGGAGGCACCGGCTCCCGCTTCTCCCTGCTGCCGCCCGACAACGCGTCCGGCAACTTCGTCAAGGTGGTGCAGCGCGTACCCGTGCGCATCTCCTGGGTGCACCCGCCGCAAGGCCTGGCCCTGCGCGCCGGCCTCTCCGCCGACGTGACGGTGCACACGAAGTAGGCCCCAGCCCGAAGCCCCACACCCCAGCGCCGCGCCCCGCACAGGGACGCGGCGCTTCTTTTTGGGGCTGACACGTCATGGCCAATCCTTGACGCGTCAATGGCCACGTCCGCCACTGCCGGGACATGGCCCCTGTCTGTAGAATGTGCAGTATTTCTGGAATTTCTGCGCTTCCCTTGAGGGGAGTGTCTTTTGCATCAGCTCCTTCCCCACCGCGAGGAGCAAAGGCATGAGCACGACCTACAAGATTCACCCGGCCATCGGCGTGGCCCGCGTCGGAGACAGCGAGGACTACTACCTCGGTCCCGAGGAGGCAGGAGGACTGCCGCTGGAGGTGGCGGGCGGCAGCGTGACCCGGTTTCGCGATGCCAGCATGGCAGTGCGCAGACAGGCGGCGCGCTTTCAAATCCACGCCTACGACTCGCCCGGCTCGAACGGGCGCAGGGTCCAGCCGGGTGAGGGCGGAATCAAAGACATCCGCTGGACGGTCCACCTGGCCAACAAGAAGTCCGCCTGGTACGAGTTCCGGCAGCAACAGGGCGCGGACGGCACCTACGCCGTCGACCACCCGCTGCGGAATCCGCGCACCGTGGGGAATGACCGCAACGCGCTCATCCTCGACGCGGGGCCGCGCACCGTCACCTGCCTGGGCAGCGCGGGCGGTCCCACCACCGTGCAGTGTGAGCTGCTCCCGGCGTCGGCCCGCCCTTCGCGACTCCTCCCCGAAGGCAGCGACATCACCACCCTGGGAAAGCTCGTCACGGATGCCCGGGGCTATCTCCACGCGGTGGGCGGCTACGGCAAGTCCGGCGTGTCGGTTCGCTATGACATCACGAGTGGGCTGTTGGAGGACTGGGCGCGGTACCACACGCTGGAGAAGGTGAGCGGCCTCAGCGGGAAGGCGCAGGACATCCTCCTCGCGCTGAAGAGCATCGCGGACATCGGCTACGACACCCAGGCGGCGTTCGACGCCGCGGTCGCCTCCGTTCTCACGGCCCCCAGCCTGGGGCTCACGTCCGATCAGGTGACCCAGGCGAGGCAGTTCATCGACACGAACGCCTACCCCCAGCCCCGGCTGGACACGTACGCCAACAACACCTTCTGGTGGGATGACATCTCGGACGGGCCCGTCACCGCGACGCTGGTCATGGATGACAACTCGGAGCACGAGGTGGAGTTCCCCGCGTGGGTCGTGGTGGGGCCCCCCGGGTACGCGCCTCAAATCCTCAACGTCATCACGCTCTACGACACGCTCTTCGACACCTTCGTCACCCAGCGGGGACTCGTCCCCGGGCTCTACCAGGGTGGGCAGTTCCAGCAGGACTACACGCCCAATTTCCAGGCGGACCTTCTTCCCATCCTCAGCCGCCCCGCTGCCTACCAGTGGGTCGCTGACGTGGGCCCGCAGGGCAATGGCAGACACGACGCCATCCAGGGCGGCAACCTGGGGCCGCGTTTCCTTCAGAGGATCCGGCACCCCGACGACGTCAACGTGCCGACGCCGGACCTCATGCCGAAGATGGCGGGCGACAACCCCATCTCCGACATCATCCCCCGGAAGTTCCTGAGCCTCACGCGGACCCAGTACTTCCTCCTCCAGCAATACAGTGCCGGCAAGGTCGACCACTCGCCCCCCAAGTCCCCCGCGTCGGAGGGAGCGCGGTTGGACCGCGCCGTGCTGGAGAACTGCGTGGGCGGCGCGTTCTGCCCGGGCATCGAGATGACGTGGATTGCCCGGGACGCGAACTTCTTCCAGGACGACCCGGCCGCGGGCTTCCGCTTCAAGCACCGAGACAGGCCCACCGGCCAGCCGCTCCAGTGGAGCATCAATCCGCACGACGGGCTGGGCCTGGAGCCGGGGGATGCCAGCAAATACATGGCGCTGCCCTGGCAGGCCGACTTCAACGAGTGCTCCAACCAGACGGTCCAGGGGACGTCTCTCTGGTGGTGGCCCGCACAGCGGCCCTACTTCGTGAGCTACCTGGGCGACGACCAACAATGGCACCAGGACTATTGGACGCGTCCGACGGACATCAACTTCGACACGGACGAAGCCATGGTCTTCCACTGGAAGGAATTGGGCTTCGTCCTCAAGCGGTCGGATGCCCCCGCCCCCCAGCAGGGCCCTGAGGCCGCGCCAGGAATGCCGCCCACGCCCACGTTCATCGAGGTGGAGCGGACGTATGCGCCCGCCACGGGCCAAGAGGTACCGGCCCTCGCCAAGGTGGCCAACTCGTGAGCGAGGACTCCTGCGACGTGGCCGTCATTGGCGGCGGCCCTGCGGGCGCGGCCATGGCCGTGGCCTTGAGGAGGAAGGCGCCGTCGCTCTCCGTCACCCTGGTCGAGCGAACCACCTATGACGCCCCCCGGCTGGGGGAGACCCTGCCACCGGACGTCCGCCTGTCATTGTCCCGGTTGGGTGTCTGGGAAGGCTTCCTGCTCGATGGGCACCTTGCCTCCCGCGGCACGGCGTCATGCTGGGGCAGGGCGGAGCCGGGCTTCAATGACACGATGATGTCCCCCTGGGGCTCCGCCTGGCACCTGGACCGGACGCGCTTCGACGAACGGCTGAGCGTCGAAGCCGCCGGGCAAGGCGCTCGGGTGCTGCGAGCGACGACCCTGGTGGACTCGGAATCGCTGGGGCGCAGCGGCTACCGGCTCCGCCTGTCCCATGGGGCAGCGGACCCCAGCACGCTGCGGGCACGCTTCGTCGTGGACGCCACGGGAGGCAAGGCCACCTTCGCCGCGGCACGCGGCGCGCGGCGGCTCGTGAGCGACCGCTGCTTCGCCGTGTATGGCGCCTTCCAGCTTCAGGGCGGCGCGGCCTTTCCCACCCACGCGCTGGTGGAGTCCTGCCCGGAGGGCTGGTGGTACTCGGCGTTGCTGCCGAGAGGGCGGGTCGTCGTCGCGCTCGTCGGCGATGGGGACTCCTTGCGCGGCTTGCGCTGGGCCACGCCCGAGCCCTGGATGAACCTGCTGAAGCAGGCGCCGGTGACCTGGGCGCGGCTGGACGCTTGTGACTTCGTCGGCGAGGCGCTCATCGCGGTGCCCGTGCTCGTCGGACAGTTGGACCGGCCACGAGGGGAACAGTGGCTCGCCGTGGGCGACGCGGCGTGCACCTATGATCCGCTGTCCTCCCAGGGCATCACCAAGGCGTTGGACTCCGCGCTCCTGGCCGCCGACGCGCTGGAGCGCTGCCTGAGCGGCGACGCGGACGCGCTCCAGGACTACGAGTCCATGCTGAACGCGCGGTTCCAGGACCATCAACGCACACGCGGCGTCTACTACCGCCAGGAACAGCGGTGGCCCCAGGCCCCCTTCTGGATGAACCGGTGGGAGGCGCTGCCCGCTCCCGCCGCGTCCCCAGCGCAGTCCCGCCGCTCCCATTCCACCGAGGTGAACCCATGAAGACGAGATATGCGCGTCATGTGATTGTCGCGGCGGGCGTAGGGCTCGCCATCGCGGCCGCGGTGGTCGTGCGGAGCGGGGCGCCCAAGCCAGTGGTCCTGGCCACGAGCGGCAGCGGAGGGGATGGCCTCGTCCCTCCGCCCTATCCCGTGTTCCCGCGAGGCAATGCCCTGCTCACGCCTCTCGCCGAGTCCAGCGACGAGGCCCAGGCATTCCTGAAGTTCTACTCGACGCAGTTGGGTGTTCAGCTGCCCAGGATCCAGAGCGCTGACCTCGTCAAACTGCCGCCCCGGAACCTGGACATCGCGCACAACGGACTGAACCTCGGCAGCCAGGACTTCAACTCCTCGCTGGTGTGCCAGTCCTGCCATGACTCGGATTGGAAGGCCCAGGGCAGCGACCTGCCGGAGATGGCGTTCTGGCAGCAGCCCACGGTCAACAGCCTCTGGCCGAGCGGTGGCGCGGGCCCCATGAACCTGTCCGCCAACTGGTCCCCCTTCGGAGACTGGAGCGCGTCCATCAAGGCACTGGCGGGCCGGGACCCTGTCTTCCTCGCGCAGGTGGAGACGACCCGTTCGCTGTCTCCTCACCAGCCCTACCAGGTGGACCAGCTCTGTCTGCGATGCCATTCCCCCCTGGCGGAGCGCCAGGCCCTGGCCAACAACGCCCCGTTCGACCACTTCACCCTCTACGCGACGCCAGAGGGCGCGCCCTACAAGAACCCGTTCCCCTCGGCCTCCTCGGCGGATTCGCAATACGCGACCTACGGCGCGCTGGCCCGGGACGGACTCTCCTGCGCCGTCTGTCATTCCATGGCGCCGAAGGAGGGCCAGCCCTGGAATGGCGCCGACTACAACTTCTTCTATGGCTCCGACGGAGACCTCTTCGGCGCGGGCGTCTCGGACCGGCTGGTCAGCGCGGAGGAGAAGAAGACGCAAACGCCGCCGTCCTTCCCCTTCACCTCGTCCATGAACCTGCACCCCGGCGCCATCCTCGGGCCTGACTTCGGCCTCAACGCGAAGCCCATGGCCGCGGCGGGGGTGAGCCTGGAGACCGCGGCGCACGTGGACGGACACAGCTACCTGCGCGACTCCATGGTCTGCGGCGCCTGCCACGTCGTCATCCTCCCCAAGGTCCCCACCAACTACAGGCCTGGCATGCGCATCGCCGACGCGAGCGAAGGCTACGAGCGCCCCGCGAGCTGCGACGCCAGCAAGACGACCTTCGACGCCAACGGCAACTTCACGAAGGACCCCTGTGTCGCGCTCGCCTATGAGCAGACCACCTACTTCGAGTGGCTCAACAGCGGCTATCCCGACTCCAAGACGACGTGCCAGGGCTGCCACATGCCGCTCACCTCGCCGTCATCCCCCCACGACAACCGCGTGTACGTGGCGCAGTACAACGACGACCTGGACCCCTTCTACCAGGGCAGTCCGCCCCCGGTGGCGCGCGAGTACAACCGCCACACGCTGCTGGGCATCAACCTGTTCGTTCACGAGATGTTCCAGCAGTTCCCGGACGTGCTCGGGCTGGACTTCTACCTGTCGCAGGACTCACGCATCCCGCCCTACCTCCAATCCCCAGACATCCTGAACCGCACGCCCAACCTCGTCCCCAATCCGGGCGCCGAGGATGGCAATACGAAGGGCTGGAGCGACCACAGCGCCATCGCCGCCGTCCAGAAGGCCACGGGCGACCAGGTAGGTTCCATCCACCCGAGCCACGGCCGCTATTTCTTCCAGCTCAACCCGGGCAGCGCGACGCTGAGCATCGACCTCAGCCGCTATCAGGACGCCCTCCAGAAGGGAGGCGGCAAGACGACCCTCCTCTGGGGCGCCACCGCCTGGTGCGACCAGCTCTCCTGCGGCGAGCTCGTCGTGCGCACCTTCAACGCGCAAGGAGTCGCGGCGTCCACGACACCTCCGCTCGCGGTCGACCCGGGACAGTCGAGGTGGCAGGCGCGTCAGGCGACCATGGCCGTGGGCACGGACATCCGGCGGCTGGAGCTGGGCTTCACCGGCCGGAGTGGCGAAGTGCTCCTCCTGGATGACGTCTTCATCGCCCTGCGCTTCCCGGATGGCACCGTCGCACCGCTGACGGATGCCAGACGCAACTACGTGGTCGCGCAGAACCTGCTCAACGCCGAGCAGTCCATCCTGGACCTCGCGTACAGCACCGCCCAGGGCTCCTACAATCCGCGGCTCCCCGCCGTGCAGGTTTCCCTGGGGAACATGTCCACCGACAACGGCCTGCTGAGCGTCCCCGTCACCCTCAGCAACAACGCGGGTCACAAGTTCCCCAGCGGCGCGGGCTTCCGCCGGGCGTTCATCCAGTTCGAGGTCCTGGACGCGTCCGGCAAGGCGCTCTGGGCGTCGGGACAACCCAACGCGCAAGGCGCCATCTGCAATGGCCCCTGCAATGCCAATGGCGACAACATCCTCACCAGCGAGTTCTCGTCAGACCCTGGCCAGCTCCAGCCGCACTTCCAGACCCTCCAGCGGCAGGACCAGGTCCAAATCTACGAGACCCGTGTCATGGACGACGTCAAGAAGGTCACCAGCCTGGAGCTCCAGCAGTTCAAGGATCTGAAGGACAACCGGATCCTCCCCGCGGGCTGGAAGCCGCCGAGCCTGCGCAAGTCCGGCGAGCTTCAGCTGGGGCTGGACCTCTACCAGCTGGCTCAAATCACCATGCCCCTGAGCGAGGTCCAGGGAACCCAGCCTGCCATTGAAAGCGACCCGGACTACCCCAACGACAGCCATCCCCAGGAGGCCGAGGGCGAAGACACGCTGGTGTACCAGGTTCCCCTGGCGGAGATTCCTTCATGGGCCTCCATCCGGGTCCGGCTGAACTACCAGAGCATTCCTCCGGGCTATCTCGGCGCGCGGTTCAAGGACGCGCTCCAGGGAAACCAGCAGCCGGGGCCCGCCATGAGCCGGCTCATCTACATGAGCAGCCACCTCAACACGAAGACGGCCATGCAGAGCCAGACCTACGGCGCCACCCAGCCCACGGAGGTCATGAACAACTGGTCCATGGTCCTGGGTGAGGCCCGGGTGACGAAGCGCTGAAGCACCGCGGCACCCACGAGAAAACGGCCACCGGCTCGCAAGAGCCGGTGGCCGCTTTCATTCAGCCAGGCTTGCCGCTCCGCTCAGCGGAAGACGGTGGTGTGGGAGCCGAGCACGATGCCGCGCTTGCCCGCCAGCGCCTTGCACCGCTCGGGAGACATCCCCAACTGCTCCGGCGTGAAGAGCCGGCCGAAGAGGCGGTGGTCATCGGAGACGAACGGCAGGACGCGGACCGTGATGGACATCCCCGGAAGCGGGGCAAGGCCATGGGACCAATACGAGTAGTCAATGGTCGTCGAGTAGTCGGCCGGCACGAAGCAGTCGATCCCCGTGTGCCAGTTGCGGTTGCCGTCCTGGTCCGGGAGCGTCTGGGGCACCGTGGTCTCCCCCAGGCTGATGAGAGGCGAGGGCCCCGGAGTCCCCGCCGAGAAGGCGACGCTCGCCCCCGCGGGGACGTTCACGCACTTGATGTCGAAGGTCACCATCGCCGCGGCGGAGCCATGGGGGTAGATGACGCCCTTGGTGGTGTAGTCCGGCTTGTTTGCATCCACGATGGTGACGTTCCGCCAGCCGAACCCCGGGTTGTCCAGGATGAACTCCGTCAGCTGGTCCATGTTGCCCACGGCCGTGGTGGGAACAGGATTCGGGTGCGCCGTGGTGGAGACCCGGGAGATGAGGCAGTAGTGGTCAGGGGTGGGGGCTCTCCAGACGAACGGGTTGTCCGTCACGGCAACCTTGCCGCTGTCGGCCTTGATGATGTTCTTGCTGTTGTTGTCGACGTTCTTGTCGCTGGTCTGCAGCTCATTGCCTGCCCACAAGTAGGGGTACAAGAGCAGCGTCGCCGGCACGGCATACAGCGACACGCTTCCGGACTGGGTTGCTCCCGCCAGGTTCTTGGCGCGCAGGTAGATGTAGTTGTCGCCGCTCTCCGTCAGGTTCTGCCCCACATCCGAGCTGTAGTTCCCGGCGAAGAACTCCGCCGGATTGAGCGTGGGGGTGAGGCCCTGGGGAATGATGTCCGGCGATTGATAGGCAATGGTGTTCTTCGACTCAGCTCCGAAGTTGCGATCACCGGTGTCACCGGTGTTCACACGGAAGAACAAATCATTGTACTGGGTCATGGGTGTCCGCCTTGGGTTGGGTGACATTCCCCGTGAGGCGTGGCTCGCAGGGGTGCGGCCCTGCAAGTGCATCCTGAATGCCAAGGATGTTCGAATCCCAACTGGTTGGAACCATTTGGGCGGCCCGGCGAAGGGGTGGGCCTTCCCCATGACCCTGACGTGGCAGGCCCAGGGGCTGACGTGTCAGCCCGCCTGCCGTCAGAGCGTGACGGCCATCTCCACGTCCGCGCGCGAGTAGCCCGTCTCCCGGGCAATCTCCGGGCCCTCGCGCGTGGTGACGAAGCCGTGCTTGCGGTACAGGCCCAGCGCGGGCCCCAGCGCGCTGTTCGTCACCAGGACCATCCGCTTCGCGCCACGCTGCCGGGCCGTGGCCAGCGCGGCCCGCATCAGCGCGTCGCCCAGGTCGCGGCCCCGCGCCTCCGGGGCCACCGCCATCTTGCACAGCTCGAACGTGTCCGCGTCCTCGCGCCTGAGCGCGCACGTGCCCATCACCTGTCCGTCCACGAGCGCGAAGAACACCTCGCCCCCCGGCGCCACGAACATCCCGTGGGGATCCGCGAACGAGGCCTCGTCCGAGCCCTCGATGCGGAAGTCCTGCTCAATCCATTGCCGGTTGAGCCGCGCGAAGTGCTCGAGCAGCTCCGGCCGGTAGGGGACGACCTCGACGGATGCAGGGGCCATGTCACTCACGCGGTCGCGACCGCCGCGGCGGGCTTCTTGCGCAGGAAGAGCACGAAGATGAGCGCCACGATGCTGATGCCCACCAGGGTAATCAGCCCGTCCGCCGCGATGGTGGCGCGCGTGCCGATGCCGCGGAACTCCGACGCGTGCCCGTCCAGCGCCGTCGTGTAGCTGATGGCGAAGTTGGAGGCCGCGACGAAGAGCGAGTACTTCGTCGTCACCGCCGCGCCGTCGTTCACCATCTCCAGCACCATGCCGGCGAAGGCCGCGAAGCCCGCGCCGTTCGCGAAGCTGTACGCGAGCGAACCCCAGATGTACGTGTCCGTCGTCATGGGCCCCGCCGCCATGGCGAACGCGCACATCGCGGTGGCCCCGCCCATCAGCGCGTACGCGAGCTTGCGGTTCATCCGGTCCGACAGCCAGCCGCCCATCAGTGAACCCACCGCGCCGGTGACGGCCATGCCCGGCCCGTTCACCATCTCCACCGTGTGCTCCGGCACCTGGTACGCGCCCGCCATCGCGCTGAAGAGGTTGCTGAGCGCGCCGCAGCTCACCGGCGCCAGGCAGAGCACCAGCATGATGAGCCCGTCGCGGCTGAAGGCCGTCTTCACCAGGTCCATCACGATGCTCTTCACCCGGTCCACCGCCGCCTTGAGCAGCGGCCCGGTGGGCACGGTGGAGGGGTCATGCCGCTCGGTGATCCAGAAGATGCCCGCGCCGCTCGCCAGCACCAGCGTGGCCAGCACGATGCCCGCCACCTGCCGGGAGAACTGGGTCGCCAGGAAGATGGCCAGCGCGCCCATCATCGCGGTGGAGCCCACGTTGCCCGCCATCTGCCAGCCGCCCGTGCGCCCCTTGTCGGACGGCTTGGACGTCGTGGCCATCAGCCCGTTGAGCGCCGCGTGCGCCGTCGTCGCCGCCGCCTGCAACGCCGTGAGCAGCAGCGTGAAGACGCCCAGGTGCTGCGCGGGCTCCGGGAACATCGCGCACGCCAGGAGCAGCAGCGCGGTGAGCAGCGTGCTCACGCCGTACCAGACGCGCCGCCAGGGCCCCAGGTCGATGAGCGGCACCCACAACAGCTTCCACGCGTGCGGTGAGAACGCCGTACCGGACAGCACGCCAATCTCCGCCAGCGGCATCCCGTCCTTCGCCAGCCAGTACGGCACCGCCGTCTGGAGGTAGCCCACCGCGGCGCCGAACTGCACCTCCAAGAGGCCGAACAGCGGGGGCCAGGCCCAGCGCGGTTCCTCGGCGGAAGCGGTGGCCGGAAGGGCAGTCTCTTGTTCAATCAAGGGCGACACCTACAGGGGAGGACAGGGGAGGGTGGGATTCTAGACACCTCCTGCGTCCTGCACAGCCCAACGCACTGCGCCGTCTCCTCGGAAGCACGGGGTGGGAGGGTGCCCTTCAACGGGGAGTCCTGGTCCATGCCGGAAGGCAGGACTAGCTTGCCCGCGCTTCCCCCCACAACCCCGAGGTCCCCCGATGACGTTGAAGACCCGACTGCTGGTCGTCTCCACGGCTGGCCTGTTCGCCGCCGCGCCCGCCGTGGCCAAACCGCTGGATGGCGCCAGCACCGACGTGATGCTCCAGGGCTTCCACTGGAACTCCGCCAGCGCGGGCGGGTGGTGGAACACGGTGAAGAACAACGCGGCCGCGGTGAAGGCCGCGGGCTTCACGATGATCTGGCTGCCGCCGCCCTCCGACGCGGCGTCCACGCAGGGCTACCTGCCCCGGCAGCTCAACGTGCTCAACTCCAGCTACGGCACGGAAGCGGAGCTCACCCAGGCGCTGGCCGCGCTCAATGCGCAGGGCGTGAAGCCCATCGCGGACATCGTGGTGAACCACCGCGTGGGCACCGCCAACTGGGCGGACTTCACCAACCCCACCTGGAGCGGCTGCAACGCGGTGGCCGCGGGTGACGAATGGCCGAGCGCCTGCGGCAACGCGGACAGCGGCGAGGGCTACGCCGCGGCGCGAGACCTGGACCACTCGCAGGCGAACGTGCGCGCGGACCTGAAGACGTGGATGAACACCCGCCTGAAGGGCGTGGGCTTCGCGGGCTGGCGGTTCGACTTCGTGAAGGGCTTCGCGGGCAGCTACGTGAAGGAGTACGTCACCGCGACGGACCCGTGGTTCTGCGTGGGTGAGTTCTGGCCCACGAACTACTTCGACGCGAACAACCCCAACAACTGGAAGCAGCAGATCACCAACTGGGTGGACGCCACCACGGGCTCCTGCGCCGCGTTCGACTTCGCCACCAAGGGCCTGCTCAACGACGCGCTCACCAACAACAACTACACGCGCCTGAAGGCGTCCGACGGCAAGCCCGCGGGCGGCATCGGCTGGTGGGCCAGCCGCCACGTCACCTTCGTGGACAACCACGACACCGGCCCCAGCGAGACGTGCGGCAACGGGCAGAACCACTGGCCGGTGCCCTGCACCAAGGTGATGACGGGCTACGCCTACGTGCTCACCCACCCGGGCATCCCCACCGTCTACTGGGGGCACTACTTCAACTGGGGCCTGGGCAGTTCCATCAAGACGCTGATGGACATCCGCAAGAACGCGGGTCTCACGTCTGAGTCCACCGTCAGCATCCAGCGCGCGGAGAGCGGCCTGTACGCGGCCATCATCGGCGGCAAGGTGGCGGTGAAGCTGGGCACCGGCTCCTGGACCCCTGGCACCGGCTGGACGCAGGCCGCCACCGGTACGGACTACACCGTGTGGACCACCAACACGCCGCCGCCCACCGGCACCACCTCCAACGTGGAGTTCGTGTGCAACAACGGCACGACCGTGATGGGCCAGAACGTCTACGTCACCGGCAGCGTCGCGGAGCTCGACACCTGGAGCCCCACCACCACCAAGATTCTCAGCCCCACCGCGTACCCCACCTGGCGCGGCACCTACGCGCTGCCCGCGAACACCACCGTGCAGTGGAAGTGCCTCAAGCGCGACGGCAGCGGCAACGTCGTCTGGCAGGGCGGTGGCAACAACACCGTCACCACCCCGGCCGCCGGCGGCAGCATCACCGCCACCGCCAGCTTCTAGGACGCACCCCTCCAAGCCTCTTCGGCATCGGCTCCCTGGGGGGAGGAAGCCGGGCTGGCTGGCGAGCAGGTAAATGCGCTGCGAGGGGCTGCTCCAGCGGCACGCGCTGGCCCCTGTGCGGACGGTAGCCCCTTGGCCACTCTTGGCCTGGGGGCCTACCGTCATGGCCCGGGTGGTGCTGGAGCGTGCCTGTGACGCGGCGTGGAGGGGGCGGGCTGAAGCGCGTTGATCAGCCTGCACTCATCTCAGGGGGAGGACATCAGCCGGACGCCATGCTCGCGCACCAGCGTGGCCCGCGCGGCCTCGGAGACAGCCGTCTCGCGCAGGTCGAGCTCACGAAGGAGGGGAAGATGGTGGAGCGCGGGCATGCCGGCGTCCGTGACCTTCGTGCGCAGCAGGTACAACGTGAGCAGGGAGCCCGGGAGGTGAACGAGCGCCTCGTCCCCGACGCGGGTGCCGGCGAGGCTCAACCAGGAGAGCTTCTCGAAGCCCGCGAGCATCTGCGCCCCGTTGTCGTCCAGCCAGGTGCCTCCCAGGTCGAGCTTGACGAGGTGGGGGAGCGTCTGGAGCGGCACCAGCCCCGAGCCGCTGATGGGGTTCCCCGAGACCTGGAGTGACTCCAGCTCCCGCAACTCGGAGAGCTGGCCAAGCCCCAGGTCCGTGAGGAGCGTGCGGATGGCGCGGAGCGACTGCAGTCGGGAAAAGGTCCGAAGGGTGGCCACCCACCCGTCGTTGAAGTCGGTCCGGCTCAGATCCAGGTGCCGCAGGACCATGCGCGAGCCGAGCTGCTTCAATGCCTCGGGGCCGATGCGCGTGGCACTGAGGTCGAGCCGGGAGAGCCGCTCCAGGGGCTCCAGCGACGCGAGCGACGCGTCCGCCAGCGCGAGACCCGAGAGCCCGAGGCTCTCGAGCTCCTGGTGGCCGGCCAGCGCAGGGAGGCCGCTCCCGGTGACGGCCGTGCGCGACAGCTCCAGGTCGCGCAGGTGGTGGAGGCCCTGCAGGTGGCGCAGCGCCGCGTTCCCGAGCAGGGTGTCGTCGAAGTGGAGGACCTCCAGCCGAGTGAGCCCGGCAAGGTGACGAACCCCTGGGCCGCGGATGCGTGTCTTGCTGAGCACCAGCACCCGGAGCACCGGCAACCGCGCCAGGTGGACGAGCCCCGCATCCGTCACCCCGGTGCTTCCCAGGTGGAGCGCGTCCAGCATGCGCAGCCCTCCAATGTGTGCCAGGCCTGAGTCCGAGACGGCCGTCCGCGCCAGCCCCAGCGAGCTCAGGGCCGGCATTCTCCTCAGGGCGCCGAGGCCGGCATTCGTGACGTGGGTGCCGCTCAAGACGAGTGTGCGCAAGCGGTCCCCGGGCAGGGACGCAAGGACCGTGTCATCGACCGTGGTGTCCGAGAGATCCAGCCACTCCAGCTCCGTCTGTGCCGCGAGCAGGCCGAGCCCCCGCGGGCTCACCGACGTGCCGCTGAGCGAGAGCCGGCGCAGCGTCGTCAGCGAGGCGAGAAGAACCAGCCCCCGGTCGGACACCGCCGTGGCATCCAGCCGCAGGATGGCCAGGTGTGGCATTCCCTGGAGAGAGGCGAGCCCCGCATCGGTTACCCGTGTGCCGTCGAGGTGCAGGGCCTTCAACCGTGCCGCGTTCCCAAGGGCGGCCAGGTGCTCGTCGCCGAACGCGGTATCGGAGAGATGGAGCGATACGACGGAGGAGCCCTCGACGAGGAGCGCGAGCAGGGCTGGGGCGGGGAGGCCTTGCTCCCCGAAGGAGAGACCGGGGACGCGGTATTCGCGCAGCACGGCGGCCAGCGCCTGGGCCTCGGCCGGTGTGCTCACGGGCTCCAGAGGCTCGGCGTACCAGTCTCCATCGGGAAGCGGCTGGGGGGCGGCATCACCCGCCGGCAGCAGGCCCCACGGGGAGGACGTCCCGTCCGGCAGGAGCCGGTACGCCTGGAGGGAGGGACGTGGGGGGGCCACGACCGCGGGAGCCGGAGGCGCGGTCGGGCGGGGTGGGGGGATGGGGGCGGGCGGGGAGGCGCAGCCCACCGCGAGCAGCAGTCCCGCCAGTCGCAGCCAACTCCAGGGGCCATTCACCAGTCGCTCCGTGACGCTGACATTCCCCTCTCTCTCGGCCAGGGCCCGGGCCAACTCCTCGCGACGGGCTCGTTCCCGGGCACGCTCCAGGACGAACTCGAGAGAGGGGGGTCTTTCTATTGTCATGTTCGAAGCCATCGTGGAGCGCTTCCTTGCCCAGAGTCCACAGGCCTGCGCTGCACGCGATTGCGCGAGCATTGCGGTGGAATGAAGGCCGCCCTCCCAGAGGAGGTCTGGCGTCCCATGAAAAGCAGACATCGAAGCGGCTGGCCCGGACGCGGGTGGACATGGCAAGGCACGGAGACCCCGTGATGCTCCTCAAGCATCCTCGCGGGCCGAAGCCTCGGAAGAAGAAAGGCTATGCACCCAGGAGCGAGGTGCGCCGGCAGGTCGCGACGTCACGTGTCCTCGCTGTCGGCACCGTCGACTACGTCAAGCAAGATGTTTAGAGGGGTGGCTCCAAGACGCCAAGGCAGGCGCCCCTCTCGCACGTTTCACCAAGGGCGCCTGTGTTTCATCTGTTGCTTGAGTTCCACTCTTCAAGCTGTCACAGGGAGGCGTTTCACTCCCAGGGCGGGTCCCCCCGCCCTCCTTGAGAAGGTGGACGCGATGAAGCGTGGAACGGCAGTGCGAAGCGCGGTGCTGGGCATGTCCGCGGTGGGCCTGATGGGTGCCTGTGGTGGCCAGCCGGAGCAGACCCCGGTCCCCGAGGGCGGCGACACGGTGACGACGGCGACGCAGCAGCTGGTGCCGGCCCCGCCCGCTCCGTTCGACAGCTACCTGTACATCGCGGGCACGCTGCCCGTGGGCGGCGCGGTGTCGTCGAACACCGGCACGTCCGCGAACTATGAGGGCTTCAAGCTCAACGTCGCGGCGAACACGCAGGTGGCGCTGGAAGTCACCCACCTGGGCACCGGCATGGGCGTGGACACCGGCCTGTACGTGTACGGCCCCAAGACGCAGTACGGCTACGGCTTCATGCCGCTCTACGGGGACGACGACTCCGGCTACGGCGAGCTGAGCAAGATTCCGCTCGCGACCTTCAATCAGGCGGGCGAGTACCTGGTGGTGGTGGGCTGGAGCAACGGCCTGGCGAAGCAGTACCGCCTCCAGGCCTCCTGCGTGGGCGGCGCGTGCGTGGCGAACCCCTCTCCGGCGCCGGCCAATGCCCCGGTGACGCTGGCGGCGTTCCCCCTCGACGGGACGCTCAACGCGGTGCTCGGCGGGGCCAACGCGTACCGCGAGGACATGTACTCCTTCCTGGACCGGTATGACTTCGCGTGGCCGTACTCCACGCATGCGACGCTGAACGCGGCGGCGGCGGCGGTGCTCGCGCGCAGCGAGTACAAGGGCTACCGCAACGACCCGAACCCGGGCACGTACACCTACGCGGCGTTCCTGCCGCGGATGTACCTGCAGTTCCAGCCGCTGCACCAGGCCATCCTCGACACCTATGGCGAGAGCGCCGCGAACGCGCAGGTGAAGAGCTACTTCCGCGAGTTCAGCACCGGCCCCAACGGCGACAACTGGCGCACGCTCAACATCATCCTGCTGCCCGAGTCCCGCCACGTCATCGTGTACGAGCAGACCGCCCACGAAATCTGACGCGCACGCAGTCCCCGAAAACACCACCGCCCTCCTCTTCGCGAACCGGAAGGGGAGGGCGGTCTGTTTTTCAGCGCTGCACTGGCAGCCTCAGCTCACGGTGCGTGGGCCGGGGCGGGCTCGTGCGAAGTGGGCGTCTCCTCCTCACCGCTGGACCGCTTCGCGTCCCCACGCACCTTCTGCATGAGGATGTAGAGGCCGGGGATGAAGATGAGGTTGACGATGGTGGACACCAGCATGCCGCCGAACACCGCGGTGCCCAGCGAGTTGCGCGCCGCCGCGCCCGCGCCGGACGCCGTCATCAGCGGCACCACGCCCAGGAGGAACGCGATGGACGTCATGAGGATGGGGCGCAGGCGGACTTCCGCGGCCGTCACCACCGCCTCCAGCGCGCTCTTGCCCTGGTCGCGCAGTTGCTCCGCGAACTCCACGATGAGGATGGCGTTCTTGGACGCGAGGCCCACGAGCATCACCAGACCCACCTGGCAGAACACGTCGTTGGCGTAGCCGCGCGCCACCTGCAATCCCAGCGCGCCCATGATGGCCAGCGGCACGGACAGGATGATGACGAACGGGAGGCTGAAGGACTCGTACTGCGCCGCCAGCACCAGGAACACGAAGAGGATGCCCAGGCCGAAGATGATCATCGTCTGCCCGCCGGACTCCTTCTGCTCCAGGCTGATGCCCGTCCACTCGGAGGACATGCCCTGGGGCAGCGCCGCCTGGGCCACCTGCTCCATGGCCTCCAGCGCCTGACCGGACGACACGCCGGGCGCGCCCTGGCCGTTGATCTCCACGGAGCGGAACAGGTTGTAGTGCTTGATGACCTGCGCGGAGACGATGGGCGTCACCTTCACCAGCGACTCCAGCGGAATCATGTCGCCCGCGTCCGTGCGTGCGTAGAAGGAGCCGATGTCCTGGGGGCTGTCGCGGAACTGCTGCTCGGCCTGGACGTACACGCGGTAGGTGCGGCTGGCGTAGTTGAAGTCGTTGACGTACTGGCTGCCCATGTAGAGCTGCATCACGCCGAAGATCTGCTCAATCGGCACGCCCAGCGCCTTGGCCTTCTGGCGGTCCACCTCCACGTCCAGGATGGGCGTGTTGGCGTTGAAGGGAGTGAAGACGCCGCGCAGGCGGCCCTCCTCGTTGCCCTTCTGCACCATCTCCTGCGTGGCGTTGGCCAGGTCTTCCAGCGAGTGGTTGCCGGCGACGTCCTCCACGATGAACTGGAAGCCGCCGACGCTGCCCACGCCGCGGATGGCGGGGGGCTGGAAGGGGATGACGCGCGCGCTGCCAATCTTGCCCAGCGGCCCGCGCAGCCGCTCCACCAGCGCGGCCACGGACTGGTCCTTGCCCGTGCGCTCCTCCCACGGCTTCAAGGCCGTGAAGACGGTGGCGTAGTTGGAACCGTTGCCGCTGGGGGAGAAGCCACCGATGGCGAACATCACGCTCACCTCCGGCTGGGCCTTGAGCACCGCCTCCACCTCCTGGAGCACCTTCTCCGTCTGGCTGAGGGCCATGCCCTCCGGCCCCTGCACGGAGATGATGACGTAGCCCTGGTCCTCATCCGGGATGAAGCCCGTGGGCGCCGAGCGGAACAGCATCACCGTGACGCCAATGCAGGCGAGGAACGCCACCAGCACGATGAGCGGGTGCACCAGCAGCTTGCGCAGCCCCTTGCCGTACATGTCGCGCGTCCAGTCCAGCACCTGGTCCACCTTGCGGAAGAACACCCACTTGGGGCCGTGGTGGTGCTTGAGCAGCCGCGCGGACAGGGCGGGCGTGAGCGTCAGCGCGCAGAAGGTGGACAGGGCCACCGACGCGGCGATGGTGAGCGCGAACTGCCGGTAGATGGAGCCCGTGGTGCCTGGGAAGAGGGCCACCGGGATGAACACCGCCACCAGCACCACGGAGATGGCCACCACCGCGCCGGCCACCTCCTTCATGCCTTCGCGCGCCGCCTGGAACGGGCTGAGCCCGCGCTCCGCCATCAGGCGCTCGATGTTCTCGATGACCACGATGGCGTCGTCCACCACGAGACCCGTGGCCAATGTGAGGCCGAAGAGGGTCAGCGTGTTGATGGAGAAGCCCATCAGGTAGACGAACGCGAACGTGCCGACCAGCGACACCGGCAGGGTCAGCGCTGTGATGAGCACGCTGCGCCACCCGTGCAGGAACAGGAAGATGACCAGGATGACGAGCGCGATGGCTTCAACCAGCGTGTGGATCACCTCGTTGACGGAGGCGCGCACCGCGAGCGTGGTGTCCGTGCCCACGCGGTACTCCAGGCCCGGCGGGAAGGACTGCGACAGGCGGTCCAGCTCCTTGATGACGCCGTCACGCACGTCCAGCGCGTTGGCGGTGGGCAGCTGGAAGATGGCCAGGCCCACGCCGGTGCGGCCGTTGAAGCGCAGGAGGGTGCTGTAGTTCTCCGCGCCCAGCTCCACGCGGCCCACGTCCTTCACCGTGACGGCTTTGCCGTCGTTGTTGCGCATGAGCACGATGTCGCCGAACTCCTCCGGCTCCACCAGGCGGCCCCGGGCGCGCACTGCAATCTGGTACGGCTGCTCGTCGCTGGACGGCGGCTGGCCCACCTGGCCCGCGGCCACCTGGAGGTTCTGCTCCTGGAGCGCGCGCACCACGTCCTGCGGCGTCATGTTCCGGCGCGCCAGCTCGGAGGGATCCAACCACAGGCGCATGGAGAACTTGCGCTCACCGAAGATGCGCACCTCGCCCACGCCGCGGACGCGTTTGATGGCGTCCTTGAGGTTCACGTCCGCGTAGTTGGAGAGGAACTTCGCGTCGTAGCGGTTGTCCGGGGAGGACAGGCCCACCGTCAGCAGCATCTGGCTGGAGGCCTTGTTCACCACGATGCCCGTCTGGTTCACCTGCGCGGGCAGGCGGGCCGCGGCGCGGCTCACGCGGTTCTGCACGTCCACCGCCGCCACCTCGATGTTGCGCGTGGGGGCGAAGGTGACGGTGATGGTGCTGGTGCCGTCGTTGCTGCTGGTGGAGGTGATGTAGCGCATGTCCTCCACGCCGTTGAGCTCCTGCTCCAACGGGATGGTGACGGCGGACTCCACCACCTCGGCGCTGGCGCCGACGTAGGTGCTGGTGACGGTGACTTGCGGCGGCGCCAGGTCCGGGTACTGCGCGATGGGCAGCGTCGGGATGGCGATGACGCCCACCAGCGTCAGGATGATGGAGCAGACGATGGCGAAGACAGGCCTGCGGATGAAGAAGTCGACGAACACGGTGTGGCGCCTCTCTTGAATTCGCCTGCTAGCGGCTGCCGCCGGTGGTGCCGCCGCCACCGGACGCGGAGCGGGGCAGCTGGGCGTTGGTGGGGGTCTCGTCGGCCCGCACGGTGCCCGTCGGCTGGGGGGATGCGTCGTTGTTCACGGAGACCTGCTTGGGGATGACGGGCATGCCGTCACGCAGCATGTGCAGCGACGACACCGCGACGAGGTCGCCCTGCTTCAGGCCGCCCTCCACCACGTAGGACATGTCGCCCAGCTGCCCCAGCGCCACCGGGCGGCGCTCCACCAGCGTCTTGCCGTCCTTCTTCTCCACCACCATGGCGAAGGGCTGGCCGCTCTGGCGCACCACCGCGAGCGCCGGAATCTGGAGCGCGTCCCGCGTGGCGTACACCAGCCGCGCCCGCAGCAGCTCACTGGGGCGCAGGCCCACCGTGTTGCGGAAGGCGGCCTTCACCTCCACCAGCTGCGTGCGAGGGTCCGTCTGCGGCGCCACGTAGAAGACGGTGCTGGAGAGGATGACCCGGCCCTGCTGATCCAACAGCTCCAGCTGCGTGTCCGGCTTGAGCGACCGCGCGCGGAACGACGGCACCGACACGCTGACCTCCAGCGCGTCCGCCTGGGCCACCGTCGTGAGCGTCGTGGTGGCGCTCACGAAGTCACCCACGCGCACCAGCACGTCGCCCATGGTGCCCGCGAACGGCGCGCGCACCACGTGGAACTGCAGCTGCACCTGACGCTGGGCCACGTTCGCGCCCGCCGCGCGCGTCGCGGCCTCCGACGCCTTCACCGCCGCCTGGGCGCGCTCCAACTCCTGCACGCTGGCCAGGCCCTCGCGGTTGAGGGACTCCGTGCGCGCCAGGGTGCGCTTCGCCAGCTCCAGCTCCACCGCGGAGGAGCTCTGCTGGGCCTGCGCGCTGTCCAGCGCCGCGGTCTCCTGACGCGCGTCCACTTCAATCAGCGGCGCGCCGGCCTCCACCTTCTGGCCGGGCTTCACCAATATCTTCCGGATGTAGCCGTTCACCTGCGGCAGCACCGTCACGCTCTGCCGCGACAGCAGCGAACCCAGGTACTCGCCGGTGTCCCGCACCTCGTGCGGCGCCAGCGCCACCACCTGCACCTCGCGCGGCGGCGGAGCGGCCTTCGCCTCCGGCTTGCCCGAGCACCCGGCCGCGCCAGCCACCAGCGCCGCGCCCAACACCGTCTTCGTCATCAGCGCCTTCAGGGGGCGTACCCTCGTCACCAGTCGCACCGGGCCTCCGTCAGGAACGCGTCCAGGCGGGCCTGGACGAGCTCGAATTCCCTCAAAACCAACGCGAGCTGCGCCTGGCGGAGGGCGGCTCCGCTCTGCACCAGCTCCAAACTGCCACCTCGTCCCACCTCGAAGGCCCGGCGCGTGAGCCGGTCCGTCCGGTCCGCGAGCTCCACGGATTCGGCAGCGGTCTTCAACAGCGCCTCGGCCACTTCCACTCCACGCCGCGCGCGAGAAACCTCCACACCCACGTTGCGGCGGTTGGCCTCCAGCGACTGGGCGGCCTGTTCTTCAATGCCTGCGCGCTCGCGCACGAGCCCTTCGCGCTGACCGCCCTCCCACAGGGGCATGGACAGCACCGCGGACACGTTCCAGGTGGCGAGGCGGCCAAAGCCGGGGTCGGTGGTGAAACCCACCAGCGTGCTGCTCAATCCCAGGGTGGGCAGGTAACCGGCGGAAGCCTGGCGCCGGCTCTCCCGGGCCGCGTCCACGTTGGCCCGCTGGGCCACCAGGTCCGGGCGGTTGGCCAGGTCCTGGAGGGGGGCGCAGTCCTGGCGCGTCTGCTCCACCAGCCCGCCCAGGTTGAACTCCGGGTTGACGCCCACGCCGTGGTCCTCGCCCAGGGACAGGCCCAGCGACTCACGCGTCCGGCGCAGCTGCTCGTCCCCGGCCACCAGCGCCTGCCGGGCCACCGCCACGTCCTGGCTCACCCGCACCACGTCCAGCTGGGTGCCGGCGCCCAGCTCGAACGAGCGCTGGGTGATGGCCTGGCGCTCCAGCGCCTGACGCAGGCCCACGCGGTTGACCTCCGCGGCGCGCTCGGCGGCCACCGTGGCCACCAGCACCTGCGCCAGCCCCTGCGTGAGGCGGCGCTGCACGTCCTGGAGGCTGGCCACGAACGCGGACTCGGAGGCCTTCGCGGACGACAGGCCCCGCCATGCACCCACATCAATGATGGACTGGGTGAGGGTCGCGGACACCGTTCCCAGGGGCGCACTGGGAGAGCTGACCCCGGTGCCGGTGTTGGAGCCGCCCACGAAGCCGCCGCCCGCGGCGGAGGGCACGTCCGGGTGGAGCACGTCCACGCCCACGCCCGCGGTGGCCCGCGCGTTGGGCAGCAAAAGGCCCAGCGACTGGCGCCACCGGCCCTGCGCGCGTGACACGCCGGCTTCCGCGTTGCGCAGGTCCGTGGAGCGCTGGCGCACGCGGGTGAGGGCGTCGTCCCACGTCTTCACCTGCTCCGGCGCCGGCGGAACGGGCGTGAGCATGGGGTCTTCCACCTTCGGCTGGAAGGGGACGGGGGCCGGCGCGGCCGCGCTGGCTTCAGGTGTAGGCTGCTGTGGGGCCGGGGTCGCGGACGGCGCCTGCTGCGCGGCGGCGAGGAGGAGGACGAGGAGGGCGCTGGAGGTGGCCATACTCTGGAGCGGCGGGTCTTTCCGGCAGGAGCGAGTGGTGGTACCCACCCCGGGTTCCCTGCGCGCGGTCAAGATGTAATTGACAACCGTTGTTGAATGCAATCATCTCTTACGCCCATGACCATCGCTGAGCAAGTGGCATCGACGCGACGCGCAGTGGTCCGACTGCTCACCCAGAAAGTTGGTGAACAAACGGACCGGCCGCTGATGCAGCTGCTCGTGCTGAAGAACATCGGAATCCACGGCATCCACAGCCAGGCGCAGATCGCGGAGCGGCTGCTCATCGACGCGCCCGCCGTGAGCCGGCTGGTGGACCGGTTGGAGGAGGATGGGCTGGTGGAGCGCCGCGCGGGGGAGAACCGCCGCTGCGTGCGCCTGGAGATCACCGACGCGGGGCGCCGGGAGATCCAGGCCCTGGAGCTCGCCGCGCGGTGGGTGGATGCCCAGGCGCGCGAGTTCCTGGCGCCGCCGGAGGTGGAGGTGCTGTCGTGCCTCCTGGAGAAGCTGCAGACGGGGCTGTGCCAGCTGCTGGGCGGCGAGCCCGCGGCTCCCCCGCGCAAGGACGACCCGCCTTGCGGGCCGTCCTCCTCCAACAACGACAACGGGTGACGACGGGAGGTGGAAGGCCGGGCGCGATGCCCGTCCCGCCGCCGCCCCGCCGCCACCCGTGTGCCACGTCCGGGGGGGTGGAAGTGGTACTTCCGACTACCGGTGGCGAGGGATGTTGCGGGCCACGTGCAGGGCCCACGCCTCCGCCGAGTCCAGCTCCGCGCGGGCCTCCGCATAGCGGTCCTTCGCCGCTTCACTGAGGTCGTTGGCGAAGATGGCGTCGTGCAGCTCCTTCTGGGCGCGCGTCAGCCGCAGGCTGGTCTGCAACCACAGCCGGGCCGCCATGCGCGGCGTAATCACCACCTGGGTGGGATCCCACACCTCCAGGGCGGCGTAGTCAGCGGACGACAGCTCTTCGTAGTGGGGGGCCTGCTCGGTTTGTGCGTTCATGCCCGGATGTTCGCCACGGATTCCGGGCAGGGCATCCGGGCCGCCTGGGCAGGAAGACGGCCACTGGTGAGCAGTCGAGGACAGTTCCTTCATCCCCCGGGGTACTCGCCTTCCTTGATTTGCGGGAAAACTTAGTACAGTGAGGCTGGGGAATGCTTCCCACATTGCAACCATGGAGGGATTGGGTGCCCTTCTCCTAGAATCCTCCGCTCCATTCGTGAAGTGAGAGGGATTACCTGGACCTGAACACCTTGAACAAGCTGCTCACCGTTGGCGTCCAGAACGGGGCTTCGGACATCCACTTCCGCCCTGGCGACCCGCCCATCTACCGGGTGAACGGCGTGTTGCGGCCGTTGAAGATGGAAAAGCTCCAGGCTGATCACACGAAGCAGGTCGCGCTGCACGTGATGAACGATCCGCTGGTGAAGGCGCAGATCGACAGTGTGCAGGAATGCGACTCGTCCTACAGCCTGCCGGGAGTGGCGCGTTTCCGGGTGAACATCTACCGGCAGCGCGGCTCGCTGGCCTGCATCCTGCGCATCATCCCGGATGAGATTCCCAGCATCGACGGGCTGGGTCTGCCGCAGGTGCTGAAGACCATCGCCGGCAACGAGCGCGGGCTGGTGCTGGTGACGGGAGCCACGGGGTCCGGCAAGAGCTCCACGCTGGCGTCGATGATCAACCACATCAACCACACGGAGAGCCTGCACATCCTCACCATCGAGGACCCCATCGAGTTCATCTACAAGAACGTGAAGTCCTCCATCTCCCAGCGGGAGATTGGCCCGGACACGGCGAACTTCTCCATCGCGCTGAGAGCGGCGCTGCGTCAGGACCCGGACGTCATCCTGGTGGGCGAGATGCGCGACACGGAGACCATCGACATCGCGCTGAAGGCTTCGGAGACGGGCCACCTGGTGCTGTCCACGGTGCACACCACGGACGCGTCGCGCACCATCAACCGCCTGGTGTCGGTGTTCCCCGCGGAGGAGCAGACCATGGTGCGCATGCGCCTGGCGGACTCGCTCAAGGCGACCGTCTCCCAGCGCCTGCTGCCCAAGGCCACCGGCAAGGGCCGCACGGTGGCGCTGGAGATCATGGTGCAGACGAAGACGGTGGAGCAGTACATCCGGGACGACCGCGCCTCGGAGCTGAAGGACGTCATCGAGAAGGGCCGCGACATGTTCGGCATGCAGTCCTTCGATCAGCACCTGACGCAGCTCTACCGCGCGGGCGACATCACGCTGGAGACGGCGCAGAGCGCGGCCTCCAACCCGGCGGACTTCCAGCGCGCGCTCGAGTTCGACTGAGAGCGCACGCCGGAAGGTGACTTTTCGAGGCCTACTTCTTCGCGGACGGCTTGTTGATGTTCGCGAAGAAGTCGTTGCCCTTGTCATCCACGACGATGAAGGCGGGGAAGTCGACCACGTCGATCTTCCACACGGCCTCCATGCCCAGCTCGGCGTACTCCAGCACCTCCACCTTCTTGATGCAGTCCTGCGCCAGGCGCGCGGCCGGGCCGCCGATGGAGCCCAGGTAGAAGCCACCGTGCTTCTTGCAGGCCTCCGTGACGGCCGGGGAGCGGTTGCCCTTGGCGAGCATCACGAAGCTGCCACCCTCCGCCTGGAACTGATCCACGTACGCGTCCATGCGGCCCGCGGTGGTGGGGCCGAAGGAGCCGGACGCGTAGCCCTCCGGCGTCTTCGCCGGGCCCGCGTAATAGACCATGTGGTCCTTGAGGTACTGGGGCATGCCCTCGCCCCGGTCCAGGCGCTCCTTGATTTTGGCGTGCGCGATGTCGCGCGCCACCACCAGCGAGCCGGACAGCGACAGGCGCGTCTTGATGGGGTAGCGCGACAGCTCCGCGCGCAGGTCGCTCATGGGGCGGTTCAAGTCCAGCTTCACCACGTCGCCGGCCAGGTCCGTGTCCGTGGTCTCCGGCAGGTACTTCGCGGGGTCCGTCTCCAGCGCCTCCAGGAAGACGCCGTCGCGCGTAATCTTGCCCAGCGCCTGGCGGTCCGCGGAGCACGACACGGCGATGGCCACCGGGCAGGACGCGCCGTGGCGGGGCAGGCGGATGACTCGCACGTCGTGGCAGAAGTACTTGCCGCCGAACTGCGCGCCAATGCCGGTGCGCTGCGTGAGCTTGAGCACCTCCTGCTCCAGCTCCACGTCGCGGAAGCCCCGGCCCAGCGCGTTGCCGCTGGTGGGCAGCGTGTCCAGGTAGCGCGCGGAGGCGTACTTCGCCGTCTTCAGCGCGAACTCCGCGGAGGTGCCGCCCACCACGATGGCCAGGTGATACGGCGGGCACGCGGCGGTGCCCAGCGCGCGGATCTTCTGCTCCAGGAACGCGAGCAGGCTCTGCGGATTGAGGACGGCCTTCGTCTCCTGGAAGAGGTAGCTCTTGTTCGCGGAGCCGCCACCCTTGGCCATGAAGAGGAACTTGTAGGCGTCGCCGTCGGTCGCGTAGAGCTCGATCTGCGCGGGCAGGTTGTTGCCCGTGTTGACCTCCTTGTACATGTCCAGCGCCGCCATCTGCGAGTAGCGCAGGTTGGCCGTGAGGTACGTGTCGAACACGCCCTGGGAGATGGCCGCCTCGTCGCCGCCGCGGGTGAGGACGTACTGGCCCTTCTTGCCCATCACGATGGCGGTGCCGGTGTCCTGGCAGGAGGGCAGCACGCCGCCTGCGGCGATGTTCGCGTTCTTGAGCAGCTCCACCGCCACGAACTTGTCGTTGGACGACGCCTCCGGGTCCTGGAGGATGTTCGCCAGCTGCCGCAGGTGCCCGGGCCGGAGCAGGTGCGAGATGTCCCGCATGGCCTCGCGGGTGAGCAGCGTGAGCGCCTCCGGCTCCACCTGGAGGAAGCTGCGTCCGCCGGCCTCGAACGTGGAGACGCCCTCCTTCGTGAGGAGGCGGTAGGGCGTCTCGTCCTTGCCGAGCGGCAGCATGTCCTGGAACTGGAAGTCACTCATCGCGGGAGGGTCTCTTCGAGAAGGGGTGGACGGGCGGGGACTCTACTCACGGGGCGGCGCGCGGGGCGGCACTTCGTAGAGGTAGACAGGCGTGCGGTAGAGGTCCTGGAGCCGCACGCTGCGCACGGGCGTCCAGCCACGAAGCCCGAAGGTGTGGCTCAGGATGCGAGCGCCTTCCGGCATCTCGGCGGCGAAGCGGGGCGCCAGGCGCGTCATGATGCCCGGGGACAGGTAGCAGATGACGCAGGTTGCGTCCTGGAAGGACGCGGCGAAGAAGTCCCCGTGAAGCAGCGTGAGGTTGGGACGGGGGAAGAGCCGCTGGCGCAGCCGGCTGAAGAGCCACGGCAGCCAGGACAGCTCGTACGCGACGATGCGCGCCTGGGGGCAGTGGTCCGCCAGGTTGAAGGCCACGTCGCCCCAGCCCGAGCCCAGGTCCAACACGGTGCCCCGCGTGTCCGCCGGGAGCATGGCCAACAGCGCTCGCCGCACCCGGGGCGAGCTGGGCATGGGCGGCGCGCCGGTGCGCAGCGTGGAGACGACGATGGACAGCACCCCCACGAGGAGCACCGCCCAGAGCAGCAGGAAGAGAAGGAAGGAGCCGGTCTCGCTCACGGTCAGCGCGCATCATCGCGCGGGGACGCCCCGGCGTGGGGCCCTACTTGCGAGGGTGGTTGCCGGCGTCCATGCGGACCACGCGGGGCGCGCTCGAGTCCGGCTGGGTGGTGACGGGGACAGGGGCGGGCGCGTCAGGCTCGAAGAGCGCCCGGCCCAGGACGAGGCAAAGAGCGGCCCCTACGCAGAGTGCCAGCACGTGGAAGTAGTACGCCATGGGACGTGGGTCCAAGCACGGACCATACCAGCGGCGACCCTCCTCGAAAGGTGGGGGCTGAAAGGCCCCGCTTGTGTCCTTCCTGGCCACAGAAGCAGTCAGCCGGTGGCCGCCCAGGCAACAGCTCCCTCACCCGGCGTCAAACCTTCGCGCGCCATGGTTTTTCACTCGGCGCTCGAGGGCCTCAGACGGAGGGCGCGGACTCGGCGGGGTCCTGTTCGGGGCGGGGCGGGCGGTGGGCGGCGGACTCGAGCCGGTCCACGTTGCGCAGCTCCGGGAAGAGCCAGGCCCAGAGGCCCACGACGATGAGCGTGCCCACGGCGCCAATCACCACCGCGTGCACGGCGCCCAGGGCCTCCGCGAGCGAGCCCGCGCGGAACTCGCCCAGCTCGTTGGAGGCGCCGATGCACATCATGTTCACCGCGCCCACGCGGCCGCGCATGTCATCCGGCGTGGAGACCAGCTCCAGCGTGTGGCGCACCACCACGCTCACCATGTCCGCCGCCCCGCCAATGGCGAGCGCCACGAGCGACAGCGGCAGGGACCTGCTCAGGCCGAACACCAGCGTGGCCGCGCCGAACACCGCCACCGCGCCGAACATCTTCCACCCGGCGTGGCCGCCCAGCGGACGGAACGCGAGCAGCACCGCCACCACCGCCGCGCCCGCGGCCGGAGCGCTGCGCAACAGGCCCAGGCCCCATGGGCCGGTCTGCAGCACGTCGCGCGCGTAGATGGGCAACAACGCCACCGCGCCGCCCAGCAGCACCGCGAAGAGGTCCAGGGTGAGGCTGCCCAGGAGCAGCCGCTTCTGGCGCACGAAGCGCAGGCCCGCGACGAGCGTCGTCAAGGAGATGGGCTCGCGCGACGCGCTGCCGGTGCGCACCTTGAGCGAGAGGATCCACACGATGGTGAGCGCGCACAGCGACGCGGACGTGAGGTACACGCCCTTGCCGCCCAGCCACCCGTAGAGCAGGCCGCCCACGGCGGGGCCGGCGATGGTGGCCACCTGCCACGTGGTGGAGTTCACCGCCACCGCGCGCGTCAGCTCCTCCGGCGGCACCAGGTAGGGCGTGAGCGCGGAGCCCGCGGGCGCGTAGAAGGCTCGCGCGGTGCCGAACAGCACCAGCACGCCGTAGACGAAACGCACGTCCGTGACGTGGCCCAGCGTGAAGGACAGGAGCAGCAGGCTGCACACCAGCATCACGCCCTGGCAGATGGCCAGGATGCGGCGGCGGTCGTAGCGGTCCGCCACCTGTCCGCCCAGCAGACTGAAGGCGAGGAAGGGGACGAACTGGGACAGGCCCGTGTAGCCCAGCGCGAGCGCGCTCCCGGTGAGCTCGTACACCTGCCACCCGATGGCCACCGACTCGATCTGCGCCGCGAGCACCGCGCACAGACGGGCGATTTGATACAGCCGGAAATCGCGGTGACGGAAGACGGAGCTGGCGAGGACGGAGGGGGTATCGGCCATGGAGTGGGCTGCGCTGTAACGCAGCCCGTCCCCTGCCGCCAGCGACAAGGGGCGCACGGCCCCGGCGCGCCTTATGTGGTCGCGCGCATCTTGTTCAGCCGGTCGTAGTGGCGGTAGCCCAGCTTGTCGAGCGCGGCGGGCGGCGCGAGGCCGATGTCCACCAGCGTCTTGATGTCGTACGTGCCCGCGAGCACCGGCGGCGCGTAGTTGGCCACCGCCTCCGGCGTGCGGAAGCCGGGCAGCGGGAAGAGCACCTGGCTGGTGTGCACGTGCATGAAGTGCGCGGCGGACTGGCGCTGCCACCCCGGCACGCCCGGCGCGGTGATGACGTGCGGCGTGGCGAGGAACGTGCCGCCCGTGAGGATTTCCAGCTGCTGGCCCACCTGCGCCACGATGCAGCCCGCGGGCGCGGTGCCGCGCACCATCGCTCCATTGGGCGCGTCCGGCGTCGCGCGCGTGCGCAGGTACAGGCCGCTCTGGTCATCCGGCTTCGGCGCGGGGCGGCCTTCCGGATTCAGGAAGCGGCCTCCGGGCAGCAGCGTCAGCAGGTTGAAGTCGGTGTGCTCCTCGCCCCAGAGGATGCCGGTGTTCACCTGGGACGGACCCAGCGGCAGGTACTGGAGCGCGCGCGTGACGTGGGGCGCCTTCTCACAGGAGGCGGTGAAGGTGTCCTGCGGCAGGTTCAGCGCCAGGGCGGCGCCGCGCAGCAGCTTGAGGCCGGCCTCGTGCAGCGCGGTGCCCATGGTGAGCAGGCCCTCCTGGAAGAAGGGCGGCGCGTCGTCCGGCCAGATGTTCTCCGGGTACAGCTCCGGGAACTCCATGGCGGACTGCGGGTCGGTGGGCGTGGGCGCCGCGAAGTAGCACTCCTTGAAGTCCGGCTGCCCGTTGCTGGCGACGGCGACCTCCGTGTTGGGAGGCGTCCAGCCGCGCTGGTACCAGAGGTCCGAGCGGCCCAGGGGGCGCTTCTGGGCGTCCGGGCGGGCCACGAAGGCGGAGAACGCGTCGTAGAAGCGCTCCAGCGCCGGCGCGTCCACGCCGTGGTTCTTCACGAACACGAGGCCGAAGACGCCGAAGGCCTCGCGCAGGGCCGCCGCGGCGCGCTCCAGGCGCGCCGGTTCACCCGACGCCAGGTCCAGCAGGTCGACCGTCGGGATGTTCATCGTGGGGGTGTCCGCCATGGTGGGCCCAGGTGTATCGCGCCCGGGCCCGGCTGAGGAGGGGGACCGTGCCTGCCCGCCCTCCCCGTTCCAGGGAAATCCGGAAGAGGTCCCCTCCTACGGATTCACGGCTCCCATCAGCGCGCGGCGACCGTGACGTCCACGGGGGCGCACGTCACGGGCGTGGACTGGTATTCGCCGCCGGCGCGGGGGACGTCCTCCTTGCGCGTGGCCACGTCCATCAGCGCGTCGCGGAAGGTGATGCGGTACGTGCCCGGCTTCTTGAAGTCCCAGGCCTGCGTCACCTCCACGGTGTTCTCCACCGTGGCGCCCGGGGCGATGGCCGCGTAGCTGTCCGCGCCCGGGGCCGCGCGCTTCACCATGGGGCCCTGGTACGGCATCTCCTCGCCGTCGCGAGTGACCTGGAACACCGTGCCCAGGATGCCCTCCAGCGGCGTCTGCCACTTGAGCACCCAGACGGGCGACTCCGAGCGGTTGGTGAGCTTGAAGAGGACTTCAATGGACTCGCCGACCTTCGCCTTCGGGTGGACGCTGAGGGCGCACTCCAGCTTCGGGGTCGTCACGGCGGCGGGCTCCTTCACGGGCTCGGCGGGAGGCGGGGGGGCCGCGGGAGGCGGCGTCGCGGCGACGGGGGCCTGCTGTTGCGCGGGTGCCTCCGCGGGCTTCGGGGTACAGGCGGTGACACCGGCGGCGGTCAGCACCGCGAGCCATGCGAGGTTCCTTCGTCCCAGGCCCATCACGTGACGCTCCTTGTGTTCGTGCTGCGAAAAGAAAAGGGGCGCGAGCCCATGTGGCCCGCGCCCCGAAGTCAACGGTCCCGCGTCACCTTACGGCAGCGAGGGGGTGTTCTCCGCGAAGTATTCGTGGCTGTCCGCGTTGTCACGCGCGTTGGTGGGGTTGGAGCGGGCCAGGTTCTTCGCGGCCGACTGGCCGTAGGCCCAGTCGTCCGTGCCGGCCACGACGTTGAAGTGGCTCATCTCGTGGACCAGCGTGCCCGCGCGCGAGTCCGTGCCCGTGTTGGGGGCGCTCCAGAAGGCGCCGCACACGTAGATCTTGTACGGCGAGGCCGGGTACACGTACGCGTAGGTCCCGCTGTCGTTGCAGCTGCAGTCCACGACGACGGCGGCGGACGCGAACGCGTTCTTGATGTTGTTGAAGTGCGTCTTGACGGTGCTCCAGCCGCTGCTGGAGTACGTGCCGAACCAGGTGGTGTAGCGGCTGGTCGCGGACGGCGTGCCGCTCAGGTACGTGTACGCGTTGTTGGAGTACGTCTTCGCGCTGTTGTACGCGTTGGTGATGGTGGTCTGCTCGGAGCTGGTGCAGGCCCCGGAGTAGGTCAGGCCCTGCGCCGTCACCGTGCCCATCGCCTCGGCGCCATCGCGGCTGGTGCGGCGGCCCTCGATGAAGAGGCTGACCGCGTTGGAGGACAGCGCCGTCACGCCCGCGCGAGACTCCAGCTCGTAGCGGATGGTGTAGGTGCCGGAGGCGGACAGGTCATACGCGTCCGACACGACGACCGGGCCGGAGATGCTCTGGCCGGGGGCGATGGTGATCAGGTCCTCGGGGCGGCCCTGCACGCGCTTGAAGTGCGCGCCCGTGTACTCCACCGGCTGGCCGTCGCGGGACACCGACAGGCGGCCCTCGTTGAGGCCCTCGCCCGGCGCGTCCCACTTGTAGATGCTGACCGGCGCGGAGGAGGTGTTGGTCAGCGTCACCTCCACCGCCACGCGCTCGCTGGCCGCCATGGAGGCCTTGCCCGCGGACACCTGCGCCGTCAGGGCGCCCTGGGCCTGCTCCGTGGCCTCGGTCGGGGTGGTCTCACCCTCCGCCGGAGGAGCGCCGCAACCGCTCAGCAGGGAAACGCCGACCACCGTGCCCATCAGCCACTTGAAACCGCGAAGGCTCTTGCTCACGAGGAACTTCCTTTCGGAATACGACGCGACGAAAACGCCCAAGGGGGAATGCCCGGGTGCGCATGCTTATAGGGGAAACCGGGCCCGCAGATGATGGCACGAAATACTGTGAAATAAATGCCTACCGGCTATCCGGGTTCACGGCGCGTCGCGGCCAACCGTGGCATGGAGCGTTAGTCTTCACGCGGCACGCATTGCGTGTGGCACAAACAAAGACACAGGGAAGGGGTGGCGGAAAATGCGCGCGGTGGTGTTCGAGCACGAGGAGCACGAGGGGCCAGGCCTGTTGGGGCCGGCGCTGGAGGCGGCGGGCTTCACGCTGGTGCGGCGCTTCCGGACGGTGAAGCGCGAGGACGTGGACGCGCCGCTGGTGGTGGTGATGGGTGGGCCCATGGGGGTGTACGAGGCGGACGCCCATCCGTTCCTGAATGAAGAGCTGGCATTGCTGGGAGAGCGGCTGGCGAATGACCGCGCGTGCGTGGGCGTGTGTCTGGGTGCGCAGCTGTTGGCGGCGGCGGCGGGTGCGACGGTGTCGCCGGGGAAGAATGGCTTCGAGGTGGGCGTGGGGCCGGTGCGCTGGACGCAGGACGCGCTGAAGGACCCGGTGGTGGCGGGCGCGAAGCCGCGCACGGCGGTGGCGCACTGGCACGGGGACACGTACACGCCGGTGCCCGGCGCGACGCTGCTCGCGTCCACGGACCGGTACACGCAGCAGGCCTTCCGGCTGGGGAAGTCGTATGGCTTCCAGTTCCACCTGGAGCTGACGGCGCAGGAGCTGGGGCGTTGGCTGGAGCTGGGGGAGGAGGACCTGGTGACGCGGGGCAAGGACGTGGCGGCGCTGAAGGCGCAGCTGCCCAAGCTGAAGGCGGCGGAGGCGGAGAACACGGAGCTGCTCCAACGGCTCGCGCATCAGCTGGCGAAGGGCCTACGCTGACGGCCGTCCAAGGCAAGGGGAGGGCCGGACGCCATGAAGCTGACCCGTCTGCACGTCCACCACTACCGAGGGCTCGCGCCGGACACGGTGCTGACGTTCGGCCCTGCCCTGAACGTGGTGGTGGGCGCGACGGGCAGCGGACGCACGACGCTGCTGGAGCTGGTGTCCGCGGTGCTGTGCTCGGACTTCTCCGGGCTGTTGCGGGAGCCGTTCGCGCTGGAATACGCGCTGCGCTTCGACGCGCTGACGGTGGATGTGGCCGTGCGCAATGAGCCGCCCGCGGCGCTGCCCGCCAATGCCGGGGAAGGCGGGCCCGATGCAGGCCCTGGCGCCGCATTGGCGTTGCCTCCGGCGGCGCTGGCGCACGGGCTGTTGCCTTCCATCGTGGCGACGGTGCGGTGGGACGCGGCGGAGGACGCGCGGCTCGTCATGCGCGCCAGCGCCACGGGCTTCGCGTGCGAGGTGGCGGGCGCGGCGGGATTCTCCAAGCGCATGCACTGGTCGGTGTTGGACCGCTCTGTGTGGACGCTGCTCTTCATGGCCGCGCAGTACCTGGAGCGCGGCGTGAAGGACCGGCTGAAGGACCTGCTCCGGGAGACGTTCCTCCTGGCGCCGCCGCGCTTCGACGAAGCGCTGGGCATGTTCGAGCGCATCGGCGCCATCCGCTACGCGATGGAGCAGCGCGGTGAGGAACTGTTTCCGCTGGGACTCATGGCGCTGCCCACATGGATGCCGGGCTGGCTGCGCGAACAGGTGGAGCGCGAGCCCGTGCCCCCGTCGCTGCTCTTCCGCCACGAGGCGCAGCCCCAGGGCTTCCTCGCGCGCTTCGTGACGTTGGCGGGGTTCGTTTCAGGCACGCTCACCGTGGACGTGACGGAGACGACGCCGCTGTCCCAGGGCGGACGGTTGGGCTTCAGCGGCTTCCGCTTCGCGTTCGTGCGGCCGGACGGCACGCCGGTGACGCAGGAGCAGCTGGGCCATGGCCAGAAGCGGCTGTTGTCCTTCCTCTACTACCTGGACGTGCACGAGGCCTTCGTCATCGCGGACGAGCTGGCGGACGGCCTGCATCCGGACCTGGTGCGCGCGTGCGTGCGGGACATGGGGACGCGGCAGGCCTTTGTCACCAGCCAGAACCCGCTGCTGCTGGAGCAGCTGGAGTTCACCCACGCGGAGCAGCTGCGCACGTCGTTGATCCGCTGCCAGGAGGGCGGCGGGCCTGGGCACTGGCGGTGGACGCAGCCGACGCCGGAGGAGGCCGCGCGGTGGTTCGACGCGTACCGCGCGGGCTCCGTGCCGCTGGGCGCGGTGCTGCGCGCCCAGGGCTTTGGATGACGGTCAGGGCGCCGTCGACGCCTTGAAGAGGAAGTCGTCGTCGAAGCCGCGCGAGACCAGGTTCCTTCCCAGGTGGAGGGTGCCGGAGAAGTAGCCGATCCCCACGAACGCGCCCTGCTTGTTCACCGCCACGTCCGTGAAGAACGGGCGTCCCGTCGAGGGGTACGTGTGCCGCCACTGCTGCTGACCCTCGATGCGCTCCAGCCTCGCGGTGAAGAGCGTGTAGCCGGAGGGCGAGTCCGGCGCGGTGGACGCTCCGCCCACGACCACGGCGTCGTCCTCGGCCATGGCGACGGCGGTCACGGGCTGCGGGTAGCCACGGGCCCAGCGCTCCTCTCCGGCCCGGGTCCATGCGACGAGGAAGCCCCCGATGCCGGTGGATGGGCCCGGAATGTCGTGGCCCGCGAAGGTGAAGGAGTCGTTGACCGCGCCTCCTGCCACCACCCGGTTGCCATGCACGGCGACGGCGATGGCGCTGCCGGACGCGCCCTCCAGCGACCGTGTCCAGGCCACCGTGCCGTCGAGGCCCACCTTCCACACCTCCGGGTCGGGGTACCGGATGCCGCTGAAGTAGTAGGCGTCCGTCTCATCCACCGCGACGCTGGCGCCGCCGCTCAGGTCCCACTGTTCGCGCACGGTCCACTGCGTCGTGCCGGCGGCGTTGAACCGGGTCAGGAACGCGGTCTGGACGTCGGTCACCATCGAGGAGTTGGGGCCCAGGCCGAAGTCCACCGTGCGGAAGGCGGCGCCCGTCATGGCGATGCCGTCCTGGGAGTCGGTGACCAGGTCCTGGGGGAAGATGCTGCCGGTGAAGTGCCGGGCCCACTGGAACTGCCCCGTCTTGCGCAGCTTCAGCAGGAAGGCGCCCGGCGGCTGGAGTCCTCCGCCCAGATTGATGGGCTCATTGGAGCTTCCCGCGATGAGGACGTTGCGCTCCCGGTCCACCGCGAGCGCCACCGCGTTGGTGAAGTTCTGTCCGCCGGGAGGAAGCACGCCTTCATAAGCGCGGGTCCACAGCAGCGCGCCGGCCGTCGTGTACTTCGCCACCGCGAAGCCAATGCTGTCGGGATTCCCGGAGCCGACGGGGCCCGCGCCCAGGTCCACGCTGCCCTGGTAGAGAAACAGCGCGAGGATGTTGCCGTCGCGGTCGAAAGCCACCGCGTGGGCCTCGTCGAACCGGGGGGAGCCCAGGTGCTTCACCCAGGCGAAGGCTCCCCCTGAGAGTGCCGCCTCCTGCGTCCGTGCGGACGCCTCGGGGGCCTCCGAGGGTCCGCACCCGCCAAGCGCCGCTGCGATCACTGCGCCCCAAAGAAGCCGCCAGCCCATCACCCTGCGAGTCGTTCCCATGTGTCCCACCTCGCTGTCCCCAAAGACAGACAGTGCGAGTTAGGAACGACCCTTCGACAGGCACACTGCCCTGGAGGGCAGTGGGGTTTTGATGTCTGAACAGTCCGCGGGCGCGCGGTCAGCGGCCGGAGAGCAGCTCCGTGGTGAAGGAGAAGCCGCCCAACAGGTAGGGCATGGCGTTCATGCGGTTCTCATGTTTGAGGTACCAGCCGGCCATGAGCAGCACGGTGGGCTTGCTCATGACGCCGCCCGGCTTCGTGTCGAAGGCATACGCGACGAGCGGGCCCACGCGGACGTGCGAGTTGGTGGGCAGCGTTCGTCCGGGCAGCGGCTCCACTGCGTTGGTGTCTTCGTCGTAGCGGGGCCACACCGCGGAGAGCCGGGCGCCCAGCGTCCACTGTCCGGCCAGCCAGAGGAGGTCCGTGTCGTTGGCGAGCACCCAGCCCTTGCCGGGCACCAGCGTGTCCAGCGTCGGGTCGTAGAACGTGCCGCGCGTCCCGCCGTCGCGCAGCGACATGTTCCAGTACTCGATGGCCAGCTTCGAGCGCAGCGCCAGGGACTTCACCTTCGCCTGGAGCATGGGCTCCACGAAGAAGTGGTGCCCGGAGGTGCCGTAGGCGGTGTCATTGGTCGCGCTGCGCAGGTCGTCGTCGTAGGGCTGGAAGGAGTCCGGATAGGACTGCACGCTGCCGAAGGTGCCGAAGAACTGGACGTACTCGTAGCCGGCGCGGACGTTGAAGATCGCCAGCGGTTGCAGCTCCACCACGGGCCCCAGCTTGAAGAACGCGGGGCTCAGCCGGAGGCTCGCGCCGGCGCTGGCGTACGTGTCGCGCAGGAGCAGGGAGGGGCTGTCGGAGAGGCGCTTCTGGTAGACGAGCCGGTTCTGCGACTCGAGCCCCAGCGGGTTGTAGCGGACCACGTTGAGGGTGGTGAAGTAGACGCGGCTGTCGGGCAGCAACGGCTGCACCGGGAGCGGCACGTCCTCTGTGATGGGCGCCTGGGGCTGCTGCGCGGCCACGGGCGCGCCCAGGCCCAGGAGGCCGAGCAGCGCGGCGCGCGTGAGCGCCTTCGACAGGGACGGGGAGCGGACAGGCGTCGGGCGCTGCGGGAACACGTTCGCGGGCATGCATCCTCTCGGCGGAGTCCGCGGGAGCAGCCCACGGGCAAGGGCCACCCGTGGCGGGCGGCGGGAGCGTCGTGCACCTGACGTGGGCGCTTCAAGACGCACCAGGACGAAGCCGCCGGATGACACCCGGCGTCACCAAATGTTTCACGGCTCGCGGGCGGGTTTTCAGAACGTGAGCTGGAAGCGGGACATGAGGACGTTCTCGGGAGGGCGGTCGGCGCCGTCTGGAGCGCCGCCCTCGTAGTTCGTGCGGTGGAAGTTCATGGCGAAGCGCACGCGCCGGTTGAAGGCGAACGTCGTGGCGACGCCGAAGCCGCTCGCCGCGCTCACGGATTGCGCGGGGTTGGCGAAGCGGGGGAAGGCGGCGTCGTCAATGTCCAGGGCGTGGTAGCGCGCCGCCACCTCCAGCGCGCCGCCCTTGAGCGTCTTCGGGTCGAAGGGCGTCGTGGGCCGGGCGCCTTCGAAGGAAGCCTTCCCTCCGAACACCCACGACACCGACGTCTGCCACGCGTGGTTGCGCAGCCGCGCGCGTGCGTCCGCGATTCGCACCTCTTGTGACGAGCGCACGTACTCCGCGAGGAGGCCGAAGGACCCCCAGTAGAAGTAGCCCTGGGGCGCGAGCCGCAGGTGCTGGCCGTGCGCCGTCACCGTCTCGCCGGTGTTCGCGTTGTTGAGATAGCTGAAGATGGTCTCCTGGCCCGTGCTGCGAAGCGGCGCGAGCCCGGTGTTGGTGGCGGTGCCGAACTGGAGGCCGCGCGTCACCGCGATGCCCAGCCCCAGTCCCTGGAGGAAGGACGGCTCGCGGCCCTTGAAGGGCAGGGCGAAGACGCGGGCGACCAGGTCGAAGCTGTCGTCGGGGTTGGTGTCGGTGCTGGCGCCGTCGGGGTCTCCATTCACCACCGCCAGCGAGTACTGCCACCGGCCGCCTTCGCCCTCGCCGTGCAACTCCAGGCCCTCGTCGCGGTTGGGGACCAGGTCCACCGTGAGCGAGCGCTCAATGAAGGGGTTGTCCATGTCGGACTGGAGCAGCTCCAGTCCGAACGGCGTCTTGAACCGGCCCGCGCGCAGGCGGACCCATTCCCCTGGACGGAAGTCGATGAACGCGTCCTGGATGATCGGCTGATTGACGCCGAAGTCCGGCATGAGGCGGAAGTCGATGAAGCCGAAGAGCGTCCCGTCCAGGATGGGACGCACGCGCCGCATGAGGAATGTGTTGGTGCCAGTTCGGTCGATGTCCGCGAAGTAGAAGCGCCCGTCGCCCTGGAGCTGGCCGCGCAGCTTGAGCACGAAGGCCTTGTCCGCGGACGACAGCGTGAAGCCTTCCTCGGAGACGTTGATGACCGGAGGCTCGGCGGCCTTGGGAGGCTCGGCGGCCTTGGGAGGCTCGGCGGCCTGGGCGTGAACGTGGGGGGTGGCGAGCAGCAGGCCCGTGGCGGCGAGGAGGGCGGGGGCGCAGAAAGTGGACACGCGTGGACCTCGGGGGACGGGCTCCAGGAGGGCGGAGTGCCCCCGCGTCCGTCGGGCGCGACCGGGATGCGGACGGGCACGTTGGCGGCGGGAAAGTCTTGCTGTCAAGAATCGCAGGGAAGACCTGTTGTCACCTTCACTTGCCGGATCCGGGGCGGTTTGGTTCATGCTTGGCGGCATGTCCGTGACCAAGCCCCGCGCCGCATCGATGTACGTCGACCTGGACCGCGACGCGTGGCGCGAGCTCCGGGCCTCCACTCCGCTGACGTTGACGGCGGAGGAGGTGGAGAAGCTGCGGGGCCTGGGGGACCGGCTGGACATCCAGGAGGTGGAGGACGTCTATCTGCCGCTGTCGCGACTGCTGCACCTGCAGGTGGCGTCAGCGCAGTCGCTGTGGGCGGCGCAACAGGCGTTCCTGGGCTATTCGGTGCGCAAGGTGCCGTTCATCATCGCCATCGCGGGCAGCGTGGCGGTGGGCAAGAGCACGACGTCGCGCATCCTCCAGGCGCTGCTGGCGCGCTGGCCGGACCATCCGCGCGTGGCGCTGGTGACGACGGACGGGTTCCTCTATCCGAACCGGGTGCTCGCCGAGCGGGGCGTCATGAACCGCAAGGGCTTTCCGGAGAGCTATGACCGGCGCGCGCTGGTGCGCTTCCTGGCGGAGCTGAAGGCGGGGCGCGAGGAGGTGACGGCGCCGGTGTACTCGCACCTCGTCTACGACATCGTGCCGGAGGAGGCGCAGTCCATCCGGCAGCCGGACATCCTCATCCTGGAGGGGCTCAACGTCCTGCAGACGGGGCCGGTGGAGGGCGGGCGGCTGCCGCAGACGTTCCTGTCGGACTTCTTCGACTTCTCCATCTACGTGGACGCGAGCGAGACGGACATCCGCCACTGGTACGTGGAGCGCTTCCTTCGCCTGTGGGAGACGGCGTTCCGGGACGAGCGGTCCTTCTTCCGGCGCTTCTCTGAATTGACGCGCGACCAGGCGATTGCCCGGGCCGCGTCGGTGTGGGCGGAGATCAACGGGCCCAACCTGGCGGAGAACATCGCGCCCACGCGTTCACGGGCGAGGCTCATCCTGGTGAAGGGCAGCGACCACAAGGTCCGCCGCGTGCGGATGCGCAAACTGTAGTGCGGGGGAGGACGGACATGGCGCCACGAATGGGTTCGCTCTGGGATGCGGTGGGGAACACGCCGCTGTTGCGCATTGGCTCGCTCAGCCGGCAGACGGGCTGTGACATCGTCGCCAAGGCGGAGTTCATGAACCCGGGCGGGAGCATCAAGGACCGGGCCGCGAAGGGGATGATTCAACGCGCGGAAGCCACGGGGCAGCTCAAGCCCGGCGGCACGATTGTCGAAGGCACCGCGGGCAACACAGGCATTGGCCTGGGATTGCTGGGGCGCGAGCGCGGCTACCGCGTGGTGGTGACGATGCCGGACAACCAGGCGCGCGAGAAGTACGAGTACCTGGAGGCAATGGGCGTGGAGGTGCGGCGGGTGCCGCCGGTGCCGTTCTCCAATCCCTCGCATTTCTTCCACCAGGCGCGGGCGCTGGCGGAGGCGAACGGCTGGGCGTGGATGAACCAGTTCGAGAACACGGCGAACGGCGACTTCCACTACGAGACGACGGGGCCGGAGATCTGGGAGCAGGCGGAAGGAAAGGTGGACGTGCTGGTGGCGTCCGTGGGCAGCGGAGGCACGCTGTCTGGCACGAGCCGCTACCTGAAGGAGAAGAACCCGGCCTTGCGAGTGGTGTTGGTGGATCCGCCGGGGTCGGGGCTCTACTGCCAGGTGCGCACGGGGAAGATGGAGACGGCGGGGAGCTCCATCACGGAAGGCATTGGCATCATGCGGCTGACGGAGAACTTCCGGCAGGCGCGCGTGGATGAGGCAATGCGCCTGGAGGACCAGGACATGCTGGAGATGCTCTACCACCTGGCGCGCGAGGACGCGTTGGTGGTGGGTACCTCCGCGGCCCTCAACGTGAGGGCTGCATGGGAGGTGGCGCGCAAGCACCAGGGACAGGGGCTGCGCATCGTCACGTTCGTGTGCGACCACGGCAGCCGCTATGCCTCCAAGGTGTTCAACCCGGAGTTCCTCGCGTCGAAGGCGCTCACGGTGAAGCCGCTGCCGGCGGTGTGAATCAGCCGGGCCGCTACTGGCTGGCGACGACCTTGAGAGTGGGCTCCGCGGGCGCCTCCTCCTTGACGGTGAGGGACAGCTCCAGGCTCCGGGCGACCAGGGCCTTGAGCGCCCACACCTCTGGAATCGTCTGGATGTAGACCCGGCTGATACCGAACGCCGCGGGGGATGCTTCGACCTCGAACCCCGCGGCGAGCGCTTTCGCCTCCTCGACGGGGACCCAGGTGGCGATGCACTTGCGTTTGCCATTGCCGAAGAACCGCACGAACCACTTCGTGGGCTTCTTGAAGGACACGTTGAAGTAGTTCGAGGTGTCCCGGTAGAGGACGTCCTCCGCCGCGTGGCCGTTCTTGGTGCAGATGTCTCGGACGACGCCGAAGAAGGCCAGTTCCTCCTCGGTGGTCTCCACTGCGGCGCGTGTCTTGTCGTCACCCGAGGCTCGGGGTTCCGACTCAAAAGGCTTCGCGCTGTCCGCCTGCACCACGTTGGCCCCGTCCTTGGCGGCGGGTGCCTCGGTGCCTTCGTTCAAGCGCTGGATGCGCTCCTTGAGTTTGTCGAGGAAGTCGTCGCCCATGACGCGGAGGAGGGTGGGCTCGATGGCCTCCTTCGCGACCTCCGCGAGGCGTTCCATCACGGCGGTCGTCCGCTTCCCCTTGTAGATGTCCTCGGTGAGCCACTTGAGGAAGCCCTCGTGTTCGCCGGGCGATTTGAGGGCGGCGGACAGCTTGTCGATCATCCCCTGGCGGTAGCGGCTGTTCTCCGCGTCGCTGATGAGCGTCGTGGCGTTGAAGGCTTCGCGGCTGAACTTGGACAGGAACTTCGCGACCTTGGCCCAGTCCGACTTCGTGTCCTCCAGTGAGAACGTGAAGAAGGGCTCCGGGTCCATGACGTTGGGGTTCTCCAGGTCTCCGAAGAACAGGTAGTGGCATCCATCCGTGATGATGCCGAAGTGGAGCTCCGGGAGCTGGGAGAGGTAGCGGGCCAGTTGCTGGGCGCGCGATTTGAGGTCCGTTCCCAGGGGCTTGGTTTCAATGACGATGAGGGGCTTCTGTCCCGTCTGGTCGAAGATGGCGAAGTCCATGCGGTCCGGCAGCTTCTTGCCGTCGCCCTGGACGAAGTCCGCTGCGTATTCGAGGCGAACCTCCCGAGGAAAGCCGGGGTCATAGCCAAGCAGCCGGATGAAGGGGACCACCAGCGCCAGCTTGGCGGTCTCTTCGTTGGAGATGAAGGACTTGGAGTCCTGATAGCGCTTGACCAGCTCCAGCAATTGATTCGCGTCCACGGTATCCCCCTGCAACCCGTCGAGCCCAGGCCGCGCCAGCAGTGAGAACAGACTGGCGACGTCCAGAACTACAATCGGTTGGATCCCGCTTGGCCATACCTCTTATGGGTTATCCGGGGGCAAAGGAGGGATTGGAGGGTGTCCATCACGTCCTCCCGGAGAACTCCCCTCCACGCGGACCTGGTCCTCTCCGCAGGGTTGGGCCTCCTGTGTCTCGTCCTGTGCGGCAGCTGGAGGAAGGCGATCGATGGCACCTTCCTCGACGCTGGGATGTGTCTCCAATGCCTCGTCCTGGCCGGTCGCTGACAGTGGGGTGTTGAGCAGGTCCTCCTGCGCGCGTGGGGCCTCGGGGGACGCAGAGCCCTGGGGCGCAGGGGCGAATGCGTTCAGCACGCGCTCATCGCGAGCCTTCAGCAGTGCTGGCAGTTCATGCTGAAGGGCCTGCACGTCGCGCTCGTGCAGGATTTCGCTCACGCGGATGGCCCACTCGCGCAGCGCCGCTCCACCCATGAGCGGCAGCAGTTGGGCGGCTCCTCCCAGGAAGGCCCGCTGCAGGGACTGCACGAGGAGCACGTGCCCCGGACGCGCAGCCACCCGCGCCGCATGCCGCAGCAATTCGAATTCCGCCTGCGCGCAGACTTCCCCCGACTCCCAGCGCGCCGCGTCCTGGAGCTGGAAGCACGTGCTCCCCAGCCGGTCCAGGTCGAGGTCCGAGGCCCTCGCGCAGCAGTCGGCCAGAAGCTCCAACAGCACCTGCCGCTTGAGGCTGAAGTAGCCCTCCAGAAGCCACCGGGCATCCGGGTTGCTCGCGTCATGCAGCGCCAGCCCCAGGTTCTCCAGCGTCAGCGACTCATCCAACGCCACCGCGCGCGTCTTGCGTCCGGGGCGCTGAACCACCAGGCCTCGCGCCGCCAGCCGCCGTAGCGCCTCGCGGATGGTGCCCCGACACACCTCATAGCGGCGCGCCAGCTTCGCTTCGGAGCCGAATTGCCCGCTCGGGTGCAGCCGCCCCAGCGCGATATCGCGCTCGATTTGAGCCTCCACATAGGCCACGAGTCCTCGCCGTTCCATCCCCATCCCCTTCCTCGTCCCAGCATCGCCATCCAACCACAGGGGTCTGACATGGACGTGCGGGCCCACCCTCCGAGTTGATTGCCGGGCCAGCGCGCCCCCGGGCCGCATGGACTGAAAACCTGTCCGACAGTCGGACAGGTTTTGAGGCAACCGGGCCCGGGCGGGCGCCTCTGTCGGCGGTCCACATTGGCGACTGCGCGGGCGCGACTTCGTTCGCCTTCTGGCCTGGTGCGGTCTGGGGCCCATGCGGCGGCGGCCTAGCCGACTGTCGGACAGGTTTTGAGGCAACCGGCCCCGGGTGGGGGCCTCCCTCCGTGGCCCCATCCTGGCTTCCGCGCATGCACGCCGTCGCGATCCACCGCCGCGCTTCGTGCGGCACGCGTCATCACGGGGCCATTGAATCGACGGGTTTGTTAACGAACCTCGGGCGACCTGCTTAGGATGCTCGCCGTCCTCTTTCTTCATGGAGCTTCGATGGTGCGCACCCGGCTCGTAGGTCTCCTGGCGTTGCTGTTCGTCGCGGTCCCCGTTGTGTCGGGGGCTCAGGATGCCGTGGCTCCGGCGGCGGTGGCTTCTGGCGATGAAGCGACGCATCAGGCGCTGCGCGGCATCAAGCAGGACATGGAGGACGCGCTCAACAAGCAGGACCTGGACCGGTTGCTGTCGCACCTGCACCCAGACGTCGTGTTCTCCACCATGAACAACGATGTTCGCGTGGGGAAGGACGCCATCCGCGCGTACTACGCGGAGATGCTGGGCGGCCCGAACAGCGTCGTGAAGAAGGTCACCGCGAAGTTCGACGTGGATGCGCTCACTCGCCTTTATGGCAACTCGGGCGTCGCGTATGGCTCTTCGCTGGACCACTACATCCTGAACGACGGCACGGACCTCGTCGTCAACGGACGGTGGACCTGTACCCTGGTGAAGGAGGGCGACCAGTGGCTCATCGCCGCGTTCCACTACTCCACCAACGTGTTCGACAACCCCCTGCTCACGAAGGTGAAGAACGCCGCCATGGGCTTCGGTGCACTGGTCGCGGTCGCCGCGCTCGGCGCGGGTTTCTTCATCGGACGCCGGGGACGCCGGACGGCGAGGGCTTGAGCGCGAGCCGCATGGGCTGGCGCTGGCCGTAGGTGAGCGAGCGCCACAGCCACTCGGCCGGACCGAAGCGGAAGCGCGACAGCCAGGCGTGGCTGAGTGGAATCTGGAGCGCGAACACCAGCAGGGTCAGTGCCACGCAATGTGATGGCGGCACCCTGCCAATGAGCCCCAACCCCCAGCCGTCATACAGCCAGAGGCTCACCACCGTCTGCATCAGATAGTTGCTGAGCGCCATGCGCCCCACCGGGGCCAGGATGCCCAGCCATCTGCGCCAGCGCTCCTTCTGGAAGAGCAGGGCGAAGGCGGCCACGTAGGCCGCGGCGAGGCCCAGGTAGCCCATCTCCTGGATCGCGGACAGGGTGAACATCCAGTGGGCTTTCGACGGGTCCAACAACCCCGCGAGCCGCAGGTGCTGGACCACCACTCCCGCGCCATTTCCCAGCACGCCCAGCACCAGTCCCCAGCCCAGCATCTTCCGGTGCCAGGCGCGGTGTCGCTCCACGTCCTGGAGCAACAGGTGCCGGCCCGCGAGCAGCCCCAGCAGGAACCGGCCCAGGATGAAGATCATCCACAGCAGCCGCTTCAGCGTGGGCAGCATGTACTGGAGGAAGTGCGCGTTCGCGGCCTGCGTCGTCCAGAGCGAGTCGCTCTTGAGTCCCAGCAGCAGCTGCTCCCGCGTCTGGGCCTCCATGGCTTCCGTGGCCTTCGCGGCGCCGGCCGCCGCCTGCGCTCCGTGCATCAGGATGGGGCCGAAGTGCAGGAGCGCCGGCACCAACAACGGCACCACCACCACCGACAGGCCCACCCACGCCAGCAGCGTCCGGTCCGAACGGTTCCGGAAGAAGAGCAACGCGAAGCCCAGCAGGGCGTAGGTGGAGAGCACGTCTCCCGCCCAGAGCGTCGTGAGATGCACGGCTCCGATGCCCAGCAGCACCAACAGGCGCCGTGAATACACCGGGACGACGGAGGCTCCGCGGGACTCGGCCCGTGTCAACTGGATGGAGAACCCCAGCCCGAAGAGGAAGGCGAACAGCGTGACGAACTTCTGGTTCACGAAGAAGTGGTAGAGCGCCGTGACGGTCGCCTCGAAGGGCGGTGCCGCCAGTGCCTGGGCCTGCTCTCGCGGCATCAGGACCCGGCCGCTGAACCAGGCGAAACTGTTCGACACGAAGACGCCCCACAACGCGAAACCGCGCAGCACGTCCAGGAGCGGCAGCCGCTCGGAGGCATCCACCGGACGGGCGCTGGAAACGGAAGGGGCGGAGTCGGACATGCGTCCAGCAGATGCCTCCGCCTGCTTCGCGTCAACGCATGCACCGCGTCGTGCTCAGTGGACTCACTCCACGCGGATGGAGGCCGACCACGCGTGAAGGACTCAGGAGATTTCGAGCACCGGCGCCTCGCGCAGGAAGGGCATGCGACGCGGCAGCTTCCGCACCCAGAAGCTTTCCACCGACCTGTGGAAGAGGCGCAGCAGTGCGACGCCTTGCCTGCCTTCCAGATGGGCCAGTTCCTTCGCGGAGCGGTCCAGCAGCGCGCGGGCTCGCTGGTACTCATCGCGCACCCAGGCCCGTCCGGCTTCCGCCCTGAGCAGTGATTCGAAGTCCTGGGGATCATGTCCCTGGGCGCGCACCTCCGTGGCGACGTCCGCGGGCACGTTGAAGAGTCCCTGAACCAGGTCCTCTCTCAGGTCGCGCATCACCGAGCACCATCCCAACGCCGCGAGCAGGGAAGGGGCTTCATCTGCTCGCACCTGCGCGTCCGCGACGTGCAGCATCAGGCTCACGGACAGCCGGAAGGTGTTGCCGAGTTGCGTCCGGAGCATCGCCGCGTCCCACCAGTGCCCATCGCGCACCCGCTCCCGGTCCCGGCGCATGGTGCGGACCAGTTCGAGCACCTGCTCGCGGGCCGCCGGGTCGGTCAGCTCCGTGAGCAATACCCGGCCCAGTGATACCGCGGTGTCGTAGAACTCCGTGGCGGGGCCTGGCGCTCCGGTCTCCAGCGTGCGCAGGAGCGCGTCGATGGCGTCCAGCGGTTCGCCTCCGACGGGGCGGTCTCCATCCAGCACGTCATCCACCAGTTGGAGGAAGCAGAACCCCGCCCGTGCCCGTCGCGCCTTGCGCCAGCGTCCCAGCGACTGCTGATACAGCGCGAGCGCGATGAGCCCGTAACGCGGATGCCTGCGCGCGAAGCGATACATCTCCCTCGCGCAGAGGGCTTCCACCCGCACCGCTTCGAGGAATGCTTCCTTCCGGACCCGGGGCGCCACGACACGCGACGTGCCCCAGGCGAGCAGTGCTCCCGCGACCACGTCCACCAGGTGGTGCTCGTGGATGAGCAGCGTGGACGCCGCGATGGCCAGGGCCCACAGCGCGAAGAGGGTGCTCGCCACCGGCCCTGAACGCTCGCGGTAGGCCAGGGCCGCCGTGCAGGCGAAGGCGACGTGGAGCGAGGGCAGGTAGTTTCGCTCCAGGTTCATCGTGTCCGCGGTCTGGAAGATGGATGCCCAGACTCCGGTGACGGCACGCGGCGGCCACGCGACCTCCACCGGCAGGACGAGGAAGCAGAGTGCTCCCAGCACCGTCTCCGCGCACAACGCCATCGCGAAGGGGAGCATCTGTCTCCATGTCCGGAAGATGAACAGGGACAGGAGCAACAGCACGTCCATGCTGACGTAGACGGCGGCCCAGCCAGGCATGAACGGGATGTGCTGCTCGAAGGGCAGGTCCACGCGCAGACCGCCGGAATAGAAGCCTGTCACCCAGCTCGCGCCGCCGTACACCGCGAGGAAGAACAGCGCGAAGCCGCACGTCATCGCGCCTGTGCGCTTCAGTTCATCCCGCGCTGGCCAGCCAAAGAGTGGAGCCTCCGTGTGCGCTTCCTTCTCAGCGGACGCGCTCATTTCGGCTGCTCCGGGAACGGCCGGGGCCCGCGCCACATGGACAGCCAGATGCCCAGGAAGGACGGCCGGGGCCCGCTCTCGTCCACGTAGCGGCCCAGGTAGAGCCAGGGCACCTGCGGGTACCGGTGGTGCGCCCGGTGGTAGTGGTAGTTGAGGAACACCCAACGCACTGGCGCCGCGACCTTCAGGTCCCATGCGCCTTCGCGCACGTCCAGCGGCGACCACGCGTGGTCCGCGTACTGGAGCGAGCTCCAGTTCACCGCGAACGCCGCGTAGCAAAGGGCCCACCCCACGAGCGTCAGGTCCAGCGCGTACGCCAGCCCGGCCTGCACCGCCACCATCCCCAACACCTCCGCTCGGATGGCTGTCCCCGGTGCATCCTCCAGCCGCCCCAGGTACGCGTCCGCGCCTGTCTGTTCCCCGTATCGCGTTCCCGGCCCTCGCAGCCTTTGCAGCAGGCTCGGCGCGAGCGCGAACACCAGCGCTCCCAGCGGTACGAACAGCCAGTAGAAGCCGGTCAGGATGACGTACCACTGCGCATACTTGAGGAAGCGGTGGTCGCCCGGGTGCAGGTAGTCGAACTGCTCGCGCGCCGAGCGGTTGTACCGGTGATGCGTGAGGTGGAAGGCACGCTGCAACGTGAACGACGTGGGGAAGAACGTCGCCGCCAGCCGGCCCAGCATGTCGTTGATCCGCCGAGAGGGATGCAGCACCCCGTGCGTCGCTTCATGCAACAGCGAGAACACCGTGTTGTTCACGTAGGAGAACACGCCGGCCGCCACCAGCCGCACCCAGAGCCCTTGCGCGTGCGACGCCGTCCACAGGCACAGCGCCCCCGCGCCCATCGCCGCGACGAGCAGCACCGCATTGAGCGCGGCGGGGATCGGCGGAGCGTCATCAGCGCGCATCGTCCCCGTCCTCGGGCAGGCCCACAGCGAAGTCGAGCAACTGGCGCATCACCGGGTCTGCCGTCGCCGTCGCGACGTTGAAGCGCATGCCGTCCAATACGGACATGTCGCGCCGCAGGAATGACGTGTACAGCCAGCGCGACACCCCGAGCACCATCGCCGCCGCGCCCGGAATCCGCCCCCGCCTGGCCGCGACGGCGAGCCGCACCGACGTCCCCTCCGCCACCGGCGTCAGGCTCGCGAGCAGCAGCCCCCTCGCCCGGCCCAGGTCGCTCTTCACGGAGATCAACGTCCCGCCGTGCAGCGTGAGCTCCACCCGGATGCGGTTGCCCGACAGCGCCTTCATCAGCCGGTCACTCGCGCCCGTGCCGATGACGCGCGACGTGTAGCGCAGCCGCAGGGTGTACCGGTCCGGCGTCTCCCAGGTCGGCGTGTCCCACAGCTCCCGGTGGTGCACCGTGCGCAGGTGGTCCAGGTCGAATGAGTTCGCCGCGAGCGGCAGCCACGGACAGCCCACCGTCACCGGAGGTCCTACGTTCCAGACGTGCTCCTCACCTCCCAGGTCGGGTGGGGGAAACAGCGCCTCCGGGCCGTTGAACACGAGCACCCCGCCGAAGCGCTCCTCCACCGGCCACGCCCGAGGCCCCGGCAGGGCGGACACGTCGCTCCGGCCTGGCACGGCTCGGCAGTGGCCCAATCCGTCGAAGCTCCAATGATGCAGCGGACAGCGCAGCAGCTCACCCTGGACGGTGCCGTGCTTCAGGTGTGCCCCCAGGTGGGGACAATGTGCGGACAGGGCGTGGACCCGGCCCTGCTGGCTCCGGAACACCACCACCTCCTGGCCACCTACCTGAACGCCCATCGCGTGGCCGGGCCGCAGGGCCGCGGATGGAGCCACCAGGTACCAGGAGCGCGGGCGCGAGGGCCCGGGGAGACGCTCCGGAGCCACCCCGGCCAGGACGGGAACAACCATGACAGGACCCTACCGGACCCGGTGTCTCCAGGGCCACGGGGGGCCGGTCGAGACTGGCTTTACGCCCGGGTTCCTGGTTTGTCAGGCGCTGGCGGAACCGGGCGCGCCGCCTCAACGGTGCGGGCCTGGGAAGGGACGTGTGACATGGCAGGCGATACTGCGGGCAGCAGTCGGGGCGGTTCGTTGCGGGGCAGCACGCTCCAGGTGGTGCAGTCCCTGGCGGCGCAAGGCGAGCCGGAACGCGCGGCACAGCTCTACGAGGAGCTGGGCGCGGCGCAGCGCGAGCGGCTTCGCAAGGAGGCCGCGCAGGGGTCGGTGAAGGAGCGCCACTGGCTGGTGGACGTGCTGCGCCGGGCGCGGGACTTCACGGGCGCGGCACGGCTCCTGGACGGCAGCGGCGACGACGTTTCCGTGGCGGACCTGTACGCCCAGGGCGGTCAGCACGTGGCGGCCGCGGAGGCGTACCTGCGCGCGGGCGAGGTGGAGCGCGCCGCGGCGGCCTTCGAGCGGGGCGGGGCGCTGGAGCGCGCGCTGGAGGTCTACCGGGGCCTGGGCGCCCGCGAGTCCATGGCGCACTGCCTGGTCCGCCTGGGCCGCCCCTTCGAGGCCGCGGACCTCTACCAGGAACTGGGACAGGCTCACGCGGAGGCCGAGGCCCTGGGCGGCGTGCTCGCGGAGGATCCTCGCTACGTCGAAGCCGTGCTGCGCACGTGCAAGGTGCTGGATGCCGGCGGCTTCACGCACCGCGCGCTCGCGGTGCTGGCGGACGCGCTGAGCAGCGCCGAGCACCTGCGCGCGGATCCCGTGCTGGTGACGGAGAAGGCGCGGCTCCTGCGGCGCATGGGCCTGGACGTGGAGGCGGAGGCGCTCCTCGCGCGGCTGGCCGCGGGCGCGACCGTGCCGGAGGCCAGCGGCTACCGCTTCCTCAAGGCCATTCCCATCTTCGGCGAGCTGCCGCTGGAGGACATGAAGGACCTGTACCGGCTGGCGCGGCCCGTGGCGACCACGCCGGGCACGGTGCTGCTGGAGAAGGGCGCTCCCGGCACGGGCCTGCTCGTGCTGCTGGAGGGCACCGTGGACGTCTACTCCGGCAATGAGGCCAACGCGCGGCACCTCAACACGCTGGGGCCGGGCTCTTTCCTGGGGGAGATTTCGCTCGTGCAGGACGGCCCCGTGTCCGCGAACGTGCGCGCGAAGACGGCCGTGCGCGCGCTGCGCATCACCCGCGAGAGCTTCCAGCACTTCCTGGCCACGCACGACGCGGCCTCGCTGCACATCTACCGGCTCTTCACGCAGAACCTCGCGGCGCGCGTGCGGGCGCTGAGCGGCTGAACGCGGCCGTGTCCCCAGCGGGCCGTGCTTGCTACCGTCCCGCACCATGGGTGATTCAACAAGGCTTGAGAGCGCACGCAACGTGCGCGTGTCCGCGGAGTTCTGGAAGCAGTGCGCGGCGTTCCAGGGGAGGAATGTCTTCCTCGACGCGGTCCTCCTGAAGGGGCCCACGAAGGCGGGCGAGCTCCAACTGGCGCTGCCGGAGTCGACGCGGTTGCTCGGCTATGCGCGGCAGGAGAAGGAGTACCTCGCGTTCCTCCGCACGGTGGAGCCCTTCCTGCCGCGCACACCCGAGTCCGGGTACCGCTCGATGGGGGAGGCCCTCTTCGAGTCGGAGGCCCAGGCCCGCTGGCACGTCACGTTCCACTTCGGCACGAAGCCCCAGGTGCGCGTGCGCCGCGCGGCCTGGGTGGATGTGAGCTTCAAGGACGCGAAGCCCCTGGTGGCGCCGAAGAAGCCCGCGGGCGGAAAGGGCGAGGTGCTCTACGCGAACGATTAGGGCCGCTTCCAGGGGGTGCGGGTCGCTCGCAACGTGCTCAACGTCCGCAAGGGTGACCTGGGGACTCAAGGGCGCCCGTCCTCCAAGCGCTTCGCGCATGAGTGGCAGGCGAAGTCCGCCGCGGACCGGCTGATGAAGAAGCTGCGCGCGGAAGGCTTTACCCGCCGCAAGGCCTGAAGCGGGGCGCGCGGTCGCTATGCGATGCGGTCCTCGCTGTGCTCGATGCGCAGGCCGGGACGCTGGCGTTGGAGCTCGGCCACGGCTTCCCGGGTGACGCGGCTGTCCTCCAGCGTCAGCGTGCGCAGCGCGGGAAGCGCCGCGAGCTGGAGGACTCCGGCGTCGGTGATTCCAGTGCGTCCCAGCGACAGGAACTCCAGGCCTCGCAGGGCCAGGAGGTCGGGCACGGCCGCGTCGGTGATGCCGCGGCACCACCACAGCGCGAGCCATTGAAGCGAGACCAACGGACGCAGGTGCATGAGCGCCCGGTCCGTCACGTCCGTGTCGGAGAGGCTCAGCCTCCGCAGGCCGCTCAGGTGGGGGACGTGGCGGAGTTGCTCATCCGTCACCTGCGTCTGCGTGAGTTCCAGCGCGTCCAGGTCGCCGGGTTGGAGCCGCGACAGGAAGGAGAGGTCGCGCGCCGCGGTGGACTCCACGAGGAGCCTGGGCGCGCAATCGTCCGGCACGGGGACGTCTCCCCTCGCGTCTCCGAGCAGGATTCCATGCGGCATGTCGGGCCACTGGGGCCCTCGGGCCCGGAGCCAGCCCACGGAGCGGTCGGAGGGAAAGCGCAGGATGCGTGAGGGCGTCATGCGAGCACTCCAGCCCCGCCCGTGAGGAAGCAGGCGAGCGCGACAAGGGGGCCTTTCACTGGACCCCGGTCCATCCCCATCCTCCTGGACAACCCCCCTGTCCGGAAGGATGCCCCGATGGCTTCAATCGACGCACTGAGGCAACACGCTCGCGCGAACTGGCGCACGTGGTTGGCGTGGGTGGCCACGCCCGTCGCCGCGCTGCCGCTCCTGGGGGTGGGCGGCCTTCGCCGGGTGGGCCTCGTGGACGAGCTGGCCACGGGCGCCGTGGGGCTGGGCCTGCTGTCGCTGACGCTCATTGGCCTGGGGCAGCTCCCTCGGGGGCCTGTCCGCCCGGCGGGCGGGAAGGCGTGGAAGCGAGCGCCGAAGAACTTCCCCATTTCCGGTGAGATGGTGCCGGAGGAGTTCGCCGCGTCGATGGCGTCCGGCCACTGACGCTCAGGGCCGGCGCTCGATGCCGATGGCGATGGAGGGGCCGGTGAGGGCCTCGCCGGTGCCGTCGGAGAGCGACACGATGCCCAGGCTGGCGGAGACCACGGTGGTGCCGGCGCCGCCGGTGCCCTTGAGGAAGCTGCGCACGCCCAGCTCGCCGAAGTTCCATCCGCTGGCCGAGCCTCCGCCCGCACCGAAGAGGGAGAGGCTGGGCGTGAGGGGCACCTGGACCTCGCCGCGTCCGGAGCCGAAGCGGAATTGGTTATCGCGCGAGAGGATGGCGGAGTTCCACGCGATGTGGAACCCGTCGAGCGCGCCCAGCCGCAGCACCTGCTGGAAGGACACTCCCGCGTTGGAGTCGCAGAAGGTCCTGGGGTTGATGGGCTCGTAGGTGTTGGGGTCGTAGTCGAACTGGGGGGTGCACGCCTTCTGTCCGAACAGCGCGCCCGCGCCGATGCCGACCTCCAGGAAGTCGGTGGAGTAGGCCGCGGCCACGTACGCGGAGCCCGGCGAGTGGCGCAGGCCGGTGCCCAGGCCGAAGCCGACGGGATCCAACTGCGCGCTCAACACCAGGGGCAGGTCCCCGGGCCGCCACGCGATGAACGCATCCAGGAGCAGGCCGCCCGCGCGAGCGGACTTCCCCTCGCGCGTCTTCGCGTCCAGCGCGAGGAAGGGCCGGGCATGGAAGCCGTAGCGCAGCCGAGGCACCCCGGGCTCGGGGAAGAAGAGGCGCGCGGTGGCGGGGGCGTCGGTGACGACCGCGGTGTCACCCACGCGCACGTTCTCACCGCGGCCCAAGCGGGCGATGGCGGTGTCCTCGCGCGATTCAATGACCTTCAGCACCACCTCGCGGGAGTCCTGCGTGCGCACGCGGACGCGGGTGCCTTCGCCCAGGCCGGCCAGGGCACCCCCGGAGAGCGTCACGTCGCCATCCTTCACTGCGGTGACGGTGAGCCGCGCGGAGGAGGGGGTGGCCGTGGGCGGCGGAGCCTGGGGCGGAGGCGGCGTCTGGGTGACGACGGTGAGGTCGCGCGCCGCACCCAACGCGGAGGCCAACGAATCCGGCTGGGGCTGTTCCGGCGTGGCGAGCGAGAACGCATGGGCCTCCTCGCGCTGCTCGATGGCGAGGAGCGACTGGCCCACGACGACGAGCCGCACGAAGCGTCGGCCTTCTTCGATTCGACGGACGAGTTGCGGCGCGGCGCCGTCCAGCTTGAGCACGGCGATGCCGCCACGGCCGAGCGCGACGTAGGTCACGCCTTGATGGACGACGGAGTCGAGCACAGGGCCCAGGCCCAGCGTCTCCGCGGCACGTGAAGCCGGAGACACGGGAGCCTGGGCAACGATGACGGAGGCGAGGAGCGCGGAGCCGAGCATGAAGCTGGCTCTATATCGCTCCTGCCTCCTGGGATTCCTGGCCTTTGAGTGACGTGAGCATTGCGCGAGATGGGGCAAGGATTGACGGACCCAGGGTGTGGCCGCGCCGTGACTGCCAGACAACGAACAAATCCTCCCTCACCAGGGCTGTCGTTCGTTCGGTTTCAATCCCAATCCACCCATTGGGAAAGTGGAGAGACTTCACCAGTCGGAAAGAGTGGCCATTCCTGCGAGCGCAACATCTGAAGCCCCCCAACGCGGTACACGAACTGGAGGCCTGAAATGGCCCGTGTCTTTGCTCGCGGTGCGTTGTTGGCAGTGACGATGTTCCTGGTCAGCGCTTGTGGAGGCCCGGTGGAGTCCCCCGAAGCTCCCAGCGGCAACGCGCCGACGCCGGCTCAGGTGGCGGAGGAGATGGCGGGGTACAACTGGCAGGACCAGGAGGAGAACTCCTCTGGAACGGTGACCGCCCAGTTCTGCGCGCTCGAGTATGTCCAGCCCTGTATCGCGGACGTCGCGATATGTGCGGTCCGTTGTTGCGATGACTCGCTCTTCAAGTCCGCGCAGGTCTGCGGCAACTGCGGCACGTGGGCCGCGGGCGCTTGCGCCAACCACGGCACTCGCAAGCGCATCCGCTGGGAGTAGCGGACGCCCACGTCTGGGTGCTGCTGGAGGCGTCGTCCCCGCCGTGTGAGCGAGGACGACGCCTTTGCGTGTCATTGGCTCAGTCGACGAGCAGCCGCTTCACGGGCGCGGGGTCCACGGCCACCATCAGGGGCCGGGTGAAGTGACTGAACGACATCAGCGCCTGGCCTGGGGCGAGCCGCGACACACGGCTCCACAGGCTTTCGTCGATGCTGCCCACTGACTTTTGCATCCGGTTGATGACCGCACCGTCGGTGATCTTGTGGATGATGAAGTTGTTGAGCAAGGCCAGCACCTCGTTGGGCAGGTGTTGGGGCAACTGTGTGACGAAGACGAGCCCCAGCCACCGCTTGCGGCCCCGCTTCGCGATGCGCGAAACCTGCTCGAACAACACGGGCATCTGCGAGATGCGGCTGGCGGACAGGAACTCGTGGGCCTCCTCGATGATGATGAGCACCGGCGTGACTTCGCCACCCTCGCGGTCGGCCTTTTCGTAGGCCTCCTCCTGCCGCTCCTGGATGCCGCGCAGGATGTCCGCGATGACCAGGTTGTTGAGCTGCGGGGAGTCCGTGTCCGACAGGTCGATGACGGATACCCGCCCGGGGCTGAGCATCGAGTCGTACTTCACGCCTGCGGACGTGCCCCGGTCGAAGATGTTGAGCCGCTTCAGCCGGTAGAGCTTGCTGGCCAGGGCTTTCCAGCTGATCTCCGTGCGGCTGCTCGCGGCGTACACGCGCTGCATCACCATTCCCGGGTTGTTCCGAAACTCGCTGTAGAACTGTGGACCCGAAGGTGTTGGGGGCGGTGCCTCCTCCGGCTCCTCGCCCAGATTCAGGCCCTCCTGTACGGCGGCGCGCCGGCGAGAAGGCGCCCGGGTGCCCGTGGCACGCCCCTCCGCTCGGCCTTCGTCGCTGAGGCTGTAGATGTACGCATTCACCACGTCCAGCACGTGCTGAATGGTCATGCGTGGATAGCCGGTGGTCAGCTCATCCACGTCCATTACCTGCCGCTGCTGCTCCGGGTCCCTGGGGTCTGAGGGGAAGATCCTGAAGTCCTGCAGCAGGAGCTTGGTGACGTCGTAGGCCTTGATGAACCGTTCGTGCTGCGCCTCCGACAACTCCAGGATCTCCGCGAGCGCATAGGGCGACAAGCTGGAGAAGTTCAGGGAGAACCGATGCAAGGCCCGATGCCTGGGATTGCGTGTCTTGCGCCCGTCCAGGTGATGGATGTGGAGGTCTTTCACGCCCTCCGCTTGATGCCGACGGCGCCGGAGCGCCTCCAGCATCGCCTCGTGGTTCGTGGGCTGATGGATATGGGTGTACTCACCCTCCACGTCGAAGACGACGGTCGCGATGCCCGCGTTCTGGGCTCGGTGGATGAGTGTGGCGACCGTGGTGGACTTGCCGCCACCCGTCGTCCCGATGATGCCCGTGTGCCGGGGCAGGACCGATTTATCGCGCGGGTTGAGGCGAGCCTCCATTCCCTCATATCCCACCACCAGGCCGAGGCTCAGGCTCAGGTCCCCTCCGACGCCCAGCACGCGCGCGCTCTCCTTCTCATCCAGGATGAAGACAGGGCTCTGAGGGCGGGGCCGGAAGCGGGGCGGGTGAAGGGTCCCCTGGACCTCCTCGCCCAGCAGTTCCACCTCGGCGCGACCGTGATAGTCGAACGTATAGGTCAGCTTCTTGCCATGCGTGACCACTCCAATGGCCATGGACGAGTTCGCGGGCACGGCGTTGGGTTCCGCGAAGGGACCGCTCACGACGACCCCCAGATAGGAACGGCCGTCCTCTCGGGATTTCACCCGCACCAGCGTCTGGGATGCCAGCCGGGGCACGTCCTCCTTCGTCGACAGAACCGTGATGAGGTTGTCGTGGCTGGAGGAGGTGTCGAAGTGGGTGAAGCCCACCGCGAGCGCCAGCTCCGGGTCGGCCTTCACCGCCTCTTGCGCTTCCTTCTGGGCAGCGGCCAGCGCATGGATGACCTCAGGAGGCGTCTCTTGGACGATGTTGTTCCTCACGGGCCGAGGCCGGTTCGCCGGGGGAGGCGCGGCCGGAGGCGCCTGCACGGGACGTCCCTGGGGCGGTGCGCCGGACGCGGGCCCCGGGCGTGTCCCCATGGAAGCCGGGGGCGGCACACCGTTGCCTGCCGGCCGGATGTTGCCGTTCAGAGGATGCGGCGCCTGCCCATTGCGGATGGAATTGCCGTTGTGCTGCGAATATCCGCCCGCGTTTCCAGGGCCTCGGCCATTGTCAGACATGGATGTGTTCCCCCTCGGTGGGACTACCGGCGCATCTTGCGGACATTGAGATACTGGAGGCTGGGATCGGCCTGGGCGTAGGCGTCCTGGACGAGACCATGAAAGCCGTCTTCACCGAAGACGCTGTGACAGGTCATGGCTGCGACATCCAGGAGCATGGGGTATCCTTGCTCCGGCCTCAGGATGCTGTCCGCCATGGCGACGCGTACCGCGAAGTGGACATGCTCCTGGTGGGCGTAGAAGAGGCGAGGTGGGGAGTTGTTCGACGCGCGGTACAGCCCCATCACGATCTGAGGGCAGTACCGCTGGACGAAGCGGGTCGCTTTCACGAGCCCCTCGTCGTCATAGCGCCAGCCGTCGAGGATCTCCTGGCCGTAGGACTCCAGCGTCTCGAGGATGGCGTACTCGCCCGTGTCGAGCGAGTGCCCCAGCGTGAGGAACCCCCGGTGCTCCAGCTTGTCCGTGACGAAGACGAACTTCTGCTGCCGGTCGACGAGGTTCGCGAGCATCTCGAGGGACGCGTCCAGGAGCGTCCTGTATCCGGATCCGGTGACGAGCTCATATGCCAACGGATTGCCCATTCCGATGCGCCATTCCGCCTGGAGTCGCTCGGCCAGGATGGCCCGCTCCGCGTAGGTGCGAATGCCGCGGGTCGCGAGACGCGAAAGGCTGTCCTTGTTTCGGGGGCCCTTGCGCGAGCGAACCTCCCGCTGCTCGATGTACTCACGCGCTTGTTTGAACGGGTCGTCCATCTGGAACGTGACCTCCTTGCGAAACAACCGCTGGGAGAAGGTTCCTGACGAACCGCCGTAACCAACTGCCGCGATGCCCAACTGCGTGATGCCCAGGGCCAGCGTGTCGTGTGACACCGCGCGCCCGTTGACCGCCTCGACGTTGCCGCGGAACAGGTATCCATCGTGGACTGCCCGCAGCTGCGCCTCAGTCGCGTGATAGACGCCAGCGCCCTTGGGTGCGTGAGGGCCGGTCTTCAGGAGCGGCAGCAGTTCCCTGCGCACATCGGCGCGAAGCACGTCCTCCTTGCGCATGGCGCCGCCTATCTGATCCCGGAAGATGCGCATGATGTCTTCCAGGTCCAGCCCGTGTGCCCATCGCCCCAGGTCGAGCGTCTGCAGAAGGGTTTCGCCGAAGGACGCGAGGAAGTCCCCGTCCCCCGCGAGTTCGCTGTCGTCGAGCGGATCCGCCATGGCTAACCCGGGTTCCTTTCACCCAGCACCGAGGACAGCGTGAAGCGCGGCGCCCCCTCTCGTTGAGCCAGCACCCGTGCGTAGATTTCAGCCTTCCGGAGAGGCAGGCCAAACGAGCGCTGGAGCCGCGCAGCCCGCTCCTCGTGTGGGCCTTGCTTCATGCACCGCATCGCGGCGACTTCAGGCGCAAGCCATTCAAAAGCAAGCCGGTCCGCGCGTTGTTCAACGCGCAAGACGTCCCCGGTGGGAATGTCGCCCAGGTCGTCCCGCTCCATCAGGTGGACCTGTGCCTGCATGGGAACGCCGTCCAGGGCGGAGGTCAGGAGCTGCTCCTTCGTGGGCTTCTCTTGGAGATCGAGGACCGGAAGGATGCTGTCGCCGAAGAAACGCAGTGCCTTCTGTCGCGGAACCAGGTGGTCGAGGACGAAGTGCGCCAGTTCATGCGCGGCCGTGAAACGCTGGTCCTCGAGCGGGTCCTTGCGCGAGTAGAAAAGGAAGGCGGTGCCACGCAGGGCCACGATGCATCCGTGCATGTCCCGATCGTTGCCTTCCGGCATGGACTTCAAGCCACGCCGGGAAAGATAGGCCCGGACGGTGTGGGTGGTGACTTCATCCAAGGCGACGAAGCTCACCTGCAGCACCTTCTGCGCGTCCGCGACGATGGCGCGAGGAAAGGTGCTGGGGGCGGGAAGGCCAGCCGCCTGGAGTGCATCTCGCAGCCAGCGTTCCCTCATGACTTCTTCTCGCGGTCGAGTGCCGCCATCAGCACGGCCCGCGCCTCCGGTTCCAGGGGGCTGTTCTCCGTCGCCAGGAGCGCGGCGGTGGCCTCCATGTCGCGCAGGATCTTGGAGAGCTCGAAGGAGTCGATGCCGAAGTGCTCGGCGATCTGGTTCACGTGCTCGGAGAACGCCGTGCCTTCAGGCTTCCGGCACAGGGACACCCAGTGGAGTGTATCCACCGTGCAGCCCAGCTTCTGGGCGAAGTCCTGGACCGAGAGGTCTTCCAGGTCCCGGTACCATGCGAACACGGAGCCCAGCATTTCCGGTACACGCGCACCGCGTTCAGCCGCGGCCTCCAGCCATTCAGGATTCGTCATGGGTGTCCTCCTCCTTTCCGAGCCGCCTCAGTTGCTTGAGGAGGCGGTCGCGGTTCTGCTTCACCACCCGTTTGCGCTCGGACGCGGGCAGCCCTTCCTTGCCCAGGGGGCGGGCCAGCTCCAAAGTGGAGCTTTCTCCCTGGAGGACGAGCCGGAGAAATCCCAAGTCCCCCTGCGTCAGGTTTCGACGTTCAAGTTTTTTCAGGGCCAGGGCGGTTTCCACGGCTGCCTCCATCTCTTCATTCGGAGGCCTTGCCCGGAGTTCGATTACGTCCGCGAATTTTTGTTCGCGGAGGACCCGGCGCTCTGTCGAACGCTGGGAATCCAACACGTTGCGCCTGGCCGCCAGCATCAGGAAGCTGCGCAGGAGCGACTGGTTGCGGTCGTAGTTCTCCGGCTGGTCGAGGTAGTCGAAGACGGCCTTGAGGGCGCCGTCGCGCGCCTCATCTGCGTCGCACCTCATGGCGGAGGTAAGCGTCTTCAGCATGAACGGCATGAAGAGCTTGAAGACCTTCGTGTTCGCGACCGGCATCCGCCTCAAGACCTGATCGTGAAGCGCCCACTCCTCTTCTCTTGATGGGTAATTCATCCCCCACACCTCACTGACATGCGCACGCCCGCTTTCAGGTTGGCTACGGTCCGTATGGACTTTCGCTACAGGCCTGTAGAGTTCGACGACTGAGCGTCTCCGTCCGAGCCGACAGGTTGGCGAGGTCAAGGATCCGTGTCTGTACCTCGGAGGTGGTACTGCCTTTGGGGACAGGGTCTCGCGTGATCCCCCGGGATCGAAAAAGACCCTGGCCTCCGTGCATGGAGGCCAGGGTCCGTTTCATCCCATTGAGACGTGTTTCAGTGCAGGTCTGGAGGCGATTCCCCGCGGGCCTTCTTCCACGCATCGATGGCGCGGAGCACTTCATCCCGGAGATCCCGGCCAATCCGTGGATACGCGTCGTCCTCCAGGTTCGCCAATGACACACGGGCCGACCAGGGAGGTCCGTCGAAGCCGCTGCCGTTGAGCAGCACCACTCCGTAGCTCCGGGCCAGCGTGAAGACGATCTCCAGCGGGTCGTGGTGGTCCTCGATGAAGCGGACGAAGTCCTCGCCAATCTGCTCGCGGCACCAGGCTTCCAAATCCAGCGTCTGGTAGTAGGCCGTGCGCAGCGGATCCTCATGCATCGGAATGCCCATGCCTTCGCACAGGGCCTGGAGCCGGTCCTGGCAGATGCGCTGGCAGTACTTCTTGTAGACACCGTCCTTGTCCAACAACGCGAACAGCGAGAACAACGTCATCTGGAGCTGCTGCGGCAGCGACAGGCCCGCTGTGTGGTTCAACGCCACGGCCCGGCTGTCCGCCACCATCCGGTCGATGAACTTCAGCCGCCCCGGATGCAACGTGATGGCGCCATACCGCGCCTCCAGCAGCGCGCGCTGTGACGAGGGCTGTTTCGCCAGCGCCTCGTCCAGGATGTTGTCCTCGTGGAGCGCCACCGCGCCCAACCGCCAACCCGTGCAGCCGAAGTGCTTGGAGTACGAGTACACCAGCAGCGTGTTGCGCGGCAGGTCCGCGGCCAGCGAACGGAAGCCGTTGACGAACGTGCTGTAGACATCATCCGTGATGATCAACAGGTCCGGCCGGCGCTTGCGCACCAGCTCCACCAGCTTGTGGACGGACTCCTTCCGCATCGCCACCGCGCCCGGGTTGGACGGGTTGACGACGAAGAACGCCTTGATGCGCGGGTCCTCCAGCTTGCGCAGCTCCGCGTCCGGGTACTGCCGGGTGTGGTGGCCGTCCTTCGAGGTCGCGCTCTGAAGGATGTCCACCGTGCGCAGGCTGAACTCCTCCAGGCGCGGAATCTCCAGGTACGGCGTGAAGATGGGCACGCCCAGCGCGATGGTGTCTCCCTTGCGCAGCAGGCCGTTCACCATCAGGGAGTGGAAGACGTAGGTCATCGCGGCCGTGCCGCCCTCCACCGCGAACAGGTCGAAGCGACCGGAAGGTGGCCGTCCCGCGAACAGCTCCTGCGTCAGGTACTCCTGCACGATGCGCTCGGCGTGCGTGAGCATCCGGTCCGGCACCGGATAGTTGTCTCCAATGGCCGCGTCCGTGAGCTCCCAGACGAACCGGTCCGGATTGAAGCCCAGCGTCTGCTCCCCGTAGTTCAGCGCGCCGCGCAGCAGCTGCACGGCGGGCTCGTCATCGCTCGCGTCCAGGAACTCATGCAGGCGTCTGGCGATGCCCGGGGACCGGGGCATGCCCGCGAGCCCCACCTCGGGGACGTCCCAGGCCCTCCGGCTCTCCGCGAGCGCGAACTGGCCCAGGAGGAAGAACGCCTCGCGCGGCGTGGTGGCAATCCAGTTGGGATTGCCCCGGCCGGCGTTGAGCATCACGGCCTCTCGGGTCTTCACCGCCTCGTCCGCGACCTGGAGGAGCTCGTCCTTCAGCTCGAAGGGGCTGAGCTTGTGGAGCTTGCGTTCGGAAGGGGCTCCCGGGGCCTCGGGCGTCTGCTCGGTCATGGTGTCCTCCTCCAGTGTCGGTTCAAGGTGAGCCACTCCCGGGGACTCGGGCCATGCGCCACAGGGTGGGGCGGGCGGAGGTGGCGGGCGGTTGGCCGGGCTCGATGAAAAAAGACAACCCGTGAGCGCACTCAGCCGGGCAGCGACGAATGAAAGGTCGGGGCCGGACACACAAGTCCGGCAAGCACTGGGGAAGCGAGACCCGCCATGCCTTCATTGAGTTGCCGTGTCGCCACAGCGCAGCGCGAACTGGATGACGCGCTCCGCATCCGTTACCGGGTTTTTGGCGAGGAGATGCGGATGCTGGGGCCCAAGCGGCCTCGGGCCCCGCGTGAAACGGATTGCTTCGACACGCTCCGCACCACCTCCCACGTCGTCGTCTACTCGGGCGCGGAACCAGTGGCGACCGCCCGGCTGCTGACGCCCAACGCGGAGGTGGCGGCCTTCGCGGACACCCTCGTGGGGCTGGACATCGAGAAGAAGCTCGACCTGTCGGAGCTCGTCGCGCCGGGCCGCGTGTTCGCGGAGACCACTCGCTACTGCGTCACCCGGAGCCACCGGAACTCCGCCGTGCTGCGTCTCCAAGCCGGCCTGTACCGCGAGAGCCGCCGGCGTGGCGTCACCCATTGGATCGCCGCGGCCAACATGGAGACGGACTCGCAGGAGGAGGCGGACCTCTACTTCCTCGCCGCCGCGCGCCAGGGCTGGGTGAGCGACGGCTTTCGCGTACGGACCCGGGAGTTTCCCCCGCCGCCCGCGGAACCCCTGGCCGCCCGGCTCACCGCGGAGCAGCGCACCCAGGCCCGCCAGGGCCACCTGTCCGCCCTGCGCATGCCGTCCGTGCTGTCGTTGTTCGCGGACAAGCTGGGTGCGCGCTTCATCGCACCGCCGCACTTCGATCCCGCCTTCAACCGCTTCACCGTGCCGCTCGTCGCCGCGCTGGATGACATTCCGCGGCGGACGCTGAAGCTCTTCGACTCGCTGGACGCCGACGCCGCCTGACCCCAGTCCGGCGCGCTCCGCACTTCCCCCTTCACCCTCAACGCAACACCCACCGGGCCTTCACGGGCCCCAGTCAGGAGACGTGTATGTGCAAGCAGCCCAGGCATGAGCAGACGGCGAAGACGGACTGGCTGGATTCCCTGCGGCACGAGGCGCGGATGCTCGTGCATGAGCTGGACGTGACGCCGGGCGTGCGGCGCCTCTTCGAGGGGCGCATCCGCCAGGACGACTACGTCTACTACCTCATCCAGTCGTACCAGTACGTGCGCTGGAGCGAGGGTTTCTTCACCGAGTCCGGCGAGCGCGTGCACCGCGAGGGCCGCAACCCCGCGCTCGCGGAGCTGCTGTTCCAGAAGGCGCACGAGGAGCGGGGCCATGAACAGTGGTTGCTCAAGGACCTGAAGGCCCTGGGCTGGACCGAGGAGCGCGTGGAGCGCGCGCCCATCTGCACCGCCGTGCGCGCCTACGTGGAGTGGAACCGCTTCACCACCCAGTCGGGCGTGCCCACCGCGTTCCTGGGCACGGCCTACGTGCTGGAATACCTGTCCGTGAACCGGGCCCCGGGCTCCGTGGACCGGCTCATCGCGGAGAGTGGCATCCCCAACATCGACAAGGCCGTCCTCTTCCTCAAGGGCCACGGCGCCGCGGACGGCGACCACGTGGCGGACCTGGAGACGGAGCTGCGCAAGCTCACGTCCCCGGCGGAACAGAACGCGCTCATCCTCTCCGCCCGCACCACGCGCACGCTGTTTCCGAAGTTCTTCCGGGAGCCTTGAGCACGCGCGCCGGGACCTCCTCACCCTGGCTTCTGCCTCCAGGCGGCCTGGTAGAGGAGGTCCGTGCGGCTCTCGATGCCCAGCTTGGGGAAGATGTTGCGCAGGTGCGTCTTCACTGTGTTGAGCGTCAGGCCCAGGTCCTCGGCGATGAGCTCGTTCGTCCAGTTGCAGAGGACCCCCTGGACCACTTCCACTTCGCGCCTGGACAGCTTCTGGCGCCAGGGCTCCGGCATGGGGATGGCCCGCGAGCACTCCTGCAACACCAGCACCCATGGATGGTGGCCGCGCTGCTCCGGCAGCTCCACGAACGTCACCTTCAGGTCGTGCTTCAGTCCGGAGCGCGTCCAGGTGTCCACGCTCAGGAGCCGATTCATCCCTGGGGTCTGGAGACGCGTCAGGTGCTCGCGCAGCTCCTGGGGCAGGCGCGAGTCATCCGCCTTCATCTCCTCCGGGTACCAGCGCCGCAGGAGCTCCGTTGCTCCTGGGGTCCTCAGCTTCTCGTGCTCCGGTGGATCCATCACGACGCACTCGGCGCCCTGGTGGTGGAAGAGCGCGTCCAGCAGATCTCCCCGCATCGCCTCGTGCTCGAACATCCGGCAGTTGCGCACCGTGTTCGCCAGGTAGGGCTTCAGGTCCTCCAGCAGGTCCTGTTCCCGTTCGGAGAAGGGCAGGGTCTGCTCACGGTACAGCGTGAAGCCGCCGTGCCAGTCCTGCCGCAGCTCCAGCAGCACCGCCAGGACGTTCTCCAGGGGGAGCCCCATCTCGCGGCAGCGCAGGTACAGGAGATTGCGCTTCAATTCCTTGCTCGACACCTGGTTCGTGGCGCGCACGACGCCCACCGTGGCCAGCTCCGGGTAGTGCGCGAAGAGGATGCCCGGAGCCCCCAGCCCCATCCATTCATAGTCCCCGGGCCGCTCCGGCCTCGACACGCACAAGGCCGCGTAGTCGCAGGGCAGGAGCTGCGTGAGGATTCCCTGGGCGCGGGCCAGGACCTCGGTCAAATCCAATGAGCTGGAGAGTGCCCGGGTCAGCTCGAGCACGAGCACCTGTTCGTGCGCGGTAAAGTTCATCCCACGGGCCTCCTTCCAACCAGTCCATGCAAGGACTTACAGGTTGGAAAGCCCGGAGGTCTGTCCCCCACAAGGGGTATGGACGGTCTTTGGCCCTGGCGGCCGGTACCGTCTGCCATTGAGATGTCTGGCGAAGCCGGGACGGCTCAGCGGGCTCCCAGGCTTTGCAGCAGCGTGACCATCTCCGGGCTTTTCCGGGCGACCTCGAGCAGGCCCTTCCCATCGGGCGTCTTGCGATCCACTTTCGCACCGTGCGCCACCAGGGCCCGGATGGCGAGTTCCGCCTCGGGCGAGTATTTCTCGTGGGCGGCGTAGATCAACGGCGTCCAACCATACCGGGTGGGAACCTCCGCCCGGGCTCCCGCCTCCAGCAGGAGCGGAACGCACCGCAGTCCCCGGGTCGACCGGGTCGCGGCATGGAGCACCGTCTGTTGGTCCTGGCCCACCGTGTTGGGGTCCCCTCCCGCCTTGAGCAGGAGCCTCAATGCCTCACAGGCACCCATGCTGGCCGCATTGTTCATCGGACCGTTGCTTCGCTCGCGTCCCCTCCAGGAGAGTCCCCCCTCCAGCAGTGTGCGCACGAGCTCCAGGTCCGTCAGCGCCAGCCGCAATGCCTCGGGATCCTGGGTGTCCCGAGGCATGTGTCGCATGAGGAGCGCGACCATGGGTGCGTCCTTGCGCTTCACGGCCTTTTGCAGTGCGGAGAAATCCGCGTAAACGCGCGTGTTCGGGCGTGCGCCTCCTTCGAGCATTGCCTGGACACGGGCCCTGTCCCCTTGATCCACCGCCCGCAGGAGGTCTGGGTCGGTCTGGGCGGCGAGGTCTTCCTTCCGCCGCTTCTCGATGCGCACGTCGAAGTCGGGCTCCTTCTCGCGCGCCGTCTTCAGGGCCGTCGCGAGGTCCGCCAGCTTCGTGTCGGTGACGGGCCAGCGGTTGCTGGAGGTCACCTCGAACCAGGTTCGTGCCTGGTTCCATCCGCCGGCGACAATGAACCGTGCCCCGAGCGCGGGGCCTGGAGCTGGCTCCTGGGCCCGCTGCTGCGCTTCCTCCATGGCGCCATTGCCACAGAAGTGGTCCCCGAGCGACGCGCTGAAGACGGCCGGGAGGGGCTGCGGCTGCGGCTCCCCGAGGATGACCTGCTCCACGGTCAAGGCCACGCGTGGAGGGCGCGTGAAGGTCGCCCCCTGGTCATGCACCTTCAACACCCGGACTACGTACAGCTCACAGGTCGCGAGCGCCTTGAGGTTGATGCTCTCTTCTTGGACCAGGGTGTTTGGGCGCTCCCCGGGGCGCCACGCACTGCTCGTGATTCCCTGGCAGTGTTGGTCGCGCCAGTCCTTGTCGGCGGTTGGGAGCTCGCGGGCGACGTCGCGCACGGGGACGTAGGCCTGGGGCTTGGTCTCCGCCACGCCGGACCGGCTCATCAGCACCAGGATGAAGACGAGCGGAAGGAATACTCCCGCGAGGATCGGGACCCAGCGTTGGCGCATGGGCCCCGAACCTAGGCCACGGCTCGCCCGGCCGTCACGACGCGGCCGGGCGGGTCCTGCCTTTTCGCGTCAGTTGCCCGCGCTGCCTTCCACCGGCGGGGTGCCCGTGGTGGGGCTGACGGGGCTGCCCATCTCCTTGTTCTTGTCCCAGGCCGGCGGCGTCACTTCCATCTTCGCCCCTTTGTTGCCCGGGGTGCCGGCGTTCGGGGTGCCCGGCTTCGCCGAGGACGAGTGATCGCTGGTGCTGTTGCTCCCCTGCTCGGTGGAGCCGGAGCCACCCACGCCCTCGTCGACGCGGTCCGGTTCCACGACGCTGTCGTCATCCGGGGCCAGGACGCCCGACGAGCCCGAGCCGCCCGTGGCCTTGTCCCAGCGCTCCGCGCTGTCCTGGGGCGCGTCCGTGGACGGCTCCTGCATGGGCGGCGCCTCGTGGTCGGTGTGGCTCTGCGCGAACGCCTGACCGGAGAAGGCGAGTGTTGCCAGTGCTGCCATCAGGGGGAGCTTCATGGGTGGCGCTCCTTCGAAGAACGTGTGTGCTTCGAAGGTGGCGACCGTCGGGTGGGAAACAAGCGCTTGACGCACACCCGACCCCCAGCCGCGTCCCCGCTCGCCGGGCGAGCAGGCGCTCGTCAGCCCGCCAGTGCTCGCGGAGGCACCGTCCCCACGGCCCAGGCGGTGAGCTTGCGCAGGAGCTCCGCGCGGTCCTCCGGCACGGAGAAGAGGTGGTCCGCGCGCGGATAGAAGGCGTACGTGACGCGGCCCTCCAGCTTCAGCGGCGAGAGCATCTCGTAGAACTGGCCCTCGTGGTTGAAGGACAGCCCCATGCCACCGGAGAACACGAAGCACAGGCTGACGCCGCGCTCCATGAGCTGCTTGTAGTCCTGCGTCAGCTGCGAGCGCTCCGGGTACTCGCGCGTGTAGACCTCGTCGGCCTCGCCGGCCTCTCGCAGCTGGGCGGGCAGCTTGCGCTTGCGCAGGAAGCGAGTCCACCGGCGGGGGCTCAGGTAGCGCAGGTGGAAGCGCAGGTGGTAGCCCAGCGTGCGGTACGTGTAGCCGTCGATGAAGGCCGCGCCCACCACTCGCGGATCCGCCACCGTCACCGCGTGCGCGCTGTCCACGCCGGAGCACAGGCCCATCAGCACGAAGCGCTTCTGGCCCTTCTTCTGCTCCAGGTAGTCGAGCGCCGCGCACGTCTCCTCGCGGGCGCGCTGGAACTCGTCGGCGCCGCCCTCGCGGCGGGGGCGGCTGTCTCCCAGTCCGGACTGGTCGAAGCGCAGCGTGGTGAACCCGCGCCCCGCCAACTGGCGCGCCAGCTCCACCCACACCCGGTATGGGCCCACATGGTGGTTGAGGCCCACGTTGGACAGCACCACCACGGGCGCTTCCGGCAGGACCTTCGCCGGGTCCGGTTCCGTGAGGATGCCCACGAGGCTCTGCTCGGGGCCAAAGGTACAGATGCGCTCGCGCATCACGCGGCCTCCTTCAGCAGCGTGGTGATGGTCTGCAGGATGCGGTTGGACAACAGCGCGGACTCCTGACCGCCCGCGCCCTCCTCGGGCACCAGGTGGTGCTGGAAGGGCAGGCCCGTCTTCTCCAGGTGCTCCTGGAGCCGCTGGTACTCGGGCTTCTGCGCGCTGGCCACCAGGTGCGTGCGCGTTGACGGCCACGCGGGCAGCGCGGCCAGGTCCAGCGAGAGGATGTCGTCGCGCAGGGCGCGGGGGAACGGGAAGCCGAGCAGCTCCTCACGCACCTCCAGCGGGCTTTCAGGCCGCGGGAAGAGCGTGCGGGTGTCCCGGCGCGCCTGGAGCAGCTCCAGCTCCCGGAGCCAGGCCTCGCCCTCCACCAGGGGCTCCCAGAGCACGAGCGCGGCGGTGGACAGCCCTTCCAAGGCGGCGCGCACCGCGAGCGCCGCGCCCAGCCGCAGGCCCACGAGCGCCACGCGCTGCACGCCCGTCACGTCCTGCAACTCATTGACGGCGTTGCGGATGTCGTGGACCCACGTGGCCACCCGGCCCTCGTGGACCTCGCCGGCCGAGTCCCCCGTTCCGTAGTAGTCGAAGCGGAAGACGTGGAAGCCCTCGCGCGCGAGCATCCCGGCCAGCTTCCGGAAGGCCCAGTGCGTCAACATGTACTCCTGCGCGGCGGGGTAGCAGAGCACCACCCCGGTGGAGCGCTCGGCGCCCTGCGCGGGGTGGTGCATGCCAAAGAGCTGTCGTTCGGAGGTGCCGAAGAAACAGGGCGTCACGGTCTGACCATTCTCCTCAAAGGGCCGCTCAGTCCGAGCGTCCCGGCAGTTTCCCCTTCAGCTTATTGAACAAGCGTTGCGCCAGGGGAACAGAAGTCTCCGGAGTGGCAGTCTTTGGCGGCATGACGGGCTGCGTCCTGACGGCGGGCGTGGGAGCCGCCGCCGCGGGCGCCAGCTGCGAGGCCACCTGCTCCAGCGTGTTGAGCAGGAGCGTGCGCGGGTGCAGCTCCTGGTTCAGCTCCTTCTTGACGCGCATCACCACCTGGAAGGACAGGAGTGAGTGCCCGCCGATGTTGAAGAAGTTGTCGTGCACGCCCACCTGCGCGATGCCGAGCACCTCCCGCCAGATGCGCGCCAGGTGCTGCTCCGTCGGCGTGCGCGGCGCGACGAAGGCGTCCTCGACGGCACGCGTGGTGCCCGCCGGAGGCGGCAGGGCCTTGCGGTCCACCTTGCCGTTCGGCGTGAGCGGCAGCGCCTCCATCTCCACGAAGTGCTGCGGCACCATGTACTGCGGCAGCTGCGAGCGCAGGTGCTTGCGCAGCTCCGTGTCCGTGTAGGCCTGTCCCGGCTTCGTCACCAGGTACGAGACAAGGCGGCGGTCACCGGGGCGGTCCTCGCGAACGAGGGCCACGGCCTGGGCCAGGGACGGATGCGAGGCAAGCGCCGCCTCGACTTCGCCCAACTCGATGCGGAAGCCACGCAGCTTCACCTGCGAGTCATTGCGGCCCAGGTACTCGACGGTGCCGTCGGCCAGCCAGCGGGCCAAATCGCCCGTGCGGTACATCCGCTCGCCAGCGCGGAAGGGGTTGGGCAGGAAGCGCTCCTGCGTCAACTCCGGGCGGTGGAGGTAGCCGAGCGTCACGCCGTCGCCGCCGATGTACAGCTCGCCCGCGACACCCACCGGCACGGGGGCCAGGTGAGAGTCGAGGAGGTAGAGCTGGGTGTTGGCGATGGGGCGGCCGATGCGGATGGAGGAGAGCGGAGGCTGCACGCGCCACGTGGTGGACCAGACGGTGGTCTCCGTGGGGCCGTACATGTTCCACAGGCTGCCGACGCGGGCGAGGAGCGACTCGGCCAGCTCGCGGGGAAGGGCCTCGCCACCGACGAGGGCCTTGAAGCCGGGGCGCGGCTGCCAGCCGGCCTCCAGCAGGAGGCGCCAGGTGGAGGGCGTGGCCTGCATGACGGTGACGGCGTTGGACTCCAGCGCGGCCTTGAGGAGCGCACCGTCGGACGCTGTGTCACGAGAGGCGAGCACCACCTGGGCACCGGTGGAGAGGGGCAGCAGCAGCTCCAGCACGGCGATGTCGAAGGAGAGCGTGGTGACGGCCAGCAGTACGTCCTGGGCAGAGAGGCTGGGGGCCTCCTGCATGGTGCCCAGGAAGTTCACCACCGCGCGGTGCGGGACGCGCACGCCCTTGGGCTTGCCCGTCGAACCCGACGTGTAGATGACGTACGCCACGGCTTCCGGCGTGACGGCGGGAACCTCGGGGGCCGTGTCCGCCTGCGACGTGGTGTCCTCGACGAAGAGGGACTTCGCCGTGGTGGAGGGCAGGGTGCTCTGGAGCGCGCGCTGGGTGAGCACGAGCGAGAGCTGCGCGTCCTCGACCATGAAGGCCAGACGCTCCGGCGGGAAGCCGGGGTCGAGCGGGACGTAACCCGCGCCCGCTTCGAGGATGCCCAGCAGGCCCACCACCATGTCCGGACCGCGCTCGGTGAAGAGGCCGACGAGGCTTCCGGCGGTGACGCCCTCCTGCTTGAGCGCGTTCGCCACCTGGTGGCTGCGCTGGATCAGCTGCTGGTACGTGAGCGTCACGGCGCCGGAGCGCAGCGCCACCGCGTCGGGCGTGGCCCGGGCCTGGGCGGCCACCAGCGTGTGGACGAAGGCCTGACGGTCGAACGGCTTCTCCGTCGCGTTCCAGTCCACCAGCACGCGCTGCTTCTCCGACTCGGGCAGCAGCGGCATGCGCGACACCGGCACCTCCGCGTCGGACACCGCGGCGCGCAGCAGCGTGCGGATCTGCTCGAGCATGCGGACGACGGTGTCCCGCTCGAACAGGTCGGTGTTGTAGTCCATGCCGCCGACGATGCCGTTCGCCGTCTCCTTCACCCAGAAGCTCAGGTCCAGCGGCGTCGCGTGCGCGTGCACGTGCACCTGGCCGTAGGTGAGGTCTCCCAGGCTGGCGCCGCGGTTGCGGACGTCCTGGAAGGTGAAGAACGTCTGGAACAGCGGCGTGCGGCTCAGGTCGCGCTGCACGCCCAGTTGCTGCATCAGCAGCTCGATGGGCATGTCCTGGTGGCCGAAGGCCTCCATGCACGTGGTGCGCACGCGCTCCAGCAGCTGCCGGAACGTCTGCTCCGGCGCCAACTGCGTGCGCAGGACGAGCGTGTTGACGAAGAAGCCCAGCAGGTCCTCGACCTCCGGATGCGAGCGGCCCCGGATGGGCGTGCCCACGACCAGGTCCTCCTGGCCGCTGTAGCGGTGCAGCAGCGTCTTGAACGCCGTGAGCAGCACCATGTACAGCGTCGCGTTGGACTCGCGGCCCAGCTTCGTGAGGGCGGCCACCTCCGCGCCGGTGAGGACGAAGGGCTCAGTCCCGCCCTTGAGGCTCATCTGCGCGGGGCGCGGCTTGTCCGTGGGCAGCTCCAGCGCGGGCAGGTTCCCGGAGAGCTTCCCCTTCCAGTAGCGCGCCTGCCGCTCCAGCTCCTCGCCCTGGAGCCAGTTGCGGTGCCACTCGGTGAAGTCCGCGTACTGGATGGGCAGGGTGGGGAGCTTGGGCTCCTGGCCCCGGGTGAGCGCGGAGTAGATGACGTCCAGCTCGCGCAGGAACACGTCGAACGACCACCCATCCCAGATGAGGTGATGGGGCATGAAGAAGAGGACGTGCTCGTTGGCGCCCAGCCGGAACAGCGTCAGCCGGAACAGCGGCGCGGCGGTGATGGGAATGGACTCGTCCGCCAGCGCCTGAAGGCGGCGCAGCAGGTCCTCCTCGCGCGTGTGCGCGGGGACGGGCTCCAGGTCCACCGGCTCCAGCTCCACCGTCAGGGACGGGGCCACGTGCTGCACCGGCGTGCCCTCGTCCCACCGCACGAAGGTGCGCAGGGACGACTGGCGCTCCATCAGCTTGTTGAAGCTGAAGCGCAGCGCGCCCACGTCCAGCGCGCCGTGCAGGCGGAACGCGGAGGGCAGGTTGTAGACGGCAGTGCCCGGGTTGAGCTGCTCCAGGAACCACAGCCGCTGCTGCATGAGGGACAGCGGCGCGGGCGCGGTGCCAGCGCGGGGGGAGATGCGCTGAGCGGGGCTGGTGGCTCCGTCGTCGCCGCGCACCAGCCGGGCCAGCTTCTCCACGGTGGGCGCTTCGAACATGCGGCGCAGCGTGAGGCTGACGTCCAGGTCGCGGCTCGCGCGCGTGAGGGCCTGCGACGCCAGCAGCGAGTGGCCGCCCAGACGGAAGAAGTCCGCCGTGACGCTCACCCGGCGCAGCCCCAGCACGTCCGCGAAGATGGCCGCGAGCTTCTGCTCCGTCTCGTCGCGAGGAGCGATGAAGGCGTCCTCCTGCGACTCCACCTGCGGCGAAGGCAGGGCCTTGCGGTCCACCTTGCCGTTCGGCGTGAGCGGCAGCGCGGGCAGGGCCACGAAGTGCTGCGGCACCATGTACTCCGGCAGCCCCTGCTTGAGGTGCGCGCGCAGGGCTTCGTCCGCCGGAATCGCCTGGCCGGGCCGCGCGATGAGATACGCGACAAGGCGGCGGTCACCGGGGCGGTCCTCGCGAACGAGGGCGACGGCCTGGGCCAGGGACGGGTGCGAGGCAAGCGCCGCCTCGACTTCGCCCAGCTCGATACGGAAGCCGCGCAGCTTCACCTGCGAGTCATTGCGGCCCAGGTACTCGACGGTGCCGTCGGCCAGCCACCGGGCCAAATCGCCCGTGCGGTACATGCGCTCGCCAGCACGGAAGGGGTTGGGCAGGAAGCGCTCCTGCGTCAACTCCGGGCGGTGGAGGTAGCCGAGCGTCACGCCGTCGCCGCCGATGTACAGCTCGCCCGCGACACCCACCGGCACGGGGGCCAGGTGCGCATCGAGGAGGTAGAGCTGGGTGTTGGCGATGGGGCGGCCGATGCGGATGGAGGAGAGGGGAGGCTGCACGCGCCAGGTGGTGGACCAGACGGTGGTCTCCGTGGGGCCGTACATGTTCCACAGGCTGCCGACGCGAGCGAGGAGCGACTCAGCCAGCTCGCGAGGAAGGGCCTCGCCACCGACGAGGGCCTTGAAGCCGGGCCGCGGCTGCCAGCCGGCCTCCAGCAGGAGGCGCCAGGTGGAGGGCGTGGCCTGCATGACGGTGACGGCGTTGGACTCCAGCGCGGCCTTGAGGAGCGCACCGTCGGAAGCCGTGTCACGGGAGGCGAGCACCACCTGGGCACCGGTGGAGAGGGGCAGCAGCAGCTCCAGCACGGCGATGTCGAAGGAGAGCGTGGTGACGGCCAGCAGCACGTCCTGGGCAGAGAGGCTGGGGGCCTCCTGCATGGTGCCCAGGAAGTTCACCACCGCGCGGTGCGGGACGCGCACGCCCTTGGGCTTACCCGTCGAACCCGACGTGTAGATGACGTACGCCACGGCCTCCGGCGAGACGTCCTGCGCAGGCAGCGCGGAATCGGGCTGCGAGGCCGTGTCCTCGATGAGCAGGGGCTTCACGCTCGTGGAGGGCAGGGACGCCACCAGGGCCTGCTGCGTGAGGATGGTGGAGAGCTTCGCGTCCTCGACCATGAAGGCCAGACGCTCCGGCGGGAAGCCGGGATCGAGCGGGACATAGCCAGCACCCGCTTCGAGGATGCCCAGCAGGCCCACGACCATGTCCGCGCCGCGATTCGTGAAGAGGCCGACGAGGCTTCCGGCCGCGACGCCCTCATGCTTCAGCGCGTTCGCCACCTGATGGGCGCGCTGGATCAGCTGCTGGTACGTGAGCGTCACGTCCCCGGAGCGCAGGGCCACCGCGTCCGGCGTGGCCTGGGCCTGGGCGGCCACCAGCGTGTGGACGAAGGCCTGACGGTCGAACGGCTTCTCCGTCGCGTTCCAGTCCACCAGCACGCGCTGCTTCTCCGCGGCGGGCAGCAGCGGCAGGCGCGAAACGGGCGCCTCCGCGTCGGCGACCACGCCCCGCAGCAATTCTTCGTAACATGACATCCAGCGGCGAACCGTGGAGCCATCGAAGAGGTCGGTGTTGTACTGGCACTCCAGCACCACGCGGCCATGGGCCTCGGCCGCGTTGATGAAGAGGTCGAAGTTCTCGTAGTGGCGCGGGTTGCTCGCCAGGGTGCAGGTGAGGCCCTGGAACGCCAGCTGCTCGCCCGTGACGGCCTGGTCCACGTTGAACAGCACGTTCACCAGCGGCAGGCGGCTGGGGTCGCGCGGCAGCGCCAGCTGCTTGAGCAGCGTGCCGAACGTGTACTCCTGGTGCTCGTAGGCATCGAGCATCGTGGTGCGCAGCTGCTTGAGCACCTGCGTGAAGGGCGCCTCCGCGGCGACGTTGCTGCGCAGGGGCAGCGCGTTCACGCAGTGGCCCACCAGGTCCTTCAGGCCGGCCACGGACTGGCCCGCGGCGGGGATGGCCACCACCACGTCCTCCAGCCCCGTCAGCCGGTGCAGCAGCGCCTTGAAGCCCGCCAGCAGCGTGGTGAAGAAGCTGCCGCCGTGCTTCGCGCCCACGCGCTTGAGCTGCTCCACGAGCGCGGGCTCCAGGACGTAGTCCTCACGCCGGGAGCTGTACGTCTTCGACGGCGGACGGCGCCGGTCCAACGGCAGCTCCAGCACCGGCAGCGAACCGGAGAACTGCTTCAGCCAATAGCGCTCGTGCTCCGCGTACTCCGGCGTCGTGGCCAGTTGGGCCTGCGCGCGGGCGTAGTCGCTGAACGTGGGCGCGGGCGACAGCGTGTGCGGGGTGCGCCGCGCGTGCGCCGAATAGAACGTCGCCAGGTCGCGCAGCATCACCGCCATGGACCAGCCGTCGCACACGATGTGGTGCGCGGTCAGCGTCAGCAGGTGCTCTTCCGCGGACAGCCGGGCCAGGCGCGGACGCAGCAGCGGCCCTGACTCCAGGGGCAGCGGCGTCTCCACCTCCTGGGCCACGAGCTCGCGGACGCGGGCGTCGCGCTCGGAGGGCGGCAGCGCGTCCAGCGCGAGCACCTCCAGCGGGAAGGGCGTGGTGGCGGCCACGCACAGCGTGAGGCCGTCCGCGCTGAACGTGGTGCGCAGCGCTTCGTGCCGCTCGCTCAGGTCCTGGAGCGCGGCGCGCAGGGACTCGACGATCAGCGGGCCGTGCAGCCGCACGGACATGGACTCGTTGAAGGCGCACGACGCGTCCGGGCCCATCTGCACGCCGGTCCACACCTCGCGCTGGGGCTCGGTGGATGGCGCGGTGAGCAGCAGCGCGGGCCCGGCGAACGGGTCGAAATCCTCGGGCAGGTCCTGAATCGGGGTCGCGGGGGTCTTCATCGGGTCTCGCTCAGCTTGACGAACTTGCCGGGCACCGTGGGGTGCGGGACGAACCAGGCAGGGTTGCCCTGCGGATCACGCCCCAGGCGGGCGCCGGGGACGGGGGGCTGGTTGGAATCGAAGGCGGCGGGGGCCTGCGCCTGGGCGCGGGCCGTGCCGGGCAGGAAGCCCGCGTCCTGCAGCTCCGTGACGCTGTCCTGGAACGCGGTGATGAGACGCTGCAGGTCCGCGTCCGAGTGCGCCGTGGTGAAGAAGCACGGGAAGCCATCCCAGATGTGGATGCCCTTGTCGCGCAGCAGGCAGAACAGCAGGTCCGCGTTCGCGGCGTCCCCCGTGACGAACGTCTTCCACAGCGACCCGAAGTGCTTGATGCGCAGCGGGGCGCCCACCTCGTCGAAGAACGCGTTGAGCGTGGTGGCGAGCGTGTCCGCCTTGGCGCTCACGCTGCGCTGCAGCTCCGGGCCCGCGGCCTTCATGTGCTCCAGCGCGGCCTTCGCGGCGGCGAGCGCCAGCGGGTGGCGCACGAACGTGCCCGCGAAGTACGTCACGCCCACCGTGGGCACGGAGTCGTCGCCGAACTGCCAGTGGCCGCCGTCCAGCGCGTCCATGAACGGGCGCTTGCCCGCGATGACGCCAATGGGCATGCCGCCGCCCACGACCTTGCCGTAGGTGGCCACGTCCGCCTGGACGCCGAAGATGGACTGGGCGCCGCCCGGGTGCATGCGGAAGCCGGTGATGACCTCGTCGAAGATGTAGACGGAGCCGGACTTCTGGGTGAGGTCGCGCAGCTGGTGCAGGAACTCGCGCGGCTGGAAGTCCGGGCGGCGGCTCTGCACGGGCTCCACCATGATGGCGGCCAGCGAGTCCGCGCGGGCGCGCAGGATTTCGAGCGACTCCGGCGTGCCGTAGTCCAGCACCAGCACGTCCTGCACCGCGCCCGCCATGATGCCCGGAGCGGCCGGCACGGTGCGCAGGCTCTTGGTGCCGCGCACCAGCACCTCGTCGAAGATGCCGTGGTAGCTGCCGCTGAAGATGGCGATGGTGCTGCGGCCCGTGACGGTGCGGGCGATTCGCATCGCGCCCATCACCGCCTCGGAGCCGGTGTTACAGAGCGCCGCGCGGTCCGCGCCGGTGAATTCACAGACGAGCTTCGCGACCTCGCCGGCCAGCGGGTGCATGGGCCCCAGTTCGTAGCCGTCGTCCACCTGCTTGTGCACGGCCTGGGTGATGAAGTCCGGCGCGTGGCCGAACATCACGGACCCGAAGCCGTTGAGCGCGTCCAGGTACTCGTTGCCGTCCATGTCCCAGAGCTTGGAGCCCTTGGAGCGGTTCACGGCCAGCGGGTAGATGAGCTCCTTGAGCAGCGGGCGGAAGCCGGTCACCACGCGCGGATCCGACAGCTGGTTCCGGTTGTCCTGGGCGTAGCGCTTGGAGCCCTGCGTCTTCGCGTTGTAGCGGCGGGTGAAGTCCTCCAGGAACGTCTGCTGGCGGGGCGTGAGCGAGTCCTTCGGCGCCAGGCTGATGCGCGCGATGGCGCCGAAGGCCTTCTTCACGTCGTACTTCACCGGGCCCTTGAGGTCGGCCTCATCCGGCGCGGCGGCCGGAGCGGGAGCGGCGGGCTGGGCGGCCTGCGGCTGCGCGGCGGGGGCCGGCGCGGGCTGCGGCTGCGCGATGGGCGCCGGCGCGAAGGCCTGCGGGGCCACGGCCTGCGCGGGCTGACCGGACAGGAGCGCGAGCTGCTGGGTCATCAGCCAGAGCTGCTGCGCGACGACCGCCTGAAGGCTCCCGGCGGGCGCGGCCATCGCCTGGGCCTGGAACGCGGCACCGGCGGAGGCGAACTGCGCGGGGATGGCAGCGACAGCCGGAGCCCCCTGGGCCGGGAACGCGGTGCCCGCGGACGGAGCGGCCTGCGGCTGACCGAGGATGTTCGCGGTCATCTGCGCGGCCGGCGCGGCGGCCACCGGGGCGGGCGCGGCCTCTTGCGGCATGCGGCCGTCGAGGTACGCGGCGAGCTGTCCCAGCGACGCGACCTCTTCCAACAGCTGCCGGAACGTCACCTTCACGCCGAACTGCTTCTGCACCGCGAGCGCCGCCTGCGTGAGCACCAGCGAGTCCAGCCCCAGCTCCAGGAAGCTCGCGCCCGGATCCGCGTCGGCCAGCTCCAGGCCGCTCAGCTCCTCGAACAGGTTGCGCAGGGTGGGGACAAGACGCTCGGCACGGGGAACAGGGGCGGGACTCACGGCGACTCCGGTGGACAGGGTAGGCGCGGGCACGGGCGCCCGCTCGAGGTCGATCCAGTGGCGCTGCCGCTGGAAGGGATACGTAGGAAGGGTGACGCGCTGGCGCTGCTCGTCGGCGTGGAAGGCCCGCCAGTCCAGGGCCACGCCCCGGCGCCAGAGCTGGCCCGCGGCGGTCAGGAGGGCGGTCCAGTCTGCGGCATCACCGGTGGACTCGCCCAGGGAGGCGAACACCCGCGAGCGCTGGTCGGCCGAGGCCTGCTGCCGCGCCAGCGTGGCGAGCGTCACGCGCGGGCCCACCTCCAACATCAGGTGGTCGCCCTTGTCCCAGAGCGTGCGCAGCGCGGGGGAGAAGCGGACCGTGTCGCGCAGGTGCCGCGCCCAGTACTCAGGGGACGTCGCCTCGGAGTCCTTCAGCCACGTGCCCGTCGCGGTGGAGACGATGGGGATGCGCGGTGCGGACAGGCGCATGCCCTTCACCGTCTCCAGGAATGGCGCCACCGCGGCTTCCATCATCGGCGAGTGGAACGCGTGCGACGTCTGGAGCATCCGGCACGCGGTGCCCTCCGCCTCCAGCGCGGCCTGCAGCCGCTGCACGGCCTCCGTGGGCCCGGACACCACGCACAGGCGGGGCCCGTTGTCCGACGCGATGGCCAATCCGTCCGTCAGTCGCGGCGCCACTGCTTCGGCGGACAGGCGCACCGACAGCATGCTGCCCGGCGCCTGCGCCTGCATCAGCTGGCCGCGCTTCGCCACCAGGTGCAGCGCGTCCTCCAGTGTGAAGACACCCGCGAGGCACGCGGCGACGAACTCGCCCACGCTGTGGCCCACGAGCGCGCCCGGCCGCACGCCCCAGCTCCACCAGAGCTGCGCGAGTGCGTACTCCACCGTGAAGAGGGCCGCCTGCGCGAACGACGTCTGGCGCAGCGTCTCCGCGGCCTCGGGAGACTCCGGGTCCTTCGGGAAGAGCACCTCGCGCAGGTCGCGCCCGAGCAGCGGCTTGAGCACCTCCGCGCACGCATCCACCGTGGCGCGGAAGGCCGGCGCGTGGCGGTACAGCCCGTGCGCCATGTCCGGATGCTGCGAGCCCTGACCCGGGAAGAGGAACGCGACGGGCGGCGTGGACTCCAGCGCGGAGGCCTCCGGTTCGGCCGCAGTCAGCGCTCGCACCGCTTCCTCATGGGTGCCCGCCACCACGGCGCGGCGGAACGGGAACGCCTTGCGGCCCGTGGCCAGCGTGTGAGCCACGTCCGCGAGCGAGTCCTCCGGATGCGCCTGGAGGTGCGCGGCCAGCCGCAGCGCCGCCTGCGCCACGGCCGCGGGCGTCTTCGCCGACAGCGTCAGCAACTGGCGCGGCTTCGACGGGCCGGAGGCCGGCCGCTCGGGAGCCTCCTCCACCACGACGTGCGCGTTGGTGCCGCCCACGCCGAACGAGCTCACGCCCGCGCGCAGGGGGCCGGTGCCCTCCGGCCACGCGGAGCGCTTCGCCTGAACGAAGAAGGGGCTGCGTGGGAAGTCGATCTTCGGGTTGGGTGTCTGGAAGTGAAGCGTCGGCGGCAGCTCGCGGTGCTTCAGCGCGAGCACCGTCTTCAACAGGCCCGCCACGCCAGCCGCGGCGGTGAGGTGGCCGAAGTTGCTCTTCACCGAACCGATGGCGCAGAAGCCCGTGTCCGCCGTATGCGCGCGGAATGCCTGCGACAGCGCCTCCACCTCGATGGGGTCACCCAGCGGCGTCGCCGTGCCGTGCGCCTCCACGTAGCGGATGGTGCGAGGGTCGATGCCCGCGTTCGCGTGCGCCGTCGCGATGGCGGTGGCCTGGCCCTCCACGCCCGGCGCCGCGAAGCTCACCTTGGCCGCGCCGTCGTTGTTGATGCCCACGCCGCGCAGCACCGCGTGGATGACGTCGCCGTCCGCCTGCGCGTCCGACAGGCGCTTGAGCACCACCGCGCCCAGGCCGTCGCTGAAGAGGGTGCCGGTGGCGTTCGCGTCGAAGGGGCGGCAGTGCCCGTCCTGGGAGAGCATGCCGCCCTCCTGGTACAGGTGGCCGGACTTCTGGGGCACCGTCACGGACGCGCCGCCCGCCAGTGCCACATCGCACTGGTGCGTCTGGAGCGCCCAGAAGGCCTGCGCTACCGCGACGAGCGACGTGGAGCACGCGGTGTTGAGCGACAGCGCGGGCCCGCGCAGGTCCAACTTGTGCGCGACGCGGGTCGCCACGTAGTCCTTCTCGTTGGCCACCATCGCCTGGAAGGCGCCCACCCGGCCCACGATGTCCTGCCGGGGCAGCACGTGGAGCGGCTGGTAGCTGTTGTTGTGCGTGCCCGCGAAGACGCCGATGAGGCCGGGGGACGTCTCCGGCACGCAGCCGGCGGACTCCAGCGCCTCCCATGCCGTCTCCAGGAACAGGCGCTGCTGCGGATCCATCACCTGCGCTTCCTTCGGCATGATGCCGAAGAAGGCCGCGTCGAACAGCTCCACGCCCTCCAGGGTGCCGCGCGCCCGCACGTACTCGGGGGCGTCGCGCTCGGCGGCGGACACGGACGGGTCCACTTCCTCACGCGTGAAGGTGGCGACGGACTCCACGCCGCCCACCAGGTTCTTCCAGAACGTCTCGATGTCGGGCGCGCCCGGGAAGCGGCCCGCCATGCCGATGATGGCCACCGGCTCCGCGCCACCCGCCGCCTGCTGACGCTTCGCCTGCCGCGCCTCCGCCAGCTGCTTGAGCGACGGACGCGACGCATCCCCCGTCAGCACCGCCGCCAGCTGCGCCACCGTGGGGGACTGGAACAGCTGGACGATGGGGATCTCCAGCCCGTGCGCCTGCCTCAGCCGCGCCACGCACTGGAGCGCGAGCAGCGAGTTGCCACCCAGCTCGAAGAAGCTGTCGTGCACGCCCACCCGGTCGATGCGCAAGAGCTGCGCCCACGCGTCCGCGATCGTGCGCTCCAGCGGCGAGCGCGGCGCGACGAACGCCTGCTGCAGCTCCGGCCGCGTGGGCAGCGGGGCGGGCAGGCCCCGGCGGTCAATCTTCCCGCTGGGCGTGCGCGGCAGGGCGTCCATCACCACGAACGCGGACGGCACCATGTAGTCCGGCACCCGCGTGGACAGGTGGCGCCGCAGCGTCCCGGCCGCGTGCTCCAGCGTGCCGTCCGGGACGACGTAGGCCACCAGCCGCTTGTCGCCGGGCACGTCCTCACGGGCCACCACCGCCACCTGCTTCACCGCCGGGTGGCTGCCCAGCGCGACTTCAATCTCGCCCAGCTCGATGCGGTAGCCGCGCACCTTCACCTGGCCGTCGATGCGGCCCAGGAACTCCACGTTGCCGTCCGGCAGCACGCGCGCCAGGTCGCCCGTCTTGTAGGCGCGCTCGCTGGTGCCGGGCTTGAGCGGGTGCGGCACGAAGCGCTCCGCCGTCAGCGCCTCGCGGTGCAGGTAGCCCTTCGCCAGGCACACGCCCGCGAGGAACAGCTCGCCGGACTCGCCCTGCGGCATGGGCTTCTTCTGCTCGTCCAGCACCAGCAGCTCGCAGCCGTCCACCGCCTTGCCAATGGGCGGCAGCGCGGGCCACGTGTCGGGCGAGCCCCGGAGCACGTAGCTGGAGACGACGTGCGTCTCCGACGGGCCGTAGTGGTTGTGCAGCGCGCAGCCCGGCAGCGCGGCGAAGAACGCGCGCAGGTGGTGCGTCACCTGGAGCTGCTCGCCCGCGGTGACGACCTCGCGCAGGGCCGGCGGCACCTTCTGGTGCGAGGTGGCGATCTCCGCCAGGTTCTGCAGCGCGATGAAGGGCAGGAACAGCCGCTCCACGCGCTCGTCCGCCAACAGCTGCAACAGCAGCACGGCGTCCAGCCGCAGCGCGTCCCGCACCAGCACCAGCGTTCCGCCGGAGCACCAGGTGCCGAACAGCTCCTGGAACGACACGTCGAAGGACAGCGGGGAGAACTGCAGCGTGCGCGTGCCCGGCCCCGCGATGGACTGCTCCAGCTGCCATGCGATGAGGTTGGCGAGCGGCCGGTGTCCCATGGCCACGCCCTTGGGCGTGCCCGTGGAGCCGGACGTGTAGATGGCGTAGGCCAGCCCCTCCAGGCTCGACACGTCCACCGGTGATGCCGGTGCCTCCGGAGCGAAGAGGGCAGGGGACTCATCCAGGCACAGCACCGGGCCCGCGAAGGCAGGCAGCCCCGCGCGCAGCTTCGCCTGGGTGAGCAGCACCGGCGCCTTCGCGTCCTCCAACATGAAAGCCAGACGTGGCGCGGGATAGGCCGGGTCCAATGGCAGATATGCGCCGCCTGCCTTGAGCACGGCCAGCACCGCCACCACCATCTCCACCGAGCGCTCCAGGCACACGCCCACGAGCACGTCCGTGGTGACGCCCAGGCCCCGCAGGTGGTGCGCGAGCTGGTTGGAGCGACGGTCCAGCGCCGCGTACGTCAGCCCCGCGCCTTCGAACCGGACCGCCTCGGCGTCAGGCGTCCGGGACGCCTGCGCGGTGAAACGCGCCACCACTGTCTGCATGAGCGCTGCGTCCACGGACTTATCCCCCGGGTCCATCAGACCGTCAGGTACCGAGCGTTTGAGATTGAAGAGGATGGGAAAGACGGGCCAATCCGGTCACGCAGCATGCCATGCCTGGAAAGGAATGATCGCGTCTGGGCAGATTCCTTACATCCGGCCGACCCCTCGGCCGCTCCCCAGCCGCCACATTCAGAGAAAGCGCGACAAGAACGCCAACACCCTGCGTGGATATTCTTCGGGAGAGGCCTGGAGGTAGCTTTCGTGCCCTGCACCCGGCACGCGCCACTTCTCCCACGGGCCTTGACCCTGGCGAAGCAGGTTTTCCAGGGCTGCGTCCGGCACCCAGGGATCCGAATCGCCCGCCACCAGCAGGACGGGGCGGCCCGCGAGCGCGGCCATGTCCCGCGCGGGTTGCACGGCGTTCACGTCCACGCCCGCGCGCTTCATCACCCCCAGCGCCGGCCACAGGCCCAGGGGTCCCCAGTGTCCCAGCTCGTCCTGGAGCGCCTGCGCGGGCGCCACGGCCGCGGCCTCCACCACCACGGCCTTGATGCGCGGATCCTCCGCCGCGGCCTTCAGCACCGAATAGCCCCCCAGGGAGAACCCGAGCGCACCGATGCGCTTCGCGTCCACCTCTGGCTGGAGCGCGGCGAAGTCCACCGCCGCCCGCACCTGGGTCGCCTCGCGGTCGCCATAGGTGGACACCGTTCCGCTGCTCTCGCCGTGCGCGCCCAGGTCGAAGAGCACCAGCCCGTATCCGGCCCGGGCCAGGAACCGCGCTTCGGGCAACAGCTGCGTGCGGTTGCCTGACAGCCCATGGACCAGGACGACGAGCGCCCCGTCGCGCGGAGGCAGGTACCAGCCCTTGAGCTGGAGGCCATCGCGGTCCTGGAACGCCACGTCGCGCAGGCCGGCGAACTCCGCTTCCTGCGGAGGACTGCCCACCGGCTGCCGGGGCGGGTGCACCTCCTGGGAGATGTAGCGCGCGCTGCGTACCGCGACCCATGCGGCCATCGCCAGCAGGGCCACGCCTCCCAGCAGAAGCCCGGCGACGAGCGGACGCTTCACGCGGACTCCCGGGCCACCCACGCGTCGATCTTCGCCTCCAGCACGTCCAGCGGCAGCGAGCCCGTCAGGAGCACCTCGTCGTGGAAGGCCTTCACGTCGAAGCGCGTCCCCAGCGCGGCCTCCGCCTTGTCCCGCAGCGCGCGGATGCGCAGCTGGCCGACCTTGTACGCCAGCGCCTGGCCGGGCCACGCGATGTAGCGGTCCACCTCGTTGGTGACGTCCAGCTCCTGGCGCGGCGCGTTCTCCATGAAGAAGTCCAGCGCCTGCTTCCGCGTCCACCGCTTCGCGTGCAGGCCGGTGTCCACCACCAGCCGCACCGCGCGCCACATCTCGTAGGCGAGCTGGCCGAACTTGTCGTGCGGGTCGTCGTACAGACCCAGCTCGTCGCCCAGGGACTCGCTGTAGAGCGCCCAGCCTTCATCGAAGGCCACGTAGGACGTGAAGCGGCGGAAGGCCGGCACGTCGGTCTGCTCGTTGGCAAGGCACACCTGGAAGTGGTGGCCGGGCACGGCCTCGTGCAGCGTCAGGGGCACCATCTCCCAGACGGGCCGCGTCTCCGGCCGGTAGAGGTTCACCTGGAAGGTGCCCGGGCGCGAGCCGTCCGCGGCGGCCGGGAAGTAGAAGCCCGTCGTCACGTCCGGGGCCATGGCCTCCGCGATGGGTTCGACCACGTAGGGGGTCTTCGGCATCGTCCGGAACAGCCGCGGGAGCAGCGGGTCGATTCGGCGGGCCAGCGTCCGGTAGCGCGCGAGCAGCGACTCACCGGTGGGCTCGTAGAAGCGCGTCTCCGTGCGCAGCGTGTCGAAGAAGCCATGGAGCGTGCCGGTGAAGCCCGTGCGCGCCATTACCGCGTCCATCTCCGCGCGCAGCCGCTGGACCTCCGTCAGGCCCACCGCGTGAATCTCCTCCGGCGTCATCCGCGTCGTCGTGTGCCGGCGCGCGAGCACCGTGTACATCGCTTCGCCATCCGGGAACTGCCAAACGCCCACCGTCTCCGGCGCGGCGGGCAGGTACTCCGTGGTGACGAAGTCCAGGGCGCGCTTCAGCGCGGGCACCACGGTGTTCGCGATGGCGTCGCGGCCCGCCTGCGAAAGCCGCCGCGCGTCCTCCGGCGTGAAGTCCTTGGGCATGCGGGTGAAGGGACTGAAGAAGCCGCTCTGCGTGGCATCCTTCACCACCTGCCGCTCCAGCTGCGGCGGGATGCGCTGGAGCACGATGCGCGGGTGGATGCGGTGCTGGCGCATGCCCTCGCGCATCAGCGCCACCACCTGATCCGCGTAGGCGCCGAAGCCCTCCAGCCGCTTCACCCAGTCCTCGTAGTCCCGCACCGTCTCGAAGCGCAGGGTGTCCGCCAACTGGTACGCCGTCTGGAGCCCCGGCGGCATCTTGAGCCCTTCCGGCAGGCACCCCATCTGGTTGAGGGGCATGAGGTGCCACTTCACCCCGTACTCCTCGATCCAGGTCTCATGCATCCGGCGGAAGAGGTCCAGGTGCAGCCGGTCCGCGTCGCTGTCCAGCGCGGCGCGGTCCACGTCCTGCAACCGGCGCAGCACGGCGTGGCTGTGCTGGTGATCCGCCTCCAGCGCCGTGAGGCTCAGGTCATCCCATCGGTCATTCCAGCGCCGGTCCCCCAGGAGCGACGCGTAGGTGGGGTACTGCTGGAGCGAGTACTGCCACTCCGCTTCCAGCAGGGTGTGCAGCGAAGCGGACGCGGCGCCGCGCTGGGGGACGGACTGGGATGACATGGACGGACTCCGGCGTGGAAACCGCGGCTAGACGAACAGAGAAGGATCGAACTCGTCCACGTTGACCGGCAGCAGCCGGGGCAGGGGGCGCTGGAACACGCGGGCGTTGAGCTCCAGGTCGACGACCTTCAGGCCCAGCGGGGTGAGCTCGCGGAATTTCTGGCTCACATACTCGCGCAGGCCCAGCACGGCGACCTGCCGCTTCTCTTCGAGCAGGGGCTTGAGCGCCTCCGCGAAGTCCGCGCCGTCGTGGCTGGCCAGGCCGACCGCCGCCTGCGGACGCTGGGTGCGGATGTTCTCCAGGAGCTTGAGGATGCCCAGGTCCACGACCTTCTGGTCCGGACGGCCGTGCAGCAGCGCCACTTCACAGCCCGCGGACTTCAGCGCGCGCACGAAGCCAATCATCGCGTCCGGCAGCTGCTCACCCCGAGAGTTGAGCACCACCACGCAGCGCACCGGCTTGGGGAAATACGTGTCGCAGAAGGCGACGAGCCGGTCGAACTGCACCCGGTCCTGCGGCTCGGGCTTGCGCCCGACGATGTTGGAGACGGCCCAATCGACGTTCTCGGCGTCGATGAGGACGTAGGATGCGGCGGCGGGGCGGACGGATTGCATGGCGGGCACAATACGCGGGCTGCCGGCCGTTGGGGGTTTTCATCGACCCAGGCGAATTCGTTGGAACTCCTCGCGCAACAGCTCTGACACACGGCGCACCCGGGGAATATCCAGCGCGGATTTCGCGCACACCAGGTGGGTCTGGCTCCGGGAGAAGGGCCCCAGGTCCACCTCCAGAGGGACGAGGCGCGAGGGGCGGGTGAAGCGGTGCGCCATGCGCGCCATCACCATCGCGCCCAGGCCGGCCTCCGCCGCCGCGAGCAGCACCAGGTAGTTGTCCGCCGTGAATGACGGACTGAAGCCGGGGATCATCGACTCCAGTTGGGGGTTGGGCGGGACGGCTTCGAAGGGGGGCGCCCAGGCCACCCAGGGCAGCTGCTGGAGCGAAACCTTCTTGGGCAGCCGGGCCTTCAGGGCCTTGGACACGAAGACGGCGTTGGGGACCTCCAGCGTGTCCACGAGCTTCAGGTCCGCGCTGGTGGGAGGCCGTCCGCGCAACGCGAGGTCCGCCTCACCGCGCCCCAGGTCCAGGTATTGAATCTGGGATTGCACCTCCAGGCGCAGGCCCGGGTGCTTCTGGGAGACGAAGGCGGCGAAGGGGGCCAGGAAGTCGAAGCTCATGTAGGGCGTGGCCGTCACGCGCACGATGCCCCGGGGCGAGCTGTCCGCGGATTCCGCCGCGCGGTGCAGCTCACCGGCCCACTCCGCCATCTTCTTCGCGGGCACGAGCAACCGCTCTCCCGCGGACGTGAGCGCCGCGCCATCCACGCTCCGGCGGAACAGCGCGGAGCCCACCGCGTACTCCAGCGCGGCCAGCCGCCGGCTCACCGTGGGTTGTCCGATGCGCAGCCGCCGCGCGGCCCCGCTGAAGCTGCCCGTCTCCGCGATGGCGAGGAACAGCCGGGCGTCGTCCCAGGAGATATCCATGAATGGATGGCATCATGCCGATTTCACGGATTCCCATCCATGAGCGCATCGCGCATCGTGCCGCCTGTCCCAAACGACCGGTGCCTCGCGCCGGAAGGAAGAAGGAGTCCGTCATGAAGTCCCCCCTGCTCGCGCTCTGCCTCTGTGTCGCTGGTTTCTCCACTGGCTGCGCCACGTCCTCGCACGGCGCGCAGAAGTCCGCGCTCGGCGTGACGCGGCCGGCGGACGCGCTGCTCGCGGAGCTGGACGCGCCCGGGCCGGTGGAGCTGGAGACCGTCACCTCGTGCGACTGGTCCGTGAATCGCAGCGGCCTCATCAACCTGGACCACCCGACGGCGAAGGCGGCGCACCTGGAGGACGGGGACGAGCCCGTGCAGGTCTTCTTCCACGCGATTCGTCATCCCACGAAGGGGATGTTCATCGTGGACACCGGCGTGGAGACGGCGCTGCGGGACGCGCCGGACCGCGCGGCGCTGGGCGGCATCGTCACGAGCGCGATGCACATGGAGAAGATGACGGTGCTGGCGCCGTTGGGCGAGTGGCTGGCGAAGCAGCCCCAGCCGCTCTCCGGCGTCTTCCTCACGCACCTGCACCCGGACCACATCAGCGGCATGGCGGACGCACCGGCGGGGACGCCCGTCTACACCGGCCCGGGTGAGGCGGGCCTCCGCGCCTTCCGCAACCTGGTGGTGCAGGGCGCCACGGACCGCGCGCTGGAGGGCAAGCCGGCGCTGTCGGAGTGGAACTACACGGCCGACCCGAAGGGCCTCTTTGACGGCGCGGTGGACGTCTTCGGGGACGGCTCCGTGTGGGCGCTCTGGGTGCCGGGGCACACGCCGGGCAGCACCGCGTACCTCGTGCGCTCCACGAAGGGGCCGGTGCTGCTGTTGGGCGATGCCAGCCACACGCGCTGGGGCTGGGAACACGACGTGGAGCCGGGCTCCTTCACGGATGACGGGCCCCGGGGCGTGGAGAGCTTCAAGAAGCTGCGCGCCTTCGTCGCGGCGCACCCGGCGGTGGAGGTGCGCTTCGGCCACCAGCATTGAGGCGGTCTGCTCCCCGGAACGCGCGGCGGTAGGCGAGGGGGCTGGTGGTGACGAAGCGCTGGAAGTGTTCGCGGAAGGTGGTGAGCGACTGGAAGCCCACCTCTTCCGCGACGGCCTCCACGGACTGCTCGGTGGTCTCCAGCAGGTACTGGGCGCGGCGCACGCGGGCGTGGAGGAGCCATTGGAGCGGAGTGGTGCCGGTCTGCTCCCGGAAGCGGCGGCTCAAGGTGCGGTCGCTCATCGCCGCCTTCCGGGCGAGGTCGTGGAGCGTGAGCGGCCGGTCCAGGTGGTCCTCCATCCAGTGCAGCAGCGGCTCCAGCGACGAGCCTTCGGGGGCGGGAGGCACGTGGGTGATGAACTGGGACTGGCCGCCGTCACGCTCCAGCGGCATCACGGCCAGCCGCGCAGCGTCCGCCGCCACCGCGGCGCCATGGTCGCGCCGCACCATGTGCAGGCAGAGGTCCAGCCCCGCCGCCGCGCCCGCGGAGGTGAGGAACTGGCCGTTGTCGACGTAGAGGACATTCGGATCCACCTGGATGGAGGGGAAGCGCCGGGCCAGCTCCTCCGTGGCCATCCAGTGCGTGGTCGCGCGCAGCCCATCGAGCAGCCCTGTCGCGGCCAGGAGGAACGCGCCCGAGCAGATGGACGCGATGCGCGTGCCCCGGCCCGCGGCCGCGCGGAGGACCTTCACGAGCCTGGGCGGCACGGGCCCGGAGACATCCGTGATGCCGGGCAGGATGATGGTGTCCGCGCGCGCCAGGGCGCCCAGGCCATAATGGGTCTTCACCCGGAACGCGCCCGCGTGGACCTCCGGCGTGAGGCCGCAGACGCGGACCTGGTAGCCGGGGCCGCCGAAGGGCAGCCGCACATGGCGGAAGACCTCGGTGGGAATCGAGAGGTCGAACGGCACCACTCCGTCCAGAGCGACGATGGCCACGGTGTGCATGTCGGGACGATGCCAGGGCCGGTGGGTTCCCGCCAAGGTAAGTCGTGGCGGGAAGTCGTCGAAAGATGGCGTTTACGCCACTCACGGTGGGAGCGGGGCCCGTGTCATACGGACGGGGCTTCGTGGCGATGGCCGCCACGGCGTGCCAGGGACGTGTGACGGGGTGTTGATCTACCGCTTGCTGCTCCTGCTGAAGTTCGTGGGCGTGGTGCTCTATGGCGGCGGGCTCGTGGGGGCGCTGGCCGCGACGGAGTCCCGGGACCGCAAGCGCGCGGTGCACGCCATCGCGTCACCGGGGTTGGTGGTGACGTGGACGGCGGGCTACCTGCTCACGCTCCAGTTCAACATCGCGTTGACGGAGGCGTGGATTCTGGGCGGTCTGACGCTGTCGCTGGTGTCGCAGTTGGCGCTGGTGGCCATGGCGTCCCGTGAGCGGCGCACGATGGCGGGGGCGCTTTGGGCTGCCGTGCCGTTCTTCTGCGTGCTGGTGCTGATGGTCTTCCGGCCGCGCTGGCCCTGGGTGGACACATGAATGCGCTGAGACAGCTGCGGTGGGTGGCCTTCCTGGAGGGGATGTCCTTCCTGGGGCTGCTCTTCATCGCGATGCCGGTGAAGTACCTGTTCGCTCAGCCCCTGGCGGTGCGGATCACAGGCAGCGTCCACGGGCTGTTGTTCCTGCTCTTCGTGTCCTCACTGTTCCGCGCGGCGTCCGAACACGGCTGGACGGCGCGCCGTTCGCTCGCGGCGTTCGGCGCGTCGCTGGTGCCGTTCGGGACCTTCGTGCTGGACCGCTCGCTGCGGCGGGAGGAGCAGCGAGCGGAGGGCGCCACACCTACCGCAGGCGGAACGAGCCCTCGGAGATGATCAGCAGCTCCACGCCGGTGGTGGCCTTGGGTCCGAAGGCCACCAGGGTGGCGGTGGCGCCGCCTCGCACCGCGGCGTCATAGGTGGCGAAGGCGTTGACCACCGCGTCCGCGAGCGCCGTGGCGGACGCCTTGCCGGACTGTTCCAGCACCGTGCCCAGCGCGGCTTCGAGCGTCGCGCCCGCCTGCGCGCCCGCATGCACCGCCGAGTCGAAGGCGAGCTGGTTGCTGCTCGTCACTCCCAGCTGAGCCCCCATCACGGACGCGCTGCCGCCGGTGGCGAGCTGGGTGTTGTAGTTCGCCCAGGCCGTCGCGGCGGCGTTGGCCGCCGTGGCGGAAGAGAGGTTCGCTCGCAGCGACGTGGCGGCGGTGTTCGCCTGTTGCAGCGTCAGGTCGGTGGCGCTCGCGCCCTGGAGCAGGGCCTTCACGGCGGCCTCGGTGGCCCGGGCCTCCAGTGCGGCGGCGGCTCGCACCGACGCGTCCGCGACCGCGATGCCCGCTCCCGAGGACAGCCGCGCATCCACCGCGATGCGATAGGACACGCTCGCCTCTCGCTCCGCCTGCTGGTCCTGCGCGTCGTTCGCCTGGGGCGTGGCCGCACGCACCGCCGCGAAGAACGTGTCGTAGGCGCCCACCGCGGACTGTCCGCCGGCATCCAGTGACGCGTCCAATTGCGCGGACGCATCCAGCGACGCGCTGAAGAGCTGCTCCTGCGTGACGGCCACGCCGGCCCGGGCGTACGCCTTGATCCGAGTCGCCTGTGCCGCGCGCACCGCCGCGCTCAACGCCTCCACCGACTCCGCCGCCGTCGCCTTGAGCTGGCCGCGCACCGCCGCCGCCTGCTCCGAGTTCAGCCGCGCGCGCAGGTCCACCGTGTCCACGCCATTCGGCGAGTCCCCGTCCCGCACCATCTGGACGAAGACCTCCGCCTCCAGCGAGGACTCACTCGTGATGGGCGGCGCCGTGCGCACTTCCTGACCGGACTGCGGCGTCGTGGAGTCCAGCACCGCGGAGCCCACCGTGGCGGCGGACGCGTTCACCGCTTCGATGATCAGCCGCTGCCCCGCGTCGTCCAGCTCCAGCGTGTAGCTACCATCCGCCGCGACGTCGGCCTCCGCCAGCGTCGTCAGGTCGCCGGACGCCACCACGCGGCTGATCCGCACCGTGGTCGCCGCCGAGACCGTTCCATCTCCGGCCAGCGCGGGCGCGCCGTCGACGAGCCCCTGCGACTGCTGACCGCCTCCGTTGGTGACGTGCCCCCGGACCTTCACCTTGTCGTCGCCGCCACAGGCCGCGAGCATCCAGCACACCAGTGCACCCAGAACCACTTCACCCGCACGACGCTTCTGCATGGATGGGGAACCCCCGGCCGGGCGAAAAGTCGCCTCGGCGTCATGGCCGGAATTACGCACCAGGGGCGCGGCAGGATTCAAGCCGCCGTCAGCTCAGCTTCTCGAGCAAGCTCCGGAGCTCGGCCTGCTCCGCCGCACTCAAGCGACCGAGCCGCGCGCCGAACGCCTCCGACAGCATCGCGAGCCCCTTCGCCGTCACCTTGCGGCCCGCCGGGGTGACCTGCAGCCGGTGCCGCCGCAGGTCCTCGGCGTCAATCTCCCGGCGCAGGAAGCCCGCCGCTTCCAGCCGCTTCACGTACACCGTCACCGTCGGCTTCGGCATGCTCAGCGTCGCCGCCAGCTCGGCCGGGTAGGGGTGCTCCTCCACCTGGGCCAGCACGAACAGCTCCTTCGTGTCCAACCCCAGCCCGGCGATGTCGGGGGAGACACCGGAGATGACCGACATCAGCAGGTTGTAGTTCAGCGACCAGATCTTCGCCGGGTCGATCTTCGACATGAGCCCTTGCGCGGAAATTGGTACAAAATTAAATCAACTCAAGGCTGAACCAATTCGGCCTCCCTGAAACGGTAACACATCCCCAGGAGACTCCATGCCTCTCGACCACTACGTCACGCTCGGCCGCTCCGGCCTGCGCGTGAGCCCGCTGTGCCTTGGTGCGATGACGTTCGGTGAAGACCTCGGCTGGGGGACCAGCGTGGAGGAGTCCCAGCACATCATCGACCGGTTCATCGAACTGGGCGGCAACTTCATCGACACCGCGAACTTCTACACGAAGAGCCATTCCGAGAAGATCATCGGTGACCACATCGGCAAGCATGCTGCCCGGCGCGACCGCCTGGTCATCGCCACGAAGTTCAGCGGCAACCTCTACCCCGGCGATCCGAACGGGGGAGGCTCCGGCCGCAAGTCCATCATCTCGGCGTGCGAGAACTCGCTCCGCCGCCTGCAGACCGACTACATCGACCTCTACTGGCTGCACAACTGGGACAAGCACACGCCCATGGACGAGACGATGGCCGCGCTCGAGGACCTGGTCCGGGCCGGCAAGGTCCGCTACCTCGGCGTCTCCGACACGCCTGCCTGGAAGGTCGTCGAGGCGAACGTCACCGCGCGCTTCCGGGGCTGGTCGGCCTTCATCGGGTTGCAGATTGAGTACTCGCTGCTCGAGCGCAGCGTGGAGCAGGAACTGGTCCCCATGGCCCTGGAGCACGGGCTCGGCATCACCCCCTGGTCCCCGCTCAAGAGCGGCGCGCTCAGCGGCAAGTACACCCGCAAGAACGCGGGCCAGCTGAAGGGCGACCGGGGCGCCTTCATCGAGCCCTACCTGAACGAGAAGACGTACACCGTCGTCGACGCGCTCGAGGCCATCGCCCGTGCGCACGAGAGCACCCCGGCGCGTGTGGCGCTGGCCTGGGTCATGGCGAAGCCGGGCGTGGGCTCGACCATCATCGGCGCGCGGCGGATCGCGCAGCTCGAGGACAACCTCAAGGCCGCCGACGTGAAGCTCACGGCCGAGGAGCTGGGCCGGCTGAATGAGCTCACGAAGCCCGCGTTCGGGTTCCCGCAGAGCATGGAGCCCATGTTCCCCGCCATCCACAACGGCGGGACGACGGTGAACGGAATCCAGATGCCGGCTTCCCCCTTCGGCGTGGAGAAGAGCGACAAGGTCTACTGACCGTCGTCACCGACGAGGCCGGGGCTTCGTGCCCGGCCTCGCCTCCTCTCGCGCGAACGCATCCGCCACGAAGTCCACGAACACGCGGACGCGGGGCGACAGGTGCCGGCGCTCCGGATAGACGACGAACACGTCGGGGCCCGGCGAGTGCACCTCGCCGAGCACGGCCCGCAGTCTTCCGGACGCCAGCGCCTGCGTGGCGACGAACTCCGGGATGCGCGCGATGCCCACGCCCTCCTGCGCCAGCGTCAGCAGCGCTTCGTTGTTGTCGGACGCGAAGGGGCCGGGCACGTCCACCTCCTTGCCATCCAGTCGCCACGGGACGCGCTGGCCGCCGCGCAGGTAGGCCAGACACGCGTGGCGCTGGAGGTCCGCCACCTTCCGCGGCGTGCCGTGCCGGCGCAGGTACGCGGGCGAGGCGCAGATGACGGCGCGAGACTCTCCCAGCCGCCGTCGCACGAGCCGCGTGTCCGCGCTCTCCCCCATGCGCAGCCCCACGTCCACGCGCTCCTCCACCAGGTCGATGAAGCGGTCCGTGAGCCCCAGCGCGCACTGAATCTGGGGATACGCGGCGAGGAACGCCGGCAGCCGTGGCACCAGCCAGTGACGGCCCAGGTCCATGGGCGCGGTGACGTGGAGCGGGCCCCTTGGGCCTTTCGACTCGCGCAGCTCGCCCTGCGCCGCCTCCAGCTCCGCCACGATGCGCTGGCCCCGCTCGAAGAGGGACAGCCCCTCCGGTGTCGGCTGGAGCCGCCGCGTGCCTCGCTGGAGGAGCAGCACCCCCAACCGGCCCTCCAGGCGGGCTACGGTCTTGCTGACCGCGGAAGGGGACACGCCGAGCGCTCGGGCCGCCGCGCTGAAGCTGCCCGTTTCGAGCGTGCGCACGAAGGCACCCAGCCCGGCGAGCGGCTCCTGGATGAGGGTCATTCGAGAACTCTAGGAACAGGACATGTGCCCGGCAAGCCACTACCCGTCCACAGGGGAACAATGCAGGTTCCCTCCCATTCACGGGAGCGGATCATGAAAGTCTTCGTGTTGGGCGCGACGGGGTACATCGGCGGGTCGGTGGCGGCGCGGTTGATGGCGGCGGGGCACCAGGTGGTGGGCACCGCCCGGACTCAGGACAAGGCGCGGGAGCTGGAAGCGCGCGGCATCCAGGCGACGGTCGCTTCGTTCGACGACCTGGACGCGCTCGCGCGGCTGGCGAAGGAAGCCGACGCGGTCATCAACGCGGCGTCCGCGGACGAGCGCAAGGTGGTGGAGGCGCTGCTCGCCGCGCTGAAGGGCTCCGGCAAGCACTTCATCCACACCAGCGGCTCCAGCATCGTCGCCACCGACGCGGGCGGCGAGCTGACGGCGGGCGTGCACGACGAGGACACGCCCATCGAGCCCGTCCCGGAGAAGGTGGCGCGCATCTCGTTGGACAAGACGGTGCTGGACGCCGCGAAGGACGGCATCCACACGAACGTCATCTGCCCGTGCCTCATCTACGGCAAGGGCCTGGGCCTGAATCCGGACAGCGTGCAGCTGCCGCCGCTCATCCAGTACGCGCGCGAGACGGGCACGGCGCGCTACATCGGGAAGGGGGAGAACGTCTGGTCCAACGTGCACATCGAGGACCTGGCGGACCTGTACCTCCTGGTGCTGGAGCGCGCGCCAGCCGGCACGTTCTTCTTCGCGGAGAACGGCGAGGCGAACTTCCGCGACGTGGTGACAGCCATTGGCAAGAGCCTCCACCTGCCCGTGGACAGCATGCCGCTTCAGGAAGGGGAGAAGCGCTGGGGTGTGGAGCTGGGGCGGCTGGCGCTCGCGTCCAACAGCCGCATCCGCGCGAAGCGGGCCCGCGCGCTGGGCTGGAAGCCGCACCGGCCCTCCGTGTTCGACGTGCTCGCGGAGCTGAAGTAGCCGCACGCCCGCAACCGGCGAGGCGCGGAGGGGTTGAGGAGGGCATGACCCCTCGACCCCTGCTCCTCGCCTCACTGTTGCTCTCCACCCCCGTCTTCGCCTTTGGCGAGGACCTCTGCTACGCGGCGAACGGTTCCGCGCCGCTCAACTGCCAGCCGCTGCCCGCGGGCTGCGCGCCCGGTGACGCGTCCTCGGCGTGCAAGGCTGCGGCGCTGGTGGCGGCGGGCAACGCGCAGAACCAGTCCAACGGAGGCCGCAGCCTCGTCCACGTGGACGCCACGTACATCCTCGCGCAGGCGGTGGGCTTCTCCTCCACGCAGGCGTACTGGATCGCCGCCTACGACGAAGCGACGGACCTGGGCTCGTTCACGCCGCGCACGCTGAACGGTGCGCCCGCTTCGAACGCGGCGGCCCTCGCCACGAAGTCCATCACCGGCGTCACCCGGGGCGACTTCGACCACGGCGGCGTGCTCTTCCACTTCGTCGCCCCGCGCAACGGCGGCGCCGCTGACCCGGCCCCCGCCGTGGACGGCCTGCACCCGGATGCCACGGACGTGAACGAGGTGCTGCTCGCCAACCTCCGCGCATGGGCGCTCCAGGGACAGGGCGCGGGGCGAGGCTGCGCCGGAGGCCTGACCGTGCCCGCTTCGGGGATGGGCTACGCGTTGGGGCCCACGTGCTACCAGTTCAACGGCCAGCCCGGCGCCATCACGGGAAGCCTGGCAGCGGTGGGCCCCGTCGCGGTGCCGTTCAACACCTCCACGGGGCCGCAGGTCATCGACGTGGACGCCGGCGTGCTGTCCACCGGCTTCGACGCGTACCTCGGCGCGAACGCCGCGGACGCCCGGGCGGGCATCTACCTGCACGTGCTGGCGGACCGCATCTCGCACCACGTCTGCACGGACGCATCCACGAGCACCGGCCCCACCGGCCCGCAGCGCACCTTCACCGTGGACATGTCCAACAGCGAGTGCGTCCAGACGCTGCACGTGCTCCGCCATGTCTGGGAGACGGGCGTGGACTTCTCCGCGCTCCCGGTTCGCGAGCGCACCACCGAGGCCGTGTTGGGAGAGGCGTTCGACGCGCTCCTGGAACTGGCCACCGCGCGCGGCCTGGCCTCGGGCCCCACGTCCGCGACCGCGACCCTGAGGGCCCAACTCCTCACGGAGCTGTCCTCCGCGCTGGAGACCTTCAACGCCCGGGACCGGGCGCTGGCGGTGCGTGACGTGGGCTGCACCCGGGGCTTCGCGGTGCTGCCGGGCATGCCTGCCTGCGGGACCTGACGACGAAGGCCGCGAGCGACAGCACGGGCTCGCGGCCTTCTCGCGTTCATGCCGGCGTCAGTCCGCCAGCATGAAGCCCACCTTGGCCTTGCGCGCCTGCGCCGGGAAGTTGCGCGCCACCGCGTCCGCCAGGTAGCCGGTGAGGTTGGGGAACACGTAGTCGCGCTCGGCGGCGGTGTTCAGCCCCAGCCACGAGGCCAGCGTCCAGCCGTACTGCTCCACCGTGAGCGTGGGAATCCAGCGGCCCCGCTCGTCCGTGGAGCCGTCCAGCGAACCGGACAGGTCCAGGCTGGGGAAGGTGCCGTAGAGCTTCTTGCCCGCCACGCGGTTGCCCAGGACGATGGCGTGGCCACCCCAGGCGTGGTCCGTGCCGCTGTCGCCGTTCTCCAGCAGCGTCCGGTTGAAGTCGCTCATGGTGAAGAGCGTGGCCTGCGGCGCGTTGGAGCCGAACGCGGTCTGCGTCTCCAGCAACGTCACCGACTTCTGGAACGCGTCGAGCGCGAAGTCCAACTGCTCCAGGAGCTTCGGCTGGTCCACGTCCTGGTTCTGGTGCGTGTCGAAGGAGCCGAAGCCCACGGAGAACACCTGACGCTTGAGGCCCAATCCCGCGTTGCTCACCGGCATGGCGCCCGCCACCAGGTCGCGCACCACCTGGTAGAGCTGCGTGTGCAGCGTCCACTTCACGGTGTCCTCCGGCGGCAGCGTGGGCACGAAGTAGCCGTCGATGGCGTCGCGGGTGGCCTGCGGCAGCTGCGCCCACGCCGCGTCGCGCGCGGCGGCGCGGGCAGCGGAGAAGGTCTGCGCCGTGGTGAACACGCCCGCGTAGGCCGTCTCCAGCACGTTGCCATCCTGCACCGTCATCACGTCCGCCAGCGCCGCCTGCTGGAGCAGGTCGAAGTCCGACGCCGGGGTGTTGACGGTGCGGAACGCGAGCGTGCCATCCGGGGCGACCATCATGGGCTTGCGGTCCACGCCCGCGCAGAAGCGCGGCTTGCCTCCGAACGACGTCACCTCCGGATAGTCCGGCGGGGTGCTGGTGTTGAGCACGTGGAGCTTGTCCGCCGTGCGCCCGCCCCATCCCGTCACCTTGATGTCGGAGGTGACGGTGCTGGAGCCGGGGTTGGCCAGCGCGCTCGCCCAGGCGTCCTGCTGGTCGCTGTGGGAGAAGAGGTTCTCCGGAACGGACGTGCCGCCGGCCAGGTAGTCCGCCTTGGTCAGCGGGAGCACCAGCGGGCCCACGTTGCACACGAACGCGGCGCGGCCCGCCTCGAAGTGCGCGCGCAGCTTCGAAAGCGTCTTGGGCAGCGCGAAGGAGCCCGCGGCCAGGTCCGTGGGGTTGATGAGGTCCATCTGGTCCGTCTTCAGACCGATGGTGGGCCGGGCGGCCAGGTACTTCGCGTAGGCGTTCGTCTCGCGCGGGATGAGGATGTTGTTGCTGTCATTGCCTCCCAGCAGGAAGACACAGACGGCGACGCGGCTGCCGGAGTAGCCACCGATGGTGGCCGCGTGGGCGTTGCCCACCCAGCGGGGAAGGGCGGCCGCGGCGGCCAGGAATCCCAGGCCCTGCGTGGCGCGCCGGAGGAACTGGCGACGGGTCGTGGTCATGGGGTTCACCGCTGGATCTGGAAGGAGGGGGAGAGGAACGTCAGGTAGAGCGCCAGCTTCTTCTTGCGGATGAGCGAGTTCGCCCGGCTGTCACCCATGGCCGTCAGCAGCTTCTGCTCCAGCTCCGGCGCCATCGTGCCGTGCAGCCAGTAGCGGCCCAGGTACGCGACCAGCTCCGGGTTGGTGGACGGCAAGAGGTCGTAGTCCACGGTGATGCCCGCGTTGGCGGCGGTGTTGGCGTAGAGGAACTCGTGCAGGAAGTTGGCGCGGGCCGTGATGGTGGCCGTGTCCAGGATGGCGAACTCCGGTCCCACGAGGCCGTCCGCGCCCGGCAACGGCGCGTTGGGCGGGTAGAAGCTGAACACGGAGGGCGGACGGCTCACCCACTGGTTCATCGACTTGCTCCAGTTGCTGAGCTTCAGGCCCGGGTCCTTGGTGGTCGTGTCCAGCGTGGGACCCAGCCAGCGGACGACGTTGGTGACGAACAGCGCGGGCGAGCGCAGGTGGCCAAAGCCGGGCCGCAGCGCCACGGGCGGCTGGGCGCCGCGCGCCTCGGTGTCCTCCAGGATGGCGCGCACCACCGCCTGGAGGTTGCCGCGCGCGCCGGTGCCGTCGTTCTTGAAGACGTTGGCCACGCGCTTGACGTAGGCGGGCGTCGGGTTGCTCGTGACCAGGTGCTGGATGAGCTGCTTGCTGATGAAGGGCGGGACGTTGGCGTCGTTGAAGACGTTGTTCAGCGCCTGGTTCAGGTGCGCGGTGATGGTCCCGCCCGCCGAGGTGGTGACGCCCCGCAGGAGCGTCTGGCTGCTCTTGTCGTGGTTGTCATCGCAGGGCATCAGCGGGTTCTTGTAGTCGGGCGTATTGTTGGCGGCGCCCTTGGCCGGACACCCCGTGGCGTTCCAGGTCCAGCCGGACAGCGCGTGCGCGAAGGCCTTCACCTGCTCCTCGCTGTACGCACGCTGCCGGTTGCCGTTGGCGTCCAGCGCCGGGGTGCCGTCCAGGTTCAGCTTGTCCGTGCCCAGCGTGAACAACTGGAGCATCTCCCGCGCGTAGTTCTCGTTCGGGTCAATGGGGTTGCCCTGCTTGTCGAACGCGCGGTTGTTCGCCATGTCCAGGTAGCGGCCCATGGCGGGGTCCTTCGTCACGGCCTCCAGCAGGACGCGGAAGTCACCGAAGGCGTGCTGCGACAGCAGGTTCATGTACCCCGCGAGCGCCACCTTGGAGTCCGCGTAGGGCGTCCGGGTGGACTCCGGGATGCCGTTCTGGGAGACGACGAGGATCTGACTGAGCGCGAACGCCACGCGCTGGCGGAGCTGATCCTCCCCCGTCACCGCGCGCTGGAAGAACTGCGAGCCCAGGTCCTGGGCGCTCTCTCCGTCGTACGGCGTGGCGGGCTGGAGCGCGAACTGGTCCGTGAGCGACTGGGTGATGCCTACGGACATCACGCGCTCCACGGTGCCCACTGGGGCGGGGGCCACGCCGCGCGCCAGCTTGGGACCGAAGGAGGACTGCTCCAGGAAGCGGATGCTGTTCGCCTCACCGGGCGTCTCCAGGGACTCGGCGGCCTGTTCGGCCCGGCCCAGGACTTCCTGTTGTTCGGGGGGAGGGGACTCTGTTGCGGAGGGCCCTTCGGCCTGTGTGCAGGACGTGGCGCACAGGACGAGGGCCAGGGCGGTGCGACGAAGCATCCGGAACCTCCTGGTGACTGCGGGGGTGAGCAGCCCCAGAACGCCGGGGCCGCGACGTCGAAAAAGATTCTAAGAGATAGGTAAATTCATTGAAAGCAGCTTTTTCTGGTAGTGCCGGAACCATGGGATGCCGGAGGTTTCCCGGGTGGGTGCTCGGGGCTTGGGGCCCAGGTGGTGTAGAGACAACTGGGTGAGTCGTTCCCCGGTCCCCTCGCGCCCCGTCTCCACGGCCGCCTTCCATGGCGTGACGCTGGTCTTCTTCACGGGCTGCGCGGCGTGGCTCGTGCGCGAGTCGCGGGAGCTGGGAGGTCGTCCCGGGATGATGGGGCTGGGCGTGGCGGTGGCCGCGGCGGGACTGGCGCTCGTGGCGCTGGGCGCGCTCGTGGGGCTGCTGCGCGGCGGAAGGCTCCTGGCGCTGCGCTCGCGGGCGGAGATGGGCACCTATGCGCTGGTGCTCGCGACCATGGCCGTGCTGGCGCTGGTGGGCCTGCGGCTCTTCTCTTCGGAGGGCCGGCCCGCGCTCGCCACGTTCTGCCTGGGCGTCGCCGGGTGGCTCGCGGGCGTGGGCCTGCATGGCGTGCCCGCGCTGTTCCTGGGCCCCTCGGGCTTCATCGATTCGCTGGGGCGGCGCACGCCGTTCTCCCGGCTGGAGTGGTTCACGTTCCAGCGGGAGACGGGGGACCTGCCTCGCGTGCGCCTCCAGGCGGGGCACGGGACGCGGCTGCTGCTGGCCGCTCGGCTCGCGAGCGCGGATGAAGACGCGGTGCGGACCGCGCTCGTCGGGGCGGGCCTTACTTCCCGGCGGCGGTAGCGTCCTTCCACGGGTCTCCGCCCACGCCGAAGGCCTCCAGTTGGAATGACTGTGTGCCGGAGACGCGCACCAGGCCCAGCACCGGGACGCCAGGGGACCACTGGGCGATGATGCCTCCGGCGTACGAGTACTCCGACACCGCCAGCTTCTTGCCGGCGAGGGTCTCCGTCGTCTCCCGCAGGGGGTGCGGCCTTCGTTCGGCGCCCGGTTTGTTGAACGGCGCGGGCGTGTCGTTCGGCGGACGGCCGGGCACGCGCAAACGCATGAGCAGCACGCTCTTCGCGCTGAAGCGCTCGCCCTCCACCAGGAAGTCGAAGCCCACGCGTCCGGTGGCGGGCACGTCGAGCTCGATGAGGACCCAGCGGCCGCGCTTGCCCTCGTGGCGTCCCGGGCCGCCCAGCTTGATCACGAACTGCGGAGGCCCGTCCGGAGACGTGTTCACGTAGCGCGCCCAGCCGCCTTCACGCACGACGAGTGGCAGGCCGAACAACGCATCCGGTGCGCCGCCCTGCGCCCGCGCGGGCAGGGCCCCCAGGCCCACGAGCAGCAACGCGAGCAGCGTCAGCAGCCGTCCCATGTGTCCCCCGGACTTGTCCGGCGCGGAGCCCCGGACCGATAGTGCTGTTCCCATGCGCCGCCTCCTGTGTCCCGTGTGCACCGCCGTGCTGCTCTTCGCCACGCCGGCCACGTCCGCCGCGCCCGACGCGGGCATCGCTCCCGCCCCTCCCACTGCGACGGTGGCCACCACCGACGCGGGAACGCCCGCCCCCGAGGATCCGCCCATCGCCCCCGGCCGCCTCGCGGAGGCGCGCGCCCTGGTGCCGCCGCTGCTGCTCTACGGCCAGCTCCAGCCCGTCGTGGGCACGTGGGTGGAATACACCGTCCGTTCGAAGCAGGTCACCTTCCCCGTGCGCGCCGCCGTCGTGGGCGAGACGCCGCGCGAACGCGACACGCTCTACCAGGTGGAGCTGGACTACCAGACGACGCCTCCCTCCCTCATCGTCGTCTGGGTGGCCCGCGCCGGTACCGGCCGCGCCGTGGTGGAGCGGCTGGCCATCACCGTGCCGCCCAACACCCCCGTCGCCATCCCGGTGGACCTGGTCGCGGACCACGCCGCGCTCCGGGGCGCGCCCGTCCGCCAGCGCGACACCGACCTGCGCACCGGCCCCTTCGCTGGCAAGGGACGGGAGCAGACCTTCCGCCTGGCGTCCGGCGAGCAGGTGACCGTGGTGACGGCGGCCACGGTGCCGGTGTTCGGCGTGGAGTCCCTGCGCGACGCGGAGGTCACCTGGACGGCGCGCAAGAGCGGCACCGGTGCCCGTCCCATGTTGGACGTCGTGCCGCTCACGCTGCCCCGGCTGCCCGTGCCCTGAGCCGGGGCCTCAGCCGAAGGGGTAGCCCAGCACGCAGTAGAAGCCGCGGATGTAGATGGTGAGCGCCGCGAACATATCCGGCGCGAACGTGGTGATGGAGACGCCGGTGAGAATGAACACCATCAGCAACACCGTGAACTCCGCCATGGCCTGCCCCCGCGAACGGGGACGCCGCAGCCACCGGTAGCCTCGCGACAACCAGCCATTCATCGATTCGACTCCTGGGGAAGAGGGGCACGTTCCATCACGAACGTGATGAGGGATTCGGGGGGACCGTCCTTGTCGAGCGGCGACAGCGTCAGCGACAGCCGCTCACCGGGGCGCTCGAACTCCAAAAGCTCCACGCCCTTCGCCAGGCGCCCGCCCGAAGGCATGTAGCCGCGCGAGGGCATCTGCGCCCGGTAGAACTCCGCGAGCATCGCGGGCGTGCCGTGCGCCACCTGCGTGAGCGTGGTGCTGCCCGCGCTGGCGCCGCCGCTGCCTTCGTCCAGGCGCAGCACCGTCACCACGCCCGGAGGCTGCGGCAGCGACGCGGGCGCCGTCCCCTGCAGGTGGATGCCCTCGGGCGCCTCCACCAGCGAGGGGAACACCAGCGTGCGCGTCGTGGCACCGCCCGCGCGGATGGTGGTGACGGCCACCAGCGCGCCCAGCCGCTCGTCGTAGTAGTTCACGGAGCCGCCACCCGAGCCGTCGTCCTGCGTGACGATGTTGCGGCCGCGCAGCCGGAACTCCCGCGCGTAGTACTCCAGCACCTCGCCCGGCGGATGATCCGTGTCGAAGTAGCCCATCTCCATGGGGCTGCCATTGGTCATCAGCCGGCCCATGGGCACCATCACCGCGCCGGGGAAGGACGGCATCACGCGCATCAACTTGCCCACGCCCGCGTCAGGGAACGGCGGCGCCGGGGGCAGGGCGACCTCCGGCTGCGAGGGCGGCTTCGCCGGGAGCGCCGTCGCCGGAGCCGGCGGATCCTTCAACACCACGGCGGTGGCCACGAGCGCGAGCAGTCCGCCCAGGCCCAGCCAGCGCGTGAGCGCGCCCGTGCGGTCCGTCAGCCCACTCATGGGAGGGTGCAGGCGTCGTCGCTGTAGTGGAAGTACGCCGCCGCCGCGGAGGTGGACTTCGTGTAGATGGATTCCGGCGCGTTGGAGATGGCGGCGCCCTGGAAGAAGTTGCCCCGGCACCGGTACGCGCGCATGGGCCAGTTGGCATCCCGGCCGCTGGAGCTGGAGAGGCCACGCTTGGTATTGATGGCGTTGGGCTCGCAGTTGCCGTAGCAGTAGCTCGTGTCGTTGCGCCAGTAGGCGGCCTGGAGCACGTCGCCGGGCACCGTGCGCGTGGGCCGGACCGCGTTGAAGTTGCCCGCGGCCGGCACCTCGCGGATGACCACGGACTGGCGGATGTATTCATCGGAGAAGGGGAAGTCGATCCCCAGCACGCCCAGCACCGACCCGATGGAGTTCAGCGTCCCGCCGCTCACGCCCGCGTAGACGATGTTGCTCGAGCGGTCGTGCGTGAGCTGCTCCACGCGTGGATAGGTCTGCGCGGGATTCTCACCCGGCCCCCAGGCCCTCCACGTGTCGTGGTAGAGGTAGAAGTGCTCCTCGAAGTTGAGGTCCAGCTGATTGCCGTCGAAGCCCGTCGTGTAGAGGGCGATCTCCCGGGGAATGATGCGGTTGACCAGGCGGATCTGCACGTCCGTCTGAACCGCCCCGACGCTGGGGTCGAAGCCCATGTCCTGGGCCAGCTGAGCCGGCGAGCCGCCCAGCGCGCTGACCGCGGCGGCCGCGATGCCCCCCACGCCCGACTGCGCACCCAGGTCGGACATCCCCACCTCTTCGAGCGGCGCCTCCGCGTTCTGGGCCTGGACGTTGATGGTGAGCCCGTTGCGGTAGGCCGTGCCCAGCGTGCCCGTCTTGGTGGAGCCGTCCAGGTCCTGGTAGCGCGTCCTCGCCTCGGCGACGACGGCGTTGAGGTCCTGGCGCACCGTGCGCTCGAAGGCCACGAAGCGCGCCATCTCCGCCATCTTCAGGCGCGCGCGCTGCACCTCCCAGAAGTAGTTCGCCCAGAGGACCAGCACGACGAGCAGCGGCGCCAGGAGCGCCAGCTCCACCGTCGCTGAGCCCCGCGCCGCGCGGCGGCCCGGCCGCGTCAGTAGTTGATGCCGTTGAGCAGCCATTCGCTGTCCTCCCAGGCGGGCACCATCCACTTGAGGTGGTCTTCGTCCCAGTGCGTGTTGATGGGCGCCAGTCGCGCGGTCCAGAGCGGGTTGAAGAAGTTGGGCTCCTCCTTCCACGCGTTGGGCCGGTGGTAGATGGCGCGGCCCACCGCCATGGCCATCATTCCGCCCGTGCGCTCGCGGAAGTCCGCCGCGTAGGCGTCCTTCTTGCCGCCCACGTACCGCCAGGTCATGTCCAGGTACGACTCGCGGATGCCCTCTTCGGAGTTCTCTTTGAGTTTGTCGTACTCGCCGCTGCCGCTGCCCTCCATGAACGCGTTCTGGGACAGGTTCTCCAGCTCGTAGACCGGCTTGTTGCCGGTGCGGTCCGCGCCCATGTCCTTGCCCAGGACGATGAGGTTGCACGGGTAGCCGAAGTGGTTCTGCCGGGGGGTGACGAAGCTGGTGTCGGACGTGACGAACGGCGTGATGCCCATCCAGGGGTGGTGGTCATCCGTCTTGTTGGAGCCGTATTCCTGGTGGAAGCCGCCCCGGTTGTCCGCCGCCGCCCGGAAGCGCAGCCGGAAGACGTCGCTCCAGCCGAAGATGAAGCAGGTGGGGCGCACCTCGATGCGGATGTCGTCCGACGCGAAGAGCTGATCCTTGCGGTTGTTCTCGAAGTTCTCGTCGAAGCTCTTGATTTGGCTGTCCGCCGTCTTGCGGATGCGCAGCTCGCCAATGACGACGCACAGCCGGAACTCCCATCTGCGCCCGATGAGGATGGGCCCCTCGCCCTCGGCCGTCCACCGCCGGCGCACGCCGTTGGCCAGGTTGCCCATCAGCAGGCGGTACTTGGCCATGTTCGGATCCGACAGCTTGTTGCCCGTCACCAGCTTCCCCCGCGTGAGCATGCCGGTGGGGTCCACACCCATGGTGGGACTGCTGCTGAAGGGGCCGTCGTCCAGGACGTGCAGGAAGTTCTTGGCGTTGGAGTAGTTGATGTCGGTCGAGTTCTTGAACAACGCGGAGACCGTGGCGGTCTTCGTGAAGGAATCCCCTGAATTCATGTCCTTGGTGACGACCGCCTTCGGGTCGGTCGTCTCGATGACGTTCCCGTGCCCCTTGGAGGTGTAGAGGTCGAAGAGGGTGCCCGTCAGCATCGCCTCCTGGGCCAGCCACAGCGCGATGTTGAGCGCTGTCAGCACCGGGATGAGTAATCGGGAGATGGTCTCCACCGTCACCTTCCACGTTTTTATCGCCGTGGAGACGGCGGCGAAGACGGCGCCGATGCCTGGGATGTATTGCAGGTACTTGGCCGCCACGCCGATGGTGCGGTCCAGGTACACCGCGTGGCTCACGTAGGACATCACCGTGAGCATCGCGGAGTAGTGCACGATCATCGCGCGGTTGGTGTACGCGAGGAAGTTGTAGGCCCGCGCCTCCTTCACCGCCAGCGAGTACGCCTGCGCGTCCGCGGCGTCCTGCAGCTTGATCTTCTCGTACACGCCCTGGCCGATGTTCACCGACACCATGACGGTGACGGCCAGCACCAGCATGACCACCACCCCCAGCACCATGGCCTGTCCGCGCTCGTCGCGCCGCAGCCTCCGCAGAATCCGAAACATCGAGGGGGTCCTTCTGGCCGGCGCCGGGGGAGACGCTAGCCGTCCACGGCGCACGCGTTGGGGCCGTGCGAGCCGCTGTTGAGGAGGTTGGACTGCATGCGCATCGAATAGGTCGCGACGACGGGGATGGCGAAGACGTTGCTGTCCGCGAGCGTGCGGATCTTCTTGTGGTCCGGGCTCTGGCCGGCGCCCGCGTCCTCCAGGTGGTCCGTGAGGCTGCCGCCGTTCACCTTCTGGGTGGTGAAGTTGACGCCCCGCATGGCCAGGCCGTTCAGCGCCTCGCGGCCCATGTAGAACGCGTGCAGCTGCCAGTTCGCGAACGGGATGCGCATCTCATAGAAGTAGGTGATGCGCACCGTGAGGAGGTTGGCCTCGATGACCTGCGCGTTGCGGATGTCGTCGTAGTCCACCTCCAGGCCCTGCATGTGTGAGCCGTAGGAGGAGAAGAGGGTGGGCAGCTGGCTGCGCCGGGGGTTGGTCACCTCCACCCGCACGCGCTCCAGGTCCACCTGCTGGAAGCGCTGGTTCTGGGCGGCCTGGCTTCCTACCGTGTACGCGTCATGGACCTTCGCCACGTTGATGAGCGTGTCCACCCGGCCCTCGAGGTTGCCGCTGGCGCTGACCTTGGGCGGCCCCAGCGTGGGCAGGACCGCCGCGTAGGCGGCCTTCTTCATGATCTCGCAGTCGCCGCTGTTGACGATGCCCGCGCGCGCCGCCCGGTACGCGGCGTACTCCGTCATCAGCCGCGCGTGGTGGAGCGTCCCCAGCTGGAGGATGCCCAGGATGAGGAACACCATCACCGGGATGACCAGCGCGGACTCCACGAGCACCTGACCCGACTCACCGGGACGGGTTGAAAGGGACCTTTTCATGGGACGTCCAATCTTCACACGGCGTGTTACCGGGATGCCAGTCGGCGGCCCTTCGGTCGCCCGCCAGCCTCCCCCATGAAACGGGTCCGTATCCAATACACGACGTAAAAAGACGGTATCGGGCACGTGGCCGCGCCGTGCCGAGGGACGCCACCCGGCGGGTGGAGGCGAAAGCTACCGGGAGCGCCGCGCGGGCTTTAGGTCGTGCACCAGCGAGGCGACCAGGGTTCGCGCCAGCACTTCCGCCGGTGAGCCCTGGAACCCGGAGCAGGTGAGCTTGAGGCTGATGATGCCGTGCAGCCCCGCCCAGAAGACCTCCGCCAGCTGCTCCGCGGGTGTGGCCTCCGGGGCCCGGCCGGCCGCCTTCAGGTCCTCGAAGGCCGTCACCAGCAGTGCGAAGGAGCGGGGGCCCTCGCCGTGCTGCTGGTCCTGGAAGAGCTCCGCGGACAGCTTGGGGTCCTCCATGAAGATGAGGCGGTAGGTCTCCGGGTGCTTCAGGCCAAAGGACACGTAGGCCTCCGCCATGCGTGACAGCCGCTCCACGGGCTCCTTCACGGTGGCCGGCGGCTCCAGCGCCGCGAGCAGCTCCTGGAAGCCGCGCACGCACAGCTCCCGCGCGATGGCGTCGCGGTTCTCGAAGTGCAGGTAGAGCGTCGCGGGCGCGTACTCCACCGCGTCCGCCAGCTTGCGCATGGAGAGGGCCCCGAACCCCTCCTTCATCACCATGTCGCGAGCCACCCGGAGGATGTTCTCCCGCAGCTCCGCCCGCTGTCGCTCCTTGCGCTCCGTGATGCCCATGTCACGAGGGTAGGCCTTGACGGAACGAACGGACAGCAATAAATGAACGGTGTTCACCGAACGGTGTTCATAAAAAGTTTGACCGTTCAATTTCCCAGGAGAGCGACATGGAAACGGTGGCGTTGTTCGGCGCCTCGGGCGTCGTCGGTCAGTCTGTGGCGCGGGCGCTCCAGGCGCAGGGACGGGGTTACCGGGTGGTGGGGCGCTCGGAGGGCAGCCTGCGCAGGGAGTTCGGCGCGGATCCGCGGGCGGAGGTGGTGACGTGGAATCCGGAGGACCCGGCCTCCATCCGGGCCGCGGCGCGGGGCGTGCGGACCCTCATCTACATGGTGGGGGTGAACTACTGGCAGTTCCACCTGCACCCGGAGCTGATGCGCCGCACGTTGGACGCGGCCATCGCGGAGGGCGTGGAGCGGGTGGTGCTCATCGGCACGGTGTATCCCTACGGCCTGCCGCGCACCGCGACGGTGACGGAGTCCCATCCGCGCGAGCCGAACTCCTACAAGGGCCGCATGCGCAAGGCGCAGGAGGACCTGCTGCTGGAGGCGGACGCCGCGGGGAAGATCAAAGGCACCATCCTCCGGCTGCCGGACTTCTACGGGCCGGGCGTGGAGCGCAGCTTCTTGTACCGGGCCTTCGTCGCGGCGAACCAGGGCAAGCGCGCGCCGCTCATCGGGCCGCTGGACACGCCGCATGAGTTCGTCTTCGTGAACGACGTGGGCCCCATCGTCACCGCGCTGATGGACGAGCCGCGCGCGTACGGCCGCTTCTGGAACCTGGCGGGCGCGGGCGCCACCACGCAGCGGGAGATGGTGAAGGAGATGTTCGCGCAGGCGGGCCACGCGCCGAAGACGATGGCCATGGGGAAGGGGATGGTCCGGTTGGCGGGCCTCTTCGATCCCTTCATGCGGGAGCTGGTGGAGATGTACTACCTGCTCACGAACCCCGTGCTGATGGACGACTCCGCGCTGCGGGGCCTCCTGGGCACGGTGCAGAAGACGCCGTACGCGGAAGGCATCCGCCAGACGCTCGCGGCGCTGCGCCGCGAGCAGGAGGCGAAGGCAGGTCCGGCCCGGGTCGCCGCGACGACCTGAGCCGGAGCGCTCACGCGGGGCGGGGCGCCGGAGGACGCGTGGGGCCCAGGCCGCGCTCCCGCGTGCGTTCGTTCGCCAGCCGCTGCCGGTGGCCCGCGAGCAGGTCGCTGCGGGTGAGGATGCCCACGACCTGCTGGGGCTGCGCGCGGGAGACGACGGGCAGGCGGCCCACGCCCTCGTCCATCATCAGGTCCGCCGCCTCGCGCAGGGAGCTGTCCTCGAAGACGACCGCGGGCGGCCGCTTCACCACGTCCCGCAGCCGCCGGCCTTCGCTCGCGTGGCCATCCATCAGGTCCCTGCGCGTGACGACGCCCACGAGCGTCCCTTCCCGCGACACGACGGGGAAGCCCTGGTGTTTGGAGCCCGAGGCGTCGGACGCAAGCCACGTGCGCACCTCTTCCAGGAGCATGTCCGCCTGCAGCGTCACCACGAGCTTGAGGCCGTGGTCGCGCACGAGCGCCGTCCCCAGCGCGTCCGCGCCCAACTCCGTGGGGATGCGGGCGCCGCGGCGGGCCAGCTTCTCCGTCATGATGGAGTGCCGCATGAGCAGCGCGGACACCAGGTAGGACGCCGCGCAGCCGGCGAGCAGCGGCAAGAGGCCCAGCGGCTGCCGCGTGGTTTCAAAGGCGAACACCACCGACGCGAGCAGCGCGCGTGACGCCCCCGCGAAGAGGGCGGCCATGCCCACCAGCGCCGCGACGCGCACGTCCACGCCCAGGCTGGGGAACAGCTGCGTGGCCAGCAGCCCCAGGCCGGAGCCCAGGCCGCCGCCCAGCGTGAAGATGGGCGCCAGCGTTCCTCCGGACGTACCGCTCCCCAGCGCGACGGACCAGGAGATGAACTTGAGCGCGCAGAAGAGGAGCATCGTCGTGCCCACGAAGCGGCCGGACAGGATGTCCTCGATGTTGGTGTAGCCCACGCCCAGCGTGCGCGGGGACACGAAGCCCACCACGCCCACGACGATGGCGCCCAGCGCGGGCCACCACATCCAGTGGATGGGCAGCTTCTCGAACATGTCCTCCAGCCAGTACACCGCGCGCGTGCACAACACGGAGGCGACTCCGATGACCAGGCCCAGCACGCCGTAGAACGCGAGCGCGCTGCCGGACGGAGTCGTCAGGTCCGGGATGGCGAACGCGGGCGCGCCGCCCATGAAGGCGATGCGCACGCCGGTGGCGGTGGCGGTGGCCAGGGCCACGGGGATGACGGAGCGGGGCTTGAACTCGAAGAGCAGCAGCTCCACGGCCAGGAGCACGGCGGACACCGGCGCGCCGAACGTGGCGGCCATGCCCGCGGCGGCGCCCGCGGCGAGCAGCGCCTTGCGCTCGTCCGCGGTGACGTGGAGCACCTGTCCCAGCAGCGACCCCAGCGCGCCACCCGTGGCGATGATGGGGCCCTCCGCGCCGAACGGGCCGCCAGTGCCGATGGCGATCGCCGCCGACAGGGGCTTGAGCAGCGTCATGCGGGGCGGGATGCGGCTCTGGTTGAACAGCACCTGCTCCATGGCCTCCGGGATGCCGTGGCCCCGGATGGCCCGCGAGCCGTAGCGCGCCATCAACCCCACGATGATGGCGCCCGCCACGGGCACCAAAATCACCCAGCCGCCCAGCGTGTTGTCTCCGGGCGACACCGGCTGCACGGACAGGCGTCCGAAGAAGGCCAGGTTGGTGACGAAGTGGATGAGGGAGCCCAGCCCCTGGGCCACCAGGCCCGCGACGACCGCGAGCGCCACCGCCATGCCGCTGATGAGCACGGTGCGGGAGTCCACCGACACGGAGATGGGAGGGGTGCGCAGGCTGGCGAGCGCGGGGCCCATCGACGGGGCCACGGGGAGGCTGGACCGTGCCTCCGCCCCCTCGCCCAGGCCCTCTTCGATGCGTTCCACATCAGGTTTCTTCATCGGTGTGCTCCTGTGTCTTTCCGCGCCGCGAAGGGCGCGCGTTTTCTTCCTCGAAGAAGAGCGGGGCCACGTCCCCGTCGAGCCCCAGGGCGCGCACCCAGGCGTCCAGCCCCTGGACCAGTCCCGCGCGCACGTCGGGCTTCATCCCGCGCAGCCCGGAGATGAGCCGGGCCTGGGCCATGGGCGGCGCCTTGCGGATGAGCGCGCGGCCCTTGGGCTCCAGCGCCACCTCCACGCGGCGGCCGTCCTCGTCGGAGCGGCGGCGGCTCACCAGCCCCTGCTCAATCAGCCTGGTGACGACGACGGACACGCTGCTCTGGTGCGTGAGCGTGCGCTCCGCGAGCGTGTTGATGGAGCAGGGCCCGCTCTCCGCCAGTTCCTGGAGGATGAAGAGCTGGGCGCCGCTGATACCGACCAGTCGTTCGGAAGCGCGAGCAGAGACTCGCAGCAGCCGTACCAGCCGCCGCACGCCGTCCATGGCCGCGCGCACCTCTCCGGATACCTCTGGAGGTGGTGGCGGCTGATTTGTATGGGAGCCCATATAACTGCCCGCAACCTACGGAGCAGGGGAGGCGGACACAAGCGAAAGTGCGGGGGCTGCCTGGCTGCCTGGGGGCGGAGGAGTGGTTCACCGTCGGAGCGCACGGCCGGTGCGTGTCACGACAGGAACGACAGCGAGGCCCGGGCGTGAAGCCCGGGCCTCGCGAGGAAACGGACCGCGGCTCAGGTGCCGGCGGTGAGGGACTGCTCGGCGGCGGGGTGCTCCTCGCTGCACACCTGCGATGCGTCCTCGGCCTGGCGGGCCTCGTCCCCGGTCACGGAGGCGGTGGGCTCGGAGACCGCCGCGCCGGCAACGCAGGTGTAGCCGTAGTAATCAGCACAGGTCATCTGCTCCGACCCAACGTGACACAACTCATTGCAGTTGGGCAGCCAACAGTCGATGCACTGGGGCGGAATGGCAAGGGCAGCCGTGGGGGCCAGCGACACCACAGCGGAGAAAGCCAACAGCGACTTCACCAGCGTGCGCATGCGTGCTCCTCGTGAGGGAACGGCGCGGCCACTGTGAACCTGTTTCCCAGACAAGTAAATGCATGTCATTGGGAGGGTTTGTCATCACCCTGGGCTGAAGCGTGGTGTTGGGAAACTTTCCTGCGTGACGGTGCAACGCCTTGCGTCGCGGGCGGCGGCACTGACGCGCTGTCGCGTTGCGCCAGCAGCCAGTCCACGAAGAGGCGCGCGGCAGGACGCAATCGCCGGTGCGCGGGGTACACCACGAAGTAGCTGGCGCGCGTGGGCACGATGGGCCCGGGCAGCCGGATGAGGCGGCCGTCCGCGAAGTAGGGCGTGGCGATCTTCTCGCGTGCCAGCGCTGCGCCCAGGCCCTGCACCGCGGCCATCAGCGCGCCGGTGGTGTCGCTGAAGCTGTAGCGCTCCTCGAACCTGGCCCCGCGCACGCCCGCCGAGCGGAACCAGTCCTGCCAGCCCTGACGGCTCAGGTCCGCGATGAGCGGGAGCTTCGCCACGTCCGCCGCGTCTCGCACGTGCTCGATGCCCGCGAGCCGCGCCGAGGCCACGGGGAACAGGGCGTCGTCCATGAGCGGCTGCGCGCTGAGGCCGGGCCAGGGCCCCTGGCCGTAGCGGATGCCCAGGTCCGGCCCGCCCTCGTCGAAGCGGGTGAGCGCCATCTCCGTGTCCACGTGGATCCGGATGCGCGGATGCCGCGTGGTGAACTCCGGCATGCGCGGCAGCAGCCACGCATAGGCCAGCGAATGCACCGTGGTGACGCGCACCACGGCGTCCTCGTCCCGCGAATGCTTGAGGCCCCCGAGCACGTGGTCCATGTCCGACAGGGCGTTGCTGGCGGCGTCCGCGAGCTGTCGTCCCTCGGCCGTCAGCGCTACGCCCCGGGCATGCCGTTGGAAGAGCGCGACGCCCAGGCGGTCCTCCAGCTTGCGGACGTGGTGGCTGACGGCGCTCGCGGTCAGGTGCAGCTCCTCCGCCGCGCGGGCGAAGTTCTGGTGGCGGGCGGCGGACTCGAAGGCCGCCAGGGCGGGGAGCAGGTCGGTGTGGAGGGGCATGGGGACGAGCCTCAAATCTGGCTCATGTCTGACACGGAAAGGATGCGCTTGTGAAGAAAGGGCCCCGGCGTGAAGAGAGGGCCAGACAGAAGTCAGATTCCTTCCTCACCCGAAGGGGCCGCCATGAGCGCATCCGTTCCCACCCATCCCCAGGCCGTGACTCCCACCTTCAACCGGGCGTGGCTCACGCCGCTGGAGCTGGGCGGGCTGGCCGCCATCTGGGGCACGTCCTTCCTGTTCCTGCGCATCGCGGCGCCGGCCTTCGGCCCCATTCCCCTGGTGGCGCTGCGCCTGGTGCTGGGCGCGGCGGTGCTGATGCCCTTCCTCTGGCGCGCGCGCTCGGCCCTCCGTCCCGCGCTGTGGCCCCGGCTGGCGCTGGTGGGCGTCGTCAACGCGGCGGTGCCCTTCACGCTGTTCGCCTGGGCCGCGCGGCAGGCCCCCGTGGGCGTCGGGGCCATCACCAACAGCATGGCGGTGCTCTTCACCGCCCTGGTGGCGTTCCTCTTCTACGGCGAGCGCATCGGGGGCCGGCGCGCGGTGGCGCTGTTCGTGGGCTTCGCTGGGGTGGTGGTGCTGGCCAGCGGCAAGGCCGCGGGCACGAGCGTCGCCTGGGCCGCGGCGGCGGGGACCACGGGCGCGTTCCTCTATGGCATCGGCTCGAACCTGGTGCGCCGCCACTTCACCGGACTGCCAGCCGCCGCGGTCGCCGCCGCCACGCTGGCCTGCGGCGCGGTGCTGCTGCTGCCCTTCGCGGTGGTCACGTGGCCCACGGAGCCCATCGGCATGCGTCCCTGGCTGGCGGCGACGGCCCTGGGCGTCATCTGCACCGGCTTCGGGTACGCGGTGTTCTACCGCCTCATCCAGCGCATCGGTGCGCCGCGCGCCGCCGTCGTCACCTACCTGGTGCCGCTGTTCGCGCTGACCTGGGCCTGGCTGCTCCTGGGCGAGCCGGTAACGCCCACCATGCTGGCGGCGGGCACCCTCATCCTGGGGAGCGTGGCGCTGGGGCAGGCTCCCGCGGCGCCGAAGGCGAAGTGAGGCGTCAGCGCCGCTCGAACTTCCAGATGCGGTAGCCGTCGCGAACCGGCTGCATGAACCGCCGGACGAGGAACGCCGGGACACGCTTCCCGGCCAGCTCCAGCGCGCGCTGGGGCACGGAGGTGGCGGACGCGGCCGTGTAGCCCGCCTCCAGGAAGAGGGACTCCGGCGTGTCCGTCATGTCCTGGAAGGACGCACCCATGCTGGCGAGCACCGCGTGAATGTCGGCGCTGTACTCGCGCTGGAAGCTGGCGCGCATCAGGTCGCAGTACACGGCGTGGTGGGGGAACACCTGCTGGAGCACCGCGAGCATGTCCCGGCGCTGCGCGGTGGACAGGTACATGAGCACGCCCTCGATGATGACGTGCGTGCGCCGCGGGTCCTGGTAGGGCTCCAGCTTCCGGGCGAGCGACTCCGTCCCGAAGTCGATGGGGAGCCGCTCGAGCGGGTTCTTCGCCTCCGTCACCGGCAGCTTCGCGTCCTTGAGCGTGAGGATGGCGGGCTCGTCCACCTCCAGCCACCGGCCTCCACGCAGCCGGTAGGCCCGCGTGTCGAAGCCCGCGCCCAGCACCACCACGCGCGCGTCCGGAGCGCGGTCCAGCTCCTCCTGCACCAGCGCGTCGATGATCCGGTGCCGCGCGGCGTTGCTCGCGTTGGGCCGGTCGAAGGACTGGAAGTTGGACCAGATCCGCCGCGCCTCGTCATCCATGAAGCGGGCCGCGAAGGAGTCATTGCACAGCGGCCGTGGCTTGCGCGCGTCCTCCGCCCGGCAAGCCAGGGTGTAGTACGCGGTCTTCGAGATGGCGTTGGCCATGGTTGGGGCTCCTTGAAACCTGCGCGCAGCTTGCATGAGATACGCGCTTTCTCGAAAGGTTGGTCCAGATGCGATTCGTGATGGCGCTGGGTGTGGTCGCGTTGGGTGCGGGCTGTGCGCATGCTCCAAAGCCGGCGGACCCAGCGGCGCGGGCCCAGCAGCTCTCGGAGGAAGCAGAGCAGGCCTATCTCGCGTTGGACTTCGAGCGGTGCGCGGAGCGCTTCCTCGCCTCCGGCGAGGCGAACGGGGAGGGGCCGGACCGCGCGGAGTCCCTCTATCGCGCCGCGGGGTGTGCCTCCCTCGCGGGCCATGCGGACGCGGCGGTGGAGGTGCTGAAGCGCTCAGTCCAGGGCGGCTACTACGACGCGGATCACCTCGAATACAACCCGGAGCTGGCGGCGCTGCACGCGCTGCCCGCGTGGAGCGGCATCGTGGCGGAGGCCCGCGCCAACCTGTCGAAGGCGCCCGAACCTCCGTTCCCGGTGATGACGCTCATGGGCGTGGATGCCTTTGGTTCGCGGAAGGTGGACCGGGCGACGGTCCAGCGGGTGCTGGGGCTGGAGGTGGGCAAGCCCATCGTGCACAGCGCCGCGGTCTTCAAGCAGAAGGAGGCTGCGCTGCGTGAGCAGTACGGTCTCGCCTTCGCCCACGTGGGCATGTCCATCTACTTCGCCGATGAGCGCAAGGGCACCGCCTATGTGGTGATGGACATGGTGGACGCCGAGGACGCAGCCCGGCTGCGCTTCCTGCCCGAACCCAAGGGCCACCCCGCGGATCCAGAAGGGCTGGTCGCCCGGTGGGACGCGTACAAGGAGCGCCTGAACATGCTCCAGATGATGGGCAAGCTCGCCGAGGACTCCAGCTGCAAGGTGGCGCACTGCATTGGTGGGTTCGGCCATCCGGACCTCGCGGCCTACGAACCGGAGTTCCTCGCGAAGGTGCCCCAGCAGATGGACGCGCTGAGCGCCGTCCTGCGCGAGGAATCGGACCCGGGGAAGCGAGGTGCGGCCGCGTCCCTGATGGCCTACGCGCCTACGGCGGAGGAGACCGTGAAGCGGCTGGAGCCCTTCATTCGGGATCCGGACTACGGGGTGCGCAACAACGTGCTGCGCGTGCTGACGGCCACGCAGGAGGCCGCGACGAAGCCGCTGCTGGACGTGGCTACGGTGGCGGACGCGGTGGCGCTGCCAAACTCGAGCGACCGCAACAAGGCGACCTATCTGCTGACCTACCTTCTGGCGGACCTGTCGCCGGAGGCCCTGAAGGCACAGCGGGCCGGACTGCTCCGCCAACTGGGGGAGCGGCTGGTGGAGATGTCCGCGCTCCAGATACCCATCAACAGAGAGCCTGCGGTCCTGGTACTGAAGCAGCTTTCCGGTGAGCAGTACGAGACCGCCGAGGAGTGGCGCGCGTGGCTTGCGCGTCAGCCGAAGACGGAAAGGTAGGGGACCGCTCAGTCCCCGACGACGACGGAGACGGGCGTGGAGAACTGCCGCACGACGCAGTCCTCCGCGCCCCCGTCCTCCCACGCCAGCATCGCGAACTCGGCCGGTTCATCGAGCGCGATGATGGGGTGGTGCCACACGCCCTGGTGGTAGTTCACGCCCTGGCCGGGGCCGCAGACGAACGCTACGAGCCCTTCCAGGTCGGGCCCGCCCGAAGGCGCGGTCGGCGCGACGCACACCAGGAAGCGCGAGCAGCGCATGGGCAGGAACGCCTGGCTGGACTGGGGATGGTGTTCGAGCAGCTTCACGGTGAAGGGAAGCGGCTGCGGCACGGAGCGGAACACCGCGAGGTTGGGCTTCGCCCCCGGCCGGCCGTTCTCCAGCCGCGCCGACCAGTCGAAGCGCACCGCGGTGCCCTGGTTCGCCGAAGCGCCGCTCTTGAGCCCGGCGGACACGACGTCGCCAAAGGGAGCGAAGCCCTCCTGCGTCAGGGGAAGGGCGACGATGGAGCGGAGCGGGGCGGAAGCGTCCCTCATGAGAGGACTATAGGGGCGAGTGCCAGGGCTGGCGTACCGGGCCCGACTTCCGGCTCCCACATCACCCCAGGTAGTCCTGATTCAAGGAGAACACGTCTCTTTCTTGACATCACGCGTCTAGACCTCTAGAGGAAGTGAAAATGAGAATGCCTATCATTTTCATGTCCGGGCCCCCGTCCCGGCTGAAAAGGGCAGGCGCTCATCCCCCCACTCCAAGAGGCCACTGCCGATGAAGCATCTGTTTGCCTTGCGTTCCTTGCGACTCTCCACCGCGGCGATCGCCCTGTCCCTGTTCGCGGGCTGCGGCGACGACGAAGAGGAAGGAACGGACACGGACGGTCCGCTGTACGCCATCACCACCCAGATGCTCGCGGAGGATCCCTCCGACAGCTACGTCCTGGTGACGCCGGACGCGGAGAAGGCCGCGTCGCTGTCGCTGGACGGCGCCATCAAGATCTCCGGCCGCGCGCTGGGCGTGGGCATCCCCAAGACGGGCTCCGTCTACGTGGTGAGCGACGAGAGCGCCACGGTGACCCGCTACAAGCTCAACAGCGCCGGCAAGCTGGAGGCCTCGGGCACCGTGAGCTTCAGCCCCCAGGGCGTGACGTCGCTGGGCGAGTACCAGGCCAACTTCCAGTTCGTCTCGGAGACGAAGGCGTACTTCTTCGACGGTAACGCCGCGAAGATCGTCATCTGGAACCCCACGGCGATGACCGTGACGGACACCCGCTCGCTGGACGCACTGGTCCTCCCGGACACGGTCATGGCGTTCTCCGGCGCCGTCGTGCAGACCGGTGGGCAGATCATCATGCCCGTGGGCTGGAGGCCGGTGGAGGGCAACAGCGTCACGAAGAAGGCGGGCGTGGTCTCCATCGACACGGCGACGGACGCCGTCACGCTCGCGACGGATGACCGCTGCGGCTACACGCACGACGCCGCGCTCGGCACCGACGGCAAGGTCTACATCGCGACGGAGGCGTACGGCGCGGCGTCGCGCCGCGTGGTGGGCGCGGACTCGCCGGAGCCCTGCCTGCTCCGGTTCGACCCGACGACGCGGGACTTCGACAAGACCTTCTACCGCTCGCTGGCGGAGCTGGTGGGCGGTGGCACCGCGGGCGCGCTCATCCCGAGCCACACGCCGGGAACGGCGTACGTGCGCGTGCTCGACGAGACCATCACTCCGGTGTCGGAGGGTTCGCATCCGCGCACGCTCGCGAGCGGCACCGGCTGGCAGTGGTGGGAGCTGAACCTGGCCACGCTGACCGCGACGCGGAAGGCTGACTTCCCGTCCACCTCCGGCAGCGTCTTCCTCTTCGAGTCGGAGAACCAGACGCTCTACACCGAGTTCGGGGCCGGCGCCTCGTCCACCACCTTCCGGGTGCTGGGCGACAACGGCAAGGCCACGGTGAAGACGCCGGGCCTGTCCTTCTCCTTCCTCCAGCTGCGCTAGTCCCAGGACCCAAGACCATGAACAGCAATTCGATGCGCCACGCGGGCGTGTTTGTCATTGCGCTGTTGGGGGCGACGTCCGCCTTCGCCACCAGCACGGGCATCAGCGGCAATTCCGGCAAGGACACGGCGACCTGCAACACCTGCCACAAGGGCGGTGAGGCCCCCACCGTGGAGTTCGAGGGCCCCTCGACGCTGGAGAAGGGCGCCACCGGCCAGTACACCCTCATCATCCGGGGCGGGGCCGGGAAGACGGGCGGCGCGGGCATCGCCGTGGACGACGCGGGGGCCAGCCTCGTGGCCGGCACCGGGATGAAGAAGCTGGGCAGCGAACTGGCCCACTCCGCTCCCCAGGCCTTCACGGGCACGGAGCTGCGCTTCAACTTCTCGCTCGTCGCGCCCGCCACGGACGTCACCCTCAACCTCTTCGGCGCGGGCAACTCGGCGAACGCGGACCAGAAGAGCGACGGCGACCGCGCGGCGTCCACGAAGCTGAGCATCAAGGTGGGCAACGGCACGCCGGTGGTGCAAGAGCCGGGTGGCGACGAAGACGAGGGCGGAGGCTGCGCCGCCGCGAGCAGCGCTCCGTTCTGGGCGCTCGCGCTGGCGGGCCTGCCGCTGGTGGCGAGCCGCCGTCGCCGCCGGAGCTGAAGCACCCCCGGTCGTCTTGAAGCACGAGGCCCCTTTCCCGCATGCGTGGGGGAGGGGCCTTCTTTTGCGTCAGTCCGTGAAGGTACCGGGCTCCTTGCTGAACCCCGCCTTCGCGTGGTGCGCCAGCCGCTCCGAGCGCGACGCGTGCTCCAGCGCGGCGATGATGGCCTTCTCCGCGTCCGGCCCCCATTCCTTCACCTTGGCGGGGTCCACGCCCTTGTCCTTCACGTACTTCTCCAGCGCGGCGGCGGCGACCTTTCCGCCCGACCCGGCGTTGACCGCCAGGTCGGTCATGATGGCGGTGCCGTACTCGCTGGTGACGACGTCCTTGAGCTTCAGCTTCGCGCTCTTGGGATGGCCCTCCGCGTCCTTGCCCGTCACGGACACCGTCCTGTCGCGGGTGCCGGAGATCTTCCCCTCGTTGGCGAACTTGATTTGAGCCTGCTGCATGGCCGGGTCGGCGCCCGCGGCCATGAAGATGGCGGACAGCTTCACGTCGGTGCGGATGGCCTCGGCCGCGGCGACGCCCTTGAGCACCGTGCCGTCCGGCCGGGTGAGCACCACGCCCTCCTTGCCAATGTCGATGCCGAACTTGCCGAAGCTCTTGTCGTACTGGGCCGGGTCGGTCTTCTTCAGGTCCCGCATGAACTCAGCGAGCGTGCCGTTGCCATTCTTGCCGAGCGTCCACTGGGTGAAGCCCCACGACACGCGCCCGATGTCCCAGGTGTTCACCTTGCTGAAGGTGCCCTCCAGGCCGGAGATGGACTCGAGGACCTTCTGCCGGTCCTCGCTGATGCCGCTCTTCTCCAACTGGGACGTGACCTGCGCGTCTGAGTCTCCGGAGACGGCGCCGCCATCCACCGCGTTCCACGAATTCGTGTAGGCAGTTTCGCGCCCATCCCGCATGCGCACGGTCGTCCCATTCACGGTGACGTCCGAACGGGTCTGCTTGACGCCGACCATGGGCGCGTACGCGTCGACCCGAGCGAGCAGCCCGTCCTTCACGGTCTTCATCCGGGCCTGCGCGTCGGTGACCTTCGCCTTCGCCGCGTCGAGCGCCGTCTTCTGGGTCTGCCGGAACGTCTCCGCTTCGGCGGGGTCCTTGGGAACCTTCGCCTTCTTCTGCTTCGCCTCCAGCCCGGCGAGCGCGCGTTCGGAGACCTTCACCGCCGCCTTGGCATCGCGGAGGGCGGGATTGTCTCCAATGTTCTTCCTGAGCCACTCCTTGACCTTCTCGCCCTCGGCCTTGACGGTCTCCTCCGCGGCCTTGAGCTTCTCCTGCGCGGCCTTCTTCGCGGGCTCGGTGGTGGCCGCGTTGACGGCGGCCTCCGCCTTGTTGCGCGCCTCGACCGCCTTCTTCAACGGGGCGTAGGCCTTCGCCTTGGGGGGCTTCAGGGTCGCGACGTTGCGGGGGATGAGGTCGTTGAGCTCCACGGCGTTGCCGCGCTGGAGGGTGCCCTCGTCCTTGGCCGTCACCTGGATGGCGTCGAGGTTCTTCTGGATGTCGCTGACGGACGCGGCGGCGACCTTCGTGGTCGCGGCGGCCTTGGTTGCGGCCTGCACCGGCGCGGAGGGAGTGGCCGGTGCTTGCGGCTGGAGCGCCGTGAGCGCGCGCTTCAGGTCCGCGCCCTCGAGCTCCAGGTGGAGCGCGTCTTCCAGAGGGGTGCTGGTCAGCTTCTCGTACTTCTCCGCCACCTGCTTGAGCTGGGATGCATCCAGGCCCTCCAGGACCTCGAAGACGGCGGCCTCGTCGGTGCCCCAGATGTCATCCATCGCCGTCTTGAGCTTCGCCGCGGCGGCGTCCACGGCGCTGGTGGGAGCCGAGCGCTTCGTGGCTCCCGCGGACGCGGACATCGGGTTGAAGGAGAAGCCCTGATGGGAAGGGGGGCGTCCGCGAATCTGATCCGCCAGGCGCTTGAGCGTCACGCCGGAAGCGCCGCCCGCCACGGCCTTGAGGAGGAAGGTGCGCTCCGCGTCCGCGTCGGAGCGGGGCGAGGCCTTGGTGCTGACTCCCGCCTTCGACAGCAGGCCCGACAGCTCCTTCTGTTGCGCGGGGCTGAGTCCGCCCACCGCGGTGGCGATCGCGCCCGCGTCGGTAGGGGACAGGCCGCTCGAAAGCGCCTTCATCAGGGCCTGCCGCGTGGGGCCTTCCGGGAGCGCGGAGAGCTGCTGCTCCGTCTTCCGCTGCGCTGGAGACTTCGCGCCCGCCGAGATCGCGGCGGCCATGGACGAGGTGGCGGTGGAGGGGCGCGAGGGCGCCACGGTCGCGGCGGAGGGCGCCTGCGTGACAGGCGTATCCACACTCGCGACGCGCGTCGCCTTGGGGCCAGGGGAGCCGGTTATCTTGACCATGCGGCCCCGAGCCTAATGCACTGTCAATGTGGCTGACATCCGGCCGCCGGACAGGGGAGGGCCCTGCCCGGCGCGTCAAAGCCGGTTACTTCGCGGCGACGGTGGACTCGCCCAGGATGTTGAAGGTGCTGGCGGCGGCCTTCACGTCGATGGAGGAGAAGCCGGTGTACGGATAGTGGCCGTCGCCGATGTCCTCGACGATCTCCAGGAAGTCGCCGCTGACGGGCTTGCCATCCACATTCAGCGTGAAGGCGTCACCGGTGCCGCGGAAGGTCCAGCTGCAGGCGCCCGGGGCGACGCGGCCGAACATGCTGCTCCCCATGCCGTGGTTCTTGAAGCCGAAGTCGTACCGCGTGAGCCCGATGTGGATCTGGTACCACACCGAGCCGACGCCGTAATCGGGCTCGAAGTAGTGCGAGTTCATCAGCATGTTGCCGCGCCACAGGTTGACGGTGAAGGGCGAACCGCCCGCCCGGCCCGAGAACGAGGGCCGCAGGGTCACCTGATCGCGGTCCTTGCCCGGCTGGACGCTGATGGTGCTGACCACCTGGTCGCCGTCACGCGCGGCGAGCGTGAAGCCCTGGCCTGCGGCGCCCACGCCACCCAGCTCCGTCTTCAGCACCCAGTCGACGGCGCGAGGGAACTCGCTGGAGAAGCCGTCCGTCTTCACGTTGGTCAGGTTGGACACGGCGATGCTCTTGCCGGTGTTCGTGAGCGTCGCGCGGCCCGTCGCGCAGTTCTTGATGCCCTCGAAGCCCTCGATGCAGGTCCGCTCGGCCTTCGCTTCCTGCGTGGCGAGCGAGTCACCCGTGCTCGTGGTGGGCTCTTCACCCTGGCAGCCCGCGGCCGTGACACTCAGGAGCGCGGCCGTCAGCAGGCGGCCCGTCAGCTTCATCATCATGGAGAGATCTCTCGTAGGTGGGGGATGACTGCATGCCGGTCCCGGTAAAGCCCGGCGCGGGGCACGCTTGCACCCACCGAGCCACCCGCCGACCCGGAGGTCCCTCCTCTGGGCAGGGCGCCACGAGCCGGGTCCGCGTGGCGAGTCAGGTCACAGCCAGGCGCACCGCGTAACCTGTCGTGTCACACGGGAGCGGAGGGAGCGAGCCCCGGGTTCCCGGTCGGGACAGGGCCGGAAGGACGCGGCGCGCCCCGCCTCCTCCCTGCCATCCCGGCCGTCCGTCTCCACCGTGAGTGAAGGAGGCAACGACAGTCATGGCGCAGGGATATTCCATCAACATCGGTTTGAACGCGGTGGATCCGAAGCACTACGCGGGCTGGGATGGCCAGCTGCTGGCGTGCGAAGCGGACGCCGAGGACATGGTCAGCATCGCGAAGGCGCAGCAGTTCAGCCGCGTCCGCCCCTTTCTCACGAAGGACGCCACGCGCGCGAAGGTGCTCGCGGAGCTGGGCGAGGCGGCGTCGGTGCTCCAGGCGGGGGACCTGCTGCTGTTCACCTATTCAGGGCACGGCGGCCAGCTCCCCGACATGAACGGGGATGAGGACGACGGGCTGGATGAGACGTGGTGTCTGTATGACGGGGAGCTCGTCGACGACGAAATCTACCAGGCGATGGGGAAGCTCAAGGCGGGCGTGCGGGTCTTCATGCTCTCCGACAGCTGCCACAGCGGCACGGTGAGCAGCGTGGCCTATGCGGCCCTGCGCTCCAGCGGCAGCCTGCAACTGCTGGCGGATTCGATGCGGACCACGGAGCCCGCGGAGCGGCGCTTCAAGGAGATGCCCCTGGGCATCGAGCGGCGCACGTACCGCGAGAACAAGGCGATGTACGACGGCATCCTGAAGGGGCTGCCCAAGGACGACCCGAGGCTGACGCTCAAGGCCACGGTGCTGCTCATCTCCGGCTGCCAGGACAACCAGCTCTCCAGCGACGGCGTCCACAACGGTCTCTTCACGGCCAACCTGCTGCGCGTCTGGAACGGGGGGAAGTTCAAGGCCAGCTACCCGACCTTCCACCGCCGCATCCTGCGCACCATGCCGCCCATCCAGTCTCCGGCGTACTCCATCATCGGAGTCCCCAGCCGCGAGTTCGAGCGCATGGTGCCATTCCACGTCGGCTGACGCGAAGGGGTCAACGGGCCTGGACGGCGCGGAGGCCCTCCTGACCAGCGGAGTGGACGGTTTCGCGAAAGGGCTCGCTGGGACGGCCCCTGGCTCGCGAAATGCTTTGCCTCCCTGGGTCTCACAACCCAGGGGGTCTCATGGAGAAGGCCGGCAAGACCGATTCGTTCATGCAGTCCACGCGCATGCCCACGTCCACGGTGGATGCGTTGACCGCATGGTGGGACCGCAGGCTGCCAAACAACCTCGCATACAGCGGCTACCTGCCGTTCAAGGTCAAGATCGAGAGCAATGCGCTCGAGGATGGGGTTCGGGTGCTGCGCTTCTTCGTGGTCGGCCATCCCTCGCCCGCCGACAAGCCCTTCGAGCTGAAGCTGCAGCTCGAACATGGCTACGTCTGGCCCGACCTGCCTTCGACGGCCCAGTGGGGCTTCAAGGACCAGTTCGGGTTTCTCTTCCTGACCTCGCTGTGGCTGTCGCAGAACGGTGTTCCCGAGGCGCTCGCTGAAGGCGGCGGCAAGTGGCCGATTGGTGCCGCCTTGGCGCCCGCGCTCGCCCTTCAGGTGCTGGAGGCGCTGCAGGACGAAGGTCTGCGCCAGCAGGTGCAGCGGCTGATGGCTGAGCACCTCCCTTCGAAGGGCTGAGCGCACCATGGACTCCTACCTCACGGTGATCTCCTACCCGGCGAAGATGGAGACCGTCTTCGAGAGCATCGCCTTCAACGTGCAACGGCAGGACTCGCAAGAACGGCAGGACGCGCAGCACCGCTTCTACAGGTGCCAGGACCCGGCCCAGCTCTACGAAATCGTCATGGGCGCCGGGCGTCTGCTCACGCGCCTCGACCTCGTGGGCCATGGCTCTCCCACGCGCTTCCGGCTCGGAGATGGCGACCTGCTGGAACTGGGGCGCGAACCGCACCCGGTGCTCAAGCAACTGGCCAAGGAGCTGCCCGACGACATCGAGGTCCGCGTCCTGGGATGCCTGACGGGCATTGGCCAGGAGGGCCTCGCCATGATCCAGGCCGCCTCCGCGGCCCTGGGAGACAAGACTGTGATTGGGACGACCTCGCGGGTGGAGCCGGAGCACTTCGGGGCCGAGGGGCTGCTGAACAGCTTCACGGCGACTCACTCCTCCCGCAGGACCGACATCGCGAGGCCCTTGCCAATCCCTTTCACGGCTCCGGCGATTGGAGCCGCGTCCGGGCGCAATCCGTACCTCACCCATCTGCTCACGCTGGACATGCAGGACGTGGAGGCCTTGCTTCATTGGAAGCAGTTCTTCCCCGCGGGTTTCCAGCCGCTGGGCCGAGGTCAACCCCTGGCGCGGCCGGACTTCAGCCTCCGCCACGAGGGAATCCAGGTCACGTTCGCCTGCGACTGCCGGTTGGTGCTCATCCACGACGTCCCCGGCAAGCCGCCCCTGCTGATGGGCTGGAGCAGCCCGGATCCCGTCCCTCTCCTGCCCGCGATGATGCAGGCGCTGGGGGCTGACGGGCTTCCAGGGCTCTTGTTCGCGCCTGCCACGCCTCACCCGGAGCCTCGCGGGACGAAGCGCTCACGGAGGCGCTGAGTCCTTCGCGGTCCAGTTCGGATGTCTCAACGCAGCATGTGATGTCAGGGAGGACATATTCATGGCGATGCGAACCAAGGGGCTTGAGCGGTTCCTGGCGAGGGCTGACCCACGGAAGGGCCCGCACAGGCTGGAGGCTGCGCACCTGGCGGAGGAGGCCGCGTCAGGCGAGCCGGGCTGTTCAGTGAAGCAACTGCCCGAACGCCTCCTGATGCGAGCGGCGGAGGTGGCCAGCAGGCTCAATCCCGTGAACGAGCCTGTCTTCGGGCGGATCGCCGCGGCGGCCGAGGGCGCCTTGCTCACGCCCATGATGGCGGCGGTGATCACCTCCAAGTACTGGGGCCTCAAGCCCCGAAGACTCACCGTGAGCTTCATGGACAACGCGCCGGTGGACCTGCGCAGGCGCATCGTCACGCACCTGAACGCATGGGCGCGGTTCGGGTGCATCGAGTTCGTCGAGACCTCGGGTGTCGGGCAGATCCGGATCGCGCGTGAGCCGAAGGGATACTGGTCCTATCTGGGAACGGACGTCCTGCTCATCCCCCAACATCTGCCGACCCTGAACCTGCAGGGTTTCACCATGAGCACGGATGAGAGCGAGTTCAGGCGCGTGGTCCGCCACGAGGCGGGACATACCCTGGGAATGCCTCACGAGCACATGCGCAGACAGCTGGTGGAACGGATTGATCGTCAGAAGGCCTACGATTACTTCCTGCGCACCCAGGGCTGGAATCGGTCGACCGTGGACCAGCAGGTGCTCACGCCTCTGGAGGATGCGTCCATCATGGCCACTCCCGCGGATGAGGACTCCATCATGTGCTACCAGCTGCCGGGGGGCATCACGATCGACGGCAAGCCCATCCGTGGCGGCGTGGACATCACCGCGTCCGATGCCGACTTCGTCGCCAAAATCTACCCACGGGCTGGAGGGCTCCCCGCGATGGGGCGCGGCTGGACCGAGAACGACTGGCCCGAGAGCGACGACGTCCAGGATGAAGACCTCCTGATCGACGCGGCCTGAGCCGAGCGGGTCCCCGCCGCGGGTCAACCCGCGGCGGGCGGTTGCTCGCCCGTCATGCGGCGCTCAGGGTGACACCGGATGGGCCATCCACTTCCGGAAGGAGGAGACCTGCGTGGAGACGCCAGGGAAGTCCGGGCGGGCGCAGCCCACGCCGAAGCTCGTGATGCCCACTTGAAGCACCTTGCCCTCGGCGGTGGTCATCAGGAGTGGCCCGCCACTGTCTCCCGGACATGCGTCCGCCGTCCCGGGCGCGCTCACACAGAGCATCCCGGGCGTGATGGGGTACTTCCCCCGGTAGCGGGTCGCGCACGCGGCTCGGGGGGCCACCTGCACCGCCACCTCGCGCAGGACCGGGGTGCTGGCGTGCCCCTCGTGCGCGCGGCCCCAGCCGAGGGTGGTCAGGGCCTGCCCCTCTTCCAGCACCAGGTCCGGTTCAGCGAGCCGCACGGGGGCGAACTCCGTCACGGGGGCGGCCAGCCGGAGGAGGGCGACGTCGTTCTGGAAGCTCTGGCTGTCAAATCCCACAGGTGAGGTCACCGCGACGATCCGGAGCGCGCGTCCCCGGGTCGTGGACAGGTCATGTCTGCCAATGACGGCGTAGTGGCCGGTGGAGACCTCGCAGTGCGCGGCGGTCAGCACGGTGTCCGGTGAGATCAATGAGCCGCTGCAATACTGCGTCAGGGTGCCCTGCTGGTTGCGATAGGTGATGGCGACGCTGAAGGGCCACCTTCCAGGCGCGGCCTCGCGACCTCCCGCGATGGACTGGGTGGCGCGGACCCGTTCGGCGCGAGGGCTCGCGGCCTTGGTGGACGGGCGCTCGCTCGCGGAGGGCTGCGACACGCCCCGGGCCTTGAACATGACCCGGGTGCTGTCCTCGAGCGACAAGGCCACGGGCGGCGCGGGGCGGTGCGGAGGTACGGCCAGGGTCATGCTCCAGAACAGGCCGAGGGGCACAAGCATCATCGGACGGATGCTCCAGGTGTCGCGGCACGGAAGGAGGGCCGCTCGTCCCACGGGAGTGCGTGAACTGTGCCGCCACCCGGTTGCGGCCCGGCGCGCGTCGCTCCTTGTCGTTGGGCCGTCGGGCCTGTCCAATCCGGGCGACTGCGTGCCCGTGGCCTGTCGAGCCGGATGGACGGCGTGGCGCCTTCGAGGTGCGGTCCGCCTCACTGGCCCGGTGTGCAGTTGCATGCGTGGATGGCATTGGCGGACACTCGGGGTCCGATGCCAGGGGAACCTGCCGCGCCGCCCCCCTCCGGGCCGGGTGCCATCGAGGTGGACAGCCAGGTGGATGGCTTCCGCATCGTGCGTTTCCTCGCGGAAGGAGCAATGGGCGAAGTCTTCCTCGCCCAGGACGAGGAGCTGGGCCGGCGGGTGGCATTGAAGTTCCTCAAGGTGGAGCTGCTGGGGGAGGCGCACGCGGAGCGGCTCATGGACGAAGCGCGCACGACCGCGCGCTTCAGTCACCCCCACATCGTCACCGTGCACGCGGTGGGCCGGCATCACGGACGCCCGTACCTGGCGCTGGAGTACGTGGATGGCGAGTCGCTCCGCGAGCGGATCGCCCGCGAGACGCCCGGCCTCCATGAGTCGCTTCGCATCTGCCGCGCCATCGCGGAGGCCATCGCGGAGGCGCACCAGCACGGCATCATCCACGCGGACCTCAAGCCGGAGAACATCCTCATCCCCCGGGACGGGCGGGTGCGGGTGGTGGACTTCGGGTTGGCGCGCCATGCAGGGGGGGAACAGGGCGCCGCGTCCGGCACTCCGGCGTACATGGCGCCCGAGCGCTGGCGGGGCGCCCCCCCTTCGCCCGCCATGGACCTCTGGTCCCTGGGCATCATCGCGTGTGAGATGCTGGAGGGACGGCGTCCGCTCGACGACGTGCAGCTCGCCACCTTCGCCTTCACGCCGAAGCCCCTGGCCTTCTCCCCCCGCCTGCGAGGGCTTCCAGGAGGCGACGTGCTGGAGCGCTGCCTCGCGCTGGAGCCCGAGGCCCGCCCCAGCGCGAGGGACGTGGCCCAGGCGCTGTCGGAGGCACTCATCCCTGAGCCACTCCGCCTGGTGGACCGGGCCCCCTTTCGTGGACTGCGGCCGTTCACCGAGGCCGACGCAGGGGACTACTTCGGCCGTGAGCTGGAGCTCGATGGCTTCGTTGAACGCCTGCGCCATGAACCCCTGGTGCCACTGATCGGGCCTTCGGGCATTGGCAAGAGCTCGTTCCTCCATGCGGCGGTGTTCGCACGGTACCGGCGGATGGAGCGCTGGTCGGTGCTGCACGCCCGGCCCGGTCCGAACCCGTTGACCCGACTTGCCGCGCTGCTGACGTCGGGGCGGGAGGGGGAGCCTTCCGTCAGCACCGTCGCGGAGTCGCTCGCCAGCCGGCCTGGAGAGATCGTGCGTCACTTGCGGCGCCTCTGCCAGGAGACGGGCGGCAGCGTGCTCCTGGCGCTGGATGCATTCGAGGAGGTCTTCACGCTCGCCTCGCCACAGGAGGCCGCGCGGGTCGCCGCGTGCCTGATGGCGGCCGCATCCCTGGAGGAACCCTGGCGCATCGTCCTGGTGCTGCGGGACGACTATCTGGGCCAGTACTCGCGGCTGGAGCCGCTGAGGACCTCCCTGGGTGCTGCCTTCGCGCTCGCCAGGCTGACGCCCGCGGCCCTGCGGGAGGCGATTACAGGCCCCCTGCGGCGCGTGGGATATTCCGTCGACTCGCCCTCGCTGGTCTCGCGGCTGGTGGAGGAGGTGGAGGCCCAACCCGCCGGGCTGCCCCTGCTGCAGTTCGTCTGCATGGCGCTGTGGGAGCGGCGCGACGTCGACTCGCGCACGCTGCGCGCTTCCGTCCACGAGGCCCTGGGGGGCGTGGGGGGAGCGCTCGCGCTCTATGCGCAGAAGTTCCTGCAACAGCTTCCCGCCGAGGAGATACGCGCGGCGCGCGGCCTCCTACTGCGTCTGGTCACCGCCGCGGGCACGCGCCGGCCCCGTCCCCTGGCCGAGCTGCTGGAGGGCCTCGCGGACTCCGCGCCGGGCGTGCTGGAGAAGCTCCACGCCAACCGGCTGGTGGTGACGACCCGCGACACCCAGACAGACGAGCCGCTGGTGGAGCTGGCCCACGAATCGCTCGCGACCACCTGGCCCGCGCTGGCGCACTGGGTGGAGGAGACCCGCGAAGAGCGCGTGCTGGTGCAGCAGCTCGAGGAGGCGTCACGGCTCTGGGAGCAAAGGGGGCGGCCGGACGGGGAGACGTGGGCGGACGAACCCTTGCGGCAGGCCCTGCGCCGGGTAGAGGCCTGGAACATCTCATTGCCCACGCGCTCGAAGTCCTTCCTGGAGGCGGGGCAGCGGCGGGCCTGGACCCTGACTCGCCGCCGCCGGTGGCTGTTGGGGGGATTCATCAGCCTGCTGGTGGGGGTCTCCATCGCGGCGGTGCTCGCGGCGCTGGCCTTCCGTCAGAACCAGCTCGAAGCCATCCGCCAGCAGGCCACCCTCCGTCTGGCCTCGGCGGACATCGGTGAGTTCGACCTCATCCTGGAGTCCCACGACTTCGATCCGATGACGCAGCGCTGGACGAAGGCCTCGCGGTCGGACGTGGTGGCCTGGCGCCTGGCACCCGTCCAGGGCGACACGAAGGCGGAGGACGCGCTTCCCTACCGGGAGCCGGACCTCCAGCGGCGGCAGCTCCTCCGGGAGGCGGACGCAAGTCCTCGGGAGCGTGTCGAGGTGCCCTCCCGGCCGGCGTGGTTGGTGGTGGAGCGAGAGAGCTGCGGGCCGTCCATCCTCCGGTTGGAGCGGCTCCCCGGCCACCGGGAGCGGATACCCGTCCAGGAGATCCGCCTGCCCATTCCGACGTGCGAGGCCTCGCGTGTGGGATTGGTCTCCATTCCAGCGGGACCCTTCTGGCGCCCGGCGGACGACGACACGCGCGAGCCGGAGCGGACGGTCGACGTGGCGGGCTTCGCCATGGACCAGACCGAGGTCACCAACGGCCAGTTCCGCCTCTTCGAGGAGGGCGTGCTGCGGCGGACGCCGTATGTCCACGAGCTCCCACCTCAGCATCCCATCTTCTCGCGCTCGCTCGAGCTGGCGAGTCCGGTGACCGGGCTGGATGCCTTCTCCGCGGAAGCCTTCTGTCGCTACCTGGGAAAGGCGCTCCCGACCGCGGACGAATGGCGCAAGGGCTTCCGGGGGGGACTGACGCTCGATGAGTCGGGGACGCGCATCAACCCTGCGCCGAAGCGGAAGACCGCCTGGCTGACGCCCAGGAAGGACCCGCCCGCGAACCTCCTGGGGCACGATCCGTATCCGGGGGTCGCGCCCGTGGGCTCCTTCCCAGAGGACCTGAGTCCATACGGCCTGTTCGACATGGCGGGCAACGTCGCGGAGTGGACCGAGACGACGGCCATGCAGGGAGACTTCCAGAACCTGCGAAGCCTTCTGGGCGGGCGGTGGGATGCGCCGAGGGAGGAGGGACACCACGAGGTCACGTGGACGAACCACCTGCCTCCTCGGCGCTTCGAGTTCGGCATCGGGGTGCGCTGCGTGGAGCGCCCCCGTCCCAGCTCATTCCCGGGGCAGTCCGGGATCCGCTGACGCGGCCCCCTCCTAAGCCGAAGAAAGCAGCAGGTGTTGGTAGTCGTCCGACAGTCCTGTCTGGCCAAAGTGCCAGGGCTCGAGGACGCCGGTGGATACGGCGATCTTCTGCTTTAGGACCTGCTTGACGTCGTTGAACATCTGCAGCCCCGTGTCCTCGGCGCCCGTCAGGCACCCCAGGAACCGGATCGTGGTGGCGCGGGGGAGCAGGTCATTGAGCTCACGGACCACGCTGGAGCGGATCCTGCCGTTTTCGACGAGGATCTCATCGCCCAGCTTGAAATAGCCCGCGCGACCGTGTCCCACGAGGTCGAGGACCGACACGTCCGGCAGTCTCTCCGGACCCCGAGGCCTGCTGTTCGCGATGGCCAGGCGCAGGCCACTCCCATTCTGACACCTCGCGAACTTGTGGTCGCTGGACTGGTTGTTGGCCGCCAGGGCGACCGCCTCGAACATCGGATGGATGGTTTGAGGATAGGAGATGACCGTGAGGTGGATTCCCATGTGCCGTCTACTTGAGCAACAGGTCGAGCAGTTCCAGGAGGTCATCCTGCCGTTGCTTGTCGTGAACGCGTTCCATGATGAACTCGCGCAGGGACTTCTCTCCCGCGCCAATGGGCCATTTCCCTCCACCCTCCGCGAAAGCACCCAGATTCGTGCCCACCGTCTGGCTTTGTGTGGCGACCCACTCCGGCGACAGCAGCAGGAATCCGTAGGGCGCGTCCTTCGTGGCGAATTGAATGGTCGAAGGCAGGTCCGACCACACGAATCGGTAATCATCCTTGAGGTCGACGTAGAAGGGCCCGAGCGCTTCATTCCGAGCGAACCGGAAGGTCAGGAGGTCCTTCTTCTGTTGCAGGTCCGTGGTCCGGCTTTCGAACCTGACCTTGAACGCGTTGTAGAGGCGCACCCAGTTCTTGAACCACCAGGCGCCCAGTTCGTCCGGATGCTTCTTCGTCGAGATATCCGCCCGGTAGTAGTCCTCGGTCGAAATGGTGTCTGCCATGAACTGCCTCGTCTCAGACCGCGTGTGGTACTGCGTGAAAGACCCGCGCGTTACTCCCGCTTCAGGCCGAAAGAGTGCATGAGGTTGTAGACATGCGCTCGGGTGAGGTCGAACTGGCGGGCCACCTCGCTCACGTTCCCACCAAAAGTTTTGAGCCCTCGCCGCAAGAGCTTCTCCTGGAACCGCCGCGTCGCCTCATGGAAGGAGAGGGGGCCCTCCTGCTGGGAGGGAAGTCCCTCCGCCAGATGGCGCGGCTCGATGTAGCTGGCGCCTTCCGCGCTCGCGCGGATGAGCGCCGCCTCCAGTCGGTGCCGGAGCTGCCGGACGTTGCCAGGCCATTCAGTGGCCTCGCAGGCCGCATGGAAGCCGGGGGAAGCCCTGAGTGCCGGCAGCCCATGCTCCTCCGACAGCCGTTCCAGCAACTGCTCCACGAGGCACCCCATGTCCTCCTTCCGCTCGGCAAGGCTGGGCATGCGGAGCGTGAAGACATTCAGCCGGTAGAAGAGATCCTCGCGGAAGCGCCGCTCGGCCACCTGTTGTTCCAGCGACGCGTTGGTGGCGGCGATGATCCGGATGTTCGCCTTCGCGAGCCGCGAGCTCGCCAGCGCATAATATTGCTTTGACTGAAGCAGCTGCAGCAGCTTGCCCTGGGCCGCCAGTGGAATCTCCGCGATTTCATCCAGGAACAGCGTGCCGCCTTCCGCCGCCTCCACCTTGCCCACCGTGCGCCGCGCCCCTGGAAACGCGCCGGGCAGCGCCCCGAAGAGCTCGCTTTCGATGAGCCCTTCGGGAATCGCCGCGCAGTTGATCTCCACGAAGGGGCCGCCACGCCGCTTGCTGTTGTCGTGGATGGCCTGCGCCAGCTGGGTCTTCCCCGTGCCGGAGGCACCGGTGACGAGCATGGAGACGTCGAGGGGCGCCGCCAGCGCCACCTGCTCGAAGACGTGCGCCATGACACGGCTGCGCCCCGCGATGGCATCCAGCCGGAGCTTCTCCCGGAAGGGCCGGGTGGGATCCTCCGCCTCTCGCCAGCTCCCGGAGCCCGCGTGCTGCACCGCCGTGCCCACGAAGCGAGCCACGGTCTCCGCCACCTGGACCGCCTCCGCGGAGAAGGGCCCCGCGCCCCGTTGGCCCTCGAGGTAGAGGACGCCCGGGCCGCTTCCGCTCAGGGGCACGCAGAGCACGGCCTCCAGCCGTTGCTCCTTGACGCTGCGAGCGCTGGAGAAGCGTGGGTCGAGCAGCGCGAAGGGCGTATGGAGCGTCTGTCCGGAGGCGATCGCCGCCGCGACGATGCCTCGCGAGGTCACCGCGCGGATGTGCTCTTCCTCGCTCGTCGAGCATCCATGGGAGAGGGACCACTGGCGCCCGCCCGCCGCCAGGTCCGCGTACAGCTCCAGGTAGGCGCGTTCCGCCTGGGTCACCTCCACCAGCGCGGTCAGCACGTCGCGCAGGGGCTCACCGGGCGCTGGGGCCCCCAGGAGGCGGAGCAGGTGGAGGTACAGACTCCGCTCGCGGGTCAGGCGGATTTCCAGCTCGGTCATTCCCGAGACTCTAGGACCCTCTCGCAGTGAGACAAATGGCCTTCCCGCGACGTGCATGTCCGTGAGGTAAGCATTTCGCGCGCCAGCCCCCATCCCGGGGCGAGCCGCCAAAGACTGTCCACCGGACTGGTCAGCTCCGAGGCCGGAGATTCAAGGCGATTGGACACCGCGACGGCATGTCGCCGGGCGAACAGTCCTGGCACGAAGGCTGCTGTGGAGAAAGGGAGCGCCGCGCCGCCGAGGGTGGGGCCGCGGGGGGGAACCTCGCCAGCGGCGGCGTTGGCGTTCACGCCCTGCTCACGCCGTAGTGGAGATCGTCGATGCCTGTCCAGACGCGAGATGAAAACAGACTTTCCGTGTGTGTCGGGGCCTTGGCATGGCTGTGCGCCATGGGCCTGCTGCTCAGGGGGACGCCTGTGAATGCCGCGGAGTCCGAGGCTGACACCCGCATCCCGGAAATGGAGCTTCTTTGCACAGACGCTGTGCCTCCTCCCGTCTTGGACGCCGCCGAGGACCCCAGGTTCGTCATCAACAGGTCGGGCGCGGTGACGCTCTCCAAGAAGAAAGAGAACCTCTTGATGGAGTTCAATCTGGGAGGAAATGCGCATCCCGCCTGGGTCCAGGTCGAGCGGGTCACCCACAAGGGCGTCCGCCATCCCGTGGCTTGCGGCCAAGTGGATGATGGGATGCGTTATCGGCTTCCCGAGGCCGACCCGGAGACCGAGAAGGACGTCCTGGTGGTGCGCCTTTTCGACCTGCCCCGCAGCGCGGTGGAGCAGGCCCGGCTCCGCTCCGTTCGCGAGGAGCGCGAGAAGGTGCTCCTCACACCCGGGATCATCGAAAGTGAGCAGGCTGCGCTCCGGGATTGGGCGGAAGTGGGCCTGGTCGCCAAGACCGTGGAGCAGTTCGCATTGTCGACCGATGGCAAGGAGGAAGTCCTCGCGAAGGCTGTGATTGCCAACGCCCTGAGCATCGTCGCGCAGCTCGGAGCTGCGTGTCCGGGTGCTGGCTCCGCTGCGTCCGGTCCCGCACTGCTCAACAAGCTCTGCGAGGAAAACCGGTCGTTGGATTCGCAGCTGGGAACCGTGTCCGAGGCGCTCGATCGCTATTCTCGCGCGATGAGGGACGCTGCCCTCAAGGAGCGGCGCACGGAGTTCCGCGTTGCGCTGCGAGCCGCCGCCGAAACCCTGAAGCCTGGAGCGCGGCTTGAGGGCGAAGCCCGCGAAGCACATTGCACACAGATTGCCATGCTGAACTGGCTCCACGACGACGAGAGGCCGCACCTGGTCGCCCAGGTCGAGCTCCCGCTGGTGGACGGCGCACGGATCGTCGAGGCGACGTACGGCGGCGGTGACTCCAGACAGGACCTTTCCTCTGGGATGCACAAGCCGCTCGCGGTGTTGCTCCACGATGTCACGTCTGGGGTCGAGTTGGGCGTCGGAACGCAGCAGGTCATCACCGGACGCAATGACGCAGCGGATGCAGTGGCGGGAGCCTTTTCCTTCATGATCCGCCTGGCGAAGCTCGCCCCTGGGGCGCTGCCTGCCGCGGTGGGAGGGAAGGTTTTCCCGGCGGCTCACCGAGAGCTGGACTTCAGCGTGAAGGCGCCCACCCTCATCTGCCTCGACCAGACAACGGCCCCGGCCGGCGCATCGGAAAGGGTCCTGAAGGCTACGCTCAAAGCGGACATGGGCGCGCCACCGCTCGCCCGCATTGGCACGCGCACCCTCGTCGTGGAGCCGCTCGACAAGGGCTCACGACGCGAAGTCTATGTATGTGATGCGAAGCCTTGCGAGCCTTCGAAGGACAACGTCAAGGTCCGCAATCGGGTGATTCTGGACGCGGACCAGGGGAGTTCCTTCCTGTTGCTGGTGGAGGTGGCGGGAACGGCGGCCATGGAGGGGCAGGGGGGATTCACCACCCCTCGATACGCGCCGCTGGGGAGCAGCGCCGGCCCGCAGCGGGTCTACGAGTTGCGCGGTGACTACCGCACCCAGGACCTGGCTTCTGTTTCAGTCCTGTTCGGAGTGAGGCTGTCTCGGAGCTGGCTGTTGGCCGGAGGCCCCAGCGTCCTCGTGGGCACTTCCGGGGGGACGTTCTCGCAGCTGGGCTTGCGCGCGGGCTGGGAGTTCGCACGAGGAGTGGTCTTGACCACCGGTCCCAGCCTGCGGTTCGTCCAGACGGCCACGAAGGAGGCCCCGCTGGGCTCACGCATCGCGCTGGCGAACGGAGAGGAGCCCAAGGTTCCCGCTCCGCCCGGGCTCGAATACCAGCCAAGGTTTGGATGGTCGGTTGGGCTCGGAGTGGATGCCTCGGTGTTGACGGATGCCGGCAAGTCGCTGCTGAAGAGCGTGGGGGTGACGGAATGAAGGCATTCTTTGGTGTGTGTCTGGCGTTGTCGGTCCTGCTGGCGGGATGCGGTGGAAACGAGACGGTGAAAGGCTATGACGCGAAGCCCGAGGCGGAGTTCGATCCAGGGCTGACCCTCGTCTTCCCGGACAGGCAGCCCAACGGCACCCTGCCGCTAAAATCCGGAGGGACGTTCAAGGTGCGGCTGGACGCATTCATCCCCCACCTCTGCGAGCCCATCACCGCGACCGTGGAGTTGGTCACCGCGGCGGCTCCAGAGGACGCGAAGGTCTCCGCCCTGGCGACGCTGAGCCCGCAGAGCCCCTGTGAACAGGTCGCCGGCGAGGTGGAGCTGGCATGGCCCGAAGGAGGTGAGGTGCTTGTCCGGGCGACACTTGCCGGTGCCATCCGGGAGGAGCGGGTGGCCTTCGGGACGCGCGGCGTCCTGGAGCTCCGCGTCGACCCGGCTCAAGCGGTGCTGCCCGCGGCGGGGGAGGTGGTCGAGGTGACGGTCCTCGCGACACTGGATGGGGTGTCCGCTCCAGGCATCCCCATCCGCGTGGAGGCGGTCCCCGCGACGCAGGTGCTCCCTGCCACGGGTGTCTCGGATGCGCGCGGCGCCTTCCGCGCGAGCATCCTGGTTCCAGTGGACACGCTTGGGATGCGCATCGACGCCATCGCGGGCAGCGTCCGGACGGGAGTGACCCTCCGCGTGGCCCCCTGATGTGGGGCTCCGTGCCCGCTCTCCCGGGTGAGCGTTCAGCCGCGCGCGAACACGGTCGGCTCCGGGGTGTCGCTCCAGAGCAGCTCCAGCGCCTTGCCGGTCAGCCGCGCGCGCAGGACCTCGTAGCCGTCCACCGCGAACAGCCCCTCCGGCGTCAGGGGCGTGAGGCGGGCGGGGGCCCGGCTTCCCCGGCGGAGCCACAGGACTCCGTCCTTCCAGGACACCTCATTCGGTCCAAAGCGGCCGGCCAGGGCTTTGAGGGCCTGCGGCGCGATGGAGACCGGGTGCAGCCCTGCTTCCACCGTCGTCTGGGCCCAGGCGTATTCGAAGCGCTGCTCGGGGGCGAGGCCGGGAGTCGCCAGCAGCTTCTTCAAGGCGCGGGACTTCGCGACCTCCAGGGCCTGCTCGGGAGGTGTCTCTACGTCCGGAGCAATGCCCACGCCCTCCCAGTTCGTCTGGCTGACCGCGTGGACCGGGCGCCCATGCGAGACGCTGAGCACGAAGCAGGGGGCGACGGGCACGAGCGAGTTGTTGTTGGCGGCCCCCGCGGTCCTGGCGCCGATCAGCTCGCCCAGCTTGAGCTGCTGGACGTGATAGGCGAACTCTTCCCCCGCTGAAGCCACGCGCGGGTTGATCAGCACGTACAGGGGCTTGCCCATCAACCTCCCGGCGGGAAGGTGCTCCAGCGTCCGGGACTGCTCGGGAGGCTTGGAGCCGGAGAGAAACGTCAGCAGCGGTACGTCCCCATCGAGGAAGTGGCTGACCAGGTAGCGCACCGCCGCGTGGGAGCCACCTCCGTTGTCCCGCAGGTCGATGATGATCGCGTCCCCGTCCTTCAGGAACCGCAGGGCGTCGTCATAGGCCGTACCGGTCTCGTCCTGGACCCAGTGGAACCCGGTGACCCTCAGGTAGCGCACGTTGCCCGGCAGCACGCGCAGATCCGTGAGGCCGTGGTGTTCGCGCAGGGCCAGCTGGTGCCAGTACGCGTCGGTGTCCGTCGCCCGCACCCTGGGCGCCTCCGCGGCGGTGTACCGCGCGGCATCGTTCACCAGGTACATGTGCCGGTCCTTGCTGGCATCCACCAGGTCGGCGGTGACGCGCTCGGCGAACGCCGCTGGCGAGTCCACGTTGTAGCGTCCCGCCTTCCGCTCTTGTTCCAGACGCTCGACGAGCGCCGCGCGCTTCTCCGGGAAGACGTAGGTCCGCTGGAGCTCCGCCTGGATGGAGGACAGCGCCGCGTCGCGCTCCGTGGCGGTGAGCCGCGCGGGGGCCGTGACGGCGCCACTGACGGGGCGCTGCGCGAAGGAGGGCAGGGGTCCTGTCACGAGCCACAGGGCGGTCACTGCGATGAGCAGACGGTCAGCGCTTGGAATCATGGGTCGCTCCAGGTGCGTCGGAATCTTCGAGGTGCAGCAGGTCACCCACCCGCGCGCGCAGGCCGCGGCGGAGGCGACGAGCGCGGGCTGCCTCGGAGCGCTGTCCATGATGCCGTCGCGGCCATGACCCCTTGGGTGCTTCCACCGTGAAATCCGGCCCTCGCTGGCGACGACTCCCAGGTCCGAGCGAAGCCAACGCTCGAGCCCGTTCATCGGCACGGAGGCGTGCGTCTTTTCGCTCGGATCGAGTGGGGAGGTCGCCTTGGCGCCTGGCTGTCCATGGCGCGAAGGGAGCGATGACGCTTCACGCGCACATCGCTCCCCTCATGTCAGCGACGACTCCTAGTCCTTCGTACAGACGACGTCGTCGACCTGGAGGTGGTCGCGGTCGGCGACGCTGCGGCTCGGATAGAAGAACAGGCGCCAGTCGCGCACGTTGCCGGTGAAGCGGAAGAACACCGGCTGCCACTCGTCGCTGTCCACGGTGACGAAGTCCGTCTGCGGGCTCCAGCCGCCGCTCGAGTAGCTGCGGTGGCGGATGCTGCCGTGGCCGCGCACCCGGTACGAGCAGGAGTAGTTGCCCACCGGCACGTTGAACTTCTCCGTGGTGAAGCGCTCCGCGACCTGGATGGGCACCACGAACTGCAGCGCCGCCGAGCCGCCGTGCACCGCGCTCGTGTAGCGCGCGAGGCGCGAGGGCTTGATCTCCGAACCCGGGTCCGTGATGCCGTTGTCCAGGCCGTACCAGTAGTCCGGGACGTAGTTGTTCCCGTAGTAGGGGATGGCGCGGGTGCTCCAGTTCTCGAAGCCGCCGTTGCGGATGATGTTCGCGGAGTGGCTGGCCGCGACGCAGCGGCGGGTGGCCGGGTCGCAGGCAGGCAGGGCGCCGCGGCAGTCATACGTCGTGAAGCAGGCGCCTTCGGCCAGCTCGCACACGCCCGTGCTGGGGTTGCAGCTCGTCGCCGGGTTGCTGCACGTAACGCCGGCGCAGGGGTCGCCCTCGATGCAGAGGTGTGAAGCGGTGTCGCAGACGGGCGTCTCCGGGGTCCCCGCGCAATCCGCGTGGCGGGTGCAGCGGTCCTCGGCGGTCACGCAGGTGTGGGTCGCGTCGCAGGACTGCCACTCGCTGCAGTTCGTGGCGTCGTCGCAGCGGCCGGAGAGCGGCTTGCAGGTCACGGTGGTGTTGTCGCAACGCGCCCAGGCCTCGCAGCTGACCGAGTCGCACGGCTCGGGGGCCCGCACACAGCGAACGTCGTCGATGAGCAGGTGATCGCCGCTGGTGTTCCGGACGCTGAAGATGAGCTCGAAGGTGTCGAAGACGGAGTTGGCCAGGTTGAAGTTGTAGCTCACCTGGGTCCACGTCCGGGTGTCGACGGAGGTGTAGGCCGAGTAGCTGGAGTAGTCGGTGCCGAACCAGCCGTTGCGGACGTCACCGGTTCCCCGCGCCTGGTAGGTGCAGGAGTAGCGGCCCGCTGCCATGGACTTCGCCACGGTGGTGAAGCGCCTGTGGGTGGCCGAGGTGTTGATCAGCTGGGCCGCGTTCACGCCCTCGAAGGGCTGCGTCGTGACCTTCCGAACCACTTCTTCGATGTTCGTCGTGCTCCCGGACCACCGCGCAGGAAGCGCACCGGACCACTCCTCGAAGCCACCGTTGTCGATGACGTTCACCTCGGTGGGCCCGCCCGCGTCCGGATTCCCGGAGCCCGCGTCGGTCGGCTCGGTGCCGGCGTCAGGCGTCTCGGTGCCGGAGTCGGGAGTCTCGGAGCCCGCGTCGGGCGTCTCCGTGCCGGAATCCGGCGTTTCAGTGCCGGAGTCCAGTGTCTCGGTGCCGGAGTCCGGTGTCTCGGTGCCGGAGTCCGGCAGCGGATTGCCCGAGTCGGGCGTCCCGGTGCCCGAGTCCGGCCGGGACTGCCCGGCGTCGGGCGCCTCCGGAGAATCCGAATCACCGCCGCACGCGACGGCCAACACCAACAGCGAAGTCAGGCACACTCGAAACAACTTCAACGCAGCCTCCGGTTTTAGAACTGGATCTTTCGTACCACACTGTACCGGAGAGCAACCTCCCCAGGGGCCGGTGGCGCGTTTCTTCCTCCGGAATGGACCGCGGACTGGCGGGCCTCAGCGGGTTCCGGACGGAGCCCGCCGCTTCGCGCGAGCGCGGATGGGCGCGAGCACGAAGGAGAGGCTCATCAGTTGCTCGCGGCCGGGCGCCCTTGGCTGGCTGTGTCCACCAGCTCCTGCCGCACCGGAGAGGTGATGCGCGGGATGGGGCTCACGCTCGCCAAGGACGACACGGTGGAGCAGATGGCCCGGCATTTCTGGATGGCCGCCGACCGTCAGAGCGCCGTGCACGCCATCGGCGATTTCGTGACGAAGGTCCGCTACCTCTCCGTTCGTGGAAAGGAGGAGGGCGCGCTCGTGAAGCAACTGTCGGCGGCCCTCCCCGTCTGGAACCTCGATGACCTGCTCAAGCGCATCATCGAACAGTATCAGGGGCCTTCCGCGCGGCGGGCGCTTCGACGCAAGAGCCCCCTGCACGTTCGAGTTCCTCCTCCGCCCGGTGCTAGACTCGACGCAATGAACGCCAACCTGCTCGGAACGCGCGTCCTCATCTCCCGCTTCCTTCCACATCGCGTGTCGGGATGGATGCGGCGCGCGCTCGAGCACGTGAGCGCTCCCCCTGACTTCTCGGAGGAGGAGCTGCGGCTTTGCCAGGAGGTCCTTGCCTTCACGATGACCAGCCCCGAGCGGATGGTCGCACTGCTGCATGCGGTGCGCTACGTGGTGGCGAACGACATCCCAGGGAGCATCGTGGAGTGCGGAGTCTGGCGTGGTGGCAGCATGATGGTCGCCGCCAAGGCCCTGCTGGCCCTTGGCGTGCAACGTGCGCTGTACCTGTTCGACACCTTCGAGGGAATGACGCCTCCCTCGGATGCGGACCGTTCCTGGCGCGGTGTCTCGGCGGAGCAACTCCTGTCCAGAGAAGCCCGGCAAGAGGGCTTCAACATCTGGTGCATCGCTGACGAGGCGGACGTGCGCGCCAACGTGAGCAGCACGGGCTATCCCATGGATCAGGTCCATCTGGTGAAGGGGAAGGTGGAGGAGACGCTCCCCGCGCAAGCGCCCGACACCATCGCCCTGCTGCGCCTGGACACCGACTGGTACGAGTCCACGCGGCACGAATTGGAACACCTCTATTCCCGGCTCTCGCCGGGCGGAGTGCTCATCATTGATGACTACGGCTACTGGCAGGGGTCACGTCGGGCCGTGGACGAGTTTTTCGCGAAGCAGCCGCGCAAGCCGCTACTCCAGCGAATCGACATGTCGGGGCGCCTGGCCATCAAGGCGTGAGCACGCATGAATCACCGAGCCACCAAGGTTTGATTGGGTGGGACTGCCGCGCCGCGCACTGCTCGCGGGTGAGTGTGTCCGAACCCGGTTTGATCTGGAGTGGCTCCCCCGGCGATGGTTCCCGGCATGAGTTCGTTGGGGTTGAGGCTGTTCGCGGTTCTGGCCGCGGTGGGGGCGCTCATTGGCGTGGGCGGTTGCGAGGAGGCGAAGGAGAAGCCCTTCTCGCCCGTCACTCAGTCGGCGCGACTGCTGGACCCGCCCCAGTACGCCGCTGAGTTCCTGGGCGACCTGTGGCCGGGGGACACCGATTCCTCGCCCATGACGCTGACGGAGGCGAATGGACTCCTCTATTTCTCGGCCGGACTCTTTCCCGACTTCCATGCTCCCTGGAGGAGCGATGGGACCGTCATCGGGACCGTCCGCCTTCTTCCTCCCTACCCGCGCCCAGAGCTGAGCCTTCATGAGGTGGCGTCCTTCACCGCGGTGAACGGCACCGTCTTCTTCACCGCCGGAGATGCGGACACCAGCAATCAGGATGTTGAGCTGTGGAAGACCGATGGCACCGCCATGGGAACCTCGCGCGTGAGGAACCTCCACCCGTCGGATAGCTCGTATCCGGAACAGCTCACGGCGGTGGGGAACACGCTGTTCTTCACTGCTGACGACGGCGTGTACGGAAGACGCCTTTGGAAGAGCGATGGAACGACCGCGGGCACCGTCCTGGTGCAGCCCCAGAAGCCCCCCACGATGCAGGAACCCGGCTGTCTGACGAACTTCAACGGGACGCTGTTCTTCGTCGCAGACAGCTCGACGTACGGCCTCGCGCTGTGGAAGAGCAATGGCACCGCGAACGGCACCGTCGTCGTCAGGACCCTCAATGAGGAAAACTGGGGCGATTTCGAACCGACCCCGGACCTGGCCTGCGCGGTCATCGGGAACCGGCTGTACTTCGAGGGGCCCAAGCCATCGGGTGGACGGGCGCTGTGGCGGAGCGATGGGACGGCTGCGGGCACCGTGCGCATCAAGGACATCACCTCCCGTGGCGCGGACAACCGGCTTGGTGTTTTCACGAACGTCCATGGCACGCTCTTCTTCACCGCTCAGGACCGAAGCCTTGTCGCGTTGTGGAAGAGCGATGGCACCGCGGAGGGGACGGTCGAGGTCTCGCTGTTTCCCGCCTCCCGGGAAGAAGACAGGCCGCAGTCTCTGACCGTGGTGGGCAACCTCCTCTTCTTCACCCGTCGCACCGGGGCGGGCGTCCGCGAGTTGTGGAAGAGCGATGGCTCGGAGTCGGGGACCCAGCGCGTCATGGAGATCCGTCGCGGGAGCTCGGCGCAAGAGCCCGCTTCGCTCGCCGCCTTCCAGGGCCTGCTGTACTTCACCGCCGAAGATGAGACGAGCGGAGCCGAGTTGTGGCGCACCGACGGCACGGAAGCCGGGACGGTCCGGGCGGTCGACCTGTGGCCTGGTGCCGCCAGCTCGGCGCCTTCCTCCCTGCGGGTCGTCCGGGATGCGCTCTACTTCGCGGCCAATGACGGGGTGAGCGGCCGCGAGCTGTGGAAGAGCGATGGCACCTTGGCTGGCACCGTGCAGATGCGGAACATCTCCACCTTCAAGAAGAGCTCCGCTCCCTCTTTCGGCGTGGCCTTGAATGGCGTGCTGTACTTCGACGCTGAGGATGGGCCGCATGGGCGGGAACTCTGGCGGACGGATGGCACTCCGGCGGGAACCGCGTTGGTGAAGGACCTCTTGCCAGGGCAGAAGCGGGGCATGCCCACGCAACTGACGCCGATGGGGGGCACGCTCTACTTCACGGCTTTGGACGCCACGGGGTCCTCCCTGTTGTGGAAGAGCGACGGCACCGAGTCAGGCACCATGCAGGTGCTGAACAGCTTTCCCGAAGGAGGGAGGGATGTCGCGAACCTGCGGCGACTGGGGAACCTGCTGCTGTTCACGGCCTCGGAGCGAATCGGGGGGCGAGAGCTGTGGAGGAGCGACGGGACCGAGGCAGGCACCGTGCGGGTGAAGGACATCGATCCCGTGGCGCAAAGCATTCCGCCCCTGCCCGGGCTCGCGATCCTCAAGGACCACGTCTACTTCACGGCCTCCGAAGGCACCTCGGGCTACGAGCTGTGGAAGAGCGACGGGACCGAGGCGGGCACCGTGCGGGTGAAGGACATCGCCGTGGGCAGCGGGAGCAGTACCCCCATCGACATCTCCACGGTGGGCGAGCAGCTCTTCTTCTTCGCCAATGATGGCGTCACGGGCTCCGAGTTGTGGAAGAGCGACGGCACCGAGGCCGGCACCATGCGGGTGAAGGACATCTGGCCCGGGACCGCCAGCAGCAGGACGCCCGACTGGGGCCAATTCGTCGATGTGGACGGAGTGGCCTTTTTCATGGCCAATGATGGCTCGAGTGGCACGGAGCTTTGGAGGAGTGACGGCACGGAAGAAGGCACCGTGCGCGTCAAGGACCTCTCTCCTGGGAGCGCCAGTTCCACCATCTCCGCATCCAATCTCAAGGTCTACCAGGGGCAGCTCTTCTTCGGATTCTTCGACGGCCAGCAGGGCAACGAGCTGTGGCGCACGGATGGCTCCGAGGCGGGCACGGTCTGTGTCAAGGACCTCGTCCCCGGCGTCGGGGGTTCCTATCCCAGCAACTTCGTGGTCGTCGGGGGAACGCTCTTGTTCACAACCTTGTCTGGCCAGGGCCGAACGACGATCTGGCAGAGCGATGGAACGTCGACGGGGACGCAGCCCTTCGCGGGAGGCGGGGAGTGGTCCAATCCGGGGCAGCTGGCGCAGCTGGGCGACGATCTGATCTTCGTCGCCAGCGACGCGTTGCACGGACGTGAAGTGTGGCGCCTCCCTCGTGTCATTGATCAGACGCCACCCCGGTTGACGTGCCCAGCGTCCCTGGTGGCCGAGGCGACGAGCGCCCAGGGTGCGACGGTGGACTACCCGCTCGTGACGGCAACCGATGAGCGCGGGGAGACTCCGACGCTCCGCTACAGCCAGGAGAGCGGGACCCCGTTTCCGCTGGGGACCACGTCGGTGGTCGTCACCGCAGCCGACGCCGTGGGCAATAGCGCCACCTGCTCCTTCACGGTCGACGTGTGGGACACCACGCCGCCGGAACTCACCTGTCCGGTGGACGTGAGCACCTGGGCGACGGCCAATGACGGCGCCACGGTGGAGTATCCGGACGCCATCGCGACGGATACGGTCTCCGCCGCGACGCTCGAATACAGCCATGCGACCGGGACACGGTTTGGTCTGGGGCTCACCAAGGTCACGGTCGTGGCGACGGATGCCGCCGGGAACTCCTCTTCGTGCGCCTTCCAAGTCCAGGTGGCGGAGACGCCAGCACCGGCAATCACCTGTCCGGTGGACATCCAGGCCGAGGCCATTGCCGCCACGGGTGCGCCCGTCCATTACCCGGAAGCGAGCGCCACGGGGACCGGCGGGGTGTCGGTGACGTACAGCTCCGCGAGCGACAGCGTGTTCCCGCTGGGGGACACGTTGGTGACGGCGACCGCACGTGACGAACGAGGGCGCACGGTGAGCTGTGCCTTCACCGTCACCGTGCGCGACACCGCGCCGCCGCAAGTGGGCTGTCCGGGGGACCTCGTGGCCGAAGCAGAGGGCCCCGACGGCGCGTCCGTTCCGTTCCTTCTCGTGAATCCCCAGGACGCGGTGACGCCTTTCCCCTCGGTGACGTCCAGCGCCAGTGCGGGGGCCCGCTTCCCGCTGGGAACCACGGAGGTCACCGTGACGGCGACGGATGCGGCGTCCAATGCCGCCACGTGTGCCTTCTCCATCACCGTGAGGGACACCACGCCCCCCGAGCTCAGCTGCCCCTCGGATGTGTTGATCAAGACCGGGAGCGACGAGGGCACGGTCGTGACCTTCCCGGAGGCCGTGGCCCGGGATGCGGTGACGCCGGTGGTTCCCGTGACCTACAGCCACGCGTCTGGCAGTGGGTTTCCGCGCGGCGCGACGGTCGTGACAGCGACGGCCCAGGATGCGTCAGGCCTCTCCGCTTCGTGCACGTTCCAGGTGACGGTGGCGTACTTCGTGCCCCCACCGGCGGGCGGGGAGGTGACGACGGGGTGCGCGTGCTCGGCGGAGGCTTCCGGCGGTGGTGGAGGCGCCGCGTGGTTCGCGCTCCTGGGGAGCGCCTTCTGGCTCCAGAGGCGTTCCCGCCGGGAGTGTTGAGGCAAAGGGCCCGGGGCCACTACCTCGTGCAGGGCGTCCCGGACCTGCTGGTGCTCAATCGCGTGGGCTGGGGCGACTCCGCGCAGCCACGAAGGGCCACCTGGAACTGCTCCGCGAAAGCGCGGCACCCGAGCAATTCAGCCCGCCCTGCCAGCCAGCTCCTTCGCTGCCTCGATGAAGCGGCGCAGGGGCTCCGAGCGCTGTGCGCGGCTGGGGGAGTAGAGGAAGAAACCCGGCACGAAGGGCGCGTAGTCCTCCAGTACCCGAACGAGGCGTCCGGAATCCAGATGCTCCTGGATGGCTGGCTCTTGGACGTACGCCAGCCCCAGCCCCTCGATGGCGAATGTCACGCTGGCCATCTCGTCGTTGGTGGCGACATTGCCGCGCACCGGGATGCGCCAGGTCCTGCTTTCGCGCTCCAGCTCCCAGGCATAGGGAGTTCCGGTCGTCTGTGAGCGCAGGACGATGCATTCGTGCTGGAGCAGGTCCTCGGGGCGCTCAGGAGCCCCGCGCTTATCGAGGTAGGCCGGTGCACCCACCACCACGAAGCGGAAGGCATCCGTCAGACGCACCTGCACCATGTCGCGCTCGATGGTCTCGCTCAGACGCACGCCTGCGTCGTAGCCCTCCGCGACGATATCGATGAGGCGCTGTTCGACGATGATGTCCACCTCCACGCGGGGGTATCGCGCGCGGAAGGCTGACAGCACGGGCGCGATGAGCAGGGACACCGCTGCTCGTGGCACGGACAGCTTCAGCCGTCCGACGACCTCCCCTGGCTCGGCCGAGGCCCCGTGGAGCGCGGCGGCCGCCTGGGCAAGGCCCGGACCGGCCTCCTCCACGAGCCGCCGTCCCGCGTCCGTCAGGGACACGCTACGAGTGGTGCGGTGGAGCAGGACCACGCTCAGCTGCTCCTCCAGCTGCCGGACGGACTGGCTCACGGCGGCCGTAGAGACGCCGAGCTCGCGCGCCGCGCCGCGGAAGCTCTGCAGCCGCGCGACGGCCAGGAACACGTGCAGCTGCTGGAAGAGGACCGTCTTCATGTCGGGACTCCTCTGGGGCGCGAATCGCCGGGCCACCATCAACTCCTGCTTAACGGCCCGTTCGCTCCTCGACATCTAGTCCTCGGAGGGCGCGCCGCGTAGTTCTTTCACCGGGTCCTGCTGCTGCGGGGGCACGACGCGCACGGCAAGGGCCTTGCGGACGTCGATGCCTTCCAGCGCACCCGACAACCTGAGGGAGCCTCATGTCCATCTCACTCGCTGGCGCGTCCGTGGCGCCGGCCCCGCGCTCCGCGTCATGGAGCGCCGTGTTCGCGCTCACCCTGTGTGTCTCCACGCTCATCGCGTCCGAGTTCATGCCGGTGAGCCTCCTGACGCCCATCGCGTCGGACCTCCACCTGAGCGAAGGCCGCGCGGGCCAGGCGATCGCCGTCTCCGGTCTCTTCGCCGTGCTGACGAGCCTCTTCATCGCGTCCTTGGCCAGGTTCGTCGACCGCCGGAGGCTGCTCCTCGGTCTCACCGGCGTCATGTTGGCTTCGGGGCTCGTGACCGCCTTCGCGCCCAGCTACGCCGTGCTCATGGTGGGCCGTGCGCTCATCGGCATCGTCATTGGCGGCTTCTGGTCGTTGTCCGCGGCCACCGTCATGCGACTGGTCCCCCAGGACGAGGTACCGCGCGCGCTTGGCCTGCTGAACGGTGGCAACGCGCTGGCCACCACCATCGCGGCGCCGCTCGGCAGCTTCCTGGGCCAGTACATCGGGTGGCGGGGCGCGTTCTTCGCGGTCGTTCCGCTCGCGGCCATCACCCTCGTGTGGCAGGCCTCCACCTTGCCCCCAATGCCCACGGAGCGCGCCGCTCCGCCTCCGAGCACCTTCGCCATCCTCCGGCGCCCGAAGGCGCGGTGGGGCATCCTGGCGGTCGCGCTCTTCTTCATGGGCCAGTTCGCCCTCTTCACGTACCTGCGTCCCTTCCTGGAAACCGTCACACGGGTCGGGGTGTCCACCCACTCGCTGCTCCTGTTGGGAATGGGCATCGCGGGGCTTCTGGGCACGTACCTCATCGGCTTCCTCGTGAGCAGGCGGTTGTCCGCGGTGCTCATCGCAGCCCCCGTGGCGATGGCCGTCATCGCGGTCCTGCTCATTGCCTTCGGCCCATCCCTCGCGGCAACGGCCGTCCTGCTGGTGGGGTGGGGGCTCATCGGCACGGCGGCACCGGTCGCGTGGTGGACGTGGCTCAGCCGCACGCTGCCGCGCGACGCGGAGGCTGGCGGCGGCCTCATGGTCGCGGCCATCCAGCTCGCCATCACCGTGGGCGCTTCGCTTGGAGGGCTGCTGTTCGACCGGAGCGGCTACCGGAGTTCGTTCGGAGTGAGCGCCTTGCTGCTCGGGGGCGCGGCCCTCCTGGCCCTCCGGGCGTCGAAGCCTGAAGGCTCAATCAACCCATGAGGATGAAGACAATGAAATCATGTTTGCCTGGCGGGCTCCTGCTGGCGTCCCTCTCCGCGCTCGCGGCCTGCGCATCGCCGTCGGCGGCAGTGGCGCGTCCAGCACCGGGCCTCGCGTCTGGTGACACATCCAACGGTGCGGACAACTTCTACACGAGCGACCAGGTCATCGTGGAGAAGGTTGTCTTCAAGAACCAATACAAGATGGATGTCGTTGGGAACCTGTTCGTCCCCAAAGGCCTGAACCGCGACGCGAAGACCCCGGCGATTGTCGTCGGACATCCCATGGGTGCGGTCAAGGAGCAGAGCGCGAACCTGTACGCCACGAAGATGGCGGAGCAGGGATTCGTCACCCTGTCCCTGGATCTGTCCTTCTGGGGCGAGAGTGCGGGCCAACCCCGCAATGTCGTCGCGCCGGACATCTATGCCGAGGACTTCAGCGCCGCGGTGGACTTCCTGCGCTCCCAGCCGTTTGTCGACAAGGAGCGGGTGGGCGCCATCGGAATCTGCGGCAGCGGGAGCTTCGTCATCAGCGCGGCCAAGATCGATCCTCGCATCAAGGCCATCGCGACCGTCAGCATGTATGACATGGGCGCCGCCAACCGGAACGGGCTCCGGCATTCGGTGAGTCTCGAGCAGAGGAAGAAGTACATCGAGGAGGCAGCCCTGCAGCGCGATGTGGAGTTCGCGGGCGGTGAAACGAAATATACGAGCGGAACGCCCGAGACCCTGAATGACCAATCCACTGCGACGGATCGCGAGTTCTACGACTTCTATTGCACCGCGCGTGGGCACCACTCGAACACCACGACGCACCCGACGCTCAGCAGCAATACCCGGTTCATGAACTTCTACCCGTTCACGGACATCGAGACGATCTCTCCCCGGCCGATGCTCTTCATCGCGGGCGAGAACGCCCATTCCCGGGAGTTCAGCGACGAGGCCTACCGGCTCGCCGGTGAACCCAAGGAACGGGTCCTCGTTCCCGGCGCGGGTCACGTGGACCTCTACGACCGCGTCGGCCGGATTCCCTTTGAAAAGCTGACCACGTTCTTCATGACGAATCTGAAGTGACCGAGGCACGCGGTCCCTTCCTCCCGGAGGAGGCATCGGGGCCACCACGGCCGGTGCCTTCGCGCTCGAAGAGGCGACGGTCGCGGAGCTGCGGGCGGGCTGACTGAGGCCTACCTCGGGCGCATCCGTGCGCTCGGCCGCATCGGGGACCTGCCGCTGTGCTCGGTCATCAAGCTCAACGAGCAGGCTTCGCACGCGCGCCGCACGCCTGGGTTCGCCCGGAGCATGGACCCGCGTGGCGGGTAGGGTGGACCGGGCCGTGCCCACTTCTTGATCCTCGTCAATGCGGGCGAGGGCTCCTCCCTCCAGTCTGGAGGCCACAACGTCGCTGAACGTTCTGGTGCCCTCGTGATGAACATCTCCCGCCTTCACTCCCGCTCCCTGGGAGCTCTCTTTCTTCTTCCGTTCTTCGCCTACGGCATCGGCACCGCGCTCGTCACCTCCGTCCTGAATGAGCCGGAGCACCTGGCCGGACAGAGGACGCTGTTCGTCGGGGGCGCGCTGCTGCTCCTGTTGAACTCCCTCTTCGTCGTCGGAATTGGCGTGCTGTTCTTTCCCATCCTCCGTGAGCGGAGCCCGGGCATCGCCGTCGCCTACGTCTGCACGCGGGTGATGGAGGCGCTGACCCTCATCGTCGGAGTGGTGTTCCTGCTGTGCATTCTTGAGCTCGGAGATTCCGCGCAAGGGCAGGCGCCGCTGTTCCAGCTGCTGTCGAAAGGGAACTTCTGGGCGTACCAGCTCGCGATGATCATCCTGGGGGTCGGCAGCGTGGCGTTCTGCCTGTCGCTGTACCGCTCCCGGCTTCTTCCCTCGTGGCTCCCGCTGGTGGGCGCGGCGGGCTACGGGCTTCTGGCGCTGGGGTCCGTGCTGGAGCTCTTCGGGCTGCCGTGGGGCATCCTCTTCTCCGGGCCCGGAGGCCTGTTCGAGCTGGTCCTGGGCGGCTGGCTCATCGCCAGGGGGGGCCGGACGGTCACGCCCTCCGTCGCGGCGTAGCCGGCTTGCCGCGCGTGGCGATGCGCTTCCGGATCCGGCTCAGCGACTCGGGCTTCACGCCGATGTAGCTGGCCAGCTGGTACTGGGGAATCCGCTGGAGGATGTCCGGCCGCGTCTTCGAGAGCTTGAGGTAGCGCTGCTCCGGGGTCTCGGTGAGATAGGAAGCGAACCGCTCCTGCTGTTCCGCCAGGACCTTCTGCATCACCATCCGGGAGATGCTCTCGAAGCGAGGGAAGCGCCGATACAGGTCCCCCTCGCGTTGCTCGGTGCCAACCACCACCGTGGTGTCTTCCGCGCAGACCATGAAGTGATCCGCCGGGGTCCGGTTCATCATGCTGTGAATCGAGAGGACCCATTCGTCCTCGGTGAAGAACCCGTTGCTCCGCTCCTCCCCGTCGACGAGGGAGTACTGGCGGACGCAGCCCTGGAGGACGAAGTAGGCCTCGGTGGAGACCTGTCCCGCCATGAGCAGGTGCGTGCCTTTCGGACAGCTCTTCACCACCATGCTGTCCAGGATGGCCTGGGCTTCCTCGTCCGACAGAGGCGCGATGCGGCGGAAGTAGTCGACGAGTCTGTTTTTCATGAGGGCACTGCTCAGAGAGGTTCTGCCCGGTAGCCGCTGGGGATGAAGAAGCGCTCCGCCCGCTGCTCCCCAATCTGGATGTCCGTCAGTGTGATCGTGCCGAAGAGATCGGACTCCTCGCGGACAGGGTAACCCAGCTCGTCGTCGAACCACTGGGTGACCGTGTCGTTCGGGGTGTGGCGCCGGAGCCAGCGCCGCGTGGACCGGCCCGCCACGGTCTCCTGGCCCTGTCCCTCACAGCGGGCCTTGTTCTCCGTGCAGCCTCCGGACAGGTGCAGCGGCAACCCCAGCTCGTCCATCCGGGTCAGCGCGGCGTGGGTGCGCTCCGTGGGGTCCAACGTCACACGCTCCAGGGTGGTGGCGTCGTAGAGCATCGCCGGGGCCTTCGAGCCGTCCGCCGACTCCAGGAGGATGCGGCCGCAGCGCGAAACGAAGAGGCGGCTGCGGATGACGCGGCCCTCGTTGCGCCAGGTGGCGGTGGCGCTGAAGTCCTTCGGGTACACCGCCTGGGTGCAAGCGGCCGTGCCCAGGTCGGCGTCCTCCGGGGCCTCCCAGGCCCAGGCCACACCTGACACGGCCAGCACCGCGAGCGCGCCCCCCACGCTCACGGCCCGCCGCATCCCGCCCGCGGCCTCTCCCACCGGGCCGTGGCCCAACAGCCGCCGCACCCGGGCCGCGAGTGGATGCGTGCCCGCGCCCAGCGCGAACCCCTGCTGCCGCAGCTCCTCCAGCCCCAGCAGCGCGCCGGAGTACATGCGCGCGTCACCGCAGAGGTGGACCGCCGCGTCGTCGCAGCAGTGCTCGCGCTCCAGCCGGACCCGCTGGGACAGCCAACGCGCGGCGGGGTGGAAGAAGAACAGCGCCTCCACCAGGTGCTGCGCCAGATTCGCGGCCGGGTCGCGCCGCTGGACGTGGGAGAGCTCATGCGCCAGCACCGCCTCCAGTTGCGCCGGGGAGAGCCGCTCACTCGCGCCACGCGGCAGCACGAGCACCGGCCGCACCGCGCCCAGCACCAGCGGAGAGGGGGCGCGGGAGGACTCCAGGACCTCCACCAGCCGGCGAAGGCCCAGCTGCTCCGCGACCCGGCGCGCCAGCAGGTGGAGCTCCACGGGCGCGGGCGTCGAGGCGCCCAGCCACTGCCGCGCGGCGCGCCGGGAAGCCACCATCCGCCAGGCCAGCGCGGCGACGGCCCCCATGAGCCAGAGCATCACCAGGGCGGACGGCAAGCGCGTCGTGAAGGCCGTGAACGGGGAAGGGGAGGGCTCCAGGGGCGGCGCGAAGACAGTGCCCGCCAGTGCCTCCGCCTGGACGGGGCCGCCTGGGGCCGCCGCCATGGCAGGGGAGTCCACCGCCTCCGCCACGGCGACCGTCCGCGATGCCAGCAACACGCTGGCCGATGGGCCGGCCACGAGCAGGGTCAATGCCAGACATCCCACGGCGTACCGGCTCCGGGCCGAGTGGCGGCGCATCAAGGCCAGCACACCCGCAGCGGCGAGCGCCACGGCGGTGGTCTGCCATACCCCATGCATGAGCCACGCAGTCGTGCCGCGCCCCACTGCGTCCACCAGCGCATCGATGCTCATCGCTTGTCCCCCCTGTGAGGCTTGTCTCCGTCCAGCAGCTTGCGCAGCTCCTCGAGCTCCTCCTTGGACGCGGGCTTGAGTGACAGCGCCTGCAGCGCGAGCGCCGCGGACGAGCCTCCGAACACGCGGTCCAGCAGGTCCTTCACCAGCTGGCGCTTGGTGCGAGCCTCGGCGACGTTCGCGGCGTAGACGTGGCTGCGCGAACTTTCATCCCGGATCACCAGCTCCTTGGCCGTCATCACCTGGAGCTGCTTGAGCGTGGTGGTGTAGCCCGCGCTCTTGCCGTCCTCGCGCCCGAGCGCCTCGTGCACGTCGCGCACCGTGCTGGGCCCGCGCTTCCAGAGCACCGCCAGGATGGCCAGCTCCGCTTCCGTGGGAATGGCTTCCGTCGTCATGGCGACAACCTACGACTCAAGTCGTAGGCTGTCAACGACGTGCGTCGTACTTCGAGGCCCATGCTCGGTTTCAGGTGGGGTGTTCGTGCCTTTGGCTCCACGAGCACCCCAGCTCCAGCGTCAGAGCGTCTTGAGGTACTCAACGTGGTTTGTGAATGAATGAGTCGGAGGGACTCAGCGCTGTTCGGGAGGGCGCTTCGTCGCCGGCCCGCGCGAGGCTGCGAGGGTATCCGACGGGCTCTCTTCAAAGAGCTTCTTGTATTCGACGCTGAATCGCCCGCCGGACACGAAGCCGAGTGAGGCCACGACGCCAGCGACGGTCGTCCCCGGCGCGCCTGCGAGCAGCGTTTGTCGCGCAAGCTCGAAGCGACGGCGGCGGAGGAACGCGCCCGGGGACATTCCCCGCGCCGCCATGAACGCACCGCGAAGCGAGCGCTCCGGCACCCCGGTGGCCGCGACGATATCGGCCAGGGAGATGGGTTCGCCTGCGTGCGCCTCGATGAACTCCTCCGCGCGGCGCACGGACGCAGGCGCCGCGCGGCGCGGGGGCGCTTCGAGGAGGCTCGAGGCGCTGTGGCGCGTCCCCGTGAGGAGCGCGGTCAGGAGCGCGTCCCGCAGCGAGGCCACGAGGAACGACGAGATGGTGGGCAGCTCCAGGACCTCCACGAACAGCTTCAGGATGGGACCGACGCCGGCGGCAGATGTGAGATCCAGCGCGACGTCGAACACGAGCGGCCCGGGGAGCTCCCGGCTCGTGAGCGCCGTGAAATGGGACTCGAGTGTCGCGCGCTCGATTGCCACGGAGCGCCCCTGGTAGGCCGGCGGGCACTCCAGCGTGACGGGGCGCTCCGGAGAGAGCACCGCGCTGCGCCGCGCGGGCTCCAACTCGTAGGGCTCGTTCGCGTGGATCCCGCGGGCCTTGCCGTGCAACGCCCCCGTGATGAGGTAGCGCCCGAGGACCCGAGGAATCGTGCACCGGCCGCCGGTGGGCCAGGTCTCGTGGACGATACGAACCGCCCCACAGGTAATGACCCTCAGCTCGCACGAGAAGGCACGTCCCAGTGAAGGCTCCAGCCTCGACTCCGAGTAGATGCCACTGAATACGGCGCGCGCCTCCTCCAGATCCGCCATGTGGTGGACGCGGCTCTGTGGAACCAGCCACACGTCCGTCGTACGCATGAACCCCAAAGCAAGTGATCGCGCCATATTCACAAGACCCGCTCAACCGGCTTCAGAGCACGACTATTTGAGGTGAGCGTCCACACTCAGCGCTGCCGCGACCACCGTGGCATACACTGGTGGTCTTGTGTGGAACTCAAACTGAATGATGTATGTCCATTCCTCCTTGTCGCGATGAGCGGCTCCGGTGCCAGGCGTTTGAACGGCGCGCTCGCGAGGACCAGGAACCCGCTCGCGCGGGACGGATCCAGCTGCACGCCGTCTCGATATGCAATTGCCTCCTGGGGCCGTCTTGAAGCTTCTGACGATGGCCGCGCAGGGGTCGGGCCAGTGTTGGAGCTCCTTTGGGGCTCAGCGGCCCACGCGGGCGATTGCCGCGCCCAGGCCCTGCTCCACGACGTTCCGGTAGAGGCCCTCGGGAACGTGGGGCAGAGCGTCGACGGCCTGTTGGTAGTGCGCGCGAGCCGTGGCGAAATCGCCCCGGTCCTCGGCGCACCTGCCCAGGTTGAGGTGGAGCGACGCGAAGAAGGGGCGCACGCGGTCATCATCCACGGCCTGGGCCCGATCGAGCGACACCTGGTTCCAGTGTCGGGCGCCCTCCGGCGTGAGCTGATGTCGCGCGAGGTAGTGGGCCGCGATGCAGGCCTCGTAGTCGTCGGTGGCAACGTCCCACGCCCGTTGGAAGCACTCCTGTGCCTCCTCCGGACGGCGGGCGGCTTCCGCCTGCATGCCCTGGCTGCACAGCTTCACGACGGGATTCTCCGGGTCCATGCCCTGGAGGATGCACCGGCCCCTCGGCCCTTGCGATGCCGTGACGGACCGCGGCCCCGGAGGGGCTCGTGCCGGCCCCCACCGTCCCCCTCTTCACGGCGCGCGGAAGGGGTCGAAATCACTCCACGAGGACCCCAACTCCAGCGTCAGAGCGTCTTGAGGTACTCGATGATGGCCAGACGCTCCGGGTCGGTGAGCACGGAGTTGAACTCGTGGCCGCCGTTGTCCTGGCCGAAGGCGTTGGTGTTGTAGATCTTCCGGTCCTCCAACTGCTGCCGCGTGCGGGTGGGCGGGAAGAGGATGTTCCAGGAAAGAGCCAGGTTGCTGAAGAGCACGTTCATCATCTCCTGCGCCAGGGGCGTGGTGAACTCGTCGCCCGGCTGGCAGTTGATGTACGGCGACACCGCTGGATTCAGGGGCGTGCGCCACTTGCAGGGGATGGTGTCGTACTTCCAGCCGAGCTTGGAGGAGTCGTAGGCGCGTTGCAGGTCCGTGTCGAAGCCCATGAGGCTCAGCGGCTGATCCCACCGCGGCGGCGCGGAGACCCGGCGCCAGATGGGCTTGCGGTCGGCGGGCTTGAGCACCTCCCAGACATTGGGAACCGAGCCGTTGTGCAAGTACGGCGAGGTGGCCCAGACCCCGTACAGCGGCGGCGCGAGGTAGCCGAGCTCCCGATTGCCACGGATGTGCGGCTGGTTCTGCGGACCACAGTCGTTGGCGGTGCCAGCCGTTGAGGGGTAGCCGAAGAAGTTCTTGGCGCCCGAGGACTGAACCGCCGCGTTGTTGGTGTTCACCCGGACCGGGTCCGTGCCAATGATTCTCAGCGGGGCGATGTAGCTCGCCATGCCCTCCAGCGCTGGTGTCGCCAGGAAGGCCGGGTTGTTGACGTAGCGGGGCGAGTAGGCCCCATGGCAGCTCGCGCACGAGCCGTTGCCCTGCGGCCGCGGCACGGCGTTGTTGCGCGCCGGTGCCCACATGTCGAGCGTGTGGAACAGCACCGCCCCCTGCTCGGCCAGCGTCTGGTTGATGGGCAGTGGATAGGGCGGTGACTTGAGGGAATCCACCCAGGTGTTGAGCGCCGGGCCGTTGGTCCGCATCCAGTCCTGGCCCGCTTCACTCAGCGGCCCGCCGGCGCTTCCGAACAGGCCAATGAACGGCGTGTAGAACACCATGTCCACGCGCGGCGCATCCATGGGGAAGACGCCGTCGACGAACTTCACCGGCCGGTGCCCCATGTTCCACCAGGCGGGCGTATCCATTCCGGCGGTCGAGCCGGAGTTGATGAGCCCAATCACCTCGGAAGGCGTCAGCAGGTTCTCGTCCGGGAACAGGAAGGCGAGGTTGATGTCGCTGGCGTTGTTGGTGCCACGGGTCCGGTTGAGGTTCAGGAACGTGGCGAGCGACGCGGGGTAGCCCAGGGGCAACAGGTCGCTCAGGAACAGGTCCAGGTCCGCCAGGCTGCTGCCGCCGCCCACCTGCACCCCAAGGCCCGGGCCATCCCCGGGTTTGCCCACCATGCCGCTGTGACAGGCATGACAGGTGACGCCGATGCGGCCGCTCCAGCTCCCATCCGGGTTGCGAAGCTGCGTGAGCATCTGCGGCAGTTGTCCGCTCCCGCCGTTGGAGAGATTCGGAAGCTGCCCGGGCAATGGATAGGGATTGCGCGCGGTGCTCTGCCCCGACCCGTAGCGCTGGGCGACCAGGGTGTCGAAGTTGTCGGGACGGAAGAGAAAGCCCCAGACGCGCCACAGTTCGTTGTACTGGGCCGCGGAGAAGGTCGCGATGCCGAACGCAGCCTCGGGCCGTGTGTAGTCGTTGCCGGTGAACAGCACGCCCACGTCGGGATGGCCGTTGGTCAGCAGCCCCTCGCCATGAGCGAAGCGCGCACGCAGCTCGCCACAGGTCTTCGCCGCTCCCTGTTCCTTCACTGCCACCGGGTCGACATGACAGTTCTTCCAGTAGGCATTGAAGTGCACCGCCCTCCCGTCACTGATGCCGGGCTGCACCAGGGTCCGGGGATCCACCGGCAGGAGCGCACTGTCCGGCTTGCCACAGCAGAAGTCCCACTGCGCCGAACCGCCTCGACTGCTCCCCAGCAAATCACTCGCGGCGCTGACGCCAGGCACCGCCAACGTCGCCAAGACAGACAGCATGCGAACGAATGGCACGGCGGCGCCGCTTCCGACGAACGGCCTTCTCTCAACGCGCATGAACTCCTCCTGCTTCGCGGCGGACTTTGCTGACGGCGAGGCGGAGGAGCGCGCGGAGGATGAGGGTCGGGCGCCTCGCTAAGCGAAACGATAGGTCTCTATTGGCAGTCCGTCAATAACGGATGGAAGGCCCGAGGCGCCCGGGTGGGGACGTCAGGGTTTGCCCAGCAGCTCCAGCGCGGAGGTGGTCATCAGGGTGACGCCTGTGCGCAGCGCGCGCTCTCGGTCCGGCGCGTAGAGTGGCGAGTGAGGTGAGGGCAGCGCCTCCTCCGTACCCTTGGCCTCGGTGAAGCGTTTGGGTTCGGTGATGCCCAGCCACAGCATCACCGAGGGCACGCCCGCGCGGCCGTACTCGGAGAAGTCCTCTCCGCCCATGACGGATGGCGTCTCGCTGAGGTTCTTCTCGCCCAGCACCTTGCCCACCGCGGCCACCAGCCGCTTCGTGAGTTCCGGGTCATTGTAGGTGGCGGGCGTGCCTTCGGTGACGTTGACGGTGGGGGGACGGGGCGCTCCAGATGCCATCGCCTCCGCCTTGGCGATGCGCTCGATGCCAGCCAGCAGCGCCTTGCGCACCTCCGGCTTGTACGTGCGCAGAGTGATCTGCAGGCGCACCTCGTCCGGGATGATGTTGCTCTTGGTGCCACCGTGGATGGAGCCCACCGTGAGCACGGCCGGCTCCAGCGGGCTCTTCTCCCGGCTGACGAGCGTCTGCAGCGAGAGGACGGTGCGTGCCGCCATCACCACCGGGTCCACGGTGGTGTGCGGGTACGCACCGTGCCCGCCCTTGCCGTAGAGGGTGACGTCCACCGAGTCCACGCTCGCCAGCGCATAGCCGGGGGTGAACTGCACCATCCCCGCCGCGGCGTTGGCCACGGTGTGCATGGCCACGGCGACGTCCGGCTTGGGGAAGCGCGTGAACAGGCCGTCCGCCAGCATCTGCCGGGCCCCGGCTCCAATCTCCTCGGCCGGCTGCCCCACCAGCATCAGCGTGCCACGCCACCGGTCCTTCGTCCGCGCCAGCAGCGTGGCCGTGCCAATCCATGACGTCATGTGCACGTCGTGCCCGCACGCGTGCATCACCGAGACTTCCGTCCCGCCTGCATCCTTCGCCTTCGTCTTGCTGGCGTAGGGAAGCCCCGTCTTCTCCTCCACCGGAAGCCCGTCCAGGTCCGTGCGCAGCATCACCGTGGGGCCCTTGCCATTGCGCAACAGGGCGACCACGCCGTGCCCGCCCACCTTGGGCGTCACCTCGAAGCCGAGCTTGCGCAGGCGCTCGGCCAGCTTCGCCGCCGTCTTCTCCTCCTGGAGTGACAGCTCGGGCGTCTGGTGCAGGTCGCGGTAGAGCGCATCCAGTTCGGGGTACAGCGCGTCCAGGCCCGCGAGGACCGTGGGAGGGGGCGCCGCCGCGAGCGCGAGGCCGCCGGGCGCCGCGACACAGGCGAAGAGCAGGGGAAGCAGGGGGAGCGTTTTCACCAGGGGGTCTCCTGACCGTCAGGGAGCCCTCACTGTACTCGGGCGAGGCATACATTCGAGGCGGGGGGACATATGTCCACGAGCAATCTTCCGATCGAGGTCGAGCTCATCTACGAGCTCATGCCCTGCAACGCCATGCGCTCGGCGCAGGAACCCCTCAGGCCGCCCCATCCCTGCGCCTATTTCCGTCAGTGGGGGAGCTACCACAGCTACGACTACGTGGAGGACAGCCCGCCTCTCGAGCCAGGCATCGTCCACCCGGCGAAGTACGTAGGGCGCGCCCCCCTGGTCCCCGAGGCGCTGAGTGGCTGCCGTAAGGCCCCCATCATGGCGGTGGGGATCAACCCCAACCTCCCGGCGTGGTGGAGCGCGAAGCGCCAGTCGCTCTACCCGCTATTCGACGACTACCAGCAATACGCGCACTACTTCCGGTACCGCGCGGTGGACAAGCTGGAGGTGCCGCGCGCCGACTACGAGCGCTTCGGCGGCGGTGAGCAGGACACGCCGTACTCCGACTTCGAGCTTCAAGTGCCCGAAGATGAGAGCGGTGCTCGCCGCGTACCGCTCAAGCTCCAGCCCCAGAAGATGTATGAGACGTATCAGGGGCTGCTGGACGCCGTGGCGGAGGAGATGGGCTGGAGCAATCACAAGCTCCGCGTAGGGGAGGACCTCTCCTACGGGAACATGGTGGCGTGTCCCTCGGCGAAGTGGACCACGAGAGCCTCCCCGGAGGATCCGAAGCTGCCCCCGATGACTGTCGCCCAGCGGGATGGCATTGTCAGCGAGTGCTTCCGCGAGCGGAGGTACTTCCTCCGACAGCTCTTCCAGAGCCTTCCCTCCGTGCTGCTGTGCTTCAGCCAGAGCACCGCGAACGCGCTCATCTCCGAGTTGAAGTCTCTCTTCGTGAAGGGAAATCCCCAGCCGGGGGAGCCGCTGGAGTCGCTGATGTCCCGGGAGATCCGCCTGCGGTTCGGCGCCGCGCCGGATGGCAGCGAGCTGGGTGCGCGAGTCATCTTCGCGCCTCACATCACCGGGGACTCCGCCGACTTCGAGAAGTCCCGAGCGCGGGTCATCGAGCAGCTCCTGGAGGAGGCCAGGGCGGGACGGCTCGCCATGAATCCACAGACCGGGCACCTGCGGCGCCCCAGGGGCGCCTGCGTCCTCTGCACCCTGATGCGGATTGGTCCGTGTGACTACGAGCGTGAGCTGCAGCCGCTCAGCCAGCAGCCGGCGCTCACCGCCGCCTCGCCCGGGCCGCTCCTGGCCAGGGAGAAGTCCGCACAGCTCGCGTGGGTGCGAGAGACACTGGCCGTGTCCCCTCCGGTTCCGGTGGCCTGGGGCGACACGGATGAAGAGGCAGGGGAGCGCTTCGATTCGAAAGACCTGCCGTGAACCCCCTGCGCGGAGCCGTGCGCCGTAAGCCCCTCACGCGAAGGTGGCGCTGCGCAGGATCATCACGTCGGCGAAGTCGTGGCGCCGCGGCGCGAGACACAGCGCCCCCTGCGACACCTGCTCGAGGAAGTGCTCGCCGTAGTCGTGGCGGGGGCCCGAGGCGTACACGGTGATGTCCCGGGCCCGCGCGACGTCTCCGAGCATCCGGGCCACCGCGTGCGCCACCTCTCCCCAGAAGGGGAAGTACAGATAGAACGCGGTGCCGTCCGACAGGTCCACGTCTCGGACATCCGCGTGGATGAACTCCAGGTTCGGCAGCGCGAAACGTGCGCTATTGCCGCGCGCGGACTCGACGTATGTCTTTGCGAACTCCACGCCCTTGACCCGGGCGGAGGAGCTCGCGGCGACTGTGATGGCGAACTTCCCGTTGCCACAGCCGAGATCGTAGACCGTGTCGCGCGGCCCTGGCTTCGCGATGGAGAGGAAGTCGGAGATGCGCTGGGCCCGGGAGGCCAGGTTCACCTGACCGAATGGGGGGCGGTCCTGGCCGGTGGTGATGCGTGAAATGCGCAGCAGGCCCTCGAGCCAGTCATCCGCCGCAGTGCTCGCGCGTCCCGTGGCCTCGGTGAAGCCGAGCCCCTCCCACTGCTCCCGGAAGCGTGCCGGTGAGAGGTTCCCCGTTCGAAGCAGCTGGGCGATGTCATCTCCGGCCGCATCCAGTGCCTCGGACACCAGGAGTGCACGCACCTGCAGCGCGTCCCAGAGCGCCTGGAGCTCCGGACGGGCCCGCACATCCAGAAGGAGCAACTCCGGTTCCACGTTCTCCTTCACGAAGGCGAACCGCTCAAGGAGCTCCCACTGCGCGCCCAGGCCCAACGTCCGCGAATCCCTTGGGGCCAGGAGGGCCTCGGCGCGCTCGGCCCACCAGGGAGGGGCAGGTAGGACGGGGGTAGAGGGCGGCATGGGGCAGGAGGCTATCAAACAGCCAGGTCCCATGTTGGGGCAGGTCCAGGGCCGCCCCTCTACCCACGTCGTGAAGGCACTCCGCTCGGTACCGCGCTTGATTCCAGTCCTGGGGCCCCGGCTCACCAGCCCGTTGCTGATAGACGGCGCCGACGTTCCGGGTCCACTGAAGGTGTGGCATCACCCGCGCCGAGGGCTCCAGCAGCCAGGCTTCGCGTCAGCGGTAGTAGGGCGAGAGCGCGCTGGAGACGCGCGCCAGCAGATCCTCGGACTGCAACCGCTCCTCGCCCGTGAGCGACGGGAGCTGCGCGGTGAGCGTGTCGCGGGCCTCGCGCAGCGCCGAGTACGCGGGCAGTGTCTGGAATTGCTTCAGGATGTCCACCATGGCGCGGCGGGCCGCGTAGCCGCGCACGCCGTCCACGTTGAGCAGGATGCCGCGCACGTCCGCCATCACCGGCGCCGTGAACTGCGGCGTGGTGGGCGCATTCGCGGTGAAGATGCCGCCGCGCGACGACACCGGGTCCAGGTAGAGGCGCGTGAGGACGCGGCGGGCGAGCTCATCCGCGCGGGAGGCGTAGACCGCGGGCGCGCCCGGAGGCACGACGAGCGGCGGCCGCACCTGGGCCAGGATGTCCTGGTACGCCCGCACCTGCTCCGTCCCGGCCCGCACGAAGCCCAGGACCTGGTTGGTGCGGGTGCTGAGGGTGAGGTTGAGCCGGTTGGTGACCGAGGCCGTGGTGAGGAAGCTCTGCGCGTAGACGTTGAAGTCCGCCAGCGTGAAGCTGAACGTGTCACTCGTGCGGTCGTACATGGCACAGCGCGGGTCGGTGAACCGGTCTTGATCCGTGCAGAACGCCCAGGTGGGCAGCTGGGTGTCCAGCCCGTAGAGGTAGCGCACCGCCTGCACGTCGTAGGGGCCCGGCGCGCTGTCCAGGACGGAGTCCTCGTTCGCGACGTAGTCCATCACGGAGCTGCTGCGCAGGCCCGTGGGCGTGCCGTCGTAAGCGAGCGATCCGGCGAAGTTGTGGCGCAGGCCCAGCGTGTGGCCAATCTCATGCAACACCACGTGCGTGAGGTAGGCCTCCACCTTCTGCTTCTTCGTCCGCGGAGTGACCGCCGTCAGCGACGACGCGAGGCCAGCCTCCGGGTCGCCGAAGCGCTCGAGGACGTTCAGGTCGCACAGCTGCTCCGCCTTCATCCCGGACCAGGACATGCTCACGGGCGAGAGCGTCCGCGCCCGTGCGGCGGCGAACGCACCGGGGTCGCTCTCGAAGGTCTCGTCCCCGAGCACCAGCCACATGGCCGGCAGGTAGACGCTGGCGCCGCGCAGCTCGCTGGTGTTGGGGTTGATGCGGAAGTTCGCGAAGGCGTAGGGCACGCCCTCGTCCGGGTCGAAGATGAGGACGTTCTTGTCGTCATCCGCGAAGTCGAGCCCCGCGCCGCCCACCGTGGCCTCCAGGACCTTGAAGCCGAACGCCTGGTTCCAACCCTCCACGCCGCGCTTGATGGCGCCCACCAGGTCATAGTCCTGGAAGCGCGGGTCGGCCTGGATCGAGAGCACGGAGGGGGTAATGAACCAGGAGATGGGCTTCATCCCGGGGTGGATGTTCCACTTCATCGCCGGGATGTCCTGCCAGCCACCGGCGTTGGTGATGAAGCTCGGCGCTCCCGCGAAGTAGAGCGTCTGCTCGGGCATGGCCGTGGGCGTGTAGCCGGGCCCCTCCTTGTAGCGGCGCAGGGCGAGGCCGAGCGTGCCGGAGGCGCGGTAGCCATTGGGCTCCAGGTAGTCCGCGGCGAACGGATCGGACACCTCCGAGTAGCCCGTGAAGACCTGCTCGAAGGCGATGCCGTCGGTGATGGGGTGGAAGCGCTGCGCGAAGCTCAGCTCCGTCTGGAATCGGGTGGAGACGGACAACGAGTCCCCCATCACGCCGAAGCGGTTGAGCCCCGCCGACGGGTCGATGAGCACGTACTGGTCGGCGTTGCGCAGACGGTTGAAGGGGCCGTAGTCGGTGACGACGGGGTAGGCCTCCACCAGCACCTGTGGGTCGAACACGTCGCTGAGCTTCTTGCGGTCGTCCACATCCACCACGAAGAGCCGGCCGTTCTGCTCCTGGAAGGAGACCACCCGCGTGCCCAGGGACCTGCCAGCGCCGAAGAGCACCCCTCCCGGATGGAGCTGCTTGAGGAACGCGGACAGGAACCACTTCTGCTTCAGCTCGCTGCGCTTGATGGCCAGGTAGAAGTGGGTGCCCGCGTCCTCCACGATTCCGGACAGGCGCTGTTCCACCTGTTGGCGCTGCTCCGTGCTCGTGGCCCGGGGCACCGCCACGAAGGCGTCCTCCAGGCTGACGGCCAGCGAGGCTTCGGGGGCTTCCGTTTCAGTCACGGGCCCGCCGGTGTCACAGCCGCCGCTCGTCAACATCACCACCAGCGACGCGGCGCCGAGCCAGCGGCGCCGCGAAGACCACGCCCGTCCAAGCATCGAATCACTCCAGAGGGTTGGGGCGGCATCGCGCCGCCCGTTGCACCGGAGGAACGACATTTCGGAGGGGGGCATACCGGAAGGGCGCCAGGCTTCGGAAGAAGCCCTCCACTGCGCAAGGACTTTCAACCCGGACGATATGCCGGCCCGGTTCTCGCCCGCGACAGGGCGCCCGGACGTTGGTGGCATCGGGGGCCTTCTTGCGGACGCTCGACGCGCATGGGGGGCGCGTCTCAGCGGCGAGCCGGGCCCCGGGCTGGTGCCTTGGTGTGATGGCGCGCGCTCCCACCGTGCCTATCTCTGGCGGGAGCATTCGAAGGGGAATCCGCCATGGACATCATCGACCTCATCGACCGGACCCGCGACAGCATCTCCGCGCGCAGCGTCTTCGGCCAACCCATCCAGCAGGGGGAGGTCACCGTGATTCCCGTCGCGCGCGTGAGGGGCGGTGGAGGCGGCGGTGGGGGCGAGGGCCCGGTACCTGAGGCCAACTCAAGGGAGGGCATGGGACATGGGGAGGGCACAGGCTTTGGGCTGAGCGCGCGTCCGGCCGGCGCCTTCGTCATCCGCGGAGACAGGGTGTCGTGGCTGCCCGTCGTGGAGCCCACGCGCATCATCCTCGGCCTGCAGGTGCTGGCTGGCATCGCCCTGCTCGTCCACTCGCTCACGCGGCAGCGTGGCCATGACCGTCACGTTTTCGCTGCCTAGAGAGGACATCACATCGCTGGCCGGACGCCGCCTACCAACAGCTCTCCCAAACCGTCAGGAACAAGCGAGCGGGAGTCGGGTCACGTGCCCTGGAATCGAAGCGCGACTTCCTTCAGGTGTGTTCGGCACATGAAGAGATAGGCAGTCCACACATCGCCCCAACTGGCATCCGTCACATCAGAGGGAGAGAGCTGCAGCAGCAGCTCCATCAGCTCCCCACAAACGGTGCATCGTGGTGTCTGGTCTGGGCCGTTCACCCAATTGGGATATCCGCCGAGCACGACCCCTCTGTTGCGTGAGTGGGGTTTCTCGCGGGCGTGGGTTAGCTCACTGGCGACTCGAGCCACCACGTGCCAGTTCTCCCACGCCTGCCGAGCACCGGAGTTTCCGGGGACTCGGTCCCAGAGCGGGGGACAGTGCACCTCGAACCCAACGTCATCAGGGAGCGATTGTTCGAGTCGTGGGGTCACGAATCGAGGCTCGAACTCTTGCCAGTGGTAGCCTTTAGAGGCATCCGGCTCCAGTCGGAGTTCGCATGCCTGGGAAGGCGAGAGCGACGGGTACGCCATCACCCGAAATCCTTCCCGCTCCTTGATTCCGTCCCGCGGCTTTTTGGGGTGCAGCGGGCCGCAGTCCCAGCAGTAGAAGAACGTGAAGAAGGCGATGCCGAGCGTGGGCGAGTGCCGAGCGTCTCGTCCATGGTTCACCTGCGCAACGAAGCTCAGGAGATGGCCGCGGTCACAGATGGGCCACCGTTCGCCACCGCGCCCCGTGGGCACGCCACCGAAGCGCGTGGCAAGCAGCGAGTCGTCGCGGGAGGAAGCTCCCGGCACCAGCATCGTGCGCTGGCGAATCAACGGACGTAGCCATCGACCGACCTCGTCCGCGCTGAGGGCATCGATTTTGTCGCTCCGGGCCTTGGACATGGGCGGTGAACGTAGCCTGCCGGGCAGACGGAGCGAAGGCGCGCGGGCAATTGCATCCAGCCCCAACCGTGAGTCGCGGACGGACAGCCACTCGCTTCTAGCGCAGCGCCGCGAGGGCCGCGCCGACCTTCGCCACCGTCACCGACACGGGCGTCGTCACCTCTGGAGCGAAGATGGCCACGCGGAGCTCCTCGAAGGCCCACCGCAGCTCCTGCGCTGCCTCCTGGTCACGCACGGTGGCGCTCCTGGCGAGGAAGGTGTCCCACAGAGGGGTGAAGGGCGCGGCCTTCCCTGCGTCCTTGCTGGGGTTCGCCACCGCACGCGACAGCCGTGCCTGGGCCGCGCGGAGGTAGCGCGGGTAGTTCAGCAGGCGCGCGAAGGGAATCCACTCGATGAGCTTCGCGGGGAACAGCTGCCCGAGCTGCGAGCGGATGTCCCGCACGGCCGCCGCGCCGCTCTGCCCCTTGGAGGCTGCCTTGAGTGCGGCGAGCGTCTCAGCGAGCTCCGCGGAGGTGGCAACGACGACGTTCGTCCAGTCCCGGGCCGTCTGCTCGATGCGCGGAGAGCCCTCATGGACCAGCGCCTCGAAGGCCGCCTTCGTCCGGGGCAGCGGCGCACCCGGTGCGAGCTTGAACGCATCGTCGACGCTGCGTGCGAGGACAAGCGCCCGGAAGGCGTCGGCCTGGCCCTTCGCGGGCGGCGCGCCGTCCAGGGACGGGAAGGGAAGCGGCATGCGCGCGGCGCTGACGGCCACGTGTCCGCGCGCGGCGAGCATCAGGAGCCGGCGGACCCCCGTGCGCGTGGCCGCTTCGGCGGCGGGGGAGGTCTCGAGCAGCACCAGGTCCACGGCAGCGCCCCGGTCGACGAGCGCGGGATAACTGCGGACATCGAGCCCGCTGACTCGCCGGGTAACAAAGGGGGGCAGCTCGCCGAAGGTCCAGGCTGTCAGCCCCTTGCGCTCCCAGTCCGAAGTCGGTGCCGCGCTGCGCAGCGCCGCCCGTGCATGTCCCCCGTACTTCTCGAGCAGCGCGTCGGCGTCGCGGCTTTTCGCGAGCTCCTTTCCCCGCTCGTCGAGCACCCGGAGCGTGATGCGCAGGTACGGCACCACCGCATCTGCCCGGAAGGACTCCTCGGGCACGTCCGCGCCGCACAGCCGGGACACCGCACGCGCGAGCGCAGGAATCATCGGCCCGCGGAAGGGCACCAGCTCCTTCTGGAGACGGTCGACCAATTCCGGCACCGGTCCCAACTGCTTGCGCTGGGCGCGGGGGACCTGCTCGAGCAGGGCGGTGAGCTTCTCCCGCTGCCACCCGGGGATGGTCCAGTCGAGCTCACCGGGGACCAGCTGGGCGAGCAGCAGCAGCGGCACGCTCAGGGTGATGCCGTCATCATCGGCCGAGGGGTCGAAGGTGTACGTCACCGGTACGGACGCGCCGTGCAGGGTGATGGAGTCCGGGTAGTGCGCCGGGGACAGGCCCGGGTCGTGCGAGAGGGCATCCTCCATCGTGAGGATGAGCACGTCGGGGTCGGCCGCCTCGGCCTTGCGGCGCCAGTCCTCGAAGCCCGCTCCGTCCGTCACGTCCGCCGGGACGCGCTGGTCGAAGAACGTCAGCAGCGCCTCGCTGTCTAACAGCTCGCTGCGCCGGGCCTTGTCCCGCAGTCGCGCCACGTGCTCGAGCACCTGTTGGTTCTCCTCCTGGAACGCCCCCCGGGTGCGGTACTCGCCGCGCACCAGGGCATGCTCGAGGAACATCAGCCGTGCCCGGGCGGGGTCCATGCTGGACAGGGACACGGGGCGCTCCTTGAAGACCTGAAGCCCGAAGAGGGTCGCGTTCTCCTTCACGATGGCGCGCGCGGACTTCTCCGACCAGTGCGGTTCGGAGTAGCTGCGCTTGAGCAGGTGGGGGGCCGCCGACGCGAGCCACTCCGGTTCGAGCTTCGCCACCGTGCGCGCGAACAGCTGGGTCGTCTCCACGAGTTCGAACGCCATCGCCCAGGCAGGGGGCTTTTTCGAGAGCGCCGACGAGGGATGAACCATGAAGCGTGTCTGCTTCGCGCCCGTGTAGTGGCGCTGCTCCGGATTCCACTGGCCGATGCGGGACAGGAGCCCGGTGAGGAGCGCCTGGTGCAGGACGTCCCCGCGCGCCGGTGCGCCGCGGCCCTTGCGAGGCAGGCGCAGCTCGCGGACGGTCTCCTCGAGCTGGCGCTGAACGTCTCGCCATTCGCGCACCCGCAGGAAGGACAGGAAGTTGTCCCGGCACACGCGCCGCAGATGGGACGTCCCGCGCTCCTCGGCCTCGCGCACGAACGCCCACAGCTTGAGCAGCCCCGTGAAGTCCGAGTGCTCGTCACGGAAGCGCCGGTGCAACTCGTCCGCCTTCTGCGCCAGCTCCCGTGGCCGCTCGCGCGGGTCCTGCAGGTTGAGCGCCGCGGCGACGATGAGCACCTCGTCCACGCACCCGTACTCGGCGCCGGCGAGAATCATCCGCGCGATGCGCGGGTCCACCGGGAAGCGCGCGAGCTGGTGCCCGAGCGGCGTCAAGGTGCGCTCCTTGCCCTCGATGGCCCCGAGCTCCTCGAGCACCCGCCAGCCCTCGGCGATGGCCCTCGGCTGGGGCGGGTCGAGGAAGGGGAAGTCCTCGACGTCACCGAGGCCGAGGGACTTCATCCGCAGGATGACCCCCGCGAGCCCGGTGCGTTTGATCTCCGGGTCGGTGAAGGCGGGCCGCGTGGTGAAGCTCACCTCGTCATAGAGGCGCACGCAGATGCCCTCGCGCACGCGTCCGCAGCGCCCCTTGCGCTGGTCGGCGCTGGCCTGGGAGACCGGCTCGATTTGCAGGCGCGTGGTGCCCGAGCGTGGGTCGTAGCGCGACAGGCGCGCCACCCCCGTGTCCACGACGTACACGATGCCCGGGATGGTGATCGACGTCTCCGCGACGTTGGTGGCGAGGATGACCCGTCGCTGGGGGATGGTGGCGAAGACGCGCGACTGCTCGGAGGCCGACAGGCGCGAATACAGGGGCTGCACCACCGTGCCGCGGAGCTCGCGCGCGTTCAGGGCATTCTCGGCCTCGCGGATCTCCCGCTCGCCAGGGAGGAACACGAGCACGTCCCCGTCCGGGTCGAGCGAGAGCACGTTCGCCACCGAATCGGCGACGGAGTCGGCGAGCTCGTCGTCCTCGGGGGGCGGCTCGTACAGCACGTCCACCGGAAAGGTACGGCCCTCCACCTGGATGACGGGAGCGCCCCCGAAGAACTGTGAGAAGCGCTCGGTCTCGATGGTGGCCGAGCTCACCACCACCTTGAGGTCGGGGCGTCTGGGGAGGATGCGCCTGAGCCACCCGAGCAGGAAGTCGATGGTGAGGCTGCGCTCGTGGGCCTCGTCGAGCACGATGGTGTCGTAGCGGCTCAGCAGCGGGTCGCTGTGGATCTGCGCGAGCAGGACGCCGTCGGTCATGAACTTCACGGCCGTCCGCCGGGTCGAGCGGTCCTCGAAGCGAATCTGGTAGCCGACGTCCGTACCCAGCTCCGTGCCGAGCTCGCGAGCCACGCGCGCCGCCACGCTCGTCGCGGCGATACGCCGGGGCTGGGTGACGCCAATCTGGCGCGGGCGGCCGCGCCCCATGGCGAGCAGGATCTTCGGCAGCTGCGTCGTCTTCCCTGAGCCGGTGGCCCCCGCGACAATGACCACCTGATGGGCGGAGATGGCCGCGGTGATGTCCTCCACCCGGCTCGAGATGGGGAGCTCGGGGGGAAAGCGCAGGGTGGGCAGGCCGCCGGGGGAGGGAACGGATGAGTCGCCGGACATGGTGGTATGGACTAGCACTGAAGCGCGCGCTCCGCCCCTGAGGAATCGTGTGGGAGCCTGCTCGGCGGGCGTTCCTGGGGAATTCTCCCTGCAGGCCAGTCCGCACCTGCATGCGAGCCGTGGGAGTGGCGCACGGCGGAAGGATGCACTCAACGCGCGCCGGGCCGTATCATCGTCGCATGACGACACGGCGCACGCTCACTGATCTGATGAACGAGGTGTCCGGCCGTAGCGCCCGCGACTGGTCAGTGCCACAGGACCTGGGCTGCGATCGCATGACGGTCACGGCCGCCTGGCTGGCGAGCGACGATCCGGTAGCGATGCTGTTCCTGCTCGCCGCAGTGCATCCCCGACGCGAAGTAGAGAAGTGCATCGAGCTGGCGACCGAGATGTCGTTCTTCGAGCCCATGCGGGACGAGGCTCACACGATGAGTCGCCGCCTCCCCGGCATGAACTTCAATGGTCGGTCACCGTTCTACTTCATTCATCTCTACCAGAGGCTGCACTCCGCCTTGCGGTGGATGGAGGACACCGAGCGGTCGCGGCTTGAGCTCAAGCTGGCCGCAGCGATCCGCGTCGTCGTCCCCGATCCGTTCACGCTCGTCGGGCCCGCCGCATAAGGCCGGGGATCAGCAAGCGGATTCTCGACTCGCTCAAGAGCGTGAAAACCGGTTTTCACGCGACTGTGCGCCTGCGCTAGCCTTGGCTGATGAGAACGCCCATTGCCTGTCTTGCTATCGTTATCGCCGTTTTCGCATGGTCCGCCATCGCACCCTATGAACGCAGCACATGGTGGATGGAGGTCGCGCCCGCTCTCATCGCCTTGCCGCTTTTATTTGCCACATACAAGAAATTCCCACTGACGACGCTGCTCTATGTTTTGATCGCCGTGCACATGATCATCCTCATGGTCGGCGGGCATTATACGTACGCGCGCGTGCCGGGCTTTGAATGGCTGGGCGAAGGACGCAACAATTACGACAAGATTGGCCATTTCGCGCAAGGATTCATCCCCGCCATTGTCATGCGCGAGCTTCTGATTCGCACGTCGGATCTGAAGCCGGGCAAGTGGATGGCGGTCGTGATTGTCTTTTCCTGTCTTGGCATCAGCGCGGTATACGAACTGATCGAATGGGGCGCCGCCGTCATGCTCGGTCAGGGCGCGGATGAATTCCTCGGCACGCAAGGCGACGTCTGGGACACGCAAAAAGACATGGGCATGGCCGGCATCGGCGCGAGCGCGGCGCTGATCCTGCTGTCCAGAGCGCATGACAAGGCGCTCTCTCGCCTTTAGCGAAGGGCGCCATTCCGCCGAGGACCGCTCCGCGTCGAGCGGTCCTCGCGGTGCCCGGTGCTACCGGGCGCAGGTGAACAGGTTGCTGCCGGCGTTGATGCCGCTCATCGCGTACCCGCCGGCCAGGCATACGTGCATGGGATAGGTGTCGCTCGTTCCGGGGCTGCCATCGACAGTCTCGAAGACGACGCTCGTTCCGGGAGACTGGCAGGCCAGGTGGTTATTGCCGACGTGCAGGCCGACCATGACGCTGCCGTAGGGACAGGCATGCATCCCGTTGCGCGTGGTGCCCACATCCAGGAAGCGGGAGCCGCTCGTGGAAGAAAGCCTGGCGCACTTGAAGACGTCACTGCCGAGGTGGGCGCCAATCATGGCGTAGCCGGTAGGGCAGCAGTGCATGGTGCTGCCACCGACGGTACAGCGCGTCCCCGCATCGTAGATGGGCACGCCCGTGAAGGAGAGCGACGACTCCGCCACCTCCACGTCGAACTCCGCTCCCTCTTCTTCTGGCGCGGCGCCGCAGCCAGCGAGCATCGTGACCGCGGCCAAGGACACCACTGCTGAAGACGCCCCCTCGAAAAATCGCTTCATTGATTCATTCCCCCTTCATGTGATGACAGGTTCACCTGGGGCGCGTTGTTCCTCCCCAGCCCAATGCCTGCCGGTACGTCAGGGCAGGCTTTTTCAAGTTATTCCGAATTTAACGAATAATCAAGAAGAGCCCTCCCCCGGGTGAAGGCTTGCGTCGGTTCGAGGTGTCGCCGCATCGCGTCTTGCTCCGTTCTTGGCCTCGCTGGAGGGGTATGTTGGGGGCGCCGCGCTCGTGGCATCCGAGGAGCCCGCTGCCATGTCACCCTCCGATGAGACTTCCCGGAACACGCCGGTCAGGGCGCACGGACCTGGCGCAATGAGCCGTCCGGCCGCTCCGGGGCGGGTCCTCGCGGCACTGCTCTCGCTGATGGCCTCCTCGTGCCTGGGGAGCGTCAGTCACTTGCTTCCCATCCATCCCTATGACTGGGCGGAAGCACCCGATTTGCGAGCCCAGGTGAGCGCCGACGCGGTGTTCGTGGTGGTCTGGCTGGCCGGGGTCGCGAGCTGCCTGGCGGCGCTGTCTCTCGTCATTGCGTTGAGGCTGCGGGGGATTGGCAGGTCCCGCCGCGTGGGCCTCGTCGTCGGCGGACTGCTGGCCCTGTCTCTGGGGGCCGCCCGGCTCGCGGAGGTCCTTCCGGAGTATCAAGGCTGACCCCTGGGGTTGCAGAAGCGCTGCGGGCCTGCATCACAAGGCCCTGGGGCCAAGGGTGGTCTCACGGGCCATGCCGTGGAGGCGGCGGGGCGAGGTGGCGGTCCAGTGCACCCGCCCCCACCCTCAACAGGCCTTCAATTCACCCTATGCGTATGCGTCGATGATGCAGTCGAGGCAGGCGGTCCGACTAGAAATAGCCACCGTCATCAGGAGGTTCCTTCTGCACAGGTGACACCTGGGGGAACGGCGGGGCGGCCGTCTTGCAGTACTTCTTCGAAATACTATTGATGTCCGCTGGACTCTTTTTGACGTCGTTAACGCTCTTGCATGTCTGTAATTGACTCTCGCAGAGCTTTTGGCGGTCAGCATTGGCTTTCGCGAACCCACTGGAACACGACTTCTTTTGCTCAATGCAGGCGTTCCAGCACGCTGCCGTGAGTTCCTCTGGCTTGTGTAGGTAGTCGAGTCTGGCGACGGCGTCGGGCCAGTCAGTGCCTTTGCCGACGTAGAGCTTGAAGTGATACCCGGCCGCATGCTTCCCCTTGTTGTCGTGGCACGACACGGCGGGGGCCTTGATTCCGCCCAGGGGATATCTGGTATTCGGTGACTTCTTCGCCTCGCTCGCGGGCACCGACGGCAGAACGCAGAGGCTGTCGGGGCGTGTGCTCTTCGGGGGCGGCTCAGAAGAGAAAGAGGGAGCTGCAAAGGAAAGCGTGAACACGGCGCCCAGAGACATCAGCCTCTTCTTCATCAGGTACCCTCTGTAAACCCTCGTTCAGCAACACAGCTCACGCTATCATCATGACATGAGCACAGGTCGTGTCATGGGATTGGCGGCGCGTGTCGCCCTGCTGGCAGTGTGGGGCTGTGTCCTCGGCGTGTCGTGTGTGAAGCGACCCGTGGACTACGCACGGGAACAGGCGCGAACCCTCGCTCCAGCGAAGTTGGAGTCCTCGTCGCAGCCCTCGACGGGGCCGGTCCGGAAGATTCGGGTCCGGGTCTACGCGGACTCGGACTATCGGGAGCAGGTGGTGCGCTGGCGAAGCAGCGTCGTGTCCCAGTTGCAGCGCGCGAGCTCGGTGATGCAGGGGCAGCTGGGCGTTGTCTTCGAGCTTGAGTCGACGCGCGAGTGGGCGCATCGAGGTGTCGAGGGCGAGTTGGAGGGTTCACTGACCGCGCTGGAGCTGAGGGATCCGGGCGAGGACGTGGACCTGGTGGTCGGCTTCGTCTCCGCGCTCAAGCTCTTCTCCTCCGCGCAGCATGAGTTGGGCATGGCCCGGCTGTTCGGGCGCCACTGCGTGCTGCGTGAGATGGGAAACGCGGAGGAGGTCCGCGCCATCATGGAGGGGCTGATCCACCTGCCCCAGGACGAGCGGCAGACGCTCTACGAGGAGCGGAAGATGCATAAGGAGACGTCCATCTTCCTCCACGAGTGGGCGCACACGCTGGGGGCATTCCACGTGCGCAACTCGCACTGGATGATGTTCCCGAGCTACGCACCGAGTCAGTCGGCCTTCACACCGCAGACCCTGGCGTTGCTCAAAACCAGCCTTCGCCATGCCTCGGCGGGTCGTCGCGATGACGCTGCCGCACGGGCCTGGGCGACCGAGCTGGGTGCACTGCTGGCCTCGACGTCCTCGCCGGACTGGGAGGGCCCGGAGAAGGAGGCTGTCGTCGAATGGCTCGCGAAGGTCCGCGAGGGCAAGGCGCCGCTGGTCGTTCACCAGCCCCAGGCCCCCCTGCCTCCGGAGGACCGGCGCCGGCTCGACGAAATCCTCGCGCTCGAGAAGGCGGGACGCGTGGAGGTCGCCGCCCAGCAGATGGAGCCCCTCGCGCGACGCTACCCGGAGGACTTCTTCGTCCAAAGGGTGGCCTGCTACCTGGACACGCGGGTCGCCCCCAAGCTGCCGGCGACCCGGGAGAAGTGCGAGGCCGTCGCCGAGAAGTTCCCCTCCGAGCCCGCCCCCTTGTTCTTCCTTGCGTCCCTGGCCCTCCAACAGGGGCAGCACCTGGAGGCGCAAGGCCAGCTCGTGCGGGCGCGGCAACGGATGGAAGCGAACCCTGGAACACCGCCGGAAGTCTGGGGAGATCTCGCGGCCTTCTTCAAGGAGACCTCCTCGGTCACGTGGGCGGAGCAGGCCACCCAGAAGGCGGGCAATGACTCTCGGACCGAGCAACTGCGGACCTGGGCTCGGCAGGCTCGACGCTGGAAGGCGCTGCCAGTGGATGCCTCCGTGAGCGGTGTCGCGGTGGAGCGGGAGGGCGAGTTCATCCGCGCGGCGAAGGACGTCGAGGACTCCCTCGATAAGGGGACGGCGACGAAGGTGCAGGCACGACTCACCTGGCTGAGGCGGGAGTTCCCGCGCGCGGCGGTGCTGCACGTGTTGGACTGCGAAGGCCACCTGCGCGCTGGCAGGACGGGGCCTGCGAAAGCGGCGTGTCGGCAGGCCGTGGCCGCGTACGAGGATGCGGTGCAGGCGCACTTCATCCTGGGATGGTTGGCCTCCGAGTCGGGTCCCCGAGAGGAGGCGCGTACCCACCTGGAGCGTGTCGTGGCGCTGGAGCCCTTGCACAAGCAAGCGTGGCAACTCCTGGCGGAGCAGTACCGCGCCGTGGGGATGGCGGAGGCGCTGAAGACGCTCCAGGGGCGCTATCGTGAGCAGTTCGCCCAGGAACTGCGCTGAGGCGCGGCGCGCCTGGGCGTGGGGCAGCGACCGCCATCCGCAGGCCGGGGGGCTCTTCACTGTCCGCTACGCCCGTCACGGGCGTGTAGAGGCTCACCTTGGCCGCCTGCCGGAGCGCTCTCCCTGCTGATGTGGTTGAGCGCATCCGAAATTGCCGTCTTGGCCAGGCGGTATCCACGATCCTTCGCGACCAGGAGCGCGGTGACGAACTGCGCCCCAGAGGGGAGTGCGGCCTGAGCGGGCGTGTGTCCCATGAGGGCTGCACGGCTTCTCCACCGGCCTGGCGCACAGCTCGCGGCACCCGCCAGCGTCCCTCCTCGGCACCTCTGCTCCAGCCCCCACCCTCAACAGGCCTTCTCTTCGCCCGATGCGTAATTTTGCACCTGCCGACAATGGATGAATTGTGTATTGCCTGGGCAGGTTGGAAGGGAAGCTCGAAAAGATCGTCGATGCGTTTGCCCCTCGCTCCACCGCTTCACCCACTCGAGCATGGATGTCCGAGTCAAAGCCGCAGCCCTTCTCCTCCGTCACCGAACGGAGGAGGCCAAGGCCGTCTTACGTATGGCCACGAGTGGGCAGGACATGGCCTCCTTCGCTGCTACTGAAGCCCTGAAGCGCTGGGAAGAGGGGACCTGGGCTTTGGACACATGAAGCGCGTACCCTGGACGCACCTGGGCCCATGGATTGACGCCTATCCGAGCGCGGCGGGCTCCAGCCTTCGGGGGCCTACAGTCGCCAGATGGCTTTCAGGCGCTGGGAGAGGTCCGTTTGGCGGGCCTGGAAGTGGGTGGAAGTCCAACTGTCTTCCTTCAGGACCATGTTGGTCAGGGCGAAGTTCGTGACGCCTTCCGCCGTCGAGAAGTACTTGGCCTTCTTGATGGCGAAGTCGTAGTTCGACGCTTGGCTGTTCTTCCTCCGGGTGAGGAGGACCAGGTTCCCCAGCCGGTGGAGCATCTGCTGTCGGGCCTCCGAGTCCGGGAAGTGCTTTTCCCACTCACTCCCGGGCTTGACCGTCTGGGGGACCACGTGCTCGACGGAGAGCCGGTCGAGCTCGTAGGTGGCGCCACCCGCCGAGATCTCGCTGTCGAGCCGCAGCAGGATGAGGCGCCGGACGGTGGGATAGGCATTGTAGACGTCACCCTCGATGACCTGCATGGCCTCCTCCCGTTCTTCCTGCGTGAGCTGGAGGGGGCTGCCGTCCTCTCGGAGGTTCGCGTTCAGGTCGATGGCTTCCAGCACCTGGGCGTAGCGCTCCAGGCGGACATTGATCGTCGGCCGGACGAACATGAAGAACGCCGAGAGTCTCTCCAGGTCCTGGAAGAACTCCACGAGCAGCGCCGGGCTGTTGGAGTGTTTCTTCAAATAGAGGATGGCGGGCGGTAGCCAGTCCGTGTTGTCGATGTAGGAGAACCACTTGAGCGCGGCATTGACCTTCCGTGCCGCGACCTCATCCATCCCCTGGTAGTTCTCCTGGAGGATCGTTTCGAACGCCTGTCCATACGGAAAGAATGACTGATCCAGGAACGCGCCCACGTCCGTCTTGCCCTTGAGGACGAACTCACGGAACTCCGCGAGCACGGTGCCCTTGAGCTTCTTCCGGGAATGGATCATCCGGATGTGGTTGAAGAGCGTCTGGAAGCGATCCCGCCCCAGGTCGTTCTCGAGCGCTTCCCAACGGTGCTGATACTCGCCCGTGTGGCTTGAGTCGCTGGAGTGCAACCGCCCCAGGAGTTCCGCCTTGATGATGTCCGACACTGCGAGGTCGAGTCCCCGGTCGTTGAGCACGGAGAAGATGCGGAACGCCGAGTCGAGATTCGACGTGGAGACGATGACAAGGAAGCAGCGCTGGGCGATGTACGCGACGAGCCGCTGGCAGTCCTGCTCTGTGCGCTTGGACAGCGCGTCGGCAAGGTGCTGGGCATTGGCCCTGATGTTTTCCTGTGCTTCGGTCGCGGGCTTGGTCTGGAGCTTCAGCAGCTCGGCGAAACCGCCCTTGTCCTGGATGTACTTCTTGAAGAAGGGGGCGTCCTGCTGCCGGAGCTTGAGTCTGGGCCGGTCCAACGTGCTGAGCACCTCGTCGCCTTCCTGCATCAGGAAGCGAGAGATGGATGCCTGGATCTTTGGTGCGGTGATGATGTGCCGAAGCGCGGAGAGAAGGATCGTGAGGGTGGTCAGTCGCTGCTGACCATCGACGACCTCGAACTTGGCCTTCTCCTTTTCAATCAGAACGATGCTGCCCAGGAAATAAGGGGTGGCTTGTCCGATCTCCGAGGTTTCCGTGGTCCCGAGCGCTCCGATGAGGTCCAGGAGCAGTTCGTCCGCCTGCTGTTGCTTCCAGGCGTACGGTCGCTGGTACTCCGGGATTTCAAACGCGAAGTCGTCGCTGAAGACCTTGTGCAGTAGGGCTTCGGTGCCTTTGATGGTTTCAGTCGTCATAGTGTTTGTAGGGGGATCGGGTCCTGGATCTTCCACGGATGCTTGCGCAGGTCCGTGACCAGCGTCCGCAGTTCATCATAGAGCGCCGGGGGTTGCGCAGGGCGACCCCGGTTCCTTCGCCTGAGTCCAACCGGCCCAGGACCCGGTTCCCTCAAGTGAGGGCCGCACGGCTCGCGGCACCCGTCAGCGTCCCGCCTCGGCACCTCTGGACCAGCCCCCACCCTCAACAGGCCTTCTATTCGTCTGATGCGTCGCCGGACCTGACAGCGACGGGGAGACGCGGCAGGCTCCCGTTTCTCCCACGGTGGGTCGAGCCATGGCGCCGCGCAAGAAGGGCAAGCACTGGTACGGAACGGGGCTGAAGGACGCGCGGCTGGAGATGGGACGGTTCAGCCAGCTCAACGGCTACCCGGCGACCCGGTTCCACGAAGCGCGCTGCCCTTGTGGGACACCCACCTTCACTCTGGAGCAGGACGACGACGAGGGCGTCGCGAGGAGGACCTGCACGCGCTGTGGCGCGGTCCAGTGGGTAGGGGACAGCGCCGAGTACGCCGACACCGCGGACCTCCAACGCAGCGAATGCCGCTGTGGCGCGGTGGCATTCCAGGTCGTGTCGGGCGTGGCGTTGTACGAAGGGACGAAGGATGTCCGCTGGCTCTATATCGCGTGCTTCTGTACCGCCTGCGGGCTCATCGGGGTGTACTCCGATTGGAAGTGCGAAGGCGGTGACGCGGACGCCTTCCTCGCCAGGACCTGAAGTTCGCGTCAGGGCTGGAGGACGTGCGCCTCTTCAATGAAGAGGCGCAGCGGGGTGGAGCGCCGCGAGCGGCTGCTCAGCTCCGGGCGGCCGGCGGCGGCATGGGGGGCGCGGTGCGCTGCCACGCCTCCAACTGCTGCACGCGCCCCAGCCAGGCCCGGAGGTTCGCGTAGCCTTCGAGGGGCAGGCGCGCCGGGCCCGCGAGGGCGAACGACGCGGCGAGCGAGAGGTCCGCGAGCGTCAGGCGCTCCTGAGTCACCCATGTCCTGCCCGCCAGGTGCGAGTCCAGCACGGGAGCGGTCTGCGCGAAGAGGGCCTCGCCGCGCGCGACCTCGGCGGGGTCCGGCGGCCCGCGGCCGGTGCGCTGCTTCACGAAGTTCTCCTGGACGAGCACGGTGTTCGCCGGGGCCATGTGGGCCGAGCACCAGAACAGCCAGCGGTTCACGTCGGCGCGGCCCTGCGCGTCCGTCGGGAGCAGGGTCTGCCCCGGGGTCTTCTCGGCGAGGTACACCATGATGGCGCGCGACTCCCAGAGCACGAAGCCGCCGTCGTCCAGGACGGGGACGCGCCCGTTGGGGTTGATGCCCAGGTACGACGTCTCGCGCTGCTTGCCGGTGGTGAGGTCCACCACGATGCGCTCGAGGGGAATGTCGAGGTGGGCGGCCACGAGCAGCACGCGGCGCGAGTTTCCGGACAGGGGGTGGAAGTAGAGCTTCAAGACGAACCTCTGGGATGGCACGGGTGGAGGGGGAGGACCTATCCACCCGGAGTGACAAGGGTCTGTCAGGTATCCCTGGCAGGAACCGCTCCCGTCCCGAACTACAGCTCCTCGTCCTTGCAGAGGTCGTCCTGGAGCTCGCTCAGCGCCTTCCGGGCGCGCATGGGCTGGCAGGTGTTCGCCAGGAAGTACGACGAAGCGCCCACGGTCGCCGCCTTGAGCTTCGGGCCCAGCGCGGACCAGCAGCCCTCGAAGGCCACCTTCGTCGCCTGGACCGCGCGAGGGTCCTCCTTGGGAAGGCCGAGCGCCGCGATGACCGTCTCGGCGAGCGCCGCGTCCTTGCAGGCGCTGACGTCCTTGCCGCCTCCCACCGCCAACGCGAAGAGCGGCATCGCCACGTAGGCGAAGTGCCCCTGCTTCACGAGGTGCGCGGCCTGGAGCGCCGCTTCGGGCCCCAGGTCCGGCGTGAGCTCCAGGAAGGTGTCGATGCAACCGCGCCGGTCGCGTTCGAGGCATCGCTGGAGGTCCTTGCTCGCGCCCTGATCGCGGGCGGTGGCGAAGCGCGGTGCCTTGGGGAGGAAGGCATACCGCCGGCCCAGCGCGCGCGCCCGCTGTGTGGCGGCGAACGGCTCCTTGTCGCTGGGGGCGAGGGTCTCCACGTCGGCCGCTGCCGCGTCGGTGACCAGGGCCCGCCACGCGTCGGTGCGCTTGGGAGCGGGGAGGTCCTCCGCGCGCTCCAGCAGTTCCGCCCAGGCCTTCTGCGAGGCCAGGGTCTGGAGGTCCTCCAGCGTCACCGGCTCCCGGGCCACCGCGTCCGCCGCGAAGAGACAGGCGGCCACCACGAGTCGACGGATCATCGGGAGAGGTTCCTGTCCAGGACCGCGGGCCCTTCGGCCGCGCCCTTCGGGGTGGTGGTGAAGGTGAGCGTGTCTTTGCCGCGCTCCAGCCCGAGCGTCGGACCGAAGCGGCAGACCAGCGACGTGACGGTCTTCACCGAGGCGCAGTGGGCCTGGGCGCGGCTTGCGAGCGGAGCACAGGCGGCCCACACGTCCAACTCCGCCATCACCTCGTCGCTGAAGCTCTTCCATTCGAAGGTGAAGGTGGAGGAAGTGCCGCAGGCCTTGTTCAACGCGGCGACGGCTTCACCCGCGCGGGCCGTGTATTTCTTCTCCAGGTGGGGCCAGGCCTTCTTCTGGAAGGCGGCGATCCTCCCCGACTCCAGTTGCTGCTGGTGCGCGGTGAGCACCTCCGCGGTGGAGGCCTTGTCCGTCGCGTCCTGGTTGAACTTGACGGGGAACGCCTGCACTCCGGGCAGGACTGCCTCATAGCGCCCGTCGCGCTGGAGGAGGATGACGTAGTCGCCTCCCCGGTGGCGGGTCACATAGTCGGCGCCGCGCGAGTGTTTCTTCAGGGTGGCGCGCAGCGCGATGCCGTCCTCTTCGGAGTCGGTGCCGCGCACGCGGATCAAGACTTCGGATGCCGTGCGCGGCTCCAACGTGACGACCTCCACGCTCTGGCCGTCGGTGCCCCGGTAGACCTTGCCCGCCACCGCTTCCAGGGAGTGCGCCGCCGTCGTCGCGAGGATCGCCGCCAGCATGAGCGCGGGAGCAAGGGTCCGGGGCATGCTCAGTTGAACGCCTTCTCGAGCGTGGCCTTGGTGTTGTCGCCGAGGTTCGCGTGGCCCTTGGCGGACATGTGGTACGTGAACACGCCCTTGTCGAGCGACATGTTGCGCAGCGTCGCGTCGTTGGAGCCGTCCTTCTTCTCCACGGGCTTCACGCCGCCGAACAGGCACGCCACGCCGGTCACCTTCTTGGCGATGACCTTCTTGTACGCGGGGCGGTTTTCACACATGGCCCCGATCTCCTGGATGACCGCCTCACAGTACGAGCTGAAGCTCGTGCCCGACCAATCGTCGGTCTTGAAGTTCTGGAAGTCGGTCTTCACCTCGAGCTTGGTGCCGCACTTGTCGTTGGTCGCCTTCAGGTCGTCCTCGATCTCTTCCTCCAACTTGGCCTTGGCTTCTTCCTGGGCGGGCTTGAGGTCTTCTTCGGCGAAGGCGGACGTCGACAGCAGGGTCACGACCGCGAACACATGCTTCAGGGACATGGAGGACTTTCTCGTGGGATGGACGGCAATCCCGGAGTCTCCCGGTGGACAGGTCTTGAAGCAAGCAGCAGGGACGTGCCTTCCTGCGTCAATCCAGCCTTTGAAATCACCCTGGAGGTGGGACGGTTCAGCCAGCTCAACGGCTACCCGGCGACCCGGTTCCACGAAGCGCGCTGCCCCTGTGGGGCACCCACCTTCACCCTGGAGCAGGACGACGACGAGGGCGTCGCGAGGAGGACCTGCACGCGCTGTGGCGCGGTCCAGTGGGTAGGGGACAGCGCCGAGTACGCCGACACCGCGGACCGCCTACGCAGCGAGTGCCTCTGTGGCGCGGGGCCGGGCTCTGCCAGTCCGAACTTGCTGGGATGGATCTTGGGGTGGTGTAAGCGTCAGGCCGGAAACAGTTCTGACGTAGGGCGTCTGTCATTGTCTCCCGGTACGCGCTTCTGCTGCGAGGCGTGCCTGTCCTTCGCGCAGGCACATTCCCACACCCAGGAGTGCCGATGAACGCGCTGAAGAAGTCCCTTCTCGCCGTCGCCGCTGTCCTCGCCGTGGCCCCCGCGTCCGCCTTTGCCCTTCCGCTGCAGTGCTATGATACCTGCGAGGGTATTTGCGACGACCCCTGTTTCCTGGGGACCCGCCTCACCACCTGTGGCGCGGCGGGCTACTGCTTCCAGCCCGCGCAGCCTTCGCAGGAGAGCGCTTCGGTCTCCTCCGAGCAGAGCCAGCGCTCCGATGACACCGCGCCGGTCTGCGACGCCGAGCATCCGGGCACGGAGCAGGCTGAGAGCTGAGCGGTCTTGAACGTCCACGAGGCCCGGCATCGCGTCCGGGCCTCGTGGTTTCAAGGCCGGAGTGCCTCAGCCCATCTGAACTCCGCGGTCAGTCCAGACGGCCCCGGAGCGATGGCTCGAGCTGTTGCAGCATCTCTCGGGCCTGCTCTTCCTCCGTCAGGTGCCGCTCGTAGCGCAGCCGACCCGCCGCGAGTTCCCAGCAGTCGAGTATATCCTCGCACTGCGTCAGGATTGCGTACCAGCGCGCATCCTCGAGCAGCGGCGCGGCACTCTCGAGGATGCGATGCGCCAGTTCGTACTGCGCGTACACCATGTCAGCGCCGGCCGGCATGAACTCGATGTAGAGCGCAGCAGGCAGCCGCGGTGGGGCGCTGTCACTCGGGTGGAAGCGCAGCCCACGACGGCCGGCCCCCGGCTCGAACAACCCGATTGCGTTGCGCGGCGGTCCCCCTCCCATGTCCGGGTTCCGCGCCAGCGCCTCGGTCACCCATCGCCGCGCCTCCTCCTCGCGTCCTGCCCGGACGGGGAGCACGGCGGTCCATCGGGTATGGACCGGAGCGACCTGCCAGACGCGGACGGTATGCATCAGCGAGGACCCAAGCCCCTCCGGGTGCGCCGAGGTCGCCTTGCGGCCGGGCTGATTTCGCCTCGATGCGTTCAATCCCTCTCCTGTCGCCGCCCCGGATGTCCCCCGGGGCGGCGTGCGTGGATTACGGAGTGTAGACGACGGTGAGCGTGGCGTTCGCACCGTCCTTCACGAAGAGGTAGGCCGTCGCCGCGGGATTCTGGGCGAAGCGCAGGCGCAGCTGCGTCCGGCCCCGCGTGTTGACGGCGGACGTCCCCGCCCCCGCGAAGTCCGTGGAGCGGATGGTGCCCGAGGTGAACTTCGCGACGCCCGCCACGGCGCTCGCGGTCGCGGAGGCGCCCCAGTCGCCCGTCTCCGTCGCGGCCGCGTTGAAGGTGCCCGTGGCCACGTCGATGACGAGCGTGTTGCCCGCGGGGCTGGCCCAGGGGTCTCCGGAGCCGGACGAATAGGAGAGCGTCAGGAACGCCTGGGTGATGCTGGCGGTGTCCGGCAGGCCGGACGTGTCGAACGACAGCAGGGAGCGGTTGTGCTTGCCGTCCACCCCCCGTCCAAGCGCCAGGCCCGTGAGCGTCCCGAGCTCCGCCGCGCTCCCGTCCGCGTTCGCCTTCACGTAGCCATCCTCCGCCGCGACGCTGGTGAAGCTGACCGTCGTCGGCGTCGTCCCGCTGTTGCTCACCGTGACGGACGTGTCCGCGTCCAGCGCGGAGTTCCCCGCCGCATCGAACGCCCGGGCCCCCAGCACATGCGAGCCGTTGGCGACCGTCGTGGTGTTCCAGCTGAACGCATGGGGCGCCGTGCTGGCCGTGCCCACGAGGTTCCCATCCACGTAGAAGTCCACCCTCGTGACGCCGACATTGTCGGAAGCGCTCGCGGTCACCGTCACGGTGCCACTCACCGTGGCGCCGGAGACGGGCGCCGTCACGTTCACCGTGGGCGCGGTGGTGTCATCCGGCGGAGTGCTGGCTTCCGTGAGCCCGAAGAAGAGCGCCTGGTGATACACGCCGCAGAGGTTCACGTCTGACTGGTACGCGCCCGTCGCGCCACAGGCGGTGCTGCTCCCAGGAAAGCTGTACTGCGGATCCACCGGGACGGCGTGACCCATGCCGGTGAGCTCATAGGTCTCCACCAGCGCCGTGCCCGCGCTGTCCCGGTACACCTTGTGCGGGAAGCCCCCCACGGTGTCCGTCGTGTCCGGCGTCTGGTCGATGCCGTGCACCTGGGTCCACTGCTTCATGGACTCGGTGAGGTTGGCGGGCCTCACCGTGAAGTCATTCGTGCCATGCCAGATGGAGACGCGCGGCCGGGGACCCGTGTAGCCCGGGTATGCGTTGCGCACGAGGTCCGCCCACGCCGCGGGCGTCTTGCTGACGCCGGGGCTCATGCAGCTGAAGCCCTCGGTCATGGAGTTGGCGCACCGGTACGGACCGCCCGAGTTGATGGCGCCCGCCGCGAAGACGTCCGGGTAGGTGGCCAACATGGCGGGAACCATGAAGGCTCCCGCGGAGAAGCCCGTGACGAACACCCGCGCCGGGTCGATGGAGTAGGCGGCCTTCATGGCGTCCACCATCTGCTTGATGGACAGCGCCTCACCCGCGCCGCGCGCGATGTCCCCCGGCTCGAACCAGTTGAAGCAGCTGGTGGGGTTGTTGCTGCTCGGCTGCTGCGCGTAGACGACGTAGAACTTGTAGACGTTCGACGCCGCGGTCCACCCACCGGGCTCCATGCCCGCGGCGTTCTGCGTGCACCCGTGCAACACCACCACCAGCGGTGCATTGGCCGGCACACCCGCGGGCACCTGCCGGAACATCTGGAGGTTGCCAGGGTTGGACCCGAAGCCCGTCACCTGCGTCAGCCCCTGCTCCACCTGCTCGACCTGGGGGACGCCGGTGTCCGGTGCTTCGGCTCCCAGCGGGCCACAGCCCGCGGTCGCCGCGACGGCCAACGCCGCGACGCGAAACCAGGGGACGTGCGTGAACCACCCAAGACGACGAATGCCTCGACCGTGCATGGTGCCTCCCTGGCCGCCACGGGGGAGGAGGGTGGGCGGCCGAGCTCTTCTAGGGTTCGGGTGCCTCGGCCACCGGCAAGCTCTTGAGGAACGCCTCCAGCGCCGCGTTGAACGGCACCGGGCAGTCGAGCTGCACCGTGTGGCCACACCCTTCCAGTCCCACCAGCTTCGAGCCCGGGATGCGCGCGTGGCCGTATTCGAAGATGTCCCGCGGGAAGCCACCGTGCAGGAACGGGTTGGGAATCAGGCGGTCCGCTTCCCCGAAGATGATGATGCTGGGGGCGGTGATGCGGTGGAGGTTGTCGCGCACGAAGTCGTCGTTGGCGAGCCCCCGCACCGAGCGAACGTTGGCATAGGCATACGCGTCGAACTCGGGCGACTTCGCCAGCCGCACGCGCTCCTCGATGAGCCACTCCAGCTCCGGCCGCCAGTTCTGGAAGTTGGCCTGCCGCACGCTGCCCCGGATGCCGTACTCGGGTGCGGACTTGATGAACTCCGTGCTCATCACCCGCGCGAACCAGTCCTTCTCCTTCTGGGAGAACTTCTCGAAGCCCGCGGGCGACACCAGCACCACCCCCGAGGGCTCGTCCGGGTAGCGGATGGCGTACGACAGCGCCGTCTGCCCTCCCATGGAGTGGCCCACCAGGATGGGATGCTCGACGCCCAGGCTCCGCGTCAGCTCACGCACCGCGTCCGCCATGGCCTCCATGGTGTACGGAAAGGAGCCGGGCTTGTCGGACTTGCCATACCCAGGCAGGTCCACCGCGACGACGTGGTAGCCCGCACGCTGGAGCGCGTCGAGCTGCGCGCTCCAGAACTTCAGGTAGCTGCCCAGGCCATGGATGAGCACCACGGTGCGCGCGCCGGGCGCGGCGGGCAGCTCCACGTAGGCCATCTGTGGCACGCGCGCCATGCCGTAGGTGGCCGCCGTCTCCGGCAGGGCCACCCGCTTCAGCGGCCAGGGCTCCTTCGCCCCGGGCGACGCGTAGTCCAGGTCCTGGAACGCCAGCGGCGGCGCGCTGGCGTACGAGCGCACGCAGCCGGTGGAGGAACCCAGCCCCGCCACGAGCAGCAGGGCCTTGAGGGCGCGGAAAGGGCTCATGGTCAGAACGCGTACCAGGTGAAGGTGGTGAAGGCGGCGAAGGGGTTGTTCTTCACCGTCGTGGAGCCGTCATAGAAGGCGCCGCGGAACAGGTAGCCGGCGTGCAGGCCCACCGTCATGAGGTAGCGGATGGTGTAGCGCACCTCCGCGTTCACCTCGGCGCCAATGAACCGCCCCCGCCGCACGGCCGGATCCCAGCGCGGCGGGCTCGCCCCCGCGTTGGCCAGGCCCGTGGCCAGCTTGAGGTTGAGCGTGTTGGGGATGATGTCCCACGCCGCGCTCGCGATGCCGGTGCGCAGGCCGTAGCCCTGGTTGGAGATGTCCGTCACCGCGCCCGTGTAGTTGTTCACGGTGCTGGTGAAGGGGAACAGCAGCAGCATCTTGTGGTTGAACCACACCGAGCCGGGCAGGCCGTACTGGTTGAGCGTGAAGGCGCCCGTGTAGCGGTCGTCATCCAGGTTGCTGTCGCCGGTGGTGAACATGCCCTCCAGCGTGACCAGGTCCGCCGGGCCGCGGCCCCACTGGTAGAGCACCTCCAGGTTCGCGGACAGGCCGGAGATGTCCACCTTCTTGTTGAACGTGGTGTCCGCGCGGTCGCTCGTGTAGCTGCCACCGTTGTACATGACGAATCCGGAAGCGGCGAGGCGCCCCGCGCGGAAGTCGATGTTGTGGTGGAAGTTCGCGCCCAGCCAGAAGACGTTGCCCGTGGGCCGCTCGATGTTGAAGCGCGGGGTACCGACGAACGGGTAGAGGCCCGTGGACGAAGGCCCGCTCTTCACGATGCCTTCGAAGGCATACGCGTCCCCCTTCGTGTCATCGCGCAGGTACCAGGCGGACAGGCCGATGTTCGTCCCGGGCTGCACGGGGTAGGCGTAGTCCGCGGTGAGCAGGTAGACGAACTTCAGGCGCGGGTCGTCCCGCGTCGCCTTGTCCGCCTGGGCGCTGCCCAGAGGCAGGAGGCTCAGTTTGGAGAGCCCCTTGTAGTTGCTGTAGAGCGACAGGCCCGTGGCGTCGCTGCCAATGAACGCCAGCTTGTAACCCGTGCGGACGATGTCGTTGAGCGGCGAGCGCGTCGGGTCGAAGATGGAGTCGTAGACCGGCTGCGTGCCGATGAGCAGCGTGAGCCGGGCCGGGTTGCGCGTGGGGTAGACGGCGACGTTGACGTTCTTCGTCTGGATGTTGACCTGGTCCGCGTTGAAGCCGCCGCCCTCGTTCTGCTGCGAGGCATTGGCGGCGCGGCCCCAGAGGTAGTCCACCTCGAACTGGGCGCGGAAGGACGCCAGCCCGTCCGCGAAGGACGGGCTGTACTCCAGCACGGGGATCCAGCGCTGCTCCACGTAGAACGCCGAACGCCCAGGCTCCACGCGGACGGAGCTGCCGGACAGCGAGCCGATGGGCCCCAGCGACACGCCCTTGAGGCCCGCGGGGTCGCCCACGCTGTTGGTCACCGACAGCCGGGTGAAGAAGTAGTTGATGAGGACGAACTCGCGAGGCTTCGCGTCCTCCTCGCGGTCCTTCTCATCCAACCAGTCGCCGTAATAGAGGCCCGGCACCGTGGGGCTCTGCCCCGCCGCCGGCAGCGCCAGCCCCAGCACGAGCGCCACGGCGCCCAAGCGCGCCGCGCCCAACCACCCTCCCGACATATAGACACCTCACCCTGATGGATTGCCGTGAGGGCGGTTCGCGCCCACCGTCCGCCGTGCGACTAGCCGCTGATGGTGTAGACCTGCACCGCGTTGCCGGTGAAGGCCTGACCGGAGACGCTGACCGTCTTGGCGCCCACCGCGCCGTCGGCGCAGTGCCAACCCGTGGCCTTCGCCTCGAAGTAGAGCTCCATGGAGATCTTCTTCAGGTCCGACGAGATGCTCACGCGGCCTTCCTGCTTGAAGCTGCCGTAGTCCACCAGGATCTCGAAGCAGCTGCCGCCCGCGGTGATGTTGGAGAGCGTGACCGCCTTGGAGTCGAACACCAGCGCGTTCTGCGCGGCGGCGTGATCACACGTGCTGCCGGCCTGGCCGACGCCCGTGGAGTTGAGGATGGTGCCGGGGGTGCTGGTGACGTGGAAGTTGTTGCCGCCCACGCCGATGGAGACCTTCTGGAAGCACTGGCTGGCCGAACCCCAGTTGATGTCCTCGTCCAGCGACAGCGGGTGGCTGGGGATGTTGTCCCCCTCCATCACCAGCGTCTTGCCCTCCAGGAAGGCCAGGATGTTCGACTGGCTGTCCAGCTTGGGCGCGTTGTCCACGGGGTCCTGCGTCGCCTCATCCCCACAACCCGTGAGGCTCAACGCGCACAGCAGCATCGCGGACGAAAGCGTCTTCTTCATGGGGGGTGACTCCTCGTTCGGGCGCACGGGGGGAGATGAAGCCCGATTCATGTTTCAGCTACGGGTAGCACCCGCCTGACGGCCTTGTCAAAAGACAGACGATGGCCTGATGCGTCAGGACGCCTCATCCGTCGGTCAGGGCGCGAGGAACGGCAGCAGCTCTCCGGTCTTCTGCCACATGGACGCCGGATAGGCCTGGGCCGAGGTGAAGCCCTGGTTCGTGAAGAAGTACTCGTAGGTGGACTGGTACGACGCCTTCCATCCGTAGCCGGGGTGGTCGGGTTCGCTCCATTCCGATTTCGGAATGCCCATCGCCTGGAGCGCCGTGCCGAGCCACTGGTTGTAGAGCAGGCCCGACCACAGGAAGTTGCCCTCGCTGCCGGTGCTCGAGTCGCCGCTCACCTTGCGCGTGATGTTCCGGTAGTCGCAGTAGCTGCCCGTCTTGAGGGCGCCCCCCGCGCTCCCGGCGGTCACGACCGGGACGGAGAAGGAGAAGTGGGGCGTGTTGCCGTTCTCCTGCCCCCACGCGAGCAGCGAATCATCCAGCAGGGTTCCCCCCGCGCCGTTCGAGAACCGCTCGAAGCGGGAGACGAGGTCGAGGAACACTTGCGAGAAGAAGACCTGGTTGAACTGGACCACCAGGTCCTGGTTCGCCCCGGCCACGGTCGCGGGATGAACGACGTTGTTGTGCCAGTCTTCCCCCTGCGGCGCGCGGAGGGTGAACGTCAGGTTCTGGTTGTTCTCGTCGATGCTGAAGGTGGCGATGCGGCAGACCCCGCAGTTCATCGCCACGGCGAGCACCTCGTTGACGAGCCGGAAGTACTCGACGTTCTTCGCGGGGTCTCCCGCGAAGGAACCTGAGTTTCGCAGCGACAGGTTGTCGGTGGTGGGGCGGGGCGGTACCTCGCAGCCGGCGCTGGTGGTCTCCAGCCGGCGCTGCAGTTCCGCGACCGCGTCGATGTGCTGATCCAACCGCATCCTGTCCTCGGCCGAGAGCCGACCGTTGCCGTTGCGCAGCCGCCGGTAGCTTTCGAGGACCTTGTCCACCACGGGGGCCCGGGTGGTGCCGGGGCTGCTGGTTCCGGCCAGCAAGGTGTCAAAGAGGGCGAGTGAACTCTCGGTGCCGCTGATGGAGCTCGAAGCGACCCCGGAGGAGCGAACCCCGGGGGTGCTGTACCCCCAGATGCCGCTCGAGGTGCCCGACGCGGCGATGGCGACGCTTCGCTTCCGGACGGAGGCGACGCTTGGGTAGAAGGCCGGTGAGTAGGCCATCACCTGGTCGATGGTCGCTCGGGGGGAGCCAGGGCGCTGCTTGTCGAAGTCGTAGTGGCCCAGCGCGGCGCCGAAGTTGTGACCCATGTACAGGGGGAAATCGAGTCCCCGCAGGATGTTCATCTTCGAGACGAGCGTGGGCGTGAGCACGGACGACTTCGCGGTCAGCACCCGGCTGATGACCGCATCACCGCTCGCGTTGGACGTCGCGGCCAGGTCCCCCCGCCGGACGTCGTGGTCCGCGTAGCGCAGGGACTGCGTCAGCGCCGAGTCCCCCGGCCACATGTTCGCGCCAAAGATGGCGCCGTGGGGCGTACGGAAATGCACGAAGCACTTCGGGCGCTGAGCGGCCTGGGCTTTCGCTTCGCGAGGGCTCAAGAGCGAGGGGAGCAGCGGCAACGCCAGCACGGCTCCGCCCGCGCCGCGCAGGAACATGCGGCGATTCCATTGGAAGACGGGTGTGTTGCTCACGGGAAGCTCCTCTGCTTGAACTCAGGATGATTGGCGACGGTCTTCAACAGGTCGGCCATCGGCGCGCCGCTGCGCGCGACAGCCTCCAGCTCCGAGAGCAGGCAGCCATCGCGGGAGGTGGACTCCACGCGAGCGTGCGCGTAGCGGAAGTAGTGTTGCGCGACGCACGACCCGAAGAGCTGGCTTTCATCGATCATCCGCGAGAGCTCAGCGGCATTGGAGATGACTCGCTGCTCGGAGTCGTAGAGCCACACGTCCGCCAAGGTGTCCACGGGGGGCGTGGCGGTCTCGTGGCCCTGCGGGTCGTACAGCCGCTCCACGCCGCGTTCCCGGCCGAGCGCATCGAACCCTTCCAGGACGAAGCCCGGTGGATTGATGGTGTTGTTATGGCATCCCCCGCAGCTGCCTCCGGAGGTGAGCTGCGTCACCACCTGTCGCGTCGTCATGCTCGCCGTCGGCGCGGGAGGCCGGTCGCTGGCATTGGGCGGAGGGGCTCCGACTTGCTGGCAGAGCAGGGCGTTTCTCACCAGGTATCCCTTGTGGATGGGACGTGTCGACGCGGTCCCAGTGGCCAGCAACGCCGCGCGGGTCAAAAGTCCGCTGCGGTTCTGGGACGGGATGACCGGCGCCGGACTGGAGCCGTCCCAGACGGGGACACCGTAGATGGCGGCCAGGAATGGGTCCGCAGTGTAGGACCTCCGGTCGAGAAGGAAGTCGCTCACCGAGCCACCGGACACGACGGTGTTCCAGGCGGAGAGCTGGACGTCCTCGAACATCGCGGTGCGCGAGGCGTCCGTAGGCATCCGCGCTCCGACGAAGGCCTGGTAGACCGGGTCGTTCCGGAGCGCCACCAGCGACGGCAGCTCCTCGAGCCGCAGCCACTCGCTGACGAATTCGTCCAGCGAGCTTCGCAGCTGGGGGCTCTTCATGATCCGGTCGAGCTGGGCATTGAATCCGCTCTCGGTCAGGAGCGAGCCATCGGTCGCCGCGGCCCAGAGCGCGTCGTCCGGAGGCGCTTGCCAGAATTGATAGGACAGCTTCGAGGCCAGCTCGAACGCGGAGAGGGGACTCACCGGCTGGCTAGCGGTGGTGCCATGCTCGACGCGGTAGAGGAACCAGGGCGAGTTCAGGAGGGTGGTGATGACGTCCGCCACCGCGGCCCTGTCCACCGGGGTAGCTCCGGCGATGTCGACGAAGGCGGTGACCTCCGCCGCGGGCAGTGGGTAGCGCAGGACGCGAGAGCCCCATCCCCGGATGAAGGTCTCCAGGCAGGCCCGGTCGTTGGCGGTCTGGCTGTCGCTCGCGCAGCTTCCCAGGAGCGCGTTGCGGCGCGCGTCGGTGCTGGTGAGCTCCTGGGCTACGGCCTTGCCCAGGTCATACATGGCGTCGACCTGGGTCTGCTGGATGGATTGGTCCAGCCGGCTGAAGCCGCCCTTCAAGTCACCGGGCGCGGGAGTGCGCTGATCCGTGGGGTACCGGGCGAGGATGGGCGTGAGCTTCGTCCAGAGGGCGTCGGCCTCGTCCGGCAGCGCACGGGCCATGGCGAAGCGAAGCGAGTTCATCAGCTGCGTCCGGGACAGCCGGGGCAACGGCAGCTCCGAGGGGACGGCGTTCGCGTCGCAGGAGAACTTCGCTGGCGCCGGACGGACGGAGTCGGACGTGGCGGGCGGAGGGGGTTTGTCTCCGCCGGTGTGAGGGCCAGGCCCGATGGTGCCCTCACAGGCGACCGCGCCAGCGCAAAGAAGCAGAATGCTCGTGTAGCGAGGAAGCGTCATGACCCTGGCTACGCGCGTGGCCGAAAATACTTTCCTGCCCGGAGGGCCACGGGCGACGGTACTCTCGCCATCACCGCATGACCGCTCTGCTCTGCGCGCTCTCCCTCGTCGTCCTGACCCAGGCCCCAGCGGTGTCGGTGTCCTTCGACCTTCGCTCTCTTTCCGAACAGGACTATCGGCGGTGGGACGGCGTGGAGCTGGAGCGAAAGGTGGCCCTGCGGTTGATTCAGGAGGGCTTCGCGGTCGTCTCTCCACGGAGTCCGGCGCAGCTTCGCCTGCGCGCTAGCCGCACTCCCGAAGGGCTGTTGCTCGAGGCCGCCGGGCCGCGGCAACGGGTCGAACAGGGCGTTCGAGTAGGGCGGGGTTCGCTCGCGGAGCTTCATCTGGAAGTCGCACAGAAGCTCTCCGAGATGACGCGGGCGGTGCAGCCCGAGCCGGAGCCACCTCCGCCCGAGCCCGCGCTCGCGCCTCCCGTGGAGGTGGCTGCCGCCCCATGGCGCTCCGAGCTGGACCTGAGCCTGGGGCTGGGGACGCTCTGGCGTGGAACCGGGGTTGATCCGCTCCTCCTGCTCTCCGTCAGGCGTGGCTTGCAGTCATTCGGCCTGGAGGCGGAGGCGGGGCTCGGGGTGTCCCGCGAAGCGGCGCTGACCGTGTTCGAGGCGCAGGGTGGCGCCTTCTTCAGTTATCGGCGCTCCGTGGCGGAGCGCCTTCAGCTCGAACCTGGCGTAGGCGCGGGCCTCGTCCTCCACACCTTCCGGCTCAAGGACGCCTGGGTGTCGAGCCAGAGTGGTACCCAGGTGTCTCCCGCGGGCTGGGCCAGGATGAAGCTCCGGTGGCGGTTCACCGAGCGTCTCGCGGCGGAGTTGCGCGTGGCCCTGGGGCTGTTGCGGCCCGTGACGCATGTGCGCGAGGGCGAGACGCTGTGGTCTCGGGGAGGCGCGAGGCTCGAAACCGGCGTTCAGCTTTCCTGGGGGCAGTAACCTTCGAGGAAAGTTTCTCCGGCTTCATTCGTAGGTCGTCAGGTGATGGATGTCGCGTGCTCTCCACTCCAAGGCCCCGCCCGCCCTGCCTGACCGGCCTGTGTCATTCGACACGCTCTACGAGGAGCACGCCGAGGACGTCTACGTCTGGGCCCTGCGGTATGCGGCCGGTCGTTCGGGCTGGGCCGAAGACGTCACCCATGACGTCTTCCTCAAGGCATGGGAGCACCGGGCCTGGCTGCGCGAGGAGGATGTGAGGGGCTGGCTCTTTCGCGTCACGCAGAACGTGGCGTTCTCCGCCCTGCGGCGCGAAAGGACGTTTCGACAGCGCATCGCAGACATCTTGTCTCCGGTGCAACCCGCGCAGACGGAGTTCACGCCGGAGACGGCCCTCGTGCGGCGAGAGGCGGTGCGCAGCGCCACGGCGACGCTGGACCGCTTGCCGGGGCAGGAGCGGGTGGTGATGGCATTGAAGATCCTGGACGACCTGAGCCAGCGCGAGATTGCCCAGCTCCTCTCCCTGTCAGAGGGCTACGTGTCGAAGTTGATCAGCCGCGCCCAGGGCCGTCTGTCGGCCTGGGGATGGAAGGTGGACGATGGCTCCCCGTGACTTCCGCGAAGAGCTCCGGCGTGAAGACCCGCTCCGCCGCGAGCAAGGGATGCCACCTGCCGTCCGGGCCCGGCTGTGGTCACGGTTGCGGGACGCACGCGAGCCGAAGCCCGCATGGCACCAACGCCCCGCGTTCTGGGGACTCGCCGCGTCGGCCGTGGCGCTGGCCCTCGTGGTGTTCTGGATGCGCGCCCCCTCCGCACGCTCCCTGGGGGGACTCGAGCTCGCGCGGGCCAGTGCCGACCTGAAGGTGCGGGAAGACGCCGCGGGTGTGGAGATTCAAGAGGGCGAGGCCGCCCTGATGGACGTGGCCCGAGGCATCACCCTCCGGAACCAGGGGCCGCTCGTCGTTCGCCGTGAGCCGTCCGGGGTGCGACTCGTCCGTGGGCGCGCGGAGTTCGCGGTGGATCACCGCCAGCCAGGTGCGCCTCCTGCCGTCGTGCTCGTGTCAGGCGGTGCCATCGAGGTCATGGGCACGCGCTTCACGGTGGAGGAGCGAGGGGCGGGAGGCGCGGTCACCCTGCACGAAGGCGCCATTGCCTTCCGTCGGCGCAGCGGAAGCGTAGTTCCCGTGAGGGTGGGGCAGACGTTGGAGTGGCCGGTGGCCGAACCCGCCGAGCCAGCCCTTCGCGAGCCAGTGCCTCCCGAGCCGGAACGGCCCCAGCCACTGGCGACGCCCAGCACGAAGGCTGCTTCCTCCCGCGCTCCCTCCACGCCGGTTCGTGCTCCGAGCGCGGAGGACGTCTTGCGAGAGCTGGAGGTCCTTCGCGGTCGGCACGAGTTCGAGCAAGCGGCGAGGTACCTCGAGGAGTCGATGCGCAAGCAGCCCGTGGCGACGCGGGAGCGCCTCAGCTTCGAGCTGGGCTCGTTGCTGACGTACCAGCTCAAGGACGCGCAGCGCGCCTGCGCCCACTGGGCCCGGCACGAACAGCAGTTCCGGCGTGGGCACTACGCGGAGGCGGTCCAGCGTGCCCGTGGGACGCTGTCCTGTGAGGGCGAGCGATGAAACCGGGGCGCTGGAGCAAGCTGTTGCTGGCAGCGGTGCTGACCGCCTGCGAGCCCGCCATCATCGACCATTCCCCGACCTCCAATCTGCTCGATGCCGAGACGGCCTCCCTGGAGACGGGGCTCGGAGCCTGGAGTGCGTGGTTCTCGGTCACTGTTGTGAGAGCGCCCACCGCCGCGAGAGAGGGCGAAGCGGGCATGCGCGTGGAGGTGACCGAGCCATACGGCTGGGGCGTCCACCTGGACAACTGGCCGGGGTTCGCGGCATCGCCAGGGGCTCACCGCGCTTCTTTCTGGGCACGTGGGACGCCGGGGCGCTCACTGGTCGCCGAGATGCGGATCAGCTGGCGCGACTCGGGCGGCCGGGAACTGCAGGCGGAGACACTCTCCAGCCCTGTGCTCTCTGGAGAATGGGTTCGGACCGCTCGCGAGCTGACGGCGCCGGCCGGAACGGAGCGGGTCTCCGTGGAAGTGACCGGCGCCGAAGGTGCCCCAGGCGATGTCATCGAACTGGATGTCCTGGTCGTCCAGGCCTTGGGCGCACCTTGATCAGAAGATGCCCTGTCCCGGCGTGAGGACGCGGTCCGGGTCGTAGAACCGCTTCGCGTGCTCGAACCGCTCCCAGTAGGGATGGAAGTGGCGGCGCCAGTCGGCGGGGCTCAAGGGCACGGCATCCACGGGATAGATCTTCCCGCCGATGGCCGTGAGCCGGTCGAAGATGGCGCGGTTCTTCTGCAGGAGGGATGCGACGTTCTCCGGCGTCGGTGGAATGGCGGTGCGCAGCAGCGAGAAGAGGAAGACGTGTCTGTCGTTGGGAGTGCGCAGGAAGGGCGTGGTCAGCTCCGAGGCGCGGAATGGGTAGAGGAGGATGGGCCCCTGTCCCATGTCGGCCTCGGTGGTCTGCGAGAGGACCTCCTGGACGAAGGACTCGGCGGACCGGGCGGGGACGAACATATCCAGCCACGGATGGGGGAAGCCCCAGACGCCGAGTTGCTTGAGCAGCTCGACCAGCGGCGCGAGCCGGTTGGCGAAGTCGAAGTAGCTGCCGTCGCTCACCTGGAGTGTTCCTGGCTGGAAGCCCAGGCCCGCGAGCAGTCTCGCATCGTGCGGCTCCGAGCCCGGGGTGAAGTACTTCACCACCTCGAGCTGGTACGCCCGACCTCCGTTGGAGGCGACGGCGGAGCCCTCTACGTAGTCGAAGCGACCGTCCTCGATGAGCCGCTGCTGGTCCTCCATGAAGCGGTGGAGGTCGTTGTACAGCGCGATGTATGTCCGAGCGCGGGGCTGCACTTCGACGAGCCGTACCCTTGCTCGCACGATGATGCCGAACTGGCCCAGGCCCGAGCGTACGGCGTCGAACAGGGGCCGCTCACGCCAGCGCGAGCACCGCACGAGCTCACCCCGACCCGTGACGACGTCCATTTCCAGGACGTTGTCCACCTGGAGGCCCCAGCGAAACGCCTGTCCGCCGATGCCCCCCGCCGACAGCGTTCCACCGATGCTCAGCTCGATGTAGTCGGTCAGCACCGGCGGGCTCTTGCCGCGGGGGAGCGAGGCCTGGAGCAGTTCGTGCCACCGGACGCCCGCATCCACCCAGGCGCTGTCCTCGTCAACCTCGTGGATGGTCGACAGCGTGGACATGTCGATGACGATGCCCGCCGTCACCTGGGACTGGCCGAAGGTGCTGTGGCTCTCACCGAGGCCCCGAGCGGCGGCGATCTTAATGCCCTGGCGCCGCGCGAAGCGGACCATGGCCACAATGTCCTTCACCGAGCCGGGAACGAGCACCGCCCACGGCGTGCGGTGGAGGATGTGACCGAAGTCCTCCGCGGCGGCGGTCCGCGACGCTGTGTCCATCAGCAACTCGCCATCGAGTGGCGGCAGGGGGACTGCGCCAGCCTCCAGCGTGGAGGCCCAACTCTGGCTCATGGGATTGAATGCCACTGCCACCAACGCACCTTGGAGCAACGTCCTCCGGGAGACGGTTCGACTCGACATTCACTCCTCCTTCCATGTCAGAGACTTCTATCCCGAGGCCACCCCCTCAACAATTGCCCTCTCTGGACGTCCAGCCCCGACCTCGTCCACGTGCATCACTCGGTCCTCCCGCGCCTGGAGAAACTCCGGCGAGGGGCCGTCCAGGAGTGGGGTGGGCGAGGTCACTGAAGCTGAAATGCCCGGTGCCGTGGATGCTTGCCGCGTAGCCATGGGCGCGCAGCTTTCGGAAGAAGGTGGCCTGGCGCACAACCCGGAGGCACCCGTCAGCGTCCCTCCTCCGCATCTCGAGCACGCATCGGCTCAGTCGGTTGAGGTCGAGACGAACTCGATGCACGAGGCGGGCAGCCCGGAGTCGGGCCGGGGGGCGACCAGCCTTGTAGGGAGCTGTTCGGTCGCACAGCAGCGTTCGAGATAGGCGACCACGCGTCTGCCTTCGTCGCTGTCCGCGGACACGTGCATCGGCTCGTTGGCCGGATTGATGACTGCGGGCAGGAAGCCGGCGGAGATGCGCCCGGACGGCGCGATGTGGATCACCGCCGCGCCGGTCAGCCTGGAGTCCGGGTGAAACGGCAGCAGTGGGTAGCCCTCCCGCGGGCGAATCATGAACTCGCCGAACTTGCGGGCCCATGCCGCCATCTCTTCCGGCCGTCCCACACCCAGGTAACCGTCTTTCGCGAGGCGCGCCGCGAGGTTCGGCAGGTCGAACACATAGTGTCCCAGCCCGTAGAAGATGGGTTTTCCGGAATGAAACTCGACACCGCGGAGCATGTGATGATGGTGGCCCACGACGACGTCGGCCCCGTGGTCGATGGCGAGCCTGGCCGTCCGTCGTTCGTGGTCGGTCAGAGAGAATGGCTGGGTGGAGTCACCCCAGTGGAAGCTGACGACGACGATGTCTGCCTTCGCGCGTGCTTCGGTGATGCTGTGGATGAACGCCTTCTGATCCTCGACCAGCGGCTCGGTGCTCACCACGGGGGCCATGCCTGGATTCCATGCGTTCAGGTCCACGGGAGTGTATCGGGTGTGTGCACGGAAGGGTGCCAGGCCGGGGACACCCGGGCGCGCCTCATAGCCGTAGGGAAACACGGAGCTGAAAGCCAGAAAGGCCAGCCGTGTTCCATTGCGCTCGAGATACGCGGGCGCGGTGGCCTCCGCGAGATTCGCGCCCGCGCCCGCCGTGGCGATGCCCAGGTCGGCCAGTGTCCGGCGCATGGACAGCAGCGCGGCATGTCCCCCGTCGAGACTGTGATTGTTGGCCAATGACATGATGTTGAAGCCCGCCTTGGCCAAGGGTGCGGCGTTCGCCGCGGGCGCCGTGACCGTCGAGCCGGCGCTGGGGGCACGCTGGATGTCGTCGCTGAAGACGCCCTCGCAGTTGCCGAAGACGACGTCACCGGAGCGCAGGACGTCGCCGGCGGAGTGGAAGGCCGTCGCCGGGTCGTCGCGGTCCACGAAGACATCGCCCACCGCGAGGATTGACAGTCCGGATCCACCGGGATGAGCGATGTTCTTCGAGGCCACGGTTCACTCCTGAATCCTGCGCGGATGCGTTCCTCGTGCCTTCTACCAAATGAGGGTGCCGCGGATGCTCATTCCAGGAAGGCTCAGCGGACTCCGACGAAGTCGATGCCCGCCGAGGAGATCTGGTCATTCCAGGGGCCTCCCGCGACGGAGTTGATGTCGCCCACGCTCTGGGTGGTGCTGAGGCACCTGCCCGTCCGCGAGGGGTGTTCGCAGAGGGTCGCGCGATAGGGGCCGAGGATCCTGACGGAGGACAGGATGTCATCGAAGCCCAGGTCGCCCAGGAAGCCGACGCCGGAGGTGAGATGCAGGATGTTGCCTTCGAACTGGCCGTGCTCGTAGAGGTACACCCCATCCGCGGCCGAGTAGGCCTGGATGGCATACGTGTAATCCCCCTGCGTGGCCTTGTAGCCCGTCCCATAGTCAGAGTACGCCCAGTTGCTGAGTCCCCCGGGTGCCTTCTTCACCACCACGCTCCAGAGCTGGAAGGGGAAGCGTGAGCTCACCCGACCATGCAGTTGGAGGGCGCGGTCGCTCGTGCCACCCGAGAGAGCCCCGAGCTGTGAGTTCACGAAGCTGCCCAGGAATCCGTTGCTCACCGCGCTCGTCACCGTCCGAGAGGTGAAGGCGAGGTGCGTGTAGTCATCCATGGTGTCGGATTGGACGTAGCTTCCATCCGTGTGCATCCAACCCGCCCAGCTTCCCTTCAACGCCAGGGCATGCCAGATGCGCCCCGGGGCGGCATTCTGGAGAAACGCATGGATGCCATACCAGCGGGCCTGTGCGTCGCCGCCCAGGGTGTAGGAGATGTTTCGGAAGGCGGTGCCGAAATCGCCTGGCAGGAGGCCGGCGGAGGGGAGCAGCCGGTAGTTGAGGGCCAGGATGGCGTCAATCAGCCCCGCTCCCGGGAAGTCCATCATCACGACGCCCGCGCGCTGGACGTTGCCGCCCACCAGGTGGTCGATGGCGTAGTCATTGACGCCCCGGATGGCCATCCCATCACCTCCGGCCACCACGTTGGGGAAGGCCGCCACGGAGGAGCCACTGAGGAAGTTCACATACAGCGTGGGAGGGGCCCCTGTGTTCGTTCGCCCCAGGTGGTCCCGGACCTTGTCCCACTTGTTGTCGATGTCGAAGATCGTGGACACGGTCCAGTCATCCTGGAGGGCCAGCGAACCCCAGTTCACGCCGTAGGCTCCACCGCCGAAGTTGTCCAGGATGACAATCTTGCCACGCACCTCCCCGAGCGTGGGCACATGGGTGCCTCGCCAGACATAGGGGCTGTAGGCGGGCTGGCTGCGATACCACTCGAAGGTCTGTTGGAAGCTCCGGCTATTGCCGTCCGGGGTGTGTTCCTCCTTCACCCGCATGAGAATGGTTTCGCCGGGATGGTCGCGCAGGAACTGGGTGGTGGTTGTCAACACGTCGTCGAAGTTGGCGTTCAGGTAGACGACGCCATGGTGGATGGCGAACCGGTCGCCAATGTGGCGACACCGGATGTCCAAGGCACGAAGCCCCGCGTCCAGCTGAGCCCTCAGGCTCAGGGATTGGGTCTGGGTGAGGGCACCGCCCGTCGAGGTGAACGCCATGGAGTCATGGGTGCCCGGCAGCGACAGGGAAGCGAGGCTCGCCGAGCCGGGCATCCAGCTCAACCAGTCGGGATGACTCGTTTCGATACTGCCGGAGTGGTTGTAGTAGCGCCCACGGGCGGCGGCGGGGGAGGTCGCGAGAAGCGCGAGGAAGAGCATCGCCGCCGCGTTGCGCAGTCGGGGGGCAGGAAACGTCCGGTGGGACATGGGGCCTCGGGGGAGGAGGGGGATGCGTGGGGTGAAGGCAGCCACACGCGAAGTGTGCGCTGTTACCTGGGACCTAAGCAGGAATGGACGCGGGCCCCCAAGAGGCTTTGTACTTCAAGGAAAAAGCCCGGCAAACCCTGGCGCCTCGGCACCTCTGCTCCAGCCCCCACCCTCAACAGGCCTTCTCTTCGCCCGATGCGTTCGAAGCCGCCGGGCGCCTCGCAGTTCGCGCGGGGCCGTGTGGAGTCCGCGTCCATGCAGGGCACGGGGACGCGGATGGGGAAGGGCATGCGACCTCGAAGTGCAGCTCACTCCTCCTGGAGGATGAGCAGGCCCCGGTTCGTGTCCACCACGTAGATGAACCCGTCCCCGGGCACGCGGATGCCAATGGCGTTCGAGAAGAACTCGGAGCCCGTCCGGGGCGGCGGGGTGTTCTGGGACGTGTTGAAGTACGCCACCTCGCGCGGTCGGGGCGGCACGGACACGTCCAGCACGCGCACGCCCTCCTGGTAGTACGCGATGTAGAGCTTCGTGCCCGCCAGCACCATGTTGAAGCTTCGGCGGGCCCAGGGCCGTCTCCACGCACCCGCCGCAGCCGCAGAACTCCGGCGTTTACTTCCTGCGCTCTCGTCTCGGCATCGTCGTGGACATCCTTCGGTCACCTCATCTCGGGTGTCCACAAAACCCGGGAAGGCTCACCCCACCGGGTGCCCTTACGTACGCCAGTTCCCGTCTACGGCCTCCCCGGTTGGGACAGGCGAAGACATCCAGCGCGGAAGTCCGGTGCGGCACTCAAGATCAGACTGGTGTCAGGATTGCGCGTCTTGCTCGCGGCCGTCACGTTGCGGCTGCTCCAGGCATGGTGCGCCGTGCGGTCACGTGCGCAGACAGCTGCGAAATGACGACTCCCTGGGCTGGGATTGAAGTCAAGGTTCTCCAGAAAGGAAGTCATGGCCACCACCTACCGGATTCACCCCGCGATCGGCATCGCGCGCGTCGGCAACAGCCCCGAGTTCTTCATCGGTCCGGAACGCCTCCGCGAGCGGCCGGAACCGGTCGGTGGCTTCAAGGACGCCCAGTGCCGCGTCAAGCGCCAGGCAGCGCGATTCCGCGTCTTCGCGCACCACGACGACGGTAGCGTCGAGGAGATCACCGACGCCCAGGCCGAAATCACCTGGACCGTGCACCTGGTCAACAAGAAGGCCACCTATCCGGGTCGCGGCAACAGTGAGCCGACTGCTGACCTCACCATCGATCCAGGGGCGCGAACCACCACCGGTCCCAATCAGCAGAGGCTGTTCGACAACGGCGTGATCCGCTTCTCGGGGGATCCGGTCACGACCGTGCCGCTGGGCGAGATGCGCAGCGACGACGAGAACCATCTGCTGGTGCTGGGCGGCGCGGGCATGTCGGCCTCTCCGGGCGGCAATGCCATCATCGGCTTCTGGGGCAATGCCGGTTGGTACGACGACATCTCCGACGGCCCGGTCTCCGCCGCGATCACCCTCCGCGCAAACAACGCCACTCCGGCCGTCGTGGGCGCGTGGGTCATCTGTGCGCCGCCCAAGTTCGCGCCGCACCAGGACAGCGCGACCACCCTGTACGACCGCGTGCTGCAGGCCATGGTGGACGCAGGCTTGGCCACCGCGCCCAGTAGCAGCACCTACACCCAGGACATCTATCCCATCCTGCAGCGTGCGCGCGACATCAAGTGGGTCTACGACACCTACGCCCACAACTGGAGCGACCCGGTGACGCTGCCGACGATGCGCACCGCTATCTTCAACAGACTGCGCCCGGGCGGCAACATGCCGCAGCTCATCAACGACGACTCAGCGCTCACGAATATCCAGTACGCGCACATGGAGCGATGGAAGGACGACAGCAATTTCACCAACGACTGGGCCGGCGTGCCGGCTCCCGAGGCCACGGTGTCTCCTGCCGGCATGGATCGCGCCGCGCTCGAAGCCTGTGTCGGCGGCGCCTTCTTTCCCGGCATCGAAGCCGGCGGCCTGAGTGAGGGCAACCGCCCCATCGTCGAGGCGGCGTTCTACAGCGAGGCGTTTCGCATCAATCACGCCACGGTCACGCCGGGCAGCATCAGCGCCTCCATGGCCTTGCCCTGGCAGGCCGACTTTTTCGCCTGCGGCCTCAACTGGTGGCCAGTGCCGCGCCCCAACGAGGTGATTCCCCAGGGCACCAGCAACTACGAGAGCTGGGTCCGCGGCATCGGCGGCTACGAAGACATGATCGCCAGGTGGCACACGCTCGGCTTCGTGGTGCAGCAGGGAGGGCAGCATCTGGAGGTGGGGCGCTGCGACACCGCGTCGATCACGCTGTTGACGCAACAGCTCGACTTCATCGACATCCCGCAGGGCCCGATGGGCATGGTCCGCGAACAGCCGCTGGCAATCACCTTCGAGGTGATTTCGCCAAGCTCGACCATCACGCTCGAATACGCGCCGGGCGGCGCACCCATGCATGCCCAGCTCGTCGCGAACAACATCGCGGTCACCGTGGGGCCGACCACCGGCAGCAGCGTCGCCCCCGCACGGCTGTGGATCATCTACCGCACGGGCATGGCGCCCTCTGCGATACCGACGCAGACCGTGACCGTCCGCGAGCCGGTGAGCGGCCAGACCTGGAGCATCACCATCGACGCCAACACCATCGCGCGCAAGACGGCAGCCGTGGCCCTGGTGCTCGACCGCTCGGGCAGCATGGCCGAGGATCGCGGCGACGGCCAGAGCAAGCACGTGTCGCTGCAGCAGGCCGCCGAGACCTTCGTCGACGTGATGCTCGAAGGCGATGGCGTGGGCCTGGTCCGCTACGACCACGACGCGCAGGTCGTGCAGCAGGTGCTGCAGGTGGGCACGGGCGGCATCTCGGACCTCAATCGCAACAACACCCTCGACCTGATCCGCGGCAACAGCTTCGACCCGGCTGGCAACACGTCCATCGGCGACGGGATCTTCGAGGGCCGGCAGATCCTCGACAACGCGACCGGCAACTACGACGTGAAGGCGCTCGCCGTACTGACCGACGGCATGGAGAACAGCCCGCGCTACATCTCCGACGTGGCCGCCTCGATCAACGCGCAGACCTATGCCATCGGCTTCGGCACGCCGCAGAACACCAGTGCCGCGGCGTTGCAGACGATCTCTGGCAACAACGGCGGCTTCCTGCTCGTCACCGGCGCCATTGGCACCGACAACCGCTTCCTGCTGCAGAAATACTTCCTCCAGATCCTGGCTGGCGTGAGCAACGCCCAGGTGGTGCTCGATCCCGATGGCCAGTTGGAGGAGGGCGACGTGCATCGCATCCCGTTCCAGCTCACCGAGGGCGATACGGGTGTGGACGTGATCCTTCTCAGCCCCTTCGTGAGGACGGTGGACTTTCGCCTGCAGACGCCCAGCGGCCTGCTCCTCGAGCCGTGGCGGGCGCTCCGCGAGCCGGCCATGCGCTACGTGCTCGGCAACGGTGTCAGCTACTACCGGCTGGTGCTGCCGGTGCAGCTCATCCCCAATCGCTTCGACCAGGGCGGCACCTGGCATGCGCTGCTCAAAGTCAGCCGCCCGCGCCTCGAGCCCAGCAGCGACAACGAACAAGGCATCGACCGCACCATCGCGCGCCGCCTGCACGCCAGCCGCGCGCAGCGGCGGCGCGCCCAGCCATCGCTCGTGACAAACGAGCTGCGGCGCCGCTTCGCCGTTGCGCAAGGCGCCGCCGCGGGCGCGGAGGCCTTCAGCCATGCGCTGGCGGGTCCAACGACACGCGAGCCGACCCGCGAGGAACGCGGCAAGCTGCCGTACAGCCTCATCGTTCAGAGCTATTCGAACGTGTCGCTGCGTGCCGAACTGCGCCAGAGCGGCTACGAGCCCGGCGCGGGCATCCAGGTGCAGGCCACGCTCACCCAATCGGGCATTCCCCTGGAGGGCACCGGCCTGGTGTGGGGCGAACTCACGCGGCCCGACGGCTCGCAGAGCACCTTGTCCTTCCAGCCGGAGGACGATGGCCGCCACTCCGCCAGGTTCGTGGCCGACAGCTCGGGGGTGCACAAGCTGCGCGTGCGCGCTCGCGGACGCACACGCAAGGGCATGCCATTCATGCGCGAGCAGACCTTCACCGCGGTCACGTGGCGCGGTGGCGACCGCGACGCGGAGACCGGTGCCGGCGGTGGCGAGCGCTTCATGGATGCGCCCACCGAACGCGACGATCGCCTGTGCAAGCTGCTCGAATGCGTGCTGCGGCGCGGTGGCGCCATCGGGCCCGAGCTCGAGAAGCGCCTGCGCGAGGAAGGCCTGGACCTCGAACACATCCGCCAATGCCTCGAAAGCCTTTACGCAAGCGGCGGCAATCGCCGCACGCCACGGGAGGGTTGAGTCATGACGACCGAGCCGAGCGGCGCCCTCTTCGACGTGGCGGTGGTCGGCGCCGGACCGGCCGGCTCGGCCACGGCGCGCTGGCTGGCAATGCAGGGCTGGCGGGTCGTCCTGGTGGAACGCACGCGCTTCGAGGCACCGCGCATCGGTGAGTCGCTGGCGCCCAACGTGCAAGAACCGCTGCGCGCGCTCGGCCTGTGGGACGAATTCATGGCGCTGCGGCCCTTGCCCTCATGGGGCACGCGCAGTCTGTGGGGCGACGCGACCGAGCAGTCGCACTCGCATCTGCTCAGCCCCTACGGCTGCGGTTGGCACCTTGACCGCAGGGCCTTCGATCGCATGCTTGCGCACGGCGCGGAGGCCGCGGGCGCCTGCCTGCTGGAAGGCGTCGCCGTGCAACGCAGCGTGCACCAGGAAGGTTGCTGGTGGCTGCGGACGACCCCTGACACCGGGCGAGGGACGGCGTCGCAACAGACCTTGCGCGCCCGGGTGTTGATCGACGCCACCGGACGGCGTGCCCACGTGGGACGCGGTCTGGGCGCGCGGCGCATGCTGTTCGATCGGCTGGTCGGAGTGGCCGTGCGCTGGGCTGATGTCGCCCCCGCCGAACGCGGTCACCTGCTGGTGGAGGCCGTGCCCGAAGGCTGGTGGTATTCAGCGCCCCTGCCCGGTGCCGCACAGCACGAAGACGGCGCGATGATCGCGATGTTGATGACCGACACCGACCTGTGCGCCCGGTCGCGGCTCTCCGGGGCCGAGTCCTGGCAGGGGATCCTGGGTTCGGCCGGTGCCACGAAGCAACGCATCGCGGTGGCGCGTCGTGTGTCGACGCCGCAGGTGAATTGCGCCCACAGCCAGCGCCTGCTCCGCGAATGCGCGAGCGACGCCAGCCCATGGCTGGCGGTGGGCGATGCCGCGCTGGCGGTCGATCCGATTTCGGGCAGCGGCGTGCTGCGTGCGCTGCGCACCGCGCGCGCAGCGGCCGACACCGTCGGCGAATTGCTGGCCCGCTCCCATGCTGTGCGGGGCGCGCTGGCCGCGTATGAAGCCGAGCGTGACAAGGAATGCACGACCTATCTGCTCGAACGCGCTCGGTACTACGGCGCCGAGCAGCGCTTCGACACGCCGTTCTGGCAGCGCCGGCAGGTGCTGCGGCGCGTCCCAGGCGATGCCGGCAACCCGACGTTGTCAGCCATTGCGGCGGCGTCCTGAGTCCGTCCTTGGCCAGATCAACGTCAACCGCTGTCACAACGCGAGGCCCCTGCTCCAGCGCTACGCCCAGGGGGACGTCCTGCGCTTTGGGACTGTCTGGATGAAGACATGCGTTCCTCCTCCTGGCCCGACTGCTGACACGGAGGGCGGCCAGCACCGTTCCTCGTTTCCGAGGGAGGTCTGCTTGAAGCCTGCTCTAACGAGACCCGTCCATGTCATCGCCACACTCACGCTCGCCGCCGTGGCCAGGGAGGCGGTGCTGCGTGGTGCGGACATGTTCGACTGCATCATCCCGACGAAGATGGCGCAGCAGGGGTCTCGTACACGTTCAAGGGGCTGGTGCGCATGATCCGCACCTGCGTACCGGCTGTCCGAAGAGCCGCTGGACGCGACGTGCGACTGTTACGTGTGCACGAAGTACACGCGCGGGTACCGGCAGCACCTGCTGCGCGGCAAGCACCATCTGGGCTCGCGGATGCTGTCCGTGCACAACGTGCGGCACTACCCGCTGCTCATGGCGAAGCTGCGCGAGGGCATCCTGCGGGGCAGCTACGAGCAGGTGCACCGCGAGCCGAAGGCGTCCATCGCCACGCCCAAGGAGCTGACGGAAGAGGCGGCCGCGGGCGAGGTGACGTTGAAGGAAGCCGGTTGGGGCAGGCGGCCACGCCCAGGCCGCTCCCGCTTCTGGCGCAAAGCCGACACCGGCCCTGCAGGGCAGGAGGCTCGTCGCGAGGCGGTGACCATGCTCCCGCGCGCCCTCCATCCAGGAGCTGGCCCGCGGGAGATCCTCGCGGTTTGTAGGCGGGGGTGACCATGGCTAGAAAGCTTCTCACGGCGGCCGAGTGTCGGCTGTGTGTCGATCGCGTCGTACCCATCGAACTGAAGCGGGAGGCCGCGGCGCGCTCCATCGAGGTGAACCCGGAGAACGATCCGGCGCCCGTACTGGCCCGGGTGAAGCGCGCGGGCTCCTCGTGGCATCCGCTCAAGCTGGCGCTCGAGACGGGCAAGCGCTGGAAGCCTGGGCAGACGCTGCGCATCCGGTTCCTCGACGGCAGCCCGACGCAGCGCCAGCGCGTCATGGAGATGGCGAACCAGTGGATGCAGTTCGCGAACATCCGGTTCGACTGGAAGGGCGGTCCGGGGTCGGAGATCCGCATCTCGTTCTCGGCCGATGCGGGCTCGTGGTCTGCCGTGGGCACGGACTGCCTCATCACGCGGTACTTCCCGAAGAACGAGCCGACCATGAACTTCGGCTGGCTCGAGGACGACACGGACGACGTCGAGTACCGCCGCGTCGTCGTGCACGAGCTCGGTCACGCGCTCGGCTGCATCCATGAGCACCAGAACCCGAAGGGCGGCATCCAGTGGAACGTGCCCGCGGTCATCGCGGCCTTCAGCGGCCCGCCCAACAACTGGTCCGAGGAGGAGATCCGCTTCAACGTCATCGACAAGTACTCGCTCGATCAGCTCAACGCGACGCGGTTCGACCAGAACTCCATCATGCTCTACGGCTTCCCGAAGGAGCTCATCAAGGGGCCGCCGTCGCTGCTGCGCAGCGGAACGCCGAGCAACACGCGGTTGTCGGCCCGGGACAAGTCCTTCATCCGGAAGATGTACCGGCCCACGAACGGCAAGGCACACCGGGCCGCCGGGCGGTGGACCGCCGTGTCCCAGCACGGCCCGATGATGTAGCGGGTCCGGTGGCTCCGGCGCAGGCCGCCCGGAAACACGGGCGGTCCGCTGCCGCGCATCAGCGCCGGCACAGGAAGATGTCGTCGAAGGCGCCGTCTCCGAGGGGCCGCTTCAGGGGCTCGACGCGGAAGCCGGCCTGGGTGAGCACGCGATCCCAGGTGTCCCGGGTGAAGAGCCCCTCGACGTGCCGGTCGTGGACGGCCTGGACGGTGTCCCCGTCGCGCAGCAGGAACGCGAAGTCGACCTGGTAGGTGCTGTCCTCGGGGTGGGGATCCCACGTCCACATGAGGCCGCGCATCGAGCGGCCTCCGCGGTCCTCCTCCAGCGTCTCCGTGGTGTCCTGGAAGGTCTCCCGCAGGGTGTCCGGCGCGAAGATGGCGCCGCCGCCGGGCCGCGTGTGCTCGAACGCCGTCCGGGCCGCAGCGAGCAGGTCCTCCTCCGTCAGCATGTAGCAGATGGCGTCGTGGACCAGCACCGCGTCGAACGTCCGGCCCAGGCGCAGGGTGCGCATGTCTCCGTGGACGTGCTCGCAGTCCGGGTTCTGCTCGCGGCTGAGCTGCTGCATGCCCGGGGAGAGGTCCGTGAGTGTGCAGGTGAAGCGGCGCTTCAGGTGCAGCGCGGTGTTTCCGGCGCCTGCTCCGAGCTCCAGCAACGTTTGCGGCCGCGGGGAGATGATGTGCTCGAACGCCGACTGGAAGCAGACGGCCTCGTCTTCATGGTCCTCGGGAGGGTCGACCAGGGAGTACCAGGGCACCAGCTCGCTGTAGAGGAGAGGTTGCATGGGACGGGGTTCTAGCACCCACCCGTTCCGTCCCGCCGGGAGCCGGCCGCCGTGGAATGAACCTTCATTCCGCCGCCGCGTCAGGGAACGCGCGGTGGGCCGTCACGCGCTCCTGTTCGGGCGACGGACACCCGGCGAAGGAGCGCATGCGGATGGCGAGGTCCCGGAAGCGGCTCCTCAAGGGGGATGCGGTAGGGCTGGCGAAGCTCGAATGCGCCTTGAGGGGCGAAGACCCCGACATGGTCCCCCACGTGGCCGCCGATAAACTCGCCAGTTACCGTGAGGGGCTGAGACTGCTGACCCGAGTCCTCTCATCGCCGGGAGACCCCACGCTTCGCGAGGCCGCTGTCTACGGATTCGTGTTCGCACACCTTGCTCCAGAGCACCTCGTGCTCCTGCGGCGCATCTACGCGAATCCGCACGAGGCACCGGGCGTCCGCTCACAGGCCGCGGAGGCGCTGGGCTCTCACTACTCGAACTACCGGCACATCTGGCAGCGCCGCTACCGCCGTGTCATCGATTTGCTGGTACGCGGGCTCGATGACCCAGAGCCCGCGATCCGGTTCTGGTCCATCTACGCGCTGGCCGGACACAAGGACCCGAGGATCCGTCCCAAGCTTCAGGCCATCGCGGAGAACGACACCGCGACCGTTCCCGGGATGTGGTCACTCCGGCAGGAGGCGCTCTGGGCCCTCGACTGGGGGACGGACCTCGTCCTTCGCGATCCCCAGTCATTCTGAGCAGGGGCCCGCCCATCTCCCTTCACGCCCAGGGAGACGGGCTGGCCCGGCCCTCCAGGGCGTGATGCCGAGCATCCGGTTCCCAAGGAGGGCCGTCCCCGGATGGGGGGCGGGTTTCCCTCGGCCGAGGAGGCTCGCCGCGTCCGGCGGATGATTCCGTGCTGGGGCACGGAGTCATCCGCCTGGATGCAACCGGGTGTCTCAAGAGTCCGGCGCGGTACAGGCGATCGCCCGTTCAGGCCACGACTCCGTGCTTGGGGCGCGGAGTCGTCCACTCTGGACTCAACAATGAGCGAGTGGGGCGGCGCCTACTCGCAATTGTATTGGATATACACTTTGGGGGAGGGGACCGCGTTGCAACTCGAGCCGAGCGTCGAGCATGGCTGACCCTCCGGGTTGGCGGAGGCGCACCTTTGAGGCGGGCAGGAGCCGTTGCAATACAAAACCCCGCAGAGTTCGTCGCAGAACCCCTCGTTGCCGTTTGTATCCCTGCGCCATGTTCCACCGACGGTGACGCATGCTCCATTGCTGCACGTCTGTCCTGAGGAACAGGTCTGGACCAGGGTGTCGGTGGATCCACACGTGCCGCCGCTGACGCAACCGGTGCCGGTGGTCCTCCGGACGGTATTGCCGCTGCAGTAGGTCGTGCTCGCGGTGGAGCATGTCTGGACAAATGAATCCGAGGAACCACAAGCCCCACCACTGCAGCCGGTGCCCGTGCTCCTGCGGATATCGTTGCCGCTGCAGTAGGTGCTGCTCGCGGTGGAGCACGTCTGGACAAGTTGCTGGGCGGACACGCAGGAGCCACTGAGGCAGCCGCTGTTGACCGTTCTGTAGACGGTATTGCCGCTGCAGTAGGAGCTGCCGACACCCGTCTGACACGTCTCGACAAGTTGCTGGGCGGACACGCAGGAGCCACTGAGGCAGCCGCTGTTGACCGTTCTGTAGACGGTATTGCCGCTGCAGTAGGAACTGCCGACACCCGTCTGACACGTCTGGACGAAGTTGTCGCTGGAGTCACAGGAGCCACCGCTGCAGCCGGTGCCCGTGCTCCTGCGGACATCGTTGCCACTGCAATAGGTGCTGCTCGAGGTGGAGCACGTCTGGATGAGGGTGTCGCTGGAGCCACAGGAGCCGCCGCTGCAGCCGGTGCCCGTGCTCCTGCGGACGGTGTTGCCACTGCAATAGGTGCTGCTCGAGGTGGAGCACGATTCGATGAGTTGCTGGGTGGACCTGCAGGCGCCGTTGACGCAGCCCTGGTAGACGGTCTCATAGGCGCCGTTGCCGCTGCAGTAGGCCCCGCTGGTTCCCGTCTGACAGGTCTGGACGGCGGTGTCGGTGGAGGTACAGGCGCCGCCGCTGCACGTTCCGGTGCCGGTGGTTCTGCGGACGACGTCACCGCTGCAGTAGGTGGTGCTCGCGGTGGAGCAGCTCAGGGGCGCGCCACCGCATGAACCGGCGCCATTGCAGACGTCGCCCGTGGTGCAGCTGTCGCTATCATTGCAGCTCGTCCCCGAGGCCTTCGGCACGTAGCTGCACGTCCCGTTGGAGCAGGTGCCCGCCGCCTGGTAGCACTGGCTGGGCGGGCTGTTGCAGCTCAGCGCCGCGCCGCCGCACGTACCGGCTCCGTTGCAGACGTCGCCCGTGGTGCACGCGTTGCCGTCATTGCAGCTCGTCCCCGAGGACTTCGGTGCGTAGCTGCACGTCCCGTTGGAGCAGGTGCCCGCCGCCTGGTGGCACTGGCTGGGCGGGCTGTTGCAGCTCAGCGCCGCGCCGCCGCACGTGCCCGCGCCGTTGCACACGTCGCCCGTGGTGCAGCTGTTGCCATCGTCGCAGCTCGCCCCCGAAGCCTTCGGGACATAGCTGCACGTCCCGTTAGAGCAGGTGCCCGCCGCCTGGTAGCACTGGCTGGGCGGGCTGTTGCAGCTCAGCGCCGCGCCACCGCACGTGCCCGCGCCGTTGCAGACGTCGCCCGTGGTGCAGCTGTTGCCATCATCGCAGCTCGCCCCCGAAGCCTTCGGGACGTAGCTGCACGTCCCGTTGGAGCAGGTGCCCGCCGCCTGGTGGCACTGACTGGGCGGGCTGTTGCAGCTCAGCGCTGCGCCACCGCACGTACCGGCGCCGTTGCACACGTCGCCCGTGGTGCAGGCGTTGCCGTCATCGCAGAGGGTCCCCGCGCTCTTGGGCGGGTAGGTGCACGCGCCGTTGCTATACGTGCCCGGGGAGTCATGGCAGGCGTCCGGAGGCGTCGTGCAGGCCGGCACTCCCGCGCAGACTCCCGCCCCGCTGCACACGTCGTTGAGGGTTCCTCCGTTGCCATCGTCACACGCGGTGCCCGCGGCCTTCGGTGCATAGGTGCACGCACCCTCGCTGCACGTGCCCGCCGCCGCGTAGCACTGCCCGGGCGGGCTGTTGCAACTCACCGGCGTCCCCGCGCACCCTCCGGCCCCGTTGCACGTCTCCTCCACCGTGCACGCGTCTCCGTCATCACAGCTGGCGCCCGAAGCCTTGTACGCGTAGGCGCACGCTCCATCGCCGCCGCACGTCCCGTCCGCCACGTAGCACTGCCCGGGCGGACTGCTGCAACTGGTGGCGCTCCCCGCGCAAACGCCCGCGCCATTGCACGCGTCCTGCCCGGTGCACGCATCCCCGTCATCGCAACTGGTGCCCGAGGCCTTCGGCGCGTAGCTGCAAACCCCGTTGCCGCACGTCCCGGCCGCCTCGTAGCAAGGCCCTGGGGCGCTGTCGCAGCTCACCCCCGCGCACGCGTCATACGCATACGTCTCCGCCGTCTTCAGGCTCGCGCCGCTGACGCTGATTCCGCCCGCCACCAGCACCTTCCCCCGCCCCTCCAGCGGCACTGCCACGTGCACGTACCGCGCGCCTCCCATCACGGTCGTCACGCTCCACAAACGGGTGTCCGGGGCGTACACCTCCGCGCTGCCCAGCGCGTTCGTCGCCGCGCTGCCGTACATGCCTCCGGCCACCAGCACCTGTCCCGTGCTCAGCGGCACCGCCGTGTGCAACTCGCGCGCGGTGCCCAGCGCACCCGCCGCGCTCCACAGCCCCGTGCTCGGGTCGTATTCCTCCGCCGTCGCCACCAGCCCGGTGCTGCTATTGCGCCCGCCCACCACCAGCACCTTGCCGGAAGGCAGCAGCGTCGCCGTGTGGTTGTGGCGCGCGGTCGACAGGCTTCCCGTCGCAATCCAGGTGTTGCTGGAGGGCGTATACAGCTCCGCGCTCGTCAGGCTGGTGCTCGCTCTTCCGCCCACCACCAGCACCTGGCCCGAGGGCAGCAGCGTCGCCGTATGGTTGCGTCGCGGCATCGCCAGATTCGCCCCCGCGCTCCACGTGCCAGAGGCCGGGTCATACACATCCACCTTGCCTTGCGGTCCCGAACCGTTCCCGCCGCCCACCACCAGCACCCGGCCCGAGGGCAGCAGCGTCGCCGTCAGGGAGTCTCGTGCCACCCCGGTGGCGAAGCTGCCAGCAGAAGTCCAGGCATTGGAGGCGGGGTCATAAAGGGCCGTGGAAGCCAGACGGCCAGTCGCGTTCTCGCCACCCGCCACCAGCACCTTGCCAGAGGGCAGCAGCGTCGCGGTGAGTACCTGCCGGGGCTCCGGCATCGGGGCCGCGGCCGTCCAGGTGCCCGTGCCCGGATCATAAAGGGTCGCGGAGGACAGATACCCGCTGGTGTTGTACCCGCCCGCCACCAGCACCTTGCTTGAGTTCAGCGCCACCGCTGCGTGGTACTTGCGCGCCTCCGCCATGTCCGCCGTGGCATTCCACCCCTCTACGAGAGGGGACGCGTTGCGAGTCAGCGTCTGCTCTTCGGGCGACTTGCTACAGCCGATGACAACGCAGAACAGCCCCAACAGCAGAGCCCGGCCGGCTCTCATTGCTTGCATGACATCCCCATGAATGGAGGCTGTCTCCACGCCCCCCGTTGACTGACCTTCGAAGGCCAGGGTGCCTCACTTATCGTGAAAAAAACAATCGCACTGCTGATCATCTGGACGAATGAGCTCATACGCCAATCCCACCCGCAGACAGGGGTTTGGGGTGACTCATCCGAGTCGGGATTCAGTCATCCAGGTTGATGATTCGCGTCAAGCTGTTGCGTCACGGCGAGCCCAGCGCCAGGTGCAGAAAGAGTGGTGCTTCTGGCAGCAGCTTCTCCAACGCCAGCTTTGGTTTGAACACAAAGTAGAGAAGCATGCTGAGCAAGCCCAGGATGAAGATGGCCCGGGTGAACTGCATACAGAAGCCCAGCGGGCCGTTGACCGGCGTGAAGGGCATGGCCTGGCAGGCGGTGCAGAACTTCAATGTGGCGCTCGGTCTGCTCGCCGAACCTTTACGAAGCGCCGTACGTCTCCTGATGTCGCGCACGTCCCGCTGTATGCGTGAGATTGGAACGGACAATGGTGCTCAAGACGCGCGGGAACTGGCAGGACATGCCAAGCTACCCACGGAGGATTCATTCACGAAAGCCGGACCTGCCCGTAGCCATTGCCGCCCTGCTGGGCGGCCTCTGGAGGCAGCCCGCGTCAGCCCAGCCCCCGATTTGTGAACGATTCGTGACCGGGTACGGCGGAGCCGCAAGGGTGAAACTTCAATCCTGACTCTTGATGGGGGCTGGAGGTTTTTCGGTTTTCCAGTTAGTTCCCGGTGGAGATGAACATCGCCAGTCATTCTCCCCGTGAGCGGCAGGAGCCGCCCGCGTCGGTCCATCCGACGGAGACCGGATCCGTCGACGCGATCCTCCGACGTGACCCGTTGGGCGCATACGCAGACATGGACGAGGGCACCCGTGCCCGCTACCAGGCCGCCTGTCAGGAGTTGGCTTCCGGGTCGAGACAGACACCTGCGTCCGTCGCACGCGCCGCCGTAGCGTGGAGCGCGGAGAGGGGTGGCAACGATTCGCGTGACCGTCACGTTGGAGATGCGTTGCTCTCTCGTGGCAGGCCGGAGTTCGAGGTCCACCTGGGGTGTGCGGTGCCCGCGCGTACCCGCCTGTCCAGGGTCCTGGTTCGTCACGCGGCACCTCTCTATGTCGGGGTTGTGTGTCTTTTGACCCTGCTGACGCTGCTGGGGCTGGAGCGCGCGCTGGCCGCGTCCGGGCTCGACGCCGCGGACCGATGGCCCCTGGTCGTCCTGCTCCTGCTGCCGTGCCTGGAGCTCTTGCAGGGGGGCGTCGACGCTGTCTTCACGCGGTGTTTCAAGGATCCGCCACCGATGCCCAGGATGGACCCGGAGCGGGTCTTGTCCAGGGAGACACGGACGCTGGTCGTCACGCCCCTGCTGGTGGCGAGCCTGGACGACATCGAAACCCAGCTCCGGAGGCTGGAGCGCAACTTCCAGGGCAATGTCTCCCCGGAACTCTTCTTCGCGTTGCTGACAGACTTCCCTGACGCCAGTCAGAAGGAACTCCCCGAGGAGGCGGGAATGCTGCTCCGCCTGGAGGACGGCATCCGGCTGCTCAACGCGCGGCACTGCCCCCAGGAAGCGCCGCGCTTCTTCCTGCTGCATCGTGAACGGCGGTGGAATCCCGTGGCGCGCCGTTGGATGGGGTGGGAGCGCAAGCGGGGCAAGCTGGAGGAGCTCAACCGGCTGGTGCTCGGGGCGGACGACACGAGCTACGTGGGGCCCGTGCCGGGCGTCGTGCGGACCTTCCGGTATGTCATTACCCTGGATGCCGACACGCACCTGCTCCCTGGCTCCGCGGCGCGGTTGGTCGCCGTCCTCCACCACCCCCTGAACCAGGCCCGGTTCGACGGCGACAGCCAGCGCGTGGTGTCCGGGTATTCGATGCTCCAGCCCGGGCTGCGAGGAGAGCTCACGCGACCGGCATGGCTTGCGATGCGAGGCGTGAAGACGTCCCTCTTCCGGCGCAAGACACGCGAACGCACCAGCTTGAGTCAACGCGCTTTTGGCATCGACGAGTTCGTCGGCAAGGGCATCTACGACGTGGCGGCCTTCGCCCGGAGCCTGGAAGGGCGCATCCCCGAGAATGCCGTCCTGAGTCACGACAAGCTGGAGGGCATGTTCTCGCGGGTCGCGCACGTTCCCGAGATCCAGATGTTCGAGGGACGCGTCACGGACATCGCCGGGACCGCGCGCATCTGGCACCGCTGGACCCGAGGAGACTGGCAGTTGTTGCCCTGGCTGCTGCCAGGGGTGCCCACGCGAGGCGGCCGGTGGGTCGTCAATCCGTTGAGCGTGATCGACCGGTGGCGGATCTTCACGGACATGCGCCGCAGCCTGAGCGCTCCATGGGCACTGCTCGTGGTGACCTACGGATGGTTGTGGACGCCGGGGAGCACTGATGCGTGGGCCTGGACGCTGGGCGTGGCGGGGTGGTTCTGTCGCCGTCCCGTCCTCGGTTCGCTCATGTTCGTCGCGTGGACCGTCTGGCGGCTTCCCCCACCGCGTCACGTTCCGCGGTTCCTGCTCTCCACTGCCTACGGCACGCTGCTGGATGCCTTGATGGAGCTGGCGGTCCTGCTCCCACTGGCGGGAGTGATGATGGACGCCATCGCTCGCGCGCTCTATCGGATGGGGGTGGATCGCACCCGCATCCTGGATTGGACGACGCATTCCCAGGCGAACCAGAAGCTCCGCGCCATCTCGTCCCTGATGCTTCCGGAGTTCTGGCGCGCGGCACTGCTGGCGCTGGTCATCGCGGGGGCGCTCGCCACCATGAACCCGGGGTCGCTGCCCTGGGCGTCGCCCATGCTCGTCGCCTGGGTTCCCCTGCTCGTCTTCGCGCGGAAGGACCGGGCGGCCCCGCCTCTGGAGGAAGGGCAGGGGGCTCCCGCGGAGTTGGCGCGGCGCTGCTGGACGCTCTACGCGCGGGCGTGCGACAGCCGCGATGCGGACGCGAAGCCCACCGCCGTGGATGCGGCACTGGGGCTCGTGGCTCCCTTGTGCGCGCACCACCTGGGCTGTCTGGAGTCAGCGGCCCTGGTGTCGAGGCTCGACGAGGCGCTTGGCGCGGTCGAGCGGCTCGAACGGTTCAGGGGACATCCCCTCACCGGAGGCGGGCTCCGAGGACTGTCCACCTCGGAGAGCGGCATGCTGGCCTCCGCGCTCATCGTCCTCGAGAGCGCCCTGGAGGGCATGCGTCGCGCGGGCGTGGCCTCCGCTTCCATCGAGGCCTGTGAGGCCCGCGCGCGGGCGCTGCGTGAGGGCATGGACTTCGCATTCCTTCACGACGCGTCGAGCGGCCTTCTCCACGAGGGCCATGACGTGGGGGCGGGGACGCCAGCCCCGCGGCTCCATGCGGCCTTCGACGACGCGGGACTCCTGGCGAGCTTCGTCGCCATCGCGGAAGGGCAGTTGCCCCTCCGCCATTGGCAACGGCTGCTGGAGTCGCACCTGGAGACGCGGGGGGCTGGGACGCCGGATGCCCATGCGGCGGTCGAGCAGCTGGCCCCGTCCGTGTTCCTCTGGTTTCCTCCCGCCACGCTGCTGGAGGACGCGGCGCGCCCCGCGGTGGAGACCGCGTCCCGGCCCGAGGCCTCCCTGCACCTCCAGGCACTCGCGCTCCGGTTCAAGCCGGGCAGTCCCGTCGACGGTCTCCAGGCGCTGCTGGAGGCGGAGCCCCTTGCATCCCCCCGGTCGCTGGGACTGACTTTGCTGGCTCTGACCAATCTGGCGTGTGACGACATCCTGATCCAACACTTCCACCGGCACTGGCGGATCGCGTGGATCGACGTCCTTGTCTATGAGACGAAGGAAGCACCATGACAGTCATTGGCACGGCACGGACGCAACCGAACGACAACGTCCAGGAGGGGCGGTTGGCTTCGCTCCGGAACATCCTGCCGGTGCTCCGCATGGTGTGGGAGTCGGGTCCGAGGACGGTGGTCGCCCACCTCGTGCTCCGGACGCTGGCGGCGTTGATCCCCCTGGCGGTCCTCGTCGTCGCGCGGTGGATCGTCGATGGCGTCGTGGCCAACGCCAGCGCGGGGCTCGGGATGACGAGCCGGCTCTGGGGATTCGTCGCGCTGGAGTTCGGGCTGGCGGTCCTGGGCGCCGTCCTCTTCAGGGGGATCGACTACGTGGGCGTGGTGCTGCGCGAGAACTACGTGCGGCAAGTGAGCTTGCGGTTGATGGCGCAGGCTTCGCGGCTGGACCTCGCGACCTACGAGGACCCGGCGTTCCATGACCGCCTGGAGCGGGCTCGGGCCCAGGCCACGGACCGGCTGGTGATGGTTGCCGCGATAGCCCGCTTCCTGCAACTGGGGCTGACGACCGTGAGCCTGTGCGTGGGCATCATGGTCTTCTCCCCGTGGATCCTGCTGAACATCGTGGTCTGCCTCGTGCCCGCGGCACTGGGCGAGGCGTACTTCGGGGCGCGAGTGTATGCGCTGAACTTCCGGCACACGCCCAAGCGGCGTGAGCTCGACTACCTGCGACAGCTTGGCGCGAGCAGGGAGAGCGCGAAGGAGCTCAAGATCTTCGGCTTGAGCTCGTTCCTGATGGGCCGCTACGAGAGCGTGTCGGGAGAGCTCCGGGACGAGGTCGTGAAGCTGTCGCGACGCGCGCTCGCGGGCCTGTCCCTGCTCTCGGTGGTCAGCTCCCTGGGCTACTACGGCGCCTATGCCTTCGTCGTCTACCAGGCCGCACGCGGGTCCCTGAGCGTGGGGGAGCTCACGTTCCTCGCGGGGGCCATCGCGGGAGCAAACCGGACGCTCCAGGAGTTCTCCGTGACGGGTGCGGGCATCGCGGACCAGGCGCTCTACATCCGCGACATGCTGGCGTTCTTCGCGCTCCAGCCGTCCATCCGCTCGTCGACGAACGCGGTCCCGGTCCCCAGGCCCATCCGCAAGGGATTGGAGTTCCGCGATGTGACCTTCACGTATCCCGGCAGACCCGAGCCTGTCCTCCGGGGCGTGAGCTTCCACATGGCTCCGGGGGAGCGCATCGCGCTCATCGGGGAGAATGGGCAGGGGAAGACGACCATCGTGAAGCTGATGATGCGGCTCTACGATCCGAGCTCGGGGCAGATCCTGCTCGATGGCGTCGACCTGCGGGACTACCGGCTGGAGGACCTGTGGCACGAGGTCGGTGTCATCTTCCAGGACTTCGCGCGCTACGAGATGACGGCGCACCACAACATCGCGGTGGGCCGTATCGAGCAGCACGAGGATCCGGCGCGCATCCTGGAGGCCGCGCGCAAGAGCCAGGCCGACGCGGTGATCGACCGGTTGCCGGGCCGGTACGCGCAGATGCTGGGACGCCGCTTCGACGGCGGACTCGACCTGTCCGGAGGCGAGTGGCAGCGGATCGCGCTCGCCCGGGCGTACCTGCGCGACGCGCAGATCCTCGTCCTGGACGAACCGACCGCGGCGCTCGACGCCCGTGCGGAGCTGGACGTCTTCAACCGGTTCGGTGAGCTGTCGAGCGGGAAGATGGCGCTGCTCATCTCGCACCGGTTCTCGACGGTCAAGATGGCGGACCGCATCCTCGTCCTGGAGAACGGGAAGGTCGTCGAGGAGGGCCCCCACGAGCAGTTGGTCGCCGTCGGGGGGCGCTACGCGACGATGTACGAGCTACAGGCCTCCCGGTACCGCTGAGCGCCTTCGCCGCGGATGGCACGGCAACACGGCGGCGTGACATCGGGGACAACTCGGCGTGACGGAGGCGTCATCGCGCACGGAGATTCTGGAGTGAAGTTGAAAACATCCAGCAGCCCGATGCAGAAGGCGCGCGGCGGCCCGAAAAGCGCGCTTCCCGTGCCAGGGCCGCCGCTAACCGGGAGAGGGTATGTTTCGCACGTTGTTGACCGTCACATTGGCGCTGGCCCTGGGCTGCGCCACGCAGGAGGAGCCCACGCCGGCTCCCACCGCGCCCCCGACCACTGCAAGGGCCGAGTCCGCGCCGTTGAAGGAGAAGGTGTCGCGGCTCAACGACCGGCTGCGCCGGGGCGAGAAGGCGGGACTGACGCCGCTGTTGCGCGAGCGCGCCGATGCGCTGGGCTCGCTGATGGACGTGGATGCGGGCGCCGCGCTGGCACTGTCGCTTCCCGAGTCCGTGCGCGTGAGCCTCGCCCGGAAGCAGCCGGACGCGATGCCGCTGCTGGAGGCGCGCGGGGACTTCGAGGGGGAGTTGGAAGTGCTCGTCGCGGACAACCCGGCGCGGACGGAGGCGCGCACGGAGCACTTCCTGCGCGTGAAGGGCGAGCGGCTCCAGGTGCGCTTCGCGAATGCGCCGTCCGGGGATTTGCGCAGCGGCCTGCGCGTGCGAGTGCGGGGCCTGAAGCTGGCCGCGCGGCTGGCGGCGGAGGACACGCAGGTGGTGCGCCAGGCGTTCTCCGCCACATCCGCGTGCCGCACCACGGGGGACCAGCGCTCGCTGGTCATCCTCGCCACCTTCCCGGGGCAGCCGCAGACGCTCACCGCGGAGCAGGTGCGCGAGGTGTTCTTCTCCACCACGCAGCGCTCGCTGACGCGCTACTGGCAGGAAGCGTCCCAGGGCCGCACCAGCGCCAGCGGCGACGTGGTGGGCTGGTACACGCTGAACCGGGGCTACTCGTGCGCCGAGTCGGACGCCATGCGCGTGGCCGCCATCGCCGCGGCCGACGCGGACGTGGACTTCCGGCAGTATGACCGCATCTTCATCGTCCACCCGGAGGCGACGGGCACCAATTGCTCCTACGGCGGCCTGGGCACGCTGGCGTGCTACACGCAGCAGACGCAGGACGGCCCCATCACCGCCTCCACTGCGTGGCTGCTCGCCGACTACATGAGCCCCAATGACCTGGGCGTGGAGTTGGTGACGCACGAGGGTGGCCACAACCTCACCCTGCACCACGGCAGCGCGCGCGACTTCGGGGCGGAGGCCCTGGGCCCCGTGGGCGCGCGGGGCACGCTCACCGAGTACGGCGACAAGTTCACCTCCATGGGCGACTGGAACCTGGGCCACTACGCGGCGCCGCACAAGGTGCGCGCCGGTTGGCTGGAGCCGAGCGCGGTGGCCACGGTGGACGGCACGGACGGCACCTTCACGTTGTCCCCGCTGTCCGCGCCCATGGGCAGTGGCCTGCAGGCGCTGAAGGTGCGCCGCGGCTTCTACGGCGACGGCTGGCTGTGGCTGGAGGCCCGCCGGCAGGTGGGCGACTACGACGTCAGCTTCTTCCCCTCGCAGGTCTACGGCGGCGCGTTGGTGCACTACGAGGACGCGTACACGGGCAGCTACACGCACCTGCTGGACTTCACGCCGCAGACGTCCGAGTGGTGGGATCCGGCCTTCCTGCCCGGCACGTGGACGGACCCGTACACCAACCTGCGCCTGTCGGTGGACGCCGCCACGCCCGCGGGTATCACGGTAAGCGTCCACTACGAGCCCGTGCCGTGCGTGCGCGCGCCGCCGACGGTGACGTTCGACACCTGGTACGACTACGCCGCGCCGGGCTGGCAGGTGGACAGCGGTCTCTCCATCACCAACAACGACACGGTGGGCTGCCCCACCTCCACCTTCGCGCTCTCCACGTCGATGCCCGCGGGCTGGCCGACCACGAACCTCCCCGCCAGCATCACCCTGGAGCCCGGCAATCAGCGCTCCCTTTACTTCACCAAGGAGGTGCCGCAGGGCACGCCGTACGCCACGTACACGGTGGACGTCACCGTCGCGCGTGACGGCGCGAGCATCACCGCGGAGGACACGCTGGATGTGATTGCGCCGTGCCAGCAGGCGCCCATCGAGGTGCGCTTCGACCGGGCCTCGCAGACGGTGAGCGCCGGGGACACGGCCGCCTTCGGCGTCACCCTCGTCAATCACGACTCGCGCGCGTGCGGGTGGTGGTACTTCGAGCCCGCGTCCATGCTGCCCGCGGGCTGGGCCACGGACTATGATCAGTTCGGCTTCGACATCGAGCCCGGCGGCTCGTTCGAGCTCACGATGTACAAGACGGTGCCCACGGACGCGCAGGGAACCTATGCCGTGGACCTCCAGATTCTGCGGGACGGCTATGTTGTGGAGACCACCGCCACGGCCTCCGTCACGGTGAATCCCTGCGTGCGCTCGGCGCCGACGCTCAGCGCGCTGCCGTCGACGGTGGACGTGGTGCCGGGAGGGACGGGGAGCTACACGCTGTCCGTCACCAACCACGACGCGGCGACGTGTGGAGGCTCCACATTCACGCTGGCGCTGGATTCGGACCCGTGGGGCTCGGTGTTCTCCGCGTCGTCGCTCACGGTGGCTCCCGGGGCCACGGCCACCGCGACGCTGACGGTCACCGCGCCTTCGAACGCGGGCGCGGGCAGCCGCTCCTTCGAACTGGGCGTGCTGCGTGACGGGGTGTCCGTCGGTGGCGTGCAGTTGGAGGCGCGCGTGGTGTGCGTGCCCCGTGTGCCGTCGGTGGGCTTCACGCCGGCTTCGGCTACCGTGGAGGCGGGAAAGCCGCTCACCATGACGATGACGGTGACGAACAACGACAGCACGGCGTGCGCCGCGAGCAGCTTCTCGCTGGGCGCCTCGGCACCGTCGGGCTGGACGTCGGGCCTGTCACAGACGGCGCTCTCGCTGGCTCGTGGCGCGAGCGGACAGGTGCCGCTCACCGTGACTCCTCCGCAGACGGCGTCAGGTCGCTTCACGGTGAGCGGGACTGCTTCGCACACGGGCGCGAGCGCGGCGCTGGGCAGCTTCACGGTGGATGTCACCCCGCTGCCGCTGAAGGCCACGCTGTCGGTGCCGGCGCTCAGCTACAGGCGCAACGGTCTGGTGCTCGTCACGACCCTCGTGACGCGAGGAACAGGCTCCGCGCAGGCAAGCGTGCGATTCAGTCTGCTCCGTCCGGATGGCCTCACGGACGTGCTCACCGTGTCCACGGATGCCAAGGGCAAGGCAGGGTGGAGCTACGTGGCGCGCGTGCCCGGTGCGCACTCCGTCACCGCCACCGCCACGGCGGGCACGGAGACGGTCACCAGCAACACGGTGGGCTTCACCGTGCAGTGACGCGTCGGGTGTCCGTGCGGCGGGCCGCTGCACGGTCCCGAGTTGAGCGTGAAGCAGGAGGCCGGGCTCCTGGGTCTGGAGCCCGGCCGATGGCTCGAGGAGAACGTGATGGCGGCGCCCTTCTCGACAGTGGGCACCAACTCTCGACGCCCGTCCTGGCGCTCCTGGCGGACGCGGAGCTGTGCCGTGAGGCGAAGCCCCGGCTCAGCCCGGCAGCACTCGCCACAGTCGCGGAATCATCCCCAGTGACCAGCTCTCCGCTTCGAAGGGGATGCCGGGCACGCGCGTGAGGCGTCGCGCCTCACAAGAAACCGCATCTGTTCGTCCGATGCTTCTTCGTCAGCCCCTGCGCATGTCGAGGTGCGGGATGCCGTCCTCGTCGTAGATGTCGCTCACGGCCACAAAGCCGAAGCCCTCGTAGAAGCGCTGCAGGTAGGCCTGCGCCCCGATGCGCACGGGAGCGCCCGGAAAGCGCTCGGAGAGGAAGAGCAGGCCGCGCTCGACCAGGTCGCGGCCCTGCCGCTGTCCGCGCAGCGCCGGCGGGGTGACGACGCGGCCGAGGCTCGCCTCGGGGAACTTGAGGCCGGGCGGCAGTGCGCGCAGGTAGGCGCCCAACTGCCCCGTGCCCGGGACGCCCCCGAGCAGGTGGAAGCACTCGGCGTCCAGGCCGTCCGCATCGAGATAGAGGCTCTTCTGCTCCACCACGAAGACTTCGGAGCGCAGCGCGAGCAGCCGGTACAGCTCCTCGAGCGTGAGTTCGCTGAAGCGCTTCCACTGCCAGTCGAGAGAAGAGGGGACCATGGTGTCCTGTCACTTTATCCTCAACTGGGGGCAATCCCCCTTCAGGGGGAGAGGCACCCGCCCAATGGCGCGCTACAAGACGCGGGCACGCAGCACTTCGTCGAACGCACCTTCAGAACCGACTGCGAAGAACGCTCGAAATGCTGAGGGCCGTTCAGGGTTCTTGGTCAGACAGGCATGTTGAGGCGAGCCGCCTGGTAGAGAAGGTCCAAGCGGCCGTCGACGCGCAGCGTGGCGAAGATGCTTTTCACGTGGCTCTTCACCGTGTTGCGGGAGATCCCCAGCTCCTCGGCGATTCGCTGGTCGTTCCAGTTGCTGAGCACGCCCATGGCGACAGTGACCTCGGAGGGGGTGAGCTCGCACTTCATCTGCTCAGGGAGCGGGATGGAGTTGGGGAGCTCGTTCATCATGAGGGCCCATTTCCGGGGCCCCTCGGGGGCACGCAGTTCGATGAACCGGACCACGCGGGAGCAATTCCCGTGCATGCGGACCCAGGTGTCCTTGCCGAGCCGGGCATCCGGCGTCATGCGCACCAGGGCGTCCAACTGCTCCTTGAGGGGGATGGGAATGCCAGACGAGTGGAGGTCGGAAGGGGCGAACCATTGCTCCAAAAGGACGGCGGCGTTCGGGGAGCGCAGCACCTCGCGGTGGGGTGGCTCCACGACGAGGATGGCGCCATTGGGGCGGCGGTAGAGCTCCTCGAGGATGTTGGCGTAGGTGGCGAGGCCCTGGGTGACACCGCATTTGCGGATGGCTCGGCTCAGGTGCCGGGTGATGCTCGCGAGAGCGTCGGCGTTCTGGGCGGAGAAAGGGCGTGGCAGGTGTCTGTAGAGCGCGAGGGCGGCGACGACGCCGGGGCGGATGGTGAGGAGGACAGCCATGATGTGCTCCATGGGCGGCCCCAGCTCGATGCTGCGTTGGCGGATGAAGCTCCCCTCGAACTTCCTGCGGGACATGAGCTGCGAATCGCGGACGACCCAGTTGGGCCGGGCGAAGATAGGTCCCCGGAAGAAGTCATGTTCAATCACCTCGTCGTACCGCTCGAGGATGGGAAGGCGATGGCCCGGAACGTGCCATTCGTACCCTGGCGAACGCCCACCCTCCATGAGGCACAGCGCCATGGCGTCGGCCTGCGCGAGTTGGAGGAGGTGGGGCCGGAGTGCCTGGAGGGCTTCAGGAAGGCTCAGCGGGTCATGGAGGGCGAGGAGTGCCTCATCCCTGAGCGAGTACTCGGCGGCAGTGAGATTCGATAGACGGACCATTCACCCTCCTGGAGTAGGCCACCCCGCGAATTGTACGAGGTGACCTCTCATCCATAGCCACCGACTGAAAACCTGTCCCCCACTCTCCAGAGGGATTGACTGAGCCTGGCCAGGCTCAAGCGCGAGCGCCAATCTGAACGGTTGGAGCAATGGTGCATGACCTCCCGAATGGGAAGGCTACCATCGCAAATGCTCGCGCAGTGGGTCTCTTTCCTACAGCCGGAGTGACGCACCGGGTCCCTGAATCGGGTCAAGGCGCTGCGCGTCCGCCGATCTCGGGGAACCGCTCGTAGGTCCGCTTGAGCGTGTCCAGGTGGGCGGGGTTGTCCAGGTCGAGCGGCGCGTCAGTGAGCTGCACGACCCAGCCGCCCGATGCCGTGCGCCGCGCCCGTGAAAGCAGTTCGGCGTCGCGGGTCGGGTCCGGAAAGCCGAGGGCCTGAGCGGCGGCAGCGGACCAGTAGTTCAGCCACCCGAGGTAATGCGGAATTTCAGGCGAGCGGATGTAGTCCGGAAACCTAAGCGCTGGGAGCCCGCGTGGTGGGACACCCGGCTTACGCACCGGATCAATCGTCTGCTGCGAAATCTCGACGGCCGCGTTGGACGGCGTCGCGCGTCCCCAGAAAGCGCGAGCGCCTTCCCCTATGGCTGCCAGCACATCCGCTCCCGCCGCGATACCGGCTGCGTCCAGGTGCAGCGAACCGTGAACCTCCAAGTGCGGCGGGCTCCCTGCCGCAAGCCCGTTCGGATTCTCCCATCCGGTAATCGTTACCGGGCGGTTCTCGTCATCGTTGCAAAGGAACGGAAACCCGTTGTCCGCCCTATCTGAAACGACCCATTCGTCGCGGCGAGGCAACGCAAGAAGAACTTCCTTTTCAGAGAGCGTCCACTCTAGCCGCAGACCAGGAAGCGCGCCTTCCATCCCGTGAACGATAGCGAGAGGTCGCCTGTCGTCATCCACGAGCGCAGGCGCATAGACAATGATGCCAAGTTCATTAGGAAGGACCGCCATGTTAGCACCAATCCATGACAACAACCGCGAGGGTGTTGTCCAGCTTCTCAATAGCGGCTTTGTGCGCAGCGCTTCGCACGCCAACAACAAACTTGTATCCACATGCCTCTGCAAGTCTTCTTTCGCGTTGCAGCTCCGGTAGCTTCACTCGTGCAAAAAACTGCTGGGAGCGCAGGTTGTGCTTGTCGAATTCATCAGTCTTGACGTCCCATAGAGTCCGCGTAACGAGCACCAGCGCGTCAAACTGCTTGCCATTAACAAGCACGTCCCAGCCGGGGAAGCTGTTCTGCGGAAGGAGGTCGGCGCAGTCGTTGTGCGGGTCATTGCCGCCACGATGCGGCACTGGGACGGGCCTGCACTCAGGACTGCGCTCGCGCTCCGGTGATCCGGGCGGCACCGGGGGGAGCCAGTCCTGACCCGCTGGCTCGGGCTTCAGCTTGGGCTTGCGTTGCACTTCAGCTTCCCGGGATGCCACCTGCGTTCCTCGTGAGGCCCCAGCTTCCTCGGGGTAGGCGTGCCGCAGCTCATACGCGTCCAGCGCCTCTTTGATGGCGACGCCGACCACCACCACGCCAAGTACGATCACGGCTCCCACGGCAATCTCAGGAGCCGCCAGTACGCAGAACCCGATTCCCACGGCAGCGGCGTCAGCGGAGGCGACCGTGCATCTTCCCGTGGTGTCGTGGAACTCGATCCGGTCATGGTCGAGGGTCCGATAGCACTTCTCTATCAGTACGGGCCAAGGCTGGGACGCTTCGCGGACAACGCACCGCCCGTCGTCAGCCCAGGGCAGTTTCGCCGCTCGAAGGAGGTTGGCAATCCTCGGGTTCTGGGGCACACGCTCTCTTGGGGACGGTGCCGACGTAGCGCACGCGGAGAGGATGAGCAGAATTGCGGCGCAGGCGCGGAATCGCATGGTCACGTTTCTTCAATCGAGCCAGCGAGCCATGGGAGCAGGGCTGGCCGCTTGTGGGATACTCCAGGACGAGACGCGGACATTGATGGGGCCTCTAGATTTCGGCGCTTGCAGTCGACGCCCCTTATTTTGCTGGCGCAAGAAATGTGACGATCCAGGCGGAGAATGACCCCCAATTGACTCCACGGAGCGCAATGAATGCGAGTTGATTTTTCGAGATTTCGCCCTGATCGATATCATCTGGAACGAGTGCAGTGTAGGTTTGTTGTGGTGCTTTCGAGTTGTCAGCAATTGTGATTTGCCAGAAGCGCATCGCTCCAGTTCCTCCGCCCCAGGGTTGCTGGTAGACGAACTGGCTGCTGACAAAGACGCTCGCCACGTTGCCGGCGTGCACCTCGATCTTGAGCCGAATGGTGAGGGGCCTGGGCGTCCATTTCGTGACGTAGAATGAGTCGAAGTAGCTCACCCACGTGTTCAGGGGCCCGTCAGCGGGCGACCAGTCGCCGCATGTACTTCCCAAAGCGCACGGGATCGTATGCTGATAAATCTTTACGCATTATCTCTCGGCGATACTGAAGGCGAAAGGCTTCGGCGCGAGCTGCCTGTAGCTTGCTCTCAATTTGGCTGATGGCCTTGTGTGCAATTGAGGAGGCTGCGTCCAACTCCTTCTGGGCCTGAACGAATTCGGGCGCGAATCGATCCCGTACTGCCAAGTCGGCGGCTTTCAAGCTCCCGTCGGCTTGGCGTTCGAGCACAGCAAGGCGCTCTCGCTCGCGCGCTACCTGAACTCGGACAGAATTGATCTCATCAGCGTTCTTTTGCCACATGCGGTCAAGCTCAAGCTCCAAATCAGCATGGAGCTTGGCGTACTTGCCGCGGATGTTCTGGGTGGCGCTCCCATCTAGCTTCGTGGGCATCATGGAGCGAGCCTGGCGCTCGACTGCTTGGCGCCAAATCCAGAGCGCATGCGCTCTGGCAGGACCGATGCCGTGCACGTGTTGCACCGCGTGCGGCGACGAAATGCTCGCGGCCGTGTAGAACCCCGCCATGTCCAATTTGTATTTTAGTGCAGCCTTGACGCCCGGGATGTCTGCATTACCTAGCGTTGCTCGATGCAGCGCGGTGGAGATGAACTGCTTTTGCAAGGCCTGCAGCGCATCGTTCATTTCCGATTGTTCGCTGAGCGTTACTTCTGCGATCCGCTGCTGCAGGCCAGAGATTCGTGCGCCTGAATCCCTTTGGATGATCCCGAGTCGGTCACTCTCAAAGAGGTCCACGGCTCGCTGTTCCTGCGTAATCTGCGCCCGCTCTGACTGGTGCTTTGTGTTATGTCGCTCCAGTTCCTTGGCTTTCCTCTTCTGGATTGTCTCTTCGGCCTTGCGATGTTGCTCGCTCACTACTGTGAGCTCACTCTTCACGTGCCTTAATTCATTCGCGAGCGACGCAACGAGTGATTCACCCTTATGCGCGTCTTTTTTTGCTTCATGAAGATTGTGGCGTGCCTGTGAACGAGCTTGGGCGGCTGGCTCTCGATGATGCTGAAAGAGAAGAAAAAGCACAATAAAGAGCGCGACGAATGGAACAGAGAAGAGCGCTAGTGCAGGTAGCGCCCCACCCAAGACTCCGATTCCGACCACGAGCGCGAAAATGACACTATAGGCCGTTATTACCTGTTCACTGGCCTTGCTCCCAACGAATTGAGCTGACGCTTTCGTGGGGGGCTCAACGAAGTCGAGGACCCAAGAAGCAGGAGCGTCGGCTGGGGTCTGCGATGAGGGAGCAGTTGGCAACCTTGGTGCATGGGCGGACTTATGATCACCCACCCAACTTGGAATGGCACTCGACTGAGATGTTGGCGGTGCGGTCTGAAGCAGATTGCCGTCAAGTGGGGGAACCTGACCGGCAGGAAGAGAGAGCAAAGTCTTGAAGAGCGCGGTGAGCGATCGAACACTTTGCTCTCGGGAGTTCAGGAGCGCGAGCAGTACCTTCGATTTCTCAGGCTCGGAGAAGTCGCGCTTACGAAAGAGCAGGCAGTCGTCGCCGCCTTTGAATTGGTCCCAGAGCTGCGGCTGGCTTGCGAGCGCCAAGATGGAAATGAGAACCACCCATGCGGAGAAGTTGTCGAGGTCCGGGCCAAAGAGGTCACCTCGCTTAGGGTGTTGGTAGTTGTCGTGTCCGCGCTCGTAACTCGTGGAGCCTGCCAACGAAGGCACGAACATTCCGTCATAGTCGATAAGACGCAGTTCACCGCCGACGATGAGGACGTTCCCGTGTTGAAGGTCTCCGTGGGCGATTCCGGACTGGCGCAGTGCCCGAGTCATTTCGACCCACTTGGTCGCCAGTGCAAGCAACGCCTTCGGGGAGCGCAGGTTTCGTTCAATGTGCGACCCAAGAGACTCGCCGTTAAGCCACTCCATCTTCAGGATGGGCAACCACTGGCCCCGTACCTGAATGCCCTTTTCGATGAGTGTGAAGCCCACCGCGTAGCGCAGCTTGGTTCCTTCGAGGTGCCTGCTTATTTCCGCGTAACGCCGCTTCTGGTCGGGGTGGATCGAACGTGTGAAGCAACGTACTGCCCATGACTGCGTGCCGCAGTTCAGCCGGTATACGGTCGCAAAGTTCCCGGACCTTGCTTTAGGGAATGGAAGTGCCGGACTGGTGAGTTCGGGCTGCCCGGATTTCAAATCCGGGTCGCTGAATACTTGGCTTGGATTCTGAACAGCCTCTTGGTACTCGCTATCGGTAGGAAGGGACATTGACGCTCCGTTAGAAAACGTCAATCCGCATCAAGGTCGAGTCGTCGTTCTTGAGCGTGCCTTCCCTGCGCAGTCGCGCAATCATTGCGTCGAAGGCCTCGGCTTGGTCCTTCGTGTTCAGGTCTCGGAGGACACGCCAAGGAGCGCGTCCTGCTTCGTCCTCTGCCATGAACCAACAAGCAAGGGCGTCGGTCATCAGGTACAGCGTATCGCTTGGCTCGCAGGTGCCTTCTGCGATGCGAAGGTGCTCTTCGATAGCTACCGAGTCGCCCAGGTTGCTCGGAAGCAAGAAGGGTGATGAGCCGAACTCAGATGAATGCTCCAGTGGGAAGCGAAACACGACGCGTTCAGCTCGCACTTGCACGAGACAAGAGTCTCCGACTGCTTGGGCGCGCCATGTCGAGTGCTCTTGCCCATCGCGACCAGTCCGAAGGTGCAGGCTTAGGAACGACGCGAACGCCCCATCCTGGGCCTTGACTGCCGCGTACCATGGAAGCTCTTTCCTCCCGACCTCGGCGGCCCATCGAGGGCGTGCGCTAGCCAATAGGCTTGGCACATCCATGGTGTCGTTGGACTCGAAGAACAACGACACGAGCAGTCGTGCCCACACGCCTGAAAACGAACTCTCAGTGGCTCCGTCAGAGATTGCGAAGCGAAAGGAATCGCCGGTTTTGCGCGCCGGTCCCTTCGAAGAAAACGAGTCCTCGTACTCGGCGACCGAACTTCCGGCCTTCTGCACCCAAAAGACTTCTTCGTTGATCTCCACTTCCATGCGTCACCTACCGCAGGTTGCTGGGCCGCGTGCCGATGTTCAGGAACTTGATGACGGCCACCATGTCCGCGTTGAAGACGAAGCCGCGAGTACCATCGGAGGTCTTGATACCCTCCTGCTCGGCGGTGGTGCGCATTCCCGGCGTGAGTTGGCTCGACATTTGAAAGAGCAGCTTGGCGAACTGGTCAGGGAGCACCACCTCGGTGTCCGGGAATTCGATCGGCGTGCTCCTCCTTGAGGAGAGATGCACGTTAAGGAAGAGAACCTCTCCGTCGCTGCTTCGGAGCTTTCGAAGAGCTTCGGCGACGGCGGTGGGGTCGCCGTCGGTTGCTTCCCCGTCGGTGATATTCACGACGATGGGAGGAAATGCATCGGGGTGTTGGCGCAGCCATCCTTCCAGAACTTCCTTGGCGCGCGTGATTGCCTGACACATCGGCGTACCGCCATTCGCGACTGGCTCGAACCAGATCGGGAACCTGATCTTCTCCTTCAGAATGCCGCCCGCGCCATCATCGCGCTCGCGGGTACGCTCGTCGATCCGAGCGGGCGAGTTTCCGACCTCGCTGATAAGCACCGTGTCACGACCCGCGAGCGAACCGCTGAACGCGGAACCGACGCTGGCTCCGTAACCGAGGACGCCGACGTGAAAATAGTCGCGGATGCCCTCCTCCTTTGCGCACTTGATGACCAGGTTCTGAAGGAGTCGGTTTGTTGCATCTGCAACGCCATCAGCCTTCTTCTTTTGCGATTCACCGCTGCCACCGAACGGGTCAGCCATTGATCCCGACTGGTCTACCAAGAACAGCAAGCACGTCGGGTTGCTTCTGCTGATTTCTGCCGAGTAAGCCACGACGACCCCCATGAAGGTTTCCCGCCGAGACGGCTGCGGTCTGGTGAACTTCCCATCAATCAATGGAGCTCTCAAGAGCCGAATGGACGACGTCCGGTACCCGCTTGAGCTACGACTACAGCGAGTCCTCCGCGTCGTTTCCAACAGGAGGCGAAGACGGAATAGCTGGATCGCCAGTCTTCAGGGTGTGCCGGGCACGAGGGGGGGCGAACTCGTAGCCTCTACATTCGGGAGACCTGCCTCGGTCCATGTTCACCCAGGGGGCTGTGGGGTAGATGCCGGGCAGGCTGCCTCGGAATGAAGTGATGAATGGGTTCAATCTGCCCGGAGCAGTCTCCATTCCGGTGGAGCGCTTGGGGGTTGGCTCGTCACGCCTCATCATAGGCAGCACTCTTCTATAGGGGCGTAGTGCGCATGCGGGTTGAGATACCCGTTCCGCTGGATGCCAGCCCGGTCGAGTGTGTACGTGCACCTGCTTCTCCCCCAGACGAAGTCCAGTGCGAACTCCGGCGAGATGATCCGCTTCACGATCTCCGCTGGACATGACGAGGGGCGTCACTGCTCGTTGTGCTTTACTCAAGGCGCTGATGGCCGGGCGCTCCCCGGCCCGGTGACGCCGACGCGGCGTCTGCTTATTCCAAAGGACCGACCATGAAGAAGCTGCTCGTAGGAATGATGCTGGCTGTGATTCCGCTCGTGGGCTGTGGAGCGGAGGTCGACGGTCTGTCGGAGCAGGGCCAGATTGTCACCACGGAGGATGGCGCCGAAATGGTCATCGAGCATCGCTCGGAGCTGGATGAGGCTCAGTCCGAGGACGTGTCCGCCATGGGCGCGTCCTGTTGGGTCGTGCTGGAGTACTGCAAGGACCCGAAAACGGGCCGGCCGAACTGCGCGCAGACCCACTGCAACATGGACGAAGCCGTCAAAGCCTGTAAGGCCCTCATCAAGAAGCATTGCTGAGCTGCGCTCCAGCCCCAGGGGCGAGGGCGGGCAACTCCGCGTTGTCTGGCAATTGGGATGACGTCAAATGCTGCTCGGACCTGGCGCGGCCAACCAGGGCGAAGAGGGCAATCTGGACCAGGCCCTGAAGTGGACGGCTCCGCCGTACCCTGTGCGCATGGCTCCAGACACCGACGAAAGCAACCCCTGACGGCGGCGGTACCAGGGCACCACCATTCAGCACCCTCTGCGTCACTGCACACCGGGCGCACAGTTCGGCCTGGCACTGAGGCGCACGCTCCGCCCCTGACGAACCGTGACGGGAGAAACACCGCGCCATCTAGAGGCTGGAGACGCTTCGGGGCCAGAAAAGACCGAGGCCGGAAACCGCTGGGTCTCAGCGGCTTCCGGCCTCGGTCCTTCAGTGTCCCCGACGGGATTCGAACCCGTGTTACCGGCTTGAAAGGCCAGCGTCCTGGGCCTCTAGACGACGGGGACGTCGTCACTGCTTGAGTCGCGGGGGGCTCGAACCCCCGACCCTCGGCTTAAAAGGCCGGTGCTCTACCAGCTGAGCTAGCGACTCGCTATTCTTTTTTTGGCACCGGCTGCGGATCCGCCAGCGGCCCCGCGAGGCGCTTCCTACCAGCAGCGCCCGGGGAGTTCCACTGGCGATCGCAGGCGCCCCTTCCTGACACGCTCCGTCCCGCCCCTGGGTGAACATCCGCTCGCCGGGCACCCGCCGTCCGTCAGCGTCCGGCGCTATACACAGGGCATGTCCCAGGAAGCTCCCGAACCGCCCGACGACACCGCCGAGGACGAAGAGGCAGGGGAGCAGGCCCCGTTCCGCCGCTACCTCACCCGCTCGGGCGCCGAGCGCATGCACCGCGAGCTGCTCCAACTGCTCAACGAGGCCCGCCCCAAGGTCACCGCCGAGGTCTCCGCCGCCGCCGCCCAGGGCGACCGTTCAGAAAACGCCGAATACATCTACGGCAAGAAGCGCCTGCGGGAAATTGACCGGCGCATCCGCTTCCTCTCGAAGCGCCTGGATACCGCCACCATCGTCACCCCCTCGGAACAGGCGGACCGCTCGAAAGTCTACTTCGGCGCCACCGTCACCCTGGAGGACGAGGGCGGAATCCGCAGCACGTACCAGATTGTCGGTTCGGACGAGATCGACGCCGCCGGTGGCCGCATCAGCGTCGAGTCACCCATGGGCCGCGCGCTCCTGCGCAAGGCCCCGGGCGACACCGTCGAGGTGCGGCGCCCGCGAGGTGAGATTGAACTCACCCTGGTGGACATCCGCTACGACTAGGACGCTCCCATGCCCCGGACGCCAGAGCTCACCACCCATGCTCGCCGCATCTATTCGCGCCTGAACAGCGCGGACCTGGCCGCGTCCGCGGGGGAGTCCCTGTCCCTGGAGGACCTGGGCCTGGAGTCCGGCGGCGACCGCGTGGGCCTGGCGTTCGGCACCTACAGCCGCGAGGGCCTGGAGCACGCGCTCCGGGCCTATGGCTTCGCGCAGCGTCTGGAAGAGCGGGTAGGGCCCGTCGAGCTGCGCCTGTCCTGCCAGGACCCGTTCCAGCCGCGCATCACGCTCATGAGCCGCCGCTATCACTCTGCCGTCGTGGACCTGTCCCTGCGCCAGGCCATGGGCGCGGAGGTCGGCTTCACCCGCTCGGCCGCGGAGGCGCCGCTGCTCTACGTGGACAGCCTCCTCCTGCAGCACCCGGGGCGCCCCTTCGACTGGAACCGTCCGCCGCTGCCGGGACAGCTCCATCCCGGACTCTCCCTGTCGCGCGACCTGCTGGAGCTCCTGCACCTCATGGCCCGCCGCATCGGCGCGGAAGGCGTGGCGCTGATGCCCGCGACCTTCTCCGCCGCGTGCGTCTACGAGCGGCGCTTCACCTTCGTGGACGGCGCCGCGCAGGGGCACTTCAGCGCCCTTCGCCGCGCGGGCCGTGGCTGGCCCCGCTGGATGCTGGCGTGGGCGGTGGAGCTGGGCTGCATGCGGGACGCGCAGGGACAGCCGAACCTCTTCACGCCCACGCCGATGATCAGCCCCCTGTCGCGGCGGGTGGCCCGGCGGCTCGACACAGGCGGTTGGCACAAGGCCTGGCGCTTCCACGCGAAGCAGGCGCTGTCGCTGGACGAAGAGGCGTTGCAGGCGCGCTTCCCCTGGGCCCGCATGCCTCCCGGCCCTCCGCCCGAAAGGGTGGTGGAGGTGCTCGGGTATGATCCGCTGGCGCCCGCGTCGCTCTTCCAGGACGCCAGCGAGCCCGCGCCGGCCCCGGTGCGCTCGGCCGCGACGTCCTGAGGGGCCTGCTTGTCGCGCCCCGTTTCCGGAACGCCCGTGCTGTTTCGGACGGACCTTCGCGCTTTCAGACGGGAATGCGGCTGCTGGCCCCTCGTTCGGTGCGTATATTGAGCGGTGTTGGTCCTCCACGGTCGTCGCTCGCCGTCAGCAATCGCACCCGAACCAGGTCAGGTCGCGAAGCCCACGATGCGAAAGAACTTCATCCTCGACACGAACGTCCTCCTCCATGACCCCCGCAGCATCTACGGGTTCAAGGACAACAACGTCATCATCCCCATCTACGTCATCGAGGAGATCGATCAGTTCAAGCGCGATCTCTCCGAACTGGGGCGCAACGCGCGACTGGTGGCGCGCTACCTGGATTCCTTCCGCGCCGAGGGCTCCTTGAAGGAGGGCGTCCCGCTGCCGCACGGCGGGATGCTCCGCGTGGCCTTCACCGACCGTTCGCTGCCGTCCTCCATGGCGGACAGCAACCTGGTGGACAACCGCATCCTCGCGGTGGCCCTGGACATGATGGAGACCGAGCCGGAGACCCAGGCCGTCTTCATCACCAAGGACACCAACCTGCGGATCCGCGCCGACGCCCTGGGCCTCTCCGCCCAGGACTTCGACACCGAGCGCGTCGAAATCACCGACCTCTACACCGGCTTCACGGAGCTGCTCGTCCCCACGGAGATGGTGGATCAGCTCTACAAGCCCGGCGGTGAAGTGGAGGTGCCGGCCCAGGACCGGCTCTTCCCCAACCAGCTGGTGCTGCTCAAGGACGAACTCAACCCGTCCCACACCGCCATGGCCCGCTTCAGTGGCGCCAAGGCGCGGCTGGTGCCGCTCGCGCGCAACAGCAAGGAAGGCACCTGGGGCATTCGGCCGCGCAACATGGAGCAGGCCTTCTGCCTGGACCTGCTGCTCAACGACGAGATCAAGCTCGTCACGATCGTGGGCAAGGCGGGCACGGGCAAGACGCTGCTCGCCATCGCCGCGGGCCTGCAGAAGGTGACGGAGGAGGGGCTGTACCACAAGCTGTTGGTCAGCCGTCCCATCTTCCCCCTGGGCCGGGACATCGGCTACCTGCCGGGCAGCGTCGAGGAGAAGCTCAACCCCTGGATGCAGCCCATCTTCGACAACGTCGAGTTCCTCATGAACCTGAGCCGCGCGGACAAGAAGGCCGGGCGCGGCCACCATGAGCTCATCGACCTGGGGCTGATGGAGATTGAACCGCTCACGTACATCCGCGGGCGCAGCATCCCCAACCAGTTCATCATCGTGGACGAGGCGCAGAACCTCACCCCGCACGAGGTGAAGACCATCCTCACCCGCGTGGGAGACAACACGAAGATCATCCTCACCGGCGACCCGTTCCAGATCGACAACCCGTACGTGGACTCCACGAACAACGGGCTCGTGCACGTGGTCAACCGCTTCAAGAACGAGAAGATCGCCGGCCACATCACCATGGCCAAGGGCGAGCGCAGCATGCTGGCCGAGTTGGCGGCCAACCTGCTGTGAAGCGCCCAAGGCCCGTGCCTGATAGAGACGAGTCATGACCCAGGACGGCACCGACAAGCCCGACGCCCCCGGCGAGGAGAAGAAGCCCCTCGTCGAGTACCCCTCCGTCTACGAGTACAAGGTGATGGGCAAGGCGACGGTCGAGGAGACGCCCGGCTTCGAGGAGCACGTGCGCTCGCTCTTCCGGCGGAAGCTGGGCTCGGAGGTCTCCCCGGACTCCATCCACGTGCAGCACAGCCGCAAGGGGAAGTTCGTGTCCCTGAGCGTGTCCGTGCTGCTGTTGTCCGAGGAGCAGCGCCGGGCCATCTACGCCGAGCTGCACCAGGATCCCCGCATCGTCTACTACCTGTGAGGCAGGCGGTGCGCGGGCGGATGCCCCAGGGCGCCCGGAGGCGGCCGGCGGCTGGAAGTCCGGCCGGGGTGCGTATATGAGGGTGGAATGAGTCCCGCTGAGCAATTCCCGCTGTACCACCCGCCGGGGGCGCAGCGCGCGTTCGGATCCGACGACGCCACGCGCCGCTTCGCCAAGGTGGCCCAGCTGGAGCAGGGCTCCCGAGTGCTGGTGCTCGGCTGTGGTCCGGAGGGCGGCGCCGCCGTGCTGCTGGCCCAGGAGCTCAAGTGCTCCGTGGTGGCCGTGGACACGGATGAGACCCTGGTGTCCCCCGTCCGCGAGCGCGTGCGCAGCCAGGGCCTGGCGGATCGCATCGAAGTGCGCCGCGTGGCGCCGGACGCGCTGGGCATGCTGGACGGCCCCTTCCACGGCATCCTCGTGCCGGGGCGCGTGCAGTACCCGCTGGACGTGTCGCTGCGCGTGTTCCGCCCGCTGCTGGGCAAGCGCGGCCGCGTGGGCTTCACCTTCCCGGCGCGCGTGGGCCGCTTCACGCCCAAGCCCGTGCTGGACTTCTGGGAGAAGCGACTGGGCGCGCCGCTGCTGCTGCCGCGCGAGCTGCTCCAGGCGCTGGAGACCTCTGGCTTCGAGCCGGAGTCCGTGGAGTCGCTGCACGACACGGAGCTGGACGCGCTCTACAAGGACATGGAAGCGAACCTGCCGGAAGGCGCCTCGCCGGAGAGTGCCACCTTCCGCGAGGAGCTGGCCCTGCACCGCGAGCACAACCAGCGGCCGGGTGTCAGCTACGCGTTCGCGGTGGGCCGTCGCAAGGAGCCGGGCGAGAAGCCCCCGGCGTCGCGCGACCGCGGCTGAAGTCTGTTGGAGTCTTGATGCGTGGGGGAGGGCCCGGAGATTCAGGGCCCTTCAACCGCCGGGACCGCGACTACTGCACGCCGTTGAAGTCGAGCAGCTCGATGGACTCGGGCGCCACGGACAGCGTGACCTGCTCGCGGTAGCCGGCCGCGTCGCCACCGACCTGGAAGGGCATGGGGCGCGCGAAGCGGATGGTGACTTCGCGGGCGTGGAAGTCGTGCAGGCCTTCCGGAGCCCAGCGGCCATTCCAGAGGCGGGGGAGGTTGGCCAGCACCTGCGTGGGCGACACCTGTCCCAGGCGCAGCTGTAGGAATCCCCGGCGGTCATTCGCGTGGGGGAACATGCGGAAGCCGTAGCCGTAGAAGGGCATGGTGCCCGCGGCGGCCATCATCAGCTTGCCCCGGAAGAGCAGCGCGCCCGGCGCCAGCGGCCCGCCCACCGTCTGGCCCTCCGCGCCCAGGCGGTAGGCCTCCGACGGGCCGTTGACGACTTCGCACTCCACCAGCACGGAGCTGGTGAGGTAGTGCGGCACCGTCTTGAAGGCCACCGCGGAGAAGTAGCCGCCACCGCCGGACATGACCCGCTTGAACATGCCCTTGCCCAGCGACTCCTTCACGGCGATGTAGTCGTTGAGCACCTTGCCATCCACGCCCAGGCCCGCGAAGGGCGCGCGCTGGCCGTCCACCTGCACCAGGTCCATGGTGCGCACGCTGGGGATTTCCGCCGCGCGGGCGCGCACCACGTCGTTGAGGATGCCGTCACCCCGGGTGCTGGACGCGTTGACGAACGCCGCGATGCCGTTGCCCGTGCCCAGCTTGAGGATGCCGAAGCGCGGCGCGGTCTGGCCGGCGAACTTCCCGCGCGGGCCCACCTGCTGCAGCACCTCGTTGACGAAGCCCATGAAGGTGCCGTCGCCGCCGCCGGTGAAGACGGTGGGGTAGCCCCGCTCCAGGACCGTCTGCGCGATGCGCCGCGCGTCCAGCGGCGAGCGCGACAGGAACAGGTCCTCCTCCGGCACCACGTGCGACAGCAGCTTGACCACCCGGGCGTCCACCTTGCGGGCGTTCGCGTTCAGCAGCACCGCGACCTTCGGCTCGGCGGACGGGAGCGCCGCGGGGGAGCGGCGGAAGTCCGTGGAACGCAGGGGCTGAACCAGCATGGACGACTCCAAAGGGGGGGGGAGCGGTATGACAGCGCTGACGCGGTTCGGACTGTGCACTTTTCTCGCCAACCCCTGACGCGTGGTGTCAGGCAGACAGGTGGAAGTGATTCCGAGGGGTTGAACGGTCCGCTGGTGTCCAAAATGCCCGCCCGGTTGCTACCGCGGGGTGACGGCAGTGTAGAGCGCGTTACGCACCCGTGGCGCTCGGATGGCGTTCCGGTGACACGCGGCCGGCCGGGCCTGCGCACTGCGCTACGCAGCGGGCGTCATCACCTTTGCGCTGGGTGCCCGGGCCTACGGGAAACCTGCCCTCGCGTTTGACACGCCGGGGGGGGTGGTTACGTTGGGCTTACATCGGGATTTCGCAGGAAAAACGCAGTCATTTCCAGAGGATGGGAACCGTGGGCAAGATTATCGGAATCGACCTGGGCACCACGAACAGCGTGGTGGCGATCATGGAGGGTCGCGAGCCCAAGGTCATCGTCAACGAAGAGGGAGCCCCCACCACGCCTTCGGTGGTCGCGTTCACGAAGGACGGGGAGCGCCTGGTCGGTCAGGTGGCGAAGCGCCAGGCCATCACCAACCCGGAGCAGACCGTCTACTCGGTGAAGCGCTTCATGGGCCGCCGTTTCGAGGAGACGACCGAGGAAGCGAAGCTCGTCCCCTACAAGGTGGGCCGTGGCCCCAACGGCGACGCTCGCGTGGACATCGCCGGCAAGCAGTACAGCGCGCCGGAGATCAGCGCGCAGGTGCTGCTGAAGCTCAAGCGCGCCGCGGAGAACTACCTGGGTGAGAAGGTGACGGAGGCGGTCATCACCGTCCCGGCGTACTTCAACGACGCCCAGCGCCAGGCCACCAAGGATGCCGGTGAGATCGCCGGTCTGACGGTGAAGCGCATCGTGAACGAGCCGACCGCGGCGGCGCTCGCGTACGGCATGGACAAGAAGAAGGATGAGAAGATCGCCGTCTACGACTTCGGCGGCGGCACCTTCGACGTGTCCATCCTGGAGGTGGGCGAGAACGTGGTGGACGTGCTCGCGACCAATGGCGACACGCACCTGGGCGGTGACAACATCGACCTGGAGATCATGAACTGGCTGATCAGCGAGTTCAAGAAGGACACCGGGCTCGACATCAGCAAGGACAAGATGGTCATCCAGCGCCTGAAGGAGGCGGCGGAGAAGGCCAAGATCGAGCTGTCCAGCGCGACGCAGACGGAGATCAACCTGCCGTTCCTCACGGCGGACGCGTCGGGTCCGAAGCACCTGAACGTGAAGCTCACGCGCGCCAAGTTCGAGCAGATGATTGGCCCGCTGGTGGAGCGTTCGCTGGAGCCGTGTCGCAAGTGCCTGAAGGACGCGGGGCTGGACCCCAAGGAGCTCAACGAGATCGTCCTGGTGGGTGGCTCCACGCGCATCCCCATGGTGCAGGAGGCGGTGAAGAAGCTGTTCGGCAAGGAGCCGAACCGCTCCGTGAACCCCGACGAGGTCGTGGCGCTGGGCGCCGCGGTGCAGGCGGGCGTGCTCGGCGGCGAGGTGAAGGACATCCTCCTGCTGGACGTGACGCCGCTGTCCCTGGGCGTGGAGACGCTGGGCGGCGTGATGACGAAGCTCATCGAGCGCAACACCACCATCCCCACGCGCAAGTCGGAGACCTTCTCCACGGCGGCGGATGGCCAGACGCAGGTGGAGATCCACGTGATGCAGGGTGAGCGCGAGATGGCGGGCGACAACCGCAGCCTCGGCCGCTTCCACCTGACCGGCATGCCTCCGGCGCCGCGCGGCGTGCCGCAGATTGAAGTGACGTTCGACATCGACGCGAACGGCATCCTCAACGTCAACGCGAAGGACAAGGCGACCGGCAAGGAGCAGAAGGTCACCATCAGCCACTCGTCCGGCCTGTCGAAGGACGAAGTGACCAAGATGGTCGACGACGCGCGCAGCAACGAGTCCGCTGACAAGGCGCGCCGCGAGCTGGTCGAGGTGAAGAACCAGGCGGAGAGCCAGTCCTACGCCGCGGAGAAGATGATCAAGGAGAACAAGGACAAGCTCACCCCCGAGGTGGCGAAGGCCGTCGAGGACGGTGTCGCGGAGCTGAACTCCGTCCGCGAGGGGCAGGACAAGGACGCCATCAAGGCGGCCCTCGAGAAGCTCCAGCAGGCCAGCTACAAGGCGGCGGAGGAGATGTACCGGGCCACCGGCGGCGCGCCGGGTGCCACGCCTCCTCCGGGCGCCGAGCCCTCCGCGGCTCCGGGCTCCAGCGCCCAGCCGTCCGCGAAGGACGACGTGGTGGACGCCGAGTTCCGCCAGTCTTGATGCCGTGAGCCTCCCGCCCTGCGGCGGGGGCTGAAGTCCCAAGGGCCGGTGCTCCGACGCGGGGCGCCGGCCTTCTTCTTTTCTCCGCGGCGGTGGACGGGTGTGCCGGACGCGGGATGAGGGCCGGCAGCAACCCCGCGAATTCACGCGGGCGCGCGTGGCGGAGGCGCTGCAAGGGGCGGGTGGGTTCCTCGCTGTCCACCACGAAGGTGTCCCGCCATGTCCCGCATCGACTCCCTGCTGTCCGGCGTCCTCCCCGACCTCGCCGCGCCCGAGGGCGCATCGCTTCCCCTGACCCCGCGCGCGCAGGAGCCTTCACGGACGTCGGCCGCTCCGGCCAACTCCGTGGAGGTGTTTCGGGGGGCCGGCGCGCAGGCCACGACTCCCTCGCGGGCGCCGCAGGTGGCGCCCCGGGCGCGGGAGGGCAACGGCTTCGACTTCGGCGTGGGAGGCGCGTTCCCGCCGAAGCCCACGGGTTCCTTGCAGGAGCAGCTGAAGCAGGGGGCGCGGCTTCTGGAGCAGACCAACGCCGCCGCCGTCAGTGTGACGTTGGACAAGGGCCCCGCGATGGACCGCTACGCGCGCGCGCAGCTGGGGCACCTGGACCCGAGCCCGCCCATCGCAGGTGCTCCCACGGCGCTCACCGACTACACCAGCACCATTCCGGGTGTGTCCGCGAGGGACGCCTTCGAGGCCTTCGTCAGCAACCCGGAGATGCTCTTCGGCGCGGCGGGCATCTCGCTGCGGCCGGCGGCGAGCGCGTTGACGGATGGCGCCCGGCTGTTCCTGGAGGAGCAGGGCCCGCCGCCGGTGTGGGCGCCCATCGCCGTGAAGCTCAACGAGACGGAGCGCGTCGTCCACATCACCACCCTGGACGGACACCCGCTGCGCGGCACCAACCAGTTCGTCTTCGACGACGATGGCAGTGGCGGCACGCGCATCCGACAGTACTCGGCCTTCCAGGGCAGCTCCCCGGCGACGTCGGTGGGCATGGCGCTGATGGATCCTATTGAACGGCAACATGACATCTGGCGCAGCGTGCACGGACAACTGCATGAGATGCTCAAGCCGCGTTGACATACTGGGCGCAAGGGGACGCTGACGCATGACGACGCTCCAGACGACACCGCCAGGACATGACGTGGTGCTCTACGACAGCCACTGCCGCGTCTGCAGCGGCGCCGCGCGGGAGATGCGCAAGGTGGTGGGCGGGCAGGGGACGCGGCTTCTCTCGTTCCGCGACGAGGGCGTCCTGGACGCTTTCCCAGGGGTGAGCTTCGAGCGCTGCGAGAAGGCCATGCAGCTCATCCAGGCGGATGGCCGCGTCCTTGAGGGAGCGGAGGCCATTGTCCGCGCGCTGGGCCGGCGGCCGTTGGGGCGGCTGCTCTACGTGTACTACGTGCCCGGACTGCGGCAGCTGGCGGACGCGGTGTATGGGGTGGTGGCCCGCTACCGCTTCCGCATCGCGGGTCGCAACTGCCCCGACGGGGCCTGCGCGGTGCACTTCAAATAGGGGGAGGGGCGCGGGTAGCATGCGGCCTTCCCCGCATCCTCCTCTGGCCCTTTAGTGACTTCGCCTCCTCCCAACCTGCAGGCCGCCCAGTCCTTTCGCCGCTTCTTCGGGGAGCTGCGGGAGACGTACCTGGAGCGGGAAACGCTGTTCACGCAGATTGAGCTGGCGCTGCTCTGCCGCGAGCACGTGCTGGTGGTGGGGCCGCCCGGGACGGCGAAGAGCGCCGTCGCCAGCGCCGTCCTGGGGCGCATCACCGACGAGGTGTCCGGGCTGCCGTCGCTGTTCTCCAAGCAGATCGCGGAGACGACGCTGCAGACGGACCTCATCGGTCCGGTGGACTTCAAGGTGCTCACGGAGACGGGGCGCACCGAGTACCTCACCGACGAGGGCATGCTGGGCGCGGTGCACGCGTTCCTGGACGAAGTCTTCGACGGCCGGGACATGCTGCTGCGCTCCATCCTCAACGTGATGTACGAGCGCGAGCTGAAGCACGGCCGCAAGGTGACGGCCGGCCGCACCGAGTGCGTGGTGATGACGAGCAACCGGTACCTCACGGAGGTGCTCGCGCGCTCGCCGGAGCTGCTGCTGGCGTTCGCGGACCGGTTGAGCTTCATCAGCTTCGTGCCCAAGGCCTTCGCCCGGCGGGAGAGCCGGGCCGCCATGCTGCACCGCTTCGTGCATGGGACTCGGCCGGACCTGCGCGCCACGCTGACGCTCCAGCAGCTGGATCTGCTCCAGGACGCGGTGGCCCAGGTAAAGGTGCCCGGCCACGTGCTGGAGGGCGTGGAGATGCTCACGGACGCGCTGGAGCGCGCGCTCGTGGCGCAGGTGTCGAAGCTGCCGGACTACGTGCCCACGAAGTACTTCTCCCAGCGCTCGGTGGTGAAGGCGCTCTGGACGTTGAAGGCCGCGGTGGTGCGCGATCAGATCTACCGCCGCCCGGACCGGCCTCTCGAAGCGACGGTGGAGGACCTGGACGCGCTGCGCTGGTTCTTCCTCCTGGGTGGTCCGCCCGCGGCGGAGGCGGACGCGCTGCTCAAGGCGGCGGTGGACCCTCGTGAGCGGGCGCAGTTGGAGATCGTCCGGCTGGAGCAGCGCACCTTCGACGAAGTGCTTGGCAAGGTGCGGCAGGAACTGGGCGGCGGCGTGGAGCGCGAGGCGACGACGCTCGCGGCCGCGGATGACGTGAACGCCGCGGAGGGCCTGAGCCGCAACTGGCAGGCGGGTGTGGTGTCCACCACCGCGCGCGGCGTGCTGGGCAAGCTGGTGCCCGGGCCTCGCCACGGTCAGAACCGGGCGCCCCTGCTGGTGGCGGCGCGTGCGTTGGTGGCTGCCCTGGAGCAGCGGTTGTCTCGGGGCATGACGGCGGGGCAGGGGGAGGGGCGCGGCGGCGTGGCGTTGCTCATCGCCATCCGCGACGTCCTGGAGCTGAGCCGGTCGGTTCCGGAGCTGAAGCAAAGCTACCCCGCACTTTGCGAGTCGGCCGCGCGGTTCCTGGAGCAGGCGCTGGAGATGAGCGCGTCCGCGGCGGAGGGGCTCGCGTTCGAGGACAGCGTCAAGATGGAGTGGCTGGTCGGGCTCGCGGAGAACCTGGAGGAGGAGCTGGGCGTGATGGGCTCGCTGGCGGCGATGCTCAGCGAGGCGGTGCCCTCCCTCCACGAGCGGCTGCGTGACGCGGACAAGGACACGCGCCGCCGGGTGGTGGCCGCGCTCCGGCGCCGCGTTTCGGCGGCGTTCCCCGCGCAGGCGCCCCGCGGCCGCAAGGATCCGCTGGACGCGCTGTCCGCGGACTCGCGGCGGCTCACCCAGTTGGAGAACGCCCTGACGGCGTTGGATCCGTCCCAGGCGGGGTTGAAGCAGGAGCTGCTCCGGCCGCTGAGCGTGGCGTACGCGCGCGAGGTGCTGGGCGCGACCCCGTTCGAGCGCATTGAGCAGTACGGCCGCGCGGTGCAGGCGGTGGCGGAGAACCTGCGGCGCGAGGGCGTGACGGCGGAGCCAGTGCTCGCCGAGTGCCGCGACCTGATGGAGAACCGCCTCCGGGAGCACGCCCGCGTGCTGTCTCGCGAGGTGGCCAGCCCGCCTCCGGCCCCCAACGCCGTGCTCAATGGCGACGCGTACACCTACTACCGGGGCGAGCTGTCCGCGCAGGCCCCCGACGGCGAGCTGACCGCGCTCGTGGGCCTGGACGGCCAGCTGATGGCGGCGCGTCCCCCGTCCTCACCCGCGTTCCTCTCCGACACGGTCCGCGCGGCCGTGGCCGAGGCGGAGCTGTCCTTCCTCCAGTCGCGCATCAAGTACCTGCGCAGCTGGCTGACCCAGCTGCTGTCCGCGCTGCCCGCCCCGGAGGCGCTCAACGGCCGTGCCGACGCGGAGCGCACCTTCGAGCGGCTGGTGCGCAGCCGCTTCCCCCAGCTCGCGCTCAAGGAGGGCGAAATGGTGCGGCTCAAGGCCACGCTGAACATGCTGGAAACGCTCCCGGGTGAATTGGGGGAGAGCGCGCGCAAGCTGTCCGCCCAGCTTCGCGGCATCGACGAGGACTTCGGACGCTTCAGCCGGCAGGTGCTGGAGCGGCGGACCGCGCAGTGAGCGCCGGGGCCATGCTCGGAAGGCGGCGCTGAGACGTGCTGGCGCGTCGGCTCACTCACCTGCGGCAGCGTCTGGATGCGCTCCGCCAGCCCGTGGCGGCCCGTGGCGGCCCGTGGTCCTGGCCCTTCGGCCGCAAGCTGAAGGGGCCGGAGGACATGGGCCTGCCGGTGCTCGTGGCGCTCGACCGCGAGTTGGATCGCGTGGGCGTCCACACCGCCGCGGATGCCCGGCTGCTGCTCGCGCTGGGCACCCAGCGGGGCAGGGCAGGGGCGCTTGCGCAGGGACTCGCGACGCGCGCGAACCAGTCCCTGGAGGAGTACGAGGAGTGCCTGCGCCTGGTGGAGAAGGCGCACCGCTCCGGCGAGATGCCTTCGGGGGCCCTCACCGCGCTGGACCGTGGCTTCGTGCGGCTGGCCCGCGCGGTGAAGGTGGCGGATCTCTTCAGCCGGCCACTGGAGGCGCAGGGCGGTGAGGACGCGCCGTTCGAGATCTTCGAACGCCCGGCCGGGACGACCCGGGAGCGGCCCCCGGCCAATGCGCGCCTGGCCGTCGCGGAGTTGCTGGCTGCTCGTGCTCGGGACAACGTCATCGACCTGGTGCAGAAGCGGCGCGACCTGGACCTGGCCCACGAGATGTTGCTGCGCCTGGGCACCACGGACGCGGACCGCGCGCGGAGCATGGCGCTGCGCACCGACGTGGCGGAGGCGCGCGAGCGGGTGCGTGAGGTGCCGCCCACACGTTCCCTGGAGGCGCTGGTGCGCGGCGTGCGGAAGGCCGCCCAAGAGGATCCCCGGGAGGCCTACCGTTCGTTGCAGGGGCTCTACGAGCGCGCCATCGAAGCGGGGGACGCGGAGCTGGCCTCGGCGGCCCGGCGCGCGCTGACGCCGTTGCTTCCCCCGGAGTCCCGGCTGACGCGGATGGTGGAGGAGGCGGAGGCGGGCACGCGGCTGCAGTGGCTGGGGGAGGCGGATGCGGAGGCCGACTCCGGACGCGAGGCGGAGGACGCACCGGACGAGCAGCTCGCGGACCTGGCGTTCTCACTGAAGCCGGAACAGCTGGCCACGTTCGACCTGGCGGCGGGGTGCGCGCGCTTCTTCGACGTGGAGGACGCGTTGTCGGAGGAGATCGTCGAGAAGGACGCCGCCGCCGTGCGGGCCGTCCCGCGCCAGGTGCCCTATCCGACGCAGACGATGTCGTTCGACACGACGGGCAGCCTCGATGAGCTCCACCACTTCGTCATCACGGATCCGCGGCGCCTGCTCCAGGACCTCGCGGGGCACCGGCAGCTCGTGCGTACGTACCTGGACGACGCGCCGCCCCCCAAGCCGCGCAAGGTGAAGCGCACCGCCGTGCGCGTCTACGTCTGTGACGCCTCCGGGTCCATGCACGGCGCGCGGGCGCGCTTCCGTGACGCGTTGATCATCGCGGAGCTGAACAACCTGCGCGTGAAGGCGCGGCGCGAAGAGAACTTCGATCCGCTCTACTTCAGCTTCTTCAACGACGTGCCCACGGAGCTGGCCCGCGTGGATACCGCCGCGGAGGCGACGCGGCAGATTGAGAAGCTCTTCCGGGACTCGCCCGCGGAGGGGCAGACGGACATCTCGCTGGCCCTCCTGTCCGCCTTCGACTCCATCCGCGCCGCGCAGGGGCGCGACCCGTACCTCGCGCGCGCCACGGTGGTGCTCATCACCGACGGCGAGGACCGCGTGGACCTGGACCTCATCCGCCGCACGCGCGCGCCCATGGGGGCCCTGGACATCGCGCTGAGCTTCATCTCGCTGGGCGAGGAGAACCCGGACCTCAAGTCCCTGGTGCTGGAGCAGCGCGCCGCTGGAGGCCGCGCCTTCTACCACCCGCTCTCCGATGAGGAGATCCGCTGGGCACGCACGGAGTTCGACACGCCCTGGCGCACGCTCCTGCCTCGCGACGTGCCGGCCTCGCTGGAGGCCTTGGAGGCCCTGGCTCCGCACCTGGACGCGCTGGAGGCAGTGGCGGCGGGCCGCGCGCCCGGGGCGGGCGTGGCCGTGGAGGCCTCGTTCGACGCGCTCTTCCCGTCCACTCCCGCGGCGTCCACCGTGCCGGAGACGCCCGGGGCGGAGCTGGTGGCGCGGGTGACGGACATCCTGGAGGCGGTGGGTGAGGCCGCGTCGCTCGCTTCCGCGGACCGGCGCGCGACGGAGAGCGTGGTGCTCCTTCAGCACCTGCTGTCCGTCTACGGACTCACGCCCGCGCGCTACCTGGCCGTGCTGTCCGGCGGCGGGCGTCCGGTGGTCGAGGCGTTGGAACGGGTGCGGTTGCTCTGCCGCCCGTTCGGGTAGGCTTCAAGGCACGCGCCATGTTCGGCTTCCTCAAACGCAAGAAGACCCCCGCGGCGCCCGTGGACCCGTTGGCCACGTTCGACCGGCTCATCGAGGACCTGGAGCGCCAGGCGGCCGAGGTGCGCAAGTCCGCCGCCACGCTGCTGGCCCTCAAGGGCGAGCTCTCCCGGGGAGTGACGCGCTACACGGCCCGCCTGGGTGACATCGCCGGACGCCGTCAGACGGCGCATGACCGGGGAGACGCGAAGGGCGTGGGCGTGCTGGAGCGCGATCGCGTGCAGACGGAACGCCTGTTGGAATCCACGCGGGAATCGCTGCGGCGCGCGGAGCGGGACTCGGGGCTGCTGCTCGGCGCGGCCGGCGAGCTGGGCGAGCGCGTGGCGGACCTGCGCATCGAGCGGGAGAGCGCATCCGCGCGCATGGCCGCGGGTGGCGTCGTCACGGAAGCGCTGCGCGAGCAGGTGGAGCGTTTCGACCGGGTGATGGCTCTGGATGCGGCGCGCGACGAGGTGGAGAAGGCGCACGCGCTGGCGGACATCTACCGCGAGGAGCACCCACCCCACGCCGCGCCCGAGCGCGTGAAGTAGGGCAGGGCGCTCAGGTCCGCCGCGCCGTCTGGTGCAGCTCCAGCACGATGTTGCCGCCCTTGAAGAGCCGCACCGCGCCGGAGGTCTGGCTCACCGTGAGCGCGATGCAGTGGGTGGAAGATGTGATGCCCGCGGAGGCCGCGTGGCGCGCTCCCAGACCCAGGGGAATCTTCACCGTGTCGTCGTTGGCGGACAGGTAGCGGCCCGCTGCCAGCACCACGCCGTCCTCGCGGATGACGAACGCGCCGTCCAGCACGGAGAAGTTCTTGATGGCGTCGCGAATCTTCGGGTCGAGCACGTTGCGCTCGGACTCCGACAGGCCCTGGAACGGATTGATGGTGAGCTGCCGGCTCTTCTCCAGCACGCTCGTGTGGTCGCCAATCGTGATGATGGTCCCGATGGGGTGGCCTTCGAAGCCCTCCTGGCCAATCTGCAGCGCCAGCTGAATCAGCGCGTCCACCACCTGCGAGTTGAACTCCTCGCCCAGCTTCACGCCCTCGATGGCCAGCCGGTCGTCCAGCGAGCCACCGATGCGCATCTGCATCAGCATGTCCGGGGCGCGGCCCACCTTTCCCGTCATGCAGAGCACGAGGTCGCCTTCCTTGAACGCTCCCTGGGACAGCGCGGAGACGAGCGCCACCTTCACGCGCTCCGTGCGTGAGTAGTCATACGCGGGGATGACGAGCGCGCGGGCCTTCTTGCGCAGGAGCTCCTGCGCCAGCGGTTCCAAGGTCACCGCGTACACCAGCTTCTTGCGTGCGGGCTTACCCCGGAGGTCGTCCGGCGAAATGGGCGTGTCGCAGATGTAGAGGAAGTGGTCGACGTCGCTTTTGGCGGCCAGGGAGAGCGCCGAGCGCAAGAATTCCCGATCGAACTTCGTGTTGTCGCTCAAGGCGCCCCTCGTGCACCCACGTTTTAAAGCAGGTCAGCTTGACACTGGGAACTGCATGAATAAAGCTTTCGGGCCCTTTTTTTCGGGGTCAGGCCCCCTCTACCCGTCCAACGGAGCCGCAGGCTGTGAACCAGAAAGATCTCAAGCGTTACAAGAAGATGCTCGAGGACAGCAAAACGAGCCTGCTCGAAAGCGCGAAGAAGACCCTGGTGGAGGAATCGTCCTTTGACACGGACGACCTGCCTGACGAAATCGACCAGGCCGCTTCCGAGTACACCCAGTCCATGGTCTTCCGTCTGAGGGACCGCGAGAAGTTCCTCCTGCAGAAGATCGACGGCGCCCTCAAGCGCGTGGAGGACGGCACCTTCGGCATCTGCGAGCGCTGCGAGGAGGACATCTCCCCCAAGCGTCTGGATGCGCGTCCGGTGACGACGCTCTGCATCCGCTGCAAGGAAGAGCAGGAGAAGAAGGAGAAGTCCTACGGCTGATGCCGTGGCTTCACCGGGCCGCACGGGGCTCCGATGCCCGTGCGGTCCGCGCCTCTCGAGCGAAGCGCCGTTGCTTCAGGCCGCCGCGGGCTGGATTTCCACCCGCAGCAGCTGACGGCCGATGAGGAAGTGGTCGCCGTTGTCGACGAAGGTCGGCCCCGCCAGGCGGATGAAGGTGCCGTTGGACGAGCCGACGTCGCGCACCATCAGCCGGTCCCCGCGGACCTGCAGCAGCGCATGCCGCCCGGACACGAAGCCGTCCGTGGGGAAGGCGATGTCGCCCTGCTCACGACCCAGCAGGTTGTCGCCGTCCTTGAGCGGGAAGGCCGCGCCGCGCAGGCCGCCCTCCAGCAACTGGATGAGCCGCAGCCGGTAGCCGGGATCCGGCGAGCCCCACACCTGCGTGCCGCCAGGCCCCAACGCCGCGGCGGAGATGGGCTCCAGCACCATGCGCTGACGGCCCAGGCGCAGCTCACCGCCGGCGGGCAGCTCGCGCTCATTGCGCAGGCGCACGAAGACGCCGTTGGCGCCGCCCACGTCCTCGATGGCGAGGCGGGCGCCGGAGAAGAAGAAGCGCGCCTGCACGGGCATGATGAACGGGTCGTCGTTGAGCGCGATGTCCGCCTGCTGGCCGCAGGTGAGGGTGTCGCGCTGCATGCGCACCAGCGCTTCAGGGCCGCCGTCCGCGCGCACCACGCGGATGGACACCTGCGGGCGCGACGAGATGTGCGCCACGGCCATCACCATGGTTCCGGAGCGCAGCGCCGAGCCGCAAGCTCGGCAGACAGTGGCATCCCGGGAATTCTCGGTGTCACAGCGGGGGCAATAGTCCACGGCGTCCATGCGAGTTTCCCTTCTAGCAGGCCCGCGCCGCGTTGGGGGGCCCGACAGCGTACGGCTTGCCCCCACCCGAGGGGCATGGTGAAGTCCCGGCCCCACTGACTGGACGCTGACGTGTACTGCCCTTCCTGCGGCGCCGACGCCGAAGACTCCTCCCGTTACTGCCCCGCCTGCGGCGCGACGCTCCTGCGCTCGGCGGAGGGCGGCGACGAATACGTGGGCAAGACGATTGCCTCCAAGTACCGGGTGGAAGCCCTCATCGGCGAGGGCGGCATGGGCAAGGTGTACCGCGCCCGGCAGCTCGCGCTGGACAAGATGGTGGTGCTGAAGGTGCTGCGCCACACGCTGTTGTCGGACGAGCGCACCGTCGCGCGCTTCCAGCGCGAGGCCAAGGCCGCCAGCCGTTTGAACCACCCCAACTCCATCAGCGTGCTGGACTTCGGCCAGGCCGACGACGGCGCGCTCTTCATCGCGATGGAGTACGTGGCCGGGCAGGACCTGCATCAGATCCTCAGCCGCGAGTGGCCGCTGGGCGAGGCGCGCGTGGTGCGCATCGCCCTCCAGATCCTGAGCGCGCTGTCGGACGCGCACGGCGCGGGCGTCATCCACCGGGACCTCAAGCCCGAAAACATCATGGTGGAGCAGCGCCGCAACGAGCCGGACTTCGTGAAGGTGCTGGACTTCGGCATCGCGAAGATCACCGACTCGCAGGACGAGGGCCCGGCCCTCACGCGCGCGGGCTTCGTGTGCGGCACCCCCGAGTACATGTCGCCCGAGCAGGCGCGGGGCGCGGTGTTGGATCACCGCTCGGACCTGTACGCGGTGGGCGTCATCCTCTACCAGCTGACGACGGGCCTGCTCCCCTTCGAGTCCGACTCGGCGGTGGGCTTCGCCACCAAGCACCTCACCGAGGAGCCGCCCCCGCCCACGCGCCGACGTCCGGACGCGCGCATCTCCCCGGGCATGGAGCGGCTGATCCTCCGCGTCCTGTCCAAGGACCCGGATGACCGGCCGGCCAACGCCGGGGCCTTCAAGGCGGAGCTGCTCGCCGTCGACAAGGAGCGCCGTCGCGGGGGCGCCGCCGCCAACAACGACACGGGCGGGCGCCGTCCCCAGGCCTCTGGCGTGCTGGCCCCCATCCCGCGCAAGTCGCAGGCCGCGCACAACGCCGCCCGCAACAACACGGCCTGGAACGACGTGACGGTGGAAGCCACCGTGCAGGGCCTGCCGCATTCGCGCACCCCTGTCTCCGAGGAGTCCACGCTCGCTCAGGAGGGCACCCGGACCTCCGTGGTCGCCCCCGCCTCTGGTGGCGGCGACGGCATCATCCTCTTCTTCAAGGCGCTCACCACCGTGCTGGTGCTGGGGGCGGTGGGCTTCTTCGTCTACTACTTCGGCATTGGCGCGGGCAGCGGCTCCGAGGGGAACCAGTATGTTGCGCCGCCCAATGCGCCCCGGCTGCTCACCTCCGGTTCGGATCAGCCGGACTACCTGCGGCAGATCCCCAGCAACGCGCGCAACGTGGACAAGGCGCGCAAGCTGACGCAGGACGGGGACCGCGACGTGATGGCCGGGGAGCTGGGCCGCGCGACCTCCAGCTACAAGGAAGCCTTCAACTTCAACCCGGAAGCGGAGCTGGCCCTCAAGCTGGGTGAGCTGTACTGGCAGCGCGACAACACGGACGAGGCCCGCGGCTGGTGGGTGCGCCACCTGACCGACATGCCCGACTCGCGTGCGCGCGCGTACATCGAAGTCCGGCTCGGCAGCCCGGTGGCGCGTCCCTCGTCGCCCTGAGTGCCAGTAGCACCCGGCCCGGCTCGGTGCCGCGCGGGCCGCTTCCCGTCAGCCCAGCGTTTCGACCTGCATGACGTGCTGGCCCAGGCGGACGCGGTCGCCCGGACGCAGGGGCCGCTCCGTCGCGGGCGGGATGCGCACGAAGGTGCCCAGGCCACCAGAGAGGTCGCGCAGCATCGCGCCGGTCGCCGTGGGGCTCAGCTCGCAGTGCCGGCCGGCGAGCCCCTCGTCGTTCGGGTACGCCAGGTCGCAGTGGGCCTGTCCGATGGTGAGCAGCGCCGCGGCCGTCACCACCGCGCGGCCCGCCCTGCCACCCATGTGCACCTCTTCCACGCCGTACAGCGCCTGGCCGAGCGGCACGGGCGAACCATACGGGGTGGGCCGGCCCGCCACGGGCACGGGGGACTCCACGCGGCCGGTGAAGCGGAACAGCCGCTGGCCCGCGCTGAAGAGGGCTCGCGGCGCCAGTGGCTCCGTGCCGGCGAAGGTGACGTAGACGCCCGACGCGCTCGACTCGTCGCGCACGTAGAGGGCGCCGTCCTTCACCAGGAAGGTGGCGTGCAGCGGCGACACGAAGACGTCGTCCGGGAAGAGGATGGCGCCGCGCTGGCGGCCCACCACGCAGCCCGTCACCGGCAGCTTGTAGCGCTGGCCGCGCGTCGTCCCGGCGATCACCGCCAACCCGAAGCGCGACGCCACCGGCGGGGGACGCGCCGTGGCGCCCGTCGTCGCGGGGGGCGTACCCGCCGGAACCGGCGCCGTGGCACCCGTACCGCCGCGAGGGGGCAGGGCGTTGTCCGGCACGGGCGGAGGCGGGCGGGTGTTCGCGGGCGGCAGGGCCGGCCCGTAGCCTGCTCGGGGAGGAGGCGGCGTCCCCGTGGCCGGCGGCGCGGCCCGGCGGGCCTCCACCATCAGCCCCTGGGCGGCGGTGGGCGGCGGGGTGCGCGCGGAGAGCTTGAGCCCGGGTGGCACCGCGCTGGGCGGCGGAGGTGGCGTGGGAGGCGCGAAGGGCTCGCCCGGGCGCGTGAAGCTGGAGACGGCGGCGGGACGGCCCGCGCCAGGGGGCGGCGTCACCGGCCGGGGCGGGGTCGTGGCCGCCGGACGGGGGGCCGGAGCGGCCTCGTCCATCGCCTGGCCGCACAGTGCGCAGGTGGCCGAGCGTGCCGGGTTGAAGCCGTCACAATTCGGGCAGACCACCGGGAGCGCGGACAGCAGAAGCTGAGACATGGGCAGTGGGCCAATCTAGGGGGGCATGAAACGCCGGGTCAACGAAAGCCTCGGACCCATGTCCAGGGCGCCCGGGCCTCCAGGACCCGGCGGGGCACGCGATGTTCCAGGGTAACGTTGCCCCTGCTGTTTGAGGCAGTTACGATTGTCACCGCCTCGATGATTCGCCTGAACGACATCCTGCAGCGGGTTGCGTCGTACCACCCGGACCCCGACCTGGACATCATCAAGAAGGCGTACGTCTACTCGGCCAAGGTCCATCAAGGGCAACTCCGCAAGTCGGGAGAGCCCTATCTCGTCCACCCGCTGGAGGTGGCGGGCATCCTCGCGGAGCTGAAGCTGGACGAGGCGTCCATCGTCACCGGCCTGCTCCACGACACCATCGAAGACACGCTCGCCACCGCGGAGGAGCTCACGGAGCTGTTCGGTCCGGAGGTCGCCCAGCTGGTGGACGGCGTGACGAAGCTGTCCAAGTTCTCCGCGTCCGCGACGCTCTCCCAGGAGGAGAAGCAGGCGGAGAACTTCCGCAAGATGATCATCGCGATGGCGCAGGACATCCGCGTCATCCTCGTGAAGCTGGCGGACCGCACGCACAACATGCGGACGCTGGATCACATGTCCGAGGAGAAGCAGGCCCGCATCGGACAGGAGACGCTGGACATCTACGCGCCCCTGGCCAACCGCCTGGGCATCTCCTGGATCAAGACGGAGCTGGAGGACCTGTCCTTCCGCTACGTGAAGCCCCAGGAGTTCTTCGCGCTGGAGGAGCAGCTCAACAAGCGCAAGAAGGAGCGCGAGGCGTACATCGAGGACACCTGCGACCTGATGCGCGCGAAGCTCCAGGAGCGCGGCCTCAAGGGCGACGTCAGCGGGCGCTTCAAGCACGTCTACAGCATCTGGAAGAAGATCAAGTCGCAGGGCATCGACTTCGATCAGATCCACGACATCATCGCGTTCCGCATCATCGCGCCGTCGGTGCCCTCCTGTTACGAGGCGCTGGGCATGGTGCACCAGATGTGGAAGCCGGTGCCCGGGCGCTTCAAGGACTTCATCGCCATCCCGAAGCCCAACATGTACCAGTCCCTGCACACCACGGTGATTGGTCCGTTGAGCGAGCGCGTGGAGGTGCAGATCCGCACCTCGGAGATGCACAAGATCGCCGAAGAGGGCATCGCCGCGCACTGGGCCTACAAGGAAGGCCGCGCGCCCATCTCCAAGGACGACGAGAAGTTCGCCTGGCTGCGCCAGCTGATGGAGTGGCAGCAGGACCTCAAGGACCCCAAGGAGTTCCTGGAGACGGTGAAGGTCGACCTCTTCACCGACGAAGTCTTCGTCTTCACGCCCAAGGGCGACGTGCGCAGCCTGCCGCGCGGCGCGACGCCGGTGGACTTCGCGTACGCCATCCACTCGGACGTGGGCGGCCGGTGCGTGGGCGCCAAGGTGAACGGCAAGATTGTTCCCCTGCGCTACAAGCTGAAGAACGGCGACACGGTGGAGGTGCTCACCAGCCCGCAGGCGCACCCGTCCAAGGACTGGCTCACCTTCGTCAAGACGAGCCGCGCGCAGCAGCGCATCCGCGGCTTCATCAAGCAGCAGCAGCGCGACAAGAGCCTGCAACTGGGCCGTGAGCTGGTGGAGCGCGAGTTCAAGCGCTTCCAGCTCAACTTCAACAAGCTGGTGCGCTCCGGCGAGGTGAAGAAGGTCGCCGAGGAGCTGGGCTTCCGCGTCGAGGACGACATGCTGGTCGCCATCGGCTACGGCAAGGTGACGCCGCAGCAGCTGGTGATGCGCCTGGTGCCGCAGGAGAAGCTGGCGCAGGCGGAGCCGCCTCCGCGTCCCACGGACGGCAACGGTACGGGGGCGAACGCGTCCATGCTGCCGGGCCTGTCGCGCATGACGGACCTGGCCAAGCGGCTGGTCGGGCGCAACAGCCGCAGCGGCGTCCAGATTGGCGGCGTGGACGACGTGCTGGTGCGCTTCGGGCGCTGTTGCAACCCTGTTCCCGGGGACCCCATCGCGGGGTTCATCACCCGGGGGCGGGGCGTGACGGTGCACACGGTGGGGTGTGAGAAGGCCCTGGCCACCGACCCCGAGCGGCGTGTGGACGTGTCCTGGGACGTGAAGGGCGACTTCAAGCGGCCCGTCACGCTGCGGGTGCTGACGGCGGACCGGCCGGGCCTGCTGGCGGACATCACCAACACGTTCTCCAAGAAGAGCGTCAACATCTCCCAGGCGAACTGCCGGGCCACCGGCGACGACCGGGCGGTGAACACCTTCGAGGTCACCATCTCCGACCTCAAGCAGCTGACGGACCTGATGCGCTCCATCGAGCGGTTGACGGGCGTCTACTCGGTCGAGCGAATCTAGCCCTGTCCTGTGCTACAGCCCGCGGCGGACCCGCGGCCCCCGTCCTCCTTGGGGGCCGCCGCAACGCGAGGTGTGCTGCATGGCGCGCAAGGCAATCCACTCCGACGACGCCCCCAAGGCGATTGGCCCCTACTCCCAGGCCGTGCAGGTGGACGCCGGGAAGATGACGTTCCTGTCCGGCCAGATTCCCCTGGATCCGAAGACGATGGAGTTGGTCCCCGGTGACGTCGTCGCGCAGGCCGAGCAGGTGATGAAGAACCTGCAGGCCGTGCTCGCCGCCAGCGGCCTGGACTTCAGCCACGTCGTGCGCTGCACCATCTTCCTCACCAACCTGGGCGACTTCGCCAAGGTGAACGAGGTGTACGGCCGCGCCTTCACCGGCTCCCCGCCGGCCCGCGCCACCGTGCAGGTGTCCGCGCTGCCGCGCGGCTCCCAGGTGGAGATCGACGCCATCGCCGTGTCCTGACGCCGCACCGGGGACTCGCTGGAAACACGAAGGCCGCCGGTTCCCGCTGAGGGAGCCGACGGCCTTTGTGCTTCAACAGCGGGGGAGGGCTACTTCGCTTCCGCCGCCATCGCGACGCCGGCCTTCTTCAACTCCTCGTCGATGACCTTCTTGAAGGCCTCGAAGGGCTGCGCACCCACCAGCGTGCGGCCGTTGATGAAGAACGTCGGGGTGCCGTTGGCGCCCTTGGCGGAGCCGTCCGCCATGTCCGCCTCGATCTGCTTGTCGAACTTGCCCGACTCCAGGTCCGTCTTGAACTTGTTCACGTTCAGGCCGATTTCCTGGGCGTACTTCTCCAGGCTGGCGCGGTCCAGCGCGCGCTGGTTGGCGAAGAGCTTGTCGTGCATCTCCCAGAACTTGCCCTGCTCGTTCGCGGCCATGGAGGCCACGGCGGCGAGCTTCGCGTTCTGGTGGAAGGGCAGGGGCTGGTGCTTGAAGGCGAACTTGACCTTGCCCTTGTACGCCTTCTCCACCTGCTCGATGGTCGGCACGGCGCGGCTGCAGAAGGGGCACTCGAAGTCGGACCAGGCGACGATGGTGACGGGCGCGTTCTTCGGGCCACGCACCGGGGCGTTGCCCACGTCCACCTTCTGCACTTCCGGCTCGGCGGGCGCCGCGGGGGCGGCCGGAGCGGCGTTCACGTTGTCCTGGTTCAGCTTGGCGTAGAGGTCCTCCGCCTTGGTGCCGGCGGCGAGCGCCTTGTCGGCCTTGGCGATCTCCTGGTCGATGAGGGGCTTGAAGGCCTCGAAGGGCTGCGCGCCGGAGAGGAAGCGGCCGTTGATGAAGAAGGCCGGGGTGCCGTTGGCGCCCACCGCCGTGCCCGCGGAGGAGTCCGAGTCCACCTTCGCGGAGATCTTGCTCGACTCCAGGGCGGCCTTGAACTTGTTCATGTCCAGGCCCAGCTCCTGGGCGTACTTCTCCAGGTCACCGCGCTCCAGGGCGCGCTGGTTGGCGAAGAGCTTGTCGTGCATCTCCCAGAACTTGCCCTGCTCGTGGGCGGCCATGGAGGCCTGCGCGGCGATCTTCGCGTGCGAGTGCATGGGCAGCGGCTGGTGGCGGAACACCACGCGCACGTCCTTGCCGTAGGTCTCCTTGATCTTGTTCAGGGTCGGCACGGCGCGGCTGCAGAACGGGCACTCGAAGTCCGACCACTCGACGATGGTCACCTTCGCGGTGGCCGGGCCGAAGGACGGGGAGTCCGCGGGGACTTCCACCTTCTTCGCGGCGGCGGCGGGCTCCGCCTGCTGCTGGGCGGGGCGGGACGGAGCGCGCTCGACGCCCTTCTCGATGGTGCGCGCGTACACCTGCGACGGCGCGACGCCGCTCTTCACCAGGCCCTCGGCCTTGGCGAGCTCCTCGTCGATGAGGGCCTTGAAGTTGTCGATGGGCTGCGCGCCGGAGAGGAAGCGGCCGTTGATGAAGAAGGCCGGCGTGCCGCTGGCGCCCATCTGCTGGGCCAGGGCCTGATCCTTGTCGATGGTGGCGCCCAGGCGCTCATTCGCCATGTCCGTCTTCCACTTCGCCACGTCCAGGCCGATCTGCTTGGCGTAGCCCTCCAGGCTCTCCCCATCCAGCTTCTTGTTGTTGGCGAAGAGCAGGTCGTGCATGTCCCAGTACTTGCCCTGCTCACCGGCCGCGAGCGCCGCGAGGGCCGCGGGCTTGGCGTGCGGGTGGAAGGACAGCGGGTTCTGGCGCATCACGACGCGCAGCTTGTTGCCGTAGTCCTTCTGGAGCTGCTCGACGGTGTTGTGCGCGCGGCTGCAGAACGGGCACTCGTAGTCGGAGAACTCCACGATGGTGACGAGCGCGTTGACGCTGCCCTTCATCGGGGCGCCGTCGACGGGCACCTTGAAGACGGTGGGGTCCACGGCGCGCGCCGCGGGCTTGTTCCCCGCCTGCGCGATGGGGGGGGGATTGCCGGTGGAGGGCTTCGAGCCGGTGGCGGCACGGCCGCCAACGAACCCGAGCACCAGGCCGACCAGCAGGGCCACGATGACATTGGGCTTCATGGGTTGGGAATGCTCCTGCGCCATAGGTCCGACTCCGGGCCCCAAGCGGGTGTCTGGGTAGGGAAAGGGCGGGGTACTTAACAGAGGGAATTCCAGACACGCAAGCCGCGATGACCGCCTGCGTCCGCCCGTTATCCAGAGGCCTCGAAGGGGCGGACAACGACGTTGGGGACGCCAAAATTCCCTCTCAACGCGCGTGTCGTGTCGCTTTGGCAGGCGGGGTTCCAGTCCCCATGACAGGATGCGCGCGAATGGAAGCTGGTGTGCGCGTGGATACGTCCGGGGCCCTCTGCCCGGTGCCCATCCTGGAGATTGCCAAGGCGATGCGCCGCCTGCCGCCCGGGACGCTGGTGGAGCTTGTCTCCACCGACCGAGGGCTGGAGGCGGACCTGCCCGCCTGGTGCGACGCGACGGGCAACGAGCTCGTCCGCATGGAGCGCAGGGGAGCCCACTATGTGGGCTGGGTGCGCAAGGCGGGGTGAGCGTCCGTAGGGTGCGGGCCTACAGCAGCTGAAGGACGCGGTCCTCCAGGCGGCGGCCGCGGCTGACGCCGAGGATGAGCACCTGGTGCTGGATGAGGTGGCCGACGGTGCGGCTGATGACCTCCTCGGCCTTGTGGGCCTGGCCGTCGAAGCGCACGCGCAGCACGTCGGGGCCCTCCATGCGCGCGTCGGTGACGCCGGGCAGGGAGGTGATTTCGGGGATGATGACGTCGCCCCGGGCGATCTGGACGCGGAACTCGGCGCCCTGGCCGGTGAGCTCCGACATGGTGCCGGCCTGCGCGAGCGAGCCCTTGTCGAGGATGGCGGCCGCGTCGCACAGCTCCTCCAGCTCCTGGAGGTTGTGGCTGGAGACGACCACCGTCTGCGTGCCCTTCATGTCCTTGATGACCTGACGCACCTGCGCGGCGATGCGCGGATCCAGGCCGGCGGTGGGCTCGTCCAACAGGACGAGCGGCGGGCGGCCCATCAGGGCCTGGGCCATGGCGGCGCGCTTGGCCATGCCGTGGCTGAGCGCCTGGGTCTGGACCTTCCAGGCCTCCATCAGGCCGACCTTCTCCAGGGCGCCGCGGGCCTCGTGCTCGGGCTGGGGCAGGTCCGACAGGCGGGCCCAGTACATGAGCAGCGCGCCGACCTCCCAGCCGGGGGGCAGCACCGCGTCCTGGGGCAGCGCGCCCACGCGGCCCTTGAGGGCTCCGGGCGCGGTGGGGGACACGCCCATCACCTGGAGCGAGCCCTCGGACGGGTAGAGGTAGCCGCACATCATGGAGAAGGTGGTCGTCTTGCCGGCGCCGTTGGGGCCGATGAGACCGAAGACGTCGCCCTGACGCACCTGGAGGCTCACCGCGTTGACGGCGACCTTGGGGCCGAAGTGCTTGGAGACGTTGTTCAGCTGGATGGCCAGGTCGCTCACAGGTCCCTCGCGCGCAGGACGCCGTAGGCGCCGAAGAGGAAGACGGCCGCGAAGGCCGCGTAGGCCGCGCCGCTCATGGCGAACTCGGCGAGCTTCGGGTGCAGCAGGTTGCCCGAGTAGTACGAAGGGGACAGGTAGCGCAGGAAGCGCAGCACGTTCTCCTCGCTCACGGAGCGCCCCACGGAGTCCATCAGCCAGAAGACGAAGAGCAGGATGAAGTTGAAGACCAGGCTCACCGCGGGGCTGCGGAAGAGGCTGGAGCACAGGGTGGTGAGGGCGACGTAGGCCAGCGAGAAGACGATGGTGGCGCTCCAGAACTTCAGGAGGTTGAGCACCAGCACCCCGAAGGTGAAGTCGTCGTTGATGATGCGCGCGTAGATGAAGATGGCCAGGTCGATGATCAGCACCAGCCCCACCAGCAGCGTGGCCTGGGAGAGGAACTTGCCCAGGAGCACCGATGAGCGGCGCGCGCGCACCGTGAGATAGCGCATGGAGCGCGGACCCACTTCACCGCTCACCTGGTCGAAGCCCATCAGCGCGACGTAGGCGGGCAGGAAGAAGAGGGTGATCTTGAAGACGATGAGCACCACGATGGGCACCTTCGCCAGCGCCTCCATCATCGCGGCGTCGTTGCTGGCGAGGAAGCCCAGCACCCCCTGGTGCATCTGCTCCGCGGCCTGCGTGGCCATCTCCGTGTCCCCGCCGGACTCGGCGAGCTTCGCGTTCACCTGGGCCTGCAGCTCCCGGGTGACGAAGCCCACCACGAGCAGCACCAGCGCGGAGAACATGCTGTAGAGGCCGAGCAGCACGATGGCCCGGCCGCTCTTCATGGCCCGACGCAGCTCGGCTGCCCAGATCACCAATGTCTCTTTGAGTCCGTCCAAGGTGCACAGGACCCTACTGGACCTCCGGGCACCTTCCCAGGTTTCTCGCGGACGAAGGCAGCAGTCGAGGAGGCAAGCCGTGGACAGCGCGCCCTCAGCGACTAGGATCCGGCGGCTTGCTCCCTGCCCCCAAGGAGAGCCCCGACGCATGACGATTCGCCGCCTCTTCGCCGCCCTGCCGCTGTTCCCCCTCACGCTGCTCCTGGGCGCCTCCGCGCCCGGGCCGGACGCGAACACCGCGGCGTCACCCGCCGCCCCGTCGGATGCCCAGGTGCTGGCGCAGTCGGTGAGCGCCCTGGGAACGGACGCGGGGCCCGTGGGCGCCCGTGCGCTGGTGGAGAAGGTGGAGGCCGAGCAGCGCGCTCTGTCAGCTTCTCCGGACGCGGGGGACTCCGCGAGCGTCGCGCAGGCTCCAGACTCCGGGACCGCCGGTGAAGCCGTGGCGGCCACTCCGTCCGAGGACTCGCGCCCGGTGGATGCTCGCGCGCTGGCGGAGGCGCTGGCCTCGAAGGACGCCGCCGCGCTGGAGCCCGGGATGGTGCCTCCGATGCCGGTCCCCTCGCGGGAGAAGGCGCCGCCGTTCGGCAAGCTCCAGGGCCTGCCGCGCGCGCAGGACCTGGTGGCCCGCGCGAAGCTGGAGGGCAACAAGCTGGTGGTGAAGGGCGGAAAGAACACGCCGGATCAGGTGCTCACCATCGATCCCGGCCTTCAGGCGTCGCTCACGAAGATCATGCAGAACTACCAGGTGCCCTACGGCGCCGCGGTGGTGCTGGAGCCCTCCACCGGCCGCGTGCTCGCGATGGCGGAGCACTCGGAGGCGAAGCCGGAGCTGCGCGGGCTGCCCATCCGCGCGGTGTACCCGGCCGCGAGCATCTTCAAGATCGTCACCGGCAGCGCGCTCCTGGAGGCTGGCGTGTCGGCCGACACCGAGGCGTGCTTCCACGGTGGCAAGCGCCGGCTGAACGAGCGGCAGCTGGAGGACACCGAGCGCGACGGCGCCTGCTATTCGCTGGCGTTGGCCATGGGCAAGAGCGCCAACGTCATCTTCGCCAAGATGACCAGCAAGCACCTGACCGCGGACTCCCTCAAGCGCATGGCGGCGCGCCTGCGCTTCAACCGCGAGATTCCCTTCGCCCAGCCCCTGGACGTGTCGCTCGCGTACATCCCGGAGGACGGCTTCGCGCTCGCCAACACCGGCGCGGGCTTTGGCGACGTGTACCTGTCCCCGCTGCACGGCGCGCTGCTGGCGTCGGTGGCCGCCAACGAGGGTCGCTGGGTGGACCCCGTGCTGGTGGAGCCGGAGCCCTACATGCCCCTGCCGGAGCCGGAGCCCGTGCTCACCCCCACCGCCGCGCATGAGCTCACGCGGATGCTGGAGGAGACCGTCACCCATGGCACCGCGCGCGGCGTCTTCCGCGAGCGCGGCTTCCAGGTGAAGGACGCGGTGGGCAAGACGGGCACGCTCGCGGACCGCGAGCCCTTCCGCGACTACTCGTGGTTCGTCGGCTTCGCGCCCAAGGACAACCCGCGCGTGGCCGTGGCCGCCCTCATCGTGAATGATCCGAAGTGGCGCATCCGCGGCTCCTACCTGGGCCGCGAGGCCCTGCGCCTGGCGCTGGAGCGCATCCCCGCGCCGGTGGAGTTGACGGCCCCCGCGGGCGCCGCCGGCAAGCACTGAGGCGGGACGTCAGGACAGCGGACGCGCGGTGAGCTTCACCAGCCCCGTGGCCACGAAGCCCTGGAAGAACTTCAGGGCCTCCAGCTCCTGGAGGGGCGACACGTGCACGATGGCGGCCACGTCCCGCCGCCCGTCGATGCGCGACAGCAGGTAGCGCTCCGGTGACGTGAGGGGCAGCGTCTTCAGGTGCGCGGGCGTCACCATCAGCGCCGGCACCCGCGACGGCTCCATCAGCGCCTTGCGCAGCTCCGCGAGCAGCCTGCCTTCCGCTTCGCGCAGCAGCTTCGTGGTGTGCTCGCTGGGCGCGATTTCGTGCGCGCGCCGGGCCAGCGCCTCGCCGTCGCGCAGGTTGCCCGCGTCCAGGAAGAGCTGGGCGGCCTGGAGCACCTCGTCGGAGGAGGACTCGGAGCCGATGACGCCGCCGGAGTCCAGGTCGTCCTCGTCGTCCTCTTCCACCACGACGACGGTATGCGCGCCGGGATCCGGGGAGGGCAGGGGCGCTTCGTCGGACACCCGCAGCGCGTCCTGGCGATAGAGCGCGTACAGCCGCTGGTAGAGGAAGAAGTCGGTGGCGTGCAGCGCCAGCGCCATGCCGTCGATGCTGAGGCCTTCCTTCGCGAGCTGCACGATGCGCTCGTCCATGCTGCCGGCCTTGCGGTCCGTCAGCTTGCGCTCGTCCACCTCCAGGCGCACGCGGCCGGAAGGGAACACCGCGCGGATGGCCTGCCAGGCCGTCTCGCGGAACTCGCCCTCGCGGTGCACGTCCAGCAGGTCCACGCTGACGTCCAGGCCCTCCAGCTCCGGCGCGACGTCCGTGGGGCGGAAGTCGAAGCCGCCTTCCTCCCAGGTGAAGGCATCCAGCAGCATCTCCCGGAACTTGTGGGAGAGCACCGTGCGCACGGTGGCTTCCGACACCGTGCCCGTCATGATCAGGATCTTCCCCAGCAGGATGTGCGTCTCCGCCTGCGTGGAGAACGCGCGCTCCAGTTGATCCTCCGTCAGGTGACCCTGGTTGATCAGGAACTGGCCGAAGTACTCGCGGGGCTGGTTGGAGCTGGCGGTGATGACGTTGCCGTCGCGCAGCAAGAGCTGCTTGCGCACGTCTCCCCGCTCCACGTTCAGGGTGCCGGTGGCCCGGCGATTCCCGAGGTGGACGACCAGGTCCTTGAGGGGCATCGTCGAAAAATCACCACACACGCCGCGCATCGAGCGCCCATCCTGCAACGCATGCGAGTCGATATCTACTCGAAACCCCGGTGTTCCCTCTGTGTGAAGGCCATTGCGGTGGTCGAAGAGGTGCGGACCCGGCTGCCGTTCGAGCTCTACGTCACCGACATCCTCCAGAGCCCGGACCTCTTCGAGGCCTGGCGTTACGACATCCCCGTGGTCCTCATTGAGGGGGTGCCCGCCTTCAAGCACCGGGTCGACGCGGAGACCCTGGAAGTCCGGATCCGCGAGGTGATGAATGGCATACCCATTGCTAAAACCGTGGGCCAGGGTGGGTAACGAAGTGCCCTTCCCTAAGAAATCCAAGGGGATACGTAGGGCGCGAAAGTAGCGGGGCTGTAAATCTGGGCAGGCGGGCAGGGTGGCGGGGCAGAAAATGCTGGAAGGGAGGGCACGGCGGTGGGTGTGAAGCGCAAGGGAGCGGGAAAGTCGGGCCAGCCGCCTACGGTGCTGCTGGTGGAGCCTCGCGCGGAGGACCTGGAGCGCACCCGGGCGCTCCTGGGGGAGGCCGGTTTCCGAGTGGTGCCCCTGACGCGCTTCGACGCGGCGGTGCCCCTTTTCGAGGTGATCCGTCCGGATGCCGTACTGCTGGCCGCGCAACCGCCGGACTACGCGGCGATCCAGACGGCGCGGCGCCTGCGTCAGGTGGGCAAGGGCACGGTGCCGATGATGTACCTGGTGGATTCGCACGACCGGGACGCGTGGCGCTTCTGCGTGGAGAAGGGGCAGTGCGTGGACGTGGTTCCTCGCACGGTGGATGGCGCGGAGCTGTCCATGAAGCTGCACGCGCAGATGCGGCTCAAGCAGTCGGTGGAGCGCGCGGCCGCGGGTGAAGAGGCCGGCACGGCGCTGGCGCTGCACGACCCTGTGACGGGGCTCTACAACCGGCCCTTCCTGCTGGCCCTCATCGGGTTGGAGGCACGGCGGACGGAGCGCTACGGCGGGACATTCTCGGTGGTGGCGGCGGAGGTGACGGGTTGGAGTGCGCTTCGCAAGGAGCACGGCAAGAGCATGGCGGAGCGGCTGCTCGTCTACAGCGCGGTGGTGCTGGGGCAGACGGTGCGCGAGGCGGACGCGGTGGCGCGGGTGGGTGACAGTCAGTTCGCCATGCTGCTGCCGGGCACGCCCGCGGAGTCGGTGCCGGAGGTGCTAGCTCGGGTGGAGGCCCGGTTCGAGGCCGCCCGGTTCCAGATGGAGGGTCGCGTGGTGCGTACGGCGCTGGAGCTGGGAGCGGTGAGCTTCCCGGACACGGTGGGGGCTCCCACCCAGCTGTTGGCCGCGGCACTGCAGACCTTGAGGCGTACACGCGAGCTTCGGCGGGCAGCCGGTCCAGCCCGTCTGATGTCGGTTTGATTCAGTTCACGAGGGTTTGATGCACAGGGCGAGCGGAGGCGTGGGGATGGATCGGATCGCGGTGCTGGTGGTGGATGACGAGGAGTCGGTGCGCACGTTCCTTTCCGAGCTGCTGGGGAGCTCGGGGTACCAGGTGCGCTGTGCTTCGAGCGGTTCGCAGGCGCTGGAGATGCTCTCTGGCGGCTCGTTCGACGCGGTGCTGCTGGACGTGGTGATGCCGGAGATGAGTGGTCTGGAGGTGTTGCGCCGCTACCGGAGCACGGGTGGCGCGGCTCCGGTCATCGTGTTGAGCGCGCTGTCGGGCGCTGACGACGCGGTGCGCGCGATGAAGATGGGCGCCTCCGACTATCTGGCGAAGCCCTTTGGCAACGACGAGCTGCAGGACGTGCTCGCGCGCGCCCTGGGGACCCGCGTTCCGGAGCGGCAGGCGACCGCGCCCGCGCCTCGCGTGGTGTTGACGCCCGCGGAGGCCGCGGCGGAGGCCCGCGTGCTCATCTCCACGTCGCCGGCCATGCGCCGCGCGCGTGCGCTGGTGGAGCGCATCGCGGACACGGACGTGCCGGTGCTGCTGCTGGGTGAGTCCGGCACGGGCAAGGAAGTGATTGCCCGTGAAATCCATGCGCGCAGCCAGCGCCATGGCCGGCCGTTCATCAAGGTGAACTGCGCGGCGCTGCCGGGCGAGCTGCTGGAGAGCGAGCTGTTCGGCCACGAGCGCGGCGCCTTCACGGGCGCCACGGCGGAGAAGCCGGGCAAGTTCGAGCTGGCGGATCAGGGCACCATCTTCCTGGATGAGATTGGCGAGATGGCCATCCGCCTCCAGGCGAAGCTGCTCCAGGTGTTGCAGGACGAGGAGTTCTTCCGCGTCGGCGGCAAGAAGAGCGTCCGCGTGGACAGCCGCGTGGTGGTGGCGACGAACCGCGACCTGGAGAAGGAGATCGCGCTCGGCAACTTCCGCGAGGACCTGTACTACCGCCTCAACGTGGTGGCCATCCGCCTGCCGCCCCTTCGCGAGCGCCGCGAGGACGTGGTGCCGCTCACCGACCACTTCCTCAAGAAGTACGGCAAGGGCTTCATGACGAACGTGTCCGAGCTGCCCTCGGAGGTGCTCCACGCGTTCAGCGACTACGAGTGGCCGGGCAACGTGCGCGAGCTGGAGAACATGGTGCGCCGGCTGTGCGTGCTGAAGGACCCGACCCTGGTGCTGGATGAAATCCGCGGCGGCGGCCGTACTCCGGCGAGCGCCCCGTCGCTGCCCACGTCGTTCGGTGGTGGGGACGAGTTCATCCCACCTCCGTCGCGCTACGTGGACGAGTCCGCTCGCGTCTTCGCGGCTCCTCCGTCCTCGCTCGCGACGGCTTCGGGCTCCGGTGTGCAGGTGCTGGAGATGCCCGCGCGCGGCGTGGTGATGACGCCGCCTCCGGTGATGACGGATGCCACGCCGTTCAACGCCGTGGCGCCGCAGCGTTACGCGAACCCGTTCGATGCTCCGCAGCCGCCGCCTCCGCCGCCTCCGGCCGGGGAGCTGTCGCTCAAGGACATCGGCAAGCGCGCGGCGATGCTCGCGGAGCGCGAGGCCATCCTCGCGATGCTCCAGCGCACCGCGTGGAACAAGCGTCGCGCTGCGGGCAAGCTGCGCATCAGCTACAAGGCGCTGCTCTACAAGATCAAGGAGTGCGGCATCATCGACCCTCGCGCGAGCGCGGAGTTCTAGGCCGCGACTGACGACGTGAGGTGACGGCCCTTCTTCCGGATGACGGGAGGAGGGCCGTTCACTTTGGGCGTGGGCCTTGCGCGGGGCGGGCGTTGCCCGTTATCGCGGAGGCCATGACCGCTCCGCTCCTCCTGCTTGGCTGTGGTTACACGCTCACGCGGTTCGCGGTGGCGGAGGCCCGCTCGGGCCGGGAAGTCCTGGCCACGACCCGGGACGCCGCTCGCCGTTCGGTGCTGGAGGGCGCGGGTGTCCACGTCGTGTCGATTGACGACGCGCTGTCACGGGCAGAGGGCGCGCACGTCGTGACCTCCGTTCCTCCGGAGGCCGGGTTGGATGCCCGCTTCGCGGATGCACTGTCCCGCTCGCGTCCCGCCCGGCTCGTTTACCTGTCGTCCACGGGTGTCTATGGCTCCGCTCGCGGACACGTGGATGAGTCCACGCCGGTCGACAAAACCTCCGCGGTCTCCCGCGCACGCCTGGAGTCCGAAGACCTATTTCTTCCCCTTGGCGCGAGCGTCATGCGCATCTCGGGCATCTACGGCCCGGGGCGCGGCACGTCCGGCCGCTTGAAGGCGGGCACGCTGCGCATCCCGGACTCAGGTGGAGGACGCCTGTCGCGCATCCACGTGGACGACCTGGTGGACGCGGTGCGCGTGGTTCTCGAACGCGGCGCTCCTGGCGAGGTGTACTGCGTGGCCGACCGCCGGCCCGCGACGCAGGAGGAGACGGCTTCGTGGCTCTGTCAGCAGCTGGGTCTCCCCATGCCTCCGCGCGTGCCCTTCGAGTCCCTCCATGAATCCCTGCGCGGCGACCGCGCCATCAGCGCCGCGAAGCTGGAGGCCTTGGGCTGGACGCCGCGCTACCCGGACTTCACCACGGGCTTCCTCGCGGCGATGGAGGAGGAAGCGCGCGGCTGAGAACTACTCGGGTGACTCCGCCCTCAGGAGCTGTTGCAGGTCGAGCTCCGACCAGTCCAGCTCCTGCTCCACCTGCTGAAACGCCGCGTCCCCGATGGTGCCGTTCGCCCGGAGTTCGGCCAGCTTCCTCCGTCCCGCGGCCATCGCGGTGCGCACCGTCTCCGCGTCCGCGGTGGGCGGCCCCCAGGGAGAGCTGGGGCTCGCGGAGCCCATGAGGGCGTGTTCATCCAGGAGTTGTCGCGCGCGCCGCAGTTGCAGCTCGTACCGGCGCCGGACCAGGGTCGCCATCTCCGTGCCTTCGGACTCGTTCGTGGCTTCCAACCCAGCGCGCAGCGTCTCCACCCGGGCGAGCCGCACCTCGTGGTCCACCTCACCGTCGTCGTCCAGCTTCAGCCGCGTCATCAGGGGCTTGAGAGTCATCCCCTGCACCACGAGCGTCCCCAGCACCACGGAGAACGACGTGAAGAGGATGAGGTCCCGGTAGGGGAAGGCCGCGACCCCGTCATGCCCCGTGGGCAGTGCCAGCGCCGCCGCGAGCGTCACGATGCCTCGCATCCCGCACCAGCCCACCAGCACGGCCGCGCTCGGTGAGAGCGTGACGGGGCTGGACTTCGACTTGCGCTGTCTCCAGCGGTTGAACGCCGCCGCTCCCATCACCCAGGCGATGCGCGCGAGGATGGCCGCGCCCGTCACCACCGCCGCGATGGCGCCGTATTCCAGCCACGTCTCCCGGTCGAAGCGCGCGACGATGCCCTTCAACTGGAAGCCCACGAGCACGAAGGCCAGCACGTTCAACACGAACGTCGCCACCTCCCACACCGCGTAGGACGGGATGCGGATCCGCGCGGGCGTCACCACGGAGGCCGTGCGGGAGATGGTCATCGCGTAGACCACCGTCGTCAGGATGCCGGACAGGTGCAGCCGCTCCGCGAGGATCCACACCGCGAACGTGCTGCCGAATTGGGTGATGACCGCCGTGGACACGTCCTCGACGCTGGCGTTGATGCGCAGGCTCACCCGCGACAACACGACGCCCAGCAGCACGCTGGCCACCGTGACGACGAGCAGCGTGGGCACCGCGCTCCAACCCAGCACGCCGCCCGCGGCCACGGCCCCCAGCGCGAGCCGGTAGATGAGCAGGGCGCTCGCGTCGTTGAAGAGGCTTTCGCCCTCCAGGATGACCATCAGCCGGTGCGGGGGCTTGAGCTGCTTCAGCACCGCCGTGGCCGCCGCCGCGTCCGGAGGCGCGACGATGGCGCCCAGCGCGATGGCCGCGGCCCAGGGCATCGCCGGCACCATCCACTTCACCGCCACCGCCACGGCGATGACCGTGAGCACCACCGCGCCCAGGGCCAGGCTCGCCACCGGCCGCCAGTTCGCGCGCAGGTCGCGAGGCGACGCGTCGAACGCCGCGTCCAGCAGCACCGGCGCGACGAACAGGGTGAGCGCCAGCTCCGGATCCAACACCAGCTCCGGACTGCCCGGCACGAGCGCCAGGACCGCCCCGGCAAGCGCCACCAGCGCGGGGTAGGGCGTGCCAAGCCGCCGGGACAGCGCCGCCAGTCCCGCGCCTCCCAGCAACAGCGCGATGACGATCTCGAACACCAGCATGAGGGCCTCGGGGAGGAGTCCACCCTGGACTTCCGGCGACGTAGCGCAGGAGGGCCGGCTGGGGACAGTGGCGAATTCCGGACGACGGAAACCTGCGTCATGCGGGAGGCCGCCCGCGTCATCAGCCGAACGCGATGGGTGCCATCAGCCGGGGAAGGGGCGCACCTTTGCGAGGCGTGGGCCCCCGGTGACAGGCTTGCGCTTTCGGGCCGCGTGAAGCGCGCGGCCTTGCGAACCCTGTCCGATGGGGGAACCGAAGATGTCCAGGTCGTTGCTGTTGGCGTCGTTCAACGAGGGCGTCCACCGTTCCATGGCCGGCAACCACGAGGCCGCGCTCCAGTCGTTCGAGCAGGTCCTCGCCGTGGATCCGCGCCACTTCCCCGCGCTCACCTCAAAGGCCTTCGCCCTCAAGCAGCTGGGGCGGACCGACGAGGCCTTGAAGGGCTTCCAGCGCGCCATCGAGTTGGATCCCTCCGCGGCGGACCCCCACCGCGAGGCGGCCCTCTGCCAGTTGGAACTGGGGGAGCCCGAAGCCGCCTCCCTCCTGATGCACCGGGCGGTGCAACTCAACCCCACCCCCGGCTACCGCGAGGCCGCCGCCATCGAGGTCTACCACCTGGGTAACGCGCTCCTGACCCAGGGCCGGCGGCCGGACAAGGCCCGCTACCGTCTGGCCCGCCAGGTCTTTGAACTGGCGCTGGAGCTGTCCCCTGCCTACGTGGAGGCGGCCAAGGCCCTGGCGGACGTGTGGGAGCACCTGGGTGACCCTACCCAGCAGGAGCACTACACCCAGCTGGCGACCCGGCTGCGCCCCGCCTCCTCCTGAGGCGCCTCGCGTCAAATTCCATACAAATGCGGAGGGAAAGGGCGGGATGCCGGTGTTGAATGCCGAAGCGGCCCCCCACCAGGAGAACCCCCCGCATGATCGTGATGCTCGAGCCGGATTCCCCGGAATCCGTCGTGAACGCCGTCCTCCAACTCGCTTCGCAGTACGAGGGCGTCACCCCGCGTGCCCACGTCGTCCAGGGCGCCGAGTCCACCATCACGGAGCTGTATCTGCTGGGCTCCACGTCGCAGGTGCCGCTGGAGCCGTTCCAGCAGCTGCCCGGCGTGCGTCAGGTGGTCCGCGTCTCGCAGAAGTACCGCATCATCGGCCGGCACGGTGGCCAGCGCACCACGGCGGGTTTCGAGTACAACGGCGTCAGCTTCGGCGACAACTCGGTGAACCTGTTCGCCGGGCTGTGCGCGGTGGATTCGCTGGAGAGCGTGGACGCGATGATGGCGGCGCTCGCTCGCTGCGGCATCAACACCACGCGCATGGGCGCGTACAAGCCGCGCACCAACCCGTACGAGTTCCAGGGCCTGGGCGCGAAGTGCCTGCCCTGGGTGTTCGACTCCGCGGGCAAGCACGGCATCAAGGTCGTCGCGATGGAGGTGACGCACCCGCGCCACATCGACGAGATCAACGACGCGCTGAAGAAGTCCGGGGCGCCCACAGGCGTGATGCTCCAGGTGGGCACGCGCAACGCGCAGAACTTCGAGCTGCTCAAGCAGATTGGTCAGCAGCACGCCTTCCCGGTGCTCTTCAAGCGCGGAATGGGCATCACGCTGGAGGAGTCCCTCAACGCGTGCGAGTACGTGGCGAGCGAGGGCAACCCCAAGATCGTCTTCTGCCTGCGTGGCGTGAAGACGCACCTGGGCGACCCGCACCGCAACATGGTGGACTTCGCGCACGTGCCGGTGGTGCGCCGCCTCACGCGCATGCCGGTGTGCGTGGACCCCTCGCACGCGATTGGCCGCGCGGAGGCCCCGCCGGACGGGCTGCCGGACATCTTCCACGCCATTGGCCAGGGCCTCATCGCGGGCGCGTCCATGGTGCTGGTGGACTTCCACCCCACGCCGGAGAAGGCGCTGTGCGACGGGCCACAGGCGCTGCGCCTTGAGCAACTGGGCGCCCTCCAGCGCTATACGAACATCGTGCGCGCCGCGTACACGGAGGCCGTGAGCAACGGCGACGGGACGCAGGCCGCCGCTCCGGCCAAGGCCGTCAGTCGCTGAGCGCGTAGCTGCCCAGCACCCGGAGCGACGTGCACATGCTCCGGGCTTCACCCAGGGCTGACTTCACCGGCGCGGAAGTGACCGCGCCGTCCACGTCCAGGCACCAGCGATAGTCCCAGGCGCGGACGCCGCCGGGCCTCGACTCCAGCCGCGCGACGTTCACCCCGTGCGCGGCGAAGGCCGTGAGCACGCCAGCGAGCGCGCCAGGGCCGTCGTCGAGCGTGAGCACCAGCGACGTCTTCCACCGCGAGCCCAGGTTCAGCGGCACGGCCGGGCCTACCGCGAGGAAACGGGTGGCGTTGTCCGGCGAGTCCGCGATGCCCTCCGCCAGCACGGTGAGGCCATAGAGCTCCGCCGCGGTCCGGCTGGCGATGGCAGCCGTGCCCTCCAGTACCTCCTGCGCCACGCGCCGTGCTGCCACGGCGGTGTTCGCCTCGGGCACGGGGTGCAGGTGGTGCTTTCGCAGCCAGCCTCCGCACTGCGCCAGCGCCTGTGGATGGGACAGCGCGCGCGTGAGGTCCTCCAGCGTGCGGCCCGGCGGCGCGAGCAGGCAGTGACGCACGGGCAGCCGCAGCTCGCCGGAGAGGGCCGGGGTGAACTCCAGGAGCAGGTCCACCACCTCCGCCACCGGTCCCGCGAGCGCGCTCTCCATGGGCACCACGCCGCCGTCCACCGTGCCTTCGGCGACGGCTTCGAAGACAGCGCGGAAGGTGGGGCAGGGGATGCGCGTCACGGAGGCGCCGAAGAGGACGCCTGTGGCCTCGTCGCCGTACGCGCCGCGCTCGCCCTGGAAGGCGATGCGGCGGGAGGCGGTGTCAGCCATCGATGGGCTCCGCGCGCGGGTAGGTGCCCAGCACGCGCAGGGACGATGTGAGCGGGCGCAGATCCTCCAGCGCGGCCGTCACCGAGGCGGACGCGGCGTGGCCCTCCACGTCCAGGTAGAAGCGGTACTTCCACGGCGCGCCCGGGATGGGGCGCGACTCCAGCTTGGAGAGGTTCACTCCGCGCTGCGTGAGCCGCTGCAGCACCTGGCCCAGCGTGCCCGGGCGATGCTCCAACACCACCAGCAGCGACGTCTTGCACGGCACGTCCGGCGCGAGCGGCGTGGGCTGGCGCGAGACCTCCACGAAGCGCGTGAAGTCCGAGCCGGGCTGCAGGTCGCTGGCGAGCACCTCGAGCCCGAAGCGGCCCGCCGCGGACTCGCTGGCGATGGCCGCCACGGTCCTGTCATTGCGATCCGCGACCATCTGCGCGGCGACGGCGGTGTCTGGCCCAAGCACGGTGCGGGCCCAGGGCACGTGCGTGCGCAGGAAGTCCTCGCACTGCGCCAGCGCCTGCGGGTGGGACAGCACCTCGCGCAGGTCCTCCAGCTTCGCGCCCTTCACGCCCAGCAGCCGGTGGTCCACCTGGCTCACCACCTCACCGGTGATGACGCCATCGCCCGCGGCGAGCACGTCGTACGTCTCATTCATGCTGCCGGCGGTGGTGTTCTCGATGGGCAGCAGCAGCACGTCCTGCTCGCTCTGCTTGAGGGCCTCCACGGCCTGGCGGGCGGTGTCGAAGCCGGCGAGGAGCACGCCGCCCGGCCGGTGGCCGTAGCGCTGGCGGGCGGCCAGGTGGCTGTAGGAGCCCTCGACGCCCAGGTACCCCACGCGCAGGGGCGTGGTGTCCAGGCGGGTGACCAGGGCCTGCTGCCGGGCCACGGACATGTCCAGGATGACGCGGTAGAGGCGCTCGACTTCGTGCGGATCCAGGCCTCGCTCCGCCGCCCGGCCGCGCAGCTTGCGCAGGAGCAGGTCCTCGCGCTGCGGGTCCCGGAAGGGCCAGGCCGTCACCAGCTTGGCGCGCGCCACGTCGTCGGCCAGGGCCATGCGCCGCTGGAGCGCATCGAGGACGTCCTCGTCGATGCGCTCGATTTGGGTCCGCAGGGTCTCCAGGGAGGGGATGTCCGCCATGCCCGGAACATAACAACTCGCGTCGAAGGCGCGGGGACCTTCACATCCCCAGGCGCCGGGCGAGCTCCGGGGGCACGGGGTAGACGGACTCCTTGGGTAGGTGGCGCGTGGCCTGATCCGCGCGGCCGTCGTCCATTTGCTTGCGCAGCTTCTGGACCAGGGGCGTGAGGTCGGTGATGGACACGGTCCAGTCATCCACGAAGCGCTGGATGACGGCGCGGCTCAAGCCCACCTGGATGCTGTCGTGGGGCAGGCCCGCGCCGCGCAACGTGCGCTCCGGGTCCCACTGGATGTGGACGGGCGCGGTGTCGAAGGCCTTGCGCCACGCGTCCGGTGAGCCGTGGGCCTTCGGCTCGAAGCCTGTGAGGACGCCGGAGGACAGGGCCTCCTCCCAGCCGGAGCGTTTGATCCGCACCGCGAGCGTGCGCTCCTGGCCGCTCTTGCGGCCCCAGTTGGAGCGGTGCATGAGCCACAGGAAGCTGGGTTTGATCCACGTCATCCGGCCCACGGAGAAGGGCGGGCCGAACTTCTGCTGCTTCACGGCCACGTCCGCGATGGCGTCCGAGTAGGCCTGGTACACGACGATGGAGGCTCGGTCGAAGTCGGCGCGGACGTCGCGGGCTGCGCTCATGGGCGGGCTCTGGGCTTGGCTTTCGGCTTCAGCTTGGGTTTGGCGGCGGCGGTCTTCGGAAGCTGCGTCTTGCCCATCTTGAGGACGAGCTCGAAGTGTTCCGCGGGGGTGGGCGTCACGCTGAGGCGGCTGCGGGTGATGAGCGGGAAGTCCTTGAGCGCGGGCGTGGCCTTGATGGTGGCCAGCGTCACCGGCGTGGTGAATGCGACCACGGGGCCCACGTCCACGGAGGCCCAGTCCTCGCCGGGGGCGGTGGGATCCGGGCCCGGCTTGGAGAGGACGCACGCCACACCGACGACGGCCTTGTCCTCATTGGAGTGGTAGTAGAGGCACAGGTCCCCGGGCGTCATGGCCCGGATGTTGTTGCGCGCCTCGAAGCTGCGCACGCCCGTCCACTCCGTCCTGCCGTCCTCCTCCAGCTTCGCGTACGCGTAGACGGAGGGCTCGCTCTTGATCAACCAGTACCGCGGAGTCGCCATGGCGGCGCACCCTAACTCACGGGGGCGTTTCCTGCGCCAGCGCCGCACCCTGTTGCTTGAAGAGCTCGAAGACCCGCTCCTCGTCCATCGCCGCGACTTCACGCCGTGTGGGATCCGCTTCCGTGTAGCCCACACGCCGGGCCGCGTCGTCGAGTCCCGGGAAGCGTTTCCGCGCCTCGGCCCAGAGGGTCCGGTCGTCTTGAGCCATGGAGCAGGGAAGGGGGATCAGGATGCTGGCGCTCAGCCCCGGGGAGAGTGCATCCGGCAACTCGTTGAAGGAGAGGACCGCTCCCGGAGGAAGCCGCATGGGGTTCTCCGTCCGGGTGAACACCTCCACCACGGGCAGGGTCCGGATGACGACGCCGTCCAGCGGTGTCCGAGTGGAGCGCGAGGGCCGGCCGTAGGTCAGGGCCGACATGTCGATCTGCACGGGGCAAAGGTCCGGATGGGCGGACAGCATGAGGGCATCGCCCTCGCGGATATCGACCTCGAAGTCGCGGGAGCTGTCGACGCTCGAGTCCTTCAGGAAGACGGCATGTCGACCGCTGGGGACCGGAAACGCGAGGTGATGGTCGGCGCGGAGCACCGGCGCCACGGGCTGGTCATCCACGCGCAGGACGATGTCGCGGTCAGGTTGTGGCCCCGTGGCCACGACGTGGAGGAGCCCACCCTCGGGAGCGGGAGGGCCATCGCTGTCGCTGAGCGCGAACAGCCCCCACAGCACCAGCGCCGCCGCGAGAAGCCCCAGAGCCACCTTCGCGTAGCCCGGCGAGCCCGAAGGGTCGTCTGGCTCCGCGTGTCCGGTCGTGGGCGCGGTGAGGAGGGAGAACCCCCACCACACCAGGAGGACCACGACAAAGATGGCCAGGGCCTCCAATGCGTTGCCGTCGATGATGGGCCGGATGAGCCTGATCATGTTCCCCCCCTGAAGTGGCCTTCCCGCCACCTCGGAGGAGTTCATGGCACGTCTGGTTTTGGAGCGTCAAGCCACGGGGCCCACACCCCACAGGCCCACGGTTCCATCCCCCTGAGCCCAGGCGATGAAACGGCCGTCGGGTGAGAAGACGGCATCTGCCGTCTCAAGGTCGTTGTCTTCAGAATGGCTGAACAACAGCTCGCCGGTATCGAAGTGGTAGAGCGCGAAGCCTCGGTCGCCAGCGGACGAGACCATCAACTCTCCGTCCGGACTGAAGTCGAGGTTGCTCACGTAATGACTGTAGTCGTTGAACATCCGCAGGACGCGACGCTCATTCACATCCATGACCACGACCTCGTGGACGCCTCTCGCGACGAGCAGGGGCAGCGTGGGGTGGAATGCAACGCTCGCCGCGAACTGAAACCCAAGGGGATGAACCCAGGGATGAGAGCTCGCCTTCAGATTCCAGAGGTAGAGATACGCCTGGCCGTGGTCGTAATCCGTCACGATCGAGGCCGCGAAGCGTGAGTCACGGGAGAATGCACTCGCCTTGACCGTGACGTGCCACTCAACGCCATGCAGGTCACGAATCCGTTTCCATGCCGCCACGTCCCATAGGAGGGCCTCGCCACGTTCCAGGATGGCCAGCAGCACGCCGTCCCGGGACATGGCCAGCCCGGTGGCGGGCGCGGAGAGGGTTTCCTCACGCCAGAGCGAGCCGTCCGTCGTGGAGAAGGCCATGAGCCGGGGCCGCCAAGCGACAGCGGCCTCCGCGACCGGCGGACCCGCGGTCACGATGTGATTCGAGCCGTGGAAGAGGGCCTCGATGGGCTCCATCTTCAGCTCCACCGAGCCGCTGGCGACGTCCGTTGCCGTGTCCAGGTTCCACCACCGCAGGCGGGAGGCGGCTTTCGCGAGCAGCCGGGTGCCTGACGGGTCAAAACAAAGCCTCTCCCAGCGGACGGAGTCGAGCTGGGAACCCAGCTGCCGCACACGCTTCAGGCCGCGCGCATTCGCCGGGGTGATGACCGCACGGGTCAGGTCTGTCTGGCTCATGTCGTGTAGGCCGGAATGGAAACGCGCGTACGAAGGAAAACTCCACCCGTGAGATCCCTGGCGGATGCGGCCATGGGCAGGGCGTGGACGATCGAGGAGACGCGGCCTGACGACCGCAAGGCCCTCTTCGAGGCGTACCTCACGGCGGCGTGGCTCGGGAAGATGGAGGCCATGACGAACGTGGGGCTCCATTTCCTCTACGGAGATGGCGTCCGGCGTGACCCGAAGCGCTCCCGGATGTGGACGGAAAAGGCAGCCGCACTGGGGGACGATGTCGCGGCCTTCAACCTGGGCCTCGCCTATGACAATGGTAGGGGTGCCCGAAAGGACAAGACCCTCGCGGAAGCCTGGTATCGCCGGGCTGCCGCCCTGGGATTCGCTGTCGCCGAGGGAAACCTGGCGTATCTCCTGTTCGCAAGCACCGAGGCCCAGCAGCAGCAGGAAGCGGTCCGGCTCTACCGGAGGCACGCACGCCAAGGACACCCGATTCCAGCCTACAATGTCGGTCTTGCGTATGAGCTGGGAAAGGGCGTCCGCAAGAGCCTGAAGAGAGCCAACGCGTATTACGAAATGTCCGCGAAGGGCGGTTACGCGGAAGCGCAGCTGGCCCTGGGCTACAACTATTCCAATGGCGTGGGCCTTCCGACGGACGCCTTGCGTGCCTTTGCCTGGTTTCGACTGGCGGCGGGGCAGGGGCATCCCAGCGCGTCGTTCAACCTGGGGCTGATGTTCGCGAACGGCGAGGGCGTGCCCAGGTCCAAGGCGCGCGCCATGCGTCACTTTCGTGATGCCGCGAGCCAGGGGCATGCGAAGTCCGCCAGATGGCTGAGGAAGCTCGAGAAAGCCTGAACAGCCGATGTTTGTCTTGCTGAACTCCAGGGCCTTGCGCAGCTGGGGCTGCGATGACTCATCTGGAGTCATTTGTATTTTTCACGGAGGGTGAGGCAGGCTGAGTCTCCAAGCAAGTCAAAGGGAGGCGTGAGGCAGCCTCCATTCACGGAGATGTCATGCACACCATGCGAGCCGGCCGGGCTCTGCTGTTGGCTTTTGTCTGTGGGGTTGTCAGCTGTAGCAAGCCGCCCGAAGAGCCGTCGCTGGCTCGCGGCGATTCCGCCCTGGTGGAGGGGTGGGAAGCCACGGCGGACATGGCGGAGGCGCGGAAGTACCACGCAGCGGTGGTGCTGAACTCAGGCAAGGTGCTGGTGGCGGGTGGGTACAACACCAGCGGGTATCTGTCCTCCGCGACCCTTTATGATCCGGGCACGGGCACCTGGACGGCCGCGGCCCCGATGCCGGAGCCCCGGCAGGTACTCACCGCGACGCTGCTGCCCTCGGGCAAGGTGCTGGTGGTGGGTGGCGAGAACGCGACGGGCCGTCTGGCTTCCACGGCCCTCTATGACTCGGCCTCCAATGCCTGGACTTCCGCTGGAAACTTCGCCACCGGGTTTGCACGAGACTCCCTGACGGCGACGTTGCTGCCCTCGGGCAAGGTGTTGGTGGCTGGCGGCGGGAGCGCTTCGGGAGCGCAAAGCAAGGTGGATGTGTATGACCCGGCCTCCGGCACGTGGAGCGCGGGGGCGAGTCTGGCGATGCCGCGACGCAACCATACGGCGACGCTGCTGCCCTCGGGCCAGGTGCTGGTGGTGGGAGGAAGAGCGAGCACCAGCCTGACGAGCGCGGAGTTGTATACGCCCTCCAGCAATACGTGGACTGCGCCGGGCAGCCTGTCGACCGCGCGCTTCAACCACACGGCGACGCTGCTGCCTTCCGGCAAGGTGCTGGTGGTGGGCGGGCGCAATAGCAGCACCGGGCTGGTGGCGACGGCGGAGGAATACGACCCGAGCACGGGACAGTGGAGCGCGGCGGGTGCACTGAGCACCGCGCGCGAGTTGCACACGGCGGCGCTGCTGAGCTCGGGACAGGTGCTGGTGGCCGGAGGCATGTACGGCAGCGCGGCGACGAACGCGCTGGGCAGCGCGGAGGTGTTCGCCCCGGACACCCGGCTGTGGAGCGTGACGACCGCGATGGGAAGCGCGCGGTACGTGCACGTGACGGTGCCTCTGGAGGGGCGGGGGAAGGTGCTGGTGGTGGGCGGAATCGGCGCCAGCGGCGCGAGCCTGAAGACGGCGGAGACGTATGTGTATGACGCGTGCGCGGGGGTGAGCTGCGACAGCGCTCCGGGGCCTTGCTACGAGGCGGCCGGGACGTGCGGCAACGGGGTGTGCACCTATGCGCCAAAGGCTGCGGGTGTCAGCTGTGATGACGGGGATGCGTGCACCGGGGATGACGCGTGCAACGGCGCGGGCGTGTGCGCGGGAACTGGTACCCACTGCGAGAGCCCGCCCGGGCAGTGCTACGAGGCGTCGGGCACGTGCGGCGGCGATGGATCATGCTCCTACGCGTACAAGGCGGCGGGCGCCGCTTGTGATGACGGAGACGCGTGCACGGTGGAGGAGACGTGCAACGGGGCCGGAGGGTGCGCGGGGACGCCGGTGAGTTGCACCAGCCCTCCCGGGCAGTGCTACGCGGCGGCGGGCACGTGCAGCGGTGGGGCGTGCACCTATGCACCGAAGGCCGCGGGCACCGCGTGTGACGATGGCAACGGAGGAACCCTCAACGACGTGTGCAGCGGGGCGGGAGTCTGCGCGGGAGTGCCGGCCTGCACGACGCCGCCGGACGCCTGCCATGACTCCCCGGGCACGTATAGCAACGGCGCGTGCACCTACCCGCCCAAGAGCGCGGGGACCCTCTGCGATGACGGCAACGCCTGTACCACGGGCGACGTGTGCAACGGCTCGGGCACCTGCGGAGGAACGGCCCTGAGCTGCTCCACCGCGAGCACCAATTACTGCAGCGGTAACAACCTGCGGAGGACCACCGGCACCGGCACGTGCAGTGGCGGCGCCTGCACCTCCACCGACACCCTGGTCCAGGCCTGTCAGACGGGGACCAGCGGGCCCTACTGCAGCGGCAACGGCGCTTACCAGACCGTCTACGGCGGCTGCGTCAACAGTGCCTGCGCGTCCACCCAGCAACTCATCGAGTCGTGCTCCACCTCAAGCGAAACCTATTGCAGTGGCAACTCCGTCCGCCGGAGCAGGGGAACGGGTTGCAGCGGTGGCTCCTGTGGCTACAGCGACACCCTGGTCCAGACGTGCTCTACGTCGAGCAGCAACTATTGCAGTGGCAACGACGTCCGCCGGAGCACAGGCACTGGCTGCAGCGATGGCTCCTGTGACTCCAGCGACGACTTCATCCAGACGTGTCCGACGGGCGCCGGCAGTCCCTACTGCACCGGCAATACCGTCTACAGAACGGTCAACAGCGGCTGTCTCAGTGGCTCCTGCGTGGCCGCCCAGCAACTTGTCCAGACGTGTCAGACGGGCGTCGGCAGTCCCTATTGCAGCGGCAATACCGTCTACAGAACGGTCAACAGCGGCTGCCTCAGTGGTTCCTGTGTGGCCGCCCAGCAACTTGTCCAGACGTGCTCCACCGCGACCAGCACCTACTGCAGCGGCAATGACGTCCGGAGGGTGACCGGTACCGGCTGCAGTGGGGGCGCCTGCGGCTCCACCGACACCCTGGTCCAGACCTGTTCCGGAGGTCAGACGTGCAGTAACGGAGCGTGTATCGCCCAGACTGGAAAATGGAGACGGGATTATGTGGAGTGGTGCTCAGACTTCTGCCCGGGCGGGTGCGATTACTCCTGCACCTACCTCAGGAGGCCGTGCCCCCCACAGCCAGAGCTTGAAACCTGCTCGTTGGGCGATTGGTGCGCTGTCCACGATACAACCAACCAATCGATCGTCTTCTACTCGTGCTGGCCCTGACACGCGTGTGGCTCGACCGTGAATGGGATTCCTCTTCATGGAGGGGCCGCGAATGAAAGACCTCCTGCTCCGCTGTGTCTCGACTCCCAGGGGCGCAGCCGAGCAGGAGGCCGTCTTCGTGTCGGAAGACTGATCACCCCACGTTCGTCTTGCTGAACACCCGCAGCGCCTCCGCGACACTCCAGGCCTGGGCGAAGCAGCCTCTCGGCCGGTAGGGCTCCGTCGCGTCGAAGATTTCGGAGATCTGCCCAATCCCCGCGTGAGACAGGTGGTCCTCCATTCCAGACAGCAGGGCCCGCGCGGCCTTGATGTCCGGGGACACCTTCAGCGTCGCGTCCACGTAGTGGCCAATCAACCAGCCCCACACCGTGCCCTGGTGGTAGGCCGCGTCGCGGGCCCGCAGGTCTCCGTCGTACTTCGGTTTGTAGTCCCTGCTCCCCGGCGCCAGGCTGCGCAGCCCCACCGGCGTCACCAGCTCGCGGCGCACCACCTCCAGTACCTGCGCCCACTTGTCCCGCCTGAGCACCGGATGCTTGAGCGAGATGGCGAAGACCTGATTTGGCCGCACGCTCGCGTCCTCGCGGCCGTCCTCTCCGTCCACCACGTCGTAGAGGCACCCGCCCGCTTCGTTCCAGAAGCGCCGGTTGAAGCTGCCGTGTGCCTTCTCCGCCGCGGCCCGGTACGGCCCCGATTCCAGCCCCAGCCGCTCCGCCCAGCCCGCCATCAGCCGCAGGGCGTTGAACCACAGCGCGTTGATCTCCACCGCCTTGCCCCGGCGCGGCGTCACCACCCAGCCCTCCACCTTCGCGTCCATCCAGGTGAGCTGGTAGCCCTCCTGCCCCTGTCGCAGGAGCCCGTCCGCGGGGTCCACGCCGATGTGGAAGCGCGTGCCCTTCTGATGATGAGCCACGATGTCCTGCATCGTCGGGAACAGGTCTCGCAACAGCGCTTCGTCTCCCGTCTCCTCCAGGTAGCGGTCCACCGCGTGGAAGAACCAGAGCGTCGCGTCCGCCGTGTGGTAGACGCCCTCGTTCTCTCCGTCCGGGAAGTAGTTCGGAATCAGGCCGTCCCGCACGTAGTGCTCGAACGTGCGCAGGATGGCCGCCGCCTCGCGGTAGCGCCCCGTGGCCAACGTCAGCCCGTCCAGGCTGATCATCGTGTCCCGACCCCAGTCCGTGAACCACGGGTAGCCCGCGATGACGCTCCTTGCGTCCAATCCCATCGACCGTGCCCACGCGGCGTCCGCTGGCCTTGGCGGATCGATGATGAATTGATCCGCCGCCAACACCAGCCGCGCCGGCACTCCCGTGCGCCCATGCTCCGGGGCGCGCTCCAGTAGGCGCTCCTGTCTCCCCATCTCCCGCTCGAACACCTCCTTGGGATTCCTTTCCAGCAGGTGTCCCGGCGCCTGCGTCGTGAGCCCGAAGTAGAGCGTGCTCCCGGGCTTCAGCGTCGCCGTGAAGTAGCCCGGCGAGTGCTGGACCTCCGTGAAGTCATAGCCGCGCGCCTTCTCCGTCCGCAGGTGCTGGGGCCTGGAGGTCTCCGCCAGGCTCACGTACGGCGTGGGCCCGTCCGCATACAGCCGCATCCGCTGGATCGGACCGTCCTCTCCGTTGCGCAGCTCCACCAGCGGGCCTCGCAGCGTGACGATGGGCTCTCCCACGGCCTTCAACAGTGGCCCGTCATGCGGGCGCATGACAGGGAACGGCCGCAGGTGCAGCGTCACCTCCGGACCGGACAGGTGCTCCCACGCTAGGAACACCGTGTCCTCGCCGTGCACCATCACGCAGCGGCGCCTCAGCCGCGCACGCCCCACTGCGTACTCCCAGACCGGAACCAGTCCCTCCAGGTGGAAGTGCCGCAGGTGCCTCGCGCCGTCCTCCACCGTGGTGCCGTCGTCGTGCTCCTCGGACGTGAGCCGGTAGCGCTCCCCGTCCACCAGCGCTGTCTCCTCCATCCGCGCCATCAGCACCGTGCGGCCCAGCTTCTCCAACGTGGGGATGAACAGGCCGTGGTAGCGGCGCGTGTTGCAGCCCACCACCGTGCCGGAGGCGTAGCCCCCTCGGCCGTTGGTCAGGAGCCACTCGTGGTTCACGCCGTTGCTGAAGTCGGCGCCTTCTGGGAAGTCGAACGACAGGCGGGGCAGAGCAGGGGCTGATTCGTTCACGCCTTCGTCTCCTCCTCGCCCGTCCCCCTGGGCGGAGACGCGCGGGAAAGGGTAGGAAGCAGGAGTCCGTTGGACATCGTCCTCGTGGAGAGGTTGCTCATGCATGCCCGCGCCACACAGCGCATCCCCCGGTCCCCGGACTCGAGGGGAGGACAGCCGGGCAGCCAGGCCCTCGACGCCGCCGTGAGCGCGCTGGAATCCGTTCACGCGCAGCCCTTGCGACCGTCCCAAGGGGACCGCACCTCACCCAGAGCCTTCGGGCGCGCCCCGATTTCCCGAGGAGACACGCCGTGGGCATCGTGAAGTCATCGGGCATCAGCGGCCGGCAGCACAACCTCGCCGAACAGGTCTTCTCCCGTGCCGCGGGCGCACCGCTCGTGCCGGGCAATGACGTGCACCTCCTGCGCGATGCTCGCGAGAACTACCCCGCGTGGCTGCGCGCCATCCAGCAGGCCCAGCGCTCCGTCCTCTTCGAGAACTACATCATTGAAGACGACGACGTGGGCCGCGCCTTCGCGGACGCGCTGGCCGCCCGTGCTCGCGATGGCGTGCAGGTCCGCGTCCTCTATGACTGGCTGGGCTGCCAGGGCACCGCGTCCCGCCACTACTGGCGCACCCTGCGCGACGCGGGCGTGGAGGTGCGCTGCTTCAATCCCTTCCAGTTCGACCGGCCCCTGGCGTGGCTGGGCCGCAACCACCGCAAGACCCTCACCGTGGACGGCGAGGTGGGCTTCGTCTCCGGGCTGTGCGTGAGCCACAAGTGGGTGGGCGACGAGCAGAAGGGCGTGGCCCCATGGCGCGACACCGGCCTGGAGATCCGCGGCCCCGCCGTGGCGGACCTGGTGCGCGCCTTCGCCCAGGGATGGAGCACCGTGGGCCCTCCTCTAGATGAAGAGGGCTGCCTGTCCGCTCGCGCCTCCCAGACCATGGGGGACGTGTCCCTTCGCGTGGTGGCCGGCGTGCCCTGGAGCGCGGGCCTCTTCCGCGTGGACCAGCTCATCGCTTCGCTCGCGCGCAAGCGGCTGTGGCTCACCGATGCGTACTTCGTGGGCACCGCCACCTATGTGCAGGCGCTCCGGGCCGCGTCGCGCGACGGAGTGGATGTGCGGCTGCTCGTGCCCGGCAGCAGCGACATCCCCGCGCTGCGCCCTCTCACCCAGGCCGGCTACCGCCCGCTCCTGGAGGCCGGCATCCGCGTCTATGAATGGAATGGCACCATGCTCCACGCCAAGACGGCGGTGGCGGATGGCACCTGGGCGCGCGTCGGTTCGTCCAACCTCAACCCCGCCAGCTGGCTGGGCAACTCCGAGATCGACGTCGCCGTGGAGGACGCTCCCTTCGCCCGGTGCATGGAGGACATGTACCTCCAGGACCTGGAGCACGCGACGGAGGTGGTGCTCAGTGGAAGGGCGCGTCGCATGACCGCCGCGCCTCCTCTTCCTCGCGGGCAGCGGGGGACTCGCGGCCGGCGGGGCAGCATGAGCCGAGCGGCCGCGGGCGCGGTGCGCCTGGGCAACACCGTGGGCGCCGCCGTCACCAATCACCGCGAGCTGGGCCGCACCGAATCCAAGGTCGTCTTCGGCGCGGGCGTGGTGCCGCTGGCACTGGCCGGCGTGGCGCTCTACTGGCCCCACGTCGTGGCCGTGCCCGCGGCGGTCGTGGGCGCGTGGGCCGGCATTGCCTTGTGGAGCCGGGCCATGCGCCTGCGCCGCCAGGAAGCGCAGGGCACCGAACAGCAGCCGCTGCCGGAGCAGGAGGTGCCTCCGCGAGCCGCCGCCCAGGAGCCGCGCGCGCTGCCGGACGCGCACGCAGCCCACGCTCCGGAAGCCGAACCTCGTCAGCCTTGAAGTGAAGGGGAGGGCAGGGCCCGGATACGACAAGGGCCCACGGGCCGGCAGCGGGGGAAGCCTGGCTTCCCACTTCGCTGATCCGGCCCGAAGGCCCTGTGCTTCCTACAGCGCTTCAGACCGCGCTGACGTGTGGCGCTACGCCTGCTTCGCGACGCCCGCGGGCTCCGCCGCCCTGCCGCTCAAGAGCGAGCTGCCGCCGTACAGGGCCAGGCCGACCATGCCCAGCACGCCCGCTTCGACGCTGTTGCCCAGCGAGGCCCCCATCAAGCCCACGATGCTGGTTCCGAGCATGAACACCACCCCCACCGCCCCTGCCACCTTGCCCATCCGATGTCCCCCTCTGGACTGAATTGGACCCCTGAACCACTACCGCTGTCCGACGCCCAATCCCTTATCAAGTCCCGTGCCAAGGCCCTGGCTCGGGGGTCCCAGGGGGAGCCCGAAAGGGCGTGGAAGGTACGGGGCTCGCGTTGGGCAATCCTCTTCCACCCTGTGGAAGCGATCGGCAGAAAGCACAGGGGCGAACACCGGGGTAGGACCGGAATTTTTCCCGGATGCGCCCATGTGCGCCTGATGTGGCACGCCGTAACCCACTGCATTCCAAGGGTTTTCCCTCTCCCCGGCCGCTGGCACACGCGCTGCTAAGAGCCTCCGCCAGAAGCGAACCACCCGGCCCTTCAGGGCGTGTGAACGGTGGATCGCACGGAACATCAGTGAACGAAGGAGAGCGGAAGATGGGAATGCGGCGCACGGGGTTCTGGACGGTGATGGGGATGCTCCTCCTGTCGGGTTGTGCTCACCAGCAGACGCTGAAGGTCGACAACGCGGAGCAGCCCTACCGCATCGGCCGCGAGGACGTGCTCGACGTGAGCGTGTGGCGCGATCAGGAGCTGTCGCGCACGGTGCCGGTCCGTCCCGACGGCTTCATCTCCATTCCGATGGTGGGTGAGATTCAGGCCGCGGGCAAGACGCCCACGGAGCTGGCGGAGGCGCTCAGTTCGGGCCTGCAGCCTTACGTGCAGGAGCCGCGCGTGACGGTCATCGTCCGCGAGGTCAACAGCAGCCGCGTCTTCGTCACCGGCGAAGTGGCCCACCCGGGCGCCTACCCGCTGCGCGGCCGCGTGTCGCTGCTGCAGGCCATCGCGCTGGCGGGCGGCTTCACGGACTTCGCGAACTCCGACGGCATCGTCGTCATCCGCACGGACGGCAAGGGCGGGCAGATTCCGGTGCGCTACAGCGACCTGGTCTCCCCCGAAGGAGAGAGCGTCATCCTGCGGCCGGGTGACACCGTCGTCGTCCCGTGATGCGGGACGGGCTCGAAACCATCAAAGACAGACATCGGGAAGCAGCGAACATGGGCGTGGGCGTGGGTCAGGACGGGAGGGCGGCGGTGAGGGGCAACTGGAAGCGGGCAGTGATTGCAGGCTGTCTCATCGCCGCGCCGGCCGCGCAGGCGGCCACCATCCTGGAGCCTCGGCTCCGCCTCACGGCGGAGGAGCGCTTCGACAACGACATCCGTCTGGGCGGGACTGGCACCAACGGACAGTTCATGACGAAGCTGTCTCCGCGGCTGGGCCTGGACGTGAAGAACGAGCAGCTGACGCTCGAGTCCTTCTACGCCACGGACCTCCTGGCCCGGCACGGCTCCGGGACGACGACGGTGGACCACCGCGCGGGCGTGGGCTTCCGGGACGTGCTGTCCCGGCGGCTGCGGCTGGACGCCAGCGCGCGGGTGTTCCGCGTCACCGACCCCACGTCGCTGCCGCGTGACGGCCTGGCGCGCTCCACGGCGCCCACCTTCTATGCACAGACGAAGGTGGGGCTCACGGGGCGCGTGACGGATCGCATGGACGTGCGCGGCAACTACATGTTCGAGGCGACGCGCATCATCGAGCCGGGACGGGTGGCGGGCTACGCGCACACCCCTTCCGTGGAGCTGTGGTACCGCACCACGCGCCGGCTGTCCTTGGGCGCCGAGTACCGTTACCAGGGCTTCCTGTACGACCAGGACTACAGCCAGGCGCACGGCGCTTCCGCGGCCCTGCGCTACCGGCTGACGCGGCCCACCACGCTCACCCTCCGGGGCGGGCCGGTGCGCTACCTGCCTTCAGACGCGACGCGCGGCGGGTGGATGCCCCGCGTGGCGGTGGAGCTGGTGCGCGAGGGCGAGCGCAGTGACTTCGGCTTCGCCGTGGGCCACGACCTGGTGGGCGCGAGCGGTTTTTCCGGCGCGGTGTGGGCGGATTACGCGTCGGTGATGGGGGCGCATCGGTTCACGCAGAAGCTGTCGGCCTTCGGGGCGGCCAGCTTCTTCCGGAACGGCACGGCGCCCGGTGAGAACTACACGCAGTGGCGAAACACCACGAACGTGTCGCAGGGCTATGCGGTGGGTGGAGGCGTCGAGTACCGGCTGAGCCGGAAGCTGGCGCTGCAGGGCGCGTTCGACCGCATCGCGCAGGTGGGTGCGGCGGATGTCGCTGGGGCGGGGGACCTGACACGTAACGTGTTCGCCCTCCGTCTGGTCATGACAGCTTGGTAGGCAACCTTTGAGAGCTACGAGGATGGAGGAGCGGATCATGGAGCGTGGGATGACGGCGGACCAGTTGCTTTCGGCGCTGTGGCGCCGCAAGGCCCTGGTGGGGGCGATCGCTGCAGCAATCTTCGTGTTGGGTGCGGCCATCGTGATGACCCGGCCGAGCATTTATGAAGCGTCCGTGGTGGTGCGTGTGGAGCCGCAGCGCCCTGGCGAGGAGATGGTCCAGCGCACGGTGAGCGAGCTCATCGAGCAGCGGCTCGTCACCGTCCGCCAGGAGTTGCTGGCGCGGCCGGTGCTGCAGAAGGCCATCGAGGAGATGAACCTCTACCCGGAGCTCGTGTCCGATAAGGGCATCGAGGCGGCGGTGGAGCAGATGCGCAAGGACCTCACCGTGCGCGTCGAGGGTGAGACGGCCTTCGAGCTCACCTACGCGGGCCGCGACCCGCAGGTGGTGGCGCAGGTGGCCAACCGCCTGCCGGCCATCTTCTCCGAGGAGACGCTGAAGATCCGCCAGACGCAGGCGGCCCGCGCCACCGACCTCTTTACCGAGGAGATGGTCGCCATGGGCAAGGCCGTGTCCTCCTGGGAGACGAAGATCTCCAAGTTCAAGGTGGACCACCTGGGCGAGCTGCCCGAGCAGATGGAGATGAACATGCGCGGCCTGGAGCGCATTGGCGCCCAGCTGCAGATGAAGTCCGAGGAGCTGCGCACCGCCGAAGCGCGCCGCTCTGACCTGGCCCGCGCTCGCAACGCCGCGGACAGCGAGGCCGGCCGCCTGGAGGCCACGGAGAGCGGCCTGTCCCGCACCCTCACGCAGGCCAAGACGCAGTGGACGCCGGATCACCCGGAAGTGAAGCGGATGGAGCGTGAGCTGGGTGACATCAGCTCCCAGCGCAAGGACGCCGAGGGCCGCATGTTCGCAGAGCGCAACGAGCGCACCCGCGTGTCCACGCTCATCAGCAACGTGCAGAAGGACATCGTGGACCTCCAGAAGCAGGCCGAGGCGTACCAGGCGCGGCTGAACAACACCCCGCGCTGGGCCCAGGAGCTGGCGGTCATGAACCGGGACTACGAAATCTCCCGCACCAAGTACCAGAGCGTGGTGAGCCGCAAGGTGGAGGCGGAGATTGCCCAGGAGCTGGAGGCCAAGAGCGCCAAGAGCCTGTTCAATGTCATCTCGCCCGCCGGTGTTCCTTCCTCGCCTGCTCGCCCTGACCGCATGACGGGCCTGCTCATCGCCGCCCTGGTGGCCCTGGCGCTGGGTGTCCTGACTGGCACCGTCCTCGAGATGCGCGACGACAGCCTGCGCGATGGCACCGAGGTCCGCGAGCGCATCACGCTCCCTGTCCTGGCGGTGGTCCCGAACATGCAAGGCAAGACGGAGAAGCGGATCTTGATGCCGATGGCTGGGAGCAAGAACAGCGTCTCCTCGCCTACTTCCCTGAACTAATTGCCGACCCCATACGGAAAGGATTGGAGAACTCAGATGGATTCGACGATGGAGCGGGCCGGTAACTTCCTCCCCCGCGTGGATGAGAGCGCGGCTTCTTCGAACGCAGTGGACCGCCGGGTGGTGACGCTCACGGCCCCTGCTTCCGCGGCCGCCGAGCAGTACCGCACCCTGTATTACCGCCTGGAGCGGATGCGCGAGCAGCGTCCGATGAAGGTGGTGGCGCTCACCTCCGCGATGCCCGGCGAGGGCAAGACGGTGACGAGCGTGAACCTGGCCCTGGCTGCCGCCCGGGCGAACCCGGAGCGCCGCATCCTGCTGGTGGACGCGGACCTGCGCCGGGGGCAGGTGGCTCCCACGCTGGGCATGCGCAACAAGGTGGGCCTGGCGGAGCTGCTGGCCGGTGAGTGCGACGTGCGCGATGTGGTGCGCCGCTTCAACTCCACGCGGCTGGCGGTCATCCCCGCCGGCTCCACGCCGGAGGAGAGCACCCAGGTGCTGGCCTCTGCCCGCATGAAGCAGTTCCTCAAGGCGGTGCGTGAGGGCTTCGACGAGGTGTACGTGGACCTGCCGCCCACGCTGCCGTTCGCGGACGCGGCCATCCTGGGCCACCAGATGGACGGCGTGCTGATGGTCATCCGCGCCAACGTCACCCCCTCCAAGGTGGTGAACCAGGCGGTGGAGCAGCTGGCGGGCGCGGCGCTGGTGGGCTGCGTGCTCAACGGGGCGGAAGTGAATGCGACCCCGTACCTGAAGAACTACGTGAAGAAGTAGCAGTCGGTTGTCGAGTTGAAGTGATTCGTGGCCCGACCCGCTCCTCGCACCGATGAGGTGCGATGGGCGGGGGGCCTGGAGCGGCGGCGGGTTGGGGTTGGAGGAGTCACGTGCTTCGCGTTTTCCACCACTATTTTTCAGCCAAGAAACTGACGTTCTTCCTCGCCGAGTCCTCGGCGATCGCGCTGGCCTGTGTCGCGGGTGCCGCGGCCTGCGCGGCCCTCTTCGCGCCCCTGGGTTCCCAGCCTCCGTTCGCCACGATGTGGCCGACGCTGGTGGGACTGGGCCTGGCCTTCGTTGTCACCTTCCAGTTCACGCTGTACCTGTTGGACCTGTACGACCTGCGCATCGCGGCCGAGGACCGGACGCGCGGTTACCGTTTCCTCAAGGCCGCGGGCGTCACCGCGATGGTGGCGGGCGGGGTGATGCTGCTCCTGCCGCTGGCCCTGCCGGTGGTGCTGCCTCCGGGCACGCTGCTGGGCGGCGCGATGGGCGCCCTGGCCGGCACCCTGGTGGTGCGCGTCTCCATCCGGGCGCTGGTCGGTGAGCCCGACGCGGTGCTCGTCGTGGGTGACGGCCTCAAGGCCCGCGCGGTGGCGAGCGCCATTGAAGACGGCGGCGAGGGTTCCTTCCGCGTGGTGGCCCTGGTGGACCCGCGCAAGGTGGAGGAGCCGCTGGATGCGATGGCGGCTCGGCTCAACGCCTCCTACGTGGTGCAGGCCGCGGATGACATGCGCGGCGCCAACTGGGTGGACTCGCTGCTGCGCTGCCGGCTGGACGGGCGGCGGGTGTACGACGCGGCGGGCTTCTGCGAGCGCGTGCTGCGCCGCATCCCGGTGCAGTTCCTGCGAGCGAGCGACTTCGCCTTCGCGGATGAGATGACGGTGTCTCCGCTGCGCAGGGCCTTCAAGCGGGTGTTCGACGTGGCGGTGGCGTCGCTGCTCCTCCTGATGGCTTCGCCCTTCCTCATCCTGGTGGCGCTGGCCATCAAGCTGGACTCCAAGGGCCCCGTCTTCTACCGGCAGGACCGAGTGGGCCTGGGCGGCCACGCGTATCCGCTCTGGAAGTTCCGCAGCATGCGCACCGACGCGGAGAAGAACGGCGCGGTGTGGGCGCGCTCCAACGACGACCGTGTCACGCGGGTGGGCAAGTTCATCCGCAAGACGCGCATCGACGAGATTCCGCAGGTGTTCAACGTGCTGCTGGGCCACATGAGCTTCGTGGGGCCTCGTCCGGAGCGCCCGGTGTTCACCGAGCAGCTCAAGCAGCAGATTCCGTTCTACGGCGTGCGCGAGGCGGTGAAGCCAGGCATCACGGGGTGGGCGCAGATCCGCTACCCCTACGGCGCTTCGGTGGAGGACGCGCGCAACAAGCTGGAGTTCGACCTGTACTACGTGAAGAACGGGTCGCTGTTTCTCGATGTCGGCATCATCTTCCACACCGTCCGGCACGTGCTGTTGGGGCGGGGTGCTCGGTAGGCAGGTTCAGTAGTAGGCGTTGATGACCGTCCGCGGCCTCCGGTTGTCGGGGGAGGCCGGGATGCCAAGGGTGGGTAGCCATGGATTGGGATGGGCGAGGGGGTCGGAACATGGTGGGCATGGACGTGGACGCACCGTTCTCAGAGCAGTGGAACCAGGACGACGCGCGCAACAAGCAGCAGGCCGTGGAGCGCAACGAGCTGCTGCAGGCGCCGAAGAACCGTCCCACGCGCATCGTCGCGATGGGCGGCGGTACGGGCCTGCCCATGGTGCTCAAGGGGCTGGCCCGGCGCGCGGCCCCCAAGGGCGGCCAGCCAGGCGTGGACATCACCGCGGTCGTGGCGATGAGCGACGACGGCGGCAGCTCCGGCCGCCTGCGCCGTCAGCACGGCGTGCTGCCCCCGGGTGACATCCGCAACTGCCTGGTGGCGCTCGCGGGTGGCAAGAGTGCACTGAAGGACGTGTTCCAGTACCGCTTCGGCGGCGCGAAGGGCCTCGCCGGCCACGCGGTGGGCAACCTGCTCATCGCCGCGCTCGCGGAGCTGAAGGGCGACTTCCTGGAGGCGGTGCGGCTGTCCGGGGAGCTGTTGGGCGCGCAGGGCCAGGTGCTGCCCAGCACGCTCGCGTCGGTGCAGCTCGTGGCGCAGATGCATGACGACACGGAGGTCGTGGGCGAGCGCAACATCTGCCGCGCCCAGGGCCGCGTGCGCCGCGTGTCGCTCAGCCCCCGTTCTCCTCCTCCGGTGGACGGCCTGCTGGAGGCCATCTATTCGGCGGACCTCATCGCCATCGGGCCGGGCTCGCTGTACTCGAGCGTGCTGCCGAATCTGTTGGTGGATGGCGTGGCCCAGGCGCTGAAGGAGACGCGCGCGCTGAAGGTCATGGTGGCCAACCTGATGACCCAGCCGGGCGAGACGGACGGCATGAACTGCCTGGACCACGTGCAGGCCGTCATCGACCACGTGGGGCCGGTGCTGGACGCGGTGCTCGTCAACGGCCGGGCGCCCAATGAGGATGCCATCCAGCGCTATGCGCGCAAGGGCTCCTTCATGGTCACGGCGGAGACGCGGGAGCTCTTGTCCTCCGGCGTGATTCCGGTGCAGGCGGACCTCCTCAAGGAAGGTTCCAAGATCCGACACGACAGCCGCAAGGTCGCTGCCTGCCTGCTGAAGATGGCGCGCAGCGGGTTGTAGGCCGCATTGGCCATCACCACCTTGGGGCCCGCGAACATGGAAGCCATTCAACTATCGACTGCCTCCCAGGTCGTGGAAGTCAACGACCGGGCGGACTTCATGTCCCTGGAAGCCGAGTGGAATCAGCTCGTGGAGACGACCTCCCACGAGCTGTTCTACCGGCATGAGTTCCTGCGGCTGTGGCTGGACAACTTCGCCGCCGGGGCACGCATGCGCGTGCTGCTGCTGCGCGGCGAGGATGGAACGCTCACCGCCGCGCTGCCACTGGTGGAGGAGCGCACGTCGATGTACGGCGTTCCTGTCCGCCAGCTCACCTCCGCGGCCAACGCGCACTCCTGCCGCTTCGACATGCTGGCGCGGGAGCCGGATGCCGCGGCCCAGGCCTTCCTCGCGCACCTGCGCGCGACGGGCGGCTGGGATGTGCTGCGGCTGACGGACGTGCCGGACGGCGGCGCTGGCTTCCGCCTGATCGAGGCCGCGAAGCAGGGCGGTCTGCCGGTGGGCGAGTGGGAGTCATTGCAGTCGCCCTACGTGCCGCTGCCCTCGAAGAAGGACGCGTACTTCGCGAAGCTGCCGTCCAAGTTCAAGGCCAACTGCCGCCGCCGACGCCGCAAGCTGGAGGAGCGGGGGAAGGTCACCTTCGAGCGCATCTCTGGCGGGCTGGACCTGGAGGGCACGCTGGAGGAAGGGCTGCTGCTGGAGCAGAGCGGCTGGAAGGGCGCGAATGGCACGGCCATGGCGCAGGACGCGAAGACGCGCGGCTTCTATACGGAGCTGGCGCGGGACTCGGCCTACCGCAAGCGGCTGGCGCTGTACTTCCTGCGCGTGGACGGGCGCGCGGTGGCGTTCCAGTACGGCCTGGAGTTCGGCGGGCGCTACTTCCTGCTGAAGCCTGGCTACGACGAGTCCCTGAAGGAATGCAGCCCGGGGCAGCTCCTGATGGAGGAGGTGCTGGCGGACTGTCTGGACCGGGGGCTCACCGAGTTCGATTTCCTGGGGCCGGACATGGTGTGGAAGCGCGACTGGACGGATCAGGTCCGGCGGCACACCTGGCTCTACGTATTCAACGACACCGCCTTCGGCCGGGCCCTGTGCGCGGCGAAGTTCCGGTGGGTACCGGCGGCGAAAGAGGTGGTGGCGCGATGGAAGAAGTGAAGACGACCGACAAGATGTTCGTGCCGTCCCTGCCCACGCTGTGGCCGGGCATGCTGATGACCCCGCCGCGTCCGGGGGCGCTGCCGCCGTTCTCGTCTCCCAACGCGCGGTACTTCTACTTCGCGCGCAATGCCGTCTGGCTGACCATCAAGATGCTGCGCCTGGACGGCGGCGAGGTGCTGATGCCCGCCTACCACCACGGCGTGGAGGTGGAGGCGGTGGTGGACGCGGGCGCCATTCCGCGCTTCTACCGCGTGGGCAGCCGCTGGGACGTGGACGTGGCGGACGTGGCGAAGCGGATTACGCCGAAGACGCGCGCGCTCTACCTCATCCACTACGCGGGCTTCCCGGGGCCGGTGGACGCCATGCGCAAGCTGGCGGACGAGCACGGCATCCCGCTGATTGAGGACTGCGCGTTGTCGCTCCTGTCTTCTGACGGCGCGACGCCGCTGGGCACCACGGGCGACGTGGGCATCTTCTGCCTCTACAAGACCCTTCCGGTTCCCAATGGAGGTGCGCTGGTCGTCAACGGCAAGCGCTCGTACAGCCTGCCGGAGCCGCCGTCGCCGCCCCTGGCATCCACCTTCAGCCACACCGTGTCCGCGCTGCTGCAGAACATGGAGCTGCGCGGCGGGGCGGTGGGCCGGGGGCTGCGTGGCCTGGTGCGCTCGGTGGGGCACGGCACGGTGAAGGCCGCGAGCATCGAGCGCGTGGCCACGGGCACGCAGCACTTCGACCGGCGGCACGTGGACCTGGGCATGAGCCCGCTGACGAAGCGGATTGCCCTGGCGCAGGACCTGGAGTCCATCGTCGAGGCGCGCCGCCGCAACTACTTCCTCTTGCTGGGCCGGCTGCGCGACGTGTCGCCGCCGCTCTTCAACCAGCTGCCCGCGGGCGTCAGTCCTCTGTTCTACCCGATGGTGGTGCAGGACAAGGAGCTGCTGCTGGCGAAGCTGCGAGAGAAGGGCATCGACGCCATCGACTTCTGGAAGCGCTTCCATCCCGCGTGCGACCCGTCCGAGTTCCCGGAGGTCGCGCAGCTGCGGCGCACGATCCTGGAGATTCCGTGCCACCAGGATCTGTCGCCGGAGGTGATGGGGCAGGTGGCGGACGCGGTCCGGGAGGCGCTGAAGTCCGAGCGCCGGCCGAGCAAGCGCGCGTCGTGAGGGAACAGGGGCTGGCTCCCGGGTTGCAATCGCCCCCGGGGGCCGGGGCATTGCTTCGGGAAAGGCATCAGGGTGACGCGGTGATCCGCGAAGACGAGTTGACGTCGGGGCCAAGGTTGGCGCCGCGGCTGGACGTGGCGGCGGTGGGCAGTGCCTCGCAGCTGGCGGGGATGCGGGCGGAGTGGAACTCGCTGCTGGACGCGAGCACGGCCGGTCCGTTCAACGCGTGGGAATGGCTGTATCCGTGGTGCAGGCGCATCTCGCCCGACGTGCGGCCGCTGGTGCTGACGGCTCGGGACAGGCTGGGCACGCTGGTGGGCCTGTTGCCGCTGGGCTTGGAGCACCGCTGGGTGAACGGGATGCGCGTGCGGCGCCTGGGCTTCCTGGGTGAGACGCACGTGGGCAGCGACTACCTGGACGTGGTGGCGCGCAAGGGCCGTGAGGCGGAGGTGGCCCGGACGTTCTTCAACGTGCTCCAGGGGCTGCGCGACGAGTGGGACGTGCTGGATTTGACGGACCTGCGCGAGGGTTCGACGACGCTCGGCGTGGCGCGCGAGGTGTTTGGCGACGTGCGCGTGTCGGAGCGCTACGTGTGCCCGTACGAGGCGCTGGTGCCGGGCGAACAGTTCGACGCGTTCCTCAAGCGCACGGGCCGCCGGGACAACTACCTGCGCCGCCGCAAGTGGCTGGAGAAGCAGGACGGCTACCGCATCGAGCGGACGGACGCGCCGGGTGCGCTCGCCGGGCCGATGACGGACTTCTTCCGGCTGCATGCGCTGCGCTGGTCCTCGGATGGAGGGTCGCAGGGCATCAAGGGCGCAGGGGTGGAGGCGTTCCACCGGGACGCGACGCAGTGGTTGGCGGAGCGGGGCCGGCTGCGGATGTACACGATGAAGGTGGGCGGCCAGGCGGTGGCGTCCGTGTACGGCATCCTGCATGGCCAGACGTTCGTGTACTTCCAGTCCGGCTATGACCCGGCGTGGCGCAACCGCAGCGTGGGCCTGGTGCTGGTGGGCGAGACGTTCAAGGACGCCATCGAGATGGGCCTGACGGAGTACGACTTCCTGCGAGGCACGGAGACGTACAAGTCCGACTGGGTGACGAAGCAGCGCCAGACGGTGTCCCTGCGCGCGCACGGCGCGGGCTTCGCGGGCACGTGGTTCACGCGCTCCGAGGAGTGGGCCCGCCAGACGCGCAACGCGGTGAAGGGTGTGCTCTCCGACGAACTGGTGGAGAAGGTGCGCCGGTTCCGTCGGCGGAAGGCCGCGGTGCATTGACGTTCGGTGGCGGCGCGGCGGATCCTGGCGGGTGCCATGGAGAAGCTGCGCTGCGCCGTCCTGGATGACTATCAGGGTGTATCCACGCGGCTCGCGGATTGGTCTTCCGTGAGTGGACAGGTCGAGGTGACGGTGTTCCGCGAGCACTTCTCCGGTGAGGAGGAGTTGGTCGCGGCGCTGTCGCCGTTCGACCTGCTCGTCGTCATGCGGGAGCGCACGCCGTTTCCGAAGTCACTGCTCGAGCGGCTGCCACGGCTGCGGTTGCTGGTGACGACGGGGATGCGGAATGCGTCCATCGACGTGGCCGCGGCCACCGCGCGCGGCGTGACGGTATGCGGGACGGCGAGCGCGACCGAGCCTCCGGTGGAGCTGACGTGGGCGTTGATATTGGCGCTCGCGAGGAACGTGGTGGGAGAGAGCACGGCGTTCCGGCAGGGAGGCCCGTGGCAGCACTCCGTGGGCGTGGACCTGCACGGGAAGCGGCTGGGGCTCCTGGGCCTGGGGAAGATCGGGAGCCGTGTGGCCCGCGTGGGCGCGGCGTTCGGGATGGACGTCGTCGCGTGGAGCCCGAACCTCACGGATGCGAGGGCAGGGGAGGTGGGTGTGACGCGGGCCGCGTCGAAAGAGGCGCTCCTGGAGACGAGCGACTTCGTGTCCATCCACCTGGTGCTGGGCGAGCGTTCGCGGGGACTGGTGGGGCGTGCGGAGCTCGCGAGGATGCGGCCCACGGCGTACCTCATCAACACGTCGCGCGCGGCCATCGTGGACCAGGCGGCGCTGGTTGAGGCGCTTCAGCGGGGCGTCATCGCGGGCGCGGCGGTGGATGTCTTCGAGACGGAGCCGGTGCCCGCGGACGACGTGCTGCGGACGCTGCCGAACCTGCTCGCGACGCCGCACCTGGGATACGTGTCCCAGGGGAACTACGCGACGTACTTCCGCGAAGCCGTGGAGGACATCCGGGCGTTCCTCGACGGCGCGCCCATCCGCAGGCTGGGGTGACTGGCTACTGCTGCGCGACCTGCTCGCGCAGCTGGGCGATGGCGGGGGCCAGCTGGGGGGGCTGCATGTTCTTGGGCACTTCCACCGTGAAGCGTTCGAAATGCTCCAGCGCTCCGGCCTTGTCGCCCCGGCGCAGCGACAGGCTGCCCAGGAAGATGAGCGCCTCCTGCGCGTCCGGCCACGTGTCCACCAGCTCCAGCAGCTCCTGCTCCGCGCCCTGCACGTCACCCTGCGACGCCGCGCGCAGCACGCCCCGGTGCACCCGCAGCTCCACGCTGAACGGATCCACCGCCAGGCCCTTCAGCGTCACCTTCAGCGCTTCGTCGAATTGCTGCTGACGGATGAGCTCGTGGCTCAGCATCGACGCGGCCTCCACGTCGCCCGGGTTCGACGCCAGCCGCTGACGCGCCTGCTCCAGCTCGTCGTTCATCTCGGGCGCCTGCGGCATCTGCTGCTGCTGGGCCATGCCCGGCGGCGTCGCGCCCGTGCCCATCTGGCCTTCCTCACGCGGCTTCTGCTCGGAGACGAGCAGGTAGCCCAGCCCTCCGAAGAAGACCACCACGCCCGCGCCCCACAGCGCGCCCACCATCTGCGGGTTGCGCGACGCCCATCCCGTGGGCGCCGGCACGTTGCGCGCGGGCGCCTTCACTCCCGCTGCCTGCCGCTTCTGGTGCTCGTCCTTCGCGCGCAGCGCCGCGGCCGCTTCCTTCTCCAGCCGCGCCTTCTCCGCCGTGTAGTGCTCCGCGGTGAAGTGGTGCTTCTCCGCCTCCAGCGTGCGCAGCTGCTCGATGAGCGACTGCGCCCGCTGCGCCAGGTCGTCCGCCGTGCCGTCCGCCTTCGTCGTGGTGTCCGACGGCAGCGCGCTCCCCGTCTTCATCTTCATGTAGAGGAGCCACGCGGCTGCCAGCACGAAGGCGACCGAGAGGACGATGATTCCGGGCAACCAGTTGGTGGGCTCGGGCTGCATGGCTTAGCGCTCCAGCTCCCGGCGCACGGCCTGGAGGTAGGGGTCCGCTTCGTCCGTGGACGGCGCGGGTGTGGAAGGGGAGGGGACCGGCACGGCTTCCGCGGGCGCGGCGTCCTCGGGCAATGGCTGACGCTGCTTCAGGATGACGAAGAGGCCGCCCAGCACCAGCGCGACCGGCCCCAGCCACACGAACCAGTTGAAGCCCTCCGCGCGCGGCTCCAGCAACACCCACTCGCCGTAGCGCGCCACGAAGTAGTCGACGATTTCGGTGTCCGTCTTTCCGTCGGAGACCAGCTCGCGCACCTTGTCCAACTGCGCGCGCGCCATGGACGACGGGCTGTCCGCCACCGACAGGCCCTGGCACACCGCGCAGCGCAGCTTCTTCGCCAGCTGCTGCACTCGCACCTCCTGGGCCGGCGCGAGAGGCTCACTCGCGGCCTGCTGCGGCGCGAACTGCCCCGTGGCAAGGCTCAGGGCGAGGGTCAACGAGACGAGGACGGCATTCATCGGGGGCTCCAGCGGGGGCCGTCCCTAACTACCGCCCCCTGACGGGTATTGCACACGGAATCCTGGGCCGCACGCCCGCCGCCCGGGCAGCCCTTCCGATTGAAGCCAGCGGCCTAGCCCCGGTAGCCCGAGTCGGGCTCGGTCTCCAGGTCCTGGTCCGGATCGTACGGGTCGTCCTCTGGCGGCAGGTACTCGGCCGGCTCGTCGCGGCCCATCGCGTGGCGCACCGCATGGAAGCCCACCGCCCCCAGGCCCAGGAGGAACGCGATGGGGCCCACCGCGAGCTTCACCCCCGCGAGCGCCCAGAGCAGGCTCACGCTCACCGCGCCCACCGGCACCCACCGCAGGAAGGCCGGGCGCTCCACATCCGTCCGCAGCGCCGCGAGCACGAGCACCGACAGGAGCGCCAGCAGCGGCAGCTCCGACAGCGGCAGGTCCCAACCCGAGCGCGACGCGACGCCGCCCCCCGCGCTGTAGAGCGAGTCGTCCGAGGGCCGCGTCGTGGGAATCACGCGCAGCTCGGCCGGCACGCTGCGCACGCCGCCCGGCACCGGCGCGTTGTCCGGCAGCGCCGAGCCGTCCGCCATCACCTTGCCCCACGACAGGAAGAGCGCCACCACGCACACCGCCACGCCCGCCAGCGCCACCACCCGGGGGAAGCCCAGGAGCGAGCGCAGGTCGAAGTCGCGCGCCACGCCGTCCGGCTCCGCGATGACCAGCTTGTACTGCTCCACGGCGATGAGCGCCGTCCCCGCCGCCCAGATGGGGAAGAGCAGGTTGAAGCCGGCCAGCAGCCGCACGGACAGCGCCAGCAGCAGCAGCGTGAACGCGGCGGGGATCTCCGGCCGCATCAGCACCAGCGGTACGGAGTCCACCCAGCCGGGCGCGTTGCCGTCGCGACGCAGCTCCCTCGCGACGAGCGACACGCAGCCCACCAGCGACAACAAGGTCCCCAGCACGCCCACGCTGGGGAAGAAGGGCAGGATGGACAGCACCAGCGAGAACGCCACCAGCCCCACGCCCAACACACTCTGCGAGTGACCCGGCACGTCCTTCAGCCAGCGGGGGCCCGTGTACGGATCCTCGTCCTCGAACGCCTCCGGCGGAGGCTGTGCCTTGGAGCCGCGTGGGGGCTGAGCGCCGCTGGCCTGGCGCCGGTCTTCCTCCTCTTCGTCCAGGATCTCCGCCGCATAGGCCGGCTCGGTCATGGGACGGCTGGGGCGGTTGCTCCTGGCGCTGCTGGCACGGGGCGGGGTCGCGGGACGTGCGGGCATCTTCGCGCCGCAGTTCTCGCAGTACATCAAGCGGACGTCCGCCGCGCTTTCACCGCACTCGGGGCACTGCATGGGAAGCCCACCTCGCTGGAGCAGGGGCCGGGGGAAGCCCTCGCGAACGACGCCGACAGATGGGACTTACTACGGATTCCAGGCCTCCCGCGAGGCGGCCCCGGGCCTCCCTCGCGGGCTCCCGGGTGCCTGCCTTCCGAGCGGGCGCAAGTTGACTCAGTTTTGACGCGCGGCTTCCGCGGTGGGACGGGCTGCCGGCTGGGTCAGCTCCTGCACCCGGGTGACCAGCGTCTTCGGGTCGATGGGACCCACGTGCTTGCCGCGGATGATGCCCTGCGCGTCGATGAAGTACGTCTCCGGCACGCCCGCGACGCCGTAGTCCACCGCCATGCGCGAGCGCTCATCCATCAGCTGCGGGAAGCTCGCGCCCATGCGGCGCAGGAAGTCGCGCGCGTTGGGCTCCGTGTCCTCGAAGACGACGCCCATGAACACGGCCTGGGTGCCCAGCTCGCGCGCGCCCCACTCGAGCACCGGGTGCTCGTACTTGCAGGGCCCGCACCACGACGCCCAGAAGTTGATGACCACCGGGCGGCCCTTCAGGTCCGCCAGCTTCACGGCGTCGCCGCCATCCAGCGGCTTGAGTGTGAAGTCCGGCGCGGCCGCGCCCTTCAGCATGAAGGGCACCTCGTGCGGGTTCCGCCCGAAGCCCTGGAAGAGGACGAAGAGCAGCGCCGCCCCCACCGCGGCGAACACCAGCGGAAGCCGCCAGCGCTTCATGCCGCACCCCGTTCGGCGTCCGTGCCGGGCAGGGGAGGCGAAGCACCCACCGTCGGCGCGTCAGCGCGCAGCACCGCCGCCCGGCGCGAAGGCCATACAGCAATGAGCGTGCCCAGCATCAGCAGCGGCAGGCTGTACCAGATCCATCCCACCAGCGGGAACACCCAGACGTTGAAGCTCGCCGTGCCCGTCGTCTCGCTGAAGGCCATCAGCGAGATGTACAGGTCCTCCTTCGGCGACTCACGCACCGCGGGCGTGCCCACGGGGTCCGTGCTCCGCTCGTAGTAGTTCATGCGCGGGCGCGCCTCCGTCACGTCGCCGTTGGGCGCTGTCACCTCCAGGCGCGCGGCGACGAAGGTGCGGTGCGGCTCCTCGCCGCTGGACAGGCCCAGGTACTTCAGCTGGTAGCCGTCCAGCATCATCGTGCCGTCCTTCTTCAGCGTGCCGGACGTGTGCTTCACGTACGCGCTGGAGGCCGCCACGGCGACGATGATGAGCACGATGCCCAGGTGCACCACGTAGCCGCCGAAGCGCCGGCGCGACTTGCTGGTCGCGGTGGTCAGCGCCGTGACGAAGCCCTCCTTGCGCTCGGTCATACGCACGCGCACCGGCACCACCAGCTCGCGCAGGGTGATGAGGGTGACGAAGCCCGCCAGGCCGAACGTGAGCAGCGGATACACGCCGCGCAGCCCCGCCGCGTAGCAGGCGATGGTGATGACCACGCCCACCGCCGCGGGGATGAGGAACTGCCGGCGCAGCGTGGCCTTGTCCGGCGTGCCCCACGGCAGCACCGGGCCCACGCCCATCAGGAAGAGCACCGCGATGCCGCCCGGCACCGCCATCTTGTTGAAGTACGGCTCACCCACGCTCACGCGGATGCCTCGCACGGCCTCCGACACCAGCGGGTAGAGCGTGCCCAGGAGCACCGTGAAGGTGATGGCCACGAACACCAGGTTGTTCACCAGGATGCTCGCCTCGCGAGACAGCAGCGACGAGAGCCGGCCCTCCGGCGCCAGCAGGTGGCCGCGCGTGGCCAGCAGGCCAATGCACACCACCAGCAGGATGGCGATGAAGACGAGGAACGTGGGCCCGATGTCCGACTGGGTGAACGAGTGCACCGAGTTGAAGATGCCGGAGCGGGTCATGAACGTGCCCAGGATGGTGAGCACGAACGACGCCAGCGCGAGGCTCAGCGTCCACAGCTTCAGCATCCGCTTGCGCTCCTGCACCATGGTGGAGTGCATGAACGCCGTCGCGGTCAGCCACGGCAGGAACGACGCGTTCTCCACCGGGTCCCACGCCCAGTAACCGCCCCAGCCCAGCACGGCGTACGCCCACCACGAGCCCAGCACGATGCCCAGCGTGAGGAACATCCACGCGATGAGCGTCCAGCGCCGCAGGGGCGCCATCCACGCTTCGCCAATCTCCCCGCGCAGCAGGCCCGCCACGGCGACGCCGAACGGCACCGTCATGCCCACGTAGCCCGCGTAGAGCATGGGCGGGTGGATGATCATCAGGAAGTGGTTCTGCAGCAGCGGGTTGGGGCCTGGACCGTCCGCCGGCACCGGCGACACGGCGCCCCAGGGGTTGGCGGGGCCCGCGATGAGGAAGGCGAAGAAGACGCCCACGGCCAGCATGGTGCCCAGCGCCAGCTGCATGTAGCGCGCGTGCTCCTTGCGGTGCACCCAGGCGAACGCCGCCAGGTACACGCCCATGATGAGGCCCCAGAAGAGGATGGAGCCTTCCAGCGCGCTCCACAGCGACACGATGGTGTAGATGAGCGGCGTCGCGCGGCTGCCCACCTGGGCCACGTACTTCACGCTGAAGTCGTGGTTGATGAGCGCTTCCACCATCACCAGGTTGCTGCCGATCATGCACGCGGCGAAGCCCCACACCGCGCGCAGCACCCAGGGGTAGCTGGCGTCGTTGCGGCGCATGCCGCCCACCAGGCCCAGGATGGCGCCGAACGCTGCGAAGGCCAGGCCCGCGAGGACCAGCCCATAGCCCAACATTCCGTTCACGGCGCCCCCGGCGGCGTCGCGGTCGCGGTGGTGGCGCCTTCAGCCAGCGTGTCCTGCCACTTGCGCGGCTCCTCGCCTTCCTTGGGCGCGCGGTACTCGTTGGAGTGGTTCACCATCAGCCGGTTGGACGTGAAGACGCCGGACTTGTCGTAGGTGCCCTCCACCACGACGCCGATCTTCTCGCGGAACATCTGCGGGGGCGTCTCCAGCGAACGCACGTGCACGCTCTTCGCGTTCGCGTCCGGGCCGTCCGCCACGCGGAAGTCCAGCGTGGTGTGGCCTTCATTCCACTGGATGCTGCCCGGCTGCACCACGCCGCCCAGGCGGATGGTGGCCGTGTAGGCCTTGTCGCCGTTGGAGATCAGCTCCGACGGGCTCCAGTAGTAGACGAGGTTGTCCCCGATGTTGCCGAAGGCGATGAAGCCAAGGCCAGCGCCGGCGAAGAGCAGGGCTCCCAGCGCGATGAGACGGTTGCGGTTGACGGGCGTCATGGGCTCACTCCTTCGAATCGGCAGCGGCGCGGGGACGGCGCGCCCAGAGGGACACCGAGTAGAGCACGAAGGCGGCCACGGAGATGCCGTAGCAGGCCCACACGTACCCCCAACCACCCTGGACACGGCCACTGCCCACCTGGGCCAGCAGCATCAGCGACGTCAGCGAGGTCATGTTCAGGCCACCTTCGAGGAATGGGTCGCGCGCTGCGCGGGGTCATCCGAGGGCAGCGCCTCCGGCAGCGCCACCTCCGCCTGCCGCTCCGCGAGCGCGATGCGGTAGCGGTGCACCATGAAGACGATGAGCAGCGCCAGCATGCCGAACGCCGACACGCGCAGGGGCAGCACCATCTGCGGGTCCACCGTCTTGGGGCTGGACTGCACCTGATGGAGGCTGCGCCACCAGCGCACGGAGAACCACACGATGGGCAGGTTGATGGCCCCGATGATGGCCACCACCGCGCTCCACACCGCGCGCTTCTCCGGGTCTTCGACGAAGCGCCGCAGCACCAGGTAGCCCGTGTAGGACACCAGCAGGATGGCCTCGGACGTCAGGCGGGGGTCCCAGGACCAGTACACGCCCCAGGTGGGGCGGCCCCAGATGGAGCCCGTAATCATCCCGAGCGTGCCGAAGAGCAGGCCGATCTCCGCCGAGGCCTCCGCCATCGCGTCCGTCTTCCACGACTGACGCAGCAGGTACGTCACCGCGGCCACGAAGTTGATGAACATGGCCATCATGGCCATCCACTGGAGCGGCACGTGGACGTACATGATGCGCTGCACTTCGCCCATCTCCCGGTCCGGCGGTGCCCACGCAAGGCCCAGCCACCAGCCCGCGCCCAGCAGCGCCAGCGTCACCGCCGGCAGGCCAAACTTGACGAACTTGTTCATCCTTCAGTCCTCGATGACCCGGGGAAACAGCAAGAAGCCCACGCCCCAGTAAATCAGATTGAACCCCAGCAGAAGCCCCTGCCATGAGCCCAGCTGCTGCATCGGATCACCCTGGAGTACGAGCGTGGTGCCCTTGGCGGCGGAGAGGAGGGCTGGGATGACGAGCGGGAACAATAGCAGAGGCAGCAGCACATCCCGGGCCCGGGCATTGCTGGAGATGGCCGCGTACACGGTCCCCGGAGCGCTGAGCGCCATGCTGCCCAGCACCAGGATGCCCGCCAGGTCACCGACCCCGGTGACGATGCGCACGCCGTAGAGCGCCACCATTACCGGCACCAGCACCACCGCCAGCGCCAGGAGCAGCAGGGCGTTGCCCAGCGCCTTGGACAGGAAGATGGCGCGCGCGTCCGCCGGGGCCAGCCGCACGCCGTCCAGGCAGGCGTTCTCCGTCTCCACGCGGAAGGACTCGCCCAGGGACAGCACGCTGGCGAAGAGGATGGCCAGCCACAGGTAGCCGCCCGCGTTGCGCTCCAGCAGCTTCGTGTCCGGGCCCAGCGCGAAGGAGAAGAGCAGCAGCGTGGCCATGGCGAAGAACACCAGCGCGTTGAGCCGCGCGCGGGTGCGCCATTCGATGAGCAGGTCCTTGCGCATCAGGACGAGCGTCGTCGTCAGCAGGCCCGGGCGGCGCTTCGCGTTCGGAGGGCTCATGCCGCCACCGCCCGGCCGTCCTGAAGGTGCAGCCGCTCCTCGCACAGGCTCAGGCCCTGTTCGATGAGGTGCGTGGCCAGCACCACCGTGGTTCCGCCCGCCTTCAGCTCCGCGATGACGCCCTCCATGTCCTGGATGCCCGCGGGGTCCAACTCACCGAAGGGCTCGTCCAAGAGCGCCAGGGCCGGGGCCTTCATCAGCAGTCGCGCGATGGCCAGGCGCTTGCGCATGCCCGCGCTGAAGCCTCGCACCGGGCTGTCCGTGCGGCGGTTGAGGCCCACGCGGTTGAGCAGCGCGTCCGCGACGTCCTGCGGCGCGTCCACGCCCAACAGGCGCCCCAGCACCATCAGGTTCTGCTGCGCGGTGAGGTCCTCGTAGAGGAAGCTGGCGTGGGAGAGGAGCGCCACGTCGCGGCGCACGGCCTCACGGTCCTGCACGGCGTCCCGGCCCAGCACCTCCACGCGGCCCGCGGTGGGCCCGAGCGCGGTGGCGACGAGTCGCAACAGCGTCGTCTTCCCGGATCCATTGTGGCCGGTGAGCAGCAGCGAACGGCCGGCGGGCAGCGCGTAGGTGAGCCGCGCCAGCGCCCACCGTCGCCCATAGCGCTTGCTCACGTCGTGGAGGGCGAGCGCGGGCGCTGATCCAGAGGGGAGAGGAGGCATCGGCGGGCCGTTTCGTAGCCTTAAAAGCCCGTGTTCACCAGTGAAACCCCTGGGGTCGCCCGCCGGAGGACAAGAAGTTTTTACGCCTGCTTCTTCCGCCGCTTTCGCCGGGGGACTGAAAGGTTTTCGCCACGGGTGGGCGCGCGACTGCCCTGGTACACCCAGGTACGACCTCCAAAGGGGCGTTCCTGCCCTCGGGGGCACCGGGTTTCCTGGGGTTACGGGGGATTTTCACCACCTACCTGCCCTGGCATCCAGCATGCACACAGGCGGCGCGGGGCCTGTTCCATTGGGGGGAGCGGGCAGACGGCGAAAGCCGCGAGGGAGGCGTGATGGCAGGCAGGGTGTTGCGGCGGGCGGCGAAGGCGGCGGCGGCGGGGTTCCTCCACTACAGCGGGGCGCGCAAGGCGATGGCGGCGTACCGCCGTTCGCAGTCGGGTGGCCGGCGCATCCTCATCGTGAGCTACCACCGCGTGGTGAGCGACTTCACGGGGGAGCTGCAGCGCTCCATCCCGGGGCTGCTCATCTCCCAGGAGACGTTCCGTCGTCACCTGGAGCAGGCGCACGCGGCGGGCTTCGAGCTGGCGAGCATTGGCGACGCGGTGGACGTGATGGAGGGCCGCCGCGCCGCGAAGAAGGACCTGTTCGTGGTGACGTTCGATGACGGCTACCGCGACGTGTACCGGTATGCGTACCCGGTGCTGAAGCAGATGGGCGTGCCGGCCATCACCTACCTGCCCACCGCGTTCATCAACACGGACAAGCGCTTCAACCACGACCGGCTGTTCCACCTGCTGCGCTGCGTGCAGGAGCGCCGGTTCCGCCCGGACTACTCCACCATGCCCGGCCCGTCCGTGCAGCTCTTGGGGCCCATCCTCTCCGGGCAGAAGACGACGTCCGCGGCGCTGGACGACTTCATCGGCGAGCACCCCACGCGCGTGCTCACGGGCATCATCGACGCGCTGGAGCAGCGGCTGGGCGGCGGCTCGGACCTGCTGCCCGAGCAGGGCGACGTGATGAACTGGGACGAGGTGCGCCAGATGGCGCGCGACGGCTTCGAGTTCGGCGCGCACACGCTGGGCCACACGGTGCTGACGCTGGAGCCCACGGCGGTGGTGGAGAAGGAGATCGTCGAGTCCAAGCAGACCATCGAGCGCGAGGTCGGCGTCCAGGTGAAGGACTTCGCGTACTGCAACGGCTGGTACTCGGATGAGATGATCCGCGTGCTCAAGCAGAACGGCTTCCGCTCGGGCGTCACCACGGAGGACCTGCCCAACCGCGTGGGCGGCGACCCGTTCGCCCTCAAGCGCAAGGTGATGTGGGAGAACTTCAGCCTGGGGATGATGGGGGACTACTCGTCGTCACTCACGGTGTGCCAGTTCGATGACTGCTTCGGCGTGCTGGGCATGAGCCACCCGGTGCTGGGCCACCGTCCGCACATCCTCTCGCCGGCCGTCAGCGGCGCCCCCAACATCCTGGTCCAGGAAGCGGCCGCCGCGGAGGTCGCGCTCGCGAAGGCGACGCCGGTGGAAGTCGTGGACGTGACAGCGCCGGTGATCGTGACGGATCCGCGGGTTGCGGCCGCGGTGACGGGTGCGCAGGTCGTGGTGGCGCCGAACGTGGCCCTTGCCCCGGAGGCGGCGCAGCCGGAGGAGCTCCAGTGAGTGTGTCACCCAAGCCGGCCCCGTCCCCGTCGTTCCTGGGGCGGGCCGGCCCGTTGGTGTTGGCCCGGTTGTTCACCGCCGGGCTGACGCTGTCCATTCCGCTCGTGCTCGCCCGGGTGCTTCACCTGGACGAGTACGGCACCTACTACCAGCTGTTCCTCATCGCCACGACGCTGTCGTACGTGCTGCCGTTCGGCGTGGCGCAGAGCCTCTACTACTTCCTGCCCCGCGCGGAGGCGAAGCGGCCGTACCTGGGCCACGCGCTGCTCTTCGTGACGGGCGCGGGAGTCGTGGCGGCGGGCCTGGTGTGGTTCTTCCTGGGCCACGTGGCGGCCTACTTCAACAACCCGGCGCTGATGGATCACCGCGCGGCGCTGGCGCTCTACACGGCGTTCTTCCTGGGCAGCTACCCGCTGGAGATTTCGCTCACCAGCCAGGGGAAGACGAAGGCGTCCGCGGTGGTGTACCTGGCGTCGGACGCGGTGCGCTCCGGCGTGATGGTGCTGCCGCCGCTGTTGGGCTTCTCCCTGCACGGGATGATGATCGCCGTGGCCTGCTTCGCGGGCCTGCGCTACGTGGCCACGTGGGTGGTGTCGCTGCGTGGCTCCACCGGGCCGCTGGTGGACTGGAAGCTGTTCAAGGAGCAGCTGGTGTACGCGGCGCCTTTTGGTGCCGCGATGTGCCTGGCCATCCCCCAGCAGAACGCGCACATGTACGCGGTGGCGGGCGTGGTGGCCCCCGCGGTGTACGCGCTCTACCGGGTGGGCTGCTTCCAACTGCCGGTGGTGGACCTGCTCTACACGCCCACCAGCGAGGTGCTGATGGTGCGCCTGGGCGAGCTGGAGCGCGAGGGCCGGCTGGAGGAGGGCGTGGAGGCCTTCCGGGAAGCGGCTGGAAAGCTGGCGTACGTGTTCCTGCCGTTCGCGGCGTTCCTCTTCGCGGCGGCGCCGGAGTTCGTGGGGGCCATGTTCGGCCAGAAGTTCCTGTCCGCGGTCCCCATCTTCCGGGTGAGCGTGCTGGGCGTGGTGCTGTCCATCCTGCCCATGGACGGGACGCTCCGGGCCCGGGGACAGACGCGGGCCATCTTCGCGTCGTACCTGGTGAAGGCAGTCGTGACGGTGCCGCTCCTGTGGTTCGGCGTGAAGCACTTCGGGATGATGGGCGGCATCGCGTCCTGGGCGCTGGCGGAGGTGGTGGGCAAGGGCATGCTGCTCATCCGCGTGCCCCGAGCGCTGTCCACGCCCGAGCGCAAGCTGGGGCTCACGGATGTCATCCCGTGGCGGGAGCTGGGGCAGGCGTCGCTGGCGGCTGTCGCGGCGGGCGGGAGCATCTTCCTGCTGCGCACCGGCGTGCATGACACGTGGATGAACCTGCCCACGGGCTTCCTGTGGCGGGTGCTGCCACTGGCGGTGGCGGGGCTGCTCTTCGTGGTGGGGTACGTGGTGGGTCTGTATGCGCAGGGCGTTCGCCCGTGGAGCGCATTGCAGTCCCTCCGTCCCCGCCGCGCGGCCTGATTCACCGTCGGGTATCGCACGCGTGGGGGGCACTTCCCTCCCCACGCGTGGGTACCTACCTTCCAGGCGTCACGGAGTTCGGGTGGGCGAGGAGAGGCGTGATGGGATTCGACGCGATGACGCTGTACCGGATGGCGCATGGGCTGAAGAAGCGAGGGGTGCCGTTGCTGCCCGCTGTTCTGCGCAAGGCCATCTACTACCTGCACAGCTCCTACATCCCTGAAGACGCGGAGCTCGGCGAGGGGACGCAGCTGGGCTACGGCGGTATCGGCGTGGTCATCCACAAGGCGGCGAAGGTGGGCCGTCACGTCCTCATCTCGCAGCAGGTCACGATTGGCGGACGCTCCGGGTTGGAAGGCGCGCCGGTGATTGGCGACTACGTGCGCATCGGCGCGGGCGCCAAGGTGCTGGGCAACATCCACGTGGGCGACTTCGCGGTGATTGGCGCCAACGCGGTGGTGGTGAAGGACGTGCCCTCGGGCGCGGTGGTCGCGGGCGTGCCCGCGAAGGTCATCCGGCAGGACGCGGATCCGCTCACCACGTACCAGCGCGAGATGGGCCTGTTGCCCACGCGTGCGCCGCCGAAGCTCACCCAGGTCCCACGTCCCTCCGCGCAGGCTTCCGCGCGCTAGGCACTTCGCTTCGTTGGACAAGGGGCTTCCTTCATGCGCGTGCTGCTCGTCGGGGACTACCCGCCGCCGTACGGGGGCGTGGCCATCCACGTCCGTCAACTCCATCAATTTCTGCGCGACCGCGAGGTCGAAGCGAAGGTGCTCGATATCGGGAAGGGTGGCCGGCCGGCTCCGGACGTCCTCCCCGTACACGGCGCCGCCGCCTTCGGCCTGCGGCTCGCGGGATTCACCTCCGCGGGCTGGACGGTCCACCTGCACACCAGCGGCAACAACCCGAAGGCGTGGGTGCTGGCGGCGCTGGTGGGCACCATGCCCGGGCCTCGCTCGCCGCGCGTCATCACGCTGCACTCGGGGCTGATTCCTGACTACCTGGCGGAGTCGCAGGCCCGGCGCGTGTTCGCGCGCACGGCGCTGGCGGGCTACGCACGGGTGGTGGCGGTGTCCCCGGCGGTGCGCGACGCGGTGGTCGCGTGCGGTGTGCCGGAGGAGAAGGTCGTGGTGCATCCGGCCTTCTGCGGTTCGCAGGTGCGGCCCGGTCCGGTGACGCCGGAGGTGGAGGCCGCGCGGTCCCGGCGCGGTCCGCTGCTCACGATGGCGCACCACCCGTCGCCTGTGTACGGGCGCAAGCAGATGTTCCGGGCGCTGAAGCTCGTGGCGGAGACGCACCCGGGCGTGGGTCTGGCGCTGTTCGGTCCGGGCACGCGCTCTGAAGAATTCATCCGCGACGCACGCGAGCTGGGCGTGGCGGGGCTGCTGGAGGACCTGGGCGAACTGGAGCACGCGAAGGCGCTGGGGCTCCTGTCCCAGAGCGATGTCTTCATCCGGCCCACGACGCACGACGGGGACTCCATCTCCGTGCGCGAGGCGCTGGCGTTGGGCGTGCCGTGCGTGGCCAGCGACGTGTGCGCTCGGCCGGAGGGCACGCGGTTGTTCAAGGCCGGGGACGAGCGGGCGCTGGCGCAGGCGGTGCGCGACGCGCTGGCGGCGGGCCCGGCGAAGGTGACGGCTCCGGATGCGGGGCCGGTGATGCTGGACATGTACGCGGAGTTGCTGCCGTCCGGCATGGCAGGTGCAGGAACCGTGAACGCGGCGTGACGGAGTGGGGACAGGTTGGGGCGCCTTCGAGTGTGAGGGCGCGCTTCAGGGCTTTCAGCACGGAACTTTTGACTTCAGGAGAAGACGATGCGGCGCAGTGAAGAGATGGACCTGTCGAAGCGGGCCCTTCGTGGGCGGGACCTGGTGGTGTTCTCCAACGACTGGGACGGGGATCCGCTGTCGAAGGTCCACATCATGCGGATCCTCTCGCGGGACAACCGCGTGCTGTGGGTGAACAGCATTGGCAACCGCGCGCCCAAGGCGAACGCGCACGACGCGCAGCGGATCATCAAGAAGCTGAAGACGTTCACCCAGGGCATCCGCGAAGTGGAGCCCAACCTGCACGTGCTCGCGCCGCTGGCGATTCCGTTCTACGGCTCGGAGACGGTGCGCCAGGCGAACCGCCACCTGCTGCGGCTCCAGGTGCTGCGCGCGATGAAGCAGCTGAAGTTCGAGCGCCCCATCTCCTGGAGCTTCCTGCCTGCGTCCGCGCCGGTGTCCGGCACGCTGGGCGAGGACTTCGTCGTGTACCACTGCGTGGACGAGTTCTCCGCGTTCAGTGACACCAATGGCAAGCACATCGCGGAGCTGGAGGAGCGCCTGCTGCGCCGCGCGGACATGTGCATCACGTCCGCGGAGCGCCTGTATGAGAACAAGAAGCGCATGAACCCGCGCACGGTGCTGGTGCGGCACGGCACGGACCACGCGCACTTCGTGAAGGCGTGCGACCCGGCGACGAAGATTCCGGAGGACATCGCGAAACTGCCCAAGCCCATCATCGGCTTCTTCGGGCTGGTGGCGGACTGGATTGATCAGGACGCCATCATCGCGTGCGCGAAGGCGCACCCGGAGGGCTCGGTGGTCATCGTGGGCAAGACGACGCCGGACTGCGACGACAGCCGCCTGCGCGCGGTGCCCAACATCCACATGCTGGGGCGCAAGCCGTACGCGGACCTGCCGGGCTACAACAAGGCGTTCGACGTGGCGCTCAACCCGTTCGTCATCAACGAGCTGACGCTGAACTCCAACCCGCTGAAGGTGCGCGAGTACCTGGCGTCCGGCCTGCCGGTGGTGTCGTCGGATCTGCCGGAGGTCCGCAAGGTGGGCCTGTGCCGCATCGCCACCACGCCGGAGGACTACGTGAAGCAGGTCAACGCGGCGCTGGCGGACAACCCGGGTCCGAACCGGGAGCGCGCGGAGAAGATTTTCCACGAGAGCTGGGAGGCCCGCGTCACGGAGATCCGCCAGCACGTCGGTGAGGCGATGCTCGCGGCGGGCAAGAAGCTGTAGGCCCGGTCCGGTACCGGGCGGCAGGAGGGCGCGGGTCCGGAGCGTGTGAGCGCGCCGGACACCGCGCCTTCGTCATTCCTGGAGGGCGCCCGCGCGGCCCGTTACGCGGCGCTCCAGCAGGGCGTAGCGGCGAGCGAGGCGGGTGTAGTCGGCGGGGCGGATGGGCGTGCGCTCCCGCGTGCGCACGAGGTCCCCCTTCGCGTCCAGGTAGTCGCGCGCGGGGATGCCGCAGGTCTCCGCCAGGAGGCGCGCGGCCTCTGTGTCCGGCAGGGAAGGGGCGATGCCCAGGCGCTCGTGCATCAGGCGTCGCAGGCCGGTGTCGAGCTCCGGCAACAGCTCCGCCTCCACCTTCGCGCGGCGCATGAGCCAGCCCAGGGAGCGCACGTACTCACGCGACGAACGGTGCCGCTCCACGCGCACGGGTCGGGGCGCGCCGAAGCGCGTGCCTCGGGAGACGACGTAGGCGAGCCCCACGGCGAGGCTCTGCGCGATGAAGACCCAGAGGCCCTGGGACAGGGGCGGGCGGGTGATGACGGCGTGGTGGAACTCGTCGAAGCGCAGGGGACCGCGCGCGGCGAGCGCATCCCAGAAGCGCAGGTTGTCGAGCAACTCCAGTCGCCGGTTCTCCGCGAGGTCCGGGCCCGCGGCGACATAGACCTCGCCCTTGTCCAGGCCCCAGCGCCACAGCACGCTCGCGCCGCCCAGGCCCGCCAGCGGCACCGCGTCCCCGTGTTCCACTCTCAGGCTTCGGTCCCGGGCCACACGCAGGAGCGACAGGTCGCGCAGCGCGCCCGCGGGCAGCCACACGTCCACGGTGACGCCAGCGGGATCCACCCATTCGGAGGCAAGGCCTTGGTGGTTCGTACCGGGCAGTGCGCCCGAGGCGATGTGCAGCCAGTCCTCCATGCCCGGCTGGTGTTCCGCCAGCGCATGCGGAGACAGATACACCAGCGTGCCTCCGCCCCGGACGAAGCGCTCCAACGCGGCGACTTCTTCCTTCGTCACGGGCTGGGCCTGTGGCGCCGCGATGACCAGCGTGCGCGTGCTGGCGGGAATCGAGTCCAGGGATGAAGTCTGCGCGCTGACGTCCCGTCCGCGTTCCTTCAGGTAGACGAAGAGGGCCTTGAGTCCCAGCGGGCCCGGGTTCGTGATGGACGGCACGGGGGAGTCCGGCGGGGCCTCGTGCGACGCAAGGCCCACCGCCAGCGCCACGGCGATCATCAAGCCCAGAACGACCGCGACGCGAGCATTCCTCACGGCCGGACCTCCGCGAGCGAGCCGTGCAACTGCTCCACGGACTCCACGAAGCGCGTGGCCTCTTCGCGCGACACCGGCTCCAGCGAATAGAAGGCCCGGTCGTACCATCCGACCAGCCGCTCCACTTCACCCGTCACGCGCGCGGGGGCGCCTCTCGTGGGTAGCTCCGCGGCGAGCTCGCGGTTCGTCTTCACGCGGTCCGGCCGCGCCAGCTTGCGCTGCTCCAGCGTGGACAGCAGGCCCAGCAAGCCTTCACGGATGGCCTCGCGCGAGTCCTCCGTCTCCAGCGCAGTGCGCGCCCGGCCCAGGTGTTCTCCGGGCGTATCCAATTCCAGGGGCGCGGCTTCACCTTCCACTCCCTGCGCGGTGACGGTCTTCTTGCTCCGGTGCCAGCGCACCCGAAGCACGCCGAACAACACCACCGCCAGCGCCAGGCCCAGCATCACCGCGCGCGTGGCCACCGCGAAGCCCTGTGCCCCCCGGGATTCGAAGAGGCCCTCCAGCCAGGTCTGCAGCTCGCGCAAGAGGCGCGTCAGCAGGTCGCTGTTGCGCTGCCGGGCCCTCGCGAACTCCGGCCGGTCGAGGATGGCGCGCAGCCGCTCCGGTTCGCTCGTCACTCCGGGCGCCACGGCCGGCTCCGCGTCCAGAGCGCACACGGCCTCCAGGTACACGGTGAGCTGCCGGGCACGGTCGGGCTCCGTCTGGCCGGAGGTTCCGGGCGGCAGGGGCACGCCGTCCAATGCCTCCACCAACCGATTCACCTCCGCGTTGAACGCGGCGGGCCGCGAGCGTGCTGTGTCCTCGAGCCGGCGCGACACGGCCTCCCGGTCAGCGCACGGGGGCAGGGCAGCCAGCAGGAGGAGCAGGGGCAGGGCGGGCACGGGTTGTCAGGGGGACGGCGTCGCCGGCTCCGCGGTCGCGATGCGTCGCTCCAGGTCCAGGCCCTCGCGGCGCACGCGCATGTCCACGTAGAAGAACGCGGACACCACGAAGCTCAGCGGCGTGAAGAAGGACTGTCCCACCACCTGCAACAGCTCCGCGGGGACGAGCAGTGCCTGCGGAATGGCCGCCTGCGCCGCCGGGTCCAACAGGTTGCCACCGTAGGCGAGCCGGACGATCCACGCGGGCAGCCCCGACACCAGGCTCACCGCGATGAGGATGCCGCCCACCACCGTGGACAGCACCATGGCCCGCACCGTGCCCCGGCCAAAGAAGCCCGGCTCGACACTGCCCTTCAGCAGGGCCCCGGAGCGCTTGAAGGCCGCCCACGCGCCCACGTCCTCCATGGCCAGCACAGGGGGAAGGAGCATGAAGCGGAGGAAGTACCAGAGCACCGCCGCCAACGCGCCCAGGCCCAGCACGATGGCGCCGATGATGATCAGCGCGATGCTCAGCGCCGTTCCGCCGCCAGTGCCCTTGCCGGTGACGGCCGCGACCACGCCCATCCCCATGACGAGCGAGCCGGGCAGGCACAGCAGGACCGTCACCCCCGCCGCCCACGCGATGGACAGCAGGTAGGTCGCGGTCAGCGTGCCCAGGCGCGACACGGCCCGCCGCAGACCTTCCGAGGGACGCACCGGCTCACCCAGCCGAGCGGGAATCACGTACCGGGCCGCCGCCGTGGTGGCCACCCAGAAGTTCCACACCAGGAACGTGTACAGCACGAGCATCAGCCCCATCACGATGCCGGACTGGGTCAGGGCCTGCGTGGGGTCCGTGCCCGCGGGAGCCCCGCCCAACCCGGGCAGCACGCCCACCGTGCGTGTCATCGCGACGGTGAATGCCTTGACCGCGATGTAGTTGAGGAGGTCGAACCCCAGGCACAGCACGAACAGGGGTTTCAGGTGAGCGCGCCAGAATGTCGCCGCGCGGTCGATGATTTCTCCGATGGCGAGCGGGCGCAGCTCAACGGAGTTCGGGGATGGCGTCACGGCCGCGCAGCATAGCGCCGCCTCAATCGCGCGGGGGCCGGCATGCGTCCAGCAGCGCCCGGGCCGCCGCGAGCGGATCCTCCGCCTCCAGCACGGCGGAGATGACCGCGACACCCCAGGCCCCTGGCACCTCCCGGGCCCGCTCCGGCGTCATCCCCCCCAGCGCCAGGGCAGGGCAGGGCAACCGCTCCGCGAGCCCCTTGAATCCGTGAGGCCCCAGCGTGTCGCGCGTGTCCCCCGGCTTGGACCCCGGAGCGAACACGGGGCTCACCAGCGCCAGGTCCGCGCCCAGCGCGGCATCCGCCTCGCGGGCGTCATGCACCGCCACGCTCACCCACCGCTCCGCGGGCAGGAACGGGCGCACGTCGCGGGGAGAAGGGCCAGAAACAGGCAGATGCAGGTGCGCGCCCACGAGCAGCGCGACATCCAGCCTGCCGTTCACGAACAGCGTCCGGCCCCGGCACACGTCCGCCAGGAGCCGAGCCTCCTCCAGGAACAGCCGCCCGGAGGCCTCCGGGTGACGGTGCTGCACGGCGACGTCCGGCCCCGCCTCCAGCGCCCGCTCCAGCGCGGTGAGCAACCGCGCCCGGGGCAGCCGCCAGTCCGTGATGACCACGAGGCGGGGCAGGGCGGGCACCGCTACTCCACGAGCCCTTCGATGGGGCTGGACGCGGAGCCGTACGCCTTGCGCGGGATGCGGCCCGCCAGGAACGCGTCACGGCCGGCCTCCACCGCCTTCTTCATGGCCACGGCCATGCGCACCGGATCCTTCGCGCCCGCGATGGCGGTGTTCATGAGCAGCGCGTCCACGCCCAGCTCCATCGCGATGGCCGCGTCGGACGCCGTGCCCACGCCCGCGTCCACGATGACCGGCACCTTCACCACCTCGCGGATGAGCCGCAGGTTGTGCGGGTTGCGGATGCCCAGCCCGCTGCCGATGGGCGCCGCCAGCGGCATCACCGCCGCGCAGCCCGCGTCCTCCAGCTTGCGCGCGGTGATGGGGTCGTCGCTGGTGTACGGAAGCACCGTGAAGCCTTCCTTCACCAGGATGCGAGCGGCCTTCACCGTCTCCTCGACGTCCGGGTAGAGCGTCTTCTCGTCGCCAAGCACTTCCAGCTTCACCCACTTGCTCATGCCCAGCTCTTCCGCCAGCCGGCACGTGCGCACCGCGTCGTCCGCCGTGTAGCAGAGCGCCGTGTTGGGCAAGAGGCGCATCTTGTTGCGGTCGATCCAGTTCATCAGCGACGCCTCGCCCGTCGCCTTCAGGTCCAACCGCCGCACCGCCACCGTGACGAGCTCCGCGCCCGACGCTTCGTGGCACTGCTTCATCACCTCGTGGCTGGGGTACTTCCCCGTCCCGACGATGAGCCGCGAGGTGAATGTCACCCCCGCCAGCGTGAAAGGCTTGTCCGCGATGCCGCTCATGACCGTCTCCTCTCCAGGGCCTGCACTCACCCGCCACCCACGAAGGTGACGATCTCCACCCGGTCCCCGTCCTGGAGCCGGTGCTCGGGATGACGTGCGCGGCGCACCACCTCCGCGTTCACCTCCACCGCCACCCCCGGGCCGCTGCCCAGCTCCAACAGCGCCAGCAGGGACGAAAGGGTGCTGCCCTCTGGCAGCGTCCGCGCTTCTCCGTTGACCCACACGTTCACGGCCTCACGGCTCCTTCCGGTCCCCTTCGGACGGGACCCGCCGGTGCCAGTACAAGGGCGGTTCTGCCCTGTCAACGCACAGCCTCCCCCACGCAACAGGCCTGCTTCAGCGCACTGGAACGGATTTTTCGCGCTCGAATGCGTTTTGTTCCGCTTCCCCAGCAGGCGGGCGGCCAGGCCCTTCCTCGTGCGCGGGCCGCCCCTGCGCATGGCTCCATGCGTTGCCAAGCGCTGTGCAGGTACGGGGGGAGCGACCAGTTTCTGCCCAACGCCGGGGAACAAATCACCGGCACTCAAGAACACACTCACAGGGGGCGGTCACACATGCGGAAGCTCATGATTGCGGTTACGGCGGTCGCGGGTCTGACGATGGTCACCGGCTGCAAGAAGGACGATGTCCAGGCGCAGCGCGAGGACGTCGCCGAGGCCCGTCAGGAAGCGGCGCAGGAGACGGCGGAGGCGCGTCAGGACGAGAGCCGGGAGATGGCGTCGGCGCAGCATGACGCCAACGAGGACATCGCGGAGGCGCGCCAGGACGCGAACGAAGAGATCGCCAGCGCCAACGAGGACGTCCGCGACGAGGAGCAGGACCTGGCCGAGGCCCAGGCCAACCGGAATGAGGAACTGGCCGCGGGCGGCTCCGGCATGGCCGGGACCACCAGCGCCGCGGCGGCGACCACCGTCAACGGCCGCGTGATCGCCAAGTCCGGTGACACGCTGACGCTGGTGGACAGCACCAACAAGGAACTGAAGATCAAGACCAATGACCGGACCGCGCTGATGGACAACGGCAGCCGCGCGGTGAAGCTGGACGACATCAAGGAAGGCTCGCAGGTGCGCGCCTCCTACGTGATGGACGGCAAGGACATGGTCGCCCGCGACGTCACCCTGGTGGCGGCGGTGAAGAAGCTGGACAAGTAATCCCCGCGCCTCACGCGCCTCCGTCCTTCCGGACTGGGGAAAATACTTGAAGGCGACGGCTCCCACCCTCGCGGTGGGGGCCGTTTCCTTTTGAGTCGGGGAGATGCCCGGTGGGGTCGGATGGGGATGTCTGACCCGGGTGGTAGGACGCGGGCGTGAGGAGTTCCTCATGCCTTCCCACCCCCGGGAAGCGCCTCTTCGTCAGGAGCGTCACCCACGATGGCCACCCATCCCCCCGCGTCCTCCGCGTCCCGGCCCTTCATCCTCTTCACCACCGGGGCCACGTCCTATGAGCTGGTGCGCTACCTGGGGTCGCGCGCCGGTGGGGAGCTGCTGCTCGCCCGCCGGCACTACGCGCGCACGCCGGGCGGACTGGTGCTCATCAAGCGCCTGCGCGACGTGACGGATGACGTGGCGCGGGCACGGCTGCGGGAAGAGGTGAAGCTGCTCATGCGGCTGTCCCATCCGGCCATCGCGCCGGTGTACCTGGTGCGGGTGCATGACGGCGCGCCCCACCTGGTGACGGAGTACGTGGACGGGCCGTGCCTGGAGACGCTGTCCAGCTTCGCGGCGCTGCGGCGGCGGCCCTTCTCGGAGGCGTTCGCCGCGTACGTGGGCGCGGAGGTGGCGGACGCGCTCCATCACGCCCATTCGCTGGAGGACTCGCGCGGCCTGCCCGTGGGCGTGGTCCACCGCGACATCAGCCCCCGCTCCCTGCGCGTGGACGTGCACGGGCGGGTGCGGCTGTCGGACTTCGCGCTCGCGTGGTCGCGGCTGCCCGGGCGCGTGGTGACGGAGCCGGGGCTCGTGCGCGGGGACGTGGCCTATGCCTCGCCAGAGGCGCTGGAGGGCCTGCCGCTGGATGGCCGCGCGGACCTGTTCTCCCTGGGGATGGTGCTGCTGGAGTTGCTCACCGGGCTGCACCTGCTGGACCTGGACGACGTGGAGCGCGCCGCGCAGCAGGCCCAGCCCGTGCCTGGAACGCGCGGGCTGTGCGCGGAGACACCCAGCTGGCTCCCCGCGCCGCTGATGGCCGCGCGCATGGCGTGCCTGACGCCGGCCCACGTGGAGCAGGCCACGCGGGGGCTTTCGCCAGGAATGCGGGCCGTGCTCCAGCGGGTGCTCCATCGCGACCGTGACCTGCGCTTCCAAACGGGCGCGGAGCTGCGGGATGCGCTCCGGGGCCTGCTGAACGCGGAGGGACGGCCCTATGGCCCCCCGGAAGCGCTGCGCGAGGTGTCGGAGGTGCGCACGGACGCGCTCGTGGGCCCGGCGGGAGCGGCGGAGGCGGGGCTTCCGCTGGAGGATGACCTCTGGGACGGCTGCGATGACGAAGGCGCGGACTGGACGTGACGTGTGACGGTGGGATGTCCCGGGGCGCTTGTCATCGCGGGAGGGCGTGGCGAAGACTGCTGGCATGGGTGACGTGAAGGAGCTGCATCGCCAGTGGTGCATCGCGGATGGACACGCGGATTCGCTGATGTGGAACCGCGACCTGTGCGAGCGGTCGACGGAGGGGCACGTGGACTTCCCCCGCCTGCGCGAGGCGGGGGTGAAGCTGCAGTGCTTCACGCTGGTGACCCGGGGCTTCCCGTTCATTGGCGGCTTCCCGCTGTTCGCCGCGTGGCGCAAGTGGCCCCGCGAGGCGCGCGGCAGCGAGTGGACTCGCGCGCTCTGGCAGATTGAAAAGTTGGACTCCTTCTGCGCCCGCTCCGGGGACACCGTGCGTGTCGCCACCACGGGGGCGGCGCTGGAGGACAACCTCGCGCACGGGCGGCTGTCCGCGGTGCTGGGCGTGGAGGGTGGCCACGCGATTGAAGGCCAGGTGGAGCGGATCGCGGAGTTGCACCGGCGTGGGGTGCGCTTCATGGGGCTCACGCACCTGTCCAACAACGACCTGGGCGGTTCGTCCTTTCCCATGATGGGCAACCGGGGGCTGACGCCGCTGGGGAACCAGGTGATGGAGGAGATGGCCCGCCTGGGAATGAGCGTGGACGTGGCGCACGCCTCCGAGCAGACGCTCACGGACCTCTTCGCGCACCCCACGGTGCGCTACTTCTGTTCGCACACGGGCGTGCGCGCGGCGGGCGGCGGCTGGCGCAACCTGTCCGACGCGGCCCTGCGCACCATTGCCCAGCGCGGCGGTGTGGTGGGCATCATCCTGGCGCCGGTGTACCTGGGCGGCGACACGTGGGACGACGTGGTCCGCCATGTGGAGCACGCCGTGGACGTGATGGGGGAGGAGGGCGTGGGCGTGGGCAGCGACTACGACGGCATGGTGGCGCTGCCCCGGGGCATGCGGGACGTGACGGATTTGCCGCGACTCACGGAAGCCCTGCTCAAACGACACCCGGAGTCGTGGGTGGAACGTGTGATGGGTGGCAACTTCCGGCGTTACTTTCGCGAGACGCTCGGCGGCGGTTGACAGCGAAAAACCTGTCGAAAAGAGTCGCCGGCACTCATGAACCGTCTTCCCCTCGCGCTCTTGTCCCTCGTCGGTTTCTTCCTTCTTTCCGGTTGTGGCGGGCCGGGTTCGGGCGACTCGTGTGACGGCGGCGACTACGTGTGCCAGGACGACGCGCAGGCCCTGGAGTGCCGCAACGGCACCTGGCGCCCGCTCGCGTGCCGGGGGCCACTGGGCTGCCGGGAGCTGGCGGACAGCGTGCGGTGCGACACGTCCCTCAACCAGGAGAACGACGGGTGCGCCACGAACGCGGAGGGCAAGGGCGTGTGCAGCCCCAACGGCGCCGCGATCCTCACGTGCCAGCAGGGCGTGCTGGTGAAGACGGCGGATTGCTCGTCGTGCGCCGTGCAGGACTCGCAGGTCGTCTGCCAGCCCTGAGCCTCAGCGCTCCGGTTCCCCTCCGGATTTGGCTGGGGAACCGGGAGGTGGCGTGGGCAGGTAGCCGCCCGCGGCCATGCGCTTCCCTGACCGTTCGTACATGGCCGGTGAGAGGCCCTGGACGCCGGTGCCGTCAATCCACCGGTTGTAGAAGTTGAAGAGGGCGCAGACGGAGACCGCGTCGTACACGGCCTCGTCCGACCAGCCGGCCGCCTTCAGGCGCTCCACGTCCTCGCGGCGCAGGTCTCCGGGCGCGTCGTTGAGTTGGTCCACGAAGGCGAACAACGCCTTCTCGGCCTCCGGGATGGGGGCCGTCTTCACGTCGTCCAGTACCGCCTGGACGTGCTCCTTGCTGCCCAGCAATTCCGCCGCGACCGCGGCGTGAGAGCCCGTTCAAAATACGCAGGCGTTGCGCCGCGACGTGTACGCGGCGATGAGCTCCCGCAGCCCGGCCGACAGCGGGGACGGACCGCGCATCACCTCGTGGGTGAAGGCGGACAGCGCGTCCGTCATGCGCGGCTTGAACGCGAACAGGTGCCAGATTCCCGGCGGCGTCATGCCCCCGGCCCGCGCCATGGCGATCAGCTTCCCGTAGTGCCCGTCGGACTCGTGCGACTCGACGTCGGGCAGGTACATGTTTTCCGGAGCGGGGGACTTCATCATCGCGCACTTCCCTGGCGAAAGGACGGGGATGCCGCCCATCAGGCCAGTGACGCGAGGAAGCTGTCCAGCACCGAGTTGAAGGCCTCCGGCTGTTCCTGGTTGGGCAGGTGCGCCGCGCCGGGGATGACCTCCAGCCGTGCGCCCTGCACCAGGTCCGCCATCTGCTTCGCCTTCGCCAGCGGCGTCACGGTGTCGTGCTCGCCCACCACGACCAGCGCGGGCCCCGCGTAGCGCGCGAGCAGGTCCTTGCTGTCCAACCGCAGCGCCATGCCCCGCTGCGCGGCGGCGATGGACTCCGGCGACACGGACAGCCCCAGCTTCGTCACCTCGCGGCCCACCGGTGATTCCGGCCCCGCATGGACCAGCTTGGGCACCAGCCCCTGGACGACGGACGCCGTACCTTCCTTCCGCGCCTGTTGCGCGGTGGCCTCTCGCTTGTCCTTCCCGGCGGCGTCGTCCGCGGTGCACTGCGTGTCCGAAAGCACCAGTCCTCGCACCCGGCCCGGGTCCTCGCGCAGGAGCGCCAGGGCCGCGTAGCCGCCCATGGACACGCCGCCCACCACCGCCGTGTCGATGTTCAACGCGTCCAGCAACGCGAGCGCGTCCTGCGCCAGCTTGCGCATCTCCGTGGGGCCTTCACCCAGCCGGCTCTGCCCGAAGCCGCGCAGGTCCGGCACGAGGAAGCGGTAGCGCCCGGACAGCGCGGCCACCTGCCGGTCGAACGCGGAGCCATCCAACGGGAAGGCGTGCATGAGCAGCACCGGCAAGCCCTGGCCCACGTCCCGGTAGTGCAGCGGAATCCCATCCACGGCGACCGTCAGCATGTGTGCCTCCTCGCGGCCCGTCGCAGGGGGCGGCGTCAGATCCACTTCTTGTACTTGAACCAGCCCACGAGCCCCAGGGGGAAGCCCACCATGGTCACCCACATGGCGACGTACCAGCCCGTTCCCGTCAACTGTTCGAAGTTCTGCCCGAAGAACCCCACGATGAAGGACAGGGGCAGGAAGAGGGTGGCGAAGATGGTGAGCTGCTTGCTGATGTCATTGGTGCGTTGGGCCACCACGGACAGGTAGCCGTCCATCACGTTGCCCACCACGTCGCGGCTGGCGTCGATCTGCTCGTACAGCCGTATCAGGTGGTCGTAGACGTCGCGGAAGTACAGCGTCGTCTTCTCTTGAATCTGCGGGATGCCCCGGCGCGACAGCATGCCCACCACGTCCCGCTGCGGAGACAGCACGCGGCGCAGCGTCACCAGCGCGCGCTTGAGCTGGAAGATGCGCTGCAGGTGCTCCGGATCCGGCTCGGCGAAGATGGCGTCCTCCAGGTCATCCAGCCGGTCGCCGAATTCGTCCATGATGGGGAACTGCGCGTCCACGAGCGCGTCCGCGAGCATGTAGAGGATGACGTCCACGCCCCGGCCCAGCGTGCCCGCGGGGTCGTCCTTCACGCGCCGTAGGACGGCGTCATGGCTGGGCAGGCGCAGCTCGTGCACGCTGATGAGCCAGTCCTGCGCGAGGAAGAAGTGGTGCTCGTGCAGCGTGAGCTCCGTGACGTCCGAACCGCAGCTGAAGCCCTGCATCACGATGAACTGGTGGTGCGGGTATTCCTCCAGCTTGGGCCGCTGGTCCAGGTGCAGGCAGTCCTCCACGGCCAGCCGGTGCAGCTGGAAGCGCTCGGCCAGTCGGCCCAGCACCTCCGCGTTCGGCTCCAGGACGTCGATCCACTTGGGCCCCGGCCGATCGAGCAGTTCCTCACCCCCCGAGACAGCCCTGCCGTCCTCCCACAGACAGACCTGGATCATTTCCGTGGACTCCCCGGCCCACCCCTTGGGCCCGGGACGCTTGCTAGAACTCCCCGGACGCGATGTCGAGCGGTAGAGTGGGGGCAACGTGTCCGCTGCCGCCGAGAATCCACCGCCGGCCTCCCTGACCCCGAGGCTCGAACAAATCCTCCAGTCGCTGCCCGACCGCGCCTTTTCCGCGCGGCTGAGAGCGGTGTATCTCGCCGCGGCCCAGGCCATCTCCCGGCTGAGTGACCTGGACCTGGTGAAGTACGAGACGCCCGTCGTCGACGCCAGCCCCGACCTGTCGCTGTGGGAGGAGATGGCGCCCGTCATCCGCGACACGGTGATGGACGTCAACGCGCTGCTCAACGTCATCCGGGAGCAGTTCCCCGGTACGCCGCAGCCGGCCGCGTCCCGCAAGGGCCCCGGGGACGTGCCCTCCCTGCTCCAAGAGGGCATGGGCAAGCTGGCCCAGAGCATCACCCAGCTGGGCGAGGCCATGCGCAACCCGTCCGTGGTGAGCGACCGCTGGCAGCTGTTGGCGGAAATTCAACGCTTCCGGTCTGACTACCGCGAACAGATGAGCCAGCTCGTCTTCGAGTCCGCGAGCACCTTCGGCGAGGTGTCTCGCGCCCAGGTGGTGCCCGGCTACGAGGCGGAAGTGAAGGCGGCCGTCACGGTGCGCGCCATCACGTCCGACCTGTCGCGCATCGTCACGGCGCGGCTCAACAAGGTGCGCGACGCGAAGCCGGAGGAGGTGCTGTGGAACGCGCAGCAGCTCCAGACGGAGCTGGACGCCTTCGGCCGCACCGCCGCGTACCGGAACCTGCGCGCACAGGACAAGCGCCACATCGTGGAGGCCCGCGCGGAGATTGGCGCGCTCGCGCTCGAGTCCGCCCCCGAGCCGGGACGGCTGCTGACGGTGACGGCAGGGCTGGAGGAGCTGGTGCGGAGCCTGTCCGCGGTGAACCAGCGCCAGCTGCTCATCCACCACGACCGCGAGGTGTGGGCCGCGTGCGGCGTGCGCCTGGAGCGCGCGCTGGCCCAGTCCACGAAGGATCCGGTCGCGTCCGCGAAGGCCCTGGCGGAGGCCGCGGCCAGCGCCCAGTCGCTCTACGGCCGGGACCCCACCATGGACGCGTTCCTGCGCAAGGCGCGCAAGCTGAAGCTCGCCACGCTCACGGGCCCGGAGCTGCTCTCCACCATCGAGTCCTTCCAGTCCCAGCTCGCGCAACTGGACGTGATGTGAAGACAGCGAATGTGAAGGCCGTGGAGCCGCGCCCCCTGCGGCAGGCGGACCTGTCCGGTGTGCAGGGCGTGTTCACCGACGTGGACGGCACGCTGACGACGGGCCACAAGCTGCGCAGCCAGACGGTGCGCTCTCTGGAGCAGCTGTCCGCGTCCGGCCTGCGCGTGGTGCTGGTGAGCGGCCGTCCGGCGGGGTGGGGCGAGGCGTGGGCCCGCCAGCTCCCCGTGGACGGCGTCGTCGTGGAGAACGGCGGGCTGTTCTTCCTCAAGGACGCCAAGGGGAAGCTGCGCAAGGTGTACCTGGAGCCGCCCGCCCAGCGCGTGGCGAACCGCCAGCGCCTGGAGAAGGAGGTCGAGCGCGTGCTCGCCCAGGTGCCCGGCGCGCGGCTGTCCGTGGACAGCCGCTACACGGAAGTGGACCTGGCGGTGGACTACAACGAAGAGGCCCGGCTGGGCGATGACGGGGCCTCCCGCATCGAGTCGCTGCTGCGGGCCCGGGGCGTGACAGCGGTGCGCTCGTCGGTGCACGTCAACTGCTGGCTGGGCCGCTTCGACAAACTCTCCGCGTCGCGCCGCTTCGCCAAGGTAGCGTGGGGCGAGAAGCTGGACCCCGCGGACGGCCGGTACGTCTACGCGGGGGATTCTTTCAACGACGCTCCGATGTTCCAGGCGTTCAAGCTGGGCGTGGGCGTGGCCAACGTGCGCGCGGTGCTGGATCGCATCGACGCGCCGCCGGCCTTCATCACCCGGGCGCCCGAGGGGCGGGGCTTCGAGGAGCTGGCGCGAGCCCTCCTCGCCCGCCGCCGGACGGCCCGCAGTCGAGGAGTTTCAACGTGAATGTCGTGAAGCTGGAGCTGGCCCGAGGCCTGGGGCGTCACCTGCGTGCGGGGCACCCGTGGGTGTTCCGCAAGGCCCTGGAGCACATGCCGCGGATTCCGGCCGGCAGCGTGGTGGACCTGACGGAGAACGGGAAGTTCGTCGCGCGCGGGTACTACGACCCGCACTCGGCCATCGCGGTGCGCGTGCTCACGCGGGACGCGCGAGAGACGGTGGACTCGCGCTTCATCACCCAGCGCGTGCAGCGCGCCCTGGCCGCGCGCACGTCTCTCATCGACCTGAAGGATACGGACAGCTACCGCCTCATCCACGGCGAAGGCGATGGCCTGCCCGGCGTGGTGGTGGACCTGTACGCGGGCTGGGCGGTGATGAAGCTCTACTCCGCGGGCCTCACCCCGTACCGTCCCCTCATCGTGGAGGCGCTGAAGGCGGGCGTCCCGGGCCTCAAGGGCATCCTCGGCCGCGACGAGGTGGGCCGCGACGACGTGGAGGAGGACGACGGGCGCGGCAGCGGGAAGATGCTGTGGGGCGAGGAGGCCCCGGAGCTCATCCCCATCCGCGAGCGCGGCGCCATCTTCCTGGTGGACGCGTGGAAGGGGCAGAAGACGGGGTTCTTCCTGGATCAGCGTGAGAACCGCTACCTCATCCGCCGGCTGGGGCAGGGGAGGGACGTGCTCAACTGCTTCAGCTTCAGCGGCGGCTTCTCCGTGAACGCGGCGCTGGGCGGGGCCAACAGCGTCTTCTCCGTGGATCAGGACCCGGAGGCCATCGCCCTGGCGCGGGAGAACTTCACGCGCAACGGGCTGCCGGCGGCGAAGCATGACTTCCTCGCGGCGGACGCGTTCGACCTCATCCAGTCGTTCAAGGGGGAGGGCCGCACGTTCGACCTCATCATCCTGGACCCGCCCGCCTTCGCGAAGAGCCAGCGCGCGGTGGAGGCAGCCGTGGACGGCTACGCGTCCCTCAACCGGCAGGCCCTGGCGCTGCTGCGTCCCGGCGGCCTGCTGGCCACGGCGTCGTGCTCCGCGCGCGTGACGGGAGACATGTTCATGGGCGCCGTGCGCGAGGCGGGCTTCAAGGCCGGCGTGGACCTGGCGCTGGTGGAAGAGCGCTACCAGCCGCCGGATCACCCCGTGCGCCTGCAGTTCCCGGAAGGGAAGTACCTGAAGTTCTACGTGATGCAGTCGGTGTAGCGGCTTTGCCCGGCCCCGGGGCGCGCCTGACATGAGGCGCGCCTCCCGTGGTGCTCGGGAATGCTCAGGTGCCGAAGACCTTGTGGGCCACGCGGTCCAGCACGTCCTTGCCCCAGACGATGCTGGCCTTGCCCAGCCGGTCCAGGTCGCGGGTGAACTCGCGGCCGTCCGGCATGACTTCGTAGGTGCGGGTCAGGAACAGGTTGCCGGTGTCCGGCTCGAAGTCGACGTTGCCGCCGCCGGTGTCCGTGCCCTCTTCCTGCTGCTGCCGGAAGCCCTCGATGATGCCGGGCTTGGGCGCCTCACGGAACCGGTAGATGAGGGCGCTGCACTTGAGCGCGGGCGGGGACTCGACGTGCTCGAAGGCGTACTGGCCTTCGCCGCTCATCATGCCGCCCAGCCCCTGCTCGTTGAGGCCCTCGGTGACGCCGGCGCCCTGGGACTGGAGGTACCACTTCACCAGCTGCCGGGCCGCGTCGCGCGTCATCGGGCCCCCCGCGGGCGGCGCAGGACGCGCCAGGCCCATGGAGGACAGCAGCCACTGCACCTTGCTGGAGAAGGAGCTGATCACTTCGCGGGGATGACGCGATCCGCGACGCGGTTGAACACTTCGTCGCCCCACACGAGGCTGGCTTCCACGAGCCGGTCCACGTCTTCCTTGAACTGCTGCTCCGACGGCACCACGCCGTACGTGCGGCTCAGGAAGAGGGACTTGTTCTCGGTTTCGTAGTCCACCTTGCCGCCGCCGGTGTCCGTGCCCTTCTTCTCTTCGTCACGGAACCCGTCGATGACGCCCGGCCGGGGCGCGTCGCGGAAGCGGTAGATGAGGGCGCTGCACTTCAGCGCCCCCGAGTCCTTCACGTGTTCGAAGTAGACCTGCGCGTCGCCAAGCGCGGCGCCGCCAAATCCCTTCGCGTTCAGCCCGGAGGCCTGCGCATCGCCTCCGTGGCCCCGGATGAATGACTGCACCAGTCGCTGGGCTTCTTCGAGCGTCATACGTGCAGTCATATCACACGCCGTTCCCTACCTCAGAAATTGCCGGTGCGGGCCTGGTCGAACGGGACGCGCTGGTTGAGGTACGTGTCGTTGATGTTGTGCGCGCCGGAGAAGATGCTCTTCTCGGAGAAGTAGTGGATCTTCGCGTCCTTGCCCGCGTGCTTGATCAGATCCAGGGGGCCCTTGCCGCTGGTGCCCAGACCGAAGAGGCCCGGCACGGGGTCCTTGTCGTTGACGTAGTGGACGTACTTGGGCCCGTCCGGGTAGGTCGCCGCCGCGGCGCCGAAGGTCTCCACGGAGACCTTGCCCAGCTTCTCCTGCACCTGCGCGGGGGAGAGCCCGTCTTCGATGCGCAGCCGCTTGGCCACGTCGTTCAGCGCGCGGCTGGTGATGAGGCCACCCTGGCTGTGCGCCATCAGGTGCACGTCACGGCCGGCCTTCAGCTCCGTGTAGAGCGAGTCCGCCAGCGTGTCGACGGCCGGGTTCTTGCCCTTGTCCAGCTTGTCCGTGACGCACTGGCCCAGGTCCTTGAAGAAGCCCTCGGTGGAGTTGTGGATACCGATGGTCTTCTGGCCCGTCTTGTCCGCGATGGCCTGCATCGTGGTCTCCTGGCCAGCCTTGTCCGTCATCATCCCGTTCACGTAGATGATGGTTCCGGGCTGCTTCACGCCGCCCTTGGGCTCGTAGGCGGGGATCTGGCTCAGCGGGGTGCTGGCGTCGAAGGCCTGCCCGCCCTTGCCCATGATCTTGCCGTCGTAGGCCTTGTCCTTCGCGCCGGCCGGAGCCGTGAACACGCCCGTGGGGGCCGCGGTGCGGACCGCGCCGCTCGACGACTTGGTGTCGAAGCCGTCCTTCACGGTGTTGGCCGGCTTCGCCGTGACCGGGGTCGCCGTCTTGGCCGGGGCGGCCGCGCCGGCCCCCGTGGTCGTGGTGGTGCGCGCGATGGTGTTGTTGGAGGTGCGCCCGATGGTTCCCATGGCTTGAGGCTCCTGCGGTGTGCGGATTTTTGAAGGGGGAAGGGAAAGCTTGCTGCGTTGATCCATTCTCACCCGAAGCGCCGAAAAGTTGCGAGCAGGTCACGGAATGTGTGCAACGCGCTGCGTCACAGGAAGTCCAGGAGGGGGGCGGGGACAGGAATCCGGCCCGGGCGCGGACGGGGGGACGGCTTATGGTGGGGGCATGGTCCAGAAAGGTCAGTTCCTGGAGCGCTCCACGCTCATCCCCGTGGGTTCGTCCGGCGCGGTGATGGAGGGCACGGTTCACCGGGGCCAGAAGTCGCCGCCGCTGCTCATCCTCCCGCCCCGGCCGGAGGAGGGAGGGGGGATGGATCACGTCCTGGCGGCGGAGCTGGCGTTCGCGGTGGCGCGGGCGGGCTTTCCCACCCTGCGCTTCAACTACCGGGGTGTGGGGGCCAGCCAGGGCGTCCGGGGCACCGGTGGGGCGCTGGTGGAGGACGCGGAGGCCGCGATGCGGGTGACGCTGGAGAACGCGGGAACGACGGCGCTCGCGGTGGCGTCCCTGTACGGAGGGGCCCGGGTGGCGTTGGCGCTCCAGGAGCGGCACCCGGCCGTGGGCGGACTGTGTCTGGTGGCTCCGGATGTGGACCCGCTGTCACTCGTGCGACTGTCGTGTCCGCTGCTGGTGATTGTGGGGGCGGAGGACACCCGGGTGCCCCGGGCGGCGCTGGCCGCGGCTGTCGCGGAGGCCGGGGGCGATTTAGAGGTCATCGACGATGCCGGGGCGACCTTCCATCGCAACCTTCCCCAGGTGGGGCGGGCGGCGGCGGCGTGGCTCCAGCGCCTGTCGGGTGGGTAGGGCGTTGGCGTGCAAACCGTTGGACTTCTTCACCTTTCTTCATCCTCCATGCCTTGCACGGCCGGCCGGGGGGCGGACAGACTGAAAGCGCAGACCCAATCGTCCCGCCGTGCGTTCGTAGTGGGTCTTCGAGGCGTCTTCGTTCAAGGAGTGTCCCGATGCGGATGAGGCGATGGAACGTGGTTCTCGCGGCGCTGGCCCTGTCGGCCTCGGCGTGCGCTTCCGCATCGCGGGAGCCGGAAGCCCCCGCCGGGCAGGACCTGGCGGCAGCGCAGGCGGAGGTGTCCCAGGCGGTGGCGGGCGGCTCGGACGACGTGGTGTCCGGCGCCATCGTGGTGGACTTCAAGGACGGCACCACCAAGGAGCAGTTCGACGCCTGGGAGCAGGAGTGGGGCGTGGACCTGGAGTTCAACTCCCTGGAGGGGCCTCGCACGGGTGTCACGCTGGCGGTGGGCGTGGACGACGTGGAGGACGTGCTCCAGCGCATCCGTCAGAACCCGGCGGTGGAGTCCGCCGAGCCGCTCATGCAGGTGCGCACCAGCTACACGCCGAACGACCCCCAGTTCGAGTCCCAGTGGAACCTTCGGATGATCGACATGCCGAAGGCCTGGGACGGCAACCGGGGCAAGGGCGTGGTGGTGGCGGTCATCGACACGGGCATCGCCTATGAGGACCACGACGACTTCAAGCAGGTGCCGGACCTGAAGGGCGTGTCGTTCGTGAAGGGCTATGACTTCGTCAACGACGACGAGCACGCCAACGACGACCACGGCCACGGCACGCACGTGGCGGGCACCATCGCGCAGGCCACCAACAACGGCGAGGGCGTGGCGGGCGTGGCGTTCGACGCGACGCTGATGCCGCTCAAGGTGCTGAACCACTTCGGCAGCGGCACCTCCGCGGACATCGCGGACGCCATCCGCTTCGCGGCGGACCACGACGCGAAGGTCATCAACATGTCGCTGGGCGGTGGCCTGTATTCGCAGGTCATGGCCAGCGCGGTGGAGTACGCGCGCAAGAAGGGCGTCACCGTGGTGGCCGCGGCGGGCAACACCGGGCGCGGCAAGGTGGAGTTCCCCGCGGCCTACCCGGGCGCGGTGGCGGTGAGCGCGGTGGGCCCGTCCGGCACGCGCGCGCCGTACTCGTCCTACGGCAAGGAGCTCGACATCGCGGCGCCCGGTGGTGACAAGAGCCGGGGCGACACGGGCGGCATCCTCCAGAACACCATCGACCCGCGCGACCCGTCGCGCTCCATCTACGCCTGGTACCAGGGCACCAGCATGGCCGCGCCGCACGTGGCCGCGGTCGCCGCGATGCTCTACGGCGCGGGCGCCACCACGCCGGACGAGGTGGAGCAGGCGCTCTACGCTGGCGCCAAGGCGACGGAGAACCAAGCCTGGTCGGAGGAGTACGGCCATGGCGTCCTCAATGCGAGTGCTTCGCTGAAGGCCTTCAACGGCGCTTCGCCCCGGTGGCCGTCGTTGGGCTGGGCCGCGGCGCTGCTCGCGCTGGTGCTGATGACACTGCGCGGCCGCGAGCGCCCGGGCTACCTCAACGTCCTCTTCCGCCCGGCGTTCCTCGTGCCGTTGGTGCTCTCCACGGTGGGCTTCTTCTTCCTGCGCACCTGGTTCTCGGGTGCGGCGGGCGCGGCCCAGGACGTGGTGAGCGTGGCGTCGCTGCCCATCCCGGACTGGCAGAGGATCATCTTCGGCCGGGGCGCGGTGAACCCGCTGTTCTACAGCGCGCTCATTCCCCTGGTGCTGTCGCTGCCGGCCATCGCGTGGCGGGGCTTCCGGCCGGCGGTGGGCGGCCTGGCGTTGGGCTTCGCGGGCTTCCTGGCCTACGCGGCGTGGGTGGGCGCTCCGGCGCTGGCGTGGATGCCGTTCACCTTCCTGGCGAAGCCGTGGCTGGGCTTCAACACGGTGGTGTGCCTCGTCATCGCCCGCGCGATGCTCAAGCGGGAGGACGCATGAAGCTCTCCGGCACGGTGCAGTACCAGGACCTGGAGGGCGGCGTGTGGGTCCTGAAGGCCGACGACGGCCGGACGTACCAGCTCGCGGGCGGTGACCGGAAGATCAAGAAGGACGGTCAGCGCATCTCCGCCGAGGGCAGCATCCAGCGCGACGCCGTCACCGCCGCCATGGTGGGGCCGGTGTTCCACGTCAGCTCGTACAAGTCGGAGTGACGTCGTGCCCGGGGGGAGTCATCCCTCCGGGCCTCAGCGGCTGCGCTTGTCCTTCGCGGGGCCATAGGCCTCCGACTGGCGCAGCCGCTCTTCTTCGTAGGCCTCCATGGGCACCTCGCCCTTGCGTACGGCGTCGCGGAGCTGCCGCATGGCCTTGCGCTCGGCCTGGAGCGCGGGAGCCGCGTCCTTGGGCAGCGGATCCACCGGATGCTGGACGTCGTAGACGCTCAGCGACACGCCACGCCCATCCACGAGGCCCAGCCCCACCAGGGACAGCGTGGCCGCCATCACCCAGGGCAGCAGCTGGAGGGCGAAGAGGGGCACGGGCTTCGTGGCGCGCACCTCCTCGTCGCTGGGGGGAGTGCCGCGTCCCCACACGGAAGGGAAGTGCCGGGACGCGGCGCGCAAGCCCAGCAGCGCCGTCCAGCCCACCAGCACCAGACCCACCACGGCGCGCCAGTCCGTCACGTCGTCCGTCGCTCCGTCCTTCGCGAGCCCCGAGTGCGTGGCGATGAGGAACAGCGCTGACGACACGATGTTGTTCGCCGCGTGAGCCGCGATGCCCGGCCACAGCGAGCCGGTGCGCCAGAAGAGCCAGCCGAACAGCAATCCCAGCTCCGCGCGGGCGAGGAAGCCCACCGGATCCAGGTGGAACGCGCTGAACACCACGGACGAGATGATCAACGCGCGCCAGGGGGACGCGGGAGCCGGCGGCGTCAGGGAGCGCTGGAAGAGGCCGCGGAAGAAGACCTCTTCGCACAGCGGAGCGGCCACGGACACGCCGCCCAGCAGCAGCGCCAGCTCAATCGGCGTCTGGCCTTCGAAGAGGCGCGAGGCGTCGAACATCTCCCGCAGCCATGCGGGAGCCACCTTCTGCGCGAGGAACTGTACGGGCACCACCACGCCGACGAAGTTGGCCACGCCCAGCAGGAAGCCGAACAGGGTGGGGGCGCCCAGGAACGGAGTGAGGCCCACGTACGCGGCGGGCCGGTACCCCGAGCGACGCAGCATGATCCACGCGAGGCCCAGGAAGAGGAACACCTCCGTGAACCACACCCCGAAGGCGGGGTTGAGCAGCTGGGTGACGGCGCCCACCGTCACGAAGAGCCCGAAGGCCAGGGCCGCGGCGAGCACGGGGTGGGGCGGCGACAGCGGCGCGGGGGCCTCCGCCGGCCGCGGGTCGCTGGAAGGGAATGCTTCGTCCACCGTGTCGTCTCCTGCCCCCTCTCCGTCAGGCGGAGAGGGGTGGGGTGCCGCGTTCGCTTCGAGGAGGAAGTGCTTCGTCAGGCCCGGTGGAGGTAGCCGCGGATCTCCTCCGCGAGCGGGTTCTTCCGGGGAAGCTCCGCCGCCGCGGCCGGGTCACCCATCCGCAGCTTCTTGTCCTCTTCCACGAGGATGCGCTGATCCAACAGGTACTCCACCGCGTTCTCCAGCGTCGTCTTCGCCAGGGACTCGGCGGCGGTGATGCGGCCGGCGTTGTACTCGCCGCGCCCCGTCTCCAGCGCCAGCTTGACGAACGTCTTGCGGTCGGTGGCCACGCCCGCGGCCACGTCCGGCAACGTCATGGCGGCCAGCAGGTAGGCCTCCAGGAAGTCGCGCAGCAGGTCCGCGAGGAACTCCAGGTCCGGCTGGGCATGGGCCTCCGGCGCGCGCGTGAGCGTGTCACCCTCGTGGATGACCAGACCCATGCGCACGAGCCGCTCCACGCATTCGGCGAAGATGGTCTCGAACGACGCGCCCACCCGGTAGATGAACTCCACCTTGAAGAGGCGCGACAGGAACAGCGCGCGCGCCTTCACGGTGTCGTACGGCGCGGGCGTGCCCGCGAGCAGCGCGTTGGCCACCAGGCTGCGCGCGGCCACCAGGTTCATCAGCGTGTTCTTGTAGAAGGACATCTCCGGGCGGCGCGAATCCTCCACCTGGTAGCTGACCTCACCGCGCGCCTCCTGCGTGCGCACCATCTCGTCGGAGATGAACTCACGCATCGCGTCCTGGATGGGGCCCAGCGTCTCCGGATTGCTCGGCGCGTTGGCCAGTTCCTTGGACAGCCGCGCGCCGTCCTCGGAAGCGATGCGGCGCAGCAGGCTGATCCGGTCCGTGAGCTCGCGCTGGGTGAGGCCGCGCCGGCGGTGGGCCAGCAGCGACGCGCTCACCAGCGCGTGAGGCGTGACGGTGGACACCTTGCTGATGCCGTACATCACGCGGTTGCCCAGCGCGCGCACCAGGCCCTTCTTCTGCTCGTCCGTCACCGGCTCCTGCGGCGACAGTCCACGTGCCTGCATGAACTCCACCAGCGACAGCGGCTCGTCGAAGGTGAGGTGGATGCGCCCGTAGCGCGCGGCCAGCACCTTGGGCGCGCTCAAGAGGGCCTTCAGGTCCTCCGGCTTCTTCTCCCCGCCAGCCAGCTCCTTCGAGTAGCTGTCGGACTCCACCACCTTCTCGTAGTCGATGGAGACGGGCACGAAGTAGAGGTCGTTGCGCGCGCCATCCAGCACCGCTTCGACCTGCCACGTGAGCATGCCCAGCTTGGGCGTGAGCAGCTTGCCCGTGCGCGAGCGGCCACCCTCCGGGAAGAACTCCTGGTGGATGCCGTCATGCACCAGCTTCTTGATGTACGCCTTGAAGGACGCGGCGTAGACCTTGTCGCCCTTGAACGAGCGGCGCAGGAAGAACGCGCCGCAGCGGCGGAACAGCACGCCCAGGGGCCAGAAGGACAGGTTCGCGCCCGCGGCCACCAGCGGCGCGGTGTAGCCCCGGTTCCAGAGCACCCAGCTCATCACCAGGTAGTCCACGTGGCTCTTGTGGCTGGGGCAGAGCACCACCGGCGCCTTGCCCGCGGCCTTGAGCGCGCGGTGCAGCCCAGCCTCGTCCACGCCGATGCCGTCGTAGATGCGGTTGAACACCCACTCCAGCATCGGCGCGATGAGCGCCAGCACGGACGGGTTGGGCTTGGCGGCAATGGCCTCCAGGTTGCGCTGGGCCTCGCGGTACACGCTCGAGGGCTTGCGGCCCGTGGCGGCGGCGTGCTCGTCCAGCACCTTGCGCAGCTGGCGGTCGCGCAGCGTCTCCTCGATGAGCCGGTCCGTGGGCTTCTGCGGCGGGCCGAACACCGCGCGCGTCTCCCGCGCGAGGAACACGTGCAGCGTGCTGCGCACCTTGCGCGCCAGCACCTCGTCGCTGACGCCCGGGTTCTCCTCGATGAAGCGGCGCAGGTCGATGGGCTCTCCCACGCGGAACTGCGCGCGCTTGTAGTTGCGGAAGAACGCCACCATGGAGTGCACGAAGCCCGGCGCCTCCGGGCTTCCGAACAGCGCGTCGCGCCAGCCCGGCTTGAGCTTCGCGGGGCGCTTCTCCCAGACGAACAACTCCGGCACCAGGAACACCGGGCGCTCGGAGCTCCGCGCCAGCCGCACCAGTTCGGGGAAGGGGTCCTCGCGCGTCTCCTTGCCGGAGGCGTGCAGGAGCGCCGTGCGGCGCAGGAACACCAGTCCGCTGCCACCCTGCTCGCGGGCGTAACGGAAGCGCTCCTCCACCGCGCCTCCCTGGGCCGTCTGGCGCCAGGGTTTGGTGAACCAGGGGCGCAGGTTCACCACCGCGCGGATGGGCGGCATGGCCCGGCGGACCATGGCCCACGCGATGTAGAGGAAGTTGATCCACGCCGTGGTGCGCATGACGTGCACCACGAAGCCCCGGGCGCTGAGCGCGCGCAGCTCGTTCTCGGCCTCTGGCGGGAAGTGCACCCCGTCGAAGTACCGAGCCCCGAGCACCCGGGACATGGGACCGAATTCCTCCTTCAAGGCCTCTCCTTGCGTCGCGGTCTGCGCCAGCGCGGTGTCCATCGCAGCCCCCCAGGCTACATGTTTTCCGGCGTCGGGATGCCCAGCAAGGTGAGCCCCGCAGCCAGCGTGATACGCGTCGCGTCCGTGAGCGCCAACCGGGCCGCGCGCACCGCGTCATTCCCCTCCACGAGGATGCGCTTGTCGCGGTCCTTGTTGCCGGCCGTGTAGTAGCGGCTGTACGCCGCCGCCACGTCCAGGAGCAGCCGCGCCACCAGGCTGGGCTCGTACTGCTCCGCCGCCGCCTTCACCGTGTCTGGCAGCCGCATCAGCTCACGCACCAGGGCCTGCTCTTCCGGGAGCGTGAGCAGGGACGGATCATACGCCGAGGGCACGCCGCCGCCCTTGCGCAGCACGTTCGCGCTCCGGGCATGCGCGTACTGGAGATAGGGCCCCGTGTGCCCCTCGAGGCTCGTCACCTCGTCCCAGTCGAACGTGTAGTCGCTGGCGCGGTTGTGCTTGAGGTCGCCGAAGACGATGGCGCCCAGGCCGATCTGCTCCGCCAGCGCCTCCGCGTCGGTCGTCTCCAGGTTGCCTTGCGCGACGTTCTCCTTCACGCGCTGGAGCACGCGCTCCTTCGCCTCGTCCAGCACCTGATCCAGCTCCACCACCTGGCCCTTGCGCGTGCTCATGCCGTGGATACGGCCGAACGGCACGTGCACGCACTTGTCCGCCCACGGCTGGCCCATCTCCGTCAGGGTGCGGAACACCTGCCGGAAGTGCAGCGCCTGGTCCTGCGCGACGACGTAGAGCGACTTGTCGAAGTTGAAGCGCGCGTGGCGGTCCTCGGCGGCGGCCAGGTCGCGCGTGGCGTAGAGCGTGCTGCCGTCGTTCTTCTTGAGCAGCACGGGCGGCTCGCCGTCCGCGTAGGGCATGTCCACGATGATGGCGCCCTGGGACTCCTTCACGCCGGGCTTCTTCGCGATCTGCTCGATGACCGCGTCCATCTTGCCCTGGTAGCGGCTCTCGCCCTCGATGTGCTCGAAGTCGATGCCCATGCGCGCGTAGACGCGCTTGAAGCCCTTGAGGCTCGTCTCCCGGAACTGGTTCCAGAGCTTCATCGCCTCCGCATCACCCGCCTCCATGCGGCGGAAGAACTCGCGGGCCTTCTCGTCGAAGGCCGGGTCTTCACCGGCGCGCTTGTTGGCCTGAACGTAGACCTGGACCAGATGCGCCATGTCCTCCCGGAGTTCCTCCTTGCCGAACTCCTGGAAGCCCACGGCGACGAGGCCGAACTGCTTGCCCCAGTCACCCAGGTAGTTGACGCCCTCCACGCGCCAGCCCAGCGCGCGGTACAGGTTCGCGATGCAGTGGCCCAGGAATGTGGTGCGGATGTGGTGGAAGCCAATGGGCTTGGCGATGTTGGGCGACGAGTAGTCGATGACCACCGTCTTGCCCTTGCCGTCCTCCGCGTCGCTCCCGTAGGCGAGCCCCGCCAGGCGCACGCCGTCGATGACCTCCTGGGTGAAGGGGAGGGGGAGGAAGCGCGCGTTGACGTAGGGGCCCACGGCCTTGACCTCCAGGCCCGGGACCTGGAGCGCCTGCGCGAGCTGCGCGGCGATGGCGGGGGGCGCCTTCTTCTGCGCCTTGGCGAGAGGGAAGGTGGCGAAGCTCAGGTCGCCGTGCGCGGGATCCGCGGGCTTGACCTGGGGCTCGATGTCAGCGGCGGGGACACCCAGGGCCCCGGCAAGGGCCTGGGCGAACGCGGCGCGATAGCGGCTATAGACAGAAGTGCTCATGGACCGCGCGGATACTACCCAAGGCGGGGCGCCTTCCATCCACCTCTTCTGTGGGGAAGGCGTCAGAGCGTCATTCAGGTCACGGCGGGGCCGCGGCTCTTGGGGCGCACCACCGAGGCCACGGTGTCCAGCAGCTTGGGCAGCTTCAGGGGCTTCTCGAAGTACCCGTCGATGCGGTCCGGCCCTTCACCCGAGGTGAGGGACGCGACGTCGCTCGCGCCGGAGATGATGTAGACGACCACGTCCGCCAGCGACTCCGTGGTGCGGATGTAGTGGAGCACGGAGCGTCCGTCCTCCCCCGACAGCCGCAGGTCCAGCAGCACCATGGCCGGACGGATGTGGGACAGGATGGAGCGAGCTTCGGCGGCGCCGGAGGTGGCCATCACCCGGTAGCCCTCCTGCTCCAGCACCTGCTCCAGCACCTCGCGGCAGTCCACGTCGTCCTCGACCAGGAGGATGCCGCCGGCCTTGGGCGCGGCCTGGTTCACGTCCGGGGCGCTCACTGCGCTCGCGAACAGGGGCAGGACCATCTGGAACGTGCTGCCCTCGCCCAGGATGCTGCTGGCGTCCACGCGGCCGCCGTGCAGCGCGACAATCTTGGCGACCAGCGGCAGGCCCAGGCCCGTGCCTGGGGGACGGGGCATGCCCGGCTGCGCCCGGTAGAACGAGTCGAAGACGTGCTCCAGGGCTTCCGCCGTCATGCCCTGTCCGGAGTCCTTCACGGTGAGGACGCCCAGGCCCTCGCTGGAGGACACGCTCACCTCGACGACGTCGTCCGTCTCGCTGTGATGGATGCCGTTCTCCACGAGGTTGTGGATGGCCTCGGAGATGCGCTCGCGGTCGCCGCGGACGAACACCTCCGGGCAGGGGGGAATCACCACGCGCACGCGGCTGTGTTCCGCGACGGCGCCCAGGCCCCGCACCACCTCTTCCGCCACGGCCTTGAGGCCGAAGGGGCGCTGGTTGAGCTGCATCTTCCCGGACGACAGCCGGGACATCAGCACCAGGTCGTTCACCTGCTGGAGCAGCCGGTCCGCGTTGCGATCGCAAATCTGCACCGCGCGGCGCTGCCCATCCGTCAGCGTGCCCAGCTTCTCCCGGCCCAGCATGGCCAGGTAGGCCTTGATGGTGGTGAGCGGGTTCTTCAAGTCATGGGACACATTGCCGAGCAGCTCCTCGCGGTTCTGCTCCAGGCTCTTCAAGCCCGCGATGGCCGTCTGCAGGTCCTTGTTGCGCCGGGCGCTGTCGTCGCGCAGCCGGGCCACCTCGTAGGCGGCGGTGAGCTGCGACGCCAGCGACTGCATCAGCACGTCGGACGCCTTCCGGCGCGCGCCCAGCACCACGAGCACGCCCGTCACGCCCTGCGGTCCCTCGAGGGGGACGGCGACGGTGTCGTCCTCGCGCAGGAGCACCTTGTCGGTGAAGCACCGACCCACCACGCCCTCGCCCGGGACGGCGGCGGTGACGCGCTCGTCGTAGCGTCCGCGCACGTGCTCCACGTGCAGCTGGTTGCGCGACGGGAAGTGGCGCGCGACGTAGCAGACCTTCGGCTTGAGCAGCGTGTGGAGCGTCTGCAGCTGCGCGCGCAGGGCCTCGGTGGGGCCCGCGTTGTCGGTGAGCTGCCGGCCCATCTCCAGCAAGGCCTGGGCGGCGGTATCGGTGTCCACCGGAGGAGGCGGTTTCGCCGCCCGCTTCGGTGGAGCCTTCTTCGCGATGGTGGTGGGGCGCAGCGGGACGACCTCTGCGAGCTGCGGACCCTTCTTCTTCGATGGCACGGGTGAATCCTGCTTCATGTCTCGCGTGGGAGGGAACCGCACCGAAGCCCGGTGCCCTCCACCAACGCCGAGCGTGTCAGGTGCCCGACAGCCCCCCAGCCCCGCTGTCCGCTTCCCTGGCCGGGGTACTGGAATGACTCAGGGTCGGCGCTGGATGCGGCCGTCCTTGTCCAGGCTGTAGGGCTCCACGAGGGCGGCCTGCACCTTCTCCTGGTAGCCCTGCACGCCGAAGCCGCTCTCCGCCAGGGCCGCCAGCGCCACGGTCTGCACGCGGCGCGCGGTGTCCTCGGAGGTGAGCAGCTTGAGCAGGGGCTCGCGCGCCGGCTCGTACTTCAGGGGCCCCAGGACGTTGATGGCGGCGATCTTCACGTCGTCGGACATGTCCTCCAGGAAGGGGAGGACGGCCGGGGCCACGCGCGGATCCTGCTTGCCCAGCACGTGGTGGAGCAGCACGACCTTCTTCTCCGGGTCGCGCGTGTAGCGGGAGGACAGGTGCTGGAGCGTGTCCGTGATGACGCCCATGAGCGCGTCCTCGGCGAGCAGCTCCTGGAGGATGCGCAGCGCCCAGGACGTGGCCTGATCACTCGACTTGAGGAAGGCGCTCACCGGCGCGACGGCGTCCTGGCCGAAGTGCTTGATCAGCTCGAAGGTGTGCTCCTTCTCGTCCGCGTCGGTGGTGAGCGGGTCCACGGTGATGGTGAACCGGCTGAGCAACACCGTGACGGCCTCGGGGTACTTCATCTCCCCCAGCTGCTGCAGGGCCTTCTGCCGCGTGGACGGCTCCCCGTACTTCTGGGTCACCTTGGACTTGAGCTTGAGGGCTTTGTCGGGGCCCGAGCCGCCCGTGAGGAAATCGAAGAGACCCATAAGTACGTACCCGCTCCGGATTCGGAAGAGTGGAGGCGCGATGTAGGACGGTGCGCCCTCCAGGACAAGTGGCAATGACAACTACAACGTCAGCTCCCGGCGCACGTCGCCCCGGTAGGCCCGCGCCAGCGTCTCCGCTGCGGCCCGGACCTCGTCCGTGGCCTCCTCGGGGACCTTCACCTGGAGCAGCAGGTACATGTCGCCCGGAGCGCCGCCCCGGAGCGAAGGCACGCCGCGCCCCTTGAGCCGCATCTTGCGGCCGGACTGTGAACCTGGAGGCACCTTCAGCGTCACCTCACCCTGGAACGTAGGCACGCGCACCTCGCCGCCCAGCAGCGCCTCGGAGACCGTCACCGGCAGGTCCAGGTAGAGGTCATCGCCCTCGCGGCGCACCAGCGGATGCTCGGCCACCTCCGTCTCGATGTAGAGGTCCCCCGGAGGGCCTCCCTGGACGCCCGCCGCGCCCTGGCCGGCCAGCCGCACCTTGGAGCCGGTGACGACGCCCGCCGGAACCTTCACCGTCAGCCGGGTCGTCTCCTCCTTGATGCCGCTGCCACCGCACTGGGAGCAGGGCTCCGGGGCCTTCCCGCTGCCGCGGCAGGTGGGGCACACGCCGGATCCGCCGAACATGGCGCCGCCTCGCCGGGCCCGGCCCGTGCCGTTGCAGGTGGGGCACGTCACGAGCTTCCCGGTGTTGCCCTCGCCGTGGCACTTGGAGCAGCGCCCCGGCCGCTGGAGCGTCAACGTGCGCTCGGTGCCGGTGACAGCCTCCGCGAGGGAAACCTGCACGCGGGTCGTCAGGTCATCGCCGCGCTCGGCCGCGGTGGACCGGCTGCCGCCCCGGCCCCGGCTGAAGAGGTCGTTGATGTCGAAGCCGCCAGCGCCCCCGCCACCTCCTCCGCCCGAGCGCCCGAAGATGTCGTTGAAGAGGTCCCCCAGGTCCACGCCCTCGGTGCTGAAGGGGATGCCGCCGCCCCCGCTGCCCCCGGCCGCCTGGGCGGCGCGGTACTGGCGGTAGGCCGCGGCCTTCTTCTCGTCGAAGCCGATCTTCTCCGCGTCCTCGCCGAACTCGTCGTAGAGCGCGCGCTTCTTCGTATCGCCCAGCACCTCGAAGGCGGTGTTGATGCGCTTGAACTTCTCCTCCGCCCCCTTGTCGCCAGGGTTGACGTCGGGGTGGTGCTGGCGCGCCAGCTTCCGGAAGGCCTTCTTGAGGTCGTCCGCCGAGGCCGTCCGTGGCACGCCCAGAATCTGGTAGTAGTCGTCAGCCATAGGTCTTTGGGGTGGTGCAGTACCCGACAAAGGAGAACGTAACCAGCGGTGCGGTGAGCGCCAGCACGGGATGTCCGGACAGCACCGCGATGGTTACAGTCGCCGCAAGATGAGGAAGGCCATGCCAGCACCGCGCGCCCGCCGGAAGGCCCCCCTGTGGCTGGCATGCGGGCTGCTCCCCGCGGCCCTGGGGACAGCCCTGGGGTCCGGGGTGACCGCCCACGCCGCCCCCCCGCCGCCCGCTCCCGCCCTGGAGGAGGGCAGGGTGGTGGACCGCGTCGTGGCGGTCATCGAGGGCCAGGTCCTCACCCAGAGCGAACTGGAGATGGAGGCCCGGGTGGCGCTGATCCAGCGAGGGGCCGTGCAGGCCGCCGCCCTGCCTCTGGACGAGCAGACGCTCCGGGGAGCCCTGGAGCTGTCCATCAACCAGCGCCTCCAGGTCCTGAGCGCGGACCGCCTGCAGGCCTTCCCGGCCGAACCGGCGGAGGTGGAGGGTCGGCTGGAGGCCGTCCGGGCGCGGCTGGGTGGGGAGGCGGCGCTCCAGCGCTTCCTGGACCGGCATGGCGTGGACCGGAACGCCCTGGAGGCCGTGCTGGCTCGGGGCCTGCGGGCGGAACGAATCCTCGACAGCCGCGTCCGGTTGAAGGCACAGGTGAGCGAGGCGGAGGTCCGTCACCACTATGACGCCCACCGGGACCTGTACCCCGGTGAGTTCGATCAGGCGGCGCGCACGGCCATCCGCGAAGAGCTGGTGCGGGCGCGCTACGGAGAGCTGGCGGCCCAGGCCCTGGCTGAAGTACGCAAGTCAGCGCAGGTGCGGCGGGTGGCACCCTTCGCGCGGGAGGCACGGCGATGAGACGGCTGCGGGACGACGGGACGCCCGACAAGGCAAAGGGCTTCCTGATCCGGCAGATGACCGTGGACGACATGCCGGCGGTGATGGCGCTGGAGAAGGCGTCCTTCAAGAACCCCTGGTCCACGGAGCTGCTCGGGCGCGAGCTCCAACACGACTGGTCCACCATCCTCCTCGTGGAGGAGCCGCTGCCCGAAGGCGGCGTCGCCCTCCTGGGCCTGGCCATCTTCTGGATTGTCCACGACGAGGTCCACGTCCTCAACGTCGCCACCGCCCCCGTGCACCGCCGCCGGGGCGTCGCGCGCGTCGTGATGGAGGAGGTGCTTCGCCGGGGCGTGGCGCGGCGCTGCTCGCTGGCCACCCTGGAGGTGCGCCGGGGCAACGAGTCCGCCCTCAACCTCTACCGCTCGCTGGGCTTCCGGCCGGTCGGCATCCGCCCGAACTACTACGCGGACGAGGGCGAGGACGCGATCGTGATGGTCCTCGACTTCTAGGGGCGTAAGGGAGTAGAGCGTCCGGCCGTCGTCGCAGTCCCAGGTTGTACGGGTGAGGGGATGCACCCGGGTCCTCTGGCCGGTTCTGGCCCAGGGGCAGGCCATGCTTGACACCCGGGGGGCCCTCCCTATACTCGCGGGCCTTTTGTGTAGCCTGTAGGTAGATATGCTCCGCTTTCGTGTAGCCGGACGCGGGGTTCCCACGAAGAAGAGGTTTCAGTGCCGACCATCAGCCAGCTCGTCCGCAAGGGCCGCGAGAAGCTCAACATCAAGGGCAAGAGCCCTGCCCTGAAGGAGTGCCCCCAGAAGCGCGGTGTTTGCACGCGCGTCTACACCACGACCCCGAAGAAGCCGAACTCGGCCCTCCGCAAGGTGGCCCGCGTGCGTCTCACCAACGGCATCGAGGTGACTTCCTACATCCCCGGCGTGGGTCACAACCTCCAGGAGCACTCGGTGGTCATGATCCGCGGTGGCCGTGTGAAGGACCTCCCGGGCGTTCGCTACCACATCATCCGCGGCACGCTGGACTCCGTGGGCGTTGCCGGTCGCAAGCAGAGCCGCTCCAAGTACGGCGCCAAGCGCCCGAGCTAGTCCGGTTCTCCCGCGCGTCGTTGGCGCGGAACACCTTCGCGGTATCTGAAGCAGTGTTGGACGCTGGCCCCACACCCTGGGGAGTGTCCCTGGAAGTTCCAAGCAGTGTTCTTGAAGCCCCTGAACAAGGCTTTCCTCCGAGTGAGGAGAGTGGGGCGTAAGGGAAGAGATGCCTCGTCGTCGCGTAGTCGCCAAGCGGAAGATTCTCCCGGATCCGAAGTTCCAGGACCGGCTCGTCACCAAGTTCGTCAACGACCTGATGCGCAAGGGGAAGAAGTCCATCGCGGAGGGCGTGTGCTACGGCGCCTTCGCCCTCATGGAGGAGCGCGCGAAGGAAGACCCCCTCAAGACGTTCAAGAAGGCCTTGGACAACGTCAAGCCCGTCCTCGAGGTGAAGAGCCGCCGCGTCGGTGGCGCCACCTACCAGGTCCCCGTGGAGGTCCGTCAGGACCGCCGCGTCGCGCTGGGCATGCGCTGGATCATCTCCTACGCCAAGGCGCGTGGTGAGAAGACCATGCAGGAGAAGCTGGCCGGCGAGATCATGGACGCCGCCAACAACCGCGGTAACGCGGTGAAGAAGCGTGAAGACACGCACAAGATGGCGGAAGCCAACAAGGCCTTCGCTCACTACCGCTGGTAGGTCCCGAAAGGGGCTTCGCGGTTGCCGCCCGGATGCGCTGCCAGCGTCCGGGCGGTTTTGTTTATCTGCCCTGGCAGAAGCCTAAGAGAAGTCCGGAAGGAACCGAGTCATGCCCCGTGAGTTCCCCCTCGAGCGCTACCGCAACATCGGCATCATGGCGCACATCGATGCCGGCAAGACGACCACCACCGAGCGGATCCTGTTCTACACAGGCGCCATCCACAAGATGGGCGAGGTGCACGAAGGCACCACCACCACGGACTGGATGGTCCAGGAGCGCGAGCGCGGCATCACCATCACCTCCGCTGCCATCAGCGCCTTCTGGGAGCGGACGGGCCAGCGCTACCGCGTGAACATCATCGACACGCCGGGCCACGTGGACTTCACCATCGAGGTGGAGCGCTCGCTGCGCGTGCTCGACGGCGCCATCGCCGTGTTCGACGCGGTGAACGGTGTCGAGCCGCAGTCGGAGACGGTGTGGCGCCAGGCGGACCGCTACAAGGTCCCGCGCATCTGCTTCATCAACAAGATGGACCGAGTGGGCGCGGACTTCGAGATGTCCGTCGGCACCATCAAGGAGAAGTTGGGCGCGCGTCCCGTGCGCATGCAGCTGCCCCTGGGCAGCGAGGACAAGCTCAAGGGCGTCATCGACCTGGTGCGCATGAAGGCGCTGGTGTTCCAGGACGCGGAGCAGGGCAGCCGCTTCGAACTCCAGGACATCCCTGCGGAGTACCAGGAGGCCGCCGCCGCCGCGCGCGGGGAGCTGCTGGAGGCCGCCGCCGAGCAGGACGACGCGCTCACGGAGAAGTTCCTCAACGGCGATGAGCTCACCGAGGACGAGGTGCGCGGCGCCATCCGCAAGGGCTGTGTGGGGCTGAGGCTGTTCCCGGTGTTCTGCGGCTCGGCGTTCCGCCACAAGGGCGTGCAGCCGCTGCTGGACGCGGTGGTGGACTACCTGCCCAGCCCGCTGGACATCCCGCCGGTGCAGGCCAAGACGCCCAAGGGCGAGGACGTCATCCGCGAGACGCGCGACGACGCGCCCTTCAGCGCGCTGGCGTTCAAGATCATGAACGACCCGTCCTTCTCCTCGCAGACGCTGACGTTCCTGCGCGTCTACTCGGGGAAGCTGGAGGCGGGCACGGCGGTGTGGAACTCCGTGAAGGGCAAGCGCGAGCGCGTCAGCCGGCTCGTGCAGATGCGCGCGGACAAGAAGGACGAGCTGACGGAGTGCTACGCCGGCGACATCTGCGCGGTGGTGGGCCTGAAGCTGGCGAGCACGGGCGACACGCTCTGTGACGACAAGCAGCCCGTCATCCTGGAGCGGATGGAGTTCCCGGAGCCCGTCATCGACATCGCCATCGAGCCGAAGTCCACCGCGGACCAGGACAAGATCATCCAGGCCCTGCAGCGGCTGGCCATGGAGGACCCGTCCTTCCGCGTGCGCTCCAACGAGGAGACGGGCCAGACGCTCATCGCCGGCATGGGCGAGCTGCACCTCGAAATCATCGTCGACCGGCTCCTGCGCGAGTTCAAGGTGGACGCGAACATCGGCAAGCCGCAGGTGGCCTACCGCGAGACGGTGACGGCGACGAAGGTCGCGGAGGGCAAGTACATCCGCCAGGCGGGTGGCAAGGGGCAGTACGGCCACATCAACCTGCGCGTGTCCCCGAACGAGCCCGGCAAGGGCTTCGAGTTCGTCAGCACCATCACCGGTGGCGCCGTGTCCAAGGAGTTCGTGGACGCCGCGCGCGACGGCGCGAAGGAGGCCATGCAGAACGGCCCCGTCGCCGGCTACCCCATGGTGGACGTGAAGGTGGAGGCCTACGACGGCTCCATGCACGACGTCGACTCGTCGGAGATGGCCTTCAAGATCGCCGGCTCCATGGCCTTCAAGGACGCGGTCCGCGCGGCGAACCCCGTCCTGCTGGAGCCCATCATGGCCACGGAGGTCGTCACCCCGGAGGCGGCCATGGGGGACGTCATCGGCGACCTGAATGGCCGGCGCGGGAAGATCCTGGGCATGACGCCCCGGCCTGGCGGCGTGCAGGCCATCCAGGCGGAGGTGCCCCTGGCCGCCATGTTCGGGTACTCGACCGACCTGCGCAGCAAGAGCCAGGGAAGGGCGACCTACACCATGCAGTTCAAGCACTACGCACCGGCGCCGAAGTCAGCGCTCAACCCGAGCTACTGACCTCTTGCCCGTCAGGGGTGCCGCCGGGCGAATTCTGTTGACGTTCCGGCAGCTTTGAAGCACACGCAGCACCCCTCGGAAGTTCTCCCGAAGTCCTATACCGCCGGGGTCGCATCGGCGGCGTCGTGAGGAGCGGTTCATGTCCAAGGAAAAGTTCGATCGCAGCCTGCCCCACGTGAACATCGGAACGATTGGGCACGTGGACCACGGCAAGACGTCGCTGACGGCGGCCATCACGAAGGTGCTGGCGAAGTCCGGTGGCGC
>NZ_RAWO01000082.1:0-462 GCF_003668955.1 Corallococcus sp. AB038B | reverse complement strand
GCCCTTGCACGGGGGCGACCACTTCATGAAGTACGGCGCGCGGGGCCCGAAGAAGGCGCGCAGCTCGCGCGGGCGCATGCGACCGATGTCGGCGCACAGAGCACGGGCGCCGGTGAGCTTGGTGAAGGTGTCGCAGCGCTCTTGCTCGAAGTCGATGCCGCCGACGTTGCGGACGATGGCACGGTGGCCGTCCACCTCTACCTGGGCGCAATCGGCACCGAAGGCGCCGACGCCCGCCCCGGAGAAGAGATAGCCGATGGTGAACTCGTGCTGACGGATGCAGCTCATGGACGGCTCCGGGTGAGGTGGGCCACGGCGCGCAGCACTGCGGCGAGGGTGGCGACGACGGCGCCAGCCGCGAGCGCGGCGGCATGGGAGGCGTGAGGCTCGACGCGGGCGAAGCAGACGCCCGTGCAGGTGCAGCACAGCGCCAGGGCGACGAGCCCGAGGGTGCGGGAGCGG
>NZ_RAWO01000081.1:0-463 GCF_003668955.1 Corallococcus sp. AB038B | reverse complement strand
CTCTACGACTGGGGCCTGCGCCTCGCCGATGAAGTGGGCGCCCGTATCGAAGCACCCCGACCCGCACCCCGAAGGAAAACCGCATGATTGTCGAATACATCCGCTACACGATTCCCGAGTCCGAAGCAGAGGCGTTCATCGCCAGCTACACCCGCGCGCAGGACGCGCTCCTCGCGTCGTCCCACTGCCTGGGCTGGGAGCTGTCGCGCTGCACGGAGGATGCGACGCGCTTCATCCTCCGCATCCAGTGGGACTCGGCCGAGGGGCACATGCAGGGCTTCCGCAAGAGCCCGGAGTTCGCGCGCTTCTTCGCGGAGATTCGTCCCTACGTCGGTCGCATCGAGGAGATGCGCCACTACGCGCTCACGCCCGTCGCCGGTGTGAAGCGCTGACGGACTGGCGCGGGCTCGCGCCCGTGGGACGCATCAGGCGTTCCGCGGCGTGAGGCCCAGCTCCTTCAAGC
>NZ_RAWO01000080.1:0-465 GCF_003668955.1 Corallococcus sp. AB038B | reverse complement strand
AGGCGGGGGTGCGCTCGCGGGATGCGCGGAGCGCGGAGCAGCTGCGGGAGAAGGAGTTCGTCGCGACGGTGGAAGCGGAGAATGCCGCGTCGCAGGCGGAGGTCGCGCGGGCCCAGGTCGTGGCGGCACAGGCCTCCGCTCGTGAGCTGGAGGCGAGCCTGGGACGGCTGGAGCTGGAGCAGCGAGGGCTGGAGGGTGACGCGCGCGTGGCTGCGCTGGCGGACGGTGCGGAGCTGTCGGCGGCGAAGGTGGAGTTGGCGCGCTACGAGGGGGATCTGGCGGAGACGCGGTTGGAGGCGGCGCGGTTGGAGGTTGAGGGACGGTCAGCCAGTGCGTATCAAGTTGGACGCGTATCCCTTCCAGGACTTCGGCGTGTTGCCGGGGGCGCTGTATCAGATGGCGGCGGACACCAGGCGGAGGCAGGAGGACACGCTGGGGGCCGCGCCCTATCGCGTGAACGTGCGA
>NZ_RAWO01000079.1:0-466 GCF_003668955.1 Corallococcus sp. AB038B | reverse complement strand
TTTTAAGACGAGTCCCTCAAATGGAAAAGTTCAGAATTTAATCGACATATTAGAACTTCTCAATCAATACAATATACCTTCTTCACAATCGACAAAAATCAGTCAGTTAGTCCGAGATTTGACTAACTTCACTGAATTACTTCGAGGATTAAATCAAGTGGTGATCGAGAATAATTTTCAATCCAAAGGCAAAGTAAAAAGTCGAACCGAATTATTGATTGAATTGGAAGAAATTAATAAAAATCATCCAGCTCTAGTGAAGTACATAAGATCTGAATTACTCAAAGAATTAGAGGAAATCAAACGAAAAGATCTGAAATCATTGATTGAATCTCCTGAACTATCAATCACTAAATGGGATACCAAACAAATCAATTTTTGGGCAAATACAATTAAACTCAACAACAAACCATTCAGCAATGTCGAAGCAATTGCTGTGATCAAACGAGCTAATTTTCTCTTTACT
>NZ_RAWO01000078.1:0-466 GCF_003668955.1 Corallococcus sp. AB038B | reverse complement strand
CGACGAGGCGAACCCCCAGGTGGTGCATCAGCCGATGATGTGCCAGCACTGCGAGAACGCGCCGTGCGAGACGGTGTGCCCGGTGCTCGCGACGGTGCACTCCAGCGAGGGGCTCAACCAGCAGGTCTACAACCGCTGCGTGGGCACGCGCTACTGCGCGAACAACTGCCCCACCAAGGTCCGCCGCTTCAACTGGTTCGACTATCCGCACGACGAGCCGCTGGAGCGGATGGTGCTCAACCCGGACGTGGTGGTGCGCAGCCGGGGCGTCATGGAGAAGTGCTCGCTCTGCGTGCAGCGCGTCCAGGAGGGCAAGGCGGAGGCTGTTCGCGAGGGCCGGGCGCTGAAGGACGGCGACATCCAGACGGCCTGTCAGCAGAGCTGCCCCGCGAAGGCCATCCACTTCGGGGACGTGAATGACCCGAACAGCCGCGTGGCGAAGCTGGCGAAGGACGGGCGCGCGTTC
>NZ_RAWO01000077.1:0-467 GCF_003668955.1 Corallococcus sp. AB038B | reverse complement strand
TTTCATTCTGTCGTCGTGATAGCATTGATGATGGACTTATCGGAGCACGACATACTATTCCAGTATTTACATTCAAAGAATTAGATGAACGCAATGTCAGTAGTCTGAATTTGTATGGATAGTCAGCTCCTATTGATCTAATCGAACATTATCAAGAGTATGTCATGGACAATCCTTTTGATCCGAATTGTATCGATACCACGGATGAAAGATTACCGAAATCTTCAATACTGTATCCAGAGACTTGCTCCACAAGTGATCCATCTATACGGTGTTCAGATACTTCGTGCCGGAGATCAGAAGCGATTCGACAGTTGGTCGATCATGATTTGTCTTACTGAAGCCATTCCAATTTCGTCATTAGTGAGTATCTGACGGATCTCTCCGTATTTCGCATATGTTGAAAAATAAAGAGGATAAATTCAAAACATCGAGAGAGCCACTGTTTATGGCTCACTCATTACTGA
>NZ_RAWO01000076.1:0-467 GCF_003668955.1 Corallococcus sp. AB038B | reverse complement strand
GTTTCTTACGTGTTGACCAATCGAGACCAGGCTAGAAAAGAATCTGTACTTCGTCGATCAATCGAAGAGAGATCTCTCATCTACCGCTGGAGCTTCTTCAATGATTTTTTGATGCCGTCGTTGAACGCTACAATCTCGTTCGAAAAGATAGACATAATTCTGATGCATATCACCGAAGACTTGCACTTCCACGTGACTAAAATCAATCGGATTCGTTGGATGAGGAAACGTTTCCGAACTTACCGAGGTCGTTGAATATATTTCTCCAATAAAACGGAATCATCATTGAACGATTTTCTCGATTCCGATTTTGCCGCATCAAGTTTATCCAAGAATTCGTTCTCATTAAATGCAATACGCATACCCTAACAATCAAAATTCACGTGAAAGATTAATTCATCGATGCACTTACTTTTCCTCCTCCCCCTCGAACAGCTTTGATCATAATCGGAAAACCAATTTTCTTC
>NZ_RAWO01000075.1:0-467 GCF_003668955.1 Corallococcus sp. AB038B | reverse complement strand
CGAAGAAATGCAATAACTCATCAACAAAATTTACTAAATCTTAAAGTTAGTTCAAAGATTTTCTTCAATCGTTTTTGTCGAATTCAAATCTTTAGATAATTCTTGCTGGAGCATTTTATCCAAATTTCTATATTCGAGAACCGATTGAATCCGAAGCTGTTGATCGAGAATTATCATCGAAAGATCCATCACGAACAATTCTGGTTAATATCGAACAAATTCAAATTCAATTAAATCTTTTTTTCTTCTAGCTCAGAAATGTTCCTTTAAACGAAGGAATTTTATATCGAAATCAAATTGAACAACAACTCAAAGGATTAGTTGATGCCGAAGATATGAAAATAACCTTCGAAAATACGAAGTAAATCTTTTCAAATGAAAAACTCTTTTGATAAAATCTGTTAGAGCTCTGGTTGAATTTGCTCCTGAACATTCAACTCGTCAAGTTGTTAATTCATCTGAATTTC
>NZ_RAWO01000074.1:0-468 GCF_003668955.1 Corallococcus sp. AB038B | reverse complement strand
TTGCGTGGACGGAGGTCTACTCCAGCGTGCGCAGGAGCACCTGGGCCAGCCTTCGCACGGCGTAGCCCTCGAAGTCGTCGACGGGGTCGAGGCTGGAGGGGAACACCTCGAGCAGGCTGTCCAGGAGCCGCTTCACCCGCCGCTGGCGCTCCTCCGTTCCAGACGTGTCGCCCCGGGCCCGCGCCGCGCTGTCCTCCTCTTCGAGCAGGAAAGCGGCGTGGAGGAGGTGCTGCCAGCGGTCCTCGCGCATGGTGTCGTTCCCGAGCTCGGACGCGCTCACAGATGGAAGTGTCCCGCGGCCTCGGGCTGGTAGGGCACGGCCACCACGCGCAGCCGGCGCCGACGGCCACCGGGCACCTCCAATTCCACGCGCTGCCCCAGCGACAGCCCCAGGAGGGCCACGCCCACCGGCGCGAGCACCGACACGCGGCCGGGAGCACTCCGCGAGTCCTTGGGGTAGCTGAGCGT
>NZ_RAWO01000073.1:0-470 GCF_003668955.1 Corallococcus sp. AB038B | reverse complement strand
CCGGGCGAGCGGCTCTACCGCACGGGTGACAAGGCCCGCTGGCTGGAAGACGGCACGCTCGACTTCCTGGGCCGCGTCGACTTCCAGGTGAAGGTGCGTGGCTTCCGCATCGAGCCAGGCGAAATCGAGACCGCCCTGCACGCGGCGCCAGGCGTCAACGAAGCGGTGGTCGTCGTCCGAGGTGTCGACACGGACAAGCGACTCGTCGGCTACGTCACCGCGCACGAAGGGCACACCCTGGAGGTGGAAGACCTCAAGGCCCACCTGCGCCGGCACCTGCCCGAGTACATGGTGCCGTCGGCACTCGTGGTCCTGGAGGCCCTGCCCCTCAACGTCAACGGCAAGGTGGACCGCAAGGCCCTGCCCGAACCGGAAGACACGTCGCGCTCGGCCGGCTTCGTCGCGCCGCGCAATGCAACCGAAGAGCAGCTCGCGGCCCTCTTCGCCGAAGTCCTCCGCGTGGAGCGGGT
>NZ_RAWO01000007.1:0-431941 GCF_003668955.1 Corallococcus sp. AB038B | reverse complement strand
CCGGTGGCAATGTCGGAGGGGTCACACCCGTTCCCATCCCGAACACGGAAGTTAAGCCCTCCAGAGCCGATGGTACTCCGCGGGAAACCGCGTGGGAGAGTAGGTCGCTGCCGGATTCTTTTTGAAAGCCCCTGGTGCCGCAAGGCGCCAGGGGCTTTGTCTTTGCGGGCTCGTTCCTCCGCCTGGCTTTGCGCGTTGATCGGCGCACGCAGGTGTTTGTCTTTGCGGATCAGCCCAGCAGCCGCACTGCGAGAAAGACAGGCAGGGCCACGTAATAGAGCGCCCGGCAGGTCCACTCCGCGCCGGTGCGTACGTTGCGTGCCCACCGTGGGCCCAGCCACGCGGCGCCGTAGCAAAACGCTTCAGCGAAGCCTCTCCAGAAACAACCAAACAACAGCAGGGCCAGGAACACGGGCAACCAGGTGCGCGCGAAGGACGTGAGGTACGCCGTCCATCCGTACATCTGGAGCTCTCCGAACGGGCCTCCGAAGGAGATGTACTGGTGCGCCCGGAAGAAGATGCCGGCGAGCACTCCGGGCACCAAGCCGTACTTCAAGGCCTGGTCGTACCAACGCCTGCGCCACTTCTCGCTCCGTGCTTGTGCGTAGCGCACTCGCGGATCATTTCGTGCCTCGCCCATCGTCCCCATCGCCTCGAGCAGGGACATGGGGGCCTGCATTTCCAGGCCGTAGTCGAAAGCCCGTCCTGTTCGCAGCCGGAGTGTCAGTCCTGGGCCTGGAATGGGCAGGCGCCACGGGCGAATGGCCTCCAGTGCCTCGAAGGGAATCTCGAAGTGCGCTCCCCCTGGCTGGGTGAGCACCAGGCCTTCCGGCCGCACCGTGACCGTGGCCCTCGTTCCTCGCTGTAACAGGCGCAGCGCGATGCTCGGCAGGACTGCTCCCACCGCGAGTCCTGTTGCCAGCGGTACGGGTGCCAGCGTCTGGGTGCCAGCGAGCACGTCCTTGAACAGCAGCGCGGTGAAGTAGCAGAGCGTGCCCAGCCCCGTGGCGCGCAGGAGCGCTCCCAGCGCGCGCAGACGGGGTGTGAAGGCGTGGATGGGGAAGGGGCTGGACGTATCGACGGTCATGGGAGGGGCATGGCCGCGCGCGCATTGCCTCGATACGAGCGGCTTCCGTAGCATACGCACCCCGGAGGCCCCTCAAAACATGCGTTCCCCGCAGCCTGGTCCTGAACGTCGCACGGATTCCGATGGCGTGACGCGGGTGACGCCCTCGCGTGAGTCCTCAGGTGGTGTGGGCTCACGGCTCATCGGTGGTGCCGTCGTCATCACCGGCCTGTGTGTGGGGCTTTGCCTCTGGTGGCTCTCCCGCCCTGTACCTGTCGAGGACCTGCCCCCCATCGTGGTGGCCGAGCGCCCTGCGCCGGTGGCTCCCTCCCTGGAACCGGCGCGCCCTTCCGTGCGCCCTGCGGTCGCGCATGTCGCCGCGCCCCTGCCCGTGGAGGAGCCTGCCCCCATGCCTGTCGATGACCCGCCGCCTCCCGAGGGCAAGAGCGGGACGGCCCTGTACCAGCGCGGCACCAAGCCGCTGAAGCGGGGGCTTGTCGTGCCCGACGACTTCGAGCTGCCCCCTGGCTACATGCGCCACTACCAGGCGACGGACAACGGGCAGCCGCTCGCGGCCATCCTGATGTTCCATCCGGACTTCACGCCCAAGGACGCCAACGGGCAGCCCATCCCCATCCCCGAGAACCGCGTGGTGCCCGAGGAGATGGCTCCCCCTGGCTTGCCTCACCGGCTGCTGGAGATTCCTGTCGAGGACGAGGACTCGCAGTGACGTCCGTGAAGGGGTGGGCCGGGGCGCTCCTGGGCGTCGCGGCGACCACCGTGCTGTTCGCGGCGTTCGGACAGCTGCGGCCTGGTTGGGTGTGGCTGGGCGTGGTGGCCATGGCGCCCTGGCTCGCGGCCTTGGACCGGGTTCGCTCCGCTCGGGGTGCCGTGGGGCTGGGCTTGCTGCTGTCGGTGACGTTCACCGCGGCGGTGTTCGGCTGGTTCCCGGGCGCGATCGCGGCGTACTCCCATGCTCCGGTGTGGCTGTGCTGGGGCGTGTTCCTGCTCATCGCGCCCGTGTTGGAGCTCCAGTTCATCACCGCGGCGTGGGTGCGGTGGTACGCGCGCCGGCGGGTGGCGGAGGTGCCGCGCCTGGCGTGGGTGCCTCCCGTGCTCACCGCGCTCGTGTACGTGGGCACCGAGTGGTTCACGCCCAAGCTGTTCGCCGAGACGCTAGGCCATGCCCTCTATGCATCGGAGACTCTGCGCCAGGGCGCGGACCTGGCTGGTGCTCCGGGGCTCACGCTGGGTCTGCTGCTCATCAACGAGTGTGTCGTCTCGGTCGCCCAGGGACTGGCCTCTCGGCAGGGCTTGCGACTCAGGCCGGTGGTCCTGGCGATTGTGCTGGCGGTGGTGGGGTGGGGTTACGGATGGGTGCGGCTGGGGCAGGTGCGCTCGGCGGTGCACTCGGCTCCGTCTCTGGTGGTGGGGGCGGTGCAGGCGAACATCACCAACATCGAGAAGCTGGCCGCGGAGCAGGGCACCTACGAGGTTGTTCGCAACATCCTGGATACGCATTACGCGATGTCGGATGCGCTGTTGCGCTCGGGGCCGCTGGACCTGCTGGTGTGGCCGGAGACGGTGTATCCGACGACGTTCGGCACTCCGAAGAGCGAGGACGGCGGCGCGCTCGATGATGAGATCCGCTCGTGGGTGGCGGAGCGCGGTGTCCCTCTGGTGTTCGGCACGTACGACCTGGACGGCGAGCGCGAGTTCAACGCCGCCATGTTCTTGGGCCCCTCCGCGACGGGCGAGTTGGCTCAGTCCGCGTACCGGAAGACGATGCTCTTCCCTCTCACGGAGTGGGTTCCGGATGCGGTGGACACGCCTTCCCTGCGCGCAATGCTTCCTTGGACTGGTCGCTGGAAGCGCGGCCCGGGTCCCCGGCTGGTGGACTTCCGGTTGAACGGCGGCCGCGTGCTCAAGGTCGCTCCGCTCATCTGCTACGAGGCCGTCTTTCCCAATTACGTCGCAGCGGAGGTGCGCCAGGGGGCGGACCTGATTCTCACGCTGTCGAATGACTCGTGGTTCTCCGGTACTCCCGCGCCTCGGCTGCACCTGATGCATGCGGCGTTTCGGAGTATCGAGACGCGCACGGCACAGATTCGGGTGACCAATTCAGGTATCTCCGCGTTCATCGACCCCGCGGGGACATGGACCTCCGAGCTGGAGGACAACCAGCGCGCTGGCACCGTGATGCGTGTGCCGCCGGCGGAGCGGCTGAGTTCACTCGCGGGGGCTTGGGGCGACTGGTTGGGGCCCGTGGCGCTCGTGCTGGCCGTGGTGCTGGGGGGGTGGATTCGCCGGCCTGTGTGACGCGCGCTCAGGCGGCTTCGGCGTGCTGGGCGGGGAGCTGGGCGTCTGCCTTGGGCTTCTGGGCGATGACCTGGATTTCCCTGCGCATGTGCGTCAGCCGGCAGACCTGGACCCAGGCCCAGAGGAAGGCGAAGCGGGCGTACTCGTAGGGGGCTCGCAGGCCCTTCGCCAGTCTGCGGCGCAGGATGTCCTTGCCTGCCTTCACGGGCTGCATTCCGGCTCTGGCGCAGGCGTCCGCGAGGTTGTGCTCGTAGAAGTAGACGTGGTGCTGCCAGCCTCGCCGGTCGGGGCGGAAGGAGCGGCCCTTCCGGGGCATCACGATGATCTTGTAGTAGGCCGCGTCCGGCACGATGACGAAGGCCACGCCTCCTGGCCTCAACACGCGCTGGATTTCTCGCAGCCCGTCCATGGGCTGATCCACGTGCTCCAGCGTGTGCTTCAACGTGATGATGTCGAAGGACGCGTCCGGGAACGGCATCTGTGTCAGTGAGCCGTATTCGGCGGTGTAGCCTCGCTCGCGGCAGAGGTTCACCGAGAACTGGGAGTAGTCCAGGCCCGTGGCTTTCAGGCCTGCTCGCTGCGCCGCCTCCAGCACGTAGCCCGCGGAACACCCCACATCCAGCAGGTCCTTCGCGTGCGGCGCGTACTCCAGGCACACCAGCACCTGCCTCAGGCACTTGCGCACCCGGTGGTCCCAACGGCTCAGGTACTTCGCTCGATTGTGCTTGAAGTACTTCTCTTCGTAGCCCTCGCCCAGACCTGGCTTCTGCTCTCGCTTGTAGATGAGCCCGCAGCCCGTGCAACGGCCGTAGCTCAGCTCTTGGAACGCAACGACCGGTCGGGATCCGGTCTCATTGCAGACAGGGCAGGCGGAGTAGAAGGGTGCGAGCATTTCGCACCGCACCATCGGGCTTCGCGTTCCGGAGTGTCAATCCCACCCTCGGGCACTCGGCTCAGTGCGCGGGGGCTCGCTTCGCCAGGCTCAGTGCTCCCAGGGCGAGCAGGGCGGCGATGGCGACTCCCAGGGCCATGGGCCTCGCGGTGCCGTCGTGGCTTGCGCTCACCATCGCGGAGGCTCCCGCCGCCAGCATGAACTGCAGCGCCCCCAGCACCGCCGATGCGATGCCCGCTTGCTTCGCGTGCTGCTCCATCGCGAGGGCGGTCGCGTTGGGCGCGATGGCTCCCAAGCTGGAGACGAACACGAACAGCGACAGCGCGATGCCCCACAGCCCACCAAAGCCTGTCGATGCCACCGTCACCAGGGCCAGCCCAGCCAGCGCGGCGATTCGCACCGCCTGCTTCAACACCCGCTCCGGCGAGGAGCGCGCCAGCAGCCAGTGATTGAGCTGCGACACCGCCACCAGCCCGGCGGCGTTCGCTCCGAAGAACCAGCCGAAGTGCTCCGGCTTCACTCCGTGCAACGTGATGAACACGAAGGGCGAACCGCCGATGTACGCGAACATCCCTGCCTGCGCGAGCGCCGCCGCCAGCGCAGGCCCCAGGAAGTCTGGCGCCTTCGTGATGCTCCACATCGCCTGGAAGGGTTTGGTGACGCCGCTCCTTGGGGGCGCTGTCTCCGGCAGGATGGCGATTGCCGCTCCCAGTGCGATGAGGCCGATGACCGCGTGGCTTCCGAAGATGGCTCGCCAGCCCGCGGCTCGTAGCACCCAGCCGCCCAGCAGCGGGGCCAGGATGGGCGCCAGGCCCATCACCAACACCAAGCGCGACATCATCCTCGCAGCCGCTGCTCCCGAGTGCAGGTCCCTCACGACGGCCCTTGCCGTCACCATTCCCACCGAGCCACCCAATGCCTGCACGAACCGGCACGCCGCCAGGAATTCAGCCGACGGCGCGGTCGCGCAGCCGATGGAGCCCAGCACGTAGAGCGCCAGGCCCACGTAGAGCGGCTTCGTGCGGCCGAAGCGGTCGCTCACCGGTCCCGCGAAGAGCTGACCCACCGCGAGCCCCGCGAAAAAGGCCGCCAGCGTGCGCTCCACCTCTCCTGCTGTCGCTCGCAGTGATTCGCCGATGGCGGGGAACGCCGGCAGGTACATGTCGATGGACAGCGGCCCGAAGCCGATGAGCGCTCCCAGGAGGATGATCAGCCCCGCTCCATCCGTGGAGCGGGAGAGCTTGGGCGTGGCGGTCGTCATCTGGCGGTCCTCTTCTGAGGCTTTCGTGCGGGCGCTTCTCCTGGCGTCAGCAGCACCCGGATGAGCTGGCGCAGGACGGCTTTGTCCTCGCCTGGGGCGTACGTGGAGCCGCCCACGTGGGCGTTGAAGCAGCGGGCCTCCAGCGCTCCACAGAGTGCTTCCGCCGCGACCCTCGGCTCGGCCAGGTCCACCCGTCCGGCTCGCTTCGCCCGGGTGAGCCACTTCGTCAGCCCCTCCCGGAGCGCGACTGGGGGCGGTGTCTCCAGGTGCAGGGCCCTGGCGCCGCCCAGCGCCGAGTAGTGCAGCACGAACAACCAGGGCACCAGCTGGCGCAGGAAGTCCCGGTGGTGCAGGAGCGCTTCCAGGAGCTGGTCCTCGATGGGGGCGTTGTCCCTGGGCCCTGGCTCCAGCAGTGCCAGCGCGGTGGGCGGGACGGGGCGGAGGGCTCGCGACATCAGCGCCTCCTTGGTTCCCACCCGGTGCAGCAGTGCCGGTTGCGAGATGCCCAGCCGCTTCGCGATGTCCTGCAGCGGCGCGGATGGACCCTGCGCCAGGAACACGGCTCGGGCCGCTTCGTCGATCTGCAGGTCGGTGACGCGTGGGGGACGGGACATGGCGCGAAGGGTTAGTTACTGACTGGTAGGTAATAAATTCGCGCCAGCCGTGCAAGGGGCCCGTTCTTCGCGGGCCCCTCGCGTCAGTTTTCGAGGGGAATCAGAGGCGGCCGGCCTTGAGCTCGCCCACCAGGTGGGCGCAGGCGCGGACGGTGAGCGCCATCATCGTCAGGGTGGGGTTCTGCGGGCCCTGCGAGGGGAAACAGGAGCCGTCCGTGACGTAGAGGTTGGGCACGTCCCAGCTCTGGTTGAACGGGTTGAGCACGGACGTCTTCGGGTCCTTGCCCATTCGCGCGGTGCCCACTTCGTGGATGGCCATGCCCGGGTCGGAGAGCTGCTTGTTGACCTGCTCCACCGTGCAGCCCGCCTCCTCCAACATCTCCAGACAGGAGGCGACCGCGTCCTCCGTCATCTTCAGGTCGTTGTCCGAGTGCCGGCACTCGATGTGCGCGGCCGGAATGCCCCAGCGGTCCTTCACCGTGGCGCTCAACGTCACGCGGTTCTCCGCGCGCGGGACCATCTCCCCGAAGGGCACCATGTGCATCTGGTCGTCGAAGGTGAAGACCTGAATGCCGTAGCCTCGCGCGAAGTTGGGGTGGCGCTCGGTGACGTTGCGGAACTGGGGGATGTACGCCCAGCCGTGCTCCTTCTGCTGGAGGTGCGCGGGCAGGTTCATCCGCGCTTCGATGCCTCGCAGGTACATGTGGTCCATCAGGTGCTGGCCCACGAGCCCCGAGCTGTTCGCCAGGCCATCCGGGAACGCCCGGTTTCGCGAGTGCAACAGCAACCGCGTGGATTCAATCGTGCCCGCGGCCACGACCACCACCTTCGCGTGTACCTCCTCGGAGGTGCCGGAGTTCGCGTCGATGAAGGACACCCCTGTCACCCGGCCCGTGTTCGGGTCGTGCAGGATGTGGCTGGCGATGGCATGCGAGCGCAGCGTCAGCCGCCCTGTCTGCAGCGCCGCAGGCAGCGTCACTGGCGCGTTCGCCGTCCGCCGGGCGACGACGTGGCGGTCGGGCCAGCGGGCCTTCACCTTCTCTCGCAGGCGGACCTCGCCGGGGGACAGCGGCGCGGGACCGGAGAAGACGGAGTCCGGCAGCGTGTCCACGCCGTCCGAGTTGCCCTTCAGGCCCATCCACCGCTCCACGATTTCGTAGGACGGCGCCAGGTCCGCGTGCGACAGCGGCCAGTCCGGGCTCAATCCGTCCAGGCTTCCCGCGTGGAAGTTGAAGTCAGACAGCCGGTAGAACTGGCGGCCGTGAGCCTTCACGCTCGTCCTGCCGCCCACCTGTCGCGCGCGAATCCAGGCGAACGGCGCGTCGGGCGGCGTGGTGTAGGGGTTGTCCACGTCATCCACGAAGGCGTGCGGATGGAACGGCCAGGCGAAGCTCGTGGCCTGGATGGACTGGCGCGACTTGCGGGAGGCGTCCGACTCGATGCGGTAGCCCAGCTTCTGCTTCACGCGGTGCATCAGGTGGAGCGCCCGGTCCGCGTTCGCTCCGCGGCCCGCCTCCAACACCAGCACCTGGAGCCCTGCCTCCGTCAGCTGCTTGGCCGCCCATCCCCCGCAGGCTCCCGAACCCACCACCACCGCGTCATAGACCGTCTTCGACGTCTTCATGCCTGCTCACCCAGGACGGTCAGTCTGCCGCCGCTGCTAAAGTTCGCCTAAATTGTAAATCAGGACCCTATTGGCGCCTATAGGTCTAGATGTCTGGCAGGAGCCAACACAAGCCTGGGGCGGTGACTTCCGCTCTGGAGTACGGGTCGCTTGCTGTCGGAGAGGGGCGGACATGGCTGGTCTGTTGAAACGGATTCGGTGGGGGCGGGTGCTGGGCGTGCTGGTGTTTCCGTTGCTGCTGGTGGCGCTGGCGTTGGGTGGCCGCGCGGCGTGGCGCTCCGAGCAGTACTTCCACTACCCGAGGCCGGCTGCGGTGCTGCCCGCGGACTTCGGTGACGCGCGTGAGGTGACGCTGCGCACGGATGACGGGGTGGAGCTGCGCGGCTGGTACCTGCCATCCCGGAACAAGGCGGCGTGGGTGCTGGCGCATGGCCTGTCGCAGACACGCATGGACCTGGTGCCGGAGGCCCGTGTGCTGCGCGACGGGGGATATGGGGTGCTGCTGTTCGACCTGCGCGCGCATGGGCAGAGCGGGGGCGAGACGTCCACCTGGGGTGACAAGGAGCGCCAGGATGTGCGCGCGGCGCTGGCGTACGTGCGGGCTCAGCCGGACGTCGATCCGGCTCGCGTGGGGGCGCTGGGGTTCTCCATCGGATCCGCGGCGGTGGCGGAGGTCGCGGCGAAGGACCCGCAGGTCGCGGCGGTGGTGCTGCTGTCCCCGTTCAACACGCTGTGGCTGGCGGCGGCGTATGACTTCCGCCGCTTCGGCATCGTCACCCAGACGGGGGCGCTGGTTCCGTTCTGGCGGCGGGGCATCGCGCTGGATGAGGTGCGGACCATCGATGCGGTGGACCGCATCAAGCCCCGGCCCCTGTTCATCGTCGCGGGGACGGAGGAGTCCGGGCAGCCGCTGATGGACGAGCTGTTCGCGCACGTCTCGTCGTATGCGCAGACGTGGCGCATCCCCGGCGCTTCGCATGGCAACTTCGCCGCTGCCGCGCCCACGGAGTATCCGCGCCGGTTGCTGGAGTTCGCGGACAAGGCGTTGAAGCCCGTGGAGGGAGTGACTCCCTCGGTGGAGACGCCTGTGGAGAAGAAGGCTCCGGCGAAGAAGCCTTCACGGCGGACGAAGAAGGCGGGGGCCCGCTAGTTCCTCGCTACGCCTGGGCGGGCTGGGCGGCTTCGAGCTTCGCGAGCTGATCCAGGTACATGCGGCCCTTCTCCGGGTCCGTCATGTAGATGAACGCCGCCATGCCCTTGAGCTGATCCAGCGACTCGCCCTCGCGGCCCGGCTTGCCCTTCTGGCGGTTGTGGATGGCCGCGCGCAGGCGGCGCACCACGTCGCGGGGGACTCGGGCGGCGGGCGTGCCGTCCTTGGCGTCGTTCACCACGAGCCCCGTGACGCGCTGACGGCTGCCCTTGCGGGCGACCCGCGTCTTGTCCGGGTGGACCGTGAAGCCTTCCGCCTCCACGATGTCCTTCACTCGCGCGAGCAGCACCGCGACCGGCGCTCCCTGCGCGCGGCGGGCCTTGGGCGCCTTCGCCTTCGTCCAGGAGAAGGTCAGGTCGTCCGCGTAGCGCGTGTACGTGAAGCCCAGCTTGCGAGACAGCGCCGACAGCCGCTTGTCCAGGCGCAGGCACAGCGCGTTGGTGATGCCCGGCGAGGTGGGCGCGCCCTGCGGGAGGGCTCGCGGGCCCTTCGCCACGTGCAGCGTCTTGCCCCGGAAGGACATGCGCTCACGCGGCGCCTCCGTGGACATCAGCGCCAGCAGCGTGGAGGTGTTCTCCTTCAGGCCGCCCTTGCGCAGCAGGCCCTTCACCCGGCGCCAGTGCACCGAGGGGAAGAAGTCCTTCAGGTCCACCTTCACCAGCACGTCCGCGCCCCGGTGCGCCAGCGCGTTGGTGAGGATGGAGCGCCCCGCCACGAAGCCGTGCGCCGCGCCGTGCACCGGCAGCCGCTCCACGACGTTCGACAGCACCCAGCGCTGCGCTTCCTTCAGCTCCCGCTTGGGGGACGTGATGGTGCGCTCGCCGCCCGTGCGCTTGGGGATGCTCCACGTCACGTAGTTGGAGCCCGTGTCCACGTCACGGTGGAAGGCGAAGCCGCGCAGCTTGGACACGCTCAGGCCCAGCGCCTTGGCCAGGTCCTCCGCCGAGTCCAGCGTGGGCAGGCCGTTCTGGCGCGCGCGCTCCTCGCGGTGCTCCAGGTCGAACTTGTCCGGCAGGCCGGCTTCGTTCCAGTGGATGCCCACGCCCAGGTGGTTCACGTGCGTGGCCTTCCACGCCTCGTGGGCCTGGCGCTTCAGCGCGCGGCGCTCCACGGCTTCGGCCTTCTTCTTCTCCTTCCAGGCCGTCTTCTCCTTCTCCTTCAGCGAGGAGAAGTCCACCTCGTCCGCGAGCGCGCCCTTCGACACGAGCTGGGCTTGCACCCATTCGTCCGCGCCGCCGGCCTCGGTGATGGCCTTCCAGCGCGTGATGAGGGCGTCGTGCGCGGCCTTGGCGGCCTCGCGCTTCGCGACAGAGTTGGGAGAGGCTGCGGGCGCGGTGTCAGCAACGGCCTGCGGCGGGGCGGCGGGGACGAACGACTCCAGCTTGGCGGTCATCGAGTTACCTTCGACGGGCGCGGCGGCTCAGGGAGGGGCGACGGAGACGAATGCGAGCGGTCGAGGGAGGCCAGGAAGGCACCACCAGCTCACCTGGGGCACGGTAGCCTCACCGGCTCTCCCCTCCCGAGCACTACCGTCGGGGTGGGAAAACGGCGGCTGCGTCGTTGGTTCCGCTTCCCACCCCGACGGTAGTGCTCGGGAGGGAGAGAGCCAAGAACAGGCTACCTTGCGGAGAGTGTCCAGCATTTCAACCAGAACGGCGCAACGCCGTTCCTACGCTCGAGGCGTTAAGGCTGATGCGGTCCAGACCTCTCTCGACCACTCGCTATTCGAATTTCGTCCGGCGCCACCATCCTTCCGGCCGCCCCGTCGGCGGTCGGGCCGTTGAGTGAGTGTTTACACCAGAGTCGAGGCCGCGTCGATGTAGCCGTCCGCGGTTAGTTTCTCCAAACGGCTGAAGTACGCCGTCCGGGCTTCCGTGTCCGTGTCGAACCAGAGGCGCTGGTGGCGCGAATCGCCCAGGCGGGGACCCCACGTGAGGGCCACCACCTTGCCGTCCAGCGACACGCGATACACCTGCTCCAGCCCCGTGGCCGGATCCCGGCGCACGTACGCGCGCGTCTCCGCGCGGATGAGCTTGCGGCCCTCCGGCGTCTGACGGAGCGCTTCTTCCTCGGCGCGGCGGCGGGCGTATGCCAGGCGCAGCGCGAGCATGTGTTCGCAGGGGCCTTCGCGCAGACCGGAGCGGCGGAAGTGCGGGCAGCCGCAGCTCGCGTCCTTCACGCGGCCCTCCAGGTCCATGGTGAAGCTGGGGAAGAAGCTGCGCACCGCCTCGCGGTCCACGACTTCTCCCTGGATGCGCGTGCCTTCGCCCACGATGTCGTGCACCTGCGTGAGCTTCACCTCGCCCGAACCCGGGCTGCCGTCGCCCAGCAGGCGGTGGGCGCGCGCTTCACGCTCGTTGCCGTAGCGCAGCGCGGCCTCGTCCACCGGGGTGGGCATCAGTTCGCGCGGGCGGTAGGTGCTGCGGGACACGTCGAAGAGGACGCGGCCGCGCAGGCACTCCAGCTGGAGCGCGGCGCGCACCTGATCCTTCGGCGCTCCCGCGTCCTTGGCCAGCACTTCGAAGGCGAGGGGACCGTCCTTGCGCAGGCGGTTGCGCAGCAGTTCCGCCAGGCCTTCCGGCACGTCGCGCGGCATCAGCGCGTCGAAGGCGGCGGCGCTGGACCAGCCGCTCTCCGTCCAGCCGGTGAGCCCCAGCGTCAGCGTGGCGGCGCCCAGGTCGATGACCCAGAACACCGGCAGGCCCGGACCCAGCAGCTGCACGTGCACGCTCTTCGCGTGGGGCAACAGGCGCGCGAGCGCGGCGAGGCGCTGACGGCCGAAGGTGCGCACCACCGCGGGCGCGCTGCCCGTGTACACGCCACCGTGGCACTCCAGCACCTGCTCCCAGGGCTCCAGCACCAGCCGGGGCGGGGCGCCGGGGACCAGCTCGAAGCGCAACGCGCGGGGCGCCTTCTTCGAGCGGCGGGTGCGCAGCGCGAAGAGCAGGTTGTACAGGTCGATGGGCGCGATGGAGCAGGTGGTGGCCGGCAGCGTCGCGGCGGACTGTACCTGGAGGAAGCCTCGCAGCCACGCGTGCGGCACTTCCACCGTGCGCGGGGCGCGGGGCTCCGTGGCGGGGGCGGCCTTCGCGGTGGGGGCGACGTGGGCCTCCAGCACCACCGGGGCGTAGGCGCGCAGGCGGTCCAGGCGGGCGGGCAGGTCCTGCGGCACGTCCAGGAAGGTGGAGCCGTGCGCGGCCTGGCGCTTGTCGAAGAGGCTGTTGTCGAAGGCGAGGCGCGCGTAGGCGCTCTCGTCGCGGGAGAAGACCTCCAGTGAGACCTGGTCCGGATCCACCGTGAGGACGGGGTCCAGGACGGCGTCCTTCTTCTCTTCACCCTCCAGCGCGTTGTCGAGGAAGGCCTTCTGCGCTTCCCAGATTTGAGCGCTGGCGCGCTTGCCCTGCTTCATCAGGTACGCGAGGTACGCGGTGCGGTCGCGGCCCCGGTAGCGCAGGTCGCTGGAGAGCACCGCGAAGGCGGCGGCCAGCGCATCGCGGAAGAGGGTGGGGTCCTTCACCTGGCCACTGACGCCCACGGTGCCTCGCGAGCCCTCCAGGGCCAGCTGCACGCGCGAGGCGTCCGGCGTGACGACCACGTCGCTCTGCGCGGAGTAGCTCAGCGCGACGGGATGACGTGCGGTTGCGGTGCTCACGACGGTTGACCTTCCTTCCGGGCGCGCTCAGCGGCCCGGCGTGCACGTTTGTGGGCGCGGTAGGCCGCCTTGCGCAGCTCCACCGACTGCGACTTGTCGAACGCCGCCGTCTTCAGCAGCGCCGCGGCTTCGTCTCCGCCCAGGCGTCCCAGCGCGGCCCAGCCATCCTGCCGCACCTCCGGCTTCGCGTCGGCGGCCACGGACTCAAGCGGCTTCAGGTCCTTCTTCGCCAGCAGCGCGGGGACCGCGAGCCGGCGGCCTTCGCTGCTGGTCAGCGCGGACTGGGCCACCTTCGCGCCCGTGGGGCCCAGGGCCACCGGGTCGAAGGGCTTCACCTCCAGCGCCCAGGCCGAGGACTGCTCCGGCACCAGCGCGGCCAGCACCGACGCTGCGGCGGAACGCACGGCGGCGTCCGGGTCACCGAGCGCGGTGCGCAGGGCCTGCGCCTCGCTCGTGGCCTTCAGCCGTCCCAGCACTCGCGCCGCTTCCTGGCGCACGGCGGCGGGGGCCTGGGCCTCACCCTTGCGGAGGATTTCGGCGGACGTCGCGACCAGCTCCTTCGCGCCCAGCCGTGAGCCTGCCCAGAGCAGACGCTCCCAGGCGGCGGCCAGCGGCTCCTTCTTCGGAGGCTGCGCGGTGGCCCATGCGGTGGCGGTGCGCCGTTCGGCGGTCACCAGCGCGCGGGTCAGTCCGGCCGTGTCCACGGCGCCGGCTTCGCGCGCGTCACCCGTCCAGGTGCCCACGAGCCGCGCGGCCTCTTCGCGGGCCTCCGGCTTGTCGTGGCCGAACAGGGCGATGACCTCCGGCACGGGCATCGCGCCACGGCGGGCGAGGCCGCGACGCAGACGGAGGCGCAGCTCCACGTTGTCCAGCGTGGCCAGGCGGGGCACGAGCAGCGCCGGGTCGCCTTCGCTGGCGAGGTACGTGGCGGCGGGCTCGGAGATGTCCTCGTGCTCGCTCTGCACCGCGAGGAACTCCACCCGCGTGCGCTCCTTCGGGAAGAGCACGTCCAGGGCCTTGCGCGCGGCGGCGCGAAGGTCGTCGTCCTCCTCGTTCAGCGCGGCGGCCAGGGCGGCCTCGGCGGCCGGGTCTCCGAACTTGCCCAGCTCCTCCGCGACCGTGCGGCGCACGTCGTCGTCCGTCTCACCGTCGGCGAGCAGCGCCTCCAGCTTCACCCGGGCGCGCTCTCCACCCAGGGCGCGCAGGCCGCGCACGCCGGCTTCCTGGCGCTGGAAGGCGGCGCCGTCCGTGGCCGCGGCCTCCACCTTCTCCTCGATGCGGCGGCGGTCCTCGCCATCCGGCATCCGGTTCGCCAGGCGGCCGAGGGCCTCGATGGCGGCGAACACCATGTCCTCTTCGGCCGGGGCTTCCGGCGTGCCTCCGCCGGCCACCGTTTCCAGCTCGGAGAGGGCTCGCACGTCGCCCAGGGTGCCCAGGGCGAGCAGGGCCCGGCCGCGCTCGTGCGGCTCACCGGCGCGCGCGTACAGCAGCAGGGGACGCAGGGCGCTGGCGCGGCGCTGGTGCGCGACGCCTTCCGCCGCGGGCAGCATCAGCTCGCGGGCTCCGGCGCGGAGGATCTCCTCCAGCGGCTCCACCGCCGCGCCCTCTTCGACCACGCGCTTCGAGTAGTGCTCCACGGCCGCCGCGCGCACGGTGACGTCGCGGTCGTTGAAGAGCTGGACGAGCAGCGCGTCCTGGCCCTCGCTCTTGCCGTGCTCCAGCTCGCCGGCGGCGGCCTTGCGGACCTCCGGGTCCTGGCTCTTCACCGCCACGCGCAGGAAGCGCACCGCGAGCGCCGCGTCGCGCTTCTTCAGCTCGCGCTCGTGCTCATTCAGCTTCTCCTGCTCCGCCGGCCAGGTGAGCTGCATCGCGGCCGTCACGCAGGCGAGGCGCACGGACGGGGCTTCGTCCTCCACGCTCTGGCGTGCGAGCACGTCCAGCGCGTCCGCGCGGTGGGTGCGGCCCAGCGCGGCCACCAGCCGGGTGCGCTCCGGAATCTCCGTGGCCACCGTCAGGCGCGCGGCGAGCGCGGCCACGGCGGCGGAGGTCCCCAGTCGCGCCAGGGCCTCCTGTGCACGGCGGGCCACGGCGGACGTCTCCGAACGCAGGAAGGTGCCCAGCACCTCCACCGCCCGGTCGTCGCCCCGGAACGCGAGCAGCTCCGCGGCGCGCAGCCGCAGGTCCTCGTGCTCGCTGCCCATCGCGCGGCCCAGGGCCTCCGTGACGCGCGGGTCGTTGGCTCCCGCGAGCCGCTCAATCACGCCCACGCGCAGGTCCGCGTGCTCGCTGCCCAGCGCGGCCAGGAGCGGATCCAGGCTGCCCGGCGGGCTCAGCTTCTCCAGCAGCTCGAAGGCGGACTTGCGCACTTCCGGCAGCGGCGAGTTGAGCGCCGCGGCCACTCGCGGACGGGCCTTGTCACCACGCTCCGCCAGTTCCTCCAGCGCGGCGCGCGCCACGTCCGGCGCCAGCGAGGCCAGGGCCAGCGCCAGCGGCTCGTCGCTACCGGCGGGGTACAGCTCCTTCAGGCCCGCGAGCGCGGCCCGGCGCACGAGCTGGTGCGGATCCTCCAGCGCGCGCAGCAGGGCGGCCACCGCGGCGGACGTGCCCGCGTAGCCTTCCTGCGTGAGCTTCACCACGCGGTCCACGGCGTCGCGGCGGACGCGGTGGCCTTCCTCGTCACCCGCGGTCACCTGACGCAGCAGGCCCACGTAGGCGCCGAACGCGAGGCGGCGCAGGTGCTGACGCTCCGCCTGCGTCGCGTCCTTCGGCGTACCCGTGCCCGAGCCTTCCGGCGGCTTCACCGCGGAGAAGAGGCGGCGCAGCCAGCTCTTGCCCGTGGCGGAGGCCGTGCCCTGCTTCTCCGGCGTGGAGGGCTGGATGACGTGCGCGGCGCCATCGGCCGTCTCCGGCTTCCAGGGGGACTGGAGCGAGCTGGGGCGCGCGACCTTCTGCGCCTCACGGAAGTAGTCCAGCGGCTTGTTGCGCAGCAGCAGCACCTGCGCCGCCGCGTAGCGCTGCTCCGGCTGACCGCTGGAGAGTGCCTCCGCGAGCCCAATCACGCGCTTCGCCCGGTCTTCCTCCGCGGGCCAGTCCTTCATGTCGCCGGCCTTCTCCGGACGCGGCGGCAGCAGCACCTCCACCAGGTGCGCGCGGTACGCCTCCGGCTCCGTGCGCAGCTCCAGCGCGCGGGCCGCGGCGTAGCGCACCTCCGGACGGCCGCTGGATAGTGCGCTCGTCAGCAGGTCCGGCGGTCCACCCTCGCGGCTGGCGCGCAGGTCCCGCGCGAGCACGATGGCGAACACCATCTCCTGCACTTCGCGCGCGGAGTCCTCCAGACCGTGCAGCAGGCCGCCGTCGCCCTCGTGGCCCAGGGCCGCGAACGAGAGGATGGCGCCCAGCCGGATGGGCAGGTGCTCATGGCGCAGGTTTCCGGTGAGCACCGGCAGCGCGCGCACGTCACCCAGGCGGGAGAGACCGTCCGCCGCCCACGAACGCGCCGCCACCAGCGAGTGGCCCAGCGCATCCAGCAGCGCGCCCTCGTCGCCCCGGCGGCTGGCCGTGGCGAGACCGCGCGCGCCCTGCTCCTGGAGGTCCGTCACCTCGTGGGGCAGGAGCGTGGTGGCGTAGAAGCCCAGCAGGCGCCGCGAGCCCAGCGTGGCCAGCGCTCGCGACGCGCGGACGCGCAGGGGGACGAGGAAGCCGGGCGGGTACATCCGCTCCAGGTCCTTGTCCGTGATGAGCCCGCGCATGGGCTCGATGATGTCCTCCGCGCCGCGCGGGGCGAGCAGCTCCGAGGCCCGCACGCGCACCGGCAGCGCCGACGCCGCGATGCCCGCGAGCAGCGGCCCGTTCTCGTTCGGGATGAGCTTGTCCAGCGCCTCCAACGCAGCGAAGGCCACGTCCAGGTGCTCGTCCTGCACGCGCTTGAGCAGCGCGGAGCGCATGGCTTCCGCCGGGGCGTGCACGGAGGCCTTGGCGGACTTCTCACGCAGGGCCGGGTGCGTGGTGTTGAGAGCGGCCAGGTGCGGCTCCGGCTTCTCCTTGCCGGCCAGCTTCACCCACGCCTCGTAGGCGGCGGTGGCCACGCCTGCGTCGCGGTCCTCCACGGACTTCTTCAGCCGCTCCAGCGCCCAGTCGTCGGTGCCCTTCTGCGCGAGCACCTCCACCGCGCGGGTGCGCAGGTCCGGGAAGCGGCCCGCCAACGCGCGGTCCAGCGCCTTCACCGGCTCCTTGTCGTTCCACGCCCACAGCGTGCGGAAGGCCTCGCCGCGCACCTTTGCGGACTCGTCCTCCAGCGCGTCGCCCAGCAGGCCTTCGGCGCCCTCCGCCTTGGCGCCCAGCTTCACCAGCCGGTCCAGGCCGCGCACGCGCACGTCCTCGTGACCGGAGCGCAGCGCGGCCTCCGCGGCGGACAGCGGCGCGTCCGAGTCCAGCGCCACCACGGCCGTCAGCGCCGCGGCGCGCACGTCCCCGTCCGCGTCGTCCAGCATCCACACCAGCCGCTCGCGGGCGCGCGGGTCCTGCAACGCCTGGAGCGCGGTGGCCGTCTCGCGGCGGATGGCGGCGTCGTCCTCACGCGACAGCTGGAGCAGGGCTCCCAGGGCGCGGCCGTCACCCAGCTGCGCCAGCACTCGCGCGCCACGCACGGCCGTGTCCGGCATGCGGCACGCCATGGCGGCGAGCAGAGGCTCCAGGTCGGCTTCCGTCAGCGCCGTGCCGGCGGCCGTCTTGCCGAAGAGCTGTTCACGCGAGGCGGCCAGCTCCGCGTCGGTGGTGGACTTCGCCTCCGTGTCTCCGGCCGCGCGCTTCGCCTGGAGGGTCAGCATGCGGGTCACTTCCCGCACCGTGCGCGCGAACTCCTCGTCCTTCGCCTCCAGCGTGGCGGCCAGCGGGCGGCGCTCCAGCACTCGCACCGCGAAGGCCACGCGGCGCACGTCCCGGTCCGCGTCGTCCAGCGCGCGCGCCACCAGCGGCTGCAGGCGCGGGTCGCCCAGCAGGCCCGCTCCCGACGCGCGCAGCAGCACCTCCACCTTGAGGGCCGCGGGGCCGCGCTCGAAGGCCAGCTTCAGCGGCTCCGTGCTGCCCTTGGGGGACACGGTGGTGAGCGCGTCCAGCGCGGCGGTGCCCACCTCCGCGTTCGTGTCCGGCAGCTTGCTGGCGATGAGGCCCGGCACCAGCGGCGACACGCTGCCCTGCTTCGCCAACAGGCGCAGGCCCTGCACGCGCGTGTCCACGAAGCGCGAGTCCAGCGCCGAGCGGGGCGCCGCCAGAGGCGACTCCGTCTCCAGCTTCACCAGCGCGTCCAGCGCCGCGGCGCGCACCGTCTTGTCGTCGTCGTTGAGGCGGTCGCGCAGCTTCGGCCGCGCGGCGGTGCGGCCGTGGTTGCCCAGCTCCGTGGCAGCCAGCCGGCGCGCGGCGGCGTCCTTGTCCGAGGTCAGCACGCCCAGGACGAAGTCCAGCGCCTCCGGCTCCAGCAGCGCCACCGCCTCCTTCACCGCGGCCTCGCGGCGGGGGAGGGCGGCCTTCAGCGCCTCGTTGAAGACGTCGAAGCCGTGGCCGAACGCCGTCGTCTCATCCGTGGGCTTGCCGTCCGTGCCCAGCGTGATGCGCGTGACGCGGCGGTCCTCGCCAGCCACGAAGAGGTAGCCCAGCAGCTGCTTCGCCTGGCGGGGGTTCGCCGGGGGCGCGAAGGCCACCGCGTTCAGCGCCTTGCTGCCCAGTTCGAAGGTGCGCGGCTTGCGGCGCTCGTCCAGACGCCAGACCTTCAGCTTGCCGTCGCTGCCCACGGACGCGATGCGCTCCGCCGGGTCCTGGCCCGCTTCCGCTTGCGGCGTGGGCGGGAACACCAGCCCCAGCACGGAACCCGCGTGGCCGCTGTCCTTGTCGCCGCGAACCTCGAACTCCACCGCGCCGACCAGGTAGCCGATGCGCAGCTTGCCGTCGTCACCCGCGGAGACGAGCCGACCGTCGCGGGGCGTGAAGGCCAGCGCCCGCACCGCGCCCTCGTGGCCCGGCATGTCCCGGCGCGCACCCGTCGCCACCGTGAACGAACGCACCACGCTGTCATCGCCCGCGCAGGCGACGTACGTGTGCGTGGGGTCCACCGCCACCGCGCGCAGCGGCTGCGAGGACGCGCTCCACTCCTTCAGCTTCTTCGTGCTGTCCCAGTCCCACGCGCGCACGAAGCCGTCCACGCCGGCCGTGTACAGCACCTTGCCGTCAGGGCTGGCCGCGACCGCGGTGCACCCGCCCGGGTGCGCGTTGTGGAGCTGGAACTTCACGGTGCCGTCGGTGAGCGAACCGAAGCGCACGGTGCCGTCCGCGCCCGCCGCCGCGAACTGCTCGCCGGCCAGCGCCACGCTCAGCACGTGCGCGGGCAACGGGCTGGTCCACAGGACCTTGTTGGTCGCGGGGTCGTACGCGGTCAGGCGGCTGTCGGCGGCGGCGCGGGTGCCGCCCACGATGAGCAGGCGCGCATTGGCCGCCAGCGCACGGACCTTCTCGATGTTGCCGATGGAGAGGTTGGCCATGGTGTCGTTGTCCTAGATGCCGCCGAGCTGCACGCTCGGGTGAGCCGCACGCAATTGCACCAGCGAGGCCAGGCAGCTCTGCCACTCGCCCTTCGCCACGGAGCCGGTGAACTCGCCCAGCACGGGCGCCACCACTCGCGCGAAGCTCTCGTCTTCCAGACCCAGGTCCCGCACCAGCTCCACCACGCGGCGCTTGGCCACGCTCGCGGACAGCCGGCGCTGGACGTCGCCTTCACGCGCTTCCTTCGCGCGCCCGGGCGGCAGGCCGAACATCATGCGCCGCAGGAACGTGCGCAGCGCCTCCACGTCGCTGAAGCGCGTGGTGCCACCCGCCTCGCGCTCGTCCTTGCCTCCGCCCGCGGGCTTCCAGCCCTCCGGCAGGTGCAGCGGACGGTGCTTCTCCCAGAGCAGGCGCACCGCGAACAGGCCCACCTCGCGGTCCGCGCTCTGCATCAGCCCGGACAGCCGCTCCGCGCCACCCAGCCGCGCGTAGTGCCGGCGGATGAGCTCCACGGCCACTTCACGCGTGCTGCGCTTGGTGGACTCCGTGAGCGCGAACACCTTGCCCGCGTCCAGCTCATCCGGCTGCAGCGTGTGGCGCGCGTCCGCGCCCGGCTCGCCCGCGTTGAGCAGGGCGTCGTAGGCCAGGTTGCGGATCTCCTTCGCGTCCGAGTCCGCCAGCTCGTACACGCGCGTCTGGTAGCCCCACGCGCGCAGCTCCGAGCGGGCGATGGTCAGCGCGAAGCGGCGCACGTCGTCGCGCTCGTCGAAGAGGGCCGGCCACAGCCGCTCCGCCGAGTACGCCTTGCGCGGCGCGCGGGGACGCAGCTCGTAGGACTTGGACTCCGGCTGCTCCGGTCCGATGCCCGGGTGGTGGCAGCGCAGGTACGTCTGCGCGAACGCACGCACCGGCGGCGGCTGCTTCGCGCCCAGCGCCAGGTCGAACAGACGCTCCAGGCCCGCGTCCGCGTCGCCCGAGTCGCTGAAGTCCGCGGGCACCACGTTCGCCAGCAGGTAGCGGTGCGCGAACTCGTGCAGCTGCGGGTCGGCCCGCCGCGCCAGCGCCAGCAGCCAGGGCACCGTGAGCTGCCGCGCGGTGAAGAGCTTGCGGTTGCCCAGGAGCTCCAGCGCCGTGCTCCGGAACTTGCCGTTGAAGACGAGCGCCTTCACGCGCTCCACGTCCAGGCCCGGCAGGCTGTCCGCGCGCGTGAGCCACTGCGCCGCCTGACGTCCCAGGCGCGGGTGCGCCACCAGGTCCAAGAGCCACTCCGGCCCGATGTCCGCCGGCTTGTAGGTGGACAGGGCCTTCATCGCCGTGTCCTCCACGATGCGCTGGCGCGACGAGCGCTGCTTCGCCTCCGTCAGCGCCACCTTCCAGAAGTCCGCCGGCATCTCACCGGCCGCGTACTTCGAGGAGACGTAGTTCTTCGCCCAGTTGAGCTGCTCCTGCTTGCCCCAGAGCAGCTCGCGCAGGAAGTCGTGGGTGATTTCCGCGCGGTCGAAGGACTGCTCCAACGACTTCGCGGCGAACGCCGCGGTGGGCTTGGAGTTGAGCAGCCGGCCCAGCAGCGGCAGGCCCAGGTCGCGCGGCTTGTGCTTCTCCAGGGCGGCGGCGGCGAACTTCTGCACGTCGTCCTCGCCCTTCTCCACCAGGTCCGCCAGCCGGTCCGCGGCCAGGTCCTGCGCGTGACCGCGCGCGTACTCGATGGCGTAGGCGCGGGCCTTGTCGCTGGGGGAGAAGAGCAGCGCGAGCACCGCTTCATGCAGCCCGGCCGCGCGCAGCTTGCCCTGGTGGAAGTCCGGCGAGCCCTGGAGCGTCTCCACCAGGAAGTCGTGCGCGCTGCCCAACGGACGGCGCGCCAGGCGGTCCAGCCACGCGGGCGTCACCTTGCGCAGCGCCTCCGGGAAGTCCTTGCGCAGGCCCTGGATGGCGAACTTCGCGGCGGGGTCCGACTGGCACGTGTCCAGCAACCGCATCAGCGCGTCCGGCGAGCGCTTCCACGCGTCCGGATACATGCGCTGCTTCACCATGTCGTTGGGCGGCTGGATGGGGAAGCGCGACGCGGAGTAGCTCTTGCTGTTGTGCGCCCAGATGTGGTGCGCCACCCAGCACTGCGCCCACGTCGTCTCCAGGTCGTAGTGCCGCAGCACCTCCACCGCGAACTGCGGGTAGAGCTCCGGCACGGCCGCGCCCAGGTGGCGCAGGAAGCGCCAGGCGCGGCGCTGGAGGTAGGTGAGGGTGCCGCCGCTGACCTCGCGGTTCCTGCGGCGGCCGCCGCGCTCGGTGTCGAAGCGCCAGGCCAGCGCGCCGAACATCTCCGCGTCGTGGCGCGCCTCCGCCAGCTTGTAGATGCGCTTGAGGCCCGCCCACAGGCCGAACTTCAGCGGCGCTTCCTTCACCAGCGTGATGAGGGCGGCGCGCGCGGGCTCGGTGTTCTTCTCGTAGAGGGACACCAGCAGGTCCGCCAGCAACAGGCGCGGCGGCAGCGGCACGTCCTTCTGCGCGAGGAAGCGCTGCCAGGCCTCATGCGAGCCCTTGCGGCGGTCCGCCTTGTCGCCGTCCGCGCGCGCCTGCTCCAGCAGCTGCTTCAACGCGTCGAAGGACAGCGCGCCCTGCGGCAGCGGCGTGTCCGACGTGCGGTCCGGCTGGTCGAGGAAGGCCAGCACGGACTCGGCCAGGTCCGGTGCCTCCGCCCTGGCAAGACGTTCGAGGTCTGCTGCGCTCAGCGCGTCGCTCGGGGTCATGCGTGGGGTTTAACACAGCTCCCCTGTCCCGCGAGGCATGTTGGACCCGCCTCACCACGGAAGTGCCGGGACCTCCACCTCCTGCAGGTCCTGCATGGTTCCCGCGCCCACCGTCACGTCCTGGCGGAAGGACAGCCAGCGTCCCTCACGTTCTTGCAGGACGAGAAGCGTGTAGGGACCGGGAGGGACGAGGACCCAGGTATCCGCGCCATGAAACAGCGGCGCGAGCGCCTGCTCGCCCAGCCATCGCACCTCCGAGTCCGAGGCGGATTCGGGCGGCGCGGGGACGCGTCCGGGGAGGAGGTAGGGGGTGCCCTGCCTCCCGCGCTCGCTCCAGCGCAGCTTCAGCTTGAGCCCCGTCGTCGACAGCGGCAGGTCCACCCGGTTGACGCGACGCGACTCGACGTGCACGACGCGAGGCACGACCCTGCCGGTGTTCCCGCCCGCGATCTTCACCACGTAGTCGCCCGGGGCCAGGTCGCGGAACATGGCCACGCCGGTGTTCGCCGAGGCGATGAGCTGCTCCTCCGGGTCCGCCTTCGAAATGGCCGTCAGGACGACCGACGACGGCCGGCCCTGTGCGTCCCGCGCCGAGACCTCCAGGCGGGTGGCGGACGGCAGGCGCAGCTCGAGCGTGTCCTCGGTGGGGCCCACGATGCGCTCGAGCGACGCGTGTTCCGCCTCCTGCACGGTGAGCATGTAGGGCCGGGATTCCACGGCGGGCAGCTGGAAGGTGCCGTCCGGGCCGGTGGTGACGTCCGCGAAGGATTCGGAGTGCTCCGCGTTGCGGACGTCTTCCGCCGGCAGCGCCAGGGAGACGGACACTCCGGCCAGCGGGGCGCCGGTGGTGTCGTCCACCACGCGGCCCTGGATGACGTGGCCCGCTTCCACGCGCACCGTGCCCAGGTCCACGCTCCGGCCCTCGGGGACGTCCACGTCGCGCTGGGTGAAGGCGTGGCCCGGTACCTCGAAGGTGAGGTGCTGGGGGCCGGGCTCGTCCACGAAGACGGTGAAGGCGCCCTTCGGGTCGCGCACCGCCTCTTCGTTCACGGTGAAGCGGGTGATGGGCGTGCCGTCCTTCCTTGCCAGCCGGCCGGTGATGCGGCCCTGGAAGGCCAGGGTGATGCGCACGCCCATGTTCCCCGCGCGGGCGATGACCTTGGGGCCATCCTGCTCATCCATCCACCGTTTGAGCCTTGCATGCGTCTCTTCGAAGGTCTCGTCGTCCGGGCCCTCGTCGGGGCTCTCCTTCTTGGGCGGCTGGGGCATCGCGTAGCCCGGTTTCACCGCCGTCAGCTCGTAGTCCCAGTCGCGCGCCATCGGCTCCAGGATGAAGCGGCCGTCCGGGCCGGTCTTCATGGAGAGGGGCGAGTACGAGCGGCCGTTGCTGGCTTCGTCCTCCTTCGCGGTGGCGTCCACGGTGACGTCCGCCAGGGGCCGGCCCTCCGCGTCCACGACGATGCCGCCCACGCGTCCGTCCAGGTCCAGGCGCAGCGCCAGCTCCACGGTCTCCGAGCCGCGCAGCACCACGCGGTCGGGCATGAGGCGCTCGTAGCCGCCCGTGGTGGTCCGCATCCACACGACATAGGTGCCGGGAGGAATGCCCTTGATGTCGAAGCGGCCGTCCTCGCCCGAGGTGCCCGCGAAGGTCATGCGGATGATGTCGATCTTGTCGTCGTCTTCTTCAGGGGCCTCGCGGGCGCCTGTCGCGGGCTCCTGCTCCGGCTCCTGCATCACCAGGGTGACGTCCACCTCGTTGACGGGCGTGCCGCGCGAACTCGTCACGGTGCCGCGCACGGTGGCGCCCGAGTCCAGGGTGAGCTTCAGGCCGGATGTGGGGGCGCGGACCTGGAGCTTGCGCGGCAGGTAGCCGTCGGCCTCGACGGTGAGGGTGCCGGAGAGGGCCTGGTCCACCTTGATGGCGAAGTGGCCCTCCTCGTCGGAGGTGGCGTCGAAGGTGAGGGGCGCCTCGCGGTGCGGGTGCATCAAGAGGAGCGAGCGCGTGTACACGGGCGGAGGCGGTTCGGCCGGGCGCTTCCGGGCGGGTGGACGCAGCGACAAGGAGGCTTGCGCCACCGGCTGGCCCGCGGCGTCGGTGACGATGCCTTCCACGAGGACGGCGGGGGAGAGCACGAAGTCCAGCGGAGGACCGCCCTCGGCCACGGTGCGGAGCGCGGTGAGGTCCAGCATCTGGTCCGACACCACCTGGAAGATGTAGACACGGGCCCTGAGGGGGCCCAGGCGCAGGCGGCCGTCCGCGCCGGTGGTGCCAAGCTCCTTGAAGCGGTGGGGGAGGTAGTGCTCGTCAGTCTCACGGGGATTGGCGGCGCTCACTTCGGCGTGGGCCACGGGTTTGCCGGCGGTGTCGCGCACGGTGGCCTCGACGAAGAAGACGCTGCCCAGGCTCAGCGTCACCGAGACCTCGCGCTGGTCCTCCGTGACCTCCACCGTTTCGTGCGCCTGGAGGCCGCCCTGCTCCGCCTCCAGCGTGTAGTCGTCGGGGGGGAGGCCGTCGAAGGTGAAGCGCCCCTGGGCGTCGGTGGTGGTGACTCGCTCGCCGTCGAGCTCCGTGACGGTGGCGCCGGCGACGGGATGCTCGCCGTCCACCACGGTGCCCACGATGCGCCGGGGGGCGAACAGCACGATGTCCTCGGGCAGGGCGACCGGGGCCACGTCCCCCATCCACTCGGTGAGCTTTCCGGGGTGGGCGGCGAGGAGGCTGTAGGGGACCTCTCCGGGCAGGGGGCCCAGGGAGAAGCGGCCGTCCGCGCCGGTCTTCGTCTCGAAGTAGCGCGCGGTGTCCGTGTGCAGCACGGTCACCTGGGCCTGGGCGAGCGGGGCGCCGTCCTCGTCCACCACGCGGCCGGTGAGCCGTTGGCTGGCCCCGAGCTCCAGCGTCACGTCCCGCGTGCCGGTGACGACGTCCTCCTGGAGGCCGGCGCCCTGGGAGCCCAGGGCCCAGAGGTCGACTGTCCCCTGGGGCAGGCCCTCCAAGGTGAAGGTGCCGTCCTGGGCGGAGGTGGTGCGCGACAGGACGAAGGCGGCGCCCCGGTGGGCCTCCACCAGCTCCCGGACCCAGCGGAGGGCGGGGAGGGAGTCGCAGTCCTCGGAGACCACGGGGACCTCGGGCGAGTCCGCGTCACAGGGCAGCTCCGTCAGGGTCTCCCCGGGCAGGGGGACGGAGGCGGAGACCTCGATGCCGGCGACGGGCTTCCCCTGGAGGTCGACGACACGTCCCTGGACCTGGAGGGCACCCTGGGGCGGCGGGGGCGGCGTGGGGGGAAGCTGCCGGCGCGTGGTGGGGGCGGCCGGTGGGGACGCGGGGGTGGGGGGAGTGGGGCTCTGCCACCAGAAGACCCCGGCTCCGATGAGGAGCGCGAGCACGACTCCTCCAATGACCACCGCCGACGTCTTCTTCATGGCGCCCCTCCAGGGTGGGCGACTGTAGCAGCAGCGCTGACGCAGGCCCCGGGGAGGGCCGTCTGGCCGGCCGCGTCAGAGGGGGCGGCGGAAAAAAACAGGGCCGAACCAAGGTTTTTCGCGGCGGACGTATTGGAAGCGAGGTGGGGATGCTGGGGGCAGAGCCACCAGGGTCCAAGGGCTCGGGACGCAGAGCGGACCGGGCAGAGGGGGAAAGGGTTTCGGGGGTCGATCTTCCGGGACTCAAGGTTTTCGGTAGTCGACGTCTTGAAGGAAAAGCAGGACGGACGCGGAGCTTTGGGGGCCGCATCCGAGAGGGGGACCCCTCGGGGGAGGGGTTGAGTTACTGGGAGCGCGTCGAGGGGGCGCGCTCCCAGTATTTTTTTGTGCGCTAGAGTCTGGATCCGCGCGGGGGCGCGAGGTCGACCGGCCCACGACCTCCGGAGGTTGGACTTGTCCGCCACGAACGCTCCGTCCTTCGCGAAGCCCTGGAGAGAATCCTTCGAGGACTACTTCCGGTGGTCCACGGTGGGGCCGCAGACCGTGGAGATCGACCTGGGCGCCAAGCCGCTCGCGCCCATGGCCAGCCACCCCGTGCTCTGGCGACTGGCCCTCCCCTTGAAGAACCCGATGTCGAACGGGCTCCTGGACAGCGATGAGGAGGACGCGGTGTTCGCGGTGCAGGGCGCGCTGGAGGCGTGTTTGCGTCCCCTGGGGCTGCTGGGGGTCGGGCACCTCGTGCATCAAGGCGTGCAGTACGTCTACCTGTATGGCCCGAAGTCCATCACGGCCAGGCAGGTGCGGCCGCTCGTGCAGGCCCATCAGGGGGCCTATGACGTGGACGTGGCGCGGACGCGGGACCCCGGCTGGACGGTGTATCTCCAGATGCTCTTCCCGTCGCCCTTGCAGTGGCAGGTGAGGATGAACCGCCAGCGGGTCGCGCTTCTGCGAGCGGAGGGGGACCTGCTGGACGTGGCCCGGAAGGTGGAGCACCGCGCGCACTTCACGTGGGAGCGGGCGGCGGAGGAAGCAGAGGGCCGGCTGCGGGACCTGGGGTTCCAGGGCTTCCGGTGTCAGATCGTTCCAGTGCCTGGGCTGATGTGGCGCCTGGACTTCCACCGGGTGGACACCGTGGACGACGCGAGGATGGACGCGGTGTGCGAGGAGATCCTCGACGTCGTGGCGCCGCCCTGGGGCACGTATGACGGCTGGGGCTGCCTGCTCATGACGGAGGACTTCTAGCTATCCGCTGGAGACCACCCGTAACGGTTGTGCGCCTTCGCGTGGGGACTTCGTGGCGCCGGGCAGCTCCAGGACGTGGGCGCCTTCCGCTTCGAACTGTTCGCGCAGCCACGGGTGGCAGGTGAAGGCGATGACCTGGTGGGCTTCCGCCAGCTTCGCGAAGAGGCGCACCGCGCCCCGGGCCCGCTCTGGATCGAAGTTCACCAGCACGTCGTCCGTGATGAGCGGCAGCGCGCCCCGCGTCTCTCCGAAGTCGCGGATGACGGCCAGCCGGAACGCGAGGAACAGCTGCTCGCGCGTGCCCCGGGACAGCTGCTCCGCGCTCCAGTCCCTGGCGCCGTCGCTCACCCGCAGCTCGCGCGCGTCACCGGCGGGAATGAAGACGCGGCGGTAGCGCCCCGCCGTCAGCTCGGAGAACAGCTCGCTCGCCAGTTGGATGACGCGTGGCTGCTGCTCCTCCTCGAACCTGCGGCGCGCCCTTCCGAGCAACGCCAGCGTCAGCCGGTCCGCCGCGTAGCGCGTGGCCAGCTCCGCGGCCTTCGCGCGCAGCGTCTCCTCCTGGATGCGCAGCCGCGACACGCGGTCGTCGTTCTCCCACTGCGACAGCTGCGTCTTCAGGCTGCCCTGCTCCGTGAGCACCGCCTTGTGGCGGTCGCCTTCGGCCTTGTGACGCTCGCGCAGCGTGGCGAGCTGTTCCTTCAGGCCCGTCTCACCGCCCGCCGCGTGTACCTCTTCGTGTGCCGCGTTCTCACCCAGGCCGGTGAGTGCCTGCACCCGCTGGACGTGCTCGCGCACCCGGGCCGCCAGCTCCGCGTACCTTCGCGCCTGCACCGCGCGGCGGCGGAAGGTGGCCTCGTCCTGGCAGCCGCCTTCCGTGAGCAGCGCCTCCCACGTCTGGTCCTCGTCCAGCGCCAGTTGGTCCAGCCGCGCCTTTTCCGCCAGCAGCTCGCCGCGCTGACCGTCCAGGTGCCGCTGGTCGGCCGCCCGGGAGCGCACCTCCTCCAGCGCCACGGACACCCGCGCGGCCACCGTCTCGGCCTGCCCCGGGGGCATGCCCGCCGCTCGCGCCTCCTGCAACAGCCGCGTCGTCACCGCGTCGCACGCGGCCTCCGCCACCGTGAACTCCTCTTCGTCCGTGCGCAGGTCCAGCAGCCGCTGCCGCAGCGCCGCGGCATCCAGCCACAACGTCAGCGCTGACGCCGCGGAGAGGGCCTCCGGGAAGCGGCGTGCCACCAGGAACGCCATCCACTCCTCGCGCAGCACCTCCTCGCGCTGGCTCGCGCGCAGCCGTGCCTCCTCCACGCGCTGGTCGTCTCGCACCGCCGCGTCCCAGGCCGTGCGCAGTGTGTCCTCCTCGCGCACCAGCAGCTCGCGCCGCTCGGCCTGCGTCAGCTGCTCCGCGAGCAGTGACTCCTGCGCGGCCAGGTCCGACAGCGACGCGCCCGGGGACAGCCCCGCCGCGCCGGAGGCGTTCAACAGCTCCCGCTGGAGCAGTTCCTCGCGCGCGCTCATCGACGCCTGCGCCGAGCGGAAGCGCTCCTCCTCCTGCTGCCGCCAGCGGTGCCGCGCCGCCTGTGCCTCCAGGCTGGCCTTGCGCGCCGTCTCCACGCGGTGGCGCACGAGCAGCAGCAACCCCACCAGCAGCAGGCCGCCCACCGCGCACAGCACGCCCACCGACGGACCCGCGATCCACGCCGCGAGCGCCGAGAACCCCAGCGCCACGAGCGCCGCCGACACCACCCACGACATCGGCACCAGCGAGCGCAGCGGCACCGCGTCCGTGGGCGCCCGCACGCCGTCCATCTGGCGGCGCTGTTCCAGACGCTGCTCGGCCAGCCGCTCCAGGTCTCCGCGCACCGCGCGCATCCGGCCCACCGCCGCCTGCCGCTGCCGCACCTGCGCGGGCCGCGTCTCGGGCAGTGCGGTCAGCTCCGCCTGGACCCGACCCAGCGTCGTCTCCAACCGAGCCCGTTCCTCGCGCGTGCGCGCCTGCTCCGACTCCGCCTGCGCGAGAGCCGTGTCCGCCGCGTCCAGCCGTCCCGCGAGCGACTCCAGCTCGCCTCGCGCCCTCGCGCCCAGGTCCAGCGCGAGCAATCCACCCGCGTCCACCGCGAGCCCCAGCTCTCCCAGCGACTGCTCCAACTGCCGCCGCCGCGACGTGAGCGACGCCCTGCGCGCGGGCAGCGAGCGAAGCTGTTCGGAGTGTCCGGAGTACGTGGCCAGCGCCGTGCGCAGGGACTCCGCGCGCTCGCGCACGGGCCATGGGGCCGCCAGCCGCTCCCATGCCTCTTCGATGGGCGCGAGCCTTTCGTGCAGCTGTGCCTGCTGGGCGCGGTACGTCTTGCGCCGCTGGAGCACGTCCTCCAGACGCGTCTCCGCGCCCGGCGGGAAGGTGTCCAGCACCGGCAGCGTGGCCAGCTCCGCCCGGTCGCGCGCGAGCACCGTCAGGTCACTCAGCGCGGACTCCAGCCGCGAGGCGTGGTCCAGCTCACGCTCGGTGTGCTTGCGCGCCACCTCCAGCGAGTGGCCCTCCGCGATGCGCTCCGCCAGTTGGTCGCGCGTGGAGAAGTAGAGCGCGGGCCGGTCTCCTGCTTCGCGCAGCGCCTGCTGCACCTCCTCCAGGTCCTTCATCACGCGGTTCAGCTCGGGCTTCTGCCCGCGTGGCGCGTAAAGCGCATCGGCATCCTTGCGCAGCCGCTCCACCGCCTCCGGCAACCTTCGCGCGCCCTGCATGCCCGCGGCGAACAGCGCCTCCGACACGCCACGCTGCTGCGCGAGCCGCTGGAAGGAGGACAGCTCATCCAGGCGGAAGGCGAACACCTCGAAGAACAGCTCGCGCGGCACGTCCGCCAGCGCCTGGTCGAGCAGCGTCTCCGGCAGCGGCTGTCCATCCAGGCCGCGCACCGTGAGCGTGCCCTCCGACGCGCGCTTGCCGCCGTGGCGGTGCACCACCAGCGGGCCGGATGCGGTCTCCAGCCACAGCTCGCCGCCGAAGAGCGCGCCCTCCGGTTCGTAGCGCTCCGGCTGGCCGCGCTTCTCGAAGCCGAACAGCACGCCGCGCAGGAACGCGAGCAATGTGCTCTTGCCCGCCTCGTTGGGGCCGTACAACAGCGTGAGCCCTGGCCCTGGCGTCCCCGAGTACCCGCGGAAGTGCCCGAAGCCGTCCACCTGGAAGCGGTTGATGCGCAGGCCCGGCTTCATGATGCCTCCTCGTGGAGTTGCTCCACGCTGCGCTGGCCCGCCTGCGCCACCAGCTCCGGCCGGGGCGTCTCCAGCGCATCCACGCCCAGCCGCTTGAGCCGCTGCCCCAGCGTCGTCAGGTCCTCGTCGTCCCACAGCGACGCGAGCGCCGCGTCGTCATGGGACAGCGCCTGCGCCTCTTCCAGCAGCGTGCCCAGGAAGCCACCTCCGGCGCGCACCGCCTCCAGGTCCACTTCCGGCCGGCTGCCATCGCGCAGCGACTCCAGCAGCACCGGCGGATGCGCGCGCGCCAACCGCTCGCGCAGGTCCGACTCCAGCTGCGTCCTCGCTCCCGGCCGCACGAGCTCCCGGTGCAGCGGGCCGCGTCCGGCCAGCGTGAGGCGCACCGCGTGCCCGTCGAAGTCCTCCGCGCAGCGCGACTCCACCACCTCCGTGGCCACCGCCTGGAGCATGTCCAGCGACGTGACGCCCGCGAGCGGCACGTCCAGCCGATGCCAGCGCACGCGGTCCACCGGTACGAAGCGCCTGCGCGCGACGCCGTCCTCCACGTCCACCACCACGCAGCCGCGCTCGCCCGTCTCGTGCACGTGCCGGCCCTGCGGGTTGCCCGGGTACACCGCCACGCCGCCGCCGGGCAGCAGGTGCTCCGCGCGCGTGTGCACGTGGCCCAGGGCCCAGTAGTCCAGTCCGCCAGCCGCCAGGTCCGCGGCGGTGCAGGGCGCGTAGTTCGCGTGGCCCGCGTCGCCGCCCAGGTTCGCGTGCAGCAGGCCCACGCTGAAGTGCTCGCCGGTGCGGCGGAATCTCGCGGACAGGTTCTCGCGCACCTCCACGTCCGGATAGGACACGCCCTGCACGTGACACAGGCGCCGGCCCTCGCGTCGCACCTCCACGTCCTCCCACTCCGGACCGAACACCTTCACCGACGCGGGCAGACCCAGCGTGCCGGTGTCGCCGCTCAGCGGATCATGGTTGCCGTGCACGATGAAGGTCTGGATGCCCGCGCGGTCCAGCCGCGACAGCTCCGTGCGCAGCGCCAGCCGCGCGCGCACCGAGCGGTCCTTCACGTCGAACAGGTCTCCGGCCAGCAGCAGGAACGTCACGCGCTCGCGCAGGCACACGTCCACGATGCGCGCGAGTGCATGGAAGGTGGACTGCTGGAAGCGCTCCAGGAGCGGGCCGTGCGTGGCCACGCCCCGGAACGGAGTGTCCAGATGGAGATCCGCGGCGTGCACGAAGGAGAAGCGCATCGTGCGGGCACCGTACCCGAGTCCCGCCCTCCCTCCGACTTCCCGCCTTCAGGTGTCACGCGCCGGTGGACACAGGCCATGTCCCCAGGTCGTACGGGGAGTCCACGGGTGAAAATTCGCCACAGTGGATGCGCGTCCAGTCCTCTTGCGCTTCGCGCGAAGTCCCGCACGCGCGCCCTGCGATTCGCACGACGCGAGGGCACGGACCACTTCGCCAACCTCGCGGGGTTCCTGGAGTCCCGCGCGTTTCGCCCCCGGGTATGACGGCTGCAATCCGGCCCGGCCATGAGACCCGTCACCTCCTGGCTGCTCCACCTCTCGTTCCTACCCGCGCTCGCCGTGCTGTTGCTCGCACCGCGCGCGCATGCGCAGTCCGACGAGCGCCCCGCGCCGCTGGCCTTCGCGGACTTCTCCTGGCTGCCCGGCAACGCGGGCGCCAACGAGAAGCCGCTCAGCTTCGGCCCGTTCACCGGCGAGTTCCGTCTGGATACGGCGTACCACTACAGCTTCAACCGCCCGCAGGACGACACGCTCTCCGGATCCAGTGAGGTGTTCCGCCACGGCGAGGTGCAGGTCACGCAGCTCGGTATCGGTGGGGACTTTCTCTACAAGAACGTCATGGGCCGCTTGATGACCCAGTTCGGCATGTACTCGCAGACCACGCCGCGCAACGACGCGAGCCCCACGCGTGGCCAGTGGAACCTGGACAACGCCTACCGCTACGTCTCCGAGGCCTACGGCGGCTACCACTTCGATGCGCTGCGAGGCATCAACCTGCAGGCCGGCATCTTCATGAGCTACATCGGCTTGTGGAGCTACTACAACGCGGACAACTGGACCTACCAACCGTCCTACGTGTCGTCGAACACGCCGTGGTTCTTCAACGGCGTGCGCGCGCAAATCTTCGTCAGCGACACGCTCAAGATTGAACCGTGGCTCGTGAACGGCTGGCAGTCGTATGGCCGCTTCAACGACGGCTACGGCGTGGGCGGGCAGGTTCTGTGGCGTCCCACGGGCTGGCTGTCGGTGGTGGGCAACCAGTACTACGGCTCGGACACGCTGGGGAATCCGGGCCGCACGCGCGTGCACACCGACGACAGCGTGATGGTGAAGTACCACGACGCGCCGGGCGGCTTCGTCAGCAAGGCGGCGGCGTCGCTCACGCTGGACGCGGGCTGTGAGTTCGGCGGCGGCGTGGACTGCGGGTCGCAGTACTTCCTGGGGTTCATGGCGTACCACCGCGCGTGGTTTCTCCAGGACCGGCTGGCGCTGACCGTGGGCGGTGGCGCCATCACCAACCCCGGGCGCTACCTGGTGCTGCTGCCGCCCATCAACGGGACGACCGCGGCCTCCGGCACGCCGTACTTCACCGCGAACCCGGGCGACCGCTACCGCGCTTGGGACTTCCAGGTGGCCGCGGACGTCATCCCGCAACCGTTCATCACCTTCCGCGTGGAGTTCAACCACCGCGCCGCCAACGTGCCGTACTTCTCCGGACGCGGAGGCGTCACGCCGCCCGGTGGCAACCAGGGCGCGCCGGGCTCGCTCGTGGACGGATGGAGCCCCGACCTGGTGAAGACGGAGAGCCGCCTCACCGGCGCGTTGATGGTGAAGATTTGAGGAAGGGCGCGGGCGCGCCACCCGGGCACGCCCGCGCCGTCCCGAGGCTCAAGGCCTAGCGGGTGGGCTCGGGGACCGAGCCGGAGCCGGTGTTGCCGCCGGTGGTGTCGCCCGAGCCACCGGAGCCCTCCATGCCGGTGCCCGGCTCCATGCCGGAGCCGCCCGTGCCTGAGTCGTAGCCGGATCCGCCCGTGCCCGCGTCGTAGCCGGCTCCGCCCGTGCCCTGATCCATCGTCGAACCTTCGCCCTGGGGCTGGGTCTGTTCATGTCCCGCGCCCATGCCAGGCTCGGTGCCCTGGGTGCCCTGCGTACCCTGGGTGTCCTGGGTGTCCTGGGTGCTTCCGGCGCCTCCCGTCCCGCCGCCCATGCTCTCCTGCGAGCGGTCCTTGCTCTGGCACCCGGTCAGGGCCATCGCGCCCGCCACCGCCCCCAGCACCATCCATCGCGTGAAACCCTTCATGCTCGACCCCCGTGTTGGTGTGACGAACCCAAGGCTGGGGGTGGGGCGACGCAGGGACATCGTCCGAGGGCCGCGCGCCGCCAGGCCGCCCTCTCCACGTGCCATGGGGCAGGGGCCCGCCGGGCCGCCTGCCCGTGGGCAACGGATCAGGACTCGCGGCGCAGCACGAGCAGCGCGTACTCCAGCCCGCCATCCAGCAGGCCCTGTTGCAGCCACAGGTGCTCGCGGCGCGACTCGGCGCGCACGGCGTTGAGCGCGGCGCGCAGGCTGTGGGCGTCCGTGGGTGCTCGGGCCAGGTGCTCGTGGACGCGCAGCTCCGAACTCAGCGTCCAGAAGCCCACCGCTCGCGCGGACACGTCGTCATGCGCCTCCAGCTCCAGGCCCGCCTCACGCGCGTCGGCGAGGAACGCGTTCACGCTGCCCAGGTGCCGGCTCCACGCGTTCTCGGAGGGATGCACGGCGTCGGGCCGCACCCAGAAGCAGTCCGCGATGGCGAGCACTCCGCCGGGCTTGAGCCGGGCGTGCATGCCGCGCAGCCACTCCGCGCGGGGCATGGCGCAGGTGTTCTCCACGGCGATGACGGCGTCGTAGCACTCGCGGGGTCGGGGCGGCTCGCCCGTGCACAGCCGGACCTGCACGTGCGCGCCCATGCCCGCCTCGTGCGCGAAGCGGCGCACCTGCTCCAGGTGCGTGGGCACGGTCACCATCGCCGTCACGCGCGCGCGGTGCTCCTGGGCCCAGTACAGCGCGCTGCCGCCCAGGACGCTGCCCACGTCGAGCACCTCGCCGCCGTCCGGGAAGGGGCCCATGGCGCGCGCCAGCTCCACGAGCATCGCTTCCTGCGAGTCCCTCAGACGCTCGCGCAGCTCCGGCCCTGGTGTACCGGGCGGAGGCAGCCGGTCCACCAGGCCCGTGTGGCAGTACACGCGGGGGCTCGCGCCCTGGCGAGCGAGTCCGCGCGCGGCGAGGGCTTCATGGTAGGCGCGCACGTCGAACGGGGTGAGCAGGGCCGGGCCGCTGGACGGGGCCACCGCTTCATTCGCGGCGCGCCCGCGCGTCAGGGTCGTGGACGGCATCGGAGTGGGGGCTCTGAGGGGCTTCATTGGTACTCCCGAGGCAGCAGGATGCGGAGCAGGGCGCCGCCTCCCGGTCCGTTGTGCCGGTGCAGCAGTCCTCCGCTGGCGCGGAGCAGGCACTCGCTGGTGTAGAGGCCCAGTCCCGTGCCCTGGGACTTGGTCGTGTAGAGCTCCTCCGCGGGCGCGTTGAGGCGCTCGGGAGGGAAGCCGGGTCCGTCGTCCTCGATCTCCACCTCCAGGCGTCCACTGAGCGGTTCGGTGCGTGCCCGGATGAAGACCCGGGATGCGCCCTGTTCGCCATTGCCCTCGCATGCGTTGACAACCAGGTTCTCCACCACCCGGCGCAGGGTGAGCGGTCCGCCGCGCAGGAGCGCGCGAGGCGGCCGGGACATCTGCATCTCCACGTGGATGTCCACGTCCGGGAAGCGCAGGGACACCTGGGCCTGCACGGACTCCAGCACCAGCCCCAGGTCCACGGCCTCCGGCTCCGTGCCGGCGAAGCGGCGGCTCTTGGCGCGCACCTCCTTCACCATCTCCTGGAGCTGTCGAAGGCTGTCCTGGAGCTGGCGGGACTGGTCCTCGAAGCCAGTGCGCGCGAGCGAGCCTCGCTGCGTGCCGAAGGCCTTCATCATGTCCGCGGCGGTGCCGGCGTCGTGCAGCACCTGGTCCATGCCCTGGTGGTGGCCGAGGATTTCCGCCATGGCTTGCGTGAGGCGGCCCACGTCGCGCTCCTGCTGCTCCACGAGCTGCGCGTGCACGGCGGCGCGCAGGCGGTCCGCGTCCGCGCGGGCCTGGTCGTAGCGCATGGCGAGCGAGCCCAGGTACAGCTGCGCGACCAGCGCCGCGGGCCCCACGACGGCGAGGAGCAGCCCGTTCTGGGAGTGCCACGCCAGTGCCGCCGCGCCCAGCAGGGCCACGAGCGTGCCGACCATGAGGAAGGGCTCGCGCCACGTCACGCGGTAGCGCCGGCCGTGGACCGCGGAGGTGCCGATGAGCAGCACGCCGAGGACGAGCGCCCCGCGAGGCGCGGCGAGCGCGGTGAGGCCCGCGAGGAAGAAGTGCTCCAGCGCCAGGCCCGGCAGCCACGCGAGCCAGCTCACGGCCCCCACGCGCCGGTGGCGTGCGTGCGCGCAGGCGAAGGCGACGCGGTGGACGGCGCCGGGCAGGAAGCACGCGAGCGCGGGGGTGAAGGGCACGGCGAAGAAGGTGTGGACGCCGGGGGCCCAGGCGACGGCGCCCACGAGCGCGGAGCCTCGGAGGAGGTAGCCCGCGAGGGGGCGCATGCGCAGGGACGAGAGGAGCCGGCCCGAGTCCTGGGCGCGCATCCAGCGGCGGAAGGTCGTCACTCCCTGGCAGGAGGACAGGGGCAGGGCCTTCATGCGCGCGCTCCGGTGCCGGACCGCCACGCGGCGGCGCGGGCTGGACGGTGCCCGGGCGGATGCAGGTCTCCGCGATACGGACGCATGCTGGTCAACCCCCCGGCACCAGGCACAGCCCTCGACACGGGTAAGCAAACGGCGGCGGAGACCTCCCGGTCAAACCCGGGGGCACGGACATTGTTGGCCAGTCCGCCGTCCCTGTCTTCCCGGTCAGGGCGAGTGATGACTCCTGTCCGGAGCAACAGTGCTTGGGAGGACGTGAGGGGCGCGATAGAGGGGCGCCCCATGCGTGACAGAATCCAGACGGTGTTGCGGCAGCTGGCTCAGTCTCCGGAGTTGGAAGTGAGGTGGCTGCACACGTTGTCGCTGCTGGAGTTCATTGGGGCGCGGAAGATTTCGCGCACGGTGGCGGACAGGCACCCGTCGTTGGAGGTGCTGGGGCACCTGGCGGACGAGACGCGCCACGCGTTCACGTTCAAGCAGCTGGCCTGTGAGGTGGCAGGCCGCGAGGACGTGACGGAGTTCCTGAGCGTGGGCGCGGCGTCGGCGTGGTTCCAGTCGTTGGACCGCCAGCTGGCGGAGTGGGTGACGGGCGTGACGGGGACGACGGACGTGTACCTGCACTACCTGCTCACCACGTCGGTGGTGGAGCGCCGGGCGATGGTGCTCTATCCGCTCTACAAGGCGGCCACGCGGCACGCGGTGGTGCGCGAGGAGCTGGGGCGCGTGGTGGTGGAGGAGCAGTCCCACCGCCGCGCCATCGAGGACGCGTGCACGGAGCGCCTGACGAAGGTGGGCACGACGCTGGAGCCCGCGCTCGCGCTGGAGGAGCGCCTGTTCGAGACGTTCCTCACCCAGCTGGAGAAGGACGTGGCCCAGGCGCTCGCCGGAGCCCAGGCGGCCTGAGCCGTCACTCCGGCGACGGGTCTTCTTCGCCGTCACCGACCGCGCTGGACAGCACCAGCTTCCCGCCTGTCCACGTGGCCTGGAGGTTCCTCGCGCGGCGGGCGCGCTTGCGGCTCAGCTCCACGCCCACTGCGTCCAGACCCAGTGCGTTGGCCACCGCGAGCGCGGTGCCGTGGCCGCAGAAGGGCTCCACCACCGTTCGCGTGCGCGTCTGCTCCAGGATGAAGCGGCACGCCACCAGGCACGCGTTGAGCCCCATGCCTCGCGTCCACGTCACCTCGCCGGGGTCCGGCAACACGTCCGCCGTGGACTTCGCCGCGTCTGTCTTCAACCCCCGGCTGAAACACAGCAGGTGCGAGTACGCGGGCCTCCCGAACGTCACCGTCCCCGGCGTCCTGCGACACACCACCTTGTGCCAGAGCGTGTCGCACCCCGCGGCCTCCGCCGCCTTCGACACCAGGTAGCCCTTGTCCACCCACGCCCCGTCCTTCTTCACGTCGGACTGGTAGAACACCGCCACCCCGTCCGCCGGCACCCGCGACAACACCTTCGCCGCCGCACCCACGAACCAGTCCTTCCACTGGGGCACCGTGAGCGAGGGGAACTCGGAGACGTCCGGCATCGACGCCACCATCGAGCACCCCTCCAACACCGGCTGCGCGTCCAGCCACGCGAGCGCGTCCTCGCAGTACACCGTGCGCTTCGCTCCCGTCGTCCCGCTGCGTCCATCCGTCATGACGCACCCGAGTCTGCCGTAAGCGCGCACCCGCTCCCACCCTTCATTCCCTCTCCACGCACCTACCCGACAGGACAGCTCGCCTCTCCGGCCGTCAGGCAACCCCCGAGCAGGTGGACGGCCACGCCCCAGTCGTGGCTTGCTACGCTTCCCCTTTAAGCAACGACTTCCAGCAGATCTCCCCCCGGAGGAAGACCCCCCATGCCCACGACGAACGCGACGGACGGAACACCCCTGCACTATCGGGTCCTGGGGGACGGTCCTCGCGACGTGGTGCTGGTGCACGGGTGGATGGTGTCCGGCGCGGTGTGGGATGCAATGCTGGAGAAGCTGGACATGACCGGCCTGCGGCTCATCGTCCCGGACCACCGCGGCACCGGGCAGTCCGGACGGCCGGCGTCGGGGTACACGCTGGAGCAGTACGCCAAGGACGTGCTCGCGGTGGCGGACCACGCGAAGGCGCAGCGCTTCGCGGTGGTGGGCCACAGCATGGGCGGGCAGATCGCCAAGTGGGTGGCGGCGGATGCGCCTGCGCGCGTCAGCGGCCTGGTGCTGCTCAACACGGTGCCCGCGTCGGGGCTGCCGCTGCCTCCGGACGCGGCCGGGCTGTTCCGCACCTCCGCCGGGGACCGGGAGAAGCAGAAGACCATCCTGGGCCTGGCCTGCAAGCAGCTGTCGCCGGAGTCGCTGGAGGTCCTGCTGAAGGACTCGGGCGCGGTGTCGAAGGACGCCATCGAGCAGTGCTTCGATTCCTGGACGGCGGGAGGCTTCGCGGACCGGCTGTCCGCCATCACCGCGCCCACGCTGGTGGTGGCCACGGATGATCCGTTCCTGCCGCCCGTGTTCCTCAAGCAGGCGGTGGTGGGGCTCATCCGGAACGCGCGCATGACGCACCTGCCGGGGCCGGGGCACTACCCCCAGGTGGAGCGTCCGGCGGAGACGGCCGCGCTGGTGTCGGCGTTCCTCGCGGGCAACGCCGCGCAGGCCTGAAGGAGGACATGCCATGGCCTGGGGGATGTCCTTCGAACGCGACGCCGAGCACGACGTCGTCACCGCGAACTTCACCGACTGCATCCTGGTGACGGATGAAGACGTGCTGCGCTGGCGGGACGACGTGGAGGCGCAGTTCGCCAAGTTCAACGGCCGCGTGGACCTGCTCATCAACCTGGATGGGCTCGTCGTCCGCCACACGGCGGGGCGCACCTTCGGCAAGGTGCGCCGCGAGGTGCTGGAGCGCGGCACGCACCGCTCGTACCGCTACGGCGGCGACGAGATGACGCTCATGTTCATCAGCACCAGCGGCGTCATCAACGGCGCCGCGGTGAACCACTTCCCCACGCGCGAGGCGGCGCTGGCGGCCCTGCTCGCCGAGCGCGAGGCCCTGCGCAAGCGCGGCTTCACGCCGTTCCTGCCGGGCGTCGTGAGCTCCAAGCGCTGAAGGCCCACGGGCTACACGCCGGCGAACCACTCGTAGCCCCGGTCCTCCCAGGTGCCCCCCGTGGCCTCCGGGAGGAAGCGCACGGTGGTGAGGTACTTCACCATCTTGTAGCCCAGCTTCACGCCCGAATAGAGGCGCAGTGGCGCGCCGTGGCCGGGGATGAGCGGCGCTCCGTTCATGCCGTACGCGAGCACGGTCTGAGGGTGCAGCGCGCTCGGCGCATCCCAGGATGAGTAGTAGCCCTGGTCGAACGAGCGGAACTCCACGAACCCCGCGCGCGTGTCCGCGCCCACGGCCCGAGCCAGGTCGCGGATGGCCACGCCGTGCCACGACGCCACCGCGCTCCAGCCCTCCACGCAGTGGTGGCGGATCCGGTAGTCGGTCCGGGGCAGTCGCTGCAACTCCTCCAGCGTGAAGGCGCGCGGGCGGGCCACGAGTCCACCCACCTCCAGCCTCCAGTCAGCGGGGGCCAGTGGCACGGTGTCGGAGAGGAAGTACTGGGGGAAGTCGCCGAGCGGGGTGAGCTGCTCGACGGGCTCCTCGGGGGCGAGCCGGCCGGGGTGGAAGAGGGCGGATTGGGCGCGCTCGTTGAAGCGGTCCATCACGCCGAGGAAGCCCGCGCGCGGACGTTGGGAGTCGCACGCGCTGGTGGCGAGCGCGGCGGCGCCCAGGAGGACGCGGCGGCGGGTGAGGACGCGCTCAGGCATCGGGCTTCCTCCCGCCGGTGATCATCTCCCCGAAGGTGCGCGGGTGCAGGGCGACGAGGACGACGTGGCCCACGGTGAAGAACGCGAACAGCGCGAGCAGCAGCAGGTGCACGAAGCGCGCGGGGTCGTAGCCCCCGAAGAGGGCCGTGAGCCACCGGAGTTGCACGGGCTTGTAGATGGCGAGTCCGGACAGGACGGACAGCGCGCCCATGAGCAGCGTGGCGGTGTACGCCAGCCGCTGGAGCCCGTTGTAGAGGCCTGTCTGCGCGGGGGCGGGGCGGAGCCGCAGGTAGTACGCGAGCGTGGCCACGGCATCGCGCGTGTCGCGGCGCGGGAGGAACAGGCGGCGGCGCCACTCGCCGCTGATGGCGAGGTAGAGCACGTACACGAAGCCGTTGAGGGCCAGGAACCAACCGAACGCGAAGTGCCAGCTGCGCGCCCCCGCGAGCCAGTCCCCCAGGCGCAGCCACGATGGCGGCACGGCATCCTGGAAGGGGTAGAGCGCGATGGGCCGCCCGCGAGTTCCCATGCGCGGATACGCGGCGAGGATCTGCAACCCGCTGGCCGCGAGGATGGCGAGCAGCGGCACGTTGGCCCAGTGTGCGAGCCGGATGGGCCAGGGCTGGGGACGGCGGGGCTCGGGCGGGTGCACGCGGCGGAACCCAACACCGCGACACTGCGCGAGACCATGCGGCGGGAGGGTGGCGTGAACGCTCGGGAGAGGACTTCATCGTCGAGGGGATTAGACTTCCCGGATGGGTTCCATCCCTCGTCCCACGCACCTGCTGGCCTGGATGCGTCTCTGGTGTGAGCGGCCCCGCATGTTCCTGGTGGGAGCGCCCGACTACCAGTCGATCAACGTGTCGTATCTGCGCATGTGCATCTTCGCCTACGACTGGGCGCGAGAGGACCTGGGCCATCCGCCGGAGCATTCGGCCTTCCGGGAGTGGGTCTTCGCGCAGCGTCCGGACCTGCGGAATCACCCGCTCTGGTACGGCGAGGCCCTCCTGCCGGAGCTGGACCATGACCACGAGCGGGTGATTGCGCGGATCGCGCAATGGGTCGATCAGTACAGCGCCGAGCAAGGATTGCCGTAGCACCGGCCCTCGGGTCGCGGGGGACTGGCAGGCATTGGACGGCGGGCCGGGCGCACACGGCCCGTGCTCCCCGTGGATTGGACGTGTGGGAATCACCCGGTATCGTTCTCACTCCCGTCCGCCTTCCCCGAGGATGCCGTGACCCTGAAGCCCGCCCGTGCGTTGCACCTCGTGGGGTTGTTGCTGCTGACCACGTTCGGTTGCGTGGAGGAGGAGCCCGCCGTCACGGCGCCGCTGGCCGGTGGTGCGCGGCTCGTGGTCGCGCCGCCCCGGTCATCCGCGGTCGCCGCGGTGACGGCCTCGGTGACGCACGCGTCGGGCGCCACGGAGTCGAAGGCGCTGACGTCCGCGACGGATCCGGATGGCGGCATCGCGTGGACGGCCGTCGTGAAGCCGGAGTCCCCCGAGGAGCAGATCCAGCTGTCCGTGGCCGCCGAGGACTCCGCGAAGGAGGTGGTGGCCTCCGTGAAATCGGACGCCGGGGTGAAGCTGCCGCTGTATGGGGAGTCGCTCGTGGTCCTGGTTCCCCTGCCGGAGTCTGTCGCGCCAGGACTGGCCAACCACGCACCGCGCATCCACGAGGTGCGGGCGCAAAGCGCCATCGTGGCGCCAGGCGAATCCGTCACGTTGAGCGCGCAGGCGAGTGACGAGGAAGAGGGTGAGCTGGACTACGAATGGACCGCCTCCGGCGGGCTGCTCGGCTGTGCGAAAGCGACCTGTGAATGGACAGCCGCACGCACGCCGGTCCCCGATGCTGGCACCGAGGGCGATGCTGGCACCGACTACGACCCGACCCTCAAGGATGACGTGTTGATCAGCCTGCGTGTCACGGACGCACAGGGCGCGGTGTCCACGCTCCAGTTCCACATGGGCGTGGGCACCGTGCGCGGGCCCGCGTCGTTGAGGAAGACGTGGTTCAACCGAGCGCCCGTGGCGTCCGTGGCCGGAGAGCAACAGCAGGTGATGTTGGGCAGTACCTTCCAGGTCCCGACGACGGCGGCGGTGACGGACGAGGACGGAGACGTGCTGACGTACTCCTGGAGCGCGATGTGCCAGGGCGACTTCGATAACGCCACCCTGGCCAGGCCCGTCTTCACTCCGAAGGAGGCGCCCACGGGCTGTGGCTGCGAGCTGAAGGGCGCCGTGAAGGACGGCTTCGGTGGAAGCACGGAGCAGGTCGTGAACCTGTGCGTGCGCGCGGAGGCGCCGCCGGTCCTGGAGACCACGTCACAGTCCGCCACGAGCGCGCTCGCGGGTGAACGCGTGACGTTCACGGTGGACGTGACGGATCCCCGCGGCGAGGCGATGACGTTCGCCTGGACGTCGAACGTGGGCGCGCTCGGTACGCCGGTGGGCAATGGCGCGACGAGCACGGTGGACTGGACGGAGCTCTCCTGCCTGTCGGCGGACGTGACGCCCACCGTGGACCTGGTGGTGACGAACGCCTCGGGTGCGAGCACGCGGCACTCCTTCTCCGTGACGTGGACGGGCCGGCGCTGCGGCCCGGGTGAGACCGCCTGCGCCATCACCCTGTCGCCGGGGCAGGTGACGTTGCGTGAGGACTGCGTGGTGCAGAGCGCGGTGTTCATCCCGGACGGTTTCACGTTCGACGGGGCCGGGCACACGGTGACCGCGTCCGAGGACGGCGCGGGGGACCACTACAAGGGCGCGGTGCTGCGCAACCGGGGCACGGTGGCGAACGTGCGGTTCGTCACGGTGACGGCGCGCAATCTGTCGGACGTGTGTGACGCGGGCGTGGACCGGCTGCGCGGCATCCTGCTGGAGGACGCGAGCGGCACCATCGAGAACACGGTCGTGGAGGACTTGAACCAGGGCACCATCAGCGGCTGCCAGGAGGGCTTCGCCATCGACGTGCGCAGCAGCGCGGTGGGAGGCGCGCCGGTGCCGGTGGTCATCCGGGGCAACCGGCTGACGGGCTACCAGAAGGTGGGCGTGGTGGTGCAGGGGCGGGTGGCGGTGACGCTGGAGGACAACACCCTCGACGGCTTGGGGCCTACCAGCCGCATCTCGCGCACTGGAATCCAGCTCGCGTATGGCGCTTCCGGGCAGGTGGTGGGCAACGAGGTGCAGGGCAACGCGTTCCTGTTCGAGGACCTGCGGTCCGCGGACTACGGCTCCGGCATCCTGGTGGTGGGTGGCTCGTCCTACGGCGTGGGGCGGGAGCTGTGCCACGACCTGCTCATCCAGGACAACGAACTGGTGGGGAACGACGTCGGCGTCAACCTGATCCAGGCGGAAGGAAGCGACTATGACCCGCCCGCCGCGCCCCAGAACATCCAGGTGCTCGGCAACGAGCTGAGCAAGGAGGACCTGACGAACCAGGTCTACCAGGCCGCCATCTCGGACAACGGAACCGCGAACCTCATCAGCCGCAACCGGATCAGCGGTGACGGGTACAACGGCGAGCTGTACGAGACCGCCATCGGCGTGGACGTGGTGACGCAGGGCGAGGACCGCCAGGTGGGCTTCGCCACTCCGGCGCGGACGGTGGACGTGGACACGTGCTCGGATGCGCTGGTGGTGCAGGGCTGGGACCTGGTCGGCAATCTGGCCTCATTGTCCGTGCCGGAGGTGGCTCTGGCCGCGTCGGATCCGGGCGCGACCTTCCACCTGCTGCCGGACTGCTCGGATGCGCCCGTGGCGGTGGTGAGCCTGAAGAACCCGCAGCGCGAAGGCATCTTCTACCTCCGCGCCGCGGCCGCCGGTCCGCTGACCCTCACGGCGACGGGCGACGGCGCGAGCAAGACCCAGGAGCAGACGGTCCGCTGATCCACGCCGTGCGTGCGCGCGGTGGACCGACAGCCGGTCCAGGTGGAGACGACGACCGCCGGATGTTCGCTTCGGCGAAGAGGGCGCGGTAGAGGGGGGCGCGTGTACGGACGGGCGTTCATTTCCTGGGCGGGGCTCTGCCTCCTGTTGCTGCTTCCCGCGTGCGCGCCGCGAGCCACGAAGCCCGCCGCGCCCGCCACGCCCGCCGTGGTGCGCGGAGGCGCCGAGGACCTGGCCTTGCGGTACCTGGACGCCTGGGCGCGCAACGACGCGGCCGCGCAGCGCCAGGGGCTCGTGGACGCGCCCCAGGACTTCGACGCGCAGCACGCGCGCTGGAGGCAGGACCTGGGCGTCATCGCCTCGCGCTTCGACCAGGTGGTGCTCGAGTCCCAGGACGCCACCACGGCGGTGGTGAGGTTCCACGGCGTGCACACGCTGCGCGGACTGGGTGACTGGGAGGTCGAGTCCCGTCTGCGCTTCGTGCTTCGGAGCAAGCGCTGGAGCCTGCGCTGGACGCCGGAGGTGTTCCATCCCGACGCGCGGCCCGGAGACCGCTTCGGCCGCACGCGGAGCTGGGGCCCTCGCGCCGGGTTGCTCGATGCGAATGGGGATCCGCTCACCCTGCCGGGAGAGGTGATTCGCATTGGTGTGATGCCGGGCCGGGTGAAGGACCGCGCGGCCGTGGCCAACGTGCTCCAGTCGCAGCTCGGCGTGGACCCCGCGAAGGTGCTCGCCGCGCTGAACGCCGCGAGCGCGCAACCCGAGCAGTTCATCGCGTTCATCGACGTGCGCCAGGAGCGCTACCAGCAGATTCGCTCCGTGCTCGCGCCGGTGCCCGGCATCTTCTTCCGCAAGAGGTCCGCGCGCCTCACCCCCGCGGAGGGCTTCGCCGCGCACACGCTGGGCCGGGTCGGGGACATCACGGCGGAGGCGCTCCAGTCGCTGGGCCAGCCCTACCAGCCGGGCGACGTGGTGGGACTGTCCGGCCTGGAGCGCGCGCAGGAACGGACGCTGGCGGGACGTCCCTCCGGCGAGGTGCGGCTCCAGCGCCGTTCTGGCGGCAGCGAGCTGCTGTACCGCTTCGACGGAGAGCCGGGACGCGATGTCCGCACCACGTTGCGAATGGACGTGCAGTCGGCGGCGGAGGCGGCGCTCGTGGACGTCACCCAGCCCGCCGCGCTGGTCGCGGTGGACACGGCCACGGGCAAGGTGCTGGCGGTGGCCAGCCGGCCGTTGGGAGAAGGGTGGCACCGCGCGCTGATGGGGCGCTATCCCCCGGCCTCCACGTTCAAGCTGGTGACGGCCACGGCGCTGCTCGAAAGCGGCCTGAAGCCGGACTCGCGCGTCGACTGTCCCCTGGAGGTGACGGTGGGCCGCAAGCGCTTCCGCAACTTCGAATCCGAGGTGCTGGGCGTCACCACGTTGCGACGGACGTTCGCGCTGTCGTGCAACACGACGTTCATCCAACTCTCCGCGAAGCTGGACCCGCGCGCGCTGGAGGACACGGCCCGGCGCTTCGGCTTCGGGGTGAACTACGACGTGGGACTGCCGTCACCGGGCGCCACCCTCCCTCCGCCGAAAGACGACGCCGAGCGCGCGGCGGACGCCATGGGCCAGGGGCGCGTCCTGGTCACGCCGCTGCACATGGCCACCGTCGCGGCGGCGGCGGCCACCGGCGTCTGGCATGCGCCGCGCCTGCTCGCGGACGCGGAACCCGGCCCGGAGTCGCGGCTGAATCCGGGCACGACGGCCATGCTCCGCGACCTGATGCGCGCGGTGGTGACGGACGGCACGGCGAAGTCCGCCGCCAGCATCCCGGGCCTCATGGGCAAGACGGGCACGGCGGAGTTCGGCACGTCCGTGCCGCCTGAAACCCATGCGTGGTTCGTCGGCGTGCGCGACGGCATCGGCTTCGCGGTGTTCGTGGAGGGCGGCGGCGTGGGAGGCCGTGTCGCGCTGCCGCTCGCGATCCGCTTCCTCCAGTCCATGGACTCGCCGGGTGCAATCGCTCCGCCAACCGGGCGTATGTAGGCTCATGGTGGGAGAGAACCAATGATCTGGAACCCGTTGCGCCTGCTGAGCGTGCTGGCCGTGGCCCTGCTGTTCATCCCTGTCGCCGCCGGTGCCGCGACGCGGCAGCAGGAGCTGGACAAGTTGCTGACGCAGTACCACCAGCTGCGCCAGTTCAACGGCGTGGCGCTCGTCGCCAACGAGAAGGGCATCGTCCTGAAGAAGGCCTACGGGCAGGCCAACTTCGAATGGAACGTGCCCAACACGCCGGACACGAAGTTCCGCATCGCGTCCGTGACCAAGCAGTTCACGGCGATGGTCATCCTCCAGCTGGTCTCGGAGGGGAAGCTGAAGCTCGACGACACGCTGGTGTCGGCCCTGCCGGACTACCGCAAGGACACGGGCTCGCGCGTCACCCTCACCCACCTGCTCAACCACACGTCCGGCATCCCCAGCTACACGAACGCGCCGGACTTCTTCGCCAAGGTGTCGCGCAACCCCTACGCCGTCGCGGACTTCGTGAAGCAGTTCGCCAGCGGGGACCTGGAGTTCGAACCCGGCTCGAAATTCTCCTACAACAACTCCGGCTACTTCCTGCTGGGCGCCATCATCGAGCGCGTCACCGGCAAGACGTACGCGCAGGCGGTGCAGGAGCGCATCTTCACGCCGCTGGGCATGAAGGACTCCGGCTACGACGTCTACGCCACGGTGCTGCCCAAGCGGGCCAGCGGCTATGAGCTCGCGCCGGACGGCTACGTGAACGCCACCTATCTGGACATGTCCCTGCCGTATGCCGCCGGGTCGCTGTACTCGACGGTGGACGACCTCTACCGCTGGGACCGCGCGCTCTACGAGAACAAGCTGCTGCCGGAGGCCCTGAAGCAGAAGATGTTCACGCCCGGCCTGGAGAACTACGGCTTTGGCCTGAGCATGGACCCGCTGCCGCTGAACGATGGCAAGACGGTGCTCGCCACCATCGGCCACAGCGGCGGCATCAACGGATTCAGCTCGCGCATCTACCGCGTGCCGGTGGGTAGGGAGGTGGTCATCCTCCTGGACAACACGTCGCGCGGCGACAAGCTCAAGGAGCTGTCCGCGGGCCTCTTGAGCGTGCTCCACGGCATCCCGCCCAAGGCGCCCCGGGTGGGCATCCGGGAGCTGCTGAGCCAGACGCTCGACAAGGAGCCCGTCGCGAAGACCGTCGCGCACTACCGCGAGCTGAAGGCCTCGAAGCCGGATGCGTATGACTACTCCGAAGGGGAGCTCAACAGCCTGGGCTACCAGTTGCTCCGGATGAAGCGCGCGGCGGACGCCGTCGAAATCTTCAAGCTCAACGTGGAGATGTTCCCGAAGGTGGGCAACGTCTACGACAGCCTGGGGGAGGCGTACCTCGCCGTCGGCGACAAGGAGCAGGCGCGCGCGAACTACCGCAAGGCCGTGGAGCTGGACCCGAAGAACACCAACGCGGCGGACGCGCTCCAGAAGCTGGGCGCGCCGTCCGGTCCTCCCGCGACGAAGGCCGTGCCCTAGACGCACCAGATGTGAGCGAATGCGGCCCGCGCCCCGGGCGTTGTGCCCGGGGGGCGGTCCAACGTGGTGCTCACGAAAGGTGCCTGCATGAAGCTCTATTTCAATCCGCGCAGCCGGGCGGTCATTGGCAAGTGGATGCTCGACGAGGCGGGGGTCGAGTACGAAATCGTGCCCATCGACCTGGAGAAGCGGGAGCAGAAGTCGCCGGAGTTCCTCCAGGTGAACCCCGCCGGCAAGCTGCCCGCGCTGGTGGACGGAGATGCGCGCGTGTTCGAGAACGCCGCCCTCTGTCTCTACATCGCGGACAAGTACCCGCAGGCGAAGCTGGCGCCCAAGGTGGATGCGCCCGAGCGCGGCCGGTACCTGTCGCTGATGGTGTACTCGACGTCGCAGCTGGAGCCGTCCATGGGCGACCACATGGCCCAGGCCCCCACGCCGCCGCAGCGCGGGTGGACGGAGTACCCGCAGGCGCTGGACGCCGTGGAGCGCGAGCTGGGAGACGGCCCCTACCTGTTCGGCGACTGGTTCACCGCCGCGGACGTGATGATCGGCTCCATGTTCATCTACCAGCGCATGCTGGGCGGTTCGACGGGGCGGCCGAAGCTGGAGGCCTACGTGGACCGGCTGCAGGCACGTCCCAAGGGCTTGAAGCTGCGCTGAGGCGCCCTCGCTTCACGGCGCGGTGAAACCCCGCGTCAGCCAGTCGATGAAGACGCGCACGCGCGGGGACAGCTGCCGGTTGCGCGGGTACATCAGGGACACGGGCGTGGGCGTCGGCGGGTGCTGGGGCAGCACGGGCACCAGCGTGCCTCGCCCGAAGTCCTCTTCCAGGCGGTAGCGCGGCGCCTGGATGAGGCCCAGCCCCAACCGCGCGGCGGCGACGAAGGTCTCCGCGCCGTTCACGGACATCGTGGTGGGCAGCACGACGTGGCGCACCTCGCCGCCCACCGTGAACTCCAGCGGGATCAGGCTCCCCGTCAGCGACGAGCGGAAGCCCACCATGCGGTGACCACGCTGGAGCGCTTCGACACTCTCCGGCACGCCGTGCCGCGCCAGGTAGGCCGGGGACGCGCACGTCACCTCCTCCAGCAGCGCCACCCTGCGGGCTACCATGTCGCTGTCCTTGGGCTCACCCGCGCGCAGCACGCAGTCCACGCCCTCGCGCACCAGGTCCACCAGCCGGTCGCCTTCGCTCATGTAGAGCTCGATGCCCGGGTAGCGCTCCAGGAACTCTGGCAGCCGTGGCAGCACGACCTTGCGCGCCAGCGTCCCCTGCACGTCCACGCGCACCAGCCCCTTCGGCTGTCCGCCCACGAACGCCGCGTCCGCCTCCTCCAGGTCCGCCAGCAGGGACACGCAGCGCTGGTAGTACGCCTCGCCATCCAGCGTGGGGCTCACGTGCCGCGTGGTGCGCTGGAGCAGGCGCACGCCCAGCCGCTCCTCCAACTGCTTCACCGCGTCCGTCACCGACGAGCGCGGCAGCCCCAGGTCCTTCGCGGCCTGCGTGAAGCTCCGGCGCTCCACGATGCGCGTGAAGGCCTTCATGGCGTCGAACCGGTCCATTGTCCGCCCTGTCGAACAGTGATGCCGGAACAAAGCCGATTATCCGTGGCTCGGAAAGGTCCATCTTGTCCTCACCTGGCGCCCCAGCTCGGACGACGGCGCTCCCAGAGGAGAAGACCCCCATGACGACCCAGACCCAGAAGAAGACGGCCCTTGTGACGGGCGGCTCGCGCGGCATCGGCGCTGCGGTGGCGGAGCGGCTCGCTCGCGACGGCTTCAACGTCATCGTCAACTACGCGGGCAACCGCGACGCGGCGGAGGACGTGGTGCGCAGGATTGAAGCGGCGGGAGGCCGGGCCCTGCGCTTCCAGGCGGATGTCGCCGACCCCACCGCCTTTCCCCGGATGTTCGACGCGGCGAACGAAGCGTTCGGCGGGGTGGATGTGCTGGTGAACAACGCCGGCATCGGGAAGTTCGTGCGCTTCGCGGACTTCGACGACGCGCTGTTTGATCAGCACGTGGCCGTCAACATCAAGGGCACCTTCAACGGCCTGCGTGAAGCCGCGCGCCGCCTGCGCGACGGGGGGTGCGTCATCAACTTCTCCACCAGCGTCATTGGCCTGCGGATGGAGAACTACGGCGTCTACTCGGCCACCAAGGCCGCCGTGGAGGCGATGACCGCCGTCCTCTCCAAGGAGCTGCGCGGCCGGAACATCACCGTCAACTGCGTGGCGCCCGGGCCCACCGCCACCGAGCTGTTCCTGGACGGCAAGTCCCCGGAACTGGTGGACCGCATGGCGAAGCTGAACCCCCTGGAGCGGCTGGGCACGCCGGAGGACATCGCCGCGTCCGTGGCCTTCCTCGCGGGTCCGGAGGGCGGGTGGATCAACGGGCAGGTCCTCCGCGCCAACGGCGGCATGGTCTGAACGCCTGACGTGTGGGCAGGGGGCCGGGCGGCCCATGGGGCGCGCGCTCCGGAGGTGATGCTCACGTCGGCGGGTGGCTCCAGGCGGCGGGCGTCCCCACCGTTGCCTCGTGAGCGACACGAAATCAGAGACAGACAGTGGATGGGAGGACTCCCGGCTGCGGGCGCTGGAGCAGTTGCTGGCCCTCCCCGTGGCCGAGCTGCGTCCCACGCTGGACAGGGCGGGCCAGCTCGTTTCGGAGTTGCTGAACGCCGACAAGGTGGACGTCTTCCTCTTCGAGCAGAGCAGCCAGAGCCTCGTCGCGGTGGGCACGAGCCAGACGCCCATGGCCCTCCTGCAGAAATCGTTGGGCTTGGACCGGATGCCGCTGGCCAATGGCGGGCGCGCGGTCCAGGTGTACGAGACGGAGACCCCCTTCATGACCGGCCGCGCGGAGGAGGATCCGAACGAGCTCCCCGGCATCAAGCACCGGCTGGGGGTGCGCTCCTCCCTGATGGTGCCGCTGCCCATCGGCATGGAGACGCGGGGCGTCCTCGCCGTGACGTCGGCCCAGAGTGACTTCTTCACCCCCCATGACCTGCGCTTCCTGCAGGCCGTGGCGCGCTGGGTGGGCATGGTGGCCCACCGCGTGGAGCTGGTGCAGGAGCTGACGAAGCTGGCGGTGAAGCAGGCCCGCCGCAAGGCGGCCGAGGAACTCATCACCGTGCTCGCGCACGACATGGCCAACCACCTGCTGCCGCTCCAGGCCCGCATCCAGCTCATCCAGCGTCGCGCCGCGCGAAATCAAGCGCCGGAGGACCTGCGGGACGCGACGGGCGCGGCCGCGTCGCTGCGCTCCCTCACCCGGCTCATCAACGACCTGATGGACGTGGGACGCCTGGACCAGGGCCTCTTCAGCCTGCGTCCCCAGCCGGTGGACCTGACGGGGCTGGTGCGGGAGTTGGTCGCGACTGCGAGCACGCCCGAGCGCCCGGTGCACTTCGAGGGACCCGAGGAGCTGGTGACGGTCGCGGATCCAGACCGCGTACGGCAGGTGCTGGAGAACCTGGTGGCGAACGCGCTCAAGCACTCGCCACCGGGACAGCCCGTGGACATAGGCCTGGAGGCGCAGCCGCGTCCGGAAGGGCCGTGGGTGCGCGTGACGGTGCGCGACCAGGGGACGGGCATTCCGTCCGAACAACTGCCCACGCTCTTCGAGCGCTTCACCCGGGGGCCCGGCTCCAAGGGGCTGGGCATCGGCCTGTACCTCGCGCGGCGCATCGCGGAGGCGCATGGCGGCACGTTGGAGGTGGTCTCGACAGCACACACGGGCACGTGCTTCGGACTGTCGCTGCCGGTGGTGGCCGGGTAGGCGGAGAGGAATCTCGCGGCGGGGGTGAGGGGAAAAAAGGGGCATTTCCGTTGGGTGGGGGCAGGCGCGAAACCGGAGGGCCATCACGGCCGTCGGGCGCCACCCATCAGGAGCAACCCCATGTCACCGTCCCCACGCCTTCGTTCCGTGGCCCGGCTCACCGCCGTGGCCTTCACCACGCTGGGCGTCAGCGCGTCCGCGCAGACGTATGCCTTTCCAGGCAGCAGCGCGGACCTGCCCGAGGGCAGCCACTGGTGGATCTCCAGCGACCACAGCGGCACGCACAACCGCGACCTGAGCGCCGTGCGCTTCGACGACGACGAGAAGCGCTTCACCCGCGTGAAGATTCCCTTCGCGGACTACGCGGCCAACCCGAAGAACTCCGACTGGGTCATCTACGGGCTGCCCGTCTCCGCCATCGCGGATGGCGAGGTGCTCACCTGTTGGCGCAACGCCCCGGAGGGCCTCAAGCCGGCGGTGTACGGCGGTGACGACGTGCCCCACCCGGGCCGCACCTCCAACCCGCTGCGCATCCCGCGCTCGGGCAACCACGTGAACATCCGCACGGACGACGGGAAGATCATCCTCTACGCGCACCTGCAGCCCGGGAGCGTCCCGGAGGAGCTCTGTCCCTTCAACGCCACCTACGTGGCGGACGCGGAGGACCGCGTGGGGGACCTGCCCCGGGAAGTGATTGTCCCCGCGGCGCAGCGGGTGCGCGTGAAGCGCGGACAGTTCGTGGGCCGCGTGGGCAGCTCCGGCGCTTCGTCGAATCCCCACCTGCACGTGCACCTTCAGCCCATGACGGGCGCGACGACGGTGGGCACGTCCCTGCCTCTGCCCTACTCGCAGGCGTGGCAGAAGGACGGCGCGGTGAACTACGACTCGTCGCTCGACTTCGTCCCGCTCCAGAACGAGGCGCTCGACCTGTTCCCCCAGGCCATCCACCCGGATCCGCTGCTGCGCCGGGGCGACATCACCGGGGACCCGGTGCTGGAGGTGGCGACGGCGGCCTCGGGCGGCATGGTGGTGACGGCCACCCGGGACGTGACGGGTCGGCTGGCGCTGGGCTCGTGGCAGCTGGCGGGGGACGGCACCTTCACGAAGCTGCATGACGCCTCCGCGGGCGCGGCCAGCTCCATCGCCATGGCCCACCCCCACAGCAGCACCACCCGCGACGTGGTGACGGCGCTGCGTGACGGGGATGGGAAGCTCAAGATCATCGCCTGGCGGGTCGCGGCGAACGGCTCCATCGAGCGCAAGGGAGATGCCGGCGGCGACGCGGACGCGACGGAGATCAACCTCGCCACCTTCCCGCAGGGGCTGGGCGTGGTGAGCGCCATCCGCGACTCCACGGGCCACCTCAAGGTCAGCACCTGGGAGACGTCCGCGACGCTGGACACGGTGACCCGCCGGGGCAACGGCTTCGGCGAGGAGGCGACGAAGGTGGCCATGACGCCCATCCTCAACGGCCGCGTCGCCGGGGATGTGGGCCGCTTCACCGGCGTCGTCACGGCGGTGCGCACGCCCGAGGGCAACCTGAGCCTGACGGCGTGGGAAATCACCCCGCAGAACCTCGTCTTCCAGCGGGGTTCCTATCTGGCGGGCGCGGTGACGGACGTGGCCATGAGCACCGTCACGATTGGCAACAGCGTGCGCGACATGGTGGTGGCCAGCACGCGCCTGACCAACGGCGTGCTGCGCAACATCTCCTTCGACGTCACGGCAGCCGGACAGTTGGTGCGGCGTGACCACGAGGACGGCGAGGCCATCCTCGACTTGAGCGCGGCGCGCGTGAAGGGAGCGCACGTGGTCACCCCGGTGCGGGACACCACGGGCAACCTGCGCGTCTACACCTGGGACGTGGACGCGGACGGCAAGGTGCACCGCACCGGCAAGGAGCGCGCGGGCGCCATCGTGTCGGGCCTGGCCACCACCGCCACCTCCGTGGGCGCTCGCTTCGTCATCACCGCCGTGCGCCTGACGACGGGCACGGGGGGCGGGGACCTGCGTCTGATTGCCTGGGACGCGAATCTCCAGTAGCGCGCGAATGTCTTCCCCGGGGCCTCTGGGCTCCGGGGGAATTTTCGCGGATTGCCCGGCTTCTCCTTGCCGCCGATGATGCGTTCGAATGACGCTCGGCACCCGTTCTCGCGAGGGGAGGCATCTTGGAGTTGCGACACGGCCCATGGGCGGGTGCATCCCCGGATGCCGGGTTGGAGACGCTGCGACGTGACCTGGGCCGGGCGCTCGCGAGCGTCTGTCCCGCGTCGCTCGCGGACCGGCGGGAGGACCTGTTGCAGGTCGCGATGATGAAGGTGGTGGAGCTGCGCGGGCGCACCCAGGGCCAGGCGGAGCTGACCCCTGCGTACCTGTACCGGGTGGCGTACACGACGCTCATCGACGAGCTTCGCCGGATGGGGGCGCGCAAGGAGGTGGCGTTGGAGGAGGTGGAGCAGGGGCCCGCCCAGCCGGTGGCGCCGGGAGACCCGGAGCGAGCGGCCGGGGCCTCGCAGATTGCGCGGGCCGTGCGTGATTGTCTTCAGGCGCTGGTGCAGGACCGCCGCCTCGCCGTGACGCTACACCTGCAAGGACACACCGTCCCGGAGGCCGCGGAGTTGCTGGGGTGGGAGGCCAAGCGGACGGAGAACCTCATCTACCGGGGGCTGAGCGCGCTGCGAGCCTGTCTCTCCATGAAGGGAATCCAGCCGTGAGCGAACGCCGTCCCGAGGATGACACGCTGGATGCCGAGGGCGTGGAGCGGCTGCGCACGGCGCTGCGCGAGGATGACGCGGCAGGGGAGCCGGTGGACGCGGACCTCGTCTGGCGCGCGGTGAGGCAGGAGCTGCCGGTGGAGGAGCGCCGGGCGGTCATCGAGCGCGTCGCGGCGGATCCCGCGTGGGCACAGGCGTGGCGGTTGGCGAAGGCGATGTCGCAGGCGGCGGCGGAGGCGGAGCGGGGGGCTCCGGCGGTGGTGCCCGCGACAGGCGTGGAGGCTCCCGCGAAGGTGGTGTCCCTGACCGCCCGGCGCTTCTGGCAGGGGCGGCAGGCGATGGCGGCGATGGCCGCGACGGTGGTGGTCCTGGTGGGCGCGGTCGTGGTGGTGCGGCAGCAGCAGGCTCAAGTGGATCCGACGCGGATCCGCGGTGGGGCGGCGGAGGCCATCACCTCGCAGGTGCCGGACGCCACCGCGCTTCCCCGCGAGCAGTTCGTGCTCCGCTGGAGCGGAGTGCCCCAGGCTGTGTCCTGGAACGTGCAGGTGTCGTCGGAGGATTTGAAGGTGTTCCATCGCGCGGAGCGGCTGGAGTCGCGCGAATACACGGTGCCGGTGGACGTGCTCGCGGAGTTGCCCTCCGGCGCGCGCGTCCTGTGGCAGGTGGAAGCGCGGCTTCCGGATGGAAGCGTCCAGCGCGGCAGTACGTTCGTGAACCTGTTGCGGTGAGTGCCGCGACGCTTGGGCCAGGCCGGTGGCTCAATGACAAGCAGAGGGGGACGTATGAAGGCAATCAATGTTGGCAGGGGATGGGTGCGTGCGCTGTCCATGATGGCGATGCTGTGGGGAGTCTCGGCGGCCGCGCAGCCCGCGCTCCCGTCGTACACGATGATCATCACCACGGAGCCGCTGACAGGTGCCGCGAACGACACGGTGGTGGCCTCCGTGGTGGACGCGGGCATCCTGGGGCCGTCGTCCTCGGTGCCCATGACCCTGCGCATCCTGGATGACGCCGGGGCCGTGCTCGCGACCGTCACGGGCACCGTGAGCACGACGGTGCCGCTGCGGGTGAGCGTGCTGGCACCTTCGTCCGGCGGAGTCCGCGCGCAGCTCACCCTGCCGCCCGGTGCCGGGAAGATGTCCGCCGGCATCCTGGTCATCGAGCGGTTGGGGCAGGGCGACCCGCCGCCTCCTCCCACGCGGGATGTCTGTGAGATTCCGGTCAGCAGGGATCCCGGAACGGGCGGAGATCCTGTCACTCTCTGGGGATGCAGGGTGGAAACCCAGAGGACCTGAGGTGATGGGGGTGCGGCGGCTGCGCGTGGGGCGGTGGGGCGGCTTCACCCTTTCGGTGGGGTTGGCTCTGTGCGCCCCCACGCTGGCCGCCGCGGAGTCCTCCGCGCTCGCCCGGTGCGAGGAGGACTTCGACGCCCACCCGGAGGGCTCCGACGCGGCGATGTGCTTCTTCCGGAACGCCCAGGGGCAGGAGGCGCGCGACGAGGCCCGGCGCAGGCTCCAGGGCCTCATCGCGCGGCACCCGGAGCGCCCCTGGCTCACGCTGGTGCTCGGCCACATGGAGCTGCACTCCGAGCCCGTCCTGGCGGAGGCGTCCTATCGCCGCGCGGCCCTCGCCTTCCGGAGTCAGGGGGACGCCGAGGGCGAGGTGATGGCCGGCATCAACCTGCGCGCCGCGCTGGGCCTGCGCGGCCAGACGGTGGAGGCGCACCAGTGGGTGCTGCGCGTGGGCGAAGTGGCCCGGGCCTCCGGGAACCCCTGGCTGGAGGTGCGCGCGCTCATCCTGGAGGCGGCCGAACTCTCCGACCTGGGTCAGGACCTGGGACGTGCCTGGCGTCTGCTCAAGCGCGCGGAAGGGCTCGCCTTTCCGGACGGGACCGACGGCCTGAAGAAGCAGCTGCTGGTCCCACTGGCGACGGTGAGCGTGAACCTGGGGCGCTTCGACGAGGCGCTGGACGTGTACGGGCGGCTCGCGGAGCTGGCGGAGCGCACGAAGGACGCGAACACGGAGGCGCGCGTCCGCTTCGCGCTCGCGAACCTCGCCTGGCGGCGGCTGGACGAACGTCCCAACGCGAAAGGCCGGTCGGCGCTGCTGCGGCTCGGACGTGAGGCGCTCATGGCGTCCGAGCGCGCGGGCAGCAAGGTCCTCGAGACGATGTCGCTGCGCCTCGTGGCGGAGCTGCTGGGCGACGGGCCTGAAGAGCGGAGCGAAGCGGAGGACGCCCTCGGCCGCTGCATCGACATCGCCCGGGAGACGGGGATGACCGAGCGGCGCATCACCTGTCTGTGGACGCGCGCCGAACGCCGCGCGGCGGTGGACTCGGCCGCCGCGTGGCGTGACGTGGACGAGGGCCTGGCGCTGGCCGCCGAGCACGACAACCCGCTCTACCTCGCCTCGGTGTGGCGCACGCGGGCGACGGTGGCGTTCCGCACGCGACCGCTGCCGGAGGCCCTGGGACACGCGGAGCGCGCGCTCGACGCGGTGGAGGTGCTGCGCCAGTGGCAGCGGGACGCCTCCAGCCAGGCCGAGCTCTTCTCCAACTGGGCCAGCGACTACCACCGGCTCGCGGGCCGCACCCTGGAGGCCGGAGAGACCTCCGCCGTGCCGCCCCGCGAGGCCCTGGAGCGAGCCTTCGCGGTGAGTGAGCGCCTGCGCGCGAGGACGTTGTTCGAGGCCCTGGTGGCCTCCCGCGCGCTCCCGGCGCAAGAGGAGCCACCAGAGCAACGGGAGGCGAGGGACGGCGTGCTGCGGAGCCTGTCCGTCATTCAGCGGGGGCTGCTGGACCCCGCGCTTTCCGCGTCCGAGCGAACGCGGCTGCTGGGTGAACTCCAGGAGTTGGAGCGTCGGGAGCGCGAGCTGCGACCCGCGACCCAGCGCACGGAGCTGTCATTCGCGTCGCTCGCCGCGACCGAGCAGCGCCTGGGCGAGGAGGAGGCCCTGCTCGTCTTCCTCGCGGGCACGGACCATGACCTCCAGGGTGAGCGCGCGGGCGGCGCGTGGATGCTGGCGGTGACCCGAGAGGGCACGCACGCGTACCGCATCCCGGAGCGAGCACGGCTGCGCCCCGCGGTGGCGCTCCTGTCGGGCCTCATCGAGCGCCGCGATGGTTCGGAGGCAGGTGCCGCCGCGGCGCTCTACGCACAGCTGCTCGCCCCCGCCTTGCGTGAGTTGCCACCGAAGGTGTCGCGCCTGCTGCTCGTGCCGGATGGTCCGTTGCACGACCTGCCGTTCGCCGCGCTGCGGGAGCACGCGGACGGCCCACCGTTGATGGCCCGGTACGAACTGGCGCGGGTGCCCTCCGCGAGCCTGCTCCACTACTGGCGCGAGCAGCCCGCGAAGCCTCCCGAGGGTGAGGCCCTGGTCCTGGCGGATCCCGACCGGGGCGGCACCCTTCAAGGCACGCAAGTGGCCTCCGCGAGGGGCGGCGTGTTCCTGGAGACGGCGAACCTGGGCGCGCTTCCGGAGGCGCGCCGCGAGGGCCGCACCGTGAGCGAGGCCCTGGAGGACACGGCCGTGAAGCCCCGGTTGCTCGTGGGAGCGGAGGCGTCCGAGCATGCCCTCAAGGAGTCCCGTTGGGACGCGGTGCGCATCCTCCACGTGGCCGCGCACGCGGTCGTGGACGTCGAGTCCCCCGAGCGCTCCGCCCTGGTGCTGGCCCCGGGCGCGGCGGGAGAGGACGGCCTGCTCCAGCCCCGGGAGATCGCGGAGCTGCGGCTGCGGGACGCGCTGGTGGTGCTCTCCAGTTGCAGGGGAGCCTCTGGCGCGCTGCTCGCGGGAGAAGGCGTGCTGAGCCTCGCGCGGGCCTTCTTCGAGTCGGGAGCGCGAGCCGTGGTGGCCAGCCTGTGGCCCATGCGCGACGCCGAGGCCGCGGAGTTGCTGGAGCGCTACTACCGGCACCTGGCGGAGGGACAGAGCGCGGCGTCGGCGCTGAGAGAAGCCCAGCGCGAGGCCTGGGAGGACGGCGAGCCCGCGGCGATGTGGGCCGGGCTGGGGGTGATGGGGGACGCGGCGCTGGTGCCGGTGAGGCCCGCCGCCGGGGGCCTGGGGCGGAGTGTCCTCGTTGGGGGGGCCGTGGGTACGGGCCTGCTGGCGCTGGGGCTGTGGGGCCTGGGGATGCGCCATGCGCGCCGGAAGCGGGGGAGCGGGCAAGCGTGAATCCAGAGCGGCCGGCAGGGCGTGCGCGGTAGGGTTCCGGGGCGATGAGTGACGCGAGCCGTGAGCCGGCGCCGAAGCTGACCCTCGAGGTGCGGGACCTGCACAAGTCGTTTGGCGGGCAGCCCGCGCTCCGGGGCGTGGACCTGGTGGTGCCGGAGGGCACGACCTGCGTGCTGATGGGCGTGTCCGGTTCGGGCAAGACGGTGCTGATGAAGCACATCATGGGCCTGATCCGTCCGGACCGGGGCGTGGTGTTGGTGGAGGGCGAGGAGGTGGCGAAGATGGACGAGCCCAAGCTCAACCAGATGCGCCGCAAGCTGGGCATCCTCTTCCAGGCGAACGCGCTGTTCGACTCGCTGAACGTCTTCGACAACGTGGCGTTCCCGCTGCGCGAGCGCACGAAGATGTCCGAGCCGGACATCACCAAGACCGTGAACGAGACGCTGGGGAAGGTGGGCCTGTCGCACGCGGCCACGCGCTTCCCGGGAGAGCTGTCCGGCGGCATGCAGAAGCGCGTGGGCTTCGCGCGCGCGACCATCCTCCAGCCGAAGATTCTCCTCTACGACGACCCCACGGCGGGTCTGGATCCGCTCACCACGGCGGCGGTGAATGAGATCATCACCACGGGCAAGCAGCAGCTGGGCGCCACGTCGCTGGTGATTACGCCGGACGTGGCCTCTGCCTTCGGCACGGCGGACAACCTGGCGCTGATGCACGAGGGCCAGGTGGTGGAGTACGGCCCGCCGGACCACTTCCGTCAGTCGCAGCACCCGGAGGTGAAGGCCTTCCTGCGCAACTGGCTGCGGCGGCGCTCCGCGCAGACCCAGACACCGCAGGCCTGACAAGGATTCAAGTATGCTGCGGGAGCCCGAGGGCCGGCGGGTTCGTGATGGAAGCAGGAGTCCGCATGTCCCGCGGCAAGTTGCGTCCCGTATTCAAGCGTCTGTGGTTGCTCGCGCCCGTCGCCACGTTGGGGTTGGGGTGCTCCTCGACGTGGGGCTGTGATTCGGATGAGAACTGGGAGCAGCAGACCTTCCCACTTCCCGCCACCCTGCGTGACGGGAGCGTCCCCACGCAGGACACCTCCTGTGAGGAGTTGTGCGAGGCGCTCGGGGCCAGGACGCCCTGTGCTCGCGTCCAGGGGACCGAGGTGGGGGAGGACGGCGGCGTCATCGAACAGGTGAGCTGCGAGGCCCACTTTCTCTGCGAGGGCCGGAGGCCGGAAGGACTGTGCAGCGACGGCGCGGTGGCTTCGGAGACGCCCGCGCTGGGAGCGCTTTTCGCGAGGATGGCGCACCTGGAGGCCGCGTCCGTGCCGGCCTTCGAAAGGCTCGCGGACGAGCTGGCCGTGCACGGGGCCCCGGAGCACCTGGTGCGGGCCGCCAGGCGTTCAGCGAAGGACGAGGTCCGTCACGCGGAAGCGATGGAGTCGCTGGCCCGCCGTCACGGAGCCCCGATGCCGGAGCTGAAGGTGGCGCCGTTCCAGGCGCGGTCACTGGAAGCGCTCGCCATCGAGAACGCGGTGGAGGGCTGCGTGCGGGAGACCTACGGCGCGCTGCTGGCGGGTTGGCAGGCGAGGAGCGCGGAGGACGCGCAGGTGCGCGAGTCCCTGGGCACCATCGCCCCGGACGAACTGAGGCACGCGGAGCTGTCGTGGGCCATCGACGCGTGGGCGCTGGAACAGCTGTCCCCGGACGCCCGCGAGCGAGTGAATACGGCCCGCCGTGAAGCCTGGCGCGAACTGGAGCAGGACGCGGCCTCCAGCCACCTACCGGACGAAGTGGCCCGCCACTCAGGGCTGCCCTCCGCGGAAGTGGCCAGAGAGCTCGTAAGGGAGCTGGCTTCCGAGCTGATGCCCGGAGCGCTGGCGTAATCAATTGCACATGCGCCGCTCCTCTCATCAGAGGGGCGGCAGCTTCTCCAGGAACCCCGAGCGCGACAGCCACAGCATCAGCGCGAAGCTGATGGTGTTGAAGGCCGCGTGCGCCACGATGAGCGGCAGCAGCCGTCCCCGGTACCAGAGGACGAAGCCGAACCAGGCGCCCATCACGAACGTCTGGAAGACGGCCAGCGTGCCCTCGTAGAAGTGCCCCACGGAGAAGAGCACCGCGGCCCCCAGGATGGCCGGCACCCAGCCTCCCAGCACCACCTTCAGCCGAGGCACCAGGAAGCCTCGGAAGACGAACTCCTCGAAGCCCGTCACCACCACCATGATGGCCGCGAACGCCGGGATGCCCAGCCCCGTGTCCAAGAGCGCCGCCGCCACGCCCTTGCGCGCCGCCAGTTCCTCGCCCGCCAGCTTCAACGCCACCGCGACCGCCGCCAGCGGCACCGACGCCGCCAGGTGCACCACGTACGTGCCCACCAGCACCCCCCCGCCCAGCAGCAGCTCCCGCGCCCAGCCCTCGCGCACCAGCCCCACCTGCGCGGGTCCCTGACCGTCACGCCACAACAGCACCGCCACCAGCAGGCACATGCCCAGCGCCCGGATGACCAGCGGCGCCATGGACAGCGAAAAGCCCTTCGTCATCTCCGCGTCCGACGCCACCCACGCGCCCGCGCCCGCGCCGCCCAGCGCCACCACCAGGCCCAGCACGCCCCACCACGCGCCACGGCGCGAGGACTCCCAGGGACGCAGGAGCATCAGCCCCCACGCCAGCAGCGCCAGCTCCACCGCCACGGCGGCCCCTCGGCCCAGCCGGGCCACCGAGGAGGGCCCCAGCACCGCGAAGAACACGAACGCGGCCTCCGCCAGCGCCTGGCGCTTCGCAGGGGCGTTCTCCAGCAGGACGGCGACATCACCACGAAGCACCACGGGCAATTCCTTCCGGCGCCACGGGGGAGAGGCCCGCGGGTTCCCGGACACGCTAACGACTTCGCCCCGGCGCTCCCGCTTTTTCATCCGCGCGACGCCCGGTTCAGGACGGGAGGGCCTTCCCTGGCCTCTCCCGTCCCGACAGGCCCCGCGGCCTACTGGCAGGTGATGCCGGGAAGCCCCCGGTACGCGCCCTGCGAGGTCCAGCGCGTGTAGGGCGTGCCGCAGGAGCCCGCGTAGGGGTCATCCGTGCCGTAGCCCGGCACGTAGTACTCGAAGTGCAGGTGCGGTCCCGTGGAAGCGCCGGACGAGCCCACGCGCGCAATCCAGTTGCCGCAGGCGAGCGTGGTCCCCCGCGCGAACTGCTGCGTGTATGCCTTCAGGTGCCAGTACCAGGTCTGCGTGTTGTCCGGGTGCCGCATGATGATGTAGTTCGCCGTGTAGAGGCCGCACGCGGCATAGGGATTGGACTGGTTCCAGTAGTTGCACCGGTCGTAGTACCCGTCCACCGACGCCTCGACGTAGCCCCGGGCGGCGTTCATCGCCCAGACGCCGTAGTCCATCTTCGAGAACCCGCCCACCAGCGCGTAGTCCGTGCCCGTGTGGCCGCTGTAGCGCACGCCACCGCAGGCGTAGTCCCGGCCGCCGTAGTCCTTGTACGCGCTCACCGTGCAGCCGCCGTTGCCGCACTGATCCGCGAGCTGCGACGCGGGGAAGCGGAACATCGTCTGCGCGGAGGAGACCGCCGGAAGCGAAAGCAGCGCGAACGCCGCCACCACCATGAGCCGCTGAAGGCGCATCACTTCGCACCTCCCACGTCCGCGGCCGCGTGGCCGGTGCGCACGTTGAGCGTCCAGAACACGCCGCCGCCCGCGTTGTAGCGGAGCACGTCCTCGCTCACCCACTCCATGTGGTGGCTGGAGACGGGCGGGGGCACGAACTCCTTCGGCGGGCCGCCGAACAGCATCCAGTTCTCCAGGCCCACGTTGGTGAGCTGCCGGGGCTCCGCGCCTTCCACCGTCGTGACGAAGAACGACGCCACGCTCGTCCGGCCCGACACGAACACCACCGTCTTGCCGTCCGGGGAGATGCTCGGCGTCGCGTCCACGCCCGGGCCGTCCGCCAGCACCTTCACGCGCCCCTTCATGTCGATGATGCCCACCGCCGTCTCATGCGGGCCCGGGGCGCCCGTCTTCAGCGTGGCCACCAGCGCGTCCCCCTTCGCCGTGGGGAACAGGTCGCCGCCCACCTGCTCGGCGAGCAGCCGCTCGCGGCCGTTCGCGTCGCGCAGCCGCAGGGTGCCCTCGCCGTCCAGCAGCGCCACCTCCTGACCCACGATGCGCGCCTCGCGGTACTTGAACTCCGGGGCCACCACGCGCACCGCGCCGGTGTCCTCGGCGTACCGGACGATGGCCAGCAGCGGGAGGTCATCCGTCCCCAGCGGCTCCACGGGGATCTCCGCGACGATGCCCGCCAGCATCTCCCGGCCCTGGCCGAAGAGCTGGACGAAGCGAGCCTTGGGCCCGAAGGCCTTCTCCACGGCGGGGACCAGGCTCTCGCGCGCCTTCGTCACGCGGCGCAGGTCCGCCGGGTTCGGAGGCGCTTCCGCGAAGGCGGAGCCGCCCACCAGCGTCATCACGGTGAGTGTGAGGAATCGATTCTTCATTTCACTCCGGGGGATGGGGAAGACCGCGACGGGAGCGCGGTGACGAGGTTGTCTCAATGTCTGGGATTGAGTTGCTTTTAAACTGGTTATTCAAGAATAAGCAGAAAATTGAATGAGCGATGCAGAGGCACGGCCGGGCCCGGCGTGTTACGAGCCCATGCATGGCGAAAACCCTTCCCGAGCGCCCACGCGCCGTCCTCGTCGGTGTCCAGCTTCCCGGGGTGACGGATGAAGCGCATGCCGCGGACCTGGCGGAGCTGAAGCGGCTGGTGCACACGCTGGGCTTCGACGCGGTGGCGACCGTGTCCCAGCGTAGGCAGCGGCTGGCCACCGGCACGGTGCTCGGCTCCGGCAAGCTCAAGGAGCTGTCCGAGCTCACCGGTGGCACGGGCGTCATCCCGTCCGGCGCGCAGGGCAAGACGTCGAAGGCGCGGGAGAAGTGGGAGGCCGAAGCCGACGCGGAGCCCGAGGACCCGGACGCCCCGGTGGCTCCCGGCGACGCGGACCCGAACGGATCCGGAGCCGAGCCGCCCGACGAGGACGACGACGCCTTCCCGGACACGGACGCGGAATCAGACGCGGATGCGGAGGCCACCGCCGTCGAACCGGGCCCCAGGCCCACCGTGGTGGTCGTGGACCACGAGCTGTCCCCCGGCCAGCTGCGCAACCTGGAGCGCGCCACGGGCGTGCAGGTGCTGGACCGCGCGGGCGTCATCGTGGACATCTTCCACCGGCACGCCAAGAGCCACGAGGCACGCATGCAGGTGGAGATCGCCCGGCTCAACTACCTGGCCCCGCGCCTTCGTGAATCCTCCGGAGGCAGTGAGCGCCAGCAGGGCCGCGGCTCGGGTGACTCGGCGGTGGAGCTGGACCGCCGCAAGATTCGCGACCGGCTGGCGGAGCTGCGCGAGGGCCTGGCCGCCATCCAGAAGGACCAGGACCACCGCCGCTACGCGCGCCGGGACCAGCTGCGCGTGGCGCTGGTGGGCTACACGAACGCGGGCAAGTCGTCGTTGATGCGCGCGCTCACGGGCAGCACGGTGCTGGTGGCGGATCAGCTTTTCGCCACGCTCGACACGACGGTGCGCGCGATGCAGCCGGAGACCCGGCCGCGCATCCTCGTCTCCGACACGGTGGGCTTCATCCAGAAGCTGCCGCACGACCTGGTGGCGTCCTTCCGCTCCACGCTGGACGAGGCGCTGGAGGCGTCGCTGCTGCTCTACGTGGTGGACGCGTCCGACCCCACGTGGGCCGCGCAGTTGGAGGTCACCCGCACGGTGCTGCGGGAAATTGGCGCGGACGTGGTGCCGGGCAAGCTGCTCTTCAACAAGGTGGACCGGCTGGACGCGGCGGCCCAGGAAGCGCTCCGGGCCGAGCACCCCGAAGCCATCTTCCTGTCCGCGCACCGGCCGGAGGACGTGGCCATGCTTCGCCGGGAGGTCATCGCCTTCTTCGAGGCCTCCATGGTGGAGGCGGACCTGGTGATTCCCTACGCACGGCAGGCCCGCATTGGCGAGGTGTACGAGCACACCACCGTGGTGTCCCAGGCCTACGACGAGACGGGCAGCCGGCTGCGCGTGAGGGGTTTGCCGGGCGCCATCGCCCGGCTCACCCGGTCGTTCCAGGAGTAGACCTCAGCGCACGACAGGCACGGTCACCGGGTCCTTCTCGTCCACGGTGACCTCCACCTTGCCCACGCGCCACAGCACCGGCTGGAACGCGAAGTTCAGGCGGTGCCCGTCCGCGGTCTCCACCAGGGCCGTGCCCTCCTTGGGCAGGTAGTTGCCGACTTCATATTCGAGCGACGTGAGCGTGATGCGGTCCGTCCCGTTCGGCCCCGTCAGCTCGCCCGGACCGTCGAACACCAGCGACGTGCCGCCGATGATGGGCAGCCCGTCGCGCTTCCCCACGGTGCTGTTGATGGAGAAGCTGTGACCCTGGCGGCCGGGTACCTGGCCTTCGACTTCCGCGAACAGGCGCGTCTCGTCCGCGCACGTGCCGTAGCCGACCTTGGCCTGGAGCGTCTGGCCATCCACGGCCAGCTCGCGCAGGTCCGCCTTCATCTCCATCAGGTCCTCGCCGCCGCGGTACTCCAGCACCGCGCGTCCGGTGAAGCGCAGGCCGTGCACGTCACAGGCGGACGGGAAGGACACGACAACGGAGTCGGTGACGGCGTCCACGGCCTGCACCCGGAAGGTCGCGCAGGTCACCGAGGCGGACAGCCCCTCCACGGCGCGGTTCAGGAAGGAGCGCCGGGGCTCGCCGCACGTGTACACGGGCATCAGGCCCAGCATCTCGAACGCGCCCCGCACCTGGTGCGTGGAGGCCGCCAGTCGCTCCACGCGGGCCTTCGCGTCGTCTATCTCCTCCTGGGTAGGCAGGTTGTCCCCACAGGCGGTGGTGGCGAGGGCGGCGAGGGCGGCGAGGGCAGCGAAGGCAATGCGGCGCATGAAGGTCTCCGGAAAGACGGTGCGGCTCCCCCCGCGCCATCGCGGGGGACCGTACCCCGAGCCTTCAGCAACGGTCATGCCCCCCTCAACCCCGCGAATCTCCAGGGAAAGGGGCTCCCCTGACCCCATGCAGCGTGTGCAGTGAGCTGCGCAACCAGGGGCGGCCCTGTCCGGGCCCGCCCGGTCCAAACCTGTCCGACAGTCGGACAAGTTCGCGAGGTCCGCCCCCCTGCCGGCCCCGGTTCAAAACCTGTCCGACAGTCGGACAAGTTCGCGCGGTCCGCCCCCCGCCGGCCCCGGTTCAAAACCTGTCCGACAGTCGGACAAGTTCGCGAGGTCCGCCCCCCCCGCCGGCCCCGGTTCAAAACCTGTCCGACAGTCGGACAAGTTCGCGAGGTCCGCCCCCCCGCCGGCCCCGGTTCAAAACCTGTCCGACAGTCGGACAAGTTCGCGAGGTCCGCCCCCCCGCCGGCCCCGGTTCAAAACCTGTCCGACAGTCGGACAGCTTTCCGCGGGTCGCCGCCGGAGGGGCTGCAGCGCTCAGGTCCGAGGGGGTTCGGAGATGCCTTCGTCCGAAGGAGAGGCTTCCGAGTCCTCGTCATCCCCGGTCTCTTCGTCCGCGGCCAAGGTGTCGTCGTCCTCCAGGTCGTCATCCGGCTCCGGCGCGTCCACGTCCTCCGGCTCGGTGTCGGACGCTTCCGTCAGGACGGTGCCCAGCGGGTAGAGGACCAGGTGGCGCATGGGTTCGCTGCCCACGCTCACGGCCTCCAGGTGATTCTTCACCACCAGGGTGTGCTGCAACTTCCGCAGGCGCGAAGGGCGCGGCGCGAGCGGCAGGCTGATTCCCTCCGCGAGCACGCGCTGGATGGCCTCCTCCGCGTCCGTGACCGCGGCGTGCACGTCCGCGGGGTCCACGCCCTCCAGCAGATGGAACTCCGTGCGCAGCGCGCGGCGGATCTCCGTGGCGCTGTTGCGCTTGATGGCCAGCACCCGCGCTCCCACGCGCTCGGCCGCGCGGCGCAACCGAGGCGAATTCGCGCGGCTTCGCAGCGTGAGCACCACCTCCGCGTTCTCCGGACGGCCCACCACCACGGCCTCCACCGGCAGGTCGCGCAGCACGCGCTCCAGCAATTCGCGGCTCACCGCGTGCGCGGCGATGCGCGTGGGCCCGGGCCGGGGCGCTCCCAGCGCGGGTGTCCCCTTCGGCACGCGTCCTCCCGGCGGCGTGGCCTCCACCACCTGCGGCGCGGCCTCCACGTGCACGGCGCCGTCCTGCTGCCGCCGCTTCTCGCCGCCCACCTCCGTGCCCGTGAGCAGCCGATCCACCGCGCCGCCCGTGTCGCGGTGCACGCGCACCTCGTCGCGGTTCACCATCTCCACCACGATGTCGAACGTGGGCGTGCTCTTGCGCTCCGTGACGGTCTTCTGCGTGCCCCGGCGCCGCGCCTCGTCGTCGCTCAGCGTGACGGTCTGCACGCCGCCCACCAGGTCGGACAGCGTGGGGTTCAGCACCAGGTTCTCCAGCGTGTTGCCGTGCGCTGTCGCCACCAGTTGCACGCCGCGCTCCGCGATGGTGCGCGCGGCGGCGGCCTCCGCGGCGGTGCCAATCTCATCCACCACGATGGCCTCGGGCATGTGGTTCTCCACCGCCTCGATCATCACGTCGTGCTGACGGTCCGGCCGGCTCACCTGCATGCGCCGAGCACCGCCGATGCCGGGGTGCGGGATGTCCCCATCGCCGCCAATCTCATTGGACGTGTCCACCACCATCACGCGCTTGCCCAGCGCGTCCGCGAGCACTCGCGCCACCTCGCGCAGCTTCGTCGTCTTGCCCACGCCCGGCCGCCCGAGCAGCAACAGGTTGCGCCCGGACTCCACCAGGTCGCGCAGCATGTCGATGGTGCCCTGGATGGCGCGCCCCACGCGCAGCGTGAGCCCCACCACGCGGCCCTGGCGGTTGCGGATGGCCGACACGCGGTGGAGCGTGCGCTCGATGCCCGCGCGGTTGTCGCCGCCCACCTCGCCCACGTGGGCGAGCACCGCCTGGAGCGCTTCCTGATCCACGGGCGCTTCCGACAGCCGCGCCACCCCGTGCACCAGCCGCGCCTCCGGAGGCCGCCCCAGGTCCATCACCACTTCCAACAGCTCCGCTTCAGGCAGCTGCCGCACCGCCTCCTGGAGCGACGGCGGAAGGACCGCCACCAGCAGGGCGAAGTCATTGTTGGCGGGAGTTCCAGAAGCCATCCCCCAAAGCTGCCTCGCCTCGCCTGACCGCGCACGGCTTTGCGTGAAGGGTGAAACGAGGCGCCGGCCGGGCGCTGGAGTGTCCGGTTTCCCACCCTGCCCGCTCGCTCGCTTTTCACTCACGGTGATATGTCGAGGTCAGGGTCACCCCTGCGGCATAGGGCCCTTTTTCCCCACCTCCGCGCGACATTGAGACCCGGAATTCGTACTCAAAGTACGGGCCTCCCAGGTCTTCAGGCCTAGGGGCATTGTGCATGAATACAGGTATGGCGTATATTGCACAGCATACCTGGACGTAATGCACTTCAGACCTTTCCCCCGAGGTCTTGAAAGGCGGAGACGCGATGGCGGAAGGCAAGTTGAAGGCGCTTGTGGTGGATGATGACCCACTCGTGCTGGAGCTGGTGGAGCGCTCCATCAGCCGCTACGGCTTCGAAGTCGTCACCACGCGCGCGGCGCTGGGCGTGGCCAACCTGCTGCGGACCGAGCAGCCGGACATCGTGCTCCTGGACGTGAACATCCCGGCGCTGAGCGGCGACCGCATCCTGGGCGTGGTGCGCCAGTTCGCGGGTCCGGACACGCTCTTCATCCTGTACTCGTCCATGGACGAGTCGCGGCTGCGCGAGCTGGTGCGCGCGTCCGGCGCGGACGGCTACATCCCCAAGGGTGTCACCGGTCCGGAGCTGGCGCTGAAGCTGTCCGGCATGCACCACAAGCGGATGGCGAACCGTCCCACGCCGGTGCGCGTGGATCCGGTGCTTCAGCGCGACGTGTCCGCGCCCCAGTCCCAGAGCACCACGGCCCAGGTGTCGATGGCGTCGCGGTAGGTGTGGACGGTCTCGAACCCGACCCGCGCGTGCGCGCGCAGGGAGCGGGTGTTGCGCACCGAGACCTCGGTTACGACGCAGTCGAAGCGCGAGCGAAGCTGTTCGCGGTGCTGGTGGTAGAGCGCGTCGAAGAGGCCCGTCCCCCGGTGGGCCTTGTCCACGCACACCTGCCCCATCACATAGAAGCGCTGGTCCTTCAGCGGCCGGCCCCGGTGCTCGAGCCCTTCGAGGAGCGCGAACATCGGGTCCAGGACGGGGACCAGCGCGCGGCACTCGCGGGGCATCACCAGCGCGTACGCCACGACGTCTGAGTCCTGCACGGCGATGATGCTGGGCACGAGCGCGTGCATGCACTCCAGCGTGGCCAGGTCATGCTGGACGGTGACGAAGCCCTGGGCGTGCTGCTCCTCTGGAGACAGCGCGGGAGTCAGGTTGCGGCGCTGCAGGGACAGCACCTGCTCCAGCTCTTCTGGAGACTGCACGGCCCTCACGACATACGGATGCGACGGCATGGCGCGGGAGCATAGGCCCGCGCCACGCCCGCGAGCGTCAGCGATCGAATCCTGCCGGCCCCGGCGGAGGCTTGTCCGGCAGGTCGCTGTGGAACTCTTCGCGCTGTTCCCCCGGCGCCACGGGTGACGCGTCCACGCCAGCGGGTCCCGGGGGCGGCTTGTCCGGGAGATCGTTCTGGGGCTTGTCCTTCCCGGGGGCCTGACCAGCACTGTTCCGACAGTTCTTCATGTCCGTCCTCCTGAAGGGCCGCCGCGGGATGGGCGCTTCCGGCTTGCGTGCGGCTCCTTCTTGAAAACGTGCTGGGTCCGGTTCTTTTAAATGACCTTACGGATCGTCATTCGAACAGGAGCACGTCGTGCACCCAGCGGTCACCGGGGGAGGCCTGGAGCCAGGCTTGCCGCTCGTCGCGCAGGGCCACGCTGGGCAAGGCGCCCGCGTGGATGCGCTCGCGCACGTCGTTGAAGAAGCGGCCCGCGGTGTCCGGGATGTCCACCGTGGCGGCCAGCACCGCGCGCGCCCCGGCGTCGAGGAAGGCCACCGGCAGGCTGAAGGACTCGTGCGGGAAGGGCGCGGTGCGCGCGGCGCCGCATGCGGCCAGGAACACCAACGGTGCCTTGGAGAGCCCGTGAGCGCGCACCTGGTTGGCGGTGAGCGCGTACCGGCCATCCTGCTCCGGGGCCAGCATGAGGAGCGAGGCGTCCGACAGCTCCGGGCTGAACACGCCGTGCGTGTGGATCTCCACCTCGGTGGCGGTGGCCATCGCCTCCAGCACGCGCGATGGCGTGGCTCGCGCGCCCTCCAGCATCACGCGCCGGGCGTCTTCCCCAGGGGGATGCGACATCGGAGGCAGACGCGGAAGGCCCAGGGCCGCGGGCGTGTCCACGTTGGAGACAACCAGGTGCTCGCCGCTGTCCACCGGCGGAAGAGGGCCCACGGTCGCGTGGCCTACCCGGTAGCTCCAGGCGATGTCCGGCGGGAGCAGCCGGGGCAGGCCATTCACGGGAGGCGGGGCCAGCACCTGCACCTGCTCACACCCGCGCAGCGCTTCCTGTAACGCGGGCGGTACCAGCCCGGAGGCGTCCTGGCCGAGCGGCGCCGTGCGCGTTTGGGTGAAGTCCCCGTGCACCGCGCCCGAAGGGCCACGCGCCACCGCGAGCGTGCGCTCGTGCTGCACCGACACCGCGAGCACGCAGCGCTCCGGCACCTCGGTCACCTGGAACTGGCGGCCCGCGAGGGCGAGCGCCTCCACGAACGCGCCCGTGCGTCCGGCGTCGGAGATGAGCGCGGCGGAGGCGCGGGCCTGGGCGCGGCGGGCGTACACGTCGCCGGGCCACTGCTCCGCCTGCGTGAGGACGCTCCGCAGCAGGGCGCGTCCAGCGGTGGGGTCGCGCTCCAGCTCGAACTCGCCCTGGATGGAGTCCAGCAACGCGCGTTCACCGGGGCGAGCCTGGCCCTGCCTCAGTCCGGAGAGGGCACGGGACAGCGCGTCCGCCGCACCGGGCATGGGGCCGAAGCGGGCCAGGTCCGCGAGCACGCCCGCGCCATTCAGTCCCAGCGGCACGCCGGACTCCATCGCCTGCTCCAGGTGCCGCCGGGCCTCGTCCACGCGGAAGTCCATCCACGCCAGGGTGGCCAGGTTGCGGTGCACGTAGCTCAGCTGCGCGGGGTCGTCCGGCACGCGCGCCAGCGACTCCCTGAAGTACGCGCTCGCGGTGGGGGCGACGTGGTGGAAGCGCGCCACCTGCGCCAGCTCCTGGAGGAACAGCCGCTCCTGCTGCCATTCTCCCTGCTTCTTCGCCAGCCGCCAGCCGCGCAGCGCGTGTGCGTGGGCCTCGGCGGGGCGGTGCAGCTCGCCCAGGTACATGTCCGTGAGCCACGCGTGCAGGTCGGCGCAGCGGTAGTCCAGCCGCTCCGCCGCGCACGTGCGCAGCGCCTCCCGCACGCGCGCCTCCGCCTTCCACCACTGGCCGTCGCGCACATCCTGGTTGGCGCGCTCGCGTTCGGCGATGAGGTGGAACCACGGGTCGCCCAGTCCGTCCGCGGCGCGAGCGAACACCGCCACGTCCACGGGCCGTCCCGCCGTGAGCTCGTACCCGAGCGCGCCCACGTACAGGTCGTCCTCGCCGGAGCGCCGCAGTGTCTCCAGGAAGGCCGGAGGGAAGGGCGTCCTGCCGCGCACGGACCGCGCGTAGTCCCGGGCGAGCGGTTCTCGCTTCTGGAAGTCCCGCGCGGCCACGCGGGTGACGGTCGCGTGCAGCACCGTGCCGCCGCCATAGGCCCGGTCCAGGGTGTCCGCCAACGGCAGCAGCCGCAGCGCCGCGTCCTTCGAGGGAGCCGCGCGGACCGCGTCGTAGAAGGCCAGCCGGACGATGCCCGGAAGGTTCGCGGCCTCCTTCAAAGGCAGCGGCGCGTTGGAGTCCGCCATCAGGTCTTGCGTCGCCGCGAAGGCCTGCTTCCAGGCGCGGCCCCGGGCCAGCGTCTGTTCCCGCAAGAGGCCCGCATGGGTCCGCGCCTCCGCGCTCCAGCCGGGCTCGCCCAGCTTCGCCACGGCGTCGAAGGCATCCGCCGCGAGCAGGGGCAGGTCCAGGTTCCGCAGGACCAGCGCGTGGTTCCACAGGGCCTGTGGATGGTCTGGCTGCTTGCGGAGCACGTCCTCCAGCACGGCCAGGGCCTCGTCGAGCGCCGCCTGTTCGGAGGCCCCGGCATGGGCCAGCGCCAGCGCGACCGCGCGGTCGGAGTCCACGTCCGGGGAGGCGGCCGCGTTGCCCAGGTAGTTCAGGGCCTGCCGCGCGTCGCCCGCAAGCAGGTACGCGGAGGCGATGCCCCGCCAGTCCTGCCGGTCCTCCATCCGGGCCAGCTCCCGCAGCGGTAGCGGCGCCGCCGCGGGAACCCCTCCGCGCATGGGCACGTAGGGGCGGTGTCCATCCAGGGGGACGGAGGTCAGCCGGGCCTCCAGGGGCCGGGTGGGCTCCGGCGCGGACCACGGCGAGGGGGGCTCTCGCGTGACACGCGTCGACCAGATGCTCACGGCGGCCAGGGCCAGGGCGAACGCCCCCAGGTGACTCCAGTGGGGGCGCTGGCGGCGCGGATGCGGCGGCGGTGCCATGACCTCGGCGGGCTCGGATGGGGGGAGGGGCCACGGGGCTGGGGGAATCCCCGTGGCCTCGGGAGTCGGCGGCGCCTTCGTGTGCGCCAGCCGTCCGAGGATGTCCGCCTGCAGCAGGTCATGGAGCCGCACGCCGCACGCCTCGCAGGAGGCCAGGTGCGCGCGGAAGTCCTCGTGGTGTTCGATGGGCAGCTCCCCGTCCACGAAGGCGGGGAGGTGGGGGCAGTGGACGTTCATCAGCTCCCCAGCTTCCGACGGGCCTCGGCCATGTCGCGAAGCTGGTCACGCAGCTTCAACCGCGCGTGGTAGAGCCACGTGCCCACCGTGCCCACGGGCGCCCCGAGCCGGCGGCCGATCTCCGCGTGGCGCAGCCCCTCCGAGTGCAGCTCGAAGGTGCGGCGCAGGTTGAAGGGCAGCGCCGAGACGGCCTTGAGCAGCTCCGGCTCGGTGATGAACTCCCACAGCTCCTGGTCCCGTGACTCCGGCTCCTCGAAGAGCTTGTGCACGTTGCCCAGGTTGATGGCGGTGGTGGCTTCCGTGCGCGAGCGGCGGCACTGGTCGAGGAAGCGATTGTGCAGCACCCGCACCAGCCACGCGCGGCGCGCCGGCTCCGCCCAGCCGCGCAAGGTGTCCCACTTCAGCAAGGCCCGCAGCAGGACGTCCTGGAGCAGGTCGTCGCAAACAGTGGCATTCCCCCCGCAGATGTTCCGGGCGACCGCCATCAGGATGGGCTGATGACGGACCGCGAAATCGGCGTACTCCATGTCGGAAGTGTCGAGTTCTTCTCTCACGTGCAGCCCCCAGTGCCGGTACTTAAAAGAAAACGTGATAGGTTTGATTCCTTTAAAACCTTGTTAAAGCCTTACGGATGGGGGGAGTTGGCTGACAACTCTTGTGTCCCGGAGGGGTTTTTCTGGATTGCACCGCGCGTGTGGGTGTGGGGGATGAAAGCCATTCCGTTTGTCTGGGGTGCATTTGACTGTGTGGCGTAGGGTCCGGAGCCATGGCGCGACCCGCGAAGACACCGAAGCCCGTGGAGCTGGGAGACATCGACCTGCCAGAGGGGGTGTTGCTCATCCTGGACCCGGGCCTGGGGCGCTTCTGGCGGCATGACGCGGAGCCGGTGTCGCCCCGGAAGAAGGCGCCGCCGGAGCACGACCTGCTCATCACCGGGCCGGACGCGGACGCGGCGGGCCAGGCCTACGACCGTGAATTCGACCCGCGCTTTCTCTTCGACAGGAAGGACCCGGCGGACGCCGCGGCGCACTTCGAGGGGTTCGCCCGGGAGCAAGGCTTTGATGCGCGCGCGGAGGTGTTGTCAGCGCGGATTCCCCACACGGAGCGGGCCCGGCTGGCGTTGGAGCATGGAAAGGGATTGGGGGTTGTGAAGTACAACGGCCTTTGGGCTGTGGTCGTGGGAGACCTGCCCTCAAGTCGTGGGTTGAAAGTGATTGGAATGCCCATGCCGCCGGGAGAGTTCGGCGGGCGTTGGCGGTCCATCGATGTCGTGGTGGATGAGAAAGTGGAAGGGGTTCGGTCAGAAGCGGTGGCTGGGGTGATGGTGGACCACGGCCAATTGCTGTTCGCCGGGTTGGGCCCGATGGGACGGTTCCGCATGTGGGAGCCGGAGGACGGGCTGGCGGACTATGTGTTTCACGGCAGGGACGCGCCGAAGCTCGCGAAGGAGCTGGGCGCGAGTGACCTGGGCGGTGGGGTGTATGGGTGGAAGGACCTGCCCATGGACCGGGTGGGGGAGAAGGCCACGCCGCTGCAGGAGCGCCTCGAGAAGGAAGGGCTCGCGGTGGGGGTGGACTACCGGCCGCACTGCAACCTGGAGAAGCTGAACGCCGGGCTGCGTGAGAGCGAGGAGGACACTGCCTCGCTGGTGTTGGACGGAGCGCGAGTCGTGGGGTGTGGGAACCGCTGGGGAGACGGCATCTTCACGGTGAGCCGGCACCTGGACGCGAAGGGGCGGACGGTGCGCGTCCGGGTGGAGCTGGGCACGGAGGAGCGGCAGAAGTTGCTGCGAGGCATCCGGCTGCGTCAGCGCAAGGCGCTCGTCACGCGCTTCATCACGGAGAATGGGGAACCCATCCGCTTCGCGGAGCGCTCGGAGCCCGCGGCGGAAGAGGACAGCGGCTGGCTCTTCACCTCGGGCCTGGAGACCGAGGAGTACATGGAGGAGAGCGGCAACGCGGTCATCGTCCCGCTGCGCTCGTTGCTGGGCCGGGACAAGGAATTGGACGCCATCCTGGACGCGCCAGTCGGCGCGGTGTTCCGGCGCGAGGGGAACGGGTTCGTTCCGGAGTAGCGCTCATTGATCAAGGCCCAGCGCACGCATGCGGGCCTTGAGCGTATTGATTGCGATTCCAAGCTCCGCGGCTGCGCGGGTCTTGTTGCCCTGGGTGCGGTGCAGCGCCTCGGTGATGTCCTGTTCGGTCAGGTCGCTGGGGCGCTTGCGTGGCGGCGGAGCGGGGATTGCACTGAGTGACGTATGTGTCCGTGCCCTCGCGGGCTTGCTGGGGGCACCGAAGCCCTGCTCGCGCTTCGCAAGGTATGCCTTGACCGCGTCCAGGGTGATCAGCATCTTCGTCGCGCCCACTCCATCCATGTCGCGGATCGCCGCTGTAACTGAGACGACAGTCTTGATGGTGGCTTCGAGCTCTCGAATCTGTCCCGGCCACTCCGCCTTTTGTAGGTAGTCCAGCGCATCGCTCGTGAGTGCGGCGTCGTACTGCCGCTCGACGGAAAGCTGATGCAGAAAGCTATCGGCCAGCATCGGGATGTCCTCGCGGCGCTCTTCCAGGGCGGGAAGGACGATGACATCACCCGCGGCAAGACGCTGGGCCAGGTCATGACGGAGTTCGGTCTCCTGCAAGGGCGACTTTGATGCGGAGATGAGCCTGAAGCGGGGTGGGGGTTCCCGGTAGTCAGGAGGTGCACCCAGCGGTGCGAAGCTACCGGAGCCTTCCAGGACATCGATGAGGAAGTCCTGAGCGATCTGCGGCAGGCACTCCACCTCATCCAGGAAGAGCGTGCCCCCGTTGGCACTGAAGAACTTGCCCACCCGAGGCATGACCGCCCCTGTGAAGGCGCCTTTGACGTGCCCAAGCAACTCACTGCTGAGGGAGTTGCTGTCCGTTGGCAAGCGACCGCAGTTCAAGATCACGAAGTTTCCGGTGGCTTGGCTCCGGGTGTGGATCTCTCGAGCAATGAAGGTCTTTCCCGTGCCCGACCGTCCAAGGATGAAGGTGGGCAGTTGATGGCGGGACGCGATGTTGACAGCGAGTTCAAGCTGCTTCGCCGCAGGAGAAAGGGTCTTCTTGGGAGGACGCCCGGCAAGAAGTCCATGGGGTACTTCTGCAAGGAGTGTGATGCGACTTCTCCTGTTCCCGAGCAAGATGGTGTGGTCGGCCTCCACCACATGGTCCTGGGCGGAAGAGATGATCACCGCGGACTCTCTCTCGTCGCCTTGCTCCTCTTTCCCCTCTTCGAGCAGGTAGCTTCGGTTCCTGGAGTTCAGGTCCCTGTAGACCCAGCGGTCATCTTCGCGGAAGGAAAGTCGCCCATGCTGACGCGACACAGCGTCATGGGGAAAGACGACCGTGGATGCTTGGTCGCGTCCGAAGACGTATGAGCGGTCCGGGTACAGAGGCACGAGAAGGTCCTCGAGCCCCTCTCGTTCAACACGGAGTGCCTTGGGTTCGCGGTAGGTAGGGGCTCCGTCGGAAGCGCGACCCCTTTCAGCCGTGGTGCGGGCCTGCCCTTCTCGATTCGGGCGGAAGTTGTGTGTGGGTTCCCGGCGGGTCATGGAGTGGCTCAAGTCAAGGGGAGCTGCAACCCAACTGCTTCGTCCCCGGGCCGTGGAATGGGGACACCCAGGGCCGTTCCAGGTTCCAACGGCGCGGTATCTCCGCTGGCCGAACCACCCCCCGTCAGGGCCCCGTCAATATTGATAGCAGCTTTGATCGTCGGCGCGACGTGACGGGCGGAAAGGTGGGCAGGGGCCTTGTAACTGCCTGGAACTATTGAGTCCGCGTGCGATGCGCGTGTCGGCACAGCGCGTGCTTAGGGAGCAGTCAGGCGGTGCTCAAGCGGCGCCGCCTCACTGCACATCGGAAGAGGACACCATGAAGATCAATCCCAAGCTCGTGATCAAGCTGGTGAAGCTCGCGGTTCAGGTCGCCGAAGTGATCATCAACAAGAAGTAGAGGCAGGGCCTGCATGCGTTGAGGGGCGCTTTGAACGCGAAGCCGTGCGTTTGGTGCCAAAGCAAGGTGAACGATTGGTTGGGGCATTCCTAGAGGGAAACAATGCTTGAAATTGTCGTGGGACAGCGTGGAGTCACTCGGTCCAAGCGCGGAACGTTCGAGACCCGGGAGATCTTCGTGGGTCGTAGCGATGCGTGTGAGCTGCACCTTGGCGATGGGACCGTTTCAGGGGTGCATTGCCGGTTGGTGGCGATTGCTGGGGCCACGGTCGTCATGGATGAAGGATCAACCAATGGGACGTGGCTCAACGGGGTGCGGATCACTCATCCGGTTGTGGTGACGTTCGTCGATGAACTCCGCGTTGGCCCGTATGTGCTGAGGATCCAGTCGCTTGCTGGTGGTAGCGCTCGGGTTTCGGCAGCACAGCGAGAGAGGCCGTCGTCCACGACTTCTCCGACGGATTCCTACGCAGTGGTAGGGCCCAGATATTGGGAGGTCCTGTCCATCGGAGTCAGTTCCTCGCTACAGGATGCCCGAGCCGCATATCACCGCTTGATCGCCCAGTATCATCCGGACAAGGTCGCTCATCTTGGGGACGAGCTGCGGGAACTGGCGGCCAGGAAGTGCCGTGAGATCAATGCTGCTTGGGAGCAGGCGAATCAGGCATGTCGGTGATGAAGCTTTCCGGCGCCCAAAGCCCCGAGTCCCGCTGTCGTGGGACCGGGGCTGGAAATGTCCCGTGCCTCGCCAGGTAGGTGGTGCAAAGGCAGCCCCGTCCGGTGGACGTCGCAGCGGCACGCGGAAGACCGCGTTTGCTACAGTAGGAGTTCGTGACTCGGTGGAAGGCCCATAGGACCCGAATCCCTCGGTTCCGAAGCTCGTTTCGAGCGCCAAAGGCGTACAGGCCCCCCAAGCTTCCAAAGGTCCCGGCCTTTCGCCCTGTTCGCCTCCCAGCAATCCCCAGAGGCCCTCTCCGCCCGCTGAATGAATGCTCAGCGTGTACCTATACTTGGTACCCCAGAGGCAAGGACCTGTCAGCGGTCTGTCCTCGATGTAAGAGCAGCGCGGTCTTCATCCGGCCACCACCCCCCTTCAATTGGGTCGCATTCCTGGTGACATGCGCGTTGTCGCTACTGCCCTGTGGGGTACTGCTTGCTCCAACGTGCCAATCGAGCAGGCAGGAGGCACGAAGGCGCGCGGCCCCAGTGGAGGAGGCACCTCCTCCGGCTTTTGGCGATCGCCCGGTGCGGCGGGTTCATGTCATTCGACGCTGCACCGTCTGGAGAGAGGTGGGAGGCAACTCTGTTGTTGTCCGGAAGCTGGTCGCCGGGGAGGTCCTCGACCTCGTGGGGGATGAGGAGTCTGTCTGGAGGATTCACGAGGAAGGAGGCGACGCGTACTTCAACAAGCGATGCGCGGTGCTTGTGGAATGAGTTCTGCTTGGTCGAGCATGGAATCGAAAGATCCGCTGATTCCGTCTGAATCCCCGCTCTGCCATTCCGAGCGGGGCGGGCGCATCTTGCGGTCATGACCCACGAACATTCCGCACATGCGCCGGTCCATGGCTTTGGAGCCGACCGCGCGGCCCATTACGACGCCCAGGCGGCGGTCAGCCTCGCTGGCTACCAGGCGGCATACGAGCTGGGCGTCAGCGCCCTGGCTGCCCGATTGGACGGACAGGAGACGGCGTCACTGCTCCACGTGGGCCTGGGCACGGGCGCGGAGCTGGTGCCCTATCTCCGCTTCAACGTGCCGGGCTGGCGCTTCACGGGCGTGGAGCCCTCCGGCCCGATGCTGGAGGTCGCACGCAAGCGCCTGGAGGCGGAGGGGCTGCTTTCGCGCACGCACCTGCACGAAGGCGAGCTGCGGACGTTGCCGCAAGGTCCCCCGTTCGACGGCGTGCAGTTGATGGGCGTGCTGCACCACGTGGAGGGAGAGGATGCCCGCGTCGAGTTGCTGCGAGAGGTGACGCGGAGGCTCAAGCCGGGAGCGCCGCTGGTGTTGGGCTGCCGCATCGGCCAGGACCCCGAGCTGACGAACGTCGAGTTCCGGCGGCTGCGGACGTACGGAGTGCCGCTGGAGAAGCTGGAGGCCCGGCGTCAGGCCATGGCGAAGATGCAGCCCATCGAGTCCGATGCGGCGCTGTTCGCGATGTTCGCGCAGGCGGGACTGGTGGCGCCGAAGACGCTCTTCGTCTCGCTCCAGTACAAGGTCTTCCTGGCGCGCTTCGAGCCCTGAGCGCGGCTTGGACCCCCGAGAGGCCGATGCTATGTCCCAGGTTGTATGCGAATCGCTCTACCTGGGACGTGGGCGCTGCTCGGGACGCTGCTCGCCGGGGCCGCTGTGGCGGAGGAGCACGAGCACGCCGTCATCCGGACGCTCGTCCTCCCCGAGCAGCCCGAGGCCGCGCCCCAGCGCATCTACGTGAAGGGGCAGGTCGTGACGGTCCTCCGCTTCGAGCAGGACCTCGCGCCGCTCCGGGCACGGCTGGTGGGCGGAGAGGGGCGGTTCGAACCGGTGGGCGTCGTGGGCCGGAAGGTGGTGCTGGAGCCCCGGCGCGACCTGGCACCGGAGGAAGGCTTCTCCCTGCTCGTCACGTTGTCGGATGCGCGAGAGGTCCCCTTCCTCCTCCGTCCTCCGGGACGGCGCGAGCATGGAAGCGCGGACCAGCAGCTCAACGTCTACAAGGACCGGGATGGCTACGAGGCCATGGCTTCGGCGCTGGTGGACTCGGAGAAGGAGAACAAGACCCTCCGCGCGGAGAACGAGCGGCTCCGCAAGGAGGAGTCCTCCGAGGACCATGCGCTGGCGGCGCTGCTGACCACGGGCGCGGTGGCTCAGACCCCCTTCGGCGTCGCGGATCATTTCTCCGGCACGGATGGCGACACGACACTGGATGGCACGGTCTACCGGGGCACGGGCAAGGCCGCGGTCGTGTTCAAGGTGAAGAACCTGAGTGCTCAGCGTCCGTGGAGCATGAGCTCCGTGCGGCTCGTGGGCAGGTCGGACTCGCGCGAGCGGCCGCTGGCGGTCCGGTCATCCTCCGCGGTGATTGAGCCTGGGACCTCGGGTGTCATCGGGCTCGTGGTGGACGGGAGCGCGTTCGTGGACAGCGGGACCCTGACCTCCCTGTTCCTGGAGCTGTACCGGCACGATGGGCTGTGGCAGGCGGTTGTCGAGTTGAGCCCGAGCTTGCTCGGGAAGTAGGAACAGCCGCATGACCTCGCGTCGATACATGCTCGTGGCCTGGATGGGCCTGCTGGCCCTTCATCCGGGTTGTGCGACGACCCTGGGCGACGTCCGCCTTCATGCGGATGGAACGCCCATGTCGGAGAAGTGCCCGGAGAAGTCGCTGGAAGTGATGCGGTACCTGCAGCTCTATGTGGGCGAAGCCGTGTGGGTCCAACTGGATGCGAACCAGAGCCGGGCGGAGCACATCACGCTTCACGACGGGCCCATCGAGAGCGTGTTGGACGAGGACATCGGAACGTTGGAGGCGCCCATGCGCCTCTACGGGCGCGTCTGGACGGGCGGAGAACAGCCGGTCATCCGGTACTACGAAGCCCAGTTCCTGAAGGGAAAGGACCGCGTGCCCATCTGCGCGGTAGCGAGGCTCGGCTTCGGACAATTGCGCAAGCGACCCGAGTCCAAACCAGGAACGGCGATCCTCAACTCCCCGCGCGCGGGCGTGTACATCGTGGACGAGTTCCGCTGAGTCCCAAGCCGCCAGGGATTCGAGGCAGCATCAGATTTCCGAGGCCGTCTCCGCTCGCCAAGCGCGCGGAATCCCTGCGATGCCCTCCTGGTCCATGGCTTGCTCAGGGCAGGAGGCTTCACGACTCCAAGGAGCCTCGATGCGCTGGATGCGGATGCTGGGCGGTTGTCTGACGGTGATGGCCCTCGCGGCCTGTGGGTCGGACGGCGAGGGAGGGCAGGGGAAGCTGAAGCTGCGCGAGGGGCAGTCGCTGGACTTGGCGCAGGAGTGCGGAGTGGACCTGCCCCAGTGTCCCCAGGGCCTGTCCTGCCTCGCGCTCAAGCTGGACGGCGTGTCCAAGGCGCGCTGCGTGGATGATTCAAAGGTCTGCACCGAGCTCGTGTCCTGCACGGGAGGCACCCAGTGCGCCATCCTGGACTCGTACCCTGGCCAAGTCGCCTGCTCCGGCAAGTGCACTTCGGACTGTGATTCGTCCGTGTCCAATTCGCCGTAACGGGATCGCGAGTCACGGAGACAAGAGTCGGGGCCTGATTTCGTATGTCCCGAACTCTGTCGCATCTGTCACAGGCTCACGGACCTCAGGCATCTCATGGGCGGCCTGCTCGTGCTCCACGAAGCTCTGGTCCAATCGGTCGAGCGTGAGTTCTACGATTGCGGTGATGTCGCCATCGTGGGACGCATCCAGTGCCGTGTAGTACCGCGTCCGGTCCTCGACGAGCAGCGCGATGGCTGGATAGTGCTCCAGCATCAGCAGCATGTTGGCGAGCAGCCTCCCTGTCCGACCGTTCCCGTCTACGAAGGGATGGATCGTCTCGAACCACGCATGCGCGATGGCGGAGACAATCACCGGGTGATCGTTCTTGGCCCCCGCCAGCCACTCACCGAACGCTCGCATCTCCTCGGGCACCCGGACTGCTTCTGGAGGCAGATGCTTTGTGCCGCCGATCCGTACGTTGATGCTCCGATAGGCGCCGGCGTTCTCGGGATCGATTGCGCGCAGGACAATGCCGTGTATCCCGCGCACGTCCCGCTCACCCAGCACAGTCTCCTTGCTGGCCAGCCCTTCAACGAAGTCGAGCGCGTGCGCGAGGTTGACCGCCTCGAAGTGATCCTTCAGCGACTTGCCCGCGATGGTGATGCCGTCCTCCACCACCGCGCGAGTCTCCGGAAGGGTCAGCCGGTTCCCCTCAATCGCGTTTGAATTGTACGTGTGGTGGATCCGGAACCAATGCCGCAGGCTCTGCACCGCGGCAGGCGGCATCCGGGTGGCACGCAACCGGCGCATGCGCTCGGTCGCCTGCTGAAGCCTGGGTTCGATGCTCTCGCTCCACCGATACCGATGCACGCCAACCACCTCCGCTCCCCACTGTAACGCCGCCGCCCCATTTCACCTCGCAGGGGTGCACGGAGCCGGTTCGTGCACATTGCAACCCGGCCAGGAGGACAGCTCCCGCAACCCCTCGGAACGCCTGGGCCTGACGGAGGCCCGCTCCGGTACGGCGGATGCTCATGCTCCTGGGGCCATGAGCTTCGAATACGCCGCAGGGACCGCGCTCGCGGTCCTCCTCTCCGTCTACCTCGTCTACGCCCTGCTCCGGCCCGAGCGCTTCTAGGAGCCCGCCATGACCCTCATTGGCTGGCTCCAGACCCTGCTGTTCTTCGCGCTCGTCCTCGCGCTGACGAAGCCCGTGGGCCTCTACCTCTTCCGCGTCTTCGAGGCCGACACCCAACCCCTGCCCCGAGTGCTAGGTCCCATCGAACGCGCCCTGCTGCGCCTGTGCGGCGTGAAGCGCGAACACGAGCAGACGTGGGTCCAGTACACCGTCGCCCTGCTCGCCTTCAGCGCCGTGGGCCTCGTCGTTCTCTATGCGCTCCAGCGGCTCCAGCACGTGCTCCCGCTCAACCCGCAGGGCCTGCCCGCCGTGGGCTCGGCGCTCGCCTTCAACACCGCCGCCAGCTTCGTGGCCAACACCAACTGGCAGTCGTACGCCGGTGAATCCACGATGAGCTACGCCACCCAGATGCTGGGGCTGACGTGGCAGAACTTCGTCTCCGCCGCCACGGGCCTGGGAGTCGCGCTCGCCCTCGCGCGAGGTCTCACCCGCCGCCCCGGCCCCGAAGGCCGCAAGACCCTGGGCAACTTCTGGGTCGACCTGGTTCGCGGCACGCTTTACGTGCTCCTGCCCCTGAGCTTCCTCGCGGCCCTGTTCTTCGTGTCGCAGGGCGTGCTCCAGAACCTCGCGCCGTACCCCGAGCACACCACCGTGGAAGGCGTGAAGCAGACGCTCGCCTTCGGGCCAGTGGCCTCGCAGGAGGCCATCAAGATGCTGGGCACCAACGGCGGCGGCTTCTTCAACGCCAACAGCGCCCACCCCTTCGAAAACCCCACGCCGCTCACCAACCTGGTCCAATTGCTGCTCATCTTCGTGCTGCCCGCGGGCCTCACGTACACCTACGGAAAGATGACCGGCGACACGAAGCAGGGCTGGGTCCTCTTCGCGGCCATGTCCGTCCTCTTCCTCGTGGGCGCCACCGCCAGCTACGCCGCCGAATCCCAGCCCAACCCCGCGCTCGCCTCCGCCAACGTCCTCCAGGCCGGGAACCTGGAGGGCAAGGAGACGCGCTTCGGCGTCGCGGCCTCCACGCTGTTCGCCACCGTCACCACCGACGCGTCCTGCGGCGCGGTCAATTCCATGCATGACAGCTTCACGCCGCTGGGCGGGCTGGTGCCCATGGTCAACATGCAGCTGGGCGAGGTCATCTTCGGAGGCGTCGGCGCGGGCCTCTACGGCATCCTCGTGATGGCGGTGCTCGCGGTCTTCATCGCGGGCCTGATGGTGGGCCGTACGCCGGAGTTCCTCGGCAAGAAGATCGAAGCGCGCGAGATGACGCTCGCGATGCTGTACGTGCTCGTCTTCCCGCTGGTCATCCTGGGCCTGTCCGCCGTGGGCGCGGTGCTCCCGCAGGGCACGTCGTCCCTCAACAATGCGGGGCCGCACGGGCTCTCCGAAATCCTCTACGCGTTCACCAGCGGCGTGGCCAACAACGGCAGCGCCTTCGCGGGCCTCAACGCCAACACGCCGTTCTGGAACATCAGCCTGGGCATGTCGATGCTCGCGGGTCGCTTCCTGATGATGGTGCCGGTGCTGGCGTTGGCGGGCTCGCTCGTGGGCAAGAAGGCCGTGGCCCCCGGGCCCGGCACCTTCCCCACGGATGGAGTCCTCTTCACCGGCCTGCTCGTGAGCGTCGTCGTCGTCGTGGGCGCGCTGACGTTCTTCCCCGCGCTGTCCCTGGGCCCCATCGTCGAGCACTTCCTCGGCGCGGCCGGAAAGGTGTTCTGACCATGGCCCCCGCAAGCAAACAGGCATCGCTGTTGGACCCCGCGCTGCTCAAGCCCGCCGTGTGGGAGAGCCTCAAGAAGCTCCACCCGCGCGACGTGGCCCGCAACCCGGTGATGTTCGTGGTGTGGGCCGGAAGCCTGCTCACCACGGTGTTCGTCCTCAAGGACCTGACGGTCTCTGGGGAACCCACCGCGCCCATGTGGTTCACCGTGTCCGTGATGCTGTGGCTGTGGTTCACGGTCCTCTTCGCCAACTTCGCCGAAGCCGTGGCGGAGGGCCGAGGCAAGGCCCAGGCGAGCGCCCTGCGCCGCATGCGTCAGGACACCCAGGCTCGCCGCCTCACCCACGACGGCCGGGAGGAGCGCGTCGGAGCCCCCGCCCTGCGCAAGGGCGACCGCGTGGTGTGCGAAGCCGGAGACGTCATCCCCGGCGACGGCGAGGTGCTGGAGGGCATCGCCAGCGTGGACGAGTCCGCCGTCACCGGCGAGTCCGCCCCCGTCATCCGCGAGTCCGGAGGCGACCGTTCCGCCGTCACCGGAGGCACGAAGGTGCTGTCCGACCGCATCGTCATCCGCATCAGCGTGGATCCGGGAGAGTCGTTCCTCGACCGGATGATCGGCCTGGTGGAGGGCGCGGCCCGCAAGAAGACGCCCAATGAAATCGCGCTGCACATCCTGCTGGTGGGCCTCACGCTGGTGTTCCTGATGGCGTGCGTGACGCTGGTGCCGCTGGCGCTCTACTCGGGAGTGCCGCTGTCCGGAACGGCGGTGGTGGCGCTGCTGGTGTGCCTCATCCCCACGACCATCGGCGGCCTCCTGAGCGCCATCGGCATCGCCGGCATGGACCGGCTCCTGCGCAAGAACGTGCTCGCGCTCAGCGGGCGAGCGGTGGAGGCGGCGGGGGACGTGGACACGTTGCTGCTCGACAAGACGGGCACCATCACCCTGGGCAACCGCATGGCCACGGAGCTGCTGCCCATGCCGGGCGTGCGCGCGGAGGAACTGGCGGAGGCCGCGCAGCTCGCGAGCCTCGCGGACGAGACCCCGGAAGGACGCTCCGTCGTCACACTGGTCAAGGACACATACAAGATGCGCCCGCGCGAGCTGCGAGCGCACCAGGCCACCTTCGTCCCCTTCACCGCGCAGACGCGCATGAGCGGCTGTGACCTGGTGGATCCGCACCCGCGCAGCATCCGCAAGGGCGCGGTGGACGCCATCGTCCGCTACACGCAGGCGCAGGGCGGCACCGTGCCAGAGGAGCTGACCCAGGTCTCGGGTCGCATCGGTGACGCAGGAGGCACACCGCTCGCGGTGGCGGACGGAGCGCGGGTGCTGGGCATCATCCACCTGAAGGACGTGGTGAAGGGCGGCATCAAGGAGCGCTTCGACCGCTTCCGCGCCATGGGCATCCGCACGGTGATGATCACCGGCGACAACCCGCGCACCGCGGCGGCCATCGCGCGAGAGGCCGGCGTGGACGACTTCCTGGCGGAGGCGACCCCGGAGGCGAAGCTCGCGCTCATCCGCGCGGAGCAGGGCAAGGGCAAGCTCGTGGCGATGACGGGCGACGGCACCAACGACGCGCCCGCGCTGGCCCAGGCGGACGTGGGCGTGGCGATGAACACCGGCACCCAGGCCGCCAAGGAGGCCGGCAACATGGTGGACCTGGACTCCAACCCCACCAAGCTCCTGGAGGTGGTGGAGGTGGGCAAGCAGTTACTGATGACGCGAGGCACGCTGACCACGTTCTCCATCGCCAACGACGTCGCGAAGTACTTCGCCATCCTCCCGGCGCTGTTCATGGGCGTCTTCCCGCAGATTGCCCCGCTCAACGTGATGGGGCTGACGTCGCCGTTCAGCGCCATCCTGTCCGCCGTCATCTTCAACGCACTCATCATCGTGGCGCTCATCCCGCTGGCGCTGAAGGGCGTGCGCTACCGCCCGCTGGGCGCGGCGGCCCTCCTGCGCCGCAGCCTGCTCCTCTACGGCGTGGGCGGAGTCATCGTCCCGTTCGTGGGCATCAAGGTCATCGACGTGCTGCTCACCACCGTGGGCCTGGCCTGAGCACACAAGAAAGGAACATCCATGGTCTCCGCGCTCCTCACCGCCCTGCGCGTCAGCGCCGTCACGCTGGCCCTCACGGGCGTGCTGTACCCCCTGACCGTCACAGGCGTGGCGCAGGTGTTGTTTCCGAATGAAGCCAACGGGTCGTTGGTGAAGGACGACCGCGGCCGAGTGGTGGGCAGCGCTCTCATCGCCCAGGGCTTCACTCAAGCCGACTACTTCCAGCCGCGTCCCTCCGCCGCCGGCACGGGCTGGGACGCGACGGCCTCCAGCGGCAGCAACCTGGGCCCCACGTCCCAGAAGCTCCGCGACCGAGCAGTGGCGGAGGCGGACCGGCTGCGCCGAGAGAACCCCGAGGCGGAAGGCCCCGTGCCCGGCGAGCTGGTGACAGCGTCCGCGTCCGGGTTGGATCCGCAGGTGTCGCCGGAGGCGGCGCTGTGGCAGGTTCCCCGCGTGGCGCGAGCGCGAGGCGTGGACCCGGCGCGCGTGCGTGCGTTGGTGATGTCCCGGGTGGAAGGACGGACGTTCGGCGTGCTGGGAGAACCCCGGGTGAACGTGCTCACGTTGAACCTCGCGATGGACCGTCAGTTCGGCGGGCCCGCGCCCACGGCCTCCCGTTGAGGAGAAGGCAGTCATGACGACGCGGCGTCCTCGCGCGGAGGACTTCCTGGAGCTGGTGGAGCGCGGTCGGCGCGGCCGGCTGAAGCTCTACATCGGCTTCGCGGCGGGCGTGGGCAAGACGTTCCGCATGCTGGAGGAAGCACACGCGCTGAAGGCGCGTGGCGTGGACGTGGTGCTGGGCTTCGTCGAGACCCACGGTCGTCCTGAGACGGAGGCACTGGTCGAGGGCCTGGAGGTCGTGCCGCGCCAGCGCATCACGTACCGGGACGTCACCGTGGAGGAGCTGGACCTGGAAGCCATCCTCGCGCGCAAGCCGCAGGTGGCCATCGTGGACGAGCTGGCCCACACCAACGCCCCCGTGTGCCGTCACCGCAAGCGCTACCAGGACGTGCAGGAGTTGCTGGCCGCGGGCATCAACGTCATTGGTGCCTTCAACGTGCAGCACCTGGAGAGCCTCAACGACCTGGTGGAGCGCAACACCGGAGTCACTGTGCGGGAGACGCTGCCGGACAGCTTCCTCAAGACGGCGGACCAGGTGGTGAACCTGGACCTCGCGGTGGAGGACCTGCACGAACGGCTCAAGGCGGGGAAGATCTACGCGCCGGACAAGGTGCCGCACGCGCTGGAGCGCTTCTTCACCGGAGACAACCTCTCCACCCTTCGAGAGCTGGCCCTGCGCGAAGTGGCGGAGAGCCTGGACCGAGCCACCACCGGCAGGCAGGCCCGGGCAGGCGAGGATCCGTCCCAGAAGGGCGGCGCGTGGGGCCGGGTGCTGGTGGCCCTCTCCAGCCATCCGCCGCGCGCGGCGACACTGCTGCGCCGGGGTTCACGCATGGCGGGCCGGCTCAACACGGACTGGTTCGTGGTGTACGTGGAGACGCCGCGCGAGGCCCCAAACCTCATCGACGCGGAGGCGCAGCGGCACCTGCTGACGAACATCGAGAAGGCGAAGGAGCTGGGCGCGGAGGTGGTGCGCCTGCGCTCCAGCGACCCGGTGGCGGCGCTGCTGGACTTCGCCCGTTCGCACGGCGTGGGGCACATCATCATCGGCCGTTCGAACCAGGCGAAGTGGCGCCAGCGGTTGGGGATGACCGCGGACGCGCGCCTCTTGCGCGAAGGGGAGGGCTTCGACATCCACGTCGTGTCCTTCGAATCGCACGAGGAGAAGCGCCCATGACGCTGCGCTCGCGTCTGCTGCTGGCCCAGGTGCCATTGGTGCTGGCGTTGCTCTTCCTGGGAGCCACGGCCGTCATCACCCTGGCGCGCGTGGGCCGCTCCGGCCAGCAGGTGCTGGAGGACAACTACCGCAGCGTGCTCGCCACCCAGCGCATCACGGAGCAGTTGGAGCGCATGGACAGCGCGGCGCTGTTCATTATCGCGGGCGAGCGCGAGCGGGGCGTGACCCAGCAGGCCTCGCAGCGCCCACCGCTGGAGCTGGAGCTGGGCATCCAGCAGGGCAACATCACCGAACCCGGCGAGGCGGAGGCCACGCAGCGGCTGCGCACCGCGTGGACGAAGTACCGCGAGGAGTTCGACGTCTTCCTCCAGGCACGTGGCACGGAGGCCGCGCGCACGAGCTACTTCGAATCGCTCTCACCGGCCTTCCAGGAGGCGAAGGCCGCGGCGGCGTCCGTCCTCGCGCTGAATCAGGACGCGATGGTGCGCAAGAACGACCGCCTGCGCCAGCAGAGCGAGCGGGTGAACACGCTGATGGTGTTCGCGGTGGTGGCGGCGCTGGGCTTCGGCCTGTTCTTCACCACGTCGCTGGTGCAGCGAGCGCTCCGTCCGGTGTCCGTGCTGTCGCAAGCGGTGCGCCGCCTGGGGCAGGGCGACGTGGAGGCGCGAGCGGTGGTGGAGGGACGGGACGAAATCGCCGGGCTCGCGCGGGACTTCAACACCATGGCGGAGCGGCTGGCGCAGTACCGCAAGAGCAGCCTGGGCGAACTGCTCCAGGCGCAGGCGGTGTCGCAAGCGGCCATCGACAGCCTGCCCGACCCCGTGCTGGTGCTGGGCGCGGAAGGCGGGCTGCTCAACGTGAACGCCGCAGCGGAGGACGTGCTCCGCCTGCGACTGGACGAGGGCGGAGACGCGCTGGGCCGCGTGGAGCCAGAGGTGCGCGCCGTGCTGGAGCGAGTGCGAGCGCATGTCGTGGGAGGAAGGGGCGCGTACCAGCCCAGGGGCTACGAAGAGGCGGTGCGAGTGGAGTCGTCGCCAGAGGGCGTCCGGTGGCTCCTGCCGCGAGGCAGCCCGGTGCACGGAGAGACCGGGGAAGTGGTGGGAGCCACGCTCATCCTCCAGGACGTGACGCGGCTGCGGCGCTTCGACGAACTGAAGAACGACCTGGTGGCCACGGTGGCGCACGAGTTCCGCACGCCGCTCACGTCGCTGCGCATGGCCATCCACCTGGTGGCCGAAGGTGTCGTGGGGCAGGTGACGGAGAAGCAGGCGGACCTGCTCTTCGCGGCGCGCGAGGACTGCGAGCGATTGCAGGGCATCGTGGACGACCTGCTGGACCTGTCGCGCATCCAGTCCGGTCAGCTCCAACTGGACGTGCGGGAGGTGCCCACGGAGGAGTTGGTGGAGCAGGCGCTGGCCGCGCAGCGAGCGCTGGCGGAGGACCGGGGCGTGCGCCTGTCGCAATCCCTGTCACCGGACGTGGAGACGGTGCGAGTGGATCCGGACCGGCTGCACCTGGTGCTGGGAAACCTGGTGGGCAACGGCGTGAAGCACACGCCGCACGACGGCGAGGTGTCCGTGCACGTGTCGCGTGAAGGCCCCCACGTGCGCTTCGAAGTGAAGGACACCGGCGAAGGCATCCCCGCCCAGGAGCAGGCGCGCATCTTCGAGAAGTTCTATCGCGCCCCGGGCGCACCGGCGGGAGGCGCGGGGCTGGGGCTGTCCATCGCCCGCGACATCGTCCAGGCCCACGGCGGCGAGCTGGGCGTGGTGAGCACGCCGGGGCAGGGCAGCACCTTCTGGTTCACGCTGCCGCAGCCCGAGCAGGCCTGAAGCCCGCGGTCACATCGGCGTGGACATCTCCAGCTGGCGCATCGCTTCCTTCCGCGCGTCGGACGCGGAGCGGACGATTTCAGCGCTCGACTGGCCGAACGCGTCCGCGTCCATCTTGCGCAGTCGGGGCACCACCTCGCGCTCCTCCTCCGCCATGTGTTGCGCGGCCACCGCCTCCAGTTGCCGCACCGTGGCTTCGCGGCGGCGCGGGTCGTGGCGGACGCGCAACAGTTCGGAGATCAGCTGGGTCATCTCCCCGTGCTCCTCCACCGCGAAGTCGATGCGCGGCCCTTCGACGACGGTCCGCGCGACGGGATACACCCAGCGCTCCTCGAGGGTGCTGTGCAGGGTGAGCGTTTCGGCCAGGCGCAGGCTCAGCTCCGGCTTCTCTTCGTCCGGCGCATGGTGCCAGGCCTCGAAGAGGGCCTCTGCGTCGCGGTGCTGCTGGATGAGCACGTCGATGAGGTTCATGACGGGCCAGGGTTCGCATGCGCGCTCAAGGGCGCAATCCACTCAGAAGGACGAGCGCCCCTGCACGCCCCGGCCGCCAGTGCCGGGCCTGCATGCACTGGCGCACAGGCCGCCTGCGTCACGTCTCCGATTCGTACTTCTTGCGCTTGCGCCACAGCGTCGAAGAGTCAATGCCGAGCAGCCGGGCTGCTTCATCCAGCGTCGGCACGGAGGCCATCACCCGCAGGATGTGTTCGCGCTCCACCGCTTCCAACGTGTGCGGCCCGCCCAGCGTCACCCCAGGCCCCACCGTGTTCGCGATGCGCTCCGGGAACGCCTGCGGCTCCACTACGCCTGACGCACCCACGATGAGCGCCCGCTCCAGCGCGTTGCGCAGCTCACGCACGTTGCCCGGCCAGGGGTAGGCCCGCAGCATCGTCTCCGTCGCGGGCGACAGCTCCGGGGCAGGACGCTGCGCGGCCTTCGCGAAGAAGGCGATGAAGCGGCGGGCCAGCGGGAGCAGGTCCTCCGGCCGTTCACGCAGCGAAGGGAGCTTCACCTCCAGGACGTTCAACCGGTACATCAGGTCCTCGCGGAAGCGTCCCTCCGCCACGTCCTTCTCCAGGTCGCGGTGCGTGGCCGCCACCACGCGCACGTCCGCCTTGCGCGTACGTCCCTCGCCCAGCCGCTCGAACTGCTTCTCCTGAAGGAAGCGCAACAGCTGCGCCTGGAGCGCGGGGCTCATCTCCGCAACTTCATCCAGGAAGAGCGTGCCCCCTTCCGCCTGCTCCACGCGCCCCGGCTGGTCCTTCACCGCGCCCGTGAAGGCGCCGCGCGCGTGGCCGAACAGCTCGCTCGCCAGCAGTTGTTCGGACAGGGTGGGGCAGTTGATGGTGACGAAGGGCCGCTTGCGCCGGGCACTCATCGAATGCAGCGCTCGCGCGAGCACCCCCTTGCCCGTGCCGCTCTCCCCGCGCAGCAGCACCGAGGCATCGGACGTGGCCGCGCGCTGGATGAAGCCGATGGCCGCGTGCATGGCCGGCGACGCCGTCTCCAGCGTGGCCTCCGGCACCGCCTGCGCCAGCTGCCCCTCCAGGTCCCCCAGGTGCGAAGTCAGCTCACGCTGCGCCTTCGCGCGCTCCAGGACGTGGCGGATCTGCGCGGGGGTGAACGGCTTGGGCAGGTAGTCGCGCGCGCCGCGCTTTACCGCCTCCACGGCCGTGTCGAACGTCGCGTAGGCGGTGATGAGGATGACGTCCAGCGCGGGGGATTCGGCGAGCAGGCGGGGCAGCAGCTCCAGTCCGGACGCGTTGCCCAGCCGCAGGTCCACGAACGCCAGGTCCGCCGGGCCTTGAGCGAGCGCCGCGAGCGCGGCCTCTGGCGTGGCGGCCTCGCGCACCTCGCAGCCCAGGCCTTCCAGGCACACCCGCAGGGTGTGGCGGATGTTTCGCTCGTCGTCCACCACGAGCACCCGCATGGGGCGCTCCGTCGCCTCGGTACTGGCACGCACTTCCATGGGCACAGTCTAAGAGCACGCCGTGTGCCGGGCCCGTCTGTCGGATGCCGGGCGGCGCAAGCCCCGGGGGTGCACTGCATCCGGCACGATGTGCCCCGGATGGCGGTTGCAAGGTGCAACGCGGAACGGGCTGGTGTCTGCTGCGCCATGGCCGTGCGGCTGGCACGCGCCATGGATGGAAGGGAGCCCATGAGCAACGAAGGGACGCCTCCGGACGAGGGGGGCGAGGAGAAGAACATCTTCGCGAAGGAGCTGGTCCCACCGCCCAGCATCTGGCTGCGCAAGGGCACCTGGCTGGCCCTCGTCTTCATATCGATGGTGGGCGTCTTCATCTGGCTCCAGGGTGGGGAGGACCGCGCGCTGGACGCCATGTCCCCCTCGCAGCGCGAGGCCCTCTTCTCGGACACCCGCGACGAGTTCCGCCTGCTCTGCCTGGTGGATGGCGGCGCCTCGCGCTGGCCCAAGAAGTGCGCGAATCACGCGGCGTTCCTCGTCCGCTTCTCCGAGTGTGACGACACCTGCCGCCGCGAGGTGGAGCCCTTCCTCCCTCGGCCCACCCGCTGAGCACCGCCGAGCGACCGGGCCAGGGCCTGTGTGGACGCACCCAGGCCACCGTCACCGGCAGTGAAGCCCATGCCGGACGGCTGGAATGATCGCGCCAGGGTGCCTTCTGGGCCCCCTTTGTAGACGTGAGGCGTCCTCCACCGAGTGTCCCACCTGATAGGATGAAGTGTCCCGCATGACCCTGCGGGGCAATGCAGACCCGTTTGCAGGATATTTCAAGGGACGCGGGCTTGAGTCGGGGGGAGAGGTGTTGTCTATCCTACGAGTCCTGACGGAGCCCCGGTCCTCGGGGGGAGCCCGCTGGGGCCGCGGAAGGATGAGCGACAATGAGCTGGCGCAGCAGGCCCGGCGCGGGAGTACGGCCGCGCTTCATCGGGATGGGTGACATGGGCCCGCGAGGGGGTGCGTGATGGCGATGAGGCTCAAGCAGAAGATGATGGTGCTGCCGACGGTGGCGGCGGCGTTCCTGATGGCCATCGTGGCGGTGACGGTGGTGCTGGGCGCGCGCACGCGGAGCGCCTCGGAGCGCCTCGGTTCCAGCCTGGCGCCGTCGGTGAGCCAGGCGCAGACGTCCCGCGCCGTTTTCGCCGCGTTGCACCAGGACGTGGGCGACGCGGTGGCGCTGCACGCGGTGAAGCAGGAGACGCTGGACGCGCAGGTGACGGAGCTCCAGAAGGGGCTCACGGCGCTGCGAGCGTTTCCGGACGTGGATGGCCCGAAGGTGGAGGCGCTGCAGGGGGCCTTCACGCGCTACTGGCAGGAGGCGTCGCAGGTGGTGGCGCTGGCGGCGCGCAATGACACGGCCGCGGAAGCCGCGCTCGCGAAGCTGGAGCCCGCGTACCGGACGATGCACGCCGGCCTGGAGTCCGTGACGGCGCAGCAGGAGGCGTCGCAGCGAGAGACCTTCATGGAGGTGTCGTCGCTGCACGGCATGACGCTGACGTGGGTGCTGGTGCTGGCGGTGACGTGCATCTTGGTGCTCGCGGTGGCCACGGTGTGGCTGCTGCGCGAGGTGACGACGCCCCTGGCTCGGCTGACGGCGACGGCGACGCGCATCGTGCGGGAAGGCGACCTGTCGCTGGCCATCGACACGAGCGCGCAGGATGAAGTGGGTGAGCTGGCGCGCAGCATCCAGACGCTGATGACGCGGCTGGGTTCGGTGCCCAACACGCTGCGCGCGGTGGTGACGGATCTGACGGCGGCGGCGTCGCGGCTGAACGCGGCGAGCCACGAGCAGCTCAACTTCCTGACCAGCCAGTCGCGCAGCCTCACGGAGGCCAGCTCCACCATCGCGGAGATCGCCCAGACGTCCGGCATGGCGGCCAGCCGCGCGGAGATGGTGTTGAAGGTGGCGGCGCAGGCGGACGCGTACAGCGCCTCCGGACAGGTGTCCATCGAGCGCAGCGCGGAGGGGTTGCAGCAGATCCGCGCGCGGGTGGGAGCGCTGGTGGGGAGCATCGGCGTGCTGTCCGAGCAGGCGGTGCACGCGGGTGAAATCATCGGCAGCGTGAAGGACCTGGCGGACCAGTCGAACGTGCTCGCGTTGAACGCGGCCATCGAGGCGGCGCGGGCCGGCGAGGAAGGCCGTGGCTTCGCGGTGGTGGCCAAGGAGATGCGGGCGCTGAGCAGCCAGTCGCTGCAGAGCACGCAGCGCATCGGGAAGATCCTCCTGGAGATCAACCAGGCCATCCGCGAGACGGTGGGCATCGCGGAGGAGGACAGCCAGAAGATGGAGGAGGGCATCGAGCAGGTGCTCTCGTCCGCCACGACGCTGAAGGACATCACCCAGGTGGTGCAGGAGAGCAGCCAGGCGGCGCGGCAGATCGTCGCCTCGGTGACGCAGCAGAACGCGGGCATCACGCAGATGACGGAAGTGGTGACGCAGCTGTCGGAGATGATGAGCGACGTGGTGATGGCCACGAGCAACGCCGAGCAGGCGGTGGGGCAGATCAACACCTCCCTGAGCAAGCTCCAGGAGCTGTCCACCACCTTCCGCGTCTAGCCGTCCAGGACAGCGTCAAGCAGGGCCCACGGGCCGCTCCGGAAACACCGGGGCGGCCTGTTGTGCGTCAGACGCCCTTGAGGATGATCCGCTTGTCGCCGAAGACAGCGGAGACTTCGATTTCTCCGCCCATGGCCTCCACGGCGCGCCGGAGCGTGGAGAGCCGGTGGTCATCCCGGGCTTCGGTCTGGGAGAGCTGACCCTGGGAGATGCCCATCCGTTCGGCGAGCTGCGTCTGCGTCATCCCCGCGAACTCGCGCACCTCCCGCAGACTCATCTCCAGGAGTTCCTTCTGGACGCGCTCATCCTGTTCCTTGAGTTGCGCTGGCGTGAACTTCTCCCGGCGCATCCCCTTCCAGCTGTGGAGCTTCATGACTCCGTCTCCTCACGCTCGTTCTTCGAATCGTCATGAAGTCCGGCGGCCCTTTCCCAGAGGTAGCGCAGCCAGATCTTCTCCGCCTGGGGGATCATTCTCTCGTAGAAGCGCTTGTCTCCGGTCTTGTCGCCCCCCAGGAGCAGGACCCCGTTGCGCTCAGGATCGAACGCGTAGAAGACCCGGAGGGGATGCCCTCCGGACTGGATGCGGAGCTCCCGGAGCGGTTGGGAAGAGCCCTTGACCTGGCTGCAGTATGGGAACCCAAGTGTGACCCCCTTCGCGGCCAGAAGCTCCACCCCGTGGTCCACGGACCGTGCCGTCTCTTCGTCGAGAGCAAGGAACCAGTCCCGAAACTCATCGGTTCCGAAGACTTCAATCCCATGAGACGGAATATCATTCCTGGATGATATTCCGTCAAGATGATGGGGGGACGGCTTTGTGCGCTTGGAATGGGGCAGGGGTGAGTGCTCCCGTCGAGTGAAGACGGGAGACGCTAGGCCCTACCCCTGACGTCACTCGCCCTGCATCAGGCCCGTGATGCTGCCGTCCGGATGGACCGTGACACGTCGGGCGGCGGGCTCACGTGGCAGGCCCGGCATCGTGAGCAGCTCTCCAGTCAGCGCCACCAGGAAGCCCGCTCCCGCGGACAGGCGCACCTCTCGCACCGTCAACGTGAAGCCCCGGGGCCGGCCTGTCTTCGCCGGGTCGTCCGACAGGGACAGGTGCGTCTTCGCCATGCACACCGGCAGCCCCGCGCCTCCCAGCGCCCGCGCCGTCTCCAAGTCCTTGCGTGCCCCTGGCGTGAAGGCCACGTCGTCCGCGCCGTACACCGTGCGCGCGATGGCGCGGATCTTCTCTTCCGGCGTCTGCTCCAACTCGTAGAGGAAGCGCGGCTTCGGCGGCGCCGCATCCGTCGCGTCCAGCATCGCCAGCACCGTGTCCGCCAGCTCCAGCGAACCCTCGCCGCCCTTGCCGAACCCGTCGCATACGGCAATGCCCACGCCTCTCGCCTTCGCGAACGCGCGCACTTCGTCCAGCTCGGCTTCCGTGTCCTGCGGGAACCGGTTCACGCACAACACCGCCGGCAGGCCGAACGCCGTCACCGACTCCAGGTGCTTCTCCAGGTGTCCGAAGCCCTTCAAGAGCGCCTCGCGGTCCGGCTCCGCCACCTTCGCCGCCGCCGCGCCGCCGTGGTGCTTCAGCGCCCGCAGCGTCACCACCAGCATCACGCCCCGAGGCCACACGCCCGCGCTCCGGCACTTGATGTCCAGGAACTTCTCCGCGCCCAGGTCGAAGCCGAAGCCCGCCTCCGTCACCACCTCGTCCGCGTACGCGAGCGCCAGCCGCGTGCCCACCACCGATGAACACCCGTGCGCGATGTTGCCAAACGGCCCCGCGTGCACGATGGCCGGCCCGCCCTCGCGCGTCTGGGCCAGGTTCGGCATCAGCGCGTCCTTCAGCAGTGCCACCATGGACGCCGCCGCGTTCACGTCGTTCGCGCGCACCGGCGAGCCGTCCGGCGCCTGCCCCACCACGATGCGCCCCAGCCGCGCCTCCAGGTCCTTCAGGTTCTCCGCCAGCGCCAGGATGGCCATCACCTCGCTGGCGGCCGTGATGTCGAAGGACGTCTCGCGCGGCACGCCGTGCGCCTTGCCGCCCAGTCCCACGATGACGTTGCGCAGGAACCGGTCGTTCATGTCCATCGCGCGGCGCCAGCGCACCCGCGTGCCTTCCAGCACCACCGGGTGGCCGTAGTACACGGCGTTGTCCACCAGCGCGGACAGCAGGTTGTGCGCGCTGGTGATGGCGTGCAGGTCGCCCGTGAAGTGCAGGTTGATGTCCGCCGCCGGCTCCAGGCTCGCCTGCCCGCCGCCGGTGCCGCCGCCCTTCACGCCGAAGACAGGCCCCAGGGACGGCTCGCGCAGTGCCGCCACCGCCTTGCGACCCCGCTTGCGCAGGCCCATGGCCAGCGCCACCGACATGGTCGTCTTGCCCTCGCCCGGAGGCGTGGGGTTGATGGCCGACACCAGCACCATGCGGCCCTGGCGCGAACCGCGGCCCAGGGCGTCCAGCGACACCTTGGCGCGGTCGCGGCCCCAGGGGAGGACGTCTTCCGGCGCGAGACCCAGCTCGGCGCCGACTTCAGTGATGGGACGGAGCGTCATGGCGGGGGACTCTCCGCGTCCCGTCGGAGGAGGTCAACGCTCGCGACACGGAGGGCAGGCAGGCGCGCCTCGCAGGACGGTTCCCCGGGAGGCAGGCGGGTGGGAGGATGCAGGCGCAGGGCGGAGCTCGGGGGCGCGATGGAATACGCGGCCGGGAGTTCCGTCAGGGAGAGCATCATGAACCGCATTCTCGGCATCGCATCGGTGGGGATGGCTTCGCTGGCACTCGGAGTGGCCCTGTGGGGGCCTGGGAAGTCGGAGGCCCCTGTCGTCCAGGAGGCGCCCCGCGTGCAGGACTCGACGGCGGACGTCCGGGCGCTCCAGAACCGCGTGAAGGCGCTGGAGGAGACGGTGCAGCTCTTGTCCCGTCGGATGATGGCCTTCGAGCAGGGCGGCGGTACGGCCTCGGCCGGCACGGGCGGTCCTCCGCCCGCGGGCCTGGAGGCGGAGGTCGCGAAGCTGCGCGAGCAGATGCGCGGCGTGATGGTGGGCGAGGCGCTGACCAACGACAGCGCGAAGCAGTCGCTGAAGGAGCTGATGCGCACGGTGCAGGACGAACAGCGCACCGAGCAGCGCCAGCAGTGGCAGCAGCAGGTGGACCAGATGCGCGTGCAGGCGGAGACCGAGCGCTCCGACCGCATGAAGACCTTCATCAGCAACGCGCGGCTCAACTACAGCCAGGAGCAGGCGCTGACGAAGGCGATGCAGGCCGAGGACACGAAGCGCCAGGAGCTGGCGTCGGCGATGTCGGGAGGCCGGCCGGGCCGTGACATGCGTCAGCAGATGCGCGACCTGCGCACGCAGACCGATGCGGAGATGCAGAAGGTGCTCAGCGCGGAGCAGATGACGCAGTACCAGCAGATGCGCCGCGACGACATGAACCCGCGCGGCGCTGGTGGCCCCCGGGGCGGTCCCATCGGCGGCGGCTGGGAGGGGAACGGCGCCGGCGGGCGGTAGCCGCTCAACCGCCAGAGGTCTCCCAGCGCAGGACGTCCTCGAGGTCGAAGGCGTCCGCCAGGGCCACCGACGGGGTGCACAGCAGTACGGGGACCCGAGAGGACGCCGCGCGAGCGGCCTGGACCCGGTCCCAGACGGCAATCGCGGGCAGGTCCACGTCCCGTTCCTCCAGGAAGAGGAACGGGACATCCGCGTCAAAGGACTCCGCGGGCTGGACACGGAAGTCGCGCAGGAAGCCGTTCATCGCCCGCGACGCCCGGTCGGCAATCTCTCCCAGCCACGCCGCTTCCCCCTCACCCACGGAGACCGTGGGCCCGGGAGGAAAGGTGGAGAGCACGGCCTCGTCGCGAGGCGAGCCAGGCTCCACGAAAGGGATCGATATCCCTGCGAGCAGGGACAGTTCCTCATGGACGACGCGCCACCGGCCATCCGGGAAGCGCCGCAGCGTCACGCTGTAGTCGTCGTCATCCACGCCCAGCACGAGCGTCACGGGACCGTCCACCGCGTCCAACACCTGCGTCTGTTGAATCCGGCCGTGAGCCAGTTCGCGAAGCAGCGTGAAGAAGGCCACCAGGTCGCGAGTGGCCGTGCCCTCGGGATCCACAATCACGGTCAGCCGCCGGGGACGAGGCACGACGTCTCGAAGCGAGCGCAGGCCCTCGGCCTGGATGCGCGTGAGCCGGTTGGACATGGCCGCGAGCCTACGCCAGACACCGGAAACACGAACGCCGCGAAGCTCCCGAAGGAACCTCGCGGCGCGAGTGATACCCAGAACCGAGCGGCGCCTACTTCCCGCCGAAGATGCCCTTGAGGCGCTTCTTCGCCTCTTCCTCGGCGCGCTGCCTGGCCTTCTCCTGCTCGATGCGGGCCTGCTCCTCCAGCTTCTTCTTCTCCTCGTTGGCGCGCGCCTCCAGCTCCTGACGCTTCGCCTCCGCTTCGGCCTTCGCCTTGTCCTGGCCGCCCGTGATGATGTCCTCCACGGCCTTGCCCTTCTCACCCAGCAGGCCGCCCAGCGCGGCGCCTCCGGCCAGCTTCAGGATGGTCGTCGCCGCCGGCTTCACGTCGATGCCCGTCACCTCCGGGCTCCACGCCTTGCCTGAGATCTTCAGCCCCACCGGGATGGCTTCCGTCGGCGTCACCTTGCCCACCGTCAGCGTCTTGATGGTCGCGGGCGTCAGCGACACGCCGCCCGTCAGGTCCAGCGTGCCGTCCAGCCCGATGCCGCCGTCGAAGCTCATCGCCGCCTCCGGCCGCGTCCAGGTGATGGGCTTGCTCAGCTGCGCCACGCCGTTCTTGATGGTCACGCTGAAGGGCAGGTTCCCGCCCAGCGACGTCACGTCGCCGCTCTTGAGCGCCTTCGCGAAGGGCACCGCCTTGGCCAGCGGCCCCGTGACGGACGACACCAGGTCCTTGCCCAGGAACGTGCCCTCCAGCAGGTTGCCGTTGATGCCGCCCAGCAGCGTCTGCTGCAGCTTGTCCGGCGTGTAGCCCACGCCCTGCACGTCCACGTTGCCGTTGAACTTGCCCGTCAGCACCTGCTTCGGCGTGCGCGCCGCCAGCGCCTGCGCGACCTCCAGGCCCTGCACCTGCACCTTCGCGGTGAACGGCCGGGCCTCCGGCGCGGGCCCCAGGCGGATGGTGGTCCCGTCCGCCACCACCTTGCCGCCGTAGATGCCCGTCGAGAACTTCTCCACCGTGATGAGGTCGTCCACCATCTTCACCACGCCCGTCACGTTGGACAGGTCCATCGCCGTGTAGCGCAGCGACGCGATGGCGAACTGGATGTCACCCCGGTAGCCGTTGAAGCGACTGGCCTCCCCCGGCGGCGGCTCCGGCGGAGGCTTGCCGCCCGTGCGCGCCAGCACCTGCTCCTCGCTCATCAACAACTTCTCCGCATCCAGCCGCGCGGCCTTCACGTCCGCCTTGAACGTCGTCGTCGCCTTCTTGCCCGTGCCTGCGAGCGCCACCGTGGCGGTGCCCGTCACCGTGTCCTCCAGCGCGCCCAGGCTCATGCTGGTGACGTTCACCGTCATCCCGCTGCCCGTCTTCGCCGGCGCGTACGTGCCCGCCGCCGCGACCTCCAGCCGCTGCCCCGGCGCCTTGTTCACCAGCAGGCCCGGCCGCATGTCCACGCCGTTGAGGTCCGCCTTCGCGTCGAAGCGCAGCGCGCCGCCGCTCGCCGCCGCGCCCGTCACCTTCGCGTTCAGCTTCATCGCGCCGCCAGCTTCCTTCGTCAGCTGATCCGGCACCCGCAGCCGCACTGGCGTCAGGTCCACCACGATGTTGATGGCCTGCGCTTCCTGCGTGCCGCTGCCGCGCACGTCCAGACCAATGGGGCCGGCAATCATCCCGTTGAGCTGCTTGCGCAGCGGCGGGTAGTACTCGGCGAGCACGGCGGGGTCCAGGTTGCGGCCCGTCAGCTCGAAGCCCTCCACCGCGGGCTTGTCCGTGAGCAGCCCCTTCACCTTGCCCTTGCCAGAGATGGCCGCGGGGCCCAGGTCCAGCTTCAGCTTGTCCAGCGCCAGGTCACCCGTGGCCATGTCGCCCGTCACGTCCGTGTCGAGCACCACGTCCAGCGCCTTGCCGCCCTCCGAGCCCGCGAACTTCATCCCCAGCGCCTTGATGACGCCCACGAGCTTCGTGGGGCCCTTGCCGCCGGGCACCGCGCCGCCCAGGTCCGCCTTCCAGTCCGCGTCCAGCGTGCCCGCCTGCAGCCCCACGTCCGGGGGCAGGAACGGCCCCAGCGGCGACAGGTCGATGTGCTCCGCCTTCAGCGTCACCTGCTCCGGCGTGGGAATGAGCGTGGCCGGCAGCGGCGCCGCGGCGAGCGTCATCTTCAAGTTCTGCTTCTCCGCCAGCACCGCCGCGGCCAGGTCCACCTTCAGGGGCTGGCCCACGCGCAGGTCCTTCACCTCGATGTCCAGGTCCTTCACCGCCAGCTCGCGCGCCTGGGCGCCGCCCGCGCGGTCCACGAAGCGGATGGTGCCGTCGGTGAGCGCCGCGCGCTCCACGTGCACGCCCGACAGGTCCGTGGGCTGCGTCTCCTCCTCGGGCGTCTCCTCCTTCGGCTGCTGCGCGGCCAGCTTCTCCTGGAGGCGCTGCACGTTGGTGGTGCCGTCCGCCAGGCGGAGGACGTTCACGGTGAGCCCGGACACCTCCGCGTCCCGCACGCGGATGTCCTTGCCCTTGGAGGTGAGCAGCGGCATCGCCGCCACGCTCACCGTCACGTCCTTCACCTCCGCGAGCGGCAGGTCCTCGCCCTCGGCGGCGCCCACGCTGACGTTCTGGATGTGAGCGCCCACGTAGGGAAAGAGCTTCGTGGAGACGTCGCCAATCTCGATGGGGCGCCCCAGCTTCTGCGAGTACGTCGCGGCCTGGTCGCGCGCCGTCTTCAGCAGGATGGCGTCCAGGCGCCACAGCACCACCGCCACGATGGCGATCAGGAGGGCGAGGATGCCTCCCAGCACATACGGCCAACGCTTCTTCTTCACAGCCGCCACGGTTCCTCCTCCGTCGGGAGAGCGGTCGAACGCTTAGCGCAGCGCCAAGAGCGCCGCACCTCCCATGCACGAAAGGAGGTTGCCAGCGTGACGGTCAACAGCCGGGGGAAAGTCATACTCCTGTCGACCCTTGCATCTAGGCACGACGACCCCACCCAGGAAGGGGGCCTCATGCTTTGAGGACGCAAGAGTCCGGAGCTTTCAAGGAATCATGGGGTAAATCGGGCGGCGCCTAGAGGTCGATGACCTCCGGCTCCATCCCGGACGCGGGCGGCGCGTCGCCCTGGCCCTCCAGCAGGAAACCCCAGGGCGCGTACACGTTCCCGCCGGTGAACGCGTCCACGTAGAGCACCACCGGCGTATCCAGGCCGTCGTACGTGACCTCGAAGATGGACAGCTGGCCCTTCCCCTCGCCCTGGCCATCCACCTGGGTGAACTCGCAGCAGTCGCCCATGCGGCGCCACGCCACCGGCTGGCCCTGCGGGCCTCGCAAGAGCTTGAAGTACGCCATCACGCCCTTGTCTCCCCAACCCACGCGCACCGGGTTCTCCGGCCGGGTGCCGTAGGTCAGCGGATCCGGCCGCTTCGGCATCAGGGGTGCGGTGCGGTGCATCACATCCTGCATGGACGTGCCTGGGGAAGCGCACGCCGTCAGGAGCAGCACCGCGGCGGGGATGCATCGGAACAGGGACATCGGGACCTCCAGCTCGGCCTGGGAAACGCCCCAAGCTGGCGTCCGCCCCGGTTGCCGCGCATCCCCAGCCCCCGCACGGACCGTCCTCCGGGAAACGCACCCCCGAGCCCAGCGCACACGCGCAAGGTCCGGGGGGGAAGGACGACCAGGCCGCGCTTCTTCAGCTCAGCGACTTCAGGTCCAGGCCCAGCTCGTGGCGGTAGCGCTCGAAGCACCGCGCACCCGCCGTCAGCCGGAGCAAGGCTCCTTCCGCCAAGGGCCTCGCGCACGCGGGGTTCGCCTCCACCAGCGGATGAAGCACTTCCTTGTTCCAGGTCTCGGAGTGCTTCACGTCCAACGTGGAGTGCAGCGCGTAATAGCGCCGCACGCGCATGTCGAACCCCAGCCGCTTGAGGCCCTCGTTGACGCACGCGGTGCGGCCCGGCGCCGTCTCCTCCACGATGCCCAGCGCTCCCACCGCGTGGTACGTGTAGCGGCGGTTGAACGCGAACGCGCAGAGCAGGTTCGCCAGCGCGTGCGCTTCCCACACCGTGTCCTCGTCCGTGGGCTTCAACCCCAGCTTCTGCGCCATCTCCGCGAGCATCGGTCCGTGCATCGCGTCCTCGCGCCCTCGGCCCATCTCATCCCAGTAGTTGCGCGCCAGCTCCAGCTTCGCTCGCGTGGGCAGCTGCAACTGCGTCAGCGCCACCAGGTCGTCGAAGCCCGCCTCGCCCGCGACCTCCTGCGTGAGGAACCAGTCCATCTGCTCACGCGTGGCCTGCGTGGCGAGCCATGGGAACAGTGGATCATGCTGTCCGGGACCGGACTCCTTCAGATCCTCGAACCACGCGATGAACCCGTCCGCGTCCTCCGGTGCCTCGGCGGCCCATGCCGCCACGCGCTGTCGCTCCGCCTCTACGTACTCACCTTCGAGCAACCGCAACTGCGTCTCCTCCTGCACGGCTGCCCGCCAGCCCTCGGTGGGAAACCCCGGTGCCAGTCGCGCGTGGTTGAAGCGCAAGAGGGTCCGGTGAAGCCGTTCGGACAGGCGTGCGTCCTCCGTCCCCGCTTCCCCAGCCACCTCGCCAAGCCCGCTCATGGTGCGCACCCTCTCTACACATACCGGAAGGCGGGAGTGCCTTCCGGTCACATGTATGGGGATGACCTTGCACACCGGCCACATCGCTCCCGCCACCTTCGCCGTCAGTCAGGTGCGTTGCGAGAAGGACCACGTCCGCTCGCGCGACTGCGCGTATCAGGTCGCATGGAACATCAATCCGCATATGAAGCCCGGCGCCGTCGCGTGGCGGCGTGCGTGCACGCAGCATCGCGAGCTCCTGCGCGCCCTGCGTGAAGCGGGCGCGGGCTTCTTCGAACTGCCCTTCGTCCACGGCGCGTTCGACTCAGTGTTCGCCAAGGACAACGCGGTGCTCGTCTCCCAGGAGGGTGAGCTTCGCGCCCTGCTCGCTACGATGCGCCATGGCCAGCGACGCGGTGAACAGTTCGCGCGCGCCCGGTGGCTGTCCGCGCGCGGCTTCGACGTCATCGAGCCGCCGCGCGTGCACATCGAAGGCGGCGACGTGGCCATGCTGCCCGCGGGCCGGGGCGCCCTGCTGGGCTGGGGCATGCGCTCCACGCAACGCGCCGCGGGCGTGCTGGAGGCGTTCCTCTCCGCGCCCGTCACGCCGCTGGAGCTGTGCGACCCATACCTCTACCACCTGGACACCGCGCTCACCGTCCTGTCCGACGGCACCGCGCTGGTGTGTCCGGAGGCCTTCACGCCGGAGTCGCTGCGCATGCTGGCGCGCACGGAGGGCATCCAGCAGGTGGTCCCCATCGCACGCGAGGACGCGCTCGCGTTCGGGCTCAATCTGGTGGAGGTGGGCAACACCGTCATCGTCGGTGCGCGCGTGCCTCGCGTGGAGGCGGTGCTGCGCGGCCTGGGGCGCCGGCCCGTCAGCGTGCGGTTGGATCAGTTCCACCTGGCCGGCGGCAGCGCGGCGTGCCTCGTGGCGCGCGTGCACACCCTGCCGCCCCTGTCCGCCCGACGCTTTCGCGAGGAGCAGGCGCAGGACCTGGCCCAGCCGCTCTCCGCGTGACGTGCGCCAAAACGAAGACCTCCCCGGGCGACGAAGCGCGCGGGGAGGTCCGGGGTGAAGCGGGGAGAAGTCCTCAGGACTGTTCGCTGGTGACTTCCGGCGCGCTCAGTCCTTCGGCCTGCTGGAAGCGGCGCGGGTGACCGTCGCCGCGGGTGCCGCCGGAGAGCTTGTCCACCCAGGGGTACTTCTGCGCCTCTTCCGCCGTGTAGCCCAGGTTGAAGACGGTGGCGCTCTTGGGCTTGTCGGAGGCCTTCTCGTACAGCGTGCCGAACACGCGGTCCCAGAAGTAGTTCGTGATGCCGTAGTTGCCCTGCTCATTGTGGAAGTGGTGGGACATGTGCAGGCGCTTGATGTCCTTCAGCCACTTCTGCTGCGGGGCGTAGTTGAGGTGCTGGATGCAGTGGCAGAACTCGTAGAAGCACGTGGTCACCATGCCCCAGCCCAGCGCCGCGGCCGCGCCGGACCGGCCGCCGATGAGGTAGCCGATGGGCGTGAGCACCAGCGCGATGGTGGGCAGCGTGGTGTGCAGCGCGCCGAAGAGCACGCGCAGGTCGTGCGGGTCCTGGTGGTGGTCGAAGTGGATGCGCTTCCAGGTCACCGCCGTCGCCGCGGACTTGTAGAGAAAACGGCCGTGCAGGATGTACCGGTGGATGAGGTACCAGCCGAACGGGTACGCCACCGTGGCCAGCAACATCGCCGCGCCCATGCGCACCGGCGCGTCGAACCACTTCACCGACAGCACGATGCAGGTGATGCCGATGAGGATGTAGGCGACGACGGCGTAGTAGGTGAAGAACGAGTAGACCAGGTCGCGCAGCGACATCCGGTCCAGGTTGTGCTTCCGGTTCAGGAAAGAGACCGCCACGGGGATTCCCTCACTATCCGCTCCGCCGCGGGGCCCGGGCTGCCGGGTGCGCGTGGCGCGAAGGCTTGCTCGCATCCCGGCCCTTGGGGGTGATGCGGTGGTTCCTGAGCTATCAGTCAAGAGGCCCCTTGGCCCAGGAACGGTGAGGGCTCTCTTAGCGCCTTCCTGGAGGCATTGAGAAGCTCCGCTGTTGCCGCGCCCGCACATTGTCTGTCTGCCCGCCCTCCGTCCGACCCGAAGGCGGACTTCCATGCGGGAAGTCCACACCCCACCTTTCCGCCCACAGGCGCGAGCGATCGCGCGAGGGGGCAGATAGATGGCGCGCAAGGCACAGGGACAACAGGGCAGTGGGACCCAGGCGGGGGAACGCCCCGCGCGGCGGAAGACGGCCACCCGGAAGACGGCGGGCGGCGCACCCAGCGCGGGCCGCCTGGAGCTGCGCCGCGACGTCGCGGAGTACCGGGCCGCCGCGGAGGCTCAGGCCGAAATCGTGCGCGAGCGCATCAACGCCGCACTGGAGGTCAGCCGCCGCACGCGCGAGGAGATTGAGGAGCGCATCGCCAGCGAACTGCATGCGCCCCGCGTCACCGCGAAGAAGGCCGCCGCACCGGCTCGCAAGCGCACCCGCTCCTCCACGCGCGCGGCGGCGAAGTAGGGCGCGGCCCCACAGGCCCCCAAGGCCCGGTCTTCAGGAGCGGAGCGCCGGAGCCCGCGCGGGCTGCGCCGCTCCCTCCGGGCCGGAGGACTCCAGGTCCAGCGCGGAGAGCTTCTCCGCCAGCGCCTGGACCCGGTCGCCGCCGCCGTCCAGGGGGGACGCGGCGCGCGCACCGATGAAGCACACGCGGGCCCGCTCCAGCAGGGCCACCTGTGCGTGCAACTGCGCGAAGAGGCGCTCCTGTCTGCGCGACAGCGCGTCCAGGTGGTTGAGCTCCTCACCCAGTGACGCGGCGGCGCGCTCCAACTGGCGCCGGGCCACGCCGTCCTGCGCGTCCTGGGCGCGCTTCTTCAACTCCTGCACCTGCGAGTCCACGCTCCCCTGGGACGCGGAGGACAGCTGCGTCGCCAATTCGGTGTGGGACTCGGCCAGGGTGAAGACGTCCCGGGCCAGCTTTCCGAGCACGGCCTGGAGCTTCTCCAGCCCCGGGCCTCGGGCCAGCTTGTGCGCTTCCTCCTGGCACTGGCGGTAGAGCGTGAGCGCCCGGCTCACCAGGCCGCGCACCTCGCCGGAGAGCGTGGCCTCCAGCCGCATGCCCCGGGTGGCCACCGCGTCCAGGTCCATGGCCAGGTTCGCCGGCAGCGTGCCGATGCTCCAGAACAGCGCCACCACGGCGTAGTCCACCATCAGCGGGAAGTAGCCCCACGCCGGGAGGAAGCGCGCGTCGAGCACCTGGTGCACGTACAGGCCCAGCGCGGTGGTGACGGCCGCGGCCCCGGCGCACAGCGCGACCTGGAGCGGCGTGCCCAGGCTGTCGCGCCCATTGCCCCGCCACGCCAGCAGCCCCGCGGCGATGGCGCCCGCCACCGCGTGTGTCCAGGGAGACCCGAGCCCCAGCACATAGGGCACGGCGGGCAGCAGCACCATCCCCGCGCGCACCAGGAGGTTCTCCGCCGCCTTCGGCTTCACGGCGATGATGGCCGCCGCCATCAGCGCGAAGTAGCCCGGCTCCACCGGCACGCGCAGCACCTGCCGCGCCACGCCGGCCACCAGCGCCATGGCCCCGGCGCCCACGAGCGCGTAGATGCAGCGCGACTCGAAGTCCTCCCGCCGGATGAATTGGATGGAGAGCGACATGGCGCACCGGGCTCCGTACGGCGGGGGGACTAGTAGCTGTTGCTCTGCCCGAAGTTCTTCATCGTCTTCTTCTTGAGGTCGAGCGCCTCGCGGCGGACGTCGGAGTCACTCTGGGCACTGCCATAGGCTGCCTGGGTCTTGTCCACGTCCGCAAGCTCTCCTGCGAGCGCGGACGCCGAAGAGCCGAACAGTTTACGCGCGTTGGTCAGGAAGCTGAGCGCGCTCTCCCGGTTGCCGCTCTGCATCTGCTCCGCGGCCGCCTGGAGCTGCTGGGTACCCAACGCACGGATGGCATGGACGCGCACATCGCGGTCCAGGTTCGCGTGCACCACCTGGACGTCGTTCGTCACCTTCGCGCCCAGGGCCACCGTCACCTGAGACGGCAGGTCCGCCGCCACGTCCACGTACGACACGGAGGCGTCCAGCACGTTCATGTCCGCCGCGTTCGCGGGCGCGTCCAGCGTCAGCTTCACCACCACGCGCGCGGACTGGCCGCCCGTCAAATCGTAGAGGGGGATGCGCACGACGTTGCCGTCGCGGGTGGACGGCAGGCCCATCACCTCCACGCCGCTCACGCCGGGCGGCAGGGTCAGCGTCATGCTCACGTTGCGCGCGACGGTGCTGGCGGCCTGCTCCAGCTCACGGGTGAAGATGGCGGCCAGCTCCGAGGAGTCGCTGACGAAGCCGGAGAAGCCGCCGCCGCGCTCGGCCATGCCGCGCATCAGCGTGTCGTTGAAGCCGCTGCCCACGCCCAGCGCGCTCACGGTGATGCCCGTCTCGCGCAGCTTGCCCACTTCGGAGAAGAGGCCCGCGTTGGACGTCACGCCCTCGGTGGGCTCGCCGTCGCTCAGCAGGATGGTGCGCGTCACCCGGTACTGCCTGGCGTACGCACGCACCGCTTCCGCGCCCGCCACCAGTCCGCCGCTCATGTGCGTGCCGCCGTTCACCTGGATGGCCTCGATGGTGCTCAACAGCTCGCGGCGCGTGGTGTTGTTGATCTCCACGCTGGGCACCACCTTCACGTCGGAGCCGTAGTGCACCAGCGCCAACCGGTCCCCGTCGCGCAGCTGCCGCACCAGCTCCTGCGCGGCGCGCTTCGCGTCCGTCAGCTTGGCGCCATCCATGGAGCCGGAGCGGTCCACCACCAGCGACAGGTTCACCGGCACGCGCTGGACCTTCTCCGGCATGCGCGCCGACAGCTCGAACACGGCGAAGGCCTCGCCCGGGCCCGTCTTCACGTACGCGCCGGACAGCTTGCCCGTGAGCTCCACCGGACCGGCCTTGCCGGACGCGGGCTGGCCCAGGACGACGGGCAGCACGCCCTGGATGGGCGCTTCATCCGGCTGAATCACGGTGTGGGTCTGGTCCACGGCGCTCGTGGCCACGGGGGCCGGCGCGACCCGGTGCAGGTGTCCGTTGGGGAGCCGCTGTTCGACGACCGGCGGGTGCGAGGAGGTCTTCGCGAAGAACGAGCGCGCGTCGAGCGCGAGCGCGCCCACGAACAGCAGGCCAGCGAGAGTCAGCAACAGTTTGGTGCGGTTCATGCGCGGCGACCTTCCCCCAAGGGGTACGAGCGGACGAGCACACGCTCGCAGACCCGTCACGCGGGCGCATCGGTCAGTGGGAGGACCCTCCTCCCGATGACCGATGGGGTGACCCGGACCAGCGTTCCCCGGCGTCAGCCCGCGTCAGGCGGCCCGTGGCGCACCAGCTCTTCCACGGCGCCGCGCACGCGCGCCTCGTCGAAGGGCTTCTCCAGCAGCGGGTTGGGGATGTGCTCCAGGAAGTCGCGCGCGCCCGCGGTGAAGGCGCCGCCGGACACGAAGACGAAGCGGCGCTCCAGGCCCGGGTGGTCGCGCCGCACGGCCTCGTACACGTCGCGGCCGGCGAGGTCCGGCATCATCACGTCGCACAGCACCGCGTCGAAGCCCGGCGCCCGCGACATGCGCTCCAGCGCCTGGCGGCCGCTCGTGGCCACCTCCACGTCATGGCCGCGCAACAGCCGCTGCAGCACGCGGCCCACCGCGGGCTCGTCGTCCACCACCAACACGCGGCCTCGCGGCACCACGGGCGCGGCGGGCAGCGGGGCTTCCGGCGGATGGACGACCGGTTCGGGCTGGGGCGCGGGCAGCACCACGCGGAACGTGCTGCCCTTGCCCACGGTGGTGTCCACCTGGATGTCGCCGCCCAGCCCCGTGATGATGCCGTGGCAGATGGACAGCCCCAGGCCGGTGCCCACGCCCACGGGCTTGGTGGTGAAGAACGGATCGAAGATGCGCCCCATCACCTCCGGCGGGATGCCGATGCCCGTGTCGCGCACCTCCACCACCACCTGCCCGCCGGACACGCGCGTGGCGAGCACCACCTCGTGTTCATGCGCGGCGCCCTCCGGAATCGCCTGCGCCGCGTTCACCACCAGGTTGAGGAACACCTGGCAGAGGCGGCCCTCGTTGCCCATCACCTCCGGCACGCTGCCGTAGTCCCGGCGCAGCCGCGCGCGGTGCCGGATTTCATTGGCGGCCATCATCACCACCGAGTCCAGCACCGCGTGCACGTCCACCGGAGTCATGCGCTCTTCATCCGGCCGCGAGAACGTCTTCAGCTGGCGGACAATCTGGCGCACGCGCTCGGCGCCTTCGCACGCCTCGCCCAGCACCTCCTGCCACTCCGCCACGTCCGGCGGGCGCACGCCGCGCACGCCGGGGCCGGGGGACAGGTGGTGGCGGAACTCGTCCGACAGGAAGCCCAGGTTGGAGACCACGAAGGCCAGCGGGTTGTTGATTTCGTGCGCGATGCCCGCCGCGAGCGTGCCCACCGACGCCAGCCGGTCTGCCAGCGTCAGCCGCGCCTTCAACTGGCGCTGCTCCGTCACGTCGCGCGCGATGGACACCACCGCGGGCTGACCGTCGAAGCGCAGGGGCAGCGAGGCCAGCTCCACCACGCGCGTGCGCCCGTCGCGCAGCACCAGCCGCCGCTCGCTGGTGAGCGGCGCACTGTCCACGGCCGCCACGCCGGTGCCCGGCACGTCCGCCAGGAACTCCGACAGCCGGCGGCCCACCAGTTCCTCCGCGCGCGCGAAGCCCAGCGTGGTGACGAGCACCGCGTTGGCGTAGACGATGTGGCCGTCGCGCTCGATGGCCGCCGGGTCGGGGAAGCCCTCCATCAGAGCGCGCAGGCTGGCCTCGGAGCGCTTCAGCGCCTCCTCCACCTCCCGCCGCTCCGTGATGTCGCGCGCCAGGCCCTCCACCGCCACCACGCGGCCCGCGGGGTCCGTCACCGGCGCCACCACGTGCTCAAGCCACAGCAGGCTGCCGTCGGGGCGCAGGAAGCGCAGCTCCACCGTCCCGCCATCCAGGGACTGGGGCGACTCCAGCACGCGCTCCAGCGCGGCCCGGTCATCCGGGTGCACCTGCCGGTACCACAGCTCCGGATCCGCGTAGTGCGCCTCCGGCCCCAGGCCCAGCTTGGCGTGCGCCACGCGGCTGACGTACGCGAAGCCGCGCGGCGCTTCCCGCCGGTACAGGTACAGCACGTCGGACGCGTTCTCCGCGAGCTGGCGGAAGCGGTGCTCGTGCTCGCGCAGCGCCCGTTCGGACGCGCGGCGCTCCAGCGACACGGAGATGGCGCCGCTGGCCGCGGACAGCAGGTCCACCTCCAGGCGGTCCCACTCGCGCGCCTCGAAGCAGTTGTCGAAGCCCACGAAGCCCACCAGCCGGCCCTGCACGCGCAGGGGCAGCACCAGCAGCGTGAGGATGCCCTGCGGCTCCAGGAGGTCCCGCTCGACGGAGGGGAAGGTGGCCACGCGGCCGGTGACGACCTCGCCGCGCTCCAGCACGGTCGCCCAGCGCCCCAGGATGGGCCGCATGGGCAGGTCCTGGAGCATCGGGTTGTCGATCTCCGCGGTGACCCCGGGCGCGCACCACTCGGCGCGCTGACTGCACATGAGGGTCCCCTGCGCGTTGGTGTACGTCTCGAAGACGTAGACGCGGCTGGCGCCGGAGGCCTGTCCCAGCGGAGCGAGCGCCGGGCTGTACAGGTCGCCGCCCTCCGGCACCGACAGCAGGCGCTGCTGCATGTCCACCAGGGCGGTGAGGTAGCGCTCGCGCCGGGCGAGCGCGTCGCTCGTGCGCTTGCGCTCGGTGATGTCGTTGAGCGTGCCCGCCATGCCCAGCAGCGTGCCGTCCTCGTCGACCGTCACCCGCGCGAAGACGTCCACCCAGCGGAAGCCGCCGTCGCGCGTGAGGTAGCGCACCTCGTGCTGGACGAACTCGCGCTCGCGCGTGAGCAGGGTCTTGCACACCTCCAGCGTGCGCTCCCGGTCGTCCGGGTGCACGAAGTCCAGCGCGGAGCGGCCCAGGCACTCCTCCACGGGAAAGCCTGTCACCTCGGTCCACGCGGGATTGAGGAAGACCCACGTGCGCGCGGTGTCCGTCTGGAACACGACCTCCTGGAGCGTGTCGATGACCTGACGGAAGCGGCGCTCGGTGGGGGTGGTGCCGTCAGGCCGGGTGAACGGCATCTGCATGCGGAGGACTCACGGTGGAAGAACTTGGCCGTGCGGGCGGAACATCCGCGACGCGCACGTAGACAGTCGAACGATTGAGGATCGCCGTCATGCAGGCAAGGGGGCCCGCGGGAAGAGCGTGAGGATGGGAAGCATTCCCTGTCCTTGAGGATGGAGTGGGCTGCGGGTCCTGTCTTCCTTTCTTCCCGGGAGGCGGAGATGACACCATGATGCGTGCGGAAAGCCTTGGCATGTCCGGCATCACCACTCCAGCCTTGGAGGCCCGCGTGACGGATGGGGATGGCCCGCCCCTGTCAACGCGCGTCATGGACGCCGAAGGCGTTGTTCTCGTTGAATGCACGGGCCGTGTGACTGTTTTCAACTCACAAGCCGCGGCGCACTTCGGCATTCCGGTCCCCCTCCACATCGAGCACGCCCGCCTGCCTGGGTGTGAATGGGTGCGGGACGACGGCACACCGCTGCCGCCGGGCGACTCACCGCTGGCGCGAGCGCTGGCGGGCGAGCCGGTGGATGCGTCCCCATGGCACGTGCTCCGTCCAGATGGAACGCGCGTCGTGCTGCGCTGCAACGCGGTGCCGGTGCGGGGCGGGGACGGGCAGGTGGCCGCGGCGCTCCTGCGCACGCATGCCGTGGAGGCGGTGCCCGAGTCCCTGTTGGATGTGTCGCGCCTGCTGGCGGAGGCCGGGGCGCTCCTGGGTACGTCGGTGGCCGCGGAGGCGCAGCTGGAGCCGCTGCTCAAGCTGCTGGTGCCCGCGCTGGGAGAGGGGGCCCTGCTCGTCCTCCGGACGCCGGGCGCCGTGGGCGATGAAGTCCTGCGCGTGGCGGCGTCACTGCACGCGGACTCAGGAAGGCACGCGCTGTTGCGAGACCTGCTCACGCGCTATCCGCCGGACCCCTCCGTGCCGGGCGGGCTGCCCCAGGTGTTCACGTCCGGGGCGGTGGGGCGTCTGCCCATCCTGTCCGAGGAGCACGTGGTGGCCATCGCGCGGGACGCGGAGCACGCGCGGCTCCTGCGCGAGGTGGGGCCGCACGGCTGCCTGAGCGTGCCGCTGGGCGCGCGCGGCAACGTGCTGGGCGCGTTGATGGTGCTGCGCTCCAACGTGCTGCGGTCCTTTGGCGCGGAGGAGGAGCACTTCCTCACGGAGCTGGCCCACCGCACCGCGCTCTATCTGGAGAACGCGCGGCTGTACCGCGAGGCGCGCGAAGCGGTGCGCCAGCGCGACGAGTTCCTGGGCATCGCGAGCCACGAGCTGAAGACGCCGCTCACGCCGCTGAGCCTCAAGGTGCAGCTGCTGCAGAAGCAGGTGGTGGTGCTGGCGCGCGAGGGCAAGGACGTGCCCACCGACCGCGTCGCGGACGCGCTGGACGTGGTGCAGCGCCAGGTGCGCCGGCTGTCGGGCCTGGTGGACAACCTGCTGGACGTGTCGCGCATCACCGCGGGCCGGCTGCGGCTGGAGCTGGAGGAAATGGACCTGGCGAGCGTGGCCGCCGAAATCCTCTACCGCTTCTCCGCCGCGGCGGCGCAGGCCGGCACGGAGCTGGGCCTGGAGGCGCCGGTGCCGGTGGTGGGCCGGTGGGACCGGCTGCGCCTGGAGCAGGTGGTGACGAACCTGGTGTCCAACGCGCTCAAGTACGGCGCGGGCCACCCCGTCATCGTGAGCGTGGAGGCGCAAGGCACGCTGGCGCGGCTCGCCGTGAAGGACCACGGCATCGGCATCGCGCCGGACGACCTGGTGCGCATCTTCGAGCGCTTCGAGCGCGCGGTGAGCGACCGGCACTACGGCGGCCTGGGCCTGGGGCTCTACATCACGCGCCAGATTGTCGAGGCGTTCGGCGGCAAGGTGAGCGCCGTGAGCACGCCGGGGGAAGGCGCCACGTTCCTCCTGGAGCTGCCCCGGGGCGACATCCCGGAGGAGTGGCTCGTCGCTCACGCGGCGCCAGGGCCCACCCAGAGCGAGTAGGCCCGCGTCGCTTCAGCTCAGGCGACTTCCAGCACCGTCCACTCGCGCACCTCACCCGCGAGCGTCACCTCCACGGTGTCGCCGGCCTTCTTGCCCAGGAGCGCGCGGCCCACGGGGGAGCTGGGGGTGATGACGGAGAGGAAGCCGTCGCCGCCGGGGCCGGTGAGTTCGGTGCCCGCGCCGGCGGGGAGCACGAAGAAGGTGCGCTCGGCGAAGCCGTCCTCGTCCTCGGTGCTGCAGTCCACCAGGGCGCCCAGGCCCACGGGCCCCTGGCGCGAGAAGCGGGGCAGCTCCTTCTGGCCGAAGGCGGTGAGGGCCTGGAGCTCTTCTTGGAGGCGGCGGGCACGCTGGGCCTGGCCGGTGGCGAGGCTGCCGTACTCAATGGCGGCGCGGCCGTCCTCCTTCTTCTCGGACTCCGTGGCGAGGCTGCGGGCGGCCTCACGGGCATCGGCCTCCGCGCGGTGGGCCAGCCGGTCGCTCTGCTGGAGTCGCTCGGACAGTTGTTGGAGCAGGGTGAGCTTGTCGAGTCGCATGGGTATCGATACAGGACTGTAGCGCCCGGTGCGACGGCCTCCAGTTTTCAGCCCGACGGGGCCCCGGGCTTTGGTTGAATGGGGTGATGACGCCTCAGGAACGCTCGCAGAAGGCCCACGAACTCGTCGCCCAGGGCGCGGTGCTGCTGGATGTGCGCACCCCGGAGGAGTTCCAGCAGGGACACCCGGACGCCGCCCGCAACATCCCCGTGCAGGTGCTGGCCCAGCGCCTCTCCGAGGTCGGCCCGGTGGGCACGCCCGTGGTGGTGTACTGCGCGGCGGGAGGCCGCAGCGCGGTGGCCGCGGAGCTCCTGCGCAAGGGTGGCTTCCCGGACGTGTTCGACCTGGGCTCCGTGAAGAACTGGTAGGCGCGCGCCCGGGCGCCATGCAGACCCGCACCGCCGGCTTCCTCCTCGTCGCCCTGTCCGGCGCCTCCTTTGGCGCGTTGGGCCTGTTCGCGCGCCTGGCCTACGCGGCGGGCACGGACATGCCCACGCTGCTCTTCCTGCGCTTCATGCTGGCAGGGCTGGTGCTCGCGGCAGTGATGGTCGCGAAGGGCGGAAAGTGGCCCCGGGGCCGCCTCCTGTGGGGCCTGGTGGCGCTGGGCGCGGTGGGCTACTTCACGGAAGGCAGCGTCTACTTCATCGCGCTCCAGCACGCGTCCGCCGGGCTGGTGGCGCTGCTGCTCTACCTCTTCCCCGCGCTGGTGGCCCTCATCCAGGTGGCCCTGGGCCGCGAGCACCTGAGCCGACGCCGCTGGTTGGCGGTGGGGCTGGCCCTGTGCGGGACGGCGCTCACGGTGGACCCCGGCCCGGACGCGAAGCCGCTGGGCATTGGCCTGGGCGTGCTGTCGGCGGTCATCTACGCGCTCTACGTCCTGTCCAGCGCGCGGATCGCGGGGCCGGCGGGGCCGCTCGCGGCGAGCACCGTCGTCCCGCTGTCGGCGGGGGCCGCCTTCGGGGCGCTGATGCTGGTGAAGGGCCCGTCCTTTCCCCAGACGCCGGGAGGCTGGGCCGCGGTGGCGGGTCTGGCGCTGCTGTCCACGGTGGTGGCCTTGCTGACGTTCTTCGCGGGCCTCAAGCGCATTGGACCGGTGAACACGTCGCTCCTGTCCACGCTGGAGCCGGTGATGGCGGTGGTGCTGGGCGCCATCTTCCTGGGCGAGCGCCTGTCCTTGCGGCAGGGCCTGGGCGGCCTGCTCATCCTGGTGGCGGTGGTGGTGCTGGCCCGGAGCGACTCCAGCCGCCCGGCGGAACCCGGGACGGCCGGAGCCTGAGTCGCGCGAGCGACTACAGGCACTCGAGGAACTGCTGCACGTCGTTCACGAAGCGCTGGGGGCGCTCGGCGTGCGGCGCGTGGCCGGTCTCCGGGTAGAGCAGGTACTTGGAGCCGCGGATGGCGCGGGCCAGGGCGCGCTGCTCCGTCACGGAGAAGAAGCCGTCGTGGTCCCCGCCGATGATCAGCGTGGGCACGCGGATGCGGCCCAGGCGCGCGGAGTGGTCCTCCGCGATGAGCCCATCCAGCGCGTCCTGCCACACGCGCGCGGGCAGCTTGGAGCTCTCCGAGACGAGCGTGTTCAGGTACGACGCCGGAATGGGCGCGTAGAAGGTGCTGGCCTGGAACTCATGGATGAAGGCGGGATCCACGGGGTCGGTCAGCGTGTCCACGACCTCCTTGAGGCCCAGGGCCACTTCATTGCCCGCCACGGTGGGCGCGGAGCCCACGAGCACCAGTCCCTTCACGCGGCCGGGGGAATCCAGCGCCACCTGCTGTGCGATGAAGCTGCCCATGGAGTGGCCCACGAGCACGGCGCGCGAGACGCGCATCGCATCCAGGAAGGCCACCACGTCCTTCGCGAACGCCTGCTGCGTGTAGCAACACGCCGGACGGGACGAGTCGCCATGACCGCGCTGGTCCAGCGCGTAGATGTGGAAGTCGCGCGAGAAGCGCTGAAGGTTCAGGTCCCAGGTGTGATGCGAGTCCGTATAGCCGTGGAGCAGGACGACGACAGGCCCGTCCTGGCGGCCCTGCTCGACGTAGCGGAGCGTGACGCCGGTGGACAGCCGCACGGAGCCCTCACGGGGATTGGAGCCACCGTGACGGTCGGAGTCCGCCAGGGCAGCCGGAGCACTCACGAGGTCGGACGCGGAGTCCGAGGATACGTCGGGTCCACAGCCGGCGAACACCAGCACTGCGAGGAGGGGTCGAAGGGCGCGCAGCATGCGTCAGGGCCTCATGGGATGGGACGCGGCGGGTAGGTCCGCCGCGAGGACTCACGCCATCCTAAAGAGACCTCTGACATCCCGTATGCGAATCCATCCTGGCAGGTCGGAAGTGACCTGCCAGGGCGGGTCGCGCAAGCCCCTTCCTGAAGGGAGGCTTCAGGGCCGCCGTGCGAAGATGAACTCGCCCATGCCGCCCAGGCGCTGCTCGCGCCGGAGGATGTGGAAGCCCGTGGTCTCCACCAGGCGGAAGGTGTCGCGGTTGAGGCGGCAGCCGCCGGTCAGCTTGCGCCACGCGGGCGTCAGCAGGTCCTGCGCGGTGGCCACGGCCGGGTTCGGGGCCCGCACGTGCTCCAGCAGGCGCAGCTCTCCGCCCGGCTTGAGCACCCGCATCACCTCCGAGAGTGCCGTGCCCGGCGCGTCCACGCAGCAGAACACCAGGCTGGACACCACCGCGTCGAACGAGCCGTCCGTGAACGGCAGCGCCTGCGCATCCGCCTGGAGCAGCGCCACGCCGCTGCGTCGAGCCCGCGCGCGCACCAGCGCTCCCAGGTCCACGTCCACCGCGGTCACCGACGTCACGGAGTCCGGGTAGCCCGGCAGCGCCAGGCCCGTGCCCGCGCCCACCTCCAGCACCTTGCCGGACAGCCCTTCCACCAGCTGCCGCCGGGCGGCGTTCAAGCCCACCCAGCCCAGCGGCGCCATCAACGCGTCGTACGCCAGTGCCTTCACGCGGTACCCCCCCCTGCTGCGAGACGATGCGAAACGTGGACGCGCTACCGCGCTGTCTCCACCCGGCCCTGCGGCGCGGACGGCTTCTGCGAGGATGCGCTCGGCGCCTGCTTGCGCAACAGGCCCCACAGTCCGTACGCCACCAGCAGCAGGCTGCCGTACTGCGCCGGCGTCAGGCCGAAGTAGCGCGCGTCCACGTACGACAGGTCCGTGGCCCGCAGGAAGTCCAGGCTGAAGCGGGACGCCGCGTACAGGAGCGCCAGCAGCGGCAGGAGCCGACCCTTCATCTTCGGCATGTCGCGCAGCGCGTACAGCAGGCCGGTGATCGCGAAGAGCACGATGGCGTCGTAGAAGCCCAGGTCGTGCCGGTTGCCGTTGGGGAACTGCACCGCCAGGAAGAAGTCCGTCAGCTTGCCCGGGTGGTCGTGCACCGCGAAGCACCCCAGCCGCGCCACCGCCCAGCCCGGCGCCACGCCCAGCGCGAAGCTGTCCGCGTAGTCGTTGAAGCGCAGCTTCTTCACCCGGAAGAACACCACCGCCGCCAGGATGCCGCCCAACAGGCCGCCGAAGGACGACAGGCCGTCCCAGAACCGGAAGATCTGGAACGGGCTCTTGGACATCTCCTCCGGGTGGTAGAAGAACAGGTGCACCCAGTGGCCGAAGAGCATGCCGGCCGCCACCCCCCACATCGCGAAGTCCGCCAGCGGGTTCGGGTCCAGCCCCTCGCGCTCCGCCTGCTTCGTCAGCAGCCGGGCAGCCAGGAGGATGCCCGCCGCCACGAAGACGTTGAAGGGGTTCAGTTCCAGGGGCCCCAGCTTGAACGAGGGGGCGTGCCAATAGGGAATCAAGGGGGCTCCAGAAAGGCCAGGGATCCGCGCGGACATACTCCGGGCGGATGGAAGCCGAACAATCGGCGCATCCCGGGCTTCCCTCCACCTCTTTTTCCACTCCCCGCCCGCCGGGCGCGCAAGCCCCACCCGGACGCCCACTCGCGCGCCCGCCCCTCCTGCCTGCCCCTTCCCCACATCCGCTGGCGGACAGAGCCCGTGTGCGCCCCTGGCCACTGCCCTCGTCCCACGGAGGGAATCCGTTGTGTTTCCGGAGGTTCGGGGAAGCCGAGCGAGGACCGAGACACCAGACAAGGGGTGTCTATTACGGAAATCCCGTGATTTTTTGTCAGGGGGTCGCGGTCAAATCCCCCGGTTGGACCCCAGTGCATGGGGAGAGGGGAGGGCAGGTGATGCAACGGCTCCGGGCGACGCCCGCGAGCCCGACCCACCGGATCCGAAGGGGCTTGTCAGGGTCCCCAGGTGGGCGCGGTCGTACCGCAGGTGCTCTCCCTTCGAGCCCGGCGCGGATTGAGCGGTTCAAGGAGCACAGCCATGAAGTCATTCCTGTTGGTACCCAAGGAGTCCATCGAGACGCAGGCCCGGCCCGGAGTGCGTGGCACGGCGCAGGGCGAGCGCGTCCTCAGCCGCAGCACCGCGCTTCGCTTCAGCGCGGCCCAGAAGGCACCGGACGCCCTCACCGCTCTCGGCCTGCGGTCGGCCACGCTGCCTGGCGTGAAGCCCGAAATCAGCGGCCAGGCGGCGCGCGGACGCAAGCGCGCCCGCGGCAAGAAGGCCAGCGACGTCGACGCCACGCCCATGCCGGGCGCGCCCGTGACGGAGCAGGCCGGCACGGAAGCCGGCAGCTACCGGTTCATGCCGCTCATCGGCGCCACCATGGCGCACTTCTACTCCCAGGACGCGGAAGTCGCGGCCCGCGGCGAGCTGGCGGCGGAGTTCGAGTTCATCCCGGACGTGGTGCCCCTGTCCTTCCCCGGTCCGGTGTCCGCCGGACAGACAGGGCCGCGCAACCGCGGCATGAGCTCGCTCGCGCAGCGCGAGTGGCCTGACGAGTCCGGTGTCCCCCTGGCGCACGCCCAGGGCATCCGGGGCGCCGGCGTGATGCTGGGCATCCTGGACACCGGCGTGGACGCGGACCACCCGGAGCACGCGAGCAAGACCATCCAGTTCCGCTACGTCTCGCTCTTCCCCAACTCGCCGCACAACCCCGCGCGCGACGTGCGCGGTTTCGATCCGGACGGCCACGGCACGCACGTGTGCGGCATCGCCGCGGGCGTGCACCACGGCGTCGCGCCGGAGGTGGACCTGTACGCCGCGTCCGTCATCGAATCGGAGACCATCCGCACCAGCCTGGGCCGCGTGGCCGCCGGCATGGAGTGGTTGCTGCACCAGTTCAGCCGTCCGGAGAACGCGTCGCGTCCCGCCGTCGTCAACCTGTCGCTGGGCTTCCCGCTGCAGCCGCCTCCGGGCATCTCCGAAGCGGACTACCTGCTCAACCAGCGCGCACTGCAGGCCATGCTGCGTCGGCTTCTGGACAGCAACATCCTGCCCATTGTCGCGGCGGGTAACAGTGGACCCGACACGGTTGGTTACCCAGCGGCCTTTCCCGAGGCCCTGGCTGTGGGGGCAGTCGACTTCGAGCGCAACGTGGCCACCTTCTCCGCCAGCGGCTCCGTGGGGCGTCGGGTCGTACCTGACGTCATGGGCTACGGGGTGAATGTGTATTCGTCTACTGAACGCCGCTGCAACAATCAGGCGTTCTATGAACGAATGAGCGGCACAAGCATGGCGGCGCCGTATGTCGCGGGAATCGCCGCGCTGTATCGTTGCCGCGCCCCTGACTTGACGGCATTGGAAGTGAGGGATTTGATTCTGGGCAATGCCATCAAGCTTCCTCGCTCGGCGAACCACCGGACGGGGAAGGGCCTGGCTGTTTTCAGGTGACGCGGTAGTTGCCGGGGCCGGTGCCACGTGAGCACCGGACCTGGGGAGGATGTGGCCATGAGCAGGAAGAATGGCGTGCCGGGCGGACCTCAAGACATTTCGGCCCGGATGTCCTCCGTCGCCGCCGTGCGTCCGCTGCCTGGCAGCGGAGGCACGGTGCGTGCGTTGCCGGGCGCGGGTGGCCTGGAGCGTGACGCACAGCCGGCCGGCGACATTGACGTCACGGTGATGCCCCGGGAGTCGGCCGCGCCGAAGAGCGTCTCCGCGTCCTCACGGGCACCCCTGCGTTCGCGCGCGGATATCTACAAGGAAGGCCAGGCGGAGAACGCCCGCTTCCGCGAGAGCTTCATGCGCTGGCTGGAGGCACACCAGTTGGTGGGCGCCGTGCGCGCCATGAGCGAGCCGGGCGGTTCCCTGCCCATGCTGCACTTGAGGTGCGCCCCGCGCGTGCTGGACCAGCTGCGCCGCGCGCCGGAGTTCGAGGCGGGCACGATGATGCCGCTCGAACAGCTGTACTAGGCCCGCCCCACCGCGCTTGCCTCCTGTCACCGGCCCCGCGTCTCGCCTTCCTTGTAACGGAAGACGGCCCTCCGGCGGTCTACGCCGCCTTGCGAAAGGCGAGCCCCCGCGTCTGGGCGCCTGCGCTGTCGCACCGGGAAGAGGCTCGCTTGCCGCGTTCACCCCTGTGGAACCGACGGCGGGGCGGCTTCTTCCTGATTAACCTAGAAACTCAGGATTGTGGCCGCCTGATGCCATTGAACGGAGGGACCAATGCCCTGTCTGGGATTGGACGGTGTCAGTCCAACCGGCAGGCGTCCTCGAAAGACAGACGCGGGTTGCGCGGGAAGAGCTTCGCCGGGTCGCCGTAGCCCAGGTTGATGAGGAAGTTCGACTTCCAGCCGGTGCCCTGGAGGAAGGCCTCGTCCACCTTGGCCTTGTCGAAGCCGCCCATGGGGCCGCAGTCGAGCCCCAGCGCGCGCGCCGCGAGGATGACGTAGCCGCCCTGCAGGGTGCCGTTCATGAAGGCCGCCTGCTCGCGCGCCTCCGGCGTCTGGGCGGCGAAGACGCTCTTCATGTCGCGCGAGGGGAACAGCTTGGGCATCTGCTCGTGGAACGCGGTGTCGTACGCCACGATGACCGTCACTGGCGCCTGCATCGTCTTGTCCACGTTGGTCGGGGACAGCGCGGGCTTGAGCCGCTCCTTGGCCTCGCGGCTCCTCACGAACACCAGGCGCACCGGCTGGCTGTTGACCGCGGTGGGCGCCATGCGCGCCAGCTCGTAGATGCGCCGCAGCGTCTCGTCCGTCACCGGCCGGTCCTGCCAGCCCGGGTAGGTACGGGCCTCCGTGAAGAGCTGCTCCAGCGCGTCCGTGTCCAGGGCCGTGTTCGGGGTCGCCATGCGTGATGTCCTCCGTTGCGAACACCCCATGGCTATCCGCGTCACTTTTATTTCGCAAGTAGCTTCCAAAAAGTAAGTAAGTGCCGACGGAAAGGGGCGGGCGCTATATTCGGAGTGGAGGTGGCACGATGCATGACGACTCAAGCCCGCTGTGTGCGCGGTTCCTGTCGGCGGCCGACCTGCTGGGGCGGCGCTGGACGGGCGTCATCCTGCGCATCCTGATGGACGGGCCGTGCCGGTTCGGGGAGCTGACGGCGCGCATCGGCACCATCAGCGAGCGCGTCCTGTCGGAGCGGCTCAAGGACCTGGAGGCGGAGGGCATCCTCGAGCGCCACGTGGACCCGGGCCCGCCCATCCGCTCCGAGTACCGCCTGACGGAGAAGGGTCAGGCGTTCTGGAAGGTCATTGACGAGCTGGGCAAGTGGGCGGAGCGCTGGGTGGACGTGAAGCCCACGCGGGCCGCGCCCCGGAAGCGCAAGAGCGCCTGAAGCCCGGGGCGCGGATGCTGCGAACGGCCTAGAAGTTGTGACCGCCGTCCACGTCGATGGTGCGGCCGTTGAAGTAGTCGCACTCCACGATGAACTTCACGGCCACCCAGATGTCCTCCGGCTCGCCGATGCGGCCCACCGGGATGGCGGCCACCAGCGCGTCGCGGGCCTTCTGGTTCATCCCCTGCGTCATGGGCGTTTCAATCATGCCCGGCGCGATGGCGCCCACGCGGATGCCGAACGGCGCGAACTCGCGCGACCAGGTGACGGTGTTGGCGGCGAGCGCGGCCTTGGCGGACACGTAGTTGGACTGGCCGCGGTTGCCGTGCCGCGCGATGGACGACATGTTCACGATGACGCCGGGGCGCTGGTCCGTCTCCACCATCTTGGTGACGACCTCGCGCACCATCAGCGTGGCGCCGGTGAGGTTCACTCCGATGACGGCGTTCCAGTCCGCGGTGGACAGCTTCTTCACCTGGCCGGTGGTGCGGTCCTTCTTCACGAGCAGCGCGTCGCGCAGGATGCCCGCGTTGTTGATGAGGCCGTTGAGGCCGCCCATGGCGCCGTGGGCCCACTGCACGAAGTCCGTGACGTCCTGCTCGTTGGACACGTCCAGCTTGCGGCGGTGGATGCCCGCCGGCAGCGCCGCGAGCTTCTCCTCGTTGACGTCGCCAACGGCCACCTGGCCGCCCGCCTCGTGGATGCGCTGAGCGAAGTGCGCGCCCATGCCCTGCGCGCCGCCGGTGACGATGATCTTCAGGTCCTTCAGCTGCATGTGGCTCTCCTGGGCGTCATGGAAAAAACGCGCGCAGGGTACGCACACCGCACGGGCGCTGGCCAGCGCCGCGGAGGCTGAAACCTGAATCAAGCTTCAACTTCTCATGAGCCCCGGACCCCCGACGCGGTGCGTTGGGGCCGGACCGGCAGGGCTACAGTGCGTCGGAGATGACCGAGCCCAGCCGGCGCATGCCCTCGTTGATGAGGTCGGGCGGGCGGTTGGAGTAGTTCAGGCGCATGAACTGGGGCTTCTGGTCGTTGGCGAAGAAGGGCGCGCCGGGGACGAAGGCGACCTTCTGCTCCACGGCGCGGGGCAGCAGCGTGGCCGCGTCCAGGCCCTGGGGCAGCTCCACCCAGAGGAACATGCCGCCGTCCGGCCGGGTCCACTTCGTGCCCTTCGGCATGTGGGCCTCCAGCGCGGCCAGCATCGCGGTGGCGCGCTCGGAGTAGACGGGCATCAGCGCCTGGATGTGGCCCGCGTAGTCGAAGGTCTCCAGCAGCAGCGCGGTGGCGCGCTGGGCCAGCGTGGCCGTGTGCAGGTCCGTGGCCTGCTTGGCGATGGTCAGCGACTTGAGCAGCGGGCGCGGCCCCGTCACCCAGCCCAGGCGCAGGCCGGGGGCCAGCGTCTTGGAGAAGGTGGACAGGGACAGCACCACGCCCTGGTCGTCCATCGACGCCAGCGACGGCAGGTGCACGCCCTTGAAGCGCAGCTCGCCGTACGGGTCGTCCTCCAGGATGATGAAGCGGTGCTCCTGCGCCAGCCGCACCAGCGCCTTGCGGCGCTCCAGGGACAGGGTGGTGCCCTTGGGGTTCTGGAAGTTGGGGATGACGTAGAGCAGCTTCGGCACGCGCTTCTTCAGCAGGGCCGCCAGGTCGTCCGTGTCCATGCCGGCGTCGTCGCTGCGCACGGTGGCGAAATCCACCTCGTAGCCGCCGAAGGTCTGGAGCGCCGCCAGGTAGCTGGGGTCCTCCACCACGACCAGGTCACCCGGATCGAGCAGCACCTTGCCCACCAGGTCCAGGCCCTGCTGCGAGCCGCTGGTGATGAGCACCTGGTCCGCGTGGACGTGCTGGCCCTTGCGCGCCAGGTGCGAGGCAATCCACTCGCGCAGGGGGGCGAAGCCCTCCGTGGTGCTGTACTGGAGCGCGGGCCGCCCCTCCCGGGCGAAGGTCTGCTCGAACGCCTTGGCGATGGCGTCCACGGGGAAGAGCTCCGGGGCGGGCAGGCCGCCGGCGAAGGAGAGGATGTCGGGGCGCTCGGCGATCTTGAGGATTTCGCGCACCGCGGACGTCTTCATCCGGGACATGCGTTTGGACAGCCGGTAGGCCGGAGGAGGGGGCAGGGGTGCACTCATAGCGTCCGCGCTCATGTTCATTCTCCGTTCAACAGCTCATCGGGGACACGCACGTGCGTGTCTTCCTTCAGGGTCGACAGGACGATGGTGGTGCTCGTGCGGGTCACACCTGGAATGGTGCGCAGCGTCTCCACGAGCAGCGAGTCCAGCGTCCGCGTATTCGCGGTCTTCACCTTCAAGACGTACGAGTCCTGCCCCGCGACCCGGTGGGCCTCCAGCACGTCCGGCAGCTCCGCCACCTTCCGCGCGAAGCCCTCGAAGTGCTTGGGGTGCTCGATGCTCACCCCGATGAAGGCGGTGATGTCCTTGCCCAGCTGCGTCGCGTCCACGCGCGCCGTGTAGCCGGTGATGATGCCCTTCTCCTCCAGCTTGCGGATGCGCTCCGCCACCGCCGGCTGGGACAGCTTCACCCCACGTGACAACTCCAGCTGCGTGGCCCGGCCATCGCGCTGAAGCATATCGACGATGCGATAATCCAGGGGGTCCATGGGGTGTAAAACCTTATTTCTATAAGCGGACCTGGCAGTCGACGGTGAAGTTATATGCATCTGCCATGAAGTGCAAGTCCGTTTGCATGCAAAATGGTTGATGCCGGCGAAAGGTCTCCTACCCGACCTCCCGAGTCTCCAGGCAGCCAGGCGGAAGGTGGTGCCGGAAGGGCTTGGCGGCAGTCCTCCCTCGGGGCCAGGTGGGCGAGGTGGACACTTCCCCGCTCAAGGGCTGGGGACGTCACGCGAAGTGTTTGACGCCTCGCGTCCGTGTCTGTCTTTGACGCAGGGAGCCATCCATCCGCTTTTGACAGGGCGGTCGGCCGGGTGCTACCCGTCCTGAAAGATGAATCGCCCTTCAACTTCAGAACGAGTCCCCGTCACGCCGCGCGGTCAGCGGACGCGGCAGAAGTTGTTGAAGGCAGCGGAGGCGGTGTTCGGCGACAAGGGCTACGAGCGCGCGTCCATCGCGGACCTCACGCGCAAGGCCAGCGTCGCGCTGGGCACCTTCTACGTGTACTTCCCGGACAAGCAGTCCATCTTCGTGGAGGTGGTGGACGAGCTGGGCGCGCGCCTGCGCCGCCTCATCGCGGAGTCCACGGTCGCGTGCACCACGCGCCTGGAAGTGGAGCGCGAGGGCCTGCGCGCCTTCTTCCAGTTCGTGCGCCAGCACCCCAACCTCTACCGCGTGGTGCGGCAGGCGGAGTTCGTGGACGCGGACTGCTACCGCCGCTACTACGACCGCTTCGCCAAGGGCTACGTGCGCGGCCTCACGCTGGCCATGGAGGCCGGCGAGGTGCGCCGCATGGATCCGGAGGCGCTCGCCTACTGCCTGATGGGCATTGGCGACTTCCTGGGCATGCGGTGGGTGCTCTGGGAGGAGGACATGGGCCTGGAGCGCGTGCTCGACACGGCGATGACGCTCCTGACCCACGGCCTGCCCCCGGACGCGGGCGCCGCGCGCACCCATCTCCAGCCTGTGCCCCCCCCGAAGGCAGCAGCGAAGTCGTCGAAGCCCACCCCCCCGAAGTCGAAGCCGTCTTCCCGCCGTCCGTCACGCGGTCCCCGGAGCTGAAACACCGTCATGCGTTACGCGAACATCCTGTCCACCGGCCGCTACGTCCCCGAGAAGCTCCTCACCAACGCCGACGTGGAGAAGATCCTCGGTGAGAAGGTGGACGAGTGGCTCCAGCAGAACGTGGGCATCAAGCAGCGCCACGTGATGGCGGACAACCAGGCCACCAGCGACCTGGCCGTGGCCGCCGCGAAGGAGGCGCTGGCCCGCGCGAAGGTGGACCCCAAGGAGCTGGACCTGGTGCTCGTGGCCAGTGACACGCCGGACTACCTGAGCCCCGGCACGTCGTCCGTGGTGCAGGCCAAGCTGGGCGCGGTGAACGCGGGCACGTACGACATCAACGCCGCGTGCGCGGGCTGGGTGACGGCGCTGGACGTGGCGTCCAAGACGATTTCGTCGGACGACAGCTACCAGCGCATCCTGGTGGTGGGCGCCTACGGGATGACCCGGTACGTGAACTGGAAGGACAAGAAGACCTGCACGCTGTTCGCGGACGGCGCGGGCGCGGTGGTGCTGGGCGCGTCCGACAAGCCGGGCTTCCTGGGCGCGAAGCTGCTCGCGAACGGCGAGTACCACGACGCGCTGGGCATCTACACGGGCGGCACGAACCGGCCCGCCACGGTGGAGACGCTGGCGCTGACGGACGGCAAGCCCGCGGTGCAGTTCGTGCGCAAGTTCCCCTCCACGTTCAACACCGAGCGCTGGCCCATCCTGCTGGACACGCTGCTCAAGCGCGCGGACCAGACGCTGGACGACGTGAAGCTGTTCGTCTTCACGCAGCTGAACCTGCGCACCATCGAAGCCACGATGAAGGCGCTCAACCAGCCGATGGAGAAGGCGCACTACACGATGGACAAGTGGGGTTACACGGGCTCCGCCTGCATCCCCATGACGCTGGACGACGCGGTGTTGCAGGGCAAGGTGAAGAAGGGCGACCTGGTCGCCTTCTGCGCCAGTGGCGGTGGCCTCGCCATGGCGTCCGCCCTCTACCGCTGGACGGCTTAGTCCCCCCATACCCCGCCTCATTCAGACAGGAGTTCTTCGCATGTTCATCGGGGACTGGATGGGGCGGGGTGCCCTCTACTGGCCGGACGCGGTGGCCGTGGTGGACGTGGCCCGGAAGGACGCGGGCCGCTTCACCTACCGGCAGATGAACGCGCGCGCCAACGCGCTCGCGGGCTGGCTGCGGGACGTGGCGGGCGTGCAGCGCGGCGACCGCGTGGGCATCGTCGCGCACAACGGCGTGGAGTACCTGGACACGCTGTTCGCGTGCGGGAAGCTGGGCGCCGTCTTCGTGCCGTACAACTGGCGGCTGCACGCGGCGGAGCTGACGGAGGGCGTGCGCGCCATCCGCCCGCGCGTGCTGCTCTTCGGAGACGACTTCAAGGACGCGGTGGCCCAGGTGCGCGAGCACGTGGGTGATGGCCTGCGTCTCGTCGCGCTGGAGGCTCGGGGCCTGCCGGGCGCGGATCCGTACGAGAAGGCCATGGCGTACGCGCCCGCCGCTCCGGAGGCTCCGGTGACGAACGACGCGGTGAGCGAGGAGGACATCCTCTGCCTGCTCTTCACCGGCGGCACCACCGGCCGGTCCAAGGGCGCGAAGGTGTCCTACCGCATGGTGGCGTGGAACACGCTCAACACGCTGGTGCATGAAATCCGTCAGGGCGACGTGACGGTGACGCACACGCCGCTGTTCCACACGGGCGGGCTGCTCGTCTACACGCTGCCCTTGCTCACCGTGGGCGGCACCGTGGTGCTGATGCGCCGGTGGGACCCGGACGAGATGCTGGGCCTGGTCGCGAAGGAGAAGGTGACGCTCTTCTTCGCGGTGCCCACGCAGTACCAGCAGTTGATGGACTCGCCGCGCTGGAAGGGGACGGATTTCTCCTCCGTGCGCTTCGTCACCAGCGGTGGGGCGCCGCTTCCGGTGCCGCTGCTCCAGGCGTGGCAGGCGGTGCACCCGGTGCCCTTCAAGCAGGGCTTCGGCATGACGGAGTTCGGCCCGGGCATCTTCAGCATGGGACCGGAGTTCGCGGTGACCAAGGCGGGCTCCATTGGCCGGCCCAACTACTTCATCGACGCGAAGCTGGTGGATGACGCCGGCCACGCGGTGCCTGTGGGCGGGGTGGGGGAGCTGGTGCTGAAGGGGCCCTCCATGTGCTCCGGCTACTTCGAGGACGACGCCGCCACGAAGGAGGCCATCAGCGCGGACGGCTGGTTCCACACCGGGGACCTGGCGCGCGTGGACGCGGAAGGCTTCTTCACCATCGCGGGCCGCAAGAAGGACATGTTCATCTCCGGCGGAGAGAACGTGTACCCGCTGGAGCTGGAGTCCGTGCTGTACGAGCACCCCGCGGTGCAGCAGTGCGCGGTGGTGGGCGTGCCGGACGCGAAGTGGGGCGAGGCGGGCCGGGCCTACGTGGTGCTCAAGCCGGGCGCCGAGGCCTCGGCGGACGCGCTGCTCGAGCACCTCAAGGGCCGGGTGGCACGCTTCAAGGTCCCCAAGCGGGTGGAGTTGATGAAGTTCCTGCCGGTGTCCCCGGCCGGGAAGATTCTCAAGCGCGAGCTGCGCGAGGCGGCCATCGCCGCTGACGCGCGGGCCGCTTCGTGACGCACGGATTTTCCTCTCTCAAGCAACGCAACCAGGAGCGCGCACATGGCTGATACATCCAGGAAGGTCGAGATCCGGGACATCCCCACGCAGCGGCTCCGGGTGCGCGCGCGGCTGGTGGGCGAGGACGGCTTTCCCGTCATCTTCGTGCACGGCAACTGTTCCTCGTCCGCGTTCTTCGAGTCGCTGATGAAGACGCTGCCCGAGGGCTTCCGGGGCATCGCGCCGGACATGCGCGGCTACGGGCACACGGAGGCGAAGACCATCGACGCGACGCGCGGCATGCGCGACTTCGCGGATGACCTGGTGGCGCTGATGGACACGCTGTCGCTGAAGCGCGCGGCGTTCGTGGCGCACTCGGCGGGCGCGGGCATCGTGATGCAGCTGTCCATCGACCACCCGGAGCGCGTGGCCGGCCTGGTGGTGGAGGCGCCGCTGTCTCCCTACGGCTTCGGCGGCACGAAGGACGCGGACGGCACGCCGTGCTGGGCGGACTTCGCGGGCTCCGGTGGCGGCACGGCCAACCCGGACTTCGTGCAGCGGCTGAAGACGAAGGACCGCTCCACGGAGTCGCAGACGTCGCCGCGCAACGTGATGAACGGCTGCTACGTGAAGCCGCCGTTCCGCCACCCGGACGAGGAGATGCTCCTGGACTCCGTGCTGGACACGCACGTGTCGGACGAGCTGTACCCGGGCAACTTCGAGAAGTCGGCGAACTGGCCGGGCGTGGCGCCGGGCACCACGGGCATGAACAACGCCATGGCGCCGGCTTACTACAACACCTCCACCTTCGCGGCGCTGACGAAGGGGCCGGACGTGCTGTGGATCCGCGGCGCGGACGACGCCATCGTTTCCGACACGTCACTGTTCGACTTCGGCTTCCTGGGCAAACTGGGTGCGGTGCCCGGCTGGCCCGGGGATGAGAAGTACCCGCCGCAGCCCATGGTGTCGCAGATGCGCAAGGTGATGGATCGCTACGCGGCCAACGGCGGCCGCTACCGCGAGGTCGTCCTCCCGGACACGGGCCACAGCCCGCACCTGGAGAAGACGAAGGAGTTCCACGACCTGCTCGTCCCGTTCCTGCAGGAGCACACCCGCTAGTCGCTGTTCCTGACGTGCGGTGAGGCACGCGAGGGCCTTCCGGGGAGACCCCTGGGGGGCGTCGTGCGTCCCGTGTGTCCACTCTCAGTCGCAGTCCGCTGTCGCCGCACCCTTCACCCAACCGGAGGTCCGCATGCGAAGCAACTGGAGTTTGTCGCTCACGGCCGCATTGCTGATGGCAGGTTGCGGGGCAGAACCGCCCGCGGAAGCACCCCCGACGCAGGAGTCCGTCGCCACGGCCGAGGCTCCGCTGGACGCGGACCTGGCCCCGTACTTCGACGCAGTCCCCACCTTCACGGGCAACTACCGGGTGGTGGGCACGTACACGCCGCCCACGTGGTCCTGGGGGCAGATTGAGCTGCTGGAAGGCAAGCAGCGCTTCCGCACGGAGTACTACAACCCGCGCACGCTGAAGCTGCGTGACCAGGACACGTTCCAGTCCACCGACTACCCGCTGCGGACGTACTTCGGTTCGCTGAACCAGCAGCTGGTGAACGCGTTCAACCTCCACTACGGGAACAGCTGTGCCACGACGACCGGGGCCACCTGTCCCACGCCCGGCCCCACCAAGCCGGAGGCGCGCTTCGTCCTGCTGCACAAGGGGCGGGCCACCGCGGCGCGCACCTGTAACGTCAACCTGACGCCGACGCTGCTGGTGCACGGCGCCATCCAGGACGCGAACGTGTGGATGTTCCCCAACGGCAACAACGGTTCGGGCGGCACCTACGGCGGCGCGGCGCAGCTGACGGGCATGGTGCAGGACCTGGAGTCGAAGGGCCGCTGCGTGTACGCGGTGACGTTCGGCTCGTTCCACGGCGACAACTTCAACCACGCCATCCACGTGGCCAACGCCGTGCAGCGCGTGAAGGCGCTGCACCCGGGCGTGGCGCGGGTGGACGTGGTGGCGTGGAGCAAGGGCGTGCTGGCGGTGGACCCCTGGCTGGAGAACGCGGCCACGTGGGGCGGCTTCAGCACGACGCGCTTCTTCGAGCGTCTGGCGAAGGAGCAGGCGTCGCAGGTGCCGGCGTATGACGACTCGGTGCGCGTGTACGTGCCGCTGTCTGGCCCGCACAAGGGCATCGACCTGAACTTCCGCCACCCCATCCACACGCTGACCATCGCGAGCACGGCCTCCAACGCGCCGGTGGGCCGTGGCCCGATGCCGTGGACGTACTTCTCCGCGTTCCAGTGCGTGACGTTTGGTTATAGCGTGCCCTGGTTCAACAACCCCTACGCGGAGAGCGTGTGCAAGGATTCCGGGGGCGTGTGGACGGACTACTTCCGCCGCATCTACCTGTCGAACATCACGAGCCTGTCCAGTACGGGCACGCCGGTGTCCAGCAGCACGCTGCAGACGCTGAACACGAGCCAGGGCCTGTCCGCGTCGTTGTTCAAGTTCGACGATTACAACATGAGCCTCTTCGGCGCGGTGAACGACAGCGGCAAGTACGTGACGGCGTACCCGGGCCAGCTGCAGGCGGCGTATGACCTGCGCGGCACGTACCCCATTCCGGACCGCAGCGCGTCCGCGTGGGACAGCATCGATCCGGACGAGAACCGCTACTTCCCCTGGCTGGACACGAAGCTCATCTACAATCCGTACAACCCGTTCTTCGCCGCGGGCTACATGGCGTCCAGCGACCACCGCGTGTGCCGCACGACGGCGTTCGACCCGGTGGGCTCTCCGTGCTTCGCGTACCACGCGCAGCCCCTCTACGAGACCACCGACCGGAATGTGGAGGCGTACGACTCGCTGGGCTACGGCAAGTACCGCATCATGGACGGCCTGGGCATGGCGGCGGCCATGGAGATGGGCGGCAAGTTCATCACGCGTCTGGCGGAGCACGGCGTGGATTCGCGCCTGCCGTCGCTCTACGTGCTGTACGGCACGACGGGCGGGGCGACCCCGTTCGAGACGGATGGCATGACGTCCACCACGTCCACGCTGCGCAGCGACGGCGTGCTCTTCGAGGCGAGCATCGCGGCGATGACCCAGCTCACCCAGGGCTGGACGGCCGCGAAGAAGACCGCCGACGCGAAGCAGGAGGGCATGGCCTATGACCACCTGAGCATGGGCATCACCCCAGCGGTGTGGAACAAGATCTCCACGCACTTCGTTTCGCGGGATTGATGTCTTCGTAGGAGCCGCCGGGCATGCCCATCGTCCACGACTGGCTGGCCCGGCGGGCTTCGCTCGCCCCGGAGCGCACTGCGCTCGTTGATTCGCTTCGGGATGGGCGGCGCATCTCGTGGGCGGAGTGGAATGACTCCGCCCACCGGACCGCGCTGCTGCTGCGCGGACTGGGCGTGGGCCCGGGGGACCGCGTCTCCGTGCTGGCCTCCAACGGCGTGGAGACGCTGGACCTCGTGTTCGCGTGCGCGAAGCTGGGCGCCGTGCTCCAGCCGCTCAACTGGCGCCTGGGCGTGGAGGAACTCCACGGCCTGCTCTCCGATGTCGCTCCTTCCGTCGTCTGCTTTGGGCCGGAGTTCCGCGCTCAAGTGGACGCCTTGCGCCCCCGGCTTCCGGCGCAGTGGATCCCCTTCGCGGATCCGCTCCCCGGTGAGCGCGCCTTCTCCTCCCGCGACGACCTGTCCGGCTCGCTGCCTGTCGTCGAACTGGAGGCGGATGCTCCCTGGGTGCTGTGCTCCACCGGTGGGAGCACCGGGCTTCCGAAGTCCGCCGTGCTCACGCATGGCTCGCTCACCGCCAATGCCGTGAACACCGTCGTCAGCTGGGGCCTCACCCAGGACGACGTGGCGCTGCTCAACGCGCCCCTGTTCCACACCGGCGGCCTCAACGTCTTCACGCTGCCGCTGGTGCTTGCGGGCGGCGCCTCCGTCGTGTGCCGTGCCTTCGACGTGGCGCAGTGCTTCGACCTCATCCACTCGGGCTCCGTGAACCTCGTGTTCGGCGTGCCCACCATGTTCATCGAGATGCAGCGGCATCCCCGCTTCGAGGCCGTGGACTTCTCCCGCCTCAAGCTGCTCATCAGCGGCGGCGCTCCCTGTCCCGCCCCTGTCTTCGAGCGCTTCTTCTCCCGAGGCGTTCCCTTCCGCACCGGCTACGGCCTCACCGAGGCCGGCCCCAACAACTTCTTCCTCCCTGACGCTGTCATGCACTCGCACCCGGGCTTCGTCGGCGTGCCCCTCTTCCACGTCGAAGCGCGCATCGATGGCGAACAGCGCCCCGGTGACGTGGGCGAGCTGCTCCTTCGCGGCCCCCATGTGTGCGCCGGCTACTGGCGCCGCCCGGAGGAGACCGCCCGTGCCTTCGCGGACGGCTGGCTCCATACCGGCGACCTGGCCTCCCGCGACGCCCAGGGCCTCTTCCGCATCGAGGGCCGCGCCAAGGACCTCATCATCTCCGGCGGCGAGAACATCCACCCCTCCGAGGTCGAGAGCGTCCTCGCCGGCCACCCCGACGTCGCCGAGGTCGCCGTCATCGGTGTCCCCGACCCGAAGTGGGGCGAAGTCCCTCGCGCCCTCGTCGTCCCCCGACCCGGTGCGGCACCCACACTGGAGGCGCTGGGAGCGTTCTGCTCGGGCCGGCTTGCCCGTTACAAGCTGCCCCGGACGCTGCGGCTGCTGGAGGCCCTGCCTCGCACCCCGGCGGGCAAGGTGGACCGGCGGGCGCTCACCCGGCTGCACGGCGAGCCCTGAATTTCCGTCCGTTGCGGCCGTCCCCCTGAAAACCCCTGGGATGACCCGCCGGAGCCCCATCCGTAATATTTCGTCATGGGCCCGTAGCCCCCTGGAAATGTAGGGGTGAGAGGTTGCAGGTCGCGGCCCGGAGGCGGACCGCGGGGCCCGGACTTAACGGAGAGAAGCCCGGGCCCTCATTCGCCTCCGGTCCGCATCCCTCGCGGAGACCCGACCCATGGAGACGACCCCACGCCCCACGACCTCCGAGGAGGCCACCATCCAGGTGCTCCTCGTCGAGGACGATGAACGCCTGGCGCGGCTCACCGCCCGCTACCTCCAGGAGCACGGCATCATCGTGACCGTCTCCGCCTCCGGCACTGACGCGCTCCTCCAGACGGCCCGCCACACCTTCGACGTCATCCTCCTGGACCTCATGCTCCCCGGCCGCGACGGCCTGGAGGTCTGCCGCGAGCTGCGCACCCGCACGGACGTCCCCATCATCATGCTCACCGCGCGCGGCGAGGAGGCCGACCGCGTCCTGGGCCTCGAGTCCGGCGCGGATGACTACCTGCCCAAGCCCTACTCGTCGCGCGAGCTGCTCGCCCGCATCCGCGCCCAGGTGCGCCGCGCTCGCGGCAAGGTGGGCCCCACCAGCCACCCCGTGCACGCGGGCCGCCTGGTGCTGGACCCGCGCAGCCTGAGCGCGTCCCTGGACGGCAAGCCGCTGTCCCTCACCACCTACGAGTTCAGCCTGCTGCGCGTCCTGGCCGAGCGCGCTGGCCGCGTCCTCAGCCGTGAGCAGCTGCTCGACCTGGTGAAGGGCAGCGCGGACGAGGTGTTCGACCGCTCCGTGGACGTGCACATCTTCCGCCTTCGCCAGAAGCTGGAGGTGGATCCGCGCAACCCGCGCCTGCTCAAGACGGTCCGCGGTGCCGGCTACATGCTGGCCACCGAGACCGAGGCGGAGCCGTGAAGTTCTTCCGGATGCCCATGGGCCTGCTCCCCCGCATCTACCTGGTGGGAGTCATCCAGATTCTCCTCGTGGGCGTGTCGCTCATGCTCGCGCGCGACCTCCTGCGCAACGAGTCCTGGCGCAACCGCTTCGACGACGAGCTGTCCTACTTCGTCGACGAGTGGTCCGCCCTGCGCGACAACCCCGCCGAGCTCCAGGCGTCGCTCGAACGCGCCCAGCAGCGCATGGGCATGCGCGTCACCCTGCGCGCCGCGGACGGGGCGCTGCTCGGCAACACGCGTCCGGACGCCGCGCCCCCGCTCAGGCCCGAGGAACTCTCCGCCGTCAGCTCGCGCGTCACCCGCAGCGGCCCTCGCGGACCGTTCCCCGGGGCTGGCAGCGGCCCTGGCCGCATGCTGGTGGTGAGCCCCTTCCCGGGCCCCATCCAGGTCTATGCCGCCGTGTCCCTGCCCCCGCCGCCGCCTCCTCCTGACGGCGACCGGCAGACGGCCATCATCGTGGGGCTCGTGCTGGCGTGTACCGCCATCACCTCCGTCGTCTTCGCGCGCACGCTCGCGGGCCCGCTGGAGAAGCTGGCCTCCGCGGCGCGTGCGTTTGGCGCCGGACGGCTGGACGTGCGCGCGGGCCTGCGCCGCAAGGACGAGCTGGGCCTGGTGTCCGAGGCCTTCGACGAGATGGCCGGCCGCATCACCCAGTTGCTGCGCTCGCAGAAGGAGTTGCTCGCCAACGTGTCGCATGAGCTGCGCACGCCCCTGTCCCGCATCCGCGTGGCGCTGGACCTGGCCGCGGAGGGCGACGCGCAGACGGCGCGCGAGCTGTTGCCCGACATCACCGAGGACCTGTCCGAGCTGGAGCGCCTGGTGTCGGACGTGCTCACCACGTCCCGCCTGGAGCTGGTGACGGAGGGCGCGAGCGGCGTGCCTCCCTTGCGCCTGGAGCGCGTGGACGCGAACGCGCTGCTGGACAAGGCCGCCGCCCGCTTCCACACCGCCCGGCCGAAGCACCGGCTGGAGGTCCAGGTGGACGGCACGCTGCCCGCGCTGGAGGCGGATCCCGTGCTACTGCGGCGCGTGTTGGACAACCTGCTCGACAACGCGGGGAAATACTCGGAGCCCGGCACCACCGTGAAGCTGCACGCCCGGGCGGCGGGCGACGGCCTCCAGGTGGACATCCAGGACCAGGGCATCGGCATCGAAGCGCAGGACCTGTCTCGCGTGGGCACGCCCTTCTTCCGCACCGACCGCAGCCGCGCTCGCACCACCGGCGGCGTGGGCCTGGGGCTGGCGCTGGTGCGCCGCATCCTGGATGCGCACCACGGCCGCCTCACGCTGGAGAGCCAGCCGGGCCAGGGCACCACCGCGCGCGTCGTGCTCCCCGGAGTGGGAGCGGCGGACACACCGGATGGCCGCCTCGCCGCGGGTCATCTTTCGTAATAGAGACGAGATTCGCCGAAACATTTCAAAACGTAGATAAGGGGCATGAAGGCCTTGAGCGAGATGCCGCGGGAAGCGCCGGCCCTGGCGCCGGTGGAGCTGGATGAGGACGAGGGTCGCAAGCGTGGCATTCCGCGCTGGGCCTGGGTCCTGGCAATCCTGGTGGTGGCGGGCGCGGTGGTGTTCTGGCGCATGCGCGCTGGAAACCAGGCGGACGCCGTCACCTACGACACGACCCCCGCCGAGGCCCGGAAGCTCACGGCCAAGGTGACGGCCACCGGCACTGTCGCGGCGCTGGTGACGGTGCAGGTCGGCAGTCAGGTCTCCGGTCGCATCCAGGAGCTGATGGTCGACTACAACTCGCAGGTGAAGAAGGGGCAGGTCATCGCCCGCATCGACCCGCAGCTGGTGCAGGCCGCGCTGGACCGGGCGAAGGCGAACATGACGGCCTCGCGCGCGAACCTCCAGAAGGCGCGCGTCAACGCGGACGTGGCGAAGAAGCAGGCCGTGCGTTCGCGCGAGCTGCGCGCCCAGCAGTTCATCTCCCAGTCCGAGCTGGAGACGGCCGAGTCCGCCGCCTCCAGCGGGCAGGCGGAGGTGACGGCCGCGGAGGGCTCGGTGGCCCAGGCGCAGGCCGCGCTCAACGAGGCGGAGGTCAACCTCAAGTACACGACCATCGTGTCGCCCACGGACGGCATCGTCATCTCGCGCAGCGTGGACGTGGGCCAGACGGTGGCCGCGTCCCTCCAGGCGCCCGTGCTCTTCACCATCGCGGAGGACCTGCGCAAGATGCAGGTCAACACCAGCATCGCGGAAGCGGACGTGGGCAAGCTGCAGCCCGGCCAGAAGGCCACCTTCACCGTGGACGCCTTCTCGGGGGAGACCTTCGAGGGCGTCATCCGGCAGATCCGCAACGAGGCCATCACCGTGCAGAACGTGGTGACCTACCTGGCCGTCATCGACGTGCCGAACCCGGACCTGAAGCTCAAGCCGGGCATGACCGCCAACGTGACCATCGTCACGCAGCAGAAGGACCAGGCGCTGTCCGTGCCCAATACGGCCTTGCGCTACCGCCCGGTGCCGTCGCCGGACGCCGCCGCGCAGGCTCCGGCCCAGCAGGCCCCGGCCGGCATGCGCACCGTCTACGTGCTGCGCCGCCAGCCGGAGCAGAAGCCGCAGCCTGTCGCCGTGAACGTGCGCACCGGCATGACGGACGGCACGTTCACGGAAGTGGTGGAGGGTGAATTGAAGGCGGGCGACCGCGTCATCACCGCAGCGAACTCGGCGGCGGGCGCGACGCCTTCCGCGGGTCCGTCAGGCGGCGCGAGCCCCCTCGGTGGCGCGGGCGGCGGCCGGGGCATGGGCGGCGGGCGCCGCGGCTTCTAGGCGCGCGCGGCCGTTCCAATCACAGACATCATCACAGGAACTGCGGGCAGGGGAAGGGACAGAGGCAGACAGATGGACGCGGACACGAAGCGGGCACCCCCCGTCATCCAGCTCAACAAAGTGGCGAAGGTGTACAAGTCTGGCGACGTGGAGGTGCGGGCCCTTCGTGGCGTGGACTTCACGGTGGAGCCTGGGGAGTTCGTCTCCATCATGGGCTCCTCTGGTTCGGGCAAGTCCACGCTGATGAACATCCTGGGCTGCCTGGACCGGCCCACCTCCGGTGAGTACCTGCTCAACGGCCGCGAGGTGGCCCGCCTGGACCGTGACGGCCTGGCGCGCGTGCGCAACCGCACCCTGGGCTTCGTCTTCCAGAGCTTCAACCTGCTGGCGCGCACCACCGCGCTGGAGAACGTGGAGCTGCCCATGCTCTACGCGGGCGTGCCCTCCAAGGAGCGGCGTGCGCGGGCGAAGGAAGCGCTGGAGCGCGTGGGGCTGGGGGCCCGGCTGGACCACCACCCGAAGCAGCTCTCTGGCGGTCAGCAGCAGCGCGTGGCCATCGCGCGGGCGCTGGTGGGGCGGCCTCGCGTCATCCTGGCGGACGAGCCCACGGGCAACCTGGACTCGCGCACCACGGTGGAGGTGATGGCGCTGTTCCAGCAGTTGCAGAAGGAAGGCATGACGCTGGTGCTGGTGACGCACGAGCCGGACGTGGCCGAGTACACCCAGCGCATCGTGGTGGTGAAGGACGGGCGCATCGTGAACGACAGACGCCAGACGCCGAACCCGGCGGTGGTGCCCGCCGAGGAGGTGGGGACATGAACATCATGGAGACACTCGTCCTGGCGCTGCGTGCACTGTTGCGCTCGAAGACGCGCTCGGTGCTCACCGCGCTGGGCATCATCATCGGCGTGGGCGCGGTCATCGCCATGGTGGCCATTGGCGACGGCGCGAAGGCCAGCGTGCAGAAGGTCTTCGACTCCATGGGCACCAACCTGCTCATCATCCTGCCGGGCTCGTCCAAATCCGGTGGCGCGCGCGGCGGCTTCGGCAGCCAGCCCACCATCACCTGGGACGACCTGGAGGCCGTGCGCACGCAGGTGTCCAGCGTGCGCGGCGCCGCGCCGGAGATGCGCTCCAACGCGCAGGTGTTCAGCGAGGACCAGAACTGGAACACCAGCATCATCGGCACCACGACGGACTACTTCTCCGTGCGCAGCTGGACCATGGCGAAGGGCGCGCACTTCACGGACGCGGACAACGAAGCGGGCGCGAAGGTGGCGGTGCTGGGCCAGACGGTGGTGGACAACCTCTACGGCAAGGGCTTCAACCCCGTGGGGCAGGTCATCCGCATCAACAAGACGCCCTTCACCGTGATGGGCGTGACGGCGCCCAAGGGCCAGTCGCCCGTGGGCCAGGACTTCGACAACACGGTGTTCGTGCCGGCCACCACGTTCAAGCGGCAGGTGCAGGCGCAGAGCCTGGGCGCGTACATCACCGGCGCGGTGTTCGTGCAGGCGGCCAGCGCGGACCTCACGGCCAAGGCCCAGACGGACGTGACGAACCTGCTGCGTGAGCGTCACCGGCTGGGCGAGGACGACGCCAACGACTTCGACGTGCGCAACCTGGCGGAGGTGGCCAGCGGTCAGCAGCAGAGCACGGAGACGTTGAGCCTGCTGCTCGCGGCCATCGCGGCGGTGTCGCTGGTGGTGGGCGGTATCGGCATCATGAACATCATGCTGGTGAGCGTCACCGAGCGGACGCGCGAGATTGGCGTGCGCGTGGCGGTGGGCGCCCGTCCGCGAGACATCCTGGCGCAGTTCCTCATCGAGGCGCTGACGCTGGCGGTGCTGGGCGGAATCATCGGCGCGGCCGTGGGCCTGGGCGTGGCGAAGCTGCTCGCCGCGCAGTTCGGCTGGCCCATGCTGGTCCGTCCTGACGTCGCGCTGCTGGCCATCGTGTTCAGCGGCCTGGTTGGGGTCGTCTTCGGTCTGTATCCGGCGCGCAAGGCGAGCCTGTTGGATCCCATCGATGCACTGAGGTACGAGTGATGCGCGCGCTTCCGTTGACGCTTTCGTTGTGCGTCCTGCCCGTGGTCGCGGGGGCCCAGGCGGCCCAGCCCGCCGCCCCGCAGGTCCAGGCTCCGGCGACGGCCCCGGCCGCCACGCCGCAGGCCCCGGCTCCGGCAACGCCCGTGACGCCTCCGGCCGTGCAGCAGTCCCTGACGATGTCCGCCGCCGAGGGGCGCGTCATCACCCTGGCGGACGCGGAGGCCGCGGCGCGCCAGTACCAGCCGTCGCTGCGTTCGGCCCAGGCGAGCACCGACGCGGCGTACGCCCGGGTGGACCAGTCCTTCTCCAGCTTCCTTCCGCAGGTGAGCGCCAGCGCGGGCTACACGCTGGGTACCAGCAACCGGGCCGTCATCCAGAACGTGCCGGGCAGCGACACCGGCGTGGTGTCCAACTCCACGCGGCGCTTCAGCGGCAGCATCGCCGCCAACCAGCTCATCTACGACTTCGGCAAGACGTCTGGCCGCTACAACGCGTCGAAGGAGACGGCGGGCGCGCAGGAGAACTCGCAGGAGCAGGTGCTCCAGGACGCGCTGCGCAATGTGCGCACGGCGTACTTCAACGTCCTCACGCAGAAGGCCCTCCTGGGCGTGGCGCGCGAGACGCTCCAGAGCGAGGCGGCCCGGCTCAACCAGGTGAACGCGTCCGTGCAGGTGGGCTCGCGGCCGGAGATTGACCTGCTCCAGCAGCGCACCGCGAAGGCCAACGCGCAGGTTGCGCTCATCCGCGCGCAGAACACCTATGCCAGCGCGAAGGCGCAGCTCAACCAGACCATGGGCGTGGAGACGGCCACCGACTACACCGTGCAGGACGTGACGGTGGCGGCCATCGCGGGCGAGGACGAGGTGCTGGACGCGCTGGTGAAGCGCGCGCTGGAGGCCCGTCCCGACGTGGCCGCGCGCGAGCGGCAGATTTCCGCGCAGGAGTCACAGGTGAAGGTGACGAAGGCCGGCCACCTGCCCTCCGTGAGCGCCACGGGCAACCTGTCCGACGTGGGGGCGAACCCGTTCAACGGCGCCACGCTGAGCGCGCAGGGTGGCGTCCAGCTGAGCTGGGCGCTGTTCCAGGGCGGGCTCGTCAACGCGCAGACGCGCGAGGCCAACGCCAACCTGCGCGACCTCCAGGCGCAGAAGGACGCGCTCCGGCAGCAGGTGCGGCTCCAGGTGGAGCAGGCCCGGCTCAACGTGGTGGCCACGCGCGAGGCGCTCACCGCCGCGGACGAGGCCCAGGTGAACGCGCGCGAACGGCTGCGGCTGGCCGAAGGGCGCTACCGCGCGGGCGTGGGCAACATCATCGAGGTGAGCGACGCGCAGGTGGCCTTCTCCAACGCCGCCGCCCAGCAGGTGCAGGCGACGTACGACCTGGCCACCTCCCGCGCGGAGCTGGCGCGCGCCCTGGGCACGGTGGAGTTGACCACCCTGGCGTCCGGGTAGTGACAGCGGGACATCCGCCGGAACCCCACGGTCATCGTTCGTTCATCTGAGCGTTCTATTCCCAAGGCTCCCCCCGTTGTCACCGGAGCGGACCATGGAAGCGAACCGCCAGGCCCACCGAGGCGTACTGCTACTGCTGGTGATGGTGGGCGGCCTGTGTGGCGGCTGCCCGCAACCCCCGCCGGACGATGCACCGGACGCGCGCTTCAGCACCCCCGTCTTCGAGGCGCACGTGGCCGCGGATGGCGGCTGCGACGTCAACGGCGACGGCCAGGGCGAGGCGCTCACCGTGGACGCGCCGGCACCGGTGACGGTGCGCTGCCTGGGGGACTGGGACGGTGACGGCTACGCAGACGTGGCCGTGCTGCCGCGCGACGACACTCGCGCCGTGTACCTCTTCCGCGGCGGGCCGACGCGTTCTGGAGTTCTATCGCTCGACGCGCCCGATGCGGTGTATCTGGACGGCACTGAAAACATGAGCCAACCCTGAAGGGTGGCAGTGGCGGCAGGACGCCTGAAGACCGTAGGAAACGGCGGCTCCAACGTCCTGGGTCACCTCCGGACAAGACCGGAAACGCGCGGAGATGCACTTCTCGGAGGCCGTTTCCAGAGGGCGCTCCGTCTCAAAAGAGCCATGGGTGTCGGGGTTGCCCGGACTCCGAAAGTCCACCTCCCGCGCAGCGACCCTATGGGTGAACAATGGGAGGCTGACCCGGCAAGTTCTGTCTGTCTGCCTCTATACGTCCTATGCCGTCGGCCAAACGTTTCGGGTCGGCAAGCGAAGGCATGGACAAGAAACTCGCAACCACCATCGGCGCATCCGCACGGGTCGCCCGGGGCCGCATGGAGCTTACGCAGGCCGATGTGGCCGAGCGAATCGACGTGGCCACGGAAGTGTACGGCCGCCTGGAGCGCGGCGGTATGCTCCCCAGCGTCCAGACCCTGCTGAAGCTGTGCCACGAGCTGCACGTCTCCGCGGACGAGCTGCTGGGACTCGCGGCGCAGGGCGCTCCGCCGTCGCGCGCCAGCGAGGCCCCGCCGCCCACGCCGGAGCGTCCGGAAGTGCGCCGGCTGCTGCGCAGCGTGCGTCAGTTGGATCCCGCCCAGGTGAAGCTGCTGGGCCTGGTGGCCAACGCGCTGACGCGGCGGTAGCCACCCCCACTCCCCACTCCCGCCTTCAGAGGTTCGACAGGACGCGATCCAGGTCCGCGGGCCGCACCGGCTTGGTGAGGTGCACGTCGAACCCGGCCTTCAGGGCCTGCTGGTAGGCCTCCGGGTCGCCGTAGCCGCTGAGCGCCACCAGCCGCAGCCCCTGCCCCACGCGCGCGCGCAGCGTCCGGGCCACCTGGAAGCCGTCCATGCCCGGCAGGCCAATGTCCACCAGCGCCAGGTCCGGCGCGTGCTCCAGGGCCAGCTCCACGCCCCGCACGCCGTCCTGGGCCACCGCCACCTGGTGACCCCACAGCTCCAGCAGGTCGCGCATGGACTGGCGCGCGTCCGAGTTGTCCTCCACCAGCAGGATGCGCCGCGCGCGCCGTGCATCCAGGAGGTTCGTCCCGGCCGCCAGGGGGACGCGGTCCGCGGGGAGCAGGGGCAGCCGCACCAGGAACTCGCTGCCCCGCCCTGGGCCGCCGCTGGTGGCCTCCACGGTGCCGCCGTGCATCCGCACCAGCGTGCGCACCAGGGTGAGGCCAATGCCCAGGCCCCCGCGCGAGCGCTCCAGGGAGGTGTCCGCCTGGGCGAACAGCTCGAACATGGCGGGCAGCTTCTCCGGCGCGATGCCGATGCCCGTGTCCTTCACCCGCAGCACCGCCTGCGCGTTGCCGTCCACGCCCTCCTGGAACAGCTCCACGGTGACGGTGCCCTCGTCCGTGTACTTGGCCGCGTTGTCCACCAGGTTGGTGAAGACCTGCTCCAGGCGCGTGGCGTCGCCCTCCAGCCACAGCGGCGCGCGCGGCAGGTGGACCTCCAGCTTCAGGCCGCGGGCCTCCACGCGGGGGCGCAAGATGGCGAGCACCTGCTGGAAGGTCGCCGTGAGGCTCACCGGCTCCGTGCGCAGCTCCACCTTGCCCCGGGTGATGCGGCTGACGTCCAGCAGGTCATCCACCAGCCGCGCCAGGTGGTGCGTCTGGCGCTGGATGATGCCGTGCATCCGCGCTTCCTTGGTGTCCGCGGGCGCCTTGCGCTCCAGGATGCCAATGGCCGTCATGATGGCGGCCAGCGGGTTGCGCAGCTCATGGGCCAGCATGGCCAGGAACTCGTCCTTGCGCCGGTCCATCTCGATGAGCTGATCCGTGTGCAGCCGGGCCTGCTGCTCCGCGTGGCGCAGGCGCAACAGCGAGCGCACCGTGGCGATGAGCTCCGAGGGCTCATAGGGCTGGGTGAGGTACGCGTCCGCGCCGCCCTCCAGGCCCTGCACCTTCTTGTCCGGCGTGACGAACGTCGCGGACGTGTGCATCACCGCGATGGCGGCGGTGGCCGAGTTGGCCCTCAGCCGCGCGCAGACCTCATAGCCGCTGATGTCCGGCAGCTTCACGTCCAGGACGATGACGTCCGGGCGGTGCTCCTCCGCCATGAGGAGCGCCGCCATGCCGGTGGCCGCCTCCAGCACGCGGTAGCCGGACATCTCCAGGATGCGGTTGACCAGGTAGCGGTTGGCCTCGTCGTCGTTGACGTTGAGGACCGTTGCCAGACGCGCCTCCTCAGCCACGGGAGCTCCCATCGCGCAGCTCCCGGTTCCCCAGCCCCGCCTTGGACAGCGCGTCGCGGATGCGGGTGATGGCCACCTCCCGGCTGAGCGTGTGCTTGGCCAGGATGGCGGACGTCTCGCGCGCCAGCCGCTGGCGCTCCGGCTCCTGCAGCTGGTGGGAGGTGTGCAGGATGATGGGGATGTCGCGCGTGCGCGGATCCGCCTTCAGTTCGTCCAGTACGTCGAAGGCGGTGATGTCCGGCAACACGAAGTCCAGGAAGATGAGGTGGGGGGCGTTCTCGCGGGCGATGCGGACGCCTTCGCGGCCGTTGGCCGCCTCCAGCAGTTGGAACTGCGTGTCCTTGAGCAGTTGCTTGAGCAGGTAGCGGTGCACGTCGTCGTCGTCGATGATGAGCACCCGCTCCACCGGCCCGGTGCGCGCCATCGCCGTCAGCTTCTTCTGCAGGCGCACTTCGTCCACGGGCTTGAGCCAGAACTCGTCCGCGCCCAGGGCGCGCGCCTTCTGCTCGCGGTCCGTCACGGTGACGACGAGGACGGGGATGTCGCGCGTCTGCTCCCCGTTCTTCATCTCCGCGAGGAAGTTCCAGCTCGTCTCGCCCTCCAGCATCACGTCCAGCACCATGGCCGCGGGGCGCACGCGCTGCATCACCTTGCGCGCTTCCTCCACGCTGCGCACGGGCAGCACCTGGAAGCCGGAGCGCGCCAGGTACTTCTCGTAGAGGAAGAGCGTCTGGCGGTCGTCCTCCAGCACCAGCACCGGGGCGCGCGAGGGGTCCAGCGACTCGCTGCGCTGGGTGAGCCCCGTCATCTCCGACACCTCCGGGTGGACGCGCGGCAGGGTGATGAGGAAGGTGGTGCCTTCCCCCAGCTGGCTCTTCACGGTGAGCGTGCCGCCCAACAGCTCCGTCAGCTTGCGCGCCAGGGGCAGGCCCAGGCCGGTGCCCTTCACGCGCCGCTGCAGGGGGCTGTCCACCTGGATGAACTCCTCGAAGACGCGCTCGTGGTTCTCCGGCGCGATGCCGATGCCCGTGTCCTTCACGGAGAACACCACCGTGTCGCGCGGGCCCCGGGCCGCGGACACCGTGACGGAGCCGGACTCGGTGAACTTGAGCGCGTTGGAGATGAGGTTGCGCAGCACCTGGCTGAGCTTGGCCTCGTCCGTCTCCAGCTCCAGGGGCTCCGCCGACTCCTCGAAGTCGAGCGCCACCGTCGAGTCCGTCGCCAGCAGGGGACGCGTCATGCCGCGCATCGCGCTGATGAGGTCGGACGCGACGAAGCGGGTGTGGCGCAGCGTCGTCTTGCCGGACTCCACCTTGGACAGGTCCAACAGGTCGTTGACCAGCTCGAAGAGCGCCTCCGCGGAGCCGCGGATGAACTGGACCTGCTTCTCCTGCTCCGGCGCGAGGCTGCCGTTGAGCGGGTTGAGCAGCACCTTGGACAGCCCGAGGATGGAGTGCAGCGGCGTGCGGAACTCGTGGCTCACGTTGGCCACCACGCGGCTCTTGATTTCGGACGCGCGCTGGAGGCTCTCCGCCTTCTCGTCCAGGGCGGCGTGCAGGGTGCGCACGCCCTTGTTGGATTCCTCCAGCTCGCGGTTGAGGCGGGCCAGTTCCTCCGCGCGGCGCTTGAGCTCGTGCTGCTGGCGCTCCGTCTCGCGGTGGAGCGCGGACAGTTCGCCCAGCGTGGTGCTCACCTGGGTGAGCGCGGCGCCGTAGTCCTCCGGCACCAGGCTGCCCACCAGCGCGATGCCGCCGGCGTGAGGCCGGGCGCGGAAGGCGAACGTCGCGGGCTTGTGGTGGCTCTGGAGGATGAGCTCCCAGCTGTCCACGGCCTCGTCGCGCGCCTGCACGAGCAGCTTCTCGACCTTGCTCTCGCTGCCGTGGCTCGCCAGGCTCTGCAGCGTCTGGCCTGGCTGGATGTCCAGGTGGCGCGCGGCGCGCTCGTCGCGCCAGACGATCGTGCCTTGCGCATCACAGGCCAAAGCCAGCTCGCGGCTGAGGGATTCGAAGATCCCGGAGCCGCGGTCCTCTTCCTTCATCATGAGTGGGTCTCCTCCCACGAATCGGGCATCCGCGCGAGCAACGTCCGCGCTTCAGGGGGGCCGTCCGCCAGGGCCGCTTTCAAGGCGTCCAGGGTTTGGAGAAGGGTCAGGGGGGACAGTCTCCGTTGGGGCCAGAATCCTGCGTACCACTGGAGATGGGCATTCCACAGGTCGTCGCGGCCCAGGGCGAGCGCATCCGAGAGATAGGACAACTGGAGCCGCACCTCTTGTTCCAGGCGGGGGCGGCTTCCTGGGGGAAGCGGTCCCTCCGTGCGCCGGACGACCGCGCTGATGATGGCGGCGGCGTCCGACTCCACGGCGTGGGCGGGGCCGTCTTTGTACAGCAGGGCCTGGCGGGCGGACTGGACGTAGGTGTGGGGCAGGGAGTCCGGCCCGAAGCCCTCCGCCTGGAGCGCGCGGGTGAGCCCGTCGAAGTGCTGATCCAGGTGCAGCGAGCACATGCCGCGCGTGACGAGCAGGGTGCGCAGCCAGCGCGCGTAGTCCTCGAGGATGGCGGGGCGCGCCGCGTCCAGCGCTTGCACGAGGTAGCGCACGTGGAAGACGGCGTCCTCGTCACCGAAGCGGCGGGCGCGCTGGATGCCGTAGCGCGCGGCCCAGAACGGGTCTTCGTACAAAGCTTGAACAGAGTTGGACGCGAGGAACGCGGTCCGCGCTTCCACCTGGAGGCTCACGTTCGGCATGGCGTCAGACCCCGAGGGTGCGGCAGGCGGAGGCGACCAGCTCGCGGACGCTCTTGCCGAAGAAGGACACGCCGAGTTCGTCCTCGAGGACGGGGCCCCAGTCGAAGGCGAGCCCTCCCACCGCGATGGGAAGGGACGGAGAGACTTCACGCACCTTGCGCACGGCCTCGCGGACCTGGGGCATGTGGAAGGGCATGGAGACGGAGAGGGCCAGGAGGTCTGGCGGGGACTCGCGCACCATGCGAGCCAGGTGATCCGCGGGCACGTTGGCGCCGAGGAAGCGCACGTTGAAGCCGGCCATCTCCAGGAAGTCGCTGGCCATGCGAGCGCCCACTTCGTGCAGTTCGCCCTCCACGCACGCCATCAACACGACCTTGTCGTTGGACGGGTCGCGGGGCAGGTGGCGGTACAGGTGGGCCAGGACGTACTGGGAGATGGCGGTGGCCAGGTGTTCCTGGGCCACGGAGATGACGTTCTCCTGCCAGAGCCGCCCGATTTCGTACTGGGCCGCCTGGATGACCTCCAGATGGAGCTCCTGGAGGGGCACGCCGCACAGCAGGCCCTCGTCCACGAGCAGGCGCAGGGCCTCCTGCCGGTTTCCGGAGAGCTGCGCGGACAGATACCGCGCCCGCAGCGAGTCGATGGCAGGGGTCGTTTGAATCACGGGAGCCGGTAGCGAACGGGGCAGGGTAGGGGTGTTCCAGCTTCCGTTAAACCCTGGAGCGTTCTCCCGCTTCCGTAAGTGAACAGTCCCCTGTCCTGCGGATCGAACGTTCGCTTTTCTGCTTGCAGGTCAGGCGGGCTCGCGAGTGGGTCTTGCGGCCTGAACGTGCTTTGCTGGAATTCGTGCTTGGCCGCTCTTGCTGGTCTGGTTGGAGCTTCGTTGCCGGTCTGGGCCTGTTGGCGGGCTGCTCGGCTCCGCACCTGGCTCGATGAGCGCACCTATCGGTTGGATGCGCTGTAGGAAGGCCGCATGCAAGGGCGGATCATGTCGCTGAGGGCTGTCGCGTTGGTGCTGGGACTGCTGGGTTGTGCCCGGAGGCCCGAGCCTCTTTCGGCGCCAGTGCTTGAAGACCGGACCGTCCGCTTCCCGGTCTCCTCCGATGCCGACGCGGGCATCCTCCATGACAGTGCGCCGGTCGTGCTGGATGGCGAGACCCTGCGCGCATTGTCGATCGTCTCGCGGGACCTGTTCCCGCTGGGGAGCACGGCGACGTCCTGTGACAGCCGGCCGGAGTCCTACACGTACCGGGTGCTCCGGCAGGACGGCCTGCTCTTCGTCTTCGTGGACGAGAACCCCGCAGCATGTGGACGGAGGTTTCCGTCGCTCGACTCCGGCGCGAAGTACGCCCTTCGCCCGGACGGACGCATCCTCCGACGCGTCGTCGACGGCGTGGATGCGGATGACGACCTGCGGGGCGTGATGCTTCCAGATGGCGGCGTGCAGACCATCCTCGTGCCTCCGAGCCAGGGCCTGCTTCCAGGGGACGCGGGGCAATGAGGGCCATGGGTGGGCGGGTGTGCTCCGCTCGCCCAGGTCGGAGCTGGCGGGCGGACGTGCGGGCCTCCTTTCCCGGCCCGGGGTGGCCCGGGTGGGGGGAAACGGGGTAGGCACGCCGCTTTCGTCAAAATGCCGGTGACAGGTTTTCGGGGCACCGGTGTTCCCCTGGTCCAACCGGGAGGCGCGTGCGGTGTCCGTCGATGTGGAGGCCTATTACCGACGCTATGGCCCCCAGGTGCTCCGGCGCTGCCGCTTCCTGCTGCGCGATGAGGAACAGGCCGTGGACGCGATGCATGACGTGTTCGTTCAACTGCTGCGCTACCAGGCCGCGCTGAAGGACGCCGGGCCCTCCAGCCTGCTGCATCAGATTGCCACCCGCGTTTGCCTCAACCGCCTTCGCGGCGCGAAGCGGCGCCCCGAGGACCGCGACGATGAGCTGGTGCTCAAAATCGCCGCTTCCGGCGACACCGAGGCGCGCACCGCCGCCCGGGGCCTGCTGGACCGCCTCTTCGGCCGCGTCCCCGCGTCCAGCCGCGACATCGCCGTGCTCCACCTGGTGGACGGCATGACGCTGGAGGAGACCGCCCGCGAAGTGGGCCTGTCCGTGTCCGGAGTGCGCAAGCGCCTCCGGGCCCTGTCCGCTGTCCTGCAGGAGCTGGAGGCCGCATGACGTCCCCCCACCGCACCCCAGACTGGCTGCTGGAGCGAATCGCCCTGGGGGAGCTGCCCCCGGACGAGCTCGCCGCCGCCCGCGACCGCCTGTCCCGCGAACCCGATGGCCCCGCGCGCCTCGCCGCCCTGGAGGCCGACTCGCGCGCCACCCTGGAGGCCCTGCCCCCCGACCGCGTCGCCCGCGAAGTGAAGGCCCGCTTCGCTCGCGCCGACTCGCCCGCCGCGCCCCGCGCCGAGGCCTCGCCATCGCGCCCTTCCTGGCGCTTCCTGCCCGCCCTGGTGCCGGTGCTCGCCGCCGCGACCCTCGTCGTCCTCGTCCGACCGGGGGCGTCGTCCCAGCAGGAGGCGCACGACCCTTGGACGGGCACCGGCGGCACTCCCGGCGTCCTGGAGCCCACGCGCAGCAAGGGACTCCAGCCCCGCATCGACGTGCACCGCCAGGCCGGCACCCGCACCGAGCACCTCACCGACGGCGCCCCCGCCCAGGCCGGTGACGTGGTGCAGCTGTCGTACACCGCCGCCGGCCACGCCCAGGGCGTCATCCTCTCCGTGGACGGCCGGGGCACCGTCACCTCGCACCAGCCCGCGCTGGGAGACACGTCCGCGCCCCTGGAGCGCAGCGGCACGCACCTGCTGCCCCGCGCCTACGAGCTGGACGACGCCCCCGGCTTCGAGCGGTTCTTCCTCGTCACCGCGGACAACCCCTTTGAACTGGAGGGTGTGATGGCCGCCGCGCGCGTGCTCGCCGCATCCCCCGAGGCGCGCACCGCGCCGCTGACCCTGCCCACGGGCCTGGGCCAGACCTCCTTTTTGTTGGAGAAGTCCTCCCCATGAGAGCGCTCGTCATCCTCCTCTTCGCGCTGGGCGCGGCCACCCCCGCCCACGCCGGCGAAGCCGCCGCCGTGCGCAGGCTGGCCCTGCTCGTGGGCGTCAACGACGGCGGCCCGGAGCGCGTGCGGCTTCGCTACGCGGAGACCGACGCGAAGGCCTTCTCCACGGTGCTGTCGGAGCTGGGCGGCGTGCTGCCCCAGGACCGCGTGCTCCTCACGGACGTGGACCGCGCGGGCGTGCTCGCCGGCTTCGACCGCGTGCGCCGTCTGGCGGAGGGTGTCCGCACCGCCGGGGCCCGCCGCGTCGAGGTGCTGCTGTACTACTCCGGCCACTCCGACGACGAAGGGCTGCTGCTCAAGGGCCAGCGTCTGGACTACGGCGAGTTGCGCCGCTCGCTGGAGGGGCTGCCCGCGGACGTGCGCATCGCGGTGCTGGACTCGTGCGCGTCCGGCGCGTTCGCGCGCAAGAAGGGCGGCGTCTCACGGCCCGCGTTCCTGGTGGACTCCGCCATCCAGGTGAAGGGCCACGCCATCCTCACCTCGTCCAGCGCGGATGAGGCGTCACAGGAGTCCGACCGGCTGGGCGGTTCGTTCTTCACGCACCACCTGCTGTCCGGACTGCGAGGCGCCGCGGATGTCACCCACGACGGTCGCGTCACCCTCACGGAGGCCTACCAGTTCGCCTTCCACGAAACGCTCGCGCGCACCGAGCGCACGCAGGGCGGCGCGCAGCACCCCAACTACGACATCGAGCTCGCCGGCACCGGTGACCTGGTGATGACCGACCTGCGCGCCACCACCGCGGGCCTGGTCCTCACCGAGCCGCTGGAGGGCCGCCTGTATGTGCGCGACGCGGTGGGCACGCTGGTGGTGGAGGTGCAGAAGCAGTCCGGCCGCGCCACCGAGCTGGGCCTGGCCCCCGGCGCCTACCGCGCCCGGCGCGAGTGGGACGGCGGAGTGTCCGAAGCGGCCTTCACGCTGAAGGAGGGCATGCGCACGCCGCTGGCCCCCGGTGACTTCCTGGGCGTGGGCCACGAGGCCACCGTGATGCGCGGCGGTGGCGGCGGCATGTCCCCCCAGGGCCGAACGATGCTCCCGGTGAACCTGAGCCTGGTGCCGAGCATGAGCACCAACACGCTGCGAGCAGGCCGCGCGCAGGTGGAGAACCGCTTCGCGCTGGGCGTCGTCAACGGCGGCGCGGCGCTGGGCGGCGGGCTGGCGTTGGGGCTCGCGGGCAACGTGTACGACGCGGAGGTGTCCGGCCTGGCCATGGCGCTGGGCTTCAACACGTCCGGCGGCGACGTGTCCGGCGCGCAGCTGTCGCTGGTCACCAACGTGGCGGGCGGCGCGGTGCGCGGTGCGCAGGCGACGCTGGGGCTCAACGTGACCAACGGGGACGTGGACGGCATCGGGCAGCTGGCCCTGGGCGCCAACGTCGCGCGTGGCGCGCTGGGCGGTGTGCAGGCGGCGCTGGGCGCCAACGTCACCACTTCGGACGCCACCGGGCTGCAGCTGTCACTGGGTGTCAATCATGCGAACGGCACGATGAAGGGCGTGCAGTTCACGCTGGGCATCAACTCCGTGGCGACGGCCGCGCGGGGCATCCAGGGGTCGGTGCTGCTCAACCGCGCGCCGTCCCTCACCGGCATGCAGCTGGGGTTGATCAACGTGGGCGGTGACGTGTCCGGCATGCAGCTGGGGTTGATCAACGTCGCGGACACGGTGCACGGCATGCAGCTGGGCCTGATCAACGTCTCCGACGAGGTGAACGGCGTGCCGGTGGGCCTGGTGTCCTACGAGAGGAAGGGCCAGCTGCACCTGGAGGTGTTCGGCAGCGACGTGCAGCTCACCAACCTGGCGCTGAAGTTCGGGGGCAAGCACTTCTACACGACGCTGCTCGCGGGCATTGGCCCGGACGACCGCTTCCAGCGCTTCAGCCTGGGCCTGGGCCTGGGCGGGCACATCCCGCTGAGCTCGCGCTTCTGGGTGGACGTGGACGTCGCGGCCAGCCAGGTGCTGTCCACGCGAAACCCGTTCTCCAGCGCGTCCAACACCCTGCTGTCGCAGGCGCGCGCCATGCTGGGCTTCCAGGTCATGCCCCGGCTGGCCGTGTTCGCCGGCCCTACCTACAACGTGGCGTTCACCTGGGGAGAGCCGGAGTTCGCGAAGCTGACCACGCTGCCGGTGCGCTCGCACGTCATCAACGCGGACACGCGCATGCAGCGCTGGCCCGGCTTCCAGGCGGGCGTGCGGCTCTGAGGTTCTGAGGCTCTGGAATCCGGCCGGGGCCGCGCATGACACGCGGTCCCGGTGGGATGGGGCACGCTCAGCCGACGATGCGGGTGGCGCGCAGGACGATGGCGTCGCCGCCGGGACCGGCCTTGAGACGCTTGTCCAGCGAGCCCTCCACCTTGAGTCCAGGGCCGCCCTTGGAGGCGCGCTGCAGGAGCTCACCCAGCTTCGCGTCGTCCCCGCCCGTGACAGCGGTCAGGTCGATCTCGTGGAGGGACTGGAGCTTCTTGTCCGGCGCGTCCGCGCTGAACAGGTCGTAGTGGTCGCAGGGCGGCGCGAAGCAGCGCTTCCCGTTGTCCTTGACGATGTAGACGGTGCTGGTGGTCATGGTGGCGTCTCCGGGTGAAGGGGTGGGGGCGGCCGTGCCGGGCTCGTTGGCGGCTCCCGCGGGCGCGTCCACGTCGGTCCGCTTCAGGTCGGCGGGGGCCTCCGCGCCGGACACGTCGCTGGAAGGCTGCGCGGTGGGGGAGGACGGCGTGCTGCACGCCACCGGGCCGAGCACGAGCACGGCGGACAGGAGCAGGGAGCGGGCGTTCATGGCGACTCCGGGAAGGAGAACGGGGGTGCCCTCCTACAACGCGGGAAGGGCACGGCCGGGTCCACTCTGCCCGGCCGCGCGCCCGCCCACCAGGGCAACAGGGGTCTTTTTCCTGCCTGTCCCACCTGGACACCCGAACAGTCTAGAATCGGGCGGAGCATGCCCATAAACGGGTGCCAAGACGGTGGTGGAAGGCCCCCCCCGTTCGTTGTACACCCGCGCCCCAAGAGATCGGCCTCCGGGGCCGTGACCTGTAAGGACGCCTACGATGGAATTCCGCATCGCCGCCGACGAGCTGAAGAAGGCCCTCTACCGCGCCCAGGGCATCGTGGAGCGCAAGACGACGATGCCCATCCTCGCCAACGTGCTGCTCACGGCGAACAAGGGCAGCATCACGGTCACGGCCTTCGACCTGGACATCGGCATCGTGTCCGAGCACCCGGCGGACGTGTCCAAGCCGGGCGCCGTCACGCTGAGCGCGAAGTACGTCTTCGACATCGTGCAGAACCTCCCGGACGCGGAGGTCACGCTCAAGAAGCTGGCGAACAACTACGTCGACATCTCCTCCGGCTCCGCGCACTTCAAGATCGTCGGCATGGCCGCCGAGGAGTACCCGAAGCTGCCCAAGGAGGAGAACGCTCCCCTGGTGCAGATCTCCGGCAACGTGCTGCTGGAGATGATCAAGAAGACCCAGTTCGCCATCTCCAGCGACGAGACGCGCTACATCCTCAACGGCGTCTTCTTCGAGCCCCAGTCCAGCGGCAAGGTCCGCATGGTGGCCACGGACGGCCACCGGCTGTCGCTCATCGAGCGCGAGATGTCCGGCGACTTCAAGCTCAAGAGCGGCGTCATCATCCCGCGCAAGGGCCTGATGGAGCTCAAGCGCCTGCTGGACGAGGCCCCGGACGCGGAGTGCCACCTGGGGTTCGCGGAGAACTCGGCGCTGTTCAAGAAGCCGGGCCTCACCATGGTGATGCGCCTCATCGACGGGCAGTTCCCCGAGTACCAGCGCGTCATCCCCAAGGAGGGCGAGAAGGTCGTCCTCGTGCCCAAGGTGCGCCTGCTGGAGGGCCTGAAGCGCATCGCGCTGCTGTCCGCGGACAAGAGCAACGCCATCCGCATCGGCCTGGAGAAGGGCAAGCTGCTCATCACCGCCAGCAACCCGGACCTGGGTGAGGCGCGTGACGCCCTGGACGTGGACTACAAGGGCAACGACATCACCATCGGCTTCAACGCCCGTTACCTCATGGACGTCCTGGGCGTGACGGAGACGGACGAGGTCAGCTTCGAGCTGGGCGACGAGCACAGCCCGGGCGTGCTGCACGGCCCCGGCGACCGCAGCTTCACGGCCGTGGTCATGCCCATGCGCGTCTGAGCCGACACAGTCGTCCAACTTCCCACGTCGGCGGGACGTCACCGTTCCAAGTCCGACGCTCCGCGCCATGGGGAGGCCTGCGCCCGGCGCGGGGGGCCCTTATGATGGGGGCGTGTCCACCCGTCCAGACGACCTGAGAGCGCGGCTGGAGGACCGAGCGGACCTCCTGGAGGCCACGCGCCTGCGCTACCGCGCACTCAAGGGCGTACTGGAGTCCTTCTTCTGGAAGGACCGGATCCGCAACCACTTCGAGCTGCTGCGCGAGGTGGCCGCCGACCAGCCGGAGGTAGACGCGACGCTGGCCGCGATGCGGCGCCGCGTGGAGGCGGAAGGCTGGCCACCCAACGCGGCCCCCGTCCGGTTGATGCACGAGGTGGAGCGCCTGCGAGAGGCGGTGGAGCGCGCGGCCGAGAAGCGGCTGTCCGCCAGCGCATCCACGGCTTCCTACGACGAAGGCACCGCGGAGGAGGACGACGGCCCCGCCACGCTGGGAGAGCGGCTGCTGCGCCTGGAGACGGAGGTGCTGGACGCGGCACCGTTCCTGGGCGGCCGTGTCTGGGCCCAGGCGGTGGAGCTGTTGCCGCGCAACCTGCCGGAGCTGCGCGCCGCGTGCGCCGCGGGCGAGGTGTTCGAGCGAGTGTTCATGCGCCCGGTGACGGAAGGGGCGCCAGCCTTCTCCGACGACGAGGCGCGGGAGCTGGCCCGAGCGCTGCCGCTGGGCGCCGCCGCGCTGGTGGCGCTGTGGGAACGGCTGGAGCGCTACGACAGCCGGGGACGGGTGAAGGACTTCCTCCAGCGGCGCATGCGCCGAGCACCGACGCGGGTGGCGCGCAGCGGGCCGGAGCTGCTGTTGCACGCGGCCTTCTGGCACGACGTGGCGCGGGTGCGGGTGCGCGCGGTGCTGGAGGCGGAGCTGGCGCCGGTGGTGCCGCGCGAAGCGGAGCTGCCCACGCTGTTGTCCTGGCGGGCCGCACTGTCGGAGGACCCGGCGCTGCGACTGTCCGCGCGGAGCGTCTTCACGGAAGGTCGCGCGGGGTTGGTGGAGACGGCGGCGGCGCTGGCGGCCCTGTCTCGCGAGCGGCCCCGGGGCGCGTGGAGCGAAGAGGTGGCGTGGTCGCGGCTGGAGCAGGCCGCGATGAGGGCGCGCGCGGAGGAGGGGACGGAGGCGGAGGCCCTGCGGGACGCCCTGCGCCTCTTCGTGATGCTGCGAGGCCAGGCACGCACGCCCGCGCGGCTGTTCTCTCCGGAGCACGCGAAGCCAGCGGGGGGCGACGTGGCTCGGAATGGGGACCTGGTGGCGCTGGCGCAGGCGGCGCGGCACGCGGCGCTGCGGCAGGGCGGCTGAAGACAGACACCGGTTTGGGGGCGGTGGCGGGCTTCTGTTAGGTTGGGTGGGCCCGTTTCCCTTTCTCTGTCGCAATCCCTGCCCATGACCCAGCCTGTTCCTCCGCCGTCCGATGACGCGGCGTCGCTCCAGTTCGATCGCGCCGAGTTCACCGAAGCGCCCTCGGCACCGAAGTGCTCCGTCTGCCAGCGCGCCATCAAGAGCGTGTATTACGACTTGAACACGCGCCTGCTGTGTCCCGATTGCCGCGAGCAGGTAGAGGCCGCGATGACGGGCGGCTCGAAGTCGAAGCGCGCCCTGACGGCGTCGGTGTTTGGCTTTGGCGCGGCCATCGCGGGCGCGGCGCTGTACTGGGTGGTGGGCCTGTCGGGCTACAACATCGGCCTCATCGCCATCGCGGTGGGGTGGATGGTGGGGACCGCGGTGTTCAAGGGCTCGGAGTCGCGCGGCGGCTGGTTCTACCAGGTGCTGGCGGTGGGGCTGACGTACTTCGCGGTGGCGGCCTCGCTCGCGCCGGATGTCTACAAGGAGCTCACGACGCAGCCTCCGGCCGAGGTGGCCACTGAAGCGCCAGCGGAGGAAGCGGAGGCGTCATCCCCCGTGGTCACCATGGTCCTCGCGGGAGTGATTTCCGTGGCGGCGCCGGTAGTGGTGGGAATCAACAGCCCCATCTCCGGGCTCATCTACGGCTTCGCGCTGTTCGAGGCGTGGCGCCGCACGAAGCGGACAGAGCTGAACATCGCGGGGCCGTTCAAGCTGGCGGAGGCGCCGGCCGAGGGCGAAGCCGCGCCGACGGAGCAGGAGCGGTCCGTTGGCTGAGGCGCTCGCGGTATCGCTCCTCACGCAGCGGTGTGAGGGGTGTGGTTCGGAGCTGGCGCCCCGGCTGCTCACGTGTCCGTCGTGCCGGAAGCTGGTGCATGGGAAGCGGCTGACGCAGCTGGCGGCGGATGCGCAGGCGGCGTCGCAGCGGGGCGCGCCGATGGAGGCGCTGGCGCTGTGGCGCGAGGCGCTGGACCTGTTGCCGCCGGACACGGCGCAGCACGCGCAGGTGACGGCGCGGGTGACGGCGCTGAGTCAGCAGGCGGATGCACTGGGGTTGTCCGCGCCGTTGGCGGAGGCGGAGCGCAAGCGTTCGGGGATGCCGAAGGTGTTGGCCAGCATGGGCGCGGTGGGCCTGATGCTGTGGAAGTTCAAGTTCTTGCTGGCACTGCTGTTGGGCAAGGGGAAGCTGCTGCTGCTCGGGCTCACGAAGGCGAGCACGCTGTTCTCCATGATGTTCGCGGTGAGCGTGTACTGGACGATGTGGGGCTGGAGCTTCGCGCTGGGGCTGGTGGCCTGCATCTACGTGCACGAGATGGGGCACGTGGCGTCGCTGCGCCGGCTGGGCATGAAGGCGGACGCGCCCATGTTCATCCCGGGCCTGGGTGCGTTCGTGCGCCTGAAGCAGGTACCGGTGGATGAGCGCGAGGACGCGCGGGTGGGGCTCGCGGGGCCCATCTGGGGCACTGCGGCGGCGGTGGTGGTGATGGGGGCGGCGCTGCTGACGGGGTGGAAGGCGCTGGGCGCCATCGCGCACGCGGCGGCCTGGCTGAACCTGTTCAACCTGGTGCCGGTGTGGCAGCTGGATGGTTCACGAGGGTTCCGGGCCCTGGCGCGTCAACAGCGGTGGATCGCGGTGGCCGTGCTGGGCGCGACGTGGTTCGCCACGGGAGAGAACCTGCTGCTGATCATCGCCGGAGTGGCGGTGTTCCGGGCCCTGCTCACGCCCGCGTCGGAGACGGGAGACCGCCGCACGCTGGTGGAGTACTGCGTGTTGGTGGTGGGCCTGGGCGCGCTGGGCTGGGCCGCGCAGCATTGGACGGGAGCGACGGCGGCACTGTGACTGGACCCGAGACGCCCATCCAGGTGGGCCCCTACCGGCTCCTCCGCCTGCTGGGAAGCGGAGGCATGGGGCAGGTCTTCGCGGCGCTCCATGAAGGAACCGGACAGGAGGTGGCCCTCAAGCTGCTGTCGTCCGAGTCCGCGGAGGATCCCCAGCTTGTCGCGCGCTTCCTTCAGGAAGCGCAGGCCCTGGCGCGACTCGACCATCCTGGCGTGGTGCGCGTCCTCGACAGTGGGCGGATGGGCGCCACCGCGTTCCTCGCCATGGAACTGCTCCAAGGGCAGTCCTTGCGCGAATGGATGAATGCGTCCAGGGGCGACTTCCACGGGGCCCTGGCGCTGTGCCGACAGATCGCCAGCGTCATGGTGGACGTCCACGCACGCGGCATCGTCCACCGCGACCTGAAGCCCGAGAACATCTTCCTCTGCCCGGATGCCACGACGGCTCCGGGACAGAGGGTGAAGCTCCTGGACTTCGGCATCGCCAAGCTGCCGCCCGGTGACACGGGGCCCTTGGATCCGACCCAGGTCCATACGCATGAGTCGACCCTCATCGGCACGTACGCGTACATGGCGCCCGAACAGTTTCGCAGCGCCGCGACGGTCGGGCCCCGCGCGGATGTGTACTCCCTGGGGGTGGTGCTCTTCGAACTGCTCGCGGGCCGCACGCCCTTCGACTCGACCGAGCCCATTGAACTGCTGACCGCGCATGCGCGGGAGGAGCCTCCCGCCATGCGGCAAGGTGCTCCAGATGTGCCCGGAGCACTGTCCGCATTCGTGGCCACCCTCCTCTCCAAGGAGGCGGAGGACCGGCCCACCATGGCGCGGTGCCAGCAGGTCCTGGAGCAGCCCTGGAAGCCTGAACCCGAGGTCTGCTCCATCCCGGGGCTCGCCTCCTTCACCGAGTCCCATGCCGCGCTCTTCTATGGCCGTGACGCCGAAGTGGCGGCGCTGCTCGGGCTCCTGGAGGAAGCGCGCGTCGGGGCTCGACGCTGGGTCCAGGTGGAAGGCCCCAGTGGTGGAGGCAAATCCTCGCTGCTCCACGCGGGACGCCTGCCCCGGCTGAGGACCTTGGATATCCGGGAGGGAGCCCAATGGCTCATCGCCACGGTGCGTCCGTCGGCGACCCTCTGGGATGGCCTGGCCCAGGCGCTCACGACGGCGTTGGCCTCCGAGTCGAAGGATGCACTGCTTGGGACGCTGCGAGCGGGGCCCACCGCGCTGCGGGACTTCGTCTCGTCGAAGACGCCACGGGGCTTCCTCCTGCTGCTGGTCCTCGAGCCCCTGGAGGAACTGCTCACGCTCGACGTGGCGGACCGGCAGGCTGTTGATGCGTTGTTGGCCGAATCCTTGAGGGGCGGCGAAGTGCCACTGCGCCTGCTCACGGCGGTGCGCGGTGATTTCCTCCATCGGATGGAACAGCAGCTCCCCGCGCTGGCCCGGAACCTTCCCGAGGCCGTGCGCTACCCGTTGCCACCCATGAGGGCGTCTGGCCTCGCGCAGGTCGTCCACGGCCTGTCACGCCACGCGGGGCTCCATCTGGAGGAAGCGCTGGCTTCGCGGATGGTGGAGGACGCCCGTGATGAGGACGGACGCCTGCCGCTGCTGAGCCATGCGTTGAGGGGGCTCTGGGGTCTGCATGCGGAAGGTTCACTGACGCTCGCGGACTACGACCGGATGGGGGGCGTGGGCGGCGCGCTGTCGCGGCAGGCAGAGGGCTTGCTGGACGCCTTGGGGCCGCAGGGGAGGGAGCGGGCACCGTGCTGACATGGGGGTTCCCGCCTATCAGCAACCAGGGCTCCCCGGGCTTGGGATGGACATTGAGCAAGTCGCGCTGCTCACCGCGCGGATGACATTGCAGACGCTCGGAGATCGGATCGACGGAGGGCTCGACTACCCGAAGGCCCACGGCGATCACCTGATCTGGTCCAATCACGGAGGATGGGCAGTCGACGGTCCGCTTCAGGCGAGGGTGGAGCGTATTCCGCGAAACCGCGAATGCCTCGTGTGTGGGGTTGGAGGTGAACTCCCCCTGGCCTTGGAGGAGGAGCAAGAATTGGCCGCCCTGCAAGTGGTCCGAAAGTAAAACCTCACAGATTTCACCTTCCGTGCCGTCTCCCTCCGTTCCAGGTCGTCAAGTCAGCCCGCCCTGATAGTCCTTTCCTCGCATGGTTGTGCGGAGGATTCACGGAAGTTGAGGGGACTTTCCATGAGCAGAAGGTGGGGCCTGGCGCTGTGCCTCCTGTCATGGGCATGGCCTGACCGAGTGGCCGCACAGGAACTGGAACCGTCCAATGCCGCGGAGGACTGGCACTTCCTGACCCGGCTCGACGTGTCGACCCTGGCCCTGCTGCCTGGCGGCGACAGCGGGACACGCGAAGGTTTCATCCAGTTCGGTCCCACCCTGATGCTGGATGGTGGCGCGGAGTTCGGCGTCAACCTGGGGGCTCCGGTGAGGCTTCGCCTGTGGGGCGGCGCACGGAACGCGGGTGCCTTCCGCCAGGAAGACTGGGACAGTCTGTCCGACTGGGGGCAACTGATCCGGGCCCTCAAGCTGGGGTCGAATGAAGCGCCTCTGTCGCTGTGGATGGGGGCTCTGGATCGCTACAGCCTGCTGTCCGGGCACCTTGTGCGGCGCTACTCCAACCGCATCAACCCCGACTACCACCCGGCGGGTGGCTTCCTCACCGGGACGCTCGGCCCCCTCTACGTGGAGGCGTTTGCCTCGGACGTCCTGGGCGCGCGGATCTTCGGAGCGGAAGCCGAGGTGGACCTGGAGCACGTCCTCTTCGGGCGGCCCGCCCAGGCCGGAAGGTACACACTGGCCGTGTCCGCGGTACACGAGGGTGGCAAGGGAGAGGGAACCTCGCCCAAGGTCACGCTGGCCCATCTGGATGGAACCGCGGTGGTGTGGACGCGTCCGGGCTTCGAACTGCACCTGCTGGCTGGCTGGGGAGGCCAGCCTGGAACGGGTGGCGCGTGGGGCGCGGTGGCCGGAATCGGCGCGGACGTGGAGAGCCCCGCGTTGAATGCGCGGCTGCGCTTGGAGGCGCGGCGGCAGCACGGAGGCTTTCGCCAGGGTGCCTTCGGCCCGGACTACGAGCTGGCGCGCTTCCGCGCGGTGGGCGCTTCCAGACAGCCCCTGGCGAAGGCGTCATTCCCGGACGGGGGCTCTGTCTACGCCGAGGCAGACGTGAGCTGGGACGCAGAGCAGTTGGTGGGAAGGGTGCAGCGGCACCTGACCTTCTCCTGGGCGGTGGAGGTCTTCACCGGGGGGCGCGTGGACACGGACGGACGCCTCGCGCTCCAGCTCTTCGATCGGAACCTGGAACTCGCCGCGAGCGTGCTGGGAATGGGCCTGGGCCAGCCGGGGGCCCGTGTCCTCGTGTCCGGAGACCTGCGCTGGCGCTTCGCAGGCAGGCTGTACGCGCTGGGACAGGGAGGGACGCTGTTGTTCCCGGAGGCGGACGGGGCGCTGCGTCCGGGTGCCTATGCCTCGCTGGGTGTGGGAGTCGACAATGCGCGCTGAGGTGCTGCTGCTGAGCGCGGTCCTGCTCGTCACGGGCTGTGTTTCCACAAGGCCGCAGTCCGGGCACTCCAGCGTCCTCAATCGAGGCTCGGGGGTCGCGCCCTTGCGTCGTCATCACGCCGAGCGCTCCCTGGACACGGAAGCCGCACGGAGCACACGGAGCCAGGTCGCCGCGCGGGCCGTCCTTCACGGCACCGAGGAGGCTGATGCCTTCGAGCGTTTGTTGATGCTCGCGGGGCTGGCCCCCGGGGACGAACTGCCCCTGCGTGCGTCCGCGCTGACGCCAACGCAGGCCGCGCGATTGTTGTCGGTGTTGCTGAAGAAGCCTGTGACCCTGGGCAACTTCCCGCCTCGCATGGGCGCGAGCCTGCTGCTGCGCCAGGTGCTGGAGGGTGACCGCGTGTCGCGGGAGGAACTCCTGCGCCGGATGACACGCCTCGAACGGCTCGCGGTGTTAAGGCCCGACGGCTATCTCGCGTGGGTCATCAACGGGCATACGCAGCAACGCGTGGGGCCGGTGGAGTGGAAGGACGGAGCCTTCGTCGCGCTGGGCTTCGAACTGGGGCGCTTCTACGTCAACACCGGTGGCGTGTTCCGGCCGACGGATGAGCAGCTCCAGCCCGTGTTCAATGGGTTCGTCGTGGAGGTGTACGACGACGCGGACATCCTCGGCCGCTCACTGGACGGCGCCGGGGACGCGTTCTTCGAGCTGGCCATGTCCATCGGGAAGTTCTTCACCGCTCCAACGGACAGCCTCCTGGCACTTCAACACCTGCCAGAGGGCATCGCCGCCCTCGTCGCTTCCTCTCCCGAGTACCTGGAGCGCTTCACCTTCATGACGCGAGGAGAGCAGGTGAGGGCTGTCGCGAAGCTTTTGACGACGCTCTATGCCGGAGGAGGTGTCGCGAAAGGCTCCGCCGGCGCTCTGACCACGGCGATGGGCGGCGCGGACGCCATGCTCCCCGTGCTGTCCCTCACCGGCGAGGGGGCGCTGGTGATCGAGCGCGTCGCGATTCCCGTGGGACGGATGGCCCACGCGTTGGGGACCGGCGTCGGAGGACTCTATGTCCTTGCCTCAGCGGAGCCAGGGGGCGGAAGCGGTTTGAAGGTCGCGCCACCCGAGCGTGTGGTGAACGACCTCAAGGACTTCTCAGGGAAGCGTTTCCAGGCGGGCGCTGAGACGTTCCTTCTCGACAAGAAAGGGCTCCAGCACATCCTCGAACGGCATCACCCCCGGTATTGGGATGGGACGACGAAAGAGACGCAGAGTTTCTTTGGCGCGAAGATGAGCTTCGAGGACGTGATTCGTGCCATCGAGGCGGTCCTTCAGCAGAACCGGGCGCGGATGGTCGGGCGAGGAACACGCGGGATGTACCAACTGAGGGGGACTGTCGATGGAGTAGAGTACGTCCTGGGACTCAACCAGGGCCGAGTCGGCCAGTTCTACCCTCGATAGGTGAAGCAAGACGCATGGTCCAGATCGCCACCTACTTCAGGCAAGGAGAGGTCTTCGTCCCAATCGATGCCTTCGTCGGCCCCATCCCCGACGAGGACTACATCGAGGGCGCGCTGGAGTTCTCCATGGGTGGGCGCTCGATGTTGACCCGCCAGGAATGGGACTACATCGATCAGCTGTGGGCCTACCTCGTTGGAGGCGTAGCCGACCTTCAAAGGGGGGAAACGTTCCAGACCTTCTTCCCCGATCAGCCCATCGAACTGAGCATCACACCCGATGGGGTCGGTGGGCATGCCACGATGCGTGTCGTCATCGGGGGAGACGTTCGCGAGGCATCAGTAGAACTCGCCGTCCTTGTTGCCGAGGTCCTGAAGGAGGCCAGGCACTTCTTCGAGCGGATTCAGAAGGTGCTGCCCCGGGAGGCCTACCAACAGACGCTCCAGGAAATCTCAACGCTGGAGCGGATGCAGGGCTCAGCCTGAAGCCGCGCGCTTCCACCCGCGCCCACCAGCCAGGCGTCACCCGCTGAATCCCGCGCACCGCCGGCCGCCGCATCTGTAGTACGAAGGTCGGCCCCTTCACGGTGACGCTGTGCGCCTCCTCTCGCTCCAGGTCCAGGACTTCCGCAACCTCCCGGCGGTGCAGCTCGCACCCAGCCCCCACTCGACCATCGCCGTGGGCCAGAACGGGCAGGGGAAGACCAACCTCCTGGAGGCGCTCTACTTCCTCGCCACCCTCAAGCCCCTCCGCGCCGGACGCCTCTCCGAGCTCGTCCGCTGGGGCTCCCAGGCCGCTCGCGTCACCGGCCGCTTCCTCCTCAAGGGCGCCGAGCGCGAAATCTCCGTCGAGGTCGGCGGTGGTACCCGCCAGGCCCTCGTGGACGGCAAGAAGGCCGCCAGCCTCGAGGACTACTTCGGCGGCGTCTCCGTCGTCGCCTTCACCCCGGATGACCTGGAGGTCATCAAGGGCGGCCCCGACTCCCGCCGCGCCTTCCTCGACCGCGCCGTCTTCAACCGCTTCCCCGCCTTCCTCCGGGAAAGCCGCGAGTACGCCCGCGCCCTCAAGAACCGCAACCGCCTGCTTCGTGACGGCGCCACCGTCGACGCCGCGTACCTCGACGCTTACGACGAGACCCTCGCCGGCGCGGGCGCACGCCTCTACGCCCGCCGCCGCTCGCTGATGGCCGAACTCGCGCCCCGCGCCCAGGCCACCTTCGCGTCCATCGGCCGCACCGTCGACCCTGCCGTCTACGGCTACCACCCCGCGCACCTCGGCGCCGACTTCGCCCACGCCGACGAGGCCGCCCTCGCCTCCGCCCTGCGCGAAGCCCTCTCCGCGCGCCTGCGCCGTGACCTGGACCGCGGCTTCACCTCCGTGGGCCCGCATGTGGATGACGTGTCCGTGACGCTGGGCGGCCGCAGCGCTCGCGCCTACGCGAGCCAGGGCCAGCAGCGCGCCTTGGTGCTGGGGTGGAAGATCGCGGAGATTGAAAACCTGGAGGCCGCCATGGGCTTCCTCCCCCTGCTGCTGCTGGATGACGTCTCCAGCGAGCTGGACCCCGAGCGCAATGCCTATCTCATGGGCTACCTCGCCCGGAGCGGCGCGCAGGTCTTCCTCACCACCACCGACGCGGGGCTCGTCCGAGCCGCCGCCGCCAGTGACTCCCTCTGGCTCACCGTCCACGCGGGACAGGTGGCCACCGAACCTCCGTCACAACCCTAGTGCACCCGCCGCCGGTGCCAGGGCCAGTGCACCGACCGGCGCGGATGGTGGGGCAATTCCTGCCGCGTCACGTGCCCGAAGTACTCGAAGCGGAACTCCGCCCAGAGCAGCCCGAACGCCACCGCGAACAGGAACACCGCCATCGTCAGCCACCACACGGTGCTCGTCGCCAACGCGATGATGAACAACACCCCCAGCGCCGCCGCCACCCCCAGCGACACGTCGCGCAGGCGCTTCGACTCGCTGAACGCCATTCCCATCGCCAGCATGGAGAGCGCCAGGAGCGGCCACGCCAGCCAGTACGAAGTGCGCGCGTACAGGTTGGCAATCGACAGCAGGAACAACCCGAATCCGAATATCGCCAGTCCGCCGTCCATCGAATCCTCCTCGGGAGAATCCCCGGCTCCCGGCTGAACATGGGACCTCCTCATGTCCCCATGCACCCCGCCTCCCCCAGTCCGACCGGGGACACGGCGGGAGAGCGACCCCGGTACCCCCTCCGGAATAGACGACGCCTGGCCCCGGTCTCCTTCGTGTTCCCACGAACGCGTGCGCACCTGTCGCCCGGAGCCCGTTCGGGGTGCCGGGCCCTCGGCGGGCGCGCGTCCGTGAGTCGACGTTCGCTCCGACGAAGTTCTTGCGGACCTGCCGGGCGTGCACCATGACCATGCCCGCCGTCCCACCGGGCGGACCCGGGACGAACGAAATGGTGCCATGTCGCGTTTGCTGCTGACGCTCGTGCTGTCCACCCTCCTCGCGGGGTGCCACCGCGCGACGTTCGAGGACTCGGTGCTCCGGAAGTCCGACGTGAAGTACCGCGTCGGCCCGCTGTCCAATGACGTCTGGGAACGCCGCGGCTTCGACGACAACGACCTGGCCTTCGTGGAGCGCGGCGACACCGGCCGCGTCATCGCCACCAACTCCACCTGCCGGGACCATGACGACCCGTCCCTCCAGGTCCTCACGAAGCACCTGCTCATGGGCTTCACCGAGCGTCAGGACCTGGGCCAGCGCACCTTCACCCTGGACGACCGCGAGGCCCTGCGAAGCCGCTACGTCGCGAAGCTCGACGGCGTGCCCGTCTCCCTGGAGCTCGTGGTGGTGAAGAAGGACAACTGCGTCTTCGACTTCAGCTACGTCGCCCCCGTGGGCACCGCCGACGCGCGCATGGCGGACTTCGAGAGCCTCTTCCAGGGCTTCCACGCGGAGCGCCAGCGATGATGCCCGAGGCGAAGCTCTCCGGCGGCCCCAGCCTCAAGGAGCGCCTTCGCGAGCGCATGGAGTCCCTGGGCGCCCTGTCCGTCATGACGGGCCAGGTGTTCAGCCGCGCCGTGCGCCCACCCTACGACTGGGCCGGCCTCATCTTCCACACCGAGTCCCTGGGCGTGCGCTCGCTGCCCATCGCGCTGCTCACCGCGACGTTCGCCGGGCTCGTCATCTCCTTGCAGTTCGGCTACTTCCTCGCGCGCTTCGGCGTGCAGTACACCGTGGGGCGCGTGGTCATCCTCACGCTGTTCCGGGAGCTGGCCCCCGTGCTCACCGCCCTCACGGTGGGCGCGCGCATCGGGTCCGGCATCGCCGCGGAGCTGGGCTCCATGACCGTGACGGAGCAGGTGGACGCCATCCGCGCGCTGGGCGCGGACCCGCTGCGCAAGCTGGTGGTTCCGCGCGTGTTCGCGTGCCTCATCGTGATGCCGGTGCTCACCGTGTTCTCGGACGTGGTGGGCCTGGTGGGCGGCGCGCTGGTGGTGAAGTCCCAGTACGGCATCTCCCTGGACCAGTTCTCCCAGGGCGCGCTGGACGCGGTGTTGATGGGCGACTTCGTCTCCGGCGTCGTCAAGGGCGCCGTGTTCGGGCTCATCATCGGCCTGGTCGGCTGCTTCAAGGGGCTGGCGGTGGAGGGCGGCACGGAGGGCGTGGGCCGCGCCACCACGCAGACGGTGGCCATCACCTCCGTCACCGTGTGCCTGGCGGACTTCTTCATCACGAAAATCACGCTCTACTTCTGAAGCCAACCGCACCATGCGCAAGGCCCACCACCACCGAGACCCCGCCGTCCCGTTCAGCTTCCGCAAGCCCACGCCGGGCGAGGAGCTCATCCGCTTCGACGGGCTCATCAAGCAGTTCGGCCCCAAGCGCATCTACGACGGCGTGGACCTGGACGTGCGCGCTGGCGAGACGCTGGTGGTGCTGGGCGGCTCCGGCGTGGGCAAGAGCGTGCTGCTCAAGTGCCTCATCGGCCTGCTGCACCCGGACGGCGGCAGTGTCCTGTTCGAAGGCTACGACCTGGCGAAGTTCTCCGAGGAGCAGTTCCTGGAGGTCCGCAAGCACGTGGCCATGGTGTTCCAGGGCGCGGCGCTGTTCGACTCGCTCAGCGTGGCGGACAACGTGGCGTACCCGCTTCGCGAACACTTCCCCACCATGTCCCGCGCGGAAATCCAGAAGCGCGTGGCGGAGAAGCTGGAGCTGGTGGACCTGCCCAACACGGAGAAGCTGATGCCGTCGGACTTGTCCGGCGGTATGCGCAAGCGCGTGGGCCTGGCGCGCGCCATCGCCACGGACCCGGAGGTCATCCTCTGGGACGAGCCCACGACGGGCCTGGACCCCGTCACCACGCAGACCATCAACGAGTTGATTGATTCGATGAAGCAGCGCCTGGGCGCCACTTCCATTGTCGTCACGCACGACATGGTGAGCGCCTTCGTGCTGGCGGACCGGATGGCCATGCTGGCCAACCGGAAGATCGTCCAGGTAGGCACCCCGGAGGAGATGCGCCGCTCCCAGGTGCCGGAGGTGCGCGCCTTCATCGACGCGCGCCGCCTGGAGCTGAACCCCCGGGGAACACCATGAGTCTCTTCACGTCGACCTCGAAGGAGAAGCGCCTCGCCGTGCGCGCGGGCCTCTTCGTCGCCGTTGGCCTCGCCGTGGCAGGCATCGTCGTCTTCTTCATCGGCCGCGAGTCCAACCTCTTCCAGCGTCAGGTCATCTTCCACGCCTACTTCCCCAGCGTGGACGGCCTGAGCGACCAGTCCCCCGTGTGGATTGGCGGCCTGAAGGTGGGCCGCGTGAACAGCGTGTCCTTCTCCCAGGACCTGAAGGACAGCCGCCTGCAGGTGGAGCTCCAGGTGGCCAGCGCCTACGCCAGCCGTATCCGCGCGGACTCCGTGGCCCGCCTCACCAGCATGGGCGTCCTGGGCGACAAGGCGGTGGACATCTCCCTGGGCAGCGCGGACAAGCCCGCCGTGGAGCCCGGCGGTGTCATCCAGTCCAGCAGCGGCGGGGACCTGTCCAAGCTGATGACCAGCGCCAGCCGCGTCATGGAGAACTCGGTCGAAATCAGCGAGTCCCTCAAGGAGGCCGTGAAGGTCTACACGAACCCGGAGCTGTCGCGGGACCTGGCCAAGAGCGTCGCCTCGCTGCGCAACATCATGGAGGAGGTGGAGAAGGGCAACGGCGCCCTGCACGCGCTCATCTACGACCCGCGCACGGGCCAGGAGGTGAACACGCTGCTCGCCAACGCGTCCGGCGCCGCGAAGCGCATGGACGGTGCCCTGGGCCACGTGGAGGCCATCCTGTCGGAGGTTCGCCGCGGCGACGGCACCGCGCACGCGCTCATCTACGGCCAGGACGGTGCGGTGGCCATGCGGGAGCTGGGGGCGGCGGCCGGCCAGCTCGCGGGCCTGCTGGAGGACGCGAAGAAGAGCCCCAACGGCGCCGTGCACCAGCTCGTCTACGGCGACGCCAAGGGCATGTTCGCGGACCTGGGCAGCGCCGCCGCGGACATCAAGACCATCACCGCCACCGTGGCCAAGGGCGACGGCACCCTGGGCGCGCTCGTCAACGACCCCACCGTCTACGACGACCTGCGCGAGGTGCTGGGCAACGTGAAGCGCAACCGCATCCTCCGCGCCCTGGTGCGCTTCTCCGTGAGCAACCGCGAGTCCCTGGACCAGGTGGGAGCCCCCCAGACGGCGCCCACCCCGCTCACGCCCGCCCCGGACGCGGGTGACGCCCCCGCGCCGACGCCCTGAGCCACCGTTTGAGCCCATAGTGTTTTGCAGTGTTTCCAGGACTGTCCGTGGATTGACTCTGGAGTCACTAAAATCGTATTCCAGCTCCCCCCTACTTTTCGAGGAGTTGGGAAACCATGCTTCGTCACGTCGCGCAGCGCAGTGGCCGTTTCGCCGTTGTCGTTGGCACCCTGATGTCCCTGGTGGGCTGTAACAACAATGCCCCGACCACCGAGGAGCAGACTCCCGCTCCCGCGGAGGAGACCACCAACGCCCAGGCCATCCCGCACCGTGGCTGTGCGACCGTCGAGCCGTCGGCCGACGAGAAGCTGGAGATCGAGGCCGCGATCGCGGGCCACGTGTCGGCCAAGCGCGCGGTGGGCTCCGTGAACGTGCCCGTCTACTTCCACGTCATCCGCAAGGGCACGGGCCTCGCCAACGGCGACATCCCGGACTCGCAGATCACCTCGCAGATGAACGTGCTGAACGCGGCGTACGCCAACACCCCGTTCAAGTTCACGCTGGCCGGCACGGACCGCACGACCAACGCGACCTGGTACACGGTGACGCCGGGCAGCTCCGCCGAGACGAACATGAAGAACACCCTGCGCAAGGGTGGCAAGGAGTCGCTCAACCTCTACACCGCGAACATTGGCGGTGGCCTGCTGGGCTGGGCGACCTTCCCCTCCAGCTACACCAGCCAGCCGAAGAAGGACGGCGTGGTCATCCTCTACACCAGCGTCCCCGGCGGCACGGCGACCCCGTACAACCTGGGCGACACGGGCACGCACGAGGTCGGCCACTGGCTGGGCCTGTACCACACGTTCCAGGGCGGCTGCGCCAGCCCGGGCGACTCCGTCAGCGACACGCCGCCGGAGGCCTCGCCCGCGTACGGCTGCCCCGCCGGCCGTGACACCTGCTCCGGTGGCGGCGCGGACCCCATCTACAACTTCATGGACTACACGGACGACAGCTGCATGAACCAGTTCACCGCTGGCCAGATCACCCGCGCGGACAGCCTGACCCTGACGTACCGCTAGAAATAAACAGCGCGGCTGTGGCCGATGTGACGACGCCGGGGTCTCCGTTCAGGGGGCTCCGGCGTTTTCCATTTTTCGGGACGAAACACAGACAGGCCGTCTCCCGGCCCTGTGACGCTTGGTCTGTCTTGGGTGTTTTACCGCGAGTACATTTTTATCGCGCCATTTGACTTGCGCTGTTTCATCCGCGTATCAATGTTTCACCCATTTTCTGAGGAGTTGGGAAACGATGCTTCGTCACGTCGCGCAGCGTGGTGGTCGTCTCGTGGTTGTCTTTGGCACCTTGATGTCCCTGGCGGGCTGCAGCAGCAACGCCCCGACCACTGAGGAGCAGACCCCGGCTCCCGCGGAGGAGACCACCAACACTCAGGCCATCCCGCACCGTGGCTGCGCGACCATCGAGCCGTCGGCCGACGAGAAGCTGGAGATCGAGGCGGCGCTGGCGAACCGCGTGTCGGCCAAGCGCGCCGTGGGCTCCGTCAACGTTCCCGTCTACTTCCACGTCATCAACAAGGGCACGGGGCTCGCCAACGGCGACGTTCCGGACTCGCAGATCACCGCGCAGATGAACGTGCTGAACGCGGCGTACGCCAGCACCCCGTTCAAGTTCACGCTGGCCGGCACGGACCGCACCACGAACACCCAGTGGTTCGCGCTGGGTTCGGGCTCCGCCGCGGAGAAGAAGATGAAGCAGGCCCTGCGCAAGGGCGGCCCGGAGTCGCTGAACATCTACACCGCCAACCTCAAGGGCGGCCTGCTGGGCTGGGCGACCTTCCCCTCCAGCTACAGCAGCCAGCCGAAGATGGACGGCGTGGTGATGCTCTACAGCAGCGTCCCCGGCGGCACGGCTGTCCCCTACAACGAGGGCGACACGGCCACGCACGAGGTCGGCCACTGGCTGGGCCTGTACCACACGTTCCAGGGCGGCTGCACCGCCACGGGCGACTCCGTCAGCGACACGCCCCCGGAGGCCTCGGCCGCGTTTGGCTGCCCCGCCGGCCGTGACACCTGCGCGGGTGGTGGCGCGGACCCCATCTACAACTTCATGGACTACACGGACGACAACTGCATGAACCAGTTCACCGCCGGCCAGGTGACCCGCGCGGACAGCCTGACCGCGACGTACCGCTAGTCCACACCTTCGCTTCCTGAAGTCCATGACGCCGGAGTCCCCGCCGCAGGGGCTCCGGCGTCTGTGTTTCCAGCGTGGACAACCCGGGCCCGCGCTGGCCACAGTGGGGGACCGCCCTTCGGCTGTCCGGAGGGGGCCTTCAGGAGGAGTGGCGCCGTGAGAGACCTGTTGATGATTCCCGGGCCGGTGGACGTGGACGCGGACGTGTTGCAGGCGATGTCCGGGCCGGTGCCCGGGCACCTGGACGCGGGCTTCATCGCCACCTTCGGCCGGGCCCTCAAGCGCCTGCGCGAGGTGTCGCTCGCCCCCGGCGCGCAGCCCTTCGTCGTCTCTGGCAGCGGCACGCTGGCCATGGAGCTCGCCGTGGCCAACCTCATCGAGCCCGGTGACCGCGCGCTGGTGGTGAACACCGGCTACTTCAGCGACCGCATGGCCCACATCCTGGAGCGCCACGGCGCGAAGGTGACGCACGTGCGCGCGGCCGGCGTGGGCAGCGCCCCGGAGGTGGCCCAGGTGGAGGCGGAGCTGCGCGGCGGCGGCTTCAAGCTGATGACCGTCACGCACGTGGACACCTCCACCGCGGTGCTCGCGCCCGTGGAGCCGCTGGTGAAGGCCGCGCGCCAGTACGGCGTCCTGGCCGTGGTGGACGGCGTGTGCGCCACCGCCGGTGAGGCCTTCCAGCAGGACGCGTGGGGCGCGGACGTGTACCTCACCGCCAGCCAGAAGGCGGTGGGTGTGCCGCCGGGCCTGGCGCTCCTCACCGTGAGTCCCCGCGCCATCGCCGCGTGGAAGGCGCGCAAGACGCCCGTCGCCAGCGTGTACGCGGACTGGGCGGAGTGGCTTCCGGTGATGGAGGCCTACGAGGCCGGCAAGCCCGCCTACTTCGCCACCCCGCCCACGTCCCTGGTGTGCGCGCTGGAGGTCAGCCTGGGACAGATCCTGGCGGAGGGCATGGAGGCCCGCTTCGAGCGCCACCGCCGCATGGCCCGCGCCTTCCGCGCCGCCTGGAGCGCGCTGGGCCTGCGGCTCGTGCCCACCTCGGAAGGAGTGGCCGCCAACACCCTGAGCGCCGTGTACTACCCGGACGGCGTGGACGCGTCGCTCGTGGGCCGCGTGAAGGCGCAGGGCGTGGCCATCGCCGGCGGCCTCCACCCGGAAATCAAGACGCGCTACTTCCGCGTGGGCCACATGAACCGCGTCAGCGCCGGGGACGTGCTCGTCACCGTGGGCGCCATCGAGCGCGCCCTCCACGCCGCCGGTCACCGCGCGTTCGCCCCCGGAACCGCCGTCGCGGCCGCACAATCCGCGCTCTCCGGGTAAGACCCGGAGTGAGGGGTTTGGCCCCCATCTGTTTCTCAGTGTATAGGAAAGCCCATCCGCACTCCTATTAGAATTGTGTAATCCCGGAGATAATGGCAGGTACTTCCTGTCTTACTGGGATTTCTTGCCGCTCTGATGGAATTGTGTGATTGGGCTGCACGGTGTGAGCGGGGCGTGGGCCCCGGCACCTGTGAGGGGGAAGGGCTGCGCTGGCGGATGGACCCACGAAACGGGGGGGCCGATTCCAGCGCCTGAAGTGGAAGTGGAGGTCGGTATGGATCGCGGACCGGTGGAAGGTTCGACGAAGGCGGCGGGCTGGGTGCAGGAGCCTGCGGCGTGGCACCTGGTGGAGCGGTGCCTGGCCGCGACCCCGGAAGACGGGGCGCGCGGGATGTTCTTCCAGGGCGTGGTGGGCGTGGTGAACTTCCTCCAGGGCGAAGAGGCCGGAGCGAAGTGCCTCGCGGCGTCCGGGCTGAGGGAGCTGAACGCCGAGGAGCTGTACCCGGTGGCGCGCTTCCTGGAGATGTCCGCCGAGGCGACGCGAATCCTGCGCCCCCAACTGGGCGACTGGGAGCAGGCGTTGCGGTACATCGGGACGCAGGCCACGGTGGACTTCCTGGCCTCCATGTTCGGCCGGGACCTGATGCAGGCCGCCGCCGGCAACCCCTGGCGGATGCTCCAGCACATGGCCGAGGGCTACCGCGTCGCGGTGAGCTACGGCGAGCGCAGCGTCCTCTGGACGGGAGACCACAGCGCCCGCTTCGTGATGCGCCGGGACTTCATGCCCGCGCCGTACCACGAGGGCGTGCTCCAGGCCGCCCTGGAGGCCGTGGGCGCCCAGGACGTCCAGGTGCATGGGCGGCAGCTGTCCCTGCTCGATACCGAGTACGACGTTTCCTGGTAATCCGGGGCTGTTGCACCCTCGTGGGGTGGAGCGCTGGCGTGGGACGTTCACCAGCCAGCGCTCGGTGCTGAACGTCCGCCATTTCTCCCGATGGCGTGACAGGGAGGGCCACTAGCATGTGGTGAAAGAGGCCCACACCCTACGGGAGGAGCAACGCGAATGGATGCAGCACGAGGCTCCCGGCCGAAGGGGCGAGGTCAGTCCCCTGGGCTGATGGGTGGGGCCCGGGCATGACGCCCTTCCGGCTGTTGCTCGTGGAGGACAGCGTCAACGACGCGGCGCTGGTGACGGCGGAGCTGGAGCAGGCGGGCTACCTGCCCACGGCCCGGCGCGTGGAGACGCTGGAGGCGCTGCGCGAAGCACTGGCCACTGGACCCTGGGACCTGGTGCTGTGTGACTACCGGCTGCCGAGCTTCAACGCGCTGGACGTGCTGTCGCTCCTGCACTCGCAGGGGCGGGACGTGCCCCTCATCGTCCTGTCCAGCCAGCTGAGCGAGGACCAGGCGGTCACGCTGATGAAGGCGGGCGCGCGCGACTGCTTCTCCAAGGACCGGATGGCCCGGCTGGGCCCGGCGGTGGCGCGCGAACTGGAAGAGACGCGCGTGCGGCGCGAGCGCACGCGGGCGGAGGTGGACCGCGACATCCTGGCCAAGGCCAGTGAGCTGCTCACCGGCCCCCTGGAGCAGGCGGCGCGGTTGGATCAGCTGGTGCAGTTGATGGTGCCCCGGGTGGTGGACTGGTGCGCCTTCTTCCTCCAGGACCCGGACCAGGGCGGCCTGCGGCTGGTGGCGCTGGCGCACCCGGACGCGGAGCGGCGCGCCCATGCCTGGAAGCTGGACCAGCGCTTCCCGCTGGACCCCCAGGCCGCCGCAGGCCCCGCGTACGTGCTGCGCACCGGCCAGCCGGAGTTCATGCCGGACGTGCGCAAGCGCCCGGAGCCCATCACCCGGGACGTTGCGCACCAGCGCGCCATCGAGGGGCTGGGGCTGCGCTCGGTGGTGAACGTGGCCCTGCCCGGCAACGATGGCCGGCTGGGCGTGCTGTCCATGGGCACGCTGGGCGAGCGCACGCTCGCGCCGGTGGACCTGTCGCTGGCGCAGGAGCTGGCGCGCAGGACGGGGCTGGTGCTGGAGAACGCGCGGCTCTTCCAGGAGGCCCGTGAGGCGGTGCGCCTGCGCGACGAGTTCCTCACCGTGGCCGCGCACGAGCTGCGCACGCCGCTCACCACGCTGCGGCTGCAGCTGGGCACGCTGTTGCAGCGCACGGAGGCGCACCGCCTGGAGCCGGACGTGGTGACGCGCCTGGAGCGCAGCGTGCGCCAGGTGCGCCGGCTGGGCACGCTGGTGGAGGGCCTCCTGGACGTGTCGCAGCTGTCCAGCGGCGAGCTGTCGCTCATGCCCGAGCGCTTCGACCTGGAGGAGCTGGTCTCCGAAGTGCTGGACCGCTACCAGGCGGAGGCCCGCGCGGCCGGGTGCGAGCTGCGCCAGTCGCCTCGCCGCGGACTCTGGGGGACGTGGGACCGGCTCCGCGTGGACCAGGCCGTGGCGGCGTTGATATCCAACGCGCTCAAGTTCGGTCCGGGACGGCCGGTGGAGGTGGACGTGGGGCGGGAAGGGAGCTTCGCGCGCATCCAGGTGCGCGACCGGGGCATCGGCGTGCCCGTGGATCAGGTGGAGCGCATCTTCGAGCGCTTCGGCCGCGCGGTCAGCTCGCATTCGTATGGAGGCCTGGGCCTGGGGCTCTACCTCGCCCGCCGCGCCGCGGAGGCGCACGGCGGACGGGCCTGGGCGGAGCCCGCCGCGGGAGAGGGCGCGCGCTTCACGTTGGAGCTGCCGCTGGAGAAGGAGACGCGCGAGTGAGTCGGCCGGTGTTGGTGGTGGATGACGACACGGACCTGCGGGAGGCGCTGGAGGAAGTGCTGCGCGACGCGGGCTACACCGTCTTCGGAGCGGGCAACGGGCTGCAGGCGCTGGAGGTGCTCCGCCGGGAGCCGGTGATACCGTCGCTGGTCCTGCTGGACATGATGATGCCGGTGATGGACGGCGCGACCTTCGGCCGGCAGATGCGCCAGGTGGAGGCGTGGCGGGACATCCCCGTGCTCGTCTTCTCCGCCTCCGCCAACGCGCGCCAGGTCGCGGAGGAGATGGGCGCCTGCGGCTACCTGCGCAAGCCGGTGGACGTGGAGACGCTCCTCAAGGCCGTGGCGGCCAACAAGGCCTCCGAAGCCTCCTGACACTCCGGGTGTGTCTTCTCGCGCGGGCGGCCCTGCTCGCGCGTGTTGACGCTGCGCGCGACGCCTTGGTAAGTGCATCCTTAACACTTTCCCAGCGAGGCCTGTCCGATGAATCCCCACATGCTCGCCCAGCTCCTGGTCCAGCTCATCGTCATCATCGCGGTGTCCCGGCTCATTGGCCGGGGCGCTCGTTGGCTGGGGCAGCCCCTGGTCATCGCGGAGGTGGTGGCGGGCATCGCGCTGGGCCCGTCACTCCTGGGCTGGCTGGCTCCGGGCGCCATGCACTGGCTGTTCCCTCCGGAGTCCATGCCGTTCCTGAAGATGCTGGCCGAGGTCGGCCTGGTGCTCTTCATGTTCCTCATCGGCCTGGAGCTGGACCCCAAGCTGTTGAAGGGGCGGGGGCACGCGTCGGTGGCCATCAGCCACTCCAGCATCGTCGTCCCGTTCGCGCTGGGCGCGGCGGCGGGCGCGCTGTGGCTGTACAAGTCGCTGTCCAGCCCGGACGTGCCGTTCTCCTCGTTCGTGCTGTTCATGGGCGTGTCCATGAGCATCACGGCCTTCCCGGTGCTGGCGCGCATCCTCACGGAGCGCGGGCTGATGCAGTCGAAGCTGGGCGCCATCGCCATCGCGTGCGCGGCGGTGGACGACGTGACGGCGTGGTGCATCCTGGCGTTCGTGGTGTCGCTGGTGCGCGCGTCGGACCTGGCGCACGCGGGGCTCACCACGCTGTTCGCGCTGCTCTACATCGCCTTCATGCTGCTGCTGGTGAAGCCGTTCCTCGCCCGGCTGGGCGCGCGCGTGGCCAACCGCGAGGGGCTCACCCAGAACGTGGTGGCCATCACCCTGGTTCTGCTGCTCGGCTCCGCGTGGACCACCGAGTACATCGGCATCCACTCGCTCTTCGGCGCCTTCATGTTCGGCGCGGTGATTCCCAAGGAGGGCGGGCTGGCGGTGGCGCTGGCGGAGAAGCTGGAGGACGTGGCCGTCGTGTTGCTGTTGCCCGTGTTCTTCGCCTTCAGCGGCCTGCGCACGCAACTGGGCCTGCTGGCCACTCCGGAGGCGTGGCTCACGTGCGGCGTCATCATCGTCCTGGCGTGCCTGGGCAAGTTCGGCGGCAGCGCGGTGGCCGCGCGCCTCACGGGCCTGCGGTGGCGGGAGGCGGGCGCCATCGGCATCCTGATGAACACGCGTGGCCTGATGGAGCTCATCGTGCTCAACCTGGGCCTGGACCTGGGCGTCATCTCGCCCACGCTCTTCACGATGATGGTCATCATGGCGCTGGTCACGACCTTCATGACCACGCCGTTCCTGCGCCTGCTGTATTCGCCGGAGGAGCAGGCGCGCGATCAGCTGCTGGGCGCGCCGGAGCCGGCGCTGCCCCCGTCCGCGTACACGGTGCTGCTGTGCGTGTCGCACGGGCAGGCCGGTCCGGGCATGGCGGTGCTGTCTCGCGCGCTGTCGGGCGAGCGCAACGAGGCGAACCTCTACGCGCTGCACTTGTTGTCCCCGGAGCGCTCGCTCAAGGCCCGCGGGGAGTCGCTGGACCCCACGGCCGCGTCCAGCGGAGCGCTGGCGCCCCTGGTGGGCCGCGCGGAGAAGCTGGGGCTGTCCGTGCGCACGCTGTCGTTCGTGTCGTCGGAGCCCGCGCGGGACATCTGCCGCACGGCGCAGGCGAAGCGCGCGGACCTGGTGCTGCTGGGCTGGCACAAGCCGCTCTTCAGCCAGACGGTGCTGGGCGGCACGGTGCACGAGGTGATGCAGGAGGCGGGCGGCACGGTGGCGGTGCTGGTGGACCGCGGCCTGTCGCAGGTGCGCCGGGTGCTGGTGCCCTTCGTGGGCAGCCGGCATGACCGGGCGGCGCTGGGCCTGGCGCGGCGGCTGGTGAAGCAGGCCGGCGCGGAGGTGACGGTGCTGCACGTGACCTCTCCCGAGGGCTCGGGCGCGGGCCGCGCGCAGGTGGAGGAGCTGTTCCCCGCGGACGAGGGCGCCTCCGTGAAGCTGAAGGTGGTGCGCCACGCGTCGCCGGAAGAGGCAGCGCTGGAAGAAGCGAAGGCGGGTTACGACCTCGTGGTGGTGGGCCTGGGGACCGAATGGGGCCTGGAAGACCGGTTGTTCGGCGTTCAGCGCGAGCGAATCGTGCGCGACGCGCCCGCCTCGCTGCTGCTCGTGCGTCACCCGGAGGGGGCGACGGTGCTGGCCCAGACTCCGGAGCAGGCCCGGACGCAGGGCGCGACTCCAGAGGCGGCGCAGCCGCTGAGCGCGCGGAGCTGACCGCCATGCACCTGGGTGCCACGCTGCGTCTCCTTCGGGTGGACGCGGGGTTGTCCCTGCGCGACCTGGCGCGCCGCATCGGCGTGTCCAGCGCGTACCTGAGCCGCGTGGAGAACGGCGTGGACGCGCCGCCCACGCAGGAGCGGCTGACGGCCATCGCCCGGGAGCTGGACGTGCCCCCAGGGCTGCTGATGGACGTGGCCAACCGGGTGAGCCCGTACGTGGCGGGCTACCTGGAGGATGTGCCCGCCGCGGGGACGCTGATGCTGGACATCGCGCGCCGCAAGCTCACCGGCGCGCAGCTGGCGCGCGTGCGGGCCTTCCTGGACGCGGAGTTCCCCCTGCGCGAGGTGCGCGGCAACGAACCCGTGCCCCCGCTGGGGCCGCTCCTGAGCGCGGAGCGGGTGGTGTTGCAGCTCTCCTGCGGGGACTACGAGGACGCGCTGGACGTGGCGGCCGGACGGCTGGCGGCGGCCCTGCCCGGCGTGGACGGGGCGGCGCTCGCGGAGGGCCTGCGCCAGCGCGAGGGCACGGCCCCGTCCCAGGTGGGCAACGGCGTGGCGGTGCCGCACGCGTTCGTGCCCGGCGCGGCCCCGGTGGCTGCGCTGGTGACGCTGGCCCGGCCCCTGAAGGTGGACGCGCCGGACGGCCAGCCCCTGCGGCTGGTGGTGGCGCTGGTGGACGGCCACGTGGGCCGCGCGCGGCTGATGCGGCTGGCGCACGTGGCCCGGCTCGCGGGGCGCGGCCTGGCGGACCGGCTCCATGGCCTGGAGGAACCCCAGCGGGTGCTGGAGACGCTGGAGGAGCTGGAAACGCTGCGCTGAATCCGGGCGCCTTCAACCCGCCTTCACCGCCCCTGGGGCACCCAGTGCTCCCAGGGGCCCAGGTCGCGGTAGCCCAGGTGGCGGTACACGCGGATGCCCGCCGGGGTGGACTGGAGCACCGTCGCGGTGCACCCGCGCTTGCGGGCCTCCGAGATGATTCCGCGCATCACCGCCGACGCGAGCCCCAACCCCCGGGCCTCCGGGTGGGTGGCCACCAGGTACACGCCCGCCGTGTCCGCCACGTCCACCGCCAACCCGCAGGACAGCGCCCGGCCGTGCTCGCGCGCCACCACGGTGTGCACCGGCAGGCGGGGCGGCCGCTGCCACACGGAGAGGATGTCCCGCCACTCCGTGCCGTAGGTCTGGACGTTGATCTCCACCAGGTCGTCCATGTCCTCCACGGGCTCCACCGGCACCCCGGGCGCCGCGTCCGGCAGCTCCTTCAGCCAGGCCCCCATGGCCACCACGGTGAAGTCCGGCCGGTAGCCCGCGGCGCCCAGCACCCGCGTCGCGTCCCGCTGCCCCGGCGTCAGGGTGACCCGCCAGCGGGACAGTCCATGCCCCCGGTAGAAGTCCGTGATGGCCGGCAGCGCGTCCGCCAGCGCGTCCGCGTCCGTGAAGAGGACCTGCTGGAAGTGCGCGTCCTGGTAGCCAGGCAGCGCGAACGCGTCCACGCCGGGGAGGTGCAGGTGGCGCAGCGGGCCGCGCTCGGCCTGGAGGCGTTTGAAGGCGATGAGGTTGGTGTGCAGGCGCAGGGTGAGTTCGGCATCCGTCATGCGTGCCGGCCAGCCTATGCGCGGGGACGACGGCCAAAGAACAGCCCCGGAGGAAAGGACGCGCACACCGTGCGCCAGGGGGTTAGGTTTCCATCCCTTTTGGGCCCGCCACCATGACCCCGCGCTTCTTCTCGTTCGATCCACGTCCCACCCGAATCGCCCTCATCCTGGGCGCGTGCTTCCTGGCGGTCCTCACCGCCTGGGCCCTGGCGGACTACCGGGGCGGCGGGGGGCTGATCGCCATGGCGCGGGCGGGCATCAGCGCGGGCCTGATGCTGACCTTCCTCGTCTCCGTCCACCGCCTGCGCCCCCGCGCGCAGTGGGGCATCACCCTGGACGCCGCGGGTGTGCGGGTGGCCCGGCCCTTCAGCGGCCAGCCGCTGGAGTTGCACTGGGGACAGATTGATTCCGTGCGCCGGGTCGGCCGCAAAGGGAGCGTGCTGGGCCTGTTCCTCAAGGAACAGGGAAGGGTGCTCGTCACGAGACATCTTTTCGCCCGCAAGGCTGTTTATGAAGAGTTGATCACGGCGCTGGAGGACCGCCTCCCGCCCTCGCGTTTTGACGCCTGATTCATGAATCTTTCCGCAGCCTTGCGTGGGCTCCCAGAGCTTGTTCGGGATGCCCGGTGGTGGTAGGCACAACGGGCTTGAGCCCTGTCGCAACGGCAGCCTTTCCCAAGGACACGCTTCACATGGAAAAGACCCCCGCTACCGGTGTCGCGCCGGCCGCGCCGCCCGCCGATTATGGGACGGACGCCATCACCAAGCTCGAAGGGCTGGAGGCCGTCCGCAAGCGCCCCGGCATGTACATCGGCGACACGATGACCTACGGGCTCCACAAGCTCGTCTACGAGGTCGTCGACAACTCCGTGGACGAGGCCCTGGCCGGCCACTGCACGGACATCGACGTGATCATCCACGTGGACGGTTCGCTCAGCGTCCAGGACAACGGCCGCGGCATCCCCGTGGGCCCGCACCCCGACCCCAAGTTCAAGGGCAAGGACACGCTGGAGGTCGTCCTCACGGAGTTGCACGCCGGCAGCAAGTTCGGCAACGGCGCGTACAAGGTGTCCGGCGGCCTGCACGGCGTGGGCGTCACCTGCGTGAACTTCCTGTCGGAGTGGTTCAAGGTCCGCGTCCAGCGCGCCGGCAAGGTCTACGAACAGTCCTACGCGCGCGGTGTGGCCAACGGTTCGCCCCAGGAAGCGGGCACCACGGACAAGGTCGGCACGACCATCCATTTCAAGCCGGACTCCATGGTGATGGAGACGGTGGACTTCAACTTCGAGACGCTCAGCCAGCGCCTGCGCGAGCTCGCGTTCCTCAACGCGGGCCTGCACATCACCATCCGCGACGAGCGCACCCAGAAGGAGCACGACTTCAAGTTCGACGGCGGCATCTCCTCCTTCGTGGAGTACCTCAACAAGGCGAAGGAAGCGCTGCACGACAAGCCCGTCTACATCAAGTCGGAGCGCGAGGGCGTGTCGCTGGAAATCGCCATGCAGTGGAACGATGGCTACGACGAGCGCATCTTCACCTTCGCCAACAACATCAACACCCACGAGGGTGGCAGCCACCTGTCCGGCTTCAAGGCCGCGCTCACGCGCACGCTCAACAGCTACGCGGAGAAGGGCAGTCTCTGGAAGGACCTGAAGGAGACGCCCACGGGTGAGGACGCGCGTGAAGGCCTGTCCGCCGTCATCTCCGTGAAGCTCTCCAACCCCCAGTTCGAGGGTCAGACGAAGACGAAGCTGGGCAACAGCGAGGTGAAGGGCCTGGTCGAGCAGATGGTGAATGATCAGCTCGCCAGCTTCCTGGAGGAGAACCCGCCGCTGGCCAAGAAGGTCGTGGTGAAGATTGGCGACGCGTGCCGCGCCCGCCTCGCCGCGCGCAAGGCCCGTGAGACGGTGCGCCGCAAGGGCGTGCTGGACGGTGGAGGCCTTCCCGGAAAGCTCGCGGACTGTCAGAGCCGCGACCCGCACGAGAGCGAGCTGTACATCGTGGAGGGTGACTCCGCAGGTGGCTCCGCGAAGCAGGGCCGGGACCGGCGCAACCAGGCCATCCTCCCGCTGCGCGGCAAGATCCTGAACGTGGAGAAGGCGCGCTTCGAGAAGATGCTGACCAGCGCCGAAATCGTCACGCTCATCACCGCGCTGGGCACGGGCATCGGGGCGGAGGACTACGACCCGGAGAAGGCGCGCTACCACCGCATCATCCTGATGACGGACGCAGACGTGGACGGCAGCCACATCCGCACGCTGCTGCTCACGTTCTTCTACCGGCAGATGCGCGAGCTCATCGACCGGGGCTACGTCTACATCGCGCAGCCGCCGCTCTACAAAGTCACGCGCAACAAGAAGGACAGCTACGTCAAGGACGAGCGCGCCCTCAACGAGTACCTCCTGAAGATCGCCGCGGAGCACTGCCGGGTGAAGACGCCGGCCGGTGAGCTGGGCGGCAGCGACTTCAAGGCGCTGCTGGAGAAGGTCATCACCTACGAGGAGCGGCTGGAGAAGCAGGCCAAGCGCCGCGACGCGCGCATCGTGGACGCGCTGGTGCAGGCCACCCGTCTGCGTTCGGAGACGCTCGCGGACGGGGCGGCGGTGGAGGCGGAGCTCGTCACCATGCGCGACTACTGCCAGCGGCGCATGCCGGAGGTGATGGGCCGGCTGTCCACGCGGCTGGAGCAGGACGCGGAGCACCAGGAGGCAAAACGGCTGGTGGTGACGACGGACGTGAACGGCTCCATGCGCGAGTCCGTCTTCGACCAGGCCTACCTGTCCTCGCCGGAGTACCTGGAGCTCGTCGCCCTGCGCGAGGCCTTCAGCTCGCTGGGCAAGGCGCCCTACCTCGTCCAGGTGGACGCGGGCGAGGTGTCGGCGTTCTCCGTGCAGGAGGTGCTGGCCGCGGTCCGCAAGGACGCGCAGAAGGGCCTGGGCCTGCAGCGCTACAAGGGTCTGGGCGAGATGAACCCGGAGCAGCTCTGGGAGACGACCATGGACCCCACCCGCCGCACGCTGCTCCAGGTGCGCGTGGAGGACATGGTGGAGAGCGACGAAATCTTCTCGCTGCTCATGGGTGAAGCGGTGGAGCCGCGCCGCGAGTTCATCGAGCGCAACGCGCTGGACGTGCAGAACCTGGACATCTGAGGTTCGGCGCACGCAGTGCCATGTAGCTCCAAGTCGTCACACCAGGCCGGGCCCCGGGGACAAAGACCCGTGGGCCCGGTGCCGTTTTCGGCTCCGCGCCCACGTGCCCTTCCCATCCTTTTCGAGCCGGGCCGCGGAAGTGACGCACGGCGGCCCCCGTGAGCCCTTACGGAAGGAACCTGGCAACCAGTGACCAGCGCGAGGACGCCCCCGCGCGCATGTTGAGGATGGCGGTGATGCCGATGACGCCCGCCATGGCGGCGAGGTTCGCGATGCCGCCTACGTCCAGCGCCCGCATCGTCTTCGCGGCCTTCTCCGGCGTGCTCGCGGTGGGTGTGAGGCCCGTCTCCACCGGGACGGCGCCCTCGGGGGCCTGCTTCGCCAGGTAAGCCCCGCCGAAGACGTTGGCCGCGCCCAGCGCCACGGTGGCGCCCAGCAGCACGTCCTTCGCGATGACCAGCCCGCGCGTGGTGCGGTCGATCTCCCGGCCCGTCAGCCGCGAGCGGCCCACCAGCCAGGTGATGGCCGCCAGGCCCACGGACGCGGCGTTGACGATGTTGAAGCCGTTCCACGCGGCGTTCACCACCTGTCCCCGCTCCGCGTGGGAGCCAATCACCTTCACGGCGGGGTTGAGCGCCACCTTGCCGAAGAGCGAACCGCCGAACCCCACGGCGAGCCCCAGGTTGTGCAGCACCAGGCCGGTGGAGGACAGGACAGGCATCATGAACGGACTCCAGAAGAGAAGAAGTGGATGTCCGTCAGGGTAGGCACTGCCCTTTCGCGCGGGACTCGCGCGTCAGGGGGGCACTGGGGAGTGGATGCGACGCCCGCCTGCTGGACGTGCACCCGGGCGTGGGCCCGGGTGCCTGCCCGCTACCGCTCGGAGCGCTTGGCGCCGCGCAGCGCCTCCGCGCGTTCCTTGCGGGACATGTTCGTCACGTCGACGATGTCGAAGTCGAGCGCGCCCTGGTTGTCCCCCAGCTGCAGGTCGGGGAAGAGGCAGCGCATGTCCTCCACGCCGGACACCTGGTAGCGCTTGCCCGTCTCGAAGAGGCGGTGCGAGCTGCGCACGGACTCGGCCTTGGGGCCCTTCTCCACGCACAGCACCGTGTGCACGCGGCCATTGGTGCCGGAGCGCACCTCCGCGAAGTCGTCGCGCACGGTGAAGGCGTAGGTGGACTTGGGGTTGAGGCCGCGCAGGTGCATCTGGTGCTGGGGCTTCACAACCAGGGCGTTCTTCTCCGGCTCGAACAGCACGGAGCGGGGCGGGATGTACGCGGACTGCCGCAGGTGCACGCGGATGGAGCCGCGGTTGTCCTCGAGGCCGGTGTCGTCCAGGGCGAAGAAGTGGAGCTTCTTCGCGCCCTTGAGGGTGCGCGGCGCGCTGCTGATGAAGCCCACGGTGTTGTCCGCCGGCAGGTCGCCTTCCGCGTAGTAGACGAGCGTGCCGGACGCGGTGCCGTCGCCGTCCGCGAATGCCGCGCTGCCCTCGGTCCACACGGAGTACGCGGCGCCGGGCGACACGTCGATGGTGGCCGTGGGGTACTCCGGCAACGGCAGCCCGTTGTACATGGGGCGCAGCACCAGCAGGCGCGTGGGGTAGTCCGCGCGCCGCATGTCACGGTCCTTGTCGTTCGCCAGCGGGTCGGCGGCGGACTCGGTCCCCGCGTCCGTGGCCGCCAGGCCTCCGTCCAGTTCCAGGGAGGTGCCCGCGTCCTCGCCAGCATTGACCGCGGCGACGACGGCGCCCGTGCCCGCGTCCGGGGCCTCGGCGCCCGCGTCGAGCTTGTTGGAGGTGGGAATCTCCGACGCCATCTGGCTGGTGCCGGGCGCCACCTCCAGCTCCGCCTTGACGTGGACCTCCGCCTGGTTGGGCGTGAAGCGCCGCGTCCAGGCGCGGTAGCCCGGTTTGGTGACGACGATGGTGTGGGACGTCCGTTGATCCGCGCCGATGATGCGGCTGGGCGTGTTCCCCACCGGCCGGCCATTGACGACGACGGAGGCCCCCTCCGGCTTGGAGGTGATCCACAGGACGACGGGCTCGTTGGAGACGTCGCCCTCCTCGGCCGGGGACAGGAAGTGGATCAACAGGCCGATGACGAGCAGCACGCCGGTGATGCCGAACACGAGCATGCTCAGCTGGCGCACCTGCTTCGTGCGCTTGCCCTCGCGCTCGGCGGCCTCGGCGGCCAGCTTGTCGCGCGCGTCGTCCGCCGTGGTGCGGGCGCGCGGGGCCTGCTTCTCCTCGGGCTCGGGCGGCTCAGGCGGCCGCGGCGATTCCGGCGCGATGGCCGTCTCCACCGGCGTGTCATGCGGCGCGGCCAGCGTGGGCAGCGCCCGGGGCATCGCCGTGGGCTCCGTGCCACCGTCGGTGTCCGGCTCGGCGGCAAGCTCGGGCGGCAGGGGGCGGCGGCCGGTGCCGGTGTTTTCGCGGGTGCCTCCTGGCGTCGTCACGCGGCGCACGCCGGTGGTGCTCCTGCGCACGGCGGTGGCCTGGGTGGCCGAGCGGCGCGGGGCGCCATCCGTGGAGGGGCGCAGGCCGGGCGAGCTGCCGGAGGCGCGCACGCCGGGGCTGGAGGGCCGCGCCACGCCCGGGCTGGACGGGCGGGACACGCCGGGGCTGCCGGGGGTGGGCGACCGGCCGTTGCTGGACGGCATCCGCGCGCGGCCCTGGGACGGCTCCGACGACGGCGACTGCCACGCGGCCAGCTGCTCCTTGAAGCCGGGCGGCAGCTCCACCTTGCGTCCCTCGGCGGCCAGCTCCTCCGCGAAGAGGTACGTCATGAGCTGGCTCAGCATCGTGGGCGTGAAGCGCGGCGTGTCCCGGTAGAGCAGCTCCACCGCGGACTCGCTCAGGTCCTTCGCCGTCTGGTAGCGGGCCTCGCGGTCCACCGCCATGGCGTGCGCGACGATGGTCTCCAGGTCCTCGCCAATGGCCGGGTTGACGGCGGACGGGGGCAGACAGTCGCCCTGGATGATGCGGGGCAGCACGGTGACGAACTCGCCCTCGAAGGGGCGCCGGCCGCAGAGCATCTCGTAGAGGACGATGCCCGCCGCGTACACGTCCGTGCGCGCGTCCAGGTCCTGCCGCCCCTGCGCCTGCTCCGGGGAGAAGTAGGGGTACTTGCCCTTGAGCGTGCCCGGCGACGTCCGGGCCTCCACGACGCTCGTGGCCTTGGCGATGCCGAAGTCGATGACCTTGACCTCGCCCTCGTAGGAGATGAGGACGTTGTCCGGGGACACGTCGCGGTGGACCAGGCCCAGCAGCTGGCCGTCCTCGCCCACGTGGCGGTGCGCGTAGTCCAAGCCCTCGCACAGCTTGCCGGCGATGTGCAGCGCCAGCGGCTGCGGGAAGAACCCGATGCCCGCGCGCGACGCGCGCCGCAGCACCTTCGACAGGGGCTGGCCGTGCACCAGCTCCATGGCGATGAAGTACTGCCCGTCCACCTCACCGAAGTCGAAGACCTGCGCGATGTTTCCGTGCGTCAGGCCCGCCACGAGGCGCGCCTCGCCGATGAACATCTCCACGAAGTCGTGGTCGTCCACGAAGTGCGGGAGGATCTGCTTGATGACGCAGGGCTTGGTGACGCCCATCGCGCCCGTCATACGCGCGCGGTAGGTGACCGCCATGCCTCCCGCGGCAAGCTTGGAGACCAGGACGTACTTGCCGAATTGCTGGGGACTGGGTTCTGCCACGGGCGGGGAGGCGAGGCCGGGTTTGGGGAAGCCCCAGCATACTCGCCTTCCACCGAAAGTCCCGACCGCGCTCGCATGGCATGCGAAGATTTCGCTCCGGGTGCTGTCCGGCCAGGAGCGGGCGTCCTGGTGGGTCGGAACGGCCCTCGGGCGTGACGCGATGTCCCAGGTGGGTGGGAGGGGGGGCGTGAGGCGGACTGTTGCGCCGGTTCACACTTCTTCACGCTGCTTCGTTCAGCGCATTCCGGGGGCGGGGTTATCACCTGCGCCATTCCGGGCTTCGGCCCGGGGTGGGAGGGGTGGAAGGCCGCTCCCAGGGAAGCGAGACGACGGTCATGGGGCATGGGCGCCCGGTGTGGAGTGCGCGAGCCACCTTCGCGGTGGTGCTGGGGCTTTGGCTGGTCTCGGGGCCCGCGCGGGCGCAGGACGGCGGCGGCTGGCTGTCCGCCTTCGAGCTGCTGGCGGGCGGTCCCGAGCTGGGCGGGAGTGACATCCCCCGGGACGTGCCGAAGCGCCGGGGTTCGGACGCGTCGGTGGTGCCGCCAGAGGTGATGGCCCGGGTGCTGACGGAGGAGGGGCCCCGGCCGGTGCCCACGGCGTCCGCGGCGGAGTCCGGCCCGGTGGTGGCACCGGAATCTCCGGGTGCGATGGAAGGCGGCCGGGTGTCGGAGCCGCGCGTGCGCCTGACGGACGACGCGCCGAGGCCGCCGTTCAAGGCGCTGCCGGTGGCGGTCGCGGTGGTGCCGGGGTTGCTGCTGCACGGGTTGGGTGCGTGGACGGCGGGGGATTCCGCGACGGCGCGGGGCCTGTTCGCGGCGGAGGCGACGGGGCTGGGGTTGATTGCCGCGGGGTTGGTGCCCATCGCGTTGACGGGCGCGTCGCGCAAGACCATCGGGCCGCTGTACGCGGTGACGCTGACGGGGGCGGGGGTGTTCTCGCTGTCGATGCTGGCGAACCTGTACGCGGTGACGTCGCCGGCGTTCGACCCGGGGCAGGTGCCGGACACGCTGCCGCCGCTGGAGTTCGACCTGGGCTACCAGTACGTGCACGACGCGACGGCGGACTACCGGAACTTCTTCGCGCTGGGCGCGGTGGCGCGCCTGTCGAAGGTGCGGCTCCAGGCGTCCGCGCGGTTGGCGCCGGACGAGGGCAACACGTTGATCCGCGCGGGCGCGGCCTACCGGTTGTGGGGCGCGCCGGAGCGGACGCCGGGGTTGGGGGACGGGACGTCGTTGGACGTGGAGGGCATCGCGACCTACCACCGCTACCCGACGGAGGGCTTCACGCTGGGAGGCGGAGAGGTGGGGCTCAAGGGCCGCTACGCGATGGAGCGCTTCGGGCCGCGCTTCGCGGGCTCGTTCGTGGAGGGCGGCCTGGGGCTGTCATTCCAGGGCTACAGCTATCCGGGGCGCGTGGACGACGACAACCTGTACGGCCAGCTGCTCTACACGTTCGGCTACGGCGTGTGGCTGGGGCGGGGCGGGCCGCTGAGGGGCGAGGCGGTGCTCTTCTACGACCACCGCAAGGACGGACTGGTGGGAGGGCTGCGAGGCCGGGGCGGCGGGATGATTGGGTCGTTCGGTCTGAAGGGGCGCGTGCTGGTGACGGAGCGCTGGGGCGTGGCGGCGGAGGCGCAGGCGGGTGGCGCGCTGATGGGGCGGGTGTCGCTGGTGTACGCGGTGGGAGGTGACACGTGAGCGGAGGACTTCGTGCACTGGGCGCGGTGGGCCTGACGGCGGCGCTGTTGACGGCGGGCTGCGTGCGCCCCAGCGAGGACCGCGCGGTGCGGGACACGCGCGTGGGCCAGGCGGAAGCGGACGCGCTGACGGTGGAGGTGGAGGGCGGGCTCGCGTCGGTGCGGACGCTGGCGTCGGGGACGCTGGAGCTGTGGGGGCAGGCGCCGGTGTTCACCACGAAAGTCACCGCGGGCTCGGATGCGCGGACGGACTGGCTGTTCATGGTGCACAACGCGATGCCGGACGCGGTGCTGGACGCCGTGGACGAAGCGGGCACGCCGCTGACGGTGGTGGCGATGCCGGACGCGCACCCGACGGTGAAGGCGTGGCGCGTGGCCCTGCGGCCGGGGACGTCGATGCGGCTGACGGTGGCTCCGCCGGACTGGGACACGCGCGAGCCGTTCCGGTTCGCGGCGCTGGCGGACGTGCAGGAGGCGCTGTCGAAGGTGGGGGACGTCTACGCGCGGCTGAACCAGGACCCCACGTTGCGCTTCATCTTCTTCGCGGGGGACCTGACGGAGTACGGGACGCGAGAGCAGTTGGAGGAGTTCCAGCAGCGGCTGGAGGCGGGCTCGCGGATTCCCCTGTTCGCGACGCTGGGCAACCACGAGACCTTCACGGACGACGCGCGCGAGTACCAGCGGCTGGTGGGCCGGGGCAGCCAGCACTTCACCTTCCATGGCGTGCACTTCAGCCTGGTGGATTCCGGCAGTAGCACGGTGGATCCGATGGTGGAGGAGGCGCTGGACGGTTGGTTGGAGGAGGCGCGCGACGCGGTGCACGTGGTGGCGATGCACATCCCTCCGTTGGATCCGATTGGAGTCCGGGGTGGAGGCTTCGCGGTGCGCAACGAGGCGGCGGGGTTGGTGGGGAAGATGGCGCGGGCGGGGGTGGACCTGACGCTCTACGGCCACATCCACAGCTACTATTCGTTCTCGAACGCGGGCATCCCGGCGTACATCTCCGGAGGGGGCGGGGCGATTCCGGAGCGTTTCGACGGGGTGGGCCGGCACTTCCTGGCGGTGGACGTGGATCCGTCGGCGGGTGTGCGAGAGGTGGGGCTGGTGCGGGTGGATTGATCAGCGCCAGAGCCCTTGGGGCCTTGACGGTGGCTGCGGGGCCGACTTTCCGGCCGGTTAGAAGACCCCCTTGAAAGGGCACTGAACATCTGGGCAGATAGGCGGCGTTCAACGACGCCTTGTGAGGAGGCCTGTCCATGTTCGAAACCCCCGAGAACGATTCCATCTCCCCCGCGCTGCGCGCGCTGCTCGAGCTGTTCGCCACGGACCTGGCGGACGTGAAGTTCCCGGACGTGGACACCGCGGTGTTGGGCGAGTCCGCGGCCCACGTGCGTGAGAAGGCGGAAGCCGTGGCCCGGGCGCAGGCGGCGCTGGACGCGGCGAGGCACGCCCTGAACGAGAGCCAGGAGTCGCTGCTCCAGAAGGGTCAGCGCGCGTTGGCCTACGCGAAGGTGTTCGCGGAGGACGACGGAGAGCTGGGAGCGAAGCTGGAGGCCATCCACCTGCCGCGTCCGGTGCGCAAGGCGGGCCAGGCCCAGATGGAGCCGGTGGGCGCGGCGCCGGGCAACGACGACAACGCCCCGCGCCGCCGCGGCCGTCCCCCCAAGCTGCGCCCGGTGGCCAACCTCTTCACCGACGGCAACGGGCCGGACGGCGCGCAGGACGAGGCTGTCGCAACGCTTCAGTCGTAGCCCGCGATAAAGAAGACCGCGTGCCCCCGTACGGCGTTCCGGGAGCACGCGGTCCATGTTCACCGAAGGGCTAGTTCTTCGGGAACGAGGTCCAGCCGGCCAGCCAGTTGGTGGTGCCCACCGCGCCGACGAAGCGCGCGCTGGTGTCGAAGCCCGCGCCCGGGGTGGCCGCGTTGTCCGGGTTCAGCGCCGGGGAGCCCGTCGCCGGGGTGAAGTTCGGGGCGTCCAGGTTCAGCGCCGCCGTCAGCTGCGGATCCAGGACCTTGTTGCTCAGGCCCGTGGCCAGCACCTTCTCCGCCTCCGCGAACTTGCTCACATCCGGGTCCGTCACCGCGCCCGACGCGTCCTTCTTCGGGTTCGGCGCGTTCGGGATGGAGACCGTGTCACCCTTGTTGGACCAGAAGAACGTGTTCTGGATGGAGAGCTCCGGGGTGGCCGCGTTCCACAGCGCCGCGGAGGCCGTGCCGTCCACGTCGACCGCCGAGTCCGCGAAGTTCGCCACGATGACGTTGCGCAGCAGGCCGCCCGCGCCCGTGTTGAACACCAGGCCCTCCTGCGCCGGCGTCGTGCCCGCCGCACGGCCAGAGCCGATGAACGTCGCGTTCCAGATCTCCGGCACCGTGTGCGGCTGCGCGCCGTTGTCGTTCTTGTTCCCGGACGCCTCGATGCCGCGGTTGCCCACGACCGCGTTCTGCTGCACCACCAGGAACTGCACCTTGCCGCGCCAGCCCAGGTCGTAGTCCAGGCCGTCGTCGTCCGGCTGGCTGATGACGATGTGCTTCAGGCCCGCCGTGCCACCGAACATCTCCACGCCGTCGTCGGCGCCCTTGTGCACCTGCACGTAGTCGATGTCCGTCGACGTGCCGCACGCGCCCGTCGTCAGGCCGTTGAGCTCGTTGTCCTCGGCCAGCTCGTAGCCCGCGAACTCGATGCGCGCGTACTTCAGCTTGCCGCAGTCGTGCGCGTCGTCCTGACCGCCGTACTTGGTGCGGGTGTCACCGCTGGTGGCGAAGAAACCCTCGATGGTGTTCTCGCCGCCGGCCACGTTGATCTTCGCCTTGCCCAGCAGCACCACGCCGCCCCAGTCACCGGCCGCGCGCGTGCCCACCGCCTGCGAGCTGGTGAAGACGATGGGCTTCTCCGCCGTGCCCACCGCGTTGATCTTCGCTTCACGCGTGATGACCAGCGCGCTGCCCGTGTCGCCCTTGACGGTGACGCCCGGCTCGATGGTGAGCGTGCCGCTCTCCACGAACACGTAGTCCTTCAGGGTGTACGTCGTGCCGGCCTTCCACGTCGTGTCGCCCTGGATGCTGCCCTTCACGTCCTGCTCGGTGGCCTGCGGGTCACCGCCGCCGTCCGGAGTGTTGTTGGGCTCGTCGTCGCCGCAGCCGGAGAGCAGCGCGATGCTGGAGAGGGTGAGGACGGAGGCAAAGAGGCTCTTCATGTCGGTGCGTCCTTTCAGGGAATGGGAGGAACTACAGGGCCCAGCCGAGCGACGCGGTGAACGCCACGCCGGGCTTGTACGTCTGCACCGTCACGTCCCCCTGGCGGAGGGTGACGGATGCGTTGAGGAGGTTCGCGGCGGTCAGCTTCAGCTGCGTCGCGCCGAGCTTCTGGGTGAGGCTGATGTCCACGCGGTGGAAGGGCCGCTCGTACACGTCCGGCAGGCCCTGCACGCCGACCTCGCTGATGCGCTGGCCGTACACGTTGTAGAGCACCGCCACTTCGGTGCCGCTCTCCGGCCGCTCGTAGCCCACGTTCACGTTGACCACGTAGGGGGACTGGCCCTGGAGCGGACGGTCCTTGTTCGTCTGCGCGCCCAGCGCGGAGTCACCCAGGTCCACCTGCGACTGGATGAGCGTCAGGTTCGCGCCCACGCGCACCGGACGCAGCGAGGGGCTGAAGCGCGCCAGCGACGTGCGCGCCTCCAGCTCCACGCCGTAGCTGTCCGCGCCCGCCGCGTTCTCGAAGCCCAGGTCGCCCGAGTCCGGGTTGCGGATGACGCGCTCGATGGGGTTCTGGAAGCGCTTGTAGAAGGCGCTCGCGGCCAGCACGTCGTTCTCGCCCACGAACCACTCGGCGCGGAGGTCCACGTTGTGGATGCGCGTCTCCAGCAGGTCGGGGTTGCCGGACACGTTCCGGCGGCGCACGAAGTCGAAGAAGATGAAGGGCGCCAGCTCGCGGAAGGTGGGACGCGCCAGCGTGTAGCTGTAGCCCGCGCGCAGATTCACCTCAGGAGACAGCGCGTAGGTCGCGTTGAGCGACGGCAGCACGTCCAGGTAGTTCTGGTCCGCGCCGCCGGAGTCGCTCTCCACGCCGGTGAACGGGTCCTTGAGCGTCAGCTGCTGGTTGGACGCCTCCAGGCGCACGCCGCCCACCAGGCGCAGCGGATCCACGGGCTTGTAGTCCGCGGACACATAGCCGGCGTAGACGCCCAGGAAGGCATTGTAGGCGTCATCCGCGCGCGTCGTCTCACGCACGGTGATGGAGGTGCCCACGTTGTCCGGCGAGAAGAGCTGCTCGGGGGACTGGGTGCGGTCCACCGGCTCGTCGGTGAGCAGGTAGCGGAAGCGGCGCGCGTTGAAGTTGCGGAAGGACACCTGGGTGAGACCGCCCACCTTCAGGCGGAAGTCGGAGCTGAAGGGCAGGGTGAGGTTGAGGCTGCCACCGGTGGACGTCTCGCCCAGCTCCGCGAAGAAGCGCTCGCCGCTGTTGGGCTGGTTGGGGAAGGACAGCTGCGCGTCCGGGTTGTTGAGGGCGGCGCTGTAGAGCGTGTCGCGCGTGTCCGGCTCGTCGCGGTCCACGCGGGAGATGTTGGCCTGCCAGTCCACTTCGGAGTCACCCAGCAGCCCCAGGCGGTGGAAGCCGCGCAGCTGCGTGAAGGACAGCGCGCGGGTGATGAACTGGAGGCGGGTGCTGGCGTAGGAGTCACCGCGCACGTTGTTGTTGCCGTTGGCGGTGTACGTGCGCGTGTCGGTGCCGCGCGTGTAGAGGCTGAAGAGGGTCAGCTCGTTGTCGCGGTCGAACTGGTAGCCCAGGCTGGCCAGGCCGCTGAGGTTCGCGGTGGAGAAGCCCTGCGTGGTGCGCGCCACGTCCTGGGAGATGAGGCTTCCGGACTCGTCGCGGGCGGCGCGGGCGAAGTCACCCGTCTGCACGCCGTCGCGGTGGCCGTAGTTGACGGTGGCCAGGTAGCCCAGGCGCTGGTTGCCGAAGCGCAGCGTGTCACCCAGGGACGCGCCCAGGCCCATGTTGGGGACGGCGCGCGTGGTGCGGCGCTCCCAGACGTTGGTGAAGCTCTCCCACTGGCTCTCCAACTGCTGCGCTGACTCGCCGCCCGCGCCCAGGCGGTGGTCGCGGGGGAGCGCGTCCGGCAGGGCGCGGTCGGAGGAGGCGAAGCCCAGTGTCTCTCCGAAGCCGCCCTGCGCCTGCGAGTTGCGCTCGCGGAAGGTGGTGACGGTGTCGCCGCCCAGGGTGAGGCGCGGCTTGAACTCGAACTGGGAGGGGTAGGTGTTGGTCTCGATGAGCAGCGTGCCGCCGCCGAAGGTGCCCGGCAGGTCCGACGTGTAGCTCTTCACCACGTTGAGGTTGGCGAGCAGGCTGGTGGGGAACAGGTCCAGCGGCACGCTGGGCTCGTCCGGCTCCGGGCTGGGCAGCAGCGCGCCGTTGAGGAGCGTGGTGGCGTAGCGACCACCCAGGCCGCGCAGCAGCACGTAGCGGCCGTCCACCACCGTGGCGCTGACCACGCGCTTCACGGCGTCACCGGCGCTGGAGTCCGGCGTGCGGGCGATTTCCTGCGCGCTGATGGCGTCGGAGACGGCGGCGGCCTTCTTGCGGTCCTGGAGCAGGGCGCCTTCCGCGCGGCGGTCGGAGCGGGCCTCGACGACGACCTCCTGCACCGCGCCCACGTCAGCGCTGAGCGCGACGTCCAGCTTCGTGGCCTTGCCCTTCGTGACGATGACGCCCGTGATGCGGCGGCCCTGGTACACGTCGTAGAAGGCGCGCAGGTCGTACTTGCCCGGCGGCAGCGCGAGCCGGTAGTTGCCGTCCAGGTCCGTGAGGGCCTGCTTGTCGGCGCCCGTCACGACCTTCACGGTGGCCTCGATGAGGCCTTCACCGTTGGCCTCGTCCGTCAGCCGGCCGTAGATGCCGGTGAAGCCCGGAGGCGGCGCGGCGGACTCCGCCAGGGCCTCATCACCCATGGCGGCCTCGTCGGAGGCCGTGGCCTCGTCGGAAGGAGTGGCACCGTCGGCCGGCGTCTCGGACTGCGCGGCGGCCGGAGCCGAAGGATCCACGGGCTGACCGGCCTGCGACGGCGTGAGGTTGCCGGGCTGGCCGGCCTGCACGGGCGCGTTTCCCGGCTGCGCGGCCTGCGACGGATCCGCGTTGCCGGGCTGCGCGGGGAGCGGATTCGCGGCGCTGCCGGGCTGCGTGCCCAGGGACGGCGCGGGGCTGGTGGGCAGCGCTCCGTCCGGCTGCGACGGGGCGGAAGGGGCCGGCGGGGTGCCCGGCGCAGGAGGAGTCTCTCCGGCCGGCTGCTGGCCCGGGGAGGCGGAGGGCGAAGGCGCGGCGGGCGCGGAGGATTCCGCACCGGGCGCCTGCGCGAAGGCAGGCAGGGTGATGAGCACGAGTGACGCGACGAAGGCGCGCACGAAGCTTGTACGAGACAACACGGCTCTCCTTGCCGACAGCGACGCGCACTCAACGCGACGCCCGTGGCATTGGGATGAAGGGTTTGTGACGTCTGTGGCGGTGGCGGGAAAACTCGGCGTCACGAACCGCGCGCGGCTTCATGAGCCGCGCGCGGGGCGCCTGGAGTCAGTCCGCCAGTCGTTCCGGCAGCACGGCGACGGTGATGTTCCCGCCCCGCGCCAGGTCCAGCACTTCCATCGCACTTCCGTACGGCACCGCGTCGCTCGCGTCGAAGAAGACAATCTTGTCCGCGCGCGCGTTCAGCATGCGCTGCAGGCGGACCACCACCTGGTCGCGCGGAACCTCTTCGTGGTTGATGCGCAGCGTGCCGGCCTTGTCCACCGTGAGCACCACCGGCGGCTTCGCGTCCGGAGGAGGAGGCGGGGTGTCCTCCTTCTTGTCCGGCTTCGCGGGCACGTTCATCCACAGGTTCTTGGTCATCAGCGGCGTGACGACCATGAAGATGATGAGGAGGACGAGCACCACGTCCACCAGGGGCGTCACGTTCATCGTGGGGCGGACGCCGCCGCCCTTGCTGCCACCGACGTCGAAAGCCATGGCGCGTGCCTCCCCTTCAGTTCTTCTTCCGGTCGATGACCTGGAGACTGATGCCCGGGAACCCGATGTCCTGCATCGCCTTGAACACGCCGCGCACCTGCGCGTACGCCACGCCCCGGTCCGCCTTGAGCACCACGGGCGCGTCCGGCTTCGCCTGGTGCAGCGCCTTGAGCTCCACCACCAGCGCGTCCCGGGTCAGCTGCTTGCGGTCCAGGTAGAACGACCCGTTGGACGCCAGGCTCACCGTGGTGGGCTCCAGGTTCTTGTTCTCCGGATCCGGGTTCATCGCCGCGGGCAGTTCCACCGCGGCGCCGGCCTCCAGTTGCGGCGTGACGACCATGAAGATGATCAGGAGGACGAGCACCACGTCCACCAGCGGCGTCACGTTCATCTCCGGCGTGAGGCTGCTCTTACGCGTGGCCGACATCGCCCGCCTCGGTCCGCGTGGAGACGACGTCGGAGCCCGTCGCGTGCGCGCCGCCGTGGGCCGCCACCGCGCGCTTGTCGCCGGACATGTCCTCCAGGTGGTCCATGAACTCGCTGCGGGCCTGCTCCAGGGAGAGCAGCAGCGCGTCCGCGCGGGTGGACAGGAAGTTGAACATCAGCACCGCGGGGATGGCGACCAGCAGGCCCAGCGCCGTGACGACGAGCGCCTCCGCGATACCGGCGGACACCGCGCCCAGGCCACCGGAGCCCTCCTTCGCGATACCGGCGAAGGCCTCGATGATGCCCACCACCGTGCCGAGCAGACCGACGAACGGCGCCACCGAACCCACCGTGGCCAGCACCGACATGCCCCGGCGCACGTCCGCGGTGATGCGCTCGTTGATGCGCACCAGGTCACGCCGCGTGAGCTCCACCGGGCCCAGCTTCCCGGCGGGAGCGCGGGACCTGGCGAGGAACGTCTTCATGCCACCGCCCAGCATCATCGCCAGGTGGCTGCTCTTGCTGCCGTCCGCCTCCTTCACCAGCGCGTCGTGCTGCTGCTGCGCGAGCAGCGGACCGGCGCGGCCCGCGAACTGGCGGGACGCGGCGCGCGAGCGGAAGAAGACGAACAGGCGCTCGAAGAACACCGCCAGCGACGCGACCGCGAAGGCGATCAGCGTCCAGGCGATGCCCAGGGCGAAGACGCCCATGTGCGCGTAGATTTCCTTGAGATTGAAGTTCATGGCTGTGGCTTTCCGAAGGGGGAGGAAGGCGTCAGGACTTGAGGCGGAACGGGACCTTGAAGATGCGGAAGACGGCGGTCGGCTGACCGGACACGACGGCGGGCTTGAAGCGCCACGTGCGCGCGGCGGCCAGCGCGGCGCTGGCGAAGGGCTCATCGCCGCGCATCACCTTGAGGCCGGTGACGCGGCCGTCGACCTCGACGACGCCCTTGAGGATGACCATCCCCTCCAGCCCCTTGGAGCGGGCGTCGGCGGGGTACTCGGGGATGAGGTTGGAGGCCAGCGGCTCTGGCGGCGTCCCCGCCTCCGGGAGGTTGATGGGCTGCGCGCGGCCACCACCGATGGCCATGCCCTCGCCGCTGCCGGTGCCACCCACCACACCGCCAGGGACGAGCGTGCCCGTGCCACCGACGGCCATGGGCGCCGCGGCGACGACTTCCTTCTCAGCCTCGGGCGGCTTGTCGAGCGGCACCGCGTCCGGGGCCTTCAGTGGCGCGGGAGCGACGGTGGGCATCGCCGCGGGCGGAGGAGCAGCCTTGGCGACAGGCGGCGCGGCGCGAGGAGGAGGCTTCGCGACGGGCGGAGGCGGGGGCGGCGGCTTCACCTCCACGACGGGAGGCGGCGGAGGTGGAGGGGGACGGAAGACGACGTCCACCTTCTTCTCCTTGATGACTTCCTTCACCGTGTTGGCCGCGGTCATCGCCGCCACGGCGATGAGTCCGAAGACGGCGACCGACGCGGTCGTGGAGAGCGCGAACCGCCGGGCGGCGGGGGCGCTGGAAGCGCTGTCGAACGTTTCGAACATGACGGGGACGCATATAGCGACACCGTGTGTCACGAAGGTTCAGGCTCCGTGACACTTTGCCCCCGGCCTTGTTTCGATTGGGTCACGAACCGCGAGCGTTCAAAAATCCGCGCGGCAGGTGAGTCACGGTCTTGTCGGAAATCACCGCCGTGGGCGTTCCATGACGCCGCGTCTGCCACAACAGCGCGAGCAGCAGCGCGGAGTACGCCACCGCGAACGGCCGGAAGAGCAACACGCGCCGGGCCCACTCCGCGCCCAACACCGCGTCCGAAACGACCATGCCGATGAGAGCCACTCCGGCCACGCACACCTGCCCCAGGCGCGAGCGGCCCTCCAGCGCCGCGCGGATCACCGGCCACGCGAGCAGGTAGTTCGCGCGCCACGCCAACGGTGACAAAAGCGTTACGCCCAGGCAGCAGAACGCGAGCAGCTCCACCGGACCGGGCCGCGCCCACACGAGCGCACCGATGAACAGCCCCATCGCCACGACCTGCGCCGCGGTCATCGCGCCAGCGGGAGGCAGCGATTCCGGAGGCAGCACCAGCGAGAGCAACAGCGTGGGCAGGCCCTGCGGGTTGTGGCCCAGCGCCCACGGCGGCGTGGTGCGCGCCAGGATCTCCGTCCAGTCACGCAGCTGTGACAGCGTGCCAGTCCAGCCGTAGCGGCCCAGCGTGGGCAGCACCAGCAGGACGCCGAAGAGGGCGGTGGTCCCCACCACGCGCCAGTGACGGCGCGCCAGGAAGAACAACCCCAGCAGCGCGGCCGGAGGCTTGAGCAGGCACGCCACGGCGAAGGCCGCGCCGGGGCCCCACGTGCGGCCCCGCTCGGCACCCACGGCCGCGAGCACCAGCAGCCACAGCAGCACGACGTCCACCTGGCCGTAGAAGATTTCGAAGGAGAACGCGGGCAGCAGCGCGGCGGTGGCGAGCACCGGAGCCCACGGCCACGGCGTCGCCTCTCCGTCCTTGGGCAACGCGCGACGCGTGAGCACGGACACGGCGGCGAGCGCGAGCACGGAGCCCAGGTTCCACAGCGCCACGGCCGCGCGCGGCGGCACGGCGGTGAAGGGCAGGAACAGGGGCGCGGTGACGGGCGCGTACTTGAACGGCATGGTGCCGTCCTCGGCGCGGTAGAGGTCCGTGCCCTCGCGGAAGCGCTCGGCGGCGGTGAGGTAGACGCGGAAGTCCGCGCCTCGCCGGGGATGCTGCCCCACCGCCACGGCCGCCACGGCGAGCACCAGTAACAGCGCCCACTCCACCTTCAGGGACGCGCGTTGGCGGGCGGGCTCAGCGGTGCTCATTCACGGACCGGGACACGGAGGGGCGCGCACCATTCCACGCGGGGGCGCCCCGCCGCAATCACAGGCCGTAGGCTTCCAGCAGCCGCAGCCACACCTCACTCACGGTGGGGTACGACGGCACCGCGTGCCAGAGCGTGTCCAGCGGCACCTCGCCCACGACGGCGATGGTGGCCGCGTGGATCATCTCGCCCACGCCCGGCCCGGTGAACGTGGCGCCCACGATGACCCGGCGCTTTTCGTCCACCACCAGCTTGGCCGTGCCCTTCAGGTCCTTGCCCATGACGGCCGCACCGGCCACGTCGCCCAGCCCGTACTGCACGGTCTTCACCGGCACGCCCGCCTTGCGCGCCTGGTCCTCGGTGAGGCCCACGCTGCCCACCTGCGGGTGCGTGAAGATGACCTGCGGCGTGGCCTTCGCGTCCGCCCACGCCTTCGCGGGCTTGCCCAGCAGGACGTCGCCCAACAGCCGCGCCTGGTACTTGCCCATGTGCGTGAGCATGTTGCGGCCGTTCGCGTCGCCGCACGCGTACAGCCAGCCTCCGTCCACACCCGTGGCGCGGAGCTGATCATCCACCTCGATGGTCGCGCCGGGCTTGAGTCCCACCGTGTCCAGACCCAGGTCGTCCGTGCGAGCGGTGCGGCCCATGGCCACGAGCAGCGCGTCCGCGCGCAGCGTGTCTCCGCCGGTCAGCGTGATGGTGTATTCGCCCTGGGCTCCGGAGCGCTGCACCTTGGTGGCCTGCGTCTCCAGCAACACGCGCACGCCGGAGTCGCGCAGCGCCTCGGCCACCTGCTCGCTGACGAAGGGTTCGAAGCGCTTGAGCACGCGGGGCCCGCGCTGCACCAGCGTCACCTCCGAGCCCAGCTCGCGCCACGCCTGCGCCAGTTCCACCGCCTCCACGCCGCCGCCCAGCACCACCAGCCGGCCCGGCACCGCCTTGGCGCCGGTGCCCTCGCGGTTGTCCCACGGCCTGGAGTCCTTGAGGCCCGCGATGTCCGGCAGGCGCGGCTTGCTGCCCGTGGCGATGACGACGGCCTGCTTCGCCTCCAGCTCGCGCACCTTGCCGTCCTTGCCCGTGACGGCCACCTTGCGCGGGCCGTTGAGCCGGCCCTTGCCTCGCATCACGGTGAGCTTCGCGCCCTCCGCCCACTTCACCTGGGACCTGTCGTCGTAGCCGGACACCATCTGGTCGCGGTGCTTGAGCACGGCGTCCGCCTGGAGCGGGCCCTGGATGAGCTCGCGCACGCCGGGCGTGTGCTTCGCGAGCCACAGCGTCTCGCTGGGATGCAAGAGCGCCTTGCTGGGCATGCAGGCCCAGTAGGAGCACTCGCCGCCCAGGAGCTCGTGCTCCACCAGCGCGACCTTCAATCCCCCCGCCGCCGCGCGCGCACCCGCGTTCTCGCCCGCGGGACCCGCTCCAATCACCACCACGTCGAAAGTCTCGGCCATGACCCCTCCCGCCCCCTGCTTGCCCTGGGACGGCCGTCCCGCCAATCCGACTGGCGCCGCGCGTCGGATGGTGGATGGAGCGGCTGGTCACCAGAGGACAGCACCGCCTTTCGTCAGGACCTGGAAGGCCCCCGCGTCAGGGGGCGGACGGATGCGTGTGTTCCCCGCGTCCGGTGGATGGTCCGCGCGTCGGATGCGCGGCGGGAGGTGTGCCATGGGACGTGTCGCCAAGGTGGTCTCGGTCCGCTCCGCGGGGTCGCGCTTCTAGCGTCACCGGCGGCGTCCAGCGCCCGTCCGAAGGCAGCGCCCTGGTGCGCGCTGTCGCGGCCGTGGAGGACGCCTCCGACGTGAGGTCCAGACGGCGTGTCCGCGCGGTGTCGTTCGCGTGCACACCCCGGCCGTGCTCCGGCACGGCCCGCAGGAATCCGTCTTCGTTCATGTCCTCTTCCAAGCATCGCCGTACCCGCACGTCCCTCCGGCGCTCGGGCTCCTCGCTGTTCCATTCCGAAGCTCCATCCGCGCGTCACCTGCGCGTCCAGTCCACCCTCTCCGAGGATGTCTCGCTGCTCTTCCGCGGTGAGCTGTCCGACCCCATGCTCGAAGGCGTCGCGCTGACGTCGTGCGAGCTGTCCCCCGAAGGCCGCACCGTGCGCATCGGCTACTCGTTGCCGCACGACGTGAATCCCGCCACCGTGAAGGAGGCCCTCGCCCGAGCGGAGGGCTTCCTGCGCTCGCGGCTCGCGCAGCGCTTGAACCTCAAGCGCACCCCGCACCTGCGCTTCGTCCTCGTGGGCACCGCCCCACGCACGGAGCCCGAGGAAGGAGGTGACGCATGATGCCCCGCATCCTCGAAGTCCCACCGGGCGCGGTGCCCCTCCTCGCCTGGGCGCGCACGGTACCCCTGGCGGCCTTGAAGCAGCTCCAGCAACTCGCCGCGCAGCCCTACGTCACGGAGCACGTGGCGGTGATGCCGGACGTGCACCTCGCGTCGGGCGTGGCGGTGGGCACCGTCTTCGCCACGGAAGCCCACGTCGTCCCCGGCGCGCTGGGCAACGACCTGGGCTGCGGCGTGAGCGCGCACCGCTTCGCCTTCCCCGCCGCGTCACTCTCGCGCGCGGACCTGGAGCGGCTCCTGTCCCAGCTCGCCCGGGTCATCCCGGTGGGAGATGCGGTGCACCGGGGACGAGGCCTGCCCCTGCCGCCGGGGCTCGAAGCTCCACCGCTGTCCACCCAGAAGCTCGCGCATGCCTGGGAGCGACTGGCGCCGCGCCACCTGGGCACGCTCGGTGGGGGCAACCACTTCCTGGAGCTGGACCGCGACGGGGCAGGGGACCTCTGGCTGCTCATCCACTCCGGCTCGCGGGGCGTGGGGGGCGCGGTGGGGGAACACCACCAGCGCGTGGCCCAGGTGCTGGGACAGGGCACGCCACCCGCGCTCGACACCCGTACCGAAGCGGGCCGGGCCTGCGTGAATGACCTGGACCTGGCGTGCCGCTTCGCCCGAGCGAACCGGGACCAGCTCGCCGCCCGGGCCCTGGCGGTGCTGGCGGACGTGCTGGGCGTGGCCCCGGACCCGGACAGCACCGTGGACGTGCACCACAACCACGTCGCCTCCGAGACGCACTTCGGCCGCGCGCTCTGGGTCCACCGCAAGGGCGCGGTGGGGCTGGATGCCGGAGCCCGGGGGCTCATCCCCGGCTCCATGGGCACGGCCTCCTACGTCGTCGAAGGGCAGGGGGAGCCCCGCGCCTTCCGCTCCTGCTCGCACGGCGCGGGCCGCGTGCTCACCCGCAAGGAGGCCCGCGCCCGCATCCGCCCGGACGCCCTGGTCCACGCCCTGCGCCGCGTGGTGTTCGACCCGGGCCGGATCCACGCCCTGGTGGAGGAGGCCCCCGCCGCCTACCGGGACCTCACCGAGGTGCTGGAGGACGAGGCGGAGCTCGTGACGCCCCGCGTCCGGCTCACGCCCCTGGCCGTGCTGAAGGGCTGAAGAGGGGCCTCAGCTGTCGGGTGGATGACAGCCCGTCCCCCCGGCAGCCTCCCAAGTGGCGTCCGGGGGAGTGATCCACCCCCCGCACGCCATGGACTGAGGGGACCAGCGTCAGAGTGGGTTCCCGCGCCCGTCAAAGTGCCGTAGTATCGGCCCACGAGTACGCGTGCGAACCTGCTGGGGCGTCGTCTAATGGCAGGACGTCAGACTTTGACTCTGATTATCAAGGTTCGAATCCTTGCGCCCCAGCCACTCCGCTCCGGGGGGACGCGGTCAACGTCGTCCGTCCGGAGGTAGAAGGCGGTGGGCTGATGCCGCAGAAGACGCTCCTGCTGGTCACCGTGGGCAGTCCACCGTCCGCGATCGTGAACGCCTTGCAGGAACCGCTGGCGACCCATGTGGGCGTCAGCTCGGTCGTGAGCCGGATGGCGCTGTCCTCCCCGGCCTACGCCTTCAACAAGGACCGCAGCCAGTACCACTGCAACGCCATCATGCGCCGGTTGGGTGCGGTGCTGGATGAGTCGCCGCAGGAGCTGGTGATGGGCGTGACGGACGCGGACCTCTTCGAACCGGACTCGCCCTTCGTCTTCGGGCAAGCGGACCGGGAGTCCAAGGTCGCGGTGATGAGCCTGTACCGGCTGCGCCAGGGCGCGGAGGGCGACACGCTTCGCCGCCGCGTGCAGGTGGAGGCGGTGCACCAGGCCGGGCACCTCATCGGCCTGTCGTACTGCGAGGACTCACGCTGCGTGATGTTCCTCCCGCAGTCCCCACAGGACATCGACCGCAAGTCGCTGGGCCCCTGCAACGTCTGCCGCAACGAACTGAACCGCCTCAACCGCTGAAGGCGCGTGCGCGCTCCCGGACACGGGGGCGCGTGAATGCCTCCGCGTGCGTTGACGTCTTGTCCGGCGCGCCCTGTAGTGTTCGGGCGCGAAGCGCGCGTGTGACAGGGCCGGCACGGCGGGAGAGACAGCGATGATGGGCATGCGGCGATGGCTCGGTGGTGTGGTGGCGGTGGGGTTGTTGGGGGCGTGCCAGCCCCTGGACGAGGGCGGTGGCGGCACCACGGGTGACGTCCTCTTCGACCGGGGCTTCGCCTTCGTGCGCGGCGACCGGAACATCTACGTGGTGGACGACGACGGCGACCCCAACAGTCCGCAGCGGCTGACGACGGCCGGCGGCGCGTACACGCCCTCCATCTCCAAGAACGGCAACAGCATCGTGTTCGTGCAGCGCTCTGGAAACACGTACTCGCTCCAGACGGTGCCCACCACGGGCGGGCCGGTGGCCACGCTGCTGAGCACCAACGACGCGGCATGCGGCAGCTGCACCGGCTTCCGCGGGCCCACGTTCAGCCCGGACGGTCGCTTCATCGTCTTCGCGTTCGAGCGGACGTCGGGGGCGCTGAGCTCGCTGGCGCGCATCGCGGTGGATGGCAGCGGCTTCGTGGAGCTGACGCCCAACGCGGGCATCGCCTTCGGGTCGCCGTCCTTCTTCCCCAGCGGCAACACGGTGGTGGCGCCCGCGGGCAGCAGTGCCTCCTTCTACAACCAGCTCGCGTTCGTGCCGGCCGCCGGTGGCAGTGCCAACTTCGTGGCGCTGGGCAACGAGGTGCTGGCCATCGCGAACCGCGCGGTGGTGTCCCCGGACGGGCGGCAGGTGGCGCTGGACGGGCGGCTGTCCAACGGCAGCACGCGCATCTTCGTGGGCAACGCGACGGCCAACGGCATCAGCGGCTCCGTGCGGCGGCTGACGGACTACACGGCGAGCACCGTGGAGGAGAGCTTCCCCAGCTGGACGAGCAGCACGGAGCTGGGCTTCCTCTTCAACGACTCCGGCGGTGACCCGAGCATCTACCGCGCCCCGGTGTCCTCCGTGGCCAGCTCCGTGACGCTCGCGGTGCCCGCCGCGGGCGAGCCCTTCTACGGGCCCAACTAGTTCAGCTTCTGCACCAGGCTGAAGACGACCATGCCGAGCACGGACAGGAAGATGGCCGTGATGAGCACGCGCGTCGACATGGCCGTCTCATGCCATCGACCTGGTTCCAGCGGGGGTTGTCCGGCAGGTAGAGGACTTCGAGGGGGCCCCCTTCCTGGGGAATGGAGCGAGCCCCCTCCTCGGGGTGCTGGTAGCTGCCGCGCACCTCCGGACTGTGTGCTCGACGCGGCCCCTCGTTCCCTGCGTGCGCAGCCCCCGCTCACGCAGCTTCTGGGCGAGCAGGTAGGGACGCCACGCGGTCCAGATTGCCGCGAGCGGAAGGGCGATGAAGAAGAACACCGCGACGAAGATGAACTGCGCCACGTTCATCCGGTGCCTCCTAGTAATCGTTCGTCCGGTTCCGCGGCCCGGTGACCCGCTTCGAGCGCGGAGGCGGCTCGTCGTAGGTCCGCAGCCTGCCCGAGGGCGTGGACCCGCGCGGCGCGGGGGCCTTCTTCGACGGTGCGTTCATCATCACGATGATGGCCAGGGACATGAAGACCACCAGGCCGAACACCCCGGTCAGGACGGCGAACAGTCCGACCTCCGTGCCCACGCGCTGGTGCCGGTGGGGGTTGTCCGGATGGTAGAGGACCTCCAGGGAGTCGCCCTCGGAGGCGCGCTGAGACCCGAACCCGCTCCGGTGCTCCTTGTACTCGCCGTGGATCTCCCCGCCGTCCGGCAGGGGGAAGACATACTCCACGATTCGGTGCCTCGCGTTCAGCCAGCTCCGGCGGGAGCGGACCACCTCGCCCCGGGCGTGCAGCCCCTGCTCCCTCAGCTCCAGGGTGAGCTGATGCTGGATCAGCAACCGCACCATCATCACCAGGGGCGCCCCGATGATGAACACCACGATCAGGACCGCGTTCATGGGCATGGCGTCTCTCCCGGGCTACGGCTGGTGCTGCTGCACTTCCTGCCGGCGGATGTCCTCGGTACGCCAGTGGGCGTTCAGGACGCCGAGGACGCCCACGGTCAGCACCAGCACGAGGAGGACCGTCCCCCGGATGACGTCCTTCCGCTCGACGCCGGAGCCTACCCTCATGTTGTGGTGCGGCAGGTCCGCCAGATAGACGACCTCCACGGTGGAGCCCGGCTCCCAGTCCCCGGCACCGGGCGCTCCTCGGAAGTTGCCGAACATCCGTAAGCCGTCCGGCAGGGCGAAGGCGTAGAAGACGTGGCGCTGCTGGCTGCGGGCGTACCTCGTGACGCTCTGGACCTCGGCGCGCACGCGCACGCCCTCCTGCCGCAGCCGCACGGTGAGGCCCCGGTACTTCAAGAGCAGCCGCCACAACAGCACGGGCACGCCCACGAAGACCGCGATGAGGAGCAGGAGGAGCGTGTCATTCATTGCGGCGCTCAGGATGACGGGGGGAGGGACGCGGAGGCAACCCGGCTACGGGCCCCACCGGAGCGGGGGCACCAGCCCAATCACAGGCGCGATGAGGAAGAGCATGAAGAAGCACGTCAACATGACCGCCAACACCAGGCTGGCCTCCTGGCCCACGAGCTGATGCTTCCGGGGGTCTTCCGGCAGGTAGTGCAGCGCCAGCGTGTCCCCCACCTGGGGGTTGGGGCGGGACTTCTTCTTGTCGTGCTGGTAGTCGCCGCGAACTTCCGGGGCGCCTGGGGGATGGAAGACGTACTCCACCCGCCAGTAGGCGGTGCCCTCGTCGGACTCGTACCGGGCGCGGACCACCTTTCCCCGCGCGAGCACCCCTCGCGCGCGCAGCTTCTGGGTGAGCACGTACGGACGCCACGTCCACACCACCCCCGCCAGCGGGAGGACCCCGAAGCACACCCAGTCGAAAACGACCTTCGCCAGGCTCATGGGGTTTCGACTCCTGTTCGTCCATCCGGGGGCGCGTCGGGCACCGCCTTCCCCAGGAGCGCCACCAGCCCGATGAGGAAGAGGCACACTTCCACGAAGCTGAGGAAGAGGGCGAGTCCCAGCGACGTCACCCCATGGCCCTCCGGGAAGCTGCGGCGCGGGTCGCTCTGGCCATATTGCACCTGGATGCGGTCCCCGGGGCGCAGCCGCTTCCACAGCTTCGAGGAGATGTTCCGCCGGTGCTCCTGGCGCTCACCGCCCTGGGGCGTGAAGGCGTAGACGAGGATGTAGTCGCTGTCATCCGAGGCGGCGAGGAACTCCTTCTTCACCACCGTGCCTTCCGCGTACAGCCCCTCGCGAAGGACGCCCATGTCCCGCCGGTACGACCCCCAGGTCAACACCAGCATGGCCGCGCCCAGCACCACGAACGTCGCACCCAGGACCCGCGCCGCGAAGAGAGCCACGCCGTGCCTCCTGCCCGCCTTTTAAGCGGGCACCCGGCGACGCGAAACGGCAATGCCCTCCACGCCCCTCCGTAGAGCCAGCGCGTGGGCCCCTCCCTGGCGTCGCGTTCGCCGAAACGCCATGCTCCCGCGCGTCCTGTCCGGAGGTACGCACCGTGTCCCTGTTCGATGCCGTCGCCGCGGGTGACCGCGCCGCCCTGAGCGCCCAGCTCGACGCGGGCGCGGACCCCAACCCCTTCGACGACGAGGGCCGTACGCCGCTGATGATGGCCGCGCGCTCGGGCCAGGACGACCTGGTGCAGGCGCTCCTGGAGGCCGGCGCGGACCCCACGCTGCCGGACTCCGTGGGCGAGACACCGTTCGTCGCCGCCGCCGCCTACGGCCACTTCCGGGTCTGCGCGCTCCTGTCCCCGCACGCCACCTCCGACGAGAAGGACATGGCGCGCACGCTGCTCAAGAACCAGGGCATCGACGAGATTCCCGCGCGTCCCTCGCGAGCGTCCGAGGTCGCGCCCGACGACTTCCGCCGCAAGCTCGCCTCCGCGGGCGCCTACGTCGCGGGCAAGCTGGGCGACGACGGCGCCACCAAGCGCCTGGAGCGCGTGCTGCGCTCGGAGGGCAACGCGCCCAAGGGTCCCTTCAAGGGCCGCAAGTAGTCTTCCAGCCCGGAAAGGCGAAGGGCCCGGCCGCTCCCACCCTGGGGAGCCACCGGGCCCTCGTCACATCTGGAGCCGGACCTGCGTTACTCCGGCTTGGCGCTCACCACGGGGCTGGGGCTCACGGTGCCGCCCTTGTTGGTGGTCTCCATGGAGTCCGCGACCAGCTCGGTGATGTCCTTGATTTGAATCTGCTCACGACCGGTGTCGTTCTTCGCGTCGTTGAGCATGGTGGAGCAGAACGGGCAGGCCACCGCGACGATGCCCTTGCCGCCCGGCTCCTTGTAGTCGCCCACCATGCCCGGCTTCTTCTTGTCCGCGGCGTCGGGGTAGGGCGTGTTGGGGTCCTCCGCGTGCTTGAGCGTGAGGGCCGCCTCGTTGATGCGGTTGTGGTTGATGCGCGTGCCGATGTGCTCTTCCATCCACATCCGGCCGCCACCGGCGCCGCAGCAGAAGCCCTCGCGCTGGCTGCGCTGCATCTCCACCACTTCCAGGCCCGGGATGCTCTTGAGCACTTCACGGGGCGCGTCGTACACGCCGTTGTGCCGGCCCAGGTAGCAGGGGTCGTGGTAGGTCAGCTTCGTTCCGGCGTTCATCACCGAGGACAGCTTGATGCGCTTGTCCTTGAGCAACTCGTTGATGAGCTGCGTGTGGTTGATGACGCGGTACTCGCCGCCGAACTCCGGGTACTCGTTCTTGATGGTGTTGAAGCAGTGCGGGCACTGCGTGATGACCGCCTTCACGCCCATCGCGTTCCAGGACTCGACGTTCGTCTTGGCCAGCGTCTGGTACAGGTACTCGTTGCCCATGCGGCGCGCGGAGTCGCCGTTGCACATCTCCTGCTTGGACAGCGTCGCGAAGGACACGCCCGCCTCGCGCATGATCTTCACCAGCGCGCGGCTCACCTTCTTCTGCTTGTCGTCGTAGCTGCCCGCGCAGCCCACGAAGAACAGGTACTCGTACTCGCCGCCGTCACCCCAGGTGGGCAGCGCCAGGTCCGCCGCCCACTCGTCGCGCTGGTCCTGTCCGATGCCCCAGGGGTTGCCCTGGCGCTCCATGCCCTCGAACACGCGCTGGATTTCCGCCGGGAACTCCGCCTTCACCTGCACCTGGTAGCGGCGCATGTCGATGAGGCGCGGGACGTTCTCGATGAACACCGGGCAGGCCTGCTCGCACCAGCCGCAGCTCGTGCACGCCCACACCGTCTCCGCCTTCAGCGCGCTGCCGACAATCTCAGGCAGGGGCTCCTTCACGCCGTTGGGGCCGTAGCCCTCCTCCACCCAGCGCTCGTTGTCCCAGAGCCAGTGCTTCAGGTCCTGGTTCACGGCCTTGTGCGTGAGCGGCTTGCCCGTGATGTACGTGGGACAGTGCGTCTGGCACCGGCCGCACTCCGTACAGGAGTAGAGGTCCAGGCCGTTCTTCCAGGTGAGGTCCTTCACCGTCGCGGCGCCGAACTCCTCCTTCTCCAGGTTGGGCGTGGGCAGCTTGCCGGTGGAGTGCGTGCGCTGGAAGAAGACATTGGGCAGGCCCGTGATGATGTGGAAGTGCTTGCCCAGCGGCAGGAAGTTCAGGAACGCCAGGATGATGGTCAGGTGGATGAAGAAGCCCGCCACGCCCAGCACGTGCGACGCCTTCACGCCCAGGGGCATCATCGCCAGGCCCGTCAGGCTGGTGACGGGCTCCCACCACACCATCGCGGACGGCGCCGTCGGCACCTGCGTGGCGCCCACCGCCACCTGCTGCGCGGCTGCGTGCGCGGCCACCATGTGGCTGCCACCGAACATGAACTCGGTGATCATCAGGCCCGCGATGAAGCCCAGGATGAGGTAGGCCTCCCAGGACTGGGACATGCGGTCCGGCTTCACCTTCCAGCGCGTCCACACGAAGTACGCCACGCCCGCGAGCGCCAGCGCCGCCACGACGTCCTTCACCAGCAGGTAGAGCTTGTAGAGGAGCAGCAGCGGCGGCGCCACGTCCCACGCCGGGTGGGAGAGGTCGGTGAGCACGTCCAGCGCGGTGGACGAAAAGCCCATCACGAACATCATGATGGTGCGCAGCGCCAGCACCATGAACGCCGCGTAGATGAAGATGTGGAACAGGCCCGGGGTGAATTCCTCCGGATCCACCATGCGCTTCTGGCCCAACCCGAAGCGCACCAACTGCGCCACGCGGTAGGGGATGTGGTCCAGCCGGTTCTCCTTCTTCATCGCGAGCAGCACGCCCACGCGGCCGGACATCGTGATGATGAAGATTGAGACTGCGCCTGCCAGCAGCAGGCCGGTGATGATGGGGTTCATGGAACCTCGGGACCCTCTGGGGCCGCACGGTGGCAACGCCGGTTGCTGCGACGCGGCAATTCTGGAGTGATTGTCAACCCTAGCAGGGGTGATTCGCGAATCAAGCGCTCTGCGGGGGCCGTGTCCCGCAGCGTTCCTTCCACTGCTTCCAGACCGTCGTCCAGGGTGGTGCCCACCCACCCTCCGCCCCAGACCTGCCGTGCGCGAAACCCTCACGCCTGGCGTGCTGGAGGGCAGGCGGCCGGGCGTGGTTCTCCGGACCCTCAACGAACTTTGGTGTCCCGAGGGCTTTACAAAATCGGGGCGGACTCCCAACATGCTCGTAAATCGGTCAAGCAGCGCTTGTAAAGGGACCCGCATGGGGCGGGCCCGGTGACCGACGCAGGGCGTCCAAGGGGAAGCGAGCCGTCAAAGGCCGTACACCCCGTGAATGGAGCGCCGAGGAGCCGGACATGAGCCACGACGAGAGCACGTACCTGGACGAGGGTTTGGACGACCTGGAGCTGTCCGCGACGGGTGAAAACGGCCGTTCGGTTCCGCTGGACTCCACGGATGAGCGACGCTGGGGCCACCTGGACGAAGAGGCCTGGGGCGGCTGGCACGTGGCGGAGTGACGCCCTGCCCCCGCGGCCCGTGGCCTGCGCGGGGGCCTTCGTTGTCGAACCTGTCGGACAGTCGGACAGGTTTGCGGGACTTGCACTCCCGGACGCTGATGCAGTGCGCTGGATGCCGTGACGCTCCCCGTCCAAGACCGGGTCGAGCCCCACGGAACGGTCTCGGGAATGACCGGTGTAGGACCTTTCAAAAAGTAAATCCGTAAATGGCTGAACGAACCCGCCGGAATCCGCGTGTCCGTGGGTGACGCGAGGCGTCCCGAGGCGCGCCGGATGGGTGTTCGCCGGTGCCGAACGGAGGCTCGTAGGACCAGGGCTTGGTCGGGTTGGACACGTTGCTTTCACGACCGGAAACCCGACATCCTCCAGGAACAGCGACAGGACTTCAGGGCGAACGCGGGCCCGTGCAGGGGCGTTCGGGGCCAGGAGGCCGTCGCGACGGCGATCGCGTCGAATGAGCGGGATGGGGCCACCCACCATGCGGGAGTGCGGATGAAGCAGACGGCGTGGGCAGTGGAGCGCGACGCGGAGGGCGGCCGCGAAGTGCTGCTGCTGGTGACCCTGGAGGCCGAAGCGGAGACGCCTCGGGCCCCGGTGGCGGTGAACCTGGTCATTGACCGGAGCGCGTCCATGCGGGGCGCGCCGTTGGCGGCGGCGGTGGAGGCGGCACGCGCGCTGGTGGAGCGGGCGGGGCCCAAGGACTACGTGGGCCTGCTCACGTTCGACGCGGACGCGGAGCAGGTGCTGCCCGTGCGCGCGATGGAGCCGGGCGCGAAGGCAGCGTTCTTGAAGACGCTCTCTCGCTTGGACTCCGGCGAGGGCACCGCGCTGCACGAGGCCGTGGAGAACGGCGCGGAGGCCGTGCGACGCGTGCTGGTGCCGGGCGCCCGGCCGCAGCTGCTCATGCTCACGGACGGCGAGCCTTCCGTGGGGCCCACCGCGCTGGGCGAGTTCAAGGTGCTGGGCCAGCGGGTGCACGACTCCGGCGTGGCGCTGCACGCGCTGGGGTTGGGCAAGCACTACCTGCCGGAGATTCTGGAGGCGCTCACTGGCCCGTCCGGCACGGGCTTCACGCACGTGGACGACGCGGAGGGCCTTCCGCTGGCGGTGGGCGCGTTGGGCGCGGAGCTGTTCGGCGAGGTGGTGGCGGACGCGCGCGTGTACGTGCTGCCCACGGGCTTCGCGGATCTGCGCTGCCGTCACCGCTACCCGTCGCGTGTGGAGGGTGACGCGATGAGCGCCGCGCTGGGATCGGTGTCGCACGCGTTCCCGCGCCGCGTCCTCTTCGCGGGCGTGCTGGAGAAGGGTGACTGGAACCTCACCGTCACCGCTTCGTACACGGAGCACGGCGACACCCGGCGGCTGTCCGTGCCCGTGACGCGTCTGTTGCCGGACAGCGACGAGGGCCGCTTCGTGCGCGCGGTGTCCGCGGAGCTGGAGCTCGTGTCTCACGAGGCCGCCGCCTGGAAGGCGCTCTCCCGCCGTCAGCAGGACGCGGCCGAGCGGGCGCTCGAGAGCGCGGACAAGGGGCTCTACAAGCTGGCCCGCCTGGGCTCCGCGGAGGTCCCCGCGCAGCGGCACGTGGACCGTCTGGCGGACCTGCGCCGGGCAGTGGAGCGCCGTGCGGCCCAGCCGTCCGCCTTGGGAGTGCGCCGGGCCCAGTCGGAGGTGTCGCGCATCACCATGAGCCGCATCGGGCCGGCGCTTCCGGCCGCGGTGAATGTGGGCCCGCCCCCGCGAGCGGCCCTGCCCGCCGTGGCGAACGGCGGTGCGCCTCCACCGCAGGCGGTGACCCTGGACAGTGGGGGGCTCCTGCCCTGGAAGACGGGCGGCGGCGAGTCGTAACCGCCCGGAGTCCCTGAGCGTATGGGGAAGGCGCGGGGGCCCGGGGTGGTCCCCGATGCCGGCCGTGCGGGCATGCGGAATGCCCGGCTGCCCGGAAGGTTGAGTGCATCCCGCGGGGACGCATCCCAGGTAGCACGGCGTTTCCAGGTGGATTAACGGGAGTCGCATGACGCATCCGTGGAGCAAGAGGTCTGGAAGCCGGCTTGGTAGGCTGGGCGCGGTGGGCGCGTTGCTGTTGGCGACGTGGGCCCAGGCCGCGCTGCCGTCCACCGCCGTGGGCAGCACCGCGCCGGACGAGGGTGACCCTCGCCTGGAGGGTGCGCTGCTCCTGGATGCCACGCAGGTGAAGGCGGGCAGCGACTTCCGCGTGGGCGTGCGCCTCAAGCTGGACCCGGAGTGGCACGCCTACTGGAAGAACCCGGGCGACTCCGGCCTGGCCACGGAGGTGTCGTGGGATGTGCCGGGCGTCACGGTGGGGGATTTGCGTTGGCCCTTCCCCAGCACGTTCCGCACGCCGGACGGCTTCATCACCACGCACGGCTACCACGACGAGGTGCTGCTGTTCGCGCCCGCGCACGTGTCGAAGGACGCCACGGGTACGCTGAACGTGTCGGCGGCGGTGGACGCGCTCGCGTGCAAGGTGCACTGCATCCCCGCGCAGCTGGTGCTGACGCGCACGCTGCCGGTGGGGCCGGAGACGGTGACGGATCCGGAGTTCGCGCCGCAGTTCGACGCCGCGCAGGCCCAGGTGCCCTCGCCAGTGGGAGCGCAGGGCGCGCCGCGCGTGGCGCTGGCGTTGGATGGCACGTCGCTGACGGCGGGCAAGCCGTTCACCGGCAAGCTCACCGTGACGGCGGCGGACGGCAAGCCCTACGCAGGAGACGTGGAGGGTGACTTCTTCGTGCCCGGCCGCATCCTGGGCGTGGACAGCGTGGCGCTGACGAAGACGGCGCCGGGGACGTTCGCGCTGAAGGGCCAGGCGTCGTCGGTGGTGCCCAAGGGAGAGCCTCGGCTCACGGGTGCGCTGCGCCTGGGCACGAAGGCCTCGGGCTTCACGGCGGTGGACGTGGACACGGCGCTCGCGCCGGTCGTTGCGGACGGCGCGGTGGCGGGCGCGGCGCCCCTGAAGGTTCCGTCGGTGAAGGACGCGGTGGGCAAGGTGAAGCCCGCGACCGCAGCTCCGGTGGCGTCGGGCGAGTCGCCGCTGGGGCTGGGCGTCGCGCTCCTGTTCGCGTTCCTGGGCGGCGCGCTGCTCAACCTGATGCCGTGCGTGTTCCCGGTGCTGGCGCTCAAGGTGTACGGCTTCACGCGGATGGTGCAGGAGGAGAAGGGCAAGGTGGCGCCGCACGCGGCGGCGTACGCGGGCGGCATCCTGGCGACGATGCTGCTGCTCGCGGGCGCGGTGCTGGCGGTGCGCGCGGGTGGTGCCAGCGTGGGCTGGGGCTTCCAGTTCCAGGAGCCGCTGTTCGTGGCGGGCGTGAGCGCGGTGCTGGTGGCGTTCGCGCTCAACCTCTTCGGCGTCTACACGCTGGGCGCGGACGGCACGGCGCTCGCGGGCAAGGTGGACCGGAGCCACGGCCTGATGCGCAGCGCGGGCGAGGGTGTGCTCGCGGTGGTGCTGGCGACGCCGTGTTCGGCGCCGCTGTTGGGCACGGCGGTGGGCTTCGCCTTCGCGGCGGGCCCGGCCACGGTGGTGGCGGTGTTCGTGGCGCTGGGGCTGGGATTGGCGCTGCCCTTCTGCGTGCTGGTGCTGATGCCGGGGCTGATGAAGCGGCTGCCCAAGCCGGGCATGTGGATGGAGCGCGGCAAGCAGTTCCTGGGCTTCGCGCTGTTGGGCACGACGGTGTGGCTGGTGTGGGTGATGGGCGGGCTGGCCGGCGTGGACGGCATGGCGCGGCTGCTCGCGTTCCTCATCGCGGTGGGCCTGGTCACGTGGCTGTACGGCCAGTCGCAGGGTCTGGAGGGCGGGCGCCGGGGCGTGACGGTGGCGCTGGCGGTGCTCGTGCTGGTGGGCTCGGGCGCGGTGGCGCTGCGCTTCGAGGAGGCGCAGGCGTCGCTGGAGACGCGCGGCGCGGTGGCGTCGCACAGTGGCGCGCAGCCGTGGGACGAGGCGGCGGTGACGGCGGCGCTGGCGGCGGGTCAGCCGGTGTTCGTGGACTTCACGGCGGACTGGTGTCTCACGTGCAAGTTCAACGAGCGCACCGTGCTGTCGCGCGACGACGTGCGGCAGGCGTTCCTGAAGCACAACGTGGCGTTCTTCGTGGCGGACTGGACGCGGCGGGACGCGCGCATCACCACGAAGCTGGCGGATCATGGCCGCGCGGGCGTGCCCATGTACCTGGTGTTGAGCCCGGGCGCGCCGGACAAGCCGGAGGTTCTCAACGAGCTGCTCACCGCGGACAGCGTCATCACGGCGGTGCAGCGCGCGGCGGAGTGTGGGTCACCGTTGAAGGGTGGCTCGGTGGTGTGCGCCCGGCCTTGAGCTGGGAGTGAAGTCGGGTTTGTGTTGTTCGTTCGTGCGCAGCGTTCAACTCATTGGAGGTTCCGTCATGAAGCAGGTCTTCAAGGCACTCGCTCTCACCGCGGCTTTCGTGTCCGCTCCCGTCTTCGCTGCTGACAACGCGGAGGTGGGCAAGCCCGCTCCGGCGTTCACGCTGAAGGACGAGGCGGGCAAGGCCCACTCGCTGTCCGAGTACAAGGGCAAGGTGGTGGTGCTCGAGTGGACGAACCCGGAGTGCCCGTTCGTGAAGCGGCACTACGAGGCCAAGACGATGCAGAACACGCAGAAGGGCTTCGACGCGAAGAAGGTGGTGTGGCTGACGGTGGACTCGTCCTCCACGCACACCGCGAAGAGCGCCGCGGACTGGAAGAAGAAGGAAGGCTTCAGCCAGCCGGTGCTGCTGGACACGGACGGCGCGGTGGGCAAGAGCTACGCGGCGAAGACGACGCCGCACATGTACGTCATCGACGGTGAGGGCGTGGTCCGCTACGCGGGCGCCATCGACAACGACCCGCGCGGCAAGGAAACCACCAAGGTGAACTACGTGCAGACGGCGGTGGACGCGCTCCTCAACGGCAAGCAGGTGCCGACCGCGACCTCCGAGCCGTACGGCTGCTCCGTGAAGTACAAGAGCTGAGCCGCTGTGACGTCATGAGGTTTGAAGGCCCGTGTCCCTGCGAAGGGACGCGGGCTTTTTCGAAGTTGACGTTGTCCTTTTTCTTCGGGAAATTTCGTACCACCATGCCCTCCGCCGTCCACCCCGTGCTGGAGCCGGGCCGCGTCTATCGGACGAAGGAGCTGGCCACGTGGGGCGTGAATGCGCCCCGGCTGGCCCGGCGATTGGTGGGCGAGGGCGTGCTGATTCCCCTGGCGCATGGGCTCTATGCCTGTCCGAAGCGGGGGCGTTTCGGCGTGGTGGCTCCGTCCGATGAAGCCATCATGAAGGCGTTCCTGGAGGGCAGCCCGTTCGTCTTCACCGGGCCTGACCGATGGAATGCGCTCGGGTTGGGCTCCACGGCGGTCTTCGCTTCAGCGCTCGTCTACAACACGAAGCGCTCGGGTCGCTTCGAGTTGGGAGGGAGGACGTTCGAGTTGCGGCGGGTCTCCTTCCCCCAACCCCCGACGCTGGAATGGTTCGTGGTGGATCTCTTCGAGAACGCCGGGAGTGCAGGCGTCGTGCCCGCGGCGCTGACGCGTGCGTTGACGCGCGCACTGAAGCGAGGCGCGTTCGATGTCCGGCGGCTCGGGGAGATGTCTGACCGGTTTGGTAGGCAGAGCACGCGTGAGTGGATCCACGAAGCGATCCGCTCTGCCTCTGCATGACCTTCATCCACGAAGACCTCGAATTCGATCAACTGCTGCGAATCGTCGCCGACAAGCGGCGGCTCTCCCTTGGCCTCACCGAGAAGGACTACTGGGTCACCCATGCGCTGTGGACCCTGCATGACGCGGGCTTCGAGGTCTGGTTCAAGGACGGCACGTCGCTCTCGAAGGGCTTCTCCCTCATCCAGCGGTTCTCTGAAGACCTGGACCTCAAGCTGGAGGCAGGGTCGGTCGAGCTTCCCCGGGTGACGGATTGGAGCCGCACCGGAACAGGAGCGACGAAGGCCCGCCGGGCGTACTTCGAGGCGCTGGCCGAGCGCATCCAGATTCCAGGGGCGCGGACGGAGGAGGATGCGCTACCTCCTCTTGCTGACTACCCGGACGTTCGTGCGCTGGCGGAAGAGATGATCCGGCAGAAGCAGATTGCAGTGCCTCCTGCCGGTGACGTGCGGCACTTCCTGCCCGGCGGTGCCGGTACCGTGGCCATCCAGGCCGCCTTCGAGGCAATCGCCCCGATGTTCTGGGGGCCACGTCAGACGCTGGATGAGGCCGTGGCGGCTCTATGTGCCTGGCTCACCCGGTTTCATTTTGCGTCGCGGTGAGCGTAGTCCGGGCCCAGGCCTTCGATGCGGTAGGCATTGCCGGGGTAGGTGCGGTTGGGCGTCGTCTCCAGGGTCGACGGGTAGCGCTCCAGTGAGACGTGGCGTTTGACGCGCTTGCGCAGCTTGAGGGCGCCTCGGACCAGGCCGCCCACCCAGGCGGGTGGGGATTCGAACTGGATGGCGGGGAGCAGGCGCGGCGGCACCAGGCTGAGACTGATGGGGGCCACCAGCGGACGCAGAGGGCCCGGCACCCAGCCGGCGAGGATGTTCACCGTGGACTGGGCCACGCGGTGGCTGGCTTCGTCAGGAACGAACTCGCGCGCTTCGTAGTCGCGGAGGAAGGCGTCAAAGGCGGGCTTGTTCTCGGGGATGTCCTTCAGGCCCATGCGGCGGCCGATTTCGCACCAGTAATGGAACCAGGCCTCTTGCTCGTGCTGGGTGAAGGGACGCCAGCCGAAGTCCTGCATCCACTGGATGGGGAAGTCGATGAACGTCCACAGCACGAAGAGGAAGTCCTCGTTCGGGATGCGGAAGAAGGAATGGATGTGGTTCATCTGCTCCAGTGAGCGGTGTCCCGCCTCTCCCTCCCAGCCGCACTCCATGAACCGCGCGATGAGCAGGCGCGTGTCGTCGTAGCGCTTCTGGCCTCGCTTGTTGAACTCGCCCGTGCGGTCCAGGAGGCGTGAGACGGAACGGCTGCCGTAGGTGTGGAAGAGGGCGATCTCCGTGGACCGCACGATGTCGAAGGGGAACTCGTAGTTGGTCAGCAGGTGCACGATGCGCTGGCAGTCGCGCCGTGCGTCCAGGGAGGCAATCTCCCGGCTCACTTCGGGCAGGCGCGCTCGCCAGAAGGGCTTCCGGTAGACGGGGCCGGGGACGCGAGCGGCGGAAGGCTTTCCCGCGCCGCTGAAGGGACAGCCAGAGGGGACAGCGTCCTCGGGGTGATAGGCCGGGTCGGTCATGGCGGGGCGGCTCCGGGAAGCAAGGCGACTGGTGATGCTACCCCGCTCCGTGACGGCACGCCGTGCCCCTGCCGACCCGTTTGTCTTATGCAGTGGCCTTGTCGGGGGCTGGGACGCGCCGGACCTTGTCCTGGAGGGCAGGACATCCAGACAGGAGACGCGACCATGGCCAGCAACAAGGGGCCGCCGGTGAAGGGGCCCGAGCGCACGGATACCCACAGCGCGGAGGAACTGGAGCGTGAAGCCAGACACCAGCGCCCGGGCACCGAACGGGGCGACGTGACGGACGAGGACGTGGGCGAGGACCGCATCCTCCAGAAGGGCATTGGCGGCTACGGCGCGCAGAAGGGCACGGAGCCCGCGAGGGAAGCGCCGCCGCTCAGCGACGACGGCGACCGGTAGCGTTGGCCGTCGCTCGGCGGGCGGGGGCGCCGGGGAGCCGAGCCGCGGAAACCTGTCCGACAGTCGGACAGGTTTTGAGACCGCACCGGGCGGGAGGCGCACGGCCTGGAGGCCTGGGGGCCTAGAGTGCCGCCATGGCCTCCGCCCGCCTCGTGCGTTCCTGCTGCGTCCTGGTGTTGTTGTTCTTCGCGATGCCAGGGGTGGCGCAGGAGGCGCCTGCCCCGGATGCACAGGCGTGGCTCGCGCAGCACAACGCGGAAGCGGTGCGTGTGAACCAGACAGCGATGGGCATCCTGTTCGGCTGGGCGGTGCTGAACATCGGCACGGGCGTCGCCGGACACTTCGCCAGCGAGGGCGAGACGCGGGCCTTCTTCCAGGCGAACGCGGCCTGGAACGTGGTGAGCCTGGTCATCGCGGGGCTCGGCTATCACGGACAGGCGACGGCGGATCCGGCCTCATGGGACCTGGCGCGCAGCCTGTCCGAAGGGCAGCGGATGGAGAAGGTGCTGCTCCTCAACGCAGGCCTGGACGTGGGCTACATCGCCTTCGGCGGGTTCCTGTGGGAGCGCGGAATGCGCAAGGACTCGGAGCGCTTGAGGGGCTGGGGCAAGAGCGTGCTCATGCAGGGCGCGTTCCTGTTGGTGTTCGACGGCGTGCTGGCGTTCCTCAACGCGAAGCTGAACGGGGAGCTCACGGCGCGCCTGGTGCCCGCACCGGACGGCGTGGGCTTGATGCTGACGTGGCCGTGAGCCTCAGACGCGCGCGTGCCATTCGAGCCCGCCGGGCAGGGGCCGTGCCGCGAACTCCAGGTGGATGACCCGGCGGTGCGCGGGAACGCGTGCCGGTGACGAGGCGTGCAGCAGCAGGGGCCGCATCACCAGCAGGCCGCAGCGGGGCACGAGGCAGTCCACGGGGGCGCTTCGTTCGAGCCAGCCGGGGATGCTCGATGAGGACAGACGCCCTTCACGGTGTGAGCCCTGGAGCACGCGCACGGGGCCGTTGTCCTCCCCGCAGTCGTCCAGGTGGACTCGCACCGCGACCATGTCCTCCAGGACGGATGTGGGGGGCTGCACGCAGGGCACACCGGCCTTCTCCGTCCAGGGGCCGAAGCCGGGCACGTCGCGGCGCTCGCGCACGGCGACGGTGAGGTCCTGGTGCCAGATGACCTTCCAGTTCGCGTCCGGTGTCTTGTCGAACAGCAGGCCTCGCACCGCGAAGCAGTGTGGGCCCAGGACGGACTCGGCGGCTTCGCGTACCGGATTTGAGCGGGCCAGCTCGCGGACGGCGGGCACGTTCTCCAGCAGGTTTCGCACGCCGCCTCGCCGCTGGGAGGTCGCGGCTTCTTCATTCACGGGACGCAGGGCCTGGAGCAGGGCGTCCGCGGTGGCTGGCGTGATTCCGTGCGGGAGGATGGCGAAGCCCTCGCGCTCGATGCGTGCGGCCAGTTCCTCCGAAGCCATGTCGTGCGCCGCTGATGAGGACATCGTGGAGCGCAGCATAGCGGGGGCGCGGTTCCACGCGGGGCACCTGCCCGGTGGAACCGGAGCCCGGAAGGCTCAGGCCGCCACCGGTTCGCGGCGGTGGCGGGCCCGGGCGGAGACGTCCTTGCGGCGGCCCTTGCGCAGCACGTCCAGGTGCACCTCTTCCTCGGTGGCCAGTGCCATCAGCCGCTGCAGGTCGTCCACGCTGTTGACCGGCCGGCTGTTGATGCCGAGCAGCAGGTCGTCCGGCTGAAGACCGGCGTCGTCCGCGGGCGTGCCTTCCTGCACCTTCAACACGCGCACGGCTCGCGGCTGGCCGGTGTCCTTCGCGAGCGTGGGCTCCAGGTTCACCGCAGTGGCGGCGATGCCCAGGAACTTCCGGTCCACCCGTCCGCGCTGGATGAGCAGGCTCGCGACCCAGGCCGCCGTGGTGGCGCTCACCGCGAAGCCAATCCCCTGCGCGAACGGCAGCACCAACGTGTTGAGTCCCACCACGCGCCCTCGCGTGTCGAGCAACGGCCCGCCGGAGTTGCCCGGGTTGATGGCCGCGTCCGTCTGGAGCATCCCCTCCAGGATGACGCCGTCGGGCAGTGTGATGGATCGGTTGATGGCGCTCACCACTCCCAGCGACACCGACTGCTCCAGGCGGAAGGGATTGCCAATGGCCATCACCAGCTGCCCCACCCGCACCGTCTCCGGATCCGCGAGCGGCAGCGTGGGGAAGTCATCGCCTTCCGCGCGCACCACCGCGAGGTCCGTAGGTGCATCCCCGCCCACCAGCGTGGCCCGGCGCTCTTCTCCGTTGTGGAGCTGCACGGTGAGGCGCTTGGGCGTTCGCATCACCACGTGCCGGTTGGTGAGCACGTAGCCGTCCGGCGTGAGGAACAGGCCGGTGCCGTGGCCGCGCGCGTGCTCCACGCCCACCACCGCCGGAGCCGCGCCGGCCACGAGTCCTTCCAGGTCATCCGAGAGTTGCTGCAACAGTTTCATCGCCGGCTCCTTTCAAGAACGCTTGCCCACGGTGATGGGCACCTCGCGCAGTTCGCCCGCGCGCAACACCTTCGCCTGGATGGACGCGCCCACCTTCTCGTCGCCCAGGTAGCCCAGCAGGTCCTCCACGCCGTGCAGCGTCTGGCCGCCCAGGCTCACCAGCACGTCGCCCAGCACCAGCCCGGCCTTCTGCGCGGGGCCTTCCGGATCCACGGAGAGCAGGATGAGGCCCGCCTTCGTGCCTTCGATTTCACGCGGCAGGCGCACCGGGTAGGCGCCCACGCCCAGGTAGCCGCGGCGGACCCCGCCGTGTTCACGCAGGGAGTTCGCCACGCGCGTCAGCGTGCCGCCGGGGATCACGACCGCGGCGGTGCGGGAGAAGGCCGCCGTGGGGATGCCCAGGAAGCGGCCCTGCGCGTCCACCAGCGCGCCGCCGGAGAAGCCCGGAGGCAGGTCCGCGTCGGTTTCCAGGTAGCGGTCCACCTGGCCGCCCGCGTGCGTGCGCCAGTCGCCGCCGAACGCGCTGACGATGCCCAGCGTGGCTCGCGCCGTACGCCCCGGCCGGCCGATGGCCAGGACGATGTTGCCCACCTTCACGTCATCGAGCGGCGCGGGCGCGAGCGCGGTGAGCCCGGTGGCGTCGGCCTTGAGGAGCGCGAGGTCGGTGCTCGGGTCGCGGCCGACGAGCTCGGCGGACACCGAGCGGCCGTCCGCGAGGCCCACCTGGATGGAGCCCTCGTGTTCGACCGCGTGGCTGGTGGTGAGGATGTGACCGTCGGCGTCCCAGATGACGCCGCTCGCGCCCCGGCGACGGCGGGCCTCGACGCGGACGAGGGAGGGAGCGATGCGCTCGACGACAGTAGAAATGGACTGCGAGAGGGATTGGAGGGTGTCGGTGGACATGGCGTGTTCCTTTCGAGCCTGAAACTAAAGGGCTCGAAATCGCGCCACATCGGCGGACCGGGCAGGACGGCGACCTACCCATTCGGGCAGGACGCCTCTCCTTCCGGGGAGGTGCCCGCCCGTTCATCCAGGTACGGCGTTACACCGGCTCCGAGAATCGCGCCGTCCACTCGGCTGGGATTTCCCGTGGGCCCTTTGTCTCGATCCACTCTCGCAGCCTTCGTTTGAAAGCACCGACCTCCTTCACCCAGTCGTCCCAGGCAAACGGAACCTGCTGCCAGTCGGGCTTCGGGTCGCCACCGCCCATGCCGGCGACAATCGAGAGGAGGATGGACTCGCCGCGGCGCTCGAAGAGGAAGGCCGGGCTGCCCTGCTCGCAGGAGTCGAGCGTGTAGGCTCCTTCGGCCGCGAGCTCGGTCAGGGTGGCGTTGACTCCGTCCCACCACTCCCCCAGGCACACGTCGTCGGGCCCCCAGAGTCCCATTCCAGGGACCTGCCTGCCGGCGAGGGTCCATCGCAGCTCGCCATGGATGTGGGGCTCGTCCTCATTGAGTGCGGTGAGGGGCCATCGCTGCGTGTCCTCGCCAGGGACATGCGCGCTCAAGAGCTCCAGCTTCACGGACGCCTCGGTCATGCCGGTCCCCCTGACGAACCTAGCTCACCTTGCGGAAGCGCTCGTAGCGCTCTTCCAGATAGAGCTTCTTGGGGCGCAGCTCCTTCGCTCGCGGCAGTTGGAGCGTCTTGCCCACGAAGCCCTTCAGCGCGTGCTCCAGCGTGGGGCCGTCCCGGGTGGCGAGCAGGCTAGGCGCCAGCTCGATGACGCCGTCGGGTCGGAAGCCCATCAGGTTCGTGTCGAAAGCGCCGTGGTGGAGCCGACAGAGCGCAAGCCCGTTGGGGACTTCCGCGTGGCCTCGCTCGTCGCGGTCCGGAAGGATGTGTGCGCCGTCCAGCAACTCCATGCGAGGAAACGCGCAGACAGCGCAGCGGTGTTCGTAGGCGTTCAGGACATGCTGACGGAAAGCCGCCTGATGCAGCCGCTTCTTGGCCTGCACCGTCGTGTATCTCCGTTCCAGGGGTAGCAGCTTCGCGTCCGCCACATAGCGCTGAGGCTGGAGTTGCTTCACGGTTTCAGGCTCGGACACCACGACGTGGAAGGAGTGCGAGGCGCGGTCCACGTCGGAGATGTAGACGGGCCACAGGGGCCGGTAGAAACCGGGCTCGATGCCGTAGAAGTAGATGAGCGGTGCGTCCAGTTGCTGCGCGCGCAGGAGCCGGCGGTTGTCTCGCGCCTCCGCGTCCGTGCCCTGGAACTTGTAGAGGAAGGCTCCGTCCGAGGCGATGTTGTCATCGTCGTACCGGGCGACGCGGCTTCCGCGCGGCACGGTGGTCTTGATGGACAGCGCCGTCTCCTGCATCTGCCGGGGCCAGAAGATGCCGCGCGTCCGGTTGGCGAACAGGTGCTGCTCGCCGTGGAGCTGGAAGCCCTCCGCGATGATTTCCCACGGCAGCACTTCACCGTGCCGCTCCACCAACGCCTGCAAGGCATTGAAGGCCGCCAGTCGGATGGCCTGGTCGTTGTCGGAGGGCGTGGGCACGGTCCACGACCAGGTTACCAGGCTCAGCCCCGTTCGAGCAGGGCTCCACCCGGGCCGAAGCCCAGGGACAGGCACAGCACGCGGCGTCCCTTCACCTGGGGGGCACGCCGAGCGGATTCAGCCGCCAGCTCCGCATCGTTGAGCACGAGCACCTTGCCTCCCGTGTCCGGCAGGCCCGCGTGGGCGAGGATGTCCGGGACCAGGGAGGCAGTGCCTTCGAAGCCGTAGGTGCAACCTCCGGGCATCAGGGCCTCATCCAGCGGACATGGCAATGCCAGACACAGCGCGTCCGGAGGCTCGCGGCTGTCCTCCGCGAGGAACGTCCGCAGCGCTCCCGAGATGAACGCCACCGTGTCCCGGATGTGATGGCCGTCCGCCGGACGCGGTTGACCGATGAACAGCGGGGGCAGGGTGGTGAGGTTCCGTTCAACGACACGCGTGGCTCCTGGACGCGCGAGCTTGATGCTCGTCTGGCCCACGTCCACGCAGAGCGGACTTCGCGCACCCTTGGCTTCCAGCATGCGCAGCCCCGCGCGCACGGGGGCGAAGCGCGGTGACAGCGCGATGTGCACCGGTCGGCGCAGCGACGCCGTGGCCTCCCTCAACGCGGCAGGAAAGCCGTCCAGCTCCGCCAGACCTCCACTCAGGTACGCCGCATCCGGCGCGTGCTTCTTCACCAGCAGCGAGAGCGCTTCCGCCAGCGGAAGCATCACGCGGGCCGCGAGTTTGGCTCCGGGAACTCCCGCACGCCGGTCGTCCTCCACCCACGGGGAGCCCAGCAGCTCCCACAGCTCGCGCCCGAACACGGGCAGGTTCCACACCTCCAGCGGTGTGATTCCTTCAGGGTGATGCCGGCGAGGACTCCACCTGGAGGCGCTCATGCCACGAGCCCGGCGATGCGTTCAGCGGCGGTCTTCGCCCCATCATGCGCGCGGTAGGAACGGGAGATCTCCTCCACGCGGTCGCGCATCGGCGACTTCGGTGCCAGCAATTGCGCGATGGCTTCGCGGCACGACTCCACCGTGAGGGTCTTCGGGTCCCTCGCGAGCCCTGCTCCAGCCTTCTCCAGGAAGTGCGCCTGCACGGGCTGGTCGTTGCACACCGGCAGCAGCAGCATCGGCACTCCCTCCGTCATCGCCTCCATCACGGAGTTGGCGCCGCCGTGGGAAATGAACGCCGCCGCGCGCTCCAGCACCTGCCGCTGCGGCGTGTAGCGCACCGCCACCACGTCACCGGGCAGGGTGCTCGGGAAGTCCGTGTCCGCCAGCTCGCCCGCGCACAACACCAGCGTCACGCCGAAGGGCTTCGCGGCCTCCGCGATGATGCGGAAAAGCTCCGGCTGATACGAAATCTGGCTGCCGAAGGACACGTACAGCACCGGCTTTTCGCCCAGCCGCTCCCAGGGGAAGGGCACCTCGTCACCCCGGGCTTCCGGCGGAATGGAGGGGCCCACCAGCAGCGTGTCCGAGGGCACTCCCGCGTCCGGGCCCAGGAAGGCTTCGGTGGCGAAGATGACGTTGAGCCGGGGCGACAGACACTCGCAGGTGCGGAAGCGCGCGTCGAAGCCGTGACGGCGGAACAGGGCCTGACGGTCGTCCTTCAGCGCCCGCACGTTGCGCAGCAGGGGAATCTCCGGCCTTGGCTCCAGCAGCGTCAGCGCGGAGGACACGCCTGCCCACGGGATTCCCTCCGTGTGCGCCGCGAGCACCGCCGCGTACTGCATCCCGTCCAGCGCCATCACGTCGGGACGGAAGGCGCGCACCACTTCGCGCACGGGCTCCAGCATCGAGGGGACCGAATCCAGCAACAGGCCCCGGATCCACTTCCCCAGCGCCACGTCATCGAGCACCAGCTTCGCCAGCGCTTCGCCTCCCGTCTCGATGCCCGGCGGCGCGGCTTCGACGTGCGGCAGGCGCAGCACCTCCACGCCCAGGGATTCGAGCTGCGGCGCGGGTTCGGGGATGCACAGCCAACCGACGGTGTGCCCCAGGCGGTGCAGCCATTGGGCCACGCCGACCATCGGGTTGAGGTGGCCCTTTTCGGGCGAGGTGGCGATGAGGACTCGGGACATTCAGGGGAGCGCCTTGGTGTGGGCCTGGAGCATGGCCAGGGACATGAGGCGCATCAACAACCGATCTATCGGTCCGGCCTGCGCGTCATCGGGGGACATGCGGATGTAGCGAGTCATCAAGCCCAGCATCGCTTGCGTATCGATGACCTCGAGGGAGTACAGCCGATCGGGAGAGAGCCAGGCGCGATACAGCTCCAGCCAGCGTGACCGCACCGGACTGGAGAGGGCGGTATGCCCATACCGGGGCGTCTTGCGCGCGAGGCGGACCTCGTCCGGCACCAGGGACCGCACCGCGTGCCGGAACAGCCACTTGCCGAACCCGTCCCTCTGCAGCACGGACTCCGGCAGGGCCAGCGCCACCCGCGCGAAGCCTTCGTCCAGGTACGGCGTGCGGACCGTGAGCCCATGGGCCCGGGCGCCCCGCAGCTCGGGCGGGAGGATGAGCTCGGTCAGCACCCACTTCGCGTACCGCAGCTCCTCGGAGGGGAGCGCCTCTTGCGAGGGCAGCTCCCACGGCGCGGGCAGCGAGGCGAGCACGGTCCCCAGGTTGTCCACAGGGGGGCCGCGCGACGCGTGATCGCTGTTCAGGCGCTCGGAAACAGTCCTCAAGTTGTCCACAGGTGTGGAGTCTTCACGGCGTCCCACGGCTTGATCGGAAGCGCCGTTTCCAGAGGGGAAATGCCTCGTGGATGGCTTTGATTCCTGATCGCCACGCGGAGCCCTGCCCAGAGGGTTCTCCGAGTTGTCCACAGCCCCCCGTGCCACTCCGGGGGCCTCTTCATGATCGCGCGAGCCGGCTGGGAACGGCGCCCGCAACTTGTCCACAAGCGCCATGCCTTCGAATCCCAGGGCCCGCATGGCCAGCGTCCGGTCCTCATCCACGCGGGCCTTCGCCGAGGCGAGCGCGCCCGGGGTGCCCTGGAGCACTTCGTCCGCGCCCGCGCCGCTCAGGAGGACGGGGCCGGCTCCCTGCCGCCGGGCCTCCAGATAGAACACGTAGCTCGCCACGGCCCGGGCGTTGAGGATGACCGCCTGGTTGGCGAGGACCGTGTGCTCGAACAGGTCCGGGAGCACGGAGTCCGGGATGAGCACGTCCACCAGCTCCGCGCCCGTCACCTTCGCCATCCGCCGCGCGTTGCTCCGCTCCACCGCATCAGCGAAGTGCACGTCCATGGTCCACGCGCGCACCTTCCCTGGTGCGTGCCGCGCGGCCATCGCGCACAGGGCCGCGCTGTCCACCCCGCCGCTCAGGCTCACCTCGTGCGTGCCTGCTTCCACATGCGCTCGCACGGTGTCGGACCAGACGGCCAGCAACCGCGCCGCGAGCCCGTCCTCATCCCGTGCCTCCGCCTCCCGGATGACTCGCGGCAGCGCCACGTCGATGGGCTCCGTGTCCGGCAGCAGGTCCGCGTTGGACGCGCGGGCATGGAACAGCAGGTCGCTCATCGCGCGGGGAGACAGGCCACGCGCGGGAGGCACCTTGGGCGGTCGGGTCGGCATGCGGTCCGCATCATAGGGAGCTGGGAGTCGGCAGCGGAAAGTCAGGGAGGGTGAGATAACCCTCCTGGACAACGCGAACAGGGAAGGGCGGGACATGAGGACGGATGCGGTGGACGTCGTGTTGCGGGAGCGCTTCGGGCTGGAGTCCTTCCGGCCCGGACAGCGCGAGGTGCTCACGGAGCTGCTCAAGCCGCACGGCTCCGCGCTCGCGGTGTTCCCCACGGGCGGCGGCAAGTCGCTGTGCTACCAGCTCCCCGCGCTGCTGCTCGAAGGGCTCACGGTGGTGGTGTCACCGCTCATCGCGTTGATGAAGGATCAAATCGACGCGCTGGAGCGGCGGGGCATTCGCGCCGCGCGGTTGGACTCCTCCCTGTCGCTGGAGGAGTCGCGCGAAGTGACGGAGTCCCTGCGCGACGGGACGCTGAAGCTCCTCTACGTGGCCCCCGAGCGCTTCAACAACGAGCGCTTCATGGGGCTCTTGAGCGAGCTCCCCATCTCCCTCTTCGCGGTGGACGAAGCGCACTGCGTCTCCGAGTGGGGTCACAACTTCCGGCCGGACTACCTCAAGCTCGCGCAGGCGGCCCGCACGCTCCAGGCCGAGCGCATCCTGGCGCTCACCGCCACGGCCACGCCGCAGGTGGTGCATGACATCTGCGAGGGCTTCGGCATCCCGGAGTCACAAGCGGTCGTCACCGGCTTCTACCGGAACAACCTCACGCTGGAGACCACGCCCACGGGCCTGGAGGCGCGCGATGCCCTGCTGGTGGAGCGGCTCAAGTCGCGCCCGCCCGGCACCACCATCGTCTACGTCACGCTGCAGAAGACCGCGGAGCGCGTGGCAGCGCTCTTGAGCGCGGAGGGCCTGCCCGCCAGCGCCTACCACGCGGGCCTGGAGTCCGAGGACCGCGAGCGGGTGCAGGACGCGTGGACCCACTCCTCGAAGGGCATCGTCGTGGCGACCATCGCGTTCGGGATGGGCATCGACAAGGCGGACGTGCGCGCCGTGTATCACTACAACCTGCCCAAGGGCCTGGAGAGCTACAGCCAGGAGATCGGCCGCGCGGGCCGTGATGGCAAGGCATCCGTCGTGGAGTTGCTCGCGTGCCCGGACGACGTGCCCACGCTGGAGAACTTCGCGCTCGGAGACACGCCGCTACCGGAGGCGCTGACGGCGCTGGTGAAGGAGCTGTTGTCCTCGGGGCCGGAGCTGCATCTGGACATGTATGCGCTGGGCAACCGCCACGACCTGCGGCCCCTGGTGTTGCGCACGGCGCTGACGTACCTGGAGCTGGAAGGGGTGCTGCGCCAGGGCACGCCGTTCTACGCGGGCTACAAGGTGCAGCCGGCGGGCTCGGTGGACGCGCTCGTGGGGAAGTTCCAGGGTGAGCGCGCGCGCTTCGTGAAGGAACTGTTCGCGCACGCGAAGAAGGGGCGTACCTGGTACACGTTCGACCCCGCCGAAATCGCGAAGGCGTTGGACCAGCCTCGAGACCGCGTGGTGAAGGCGCTCGACTACTTCCAGGAGCAGGGCTGGGCGGAGGTGCAGGTGGCCGAACCGCGTCAGCGCTACACGCGGCTGCGCGAGCGCGAGGACGCGAAGGCGCTCGTGGCCCTGTTGCAGGAGCGCTTCCAGAAGCGAGAGGTCCAGGAGGTGTCGCGGGTGCGCGACGTGCTCCGGCTGGTCACGCACGACGGCTGCCAGAGCAACGCGCTGGTGGCCCACTTCGGTGAGCAGCGCGAAGCACCGTGCGGTCACTGCACCTTCTGCCGCACGGGCGTGGCGCGCGTGCTGCCGCCGCCGCACCCACGGCCGGACCTGCTCGAACAGCTGGACGCGACCACGTTCCGGTCGCTCGTCGCGAAGCATCCGGAGGCGCTGGGCCATCCCAGGCAGGCGGCCCGTTTCCTCTGTGGCCTGAGCAGCCCCGCGCTCTCCAAGGCGAAGCTCGGCGGTCACAAGCTCTTCGGCACCCTGGCGGAGTGGCCGTTCGCCCAGGTGCTGACGTTCTGTGAAGGCCGGTGAACGTTCAGCGGATCGCGGCCCGCAGGCTCGGTGAGAAGGGGGGCAGGACGACCTGGGCCTTCGCCCTGAGTGCCTGACGGTCCCTGCCGGCGCCTTCCTGGAGCGCTCGACGGAAGGGGGAATCGGTGAGCGCCCAGAAGCGCAGCTCGCGCCCGTAGTCCGAGTCGAGCCGCGCCGCCTTCTGCTCATCGACCCCGAGCGTGGTCGCAAGGCCCCTCAGGACGTCGGCTTGCGGGAGGCCGCTGAAGGTCGATGCCACGGTGTCCGAGGACTCATGGAGGAGCGCCCTCGCGGTGAACGACTCCAGCTCCGTCACGTCCGGGAGCGGGGCTTCGAGGCACGCCTTCGCGTTGACGAGGCCGGCGCCCCACGCGAGCTGGCTCTGAGGCCAGCTGTCACAGGTGGCGCGGAGCACATGGCGGAAGACCTGCGCGAGCGCTGGCCCTCCCTGATACTTCGCGAGCAGGTTGTCCCGGCCATGGTGCGCCAGCCAGAGCGCGGCGATTCCCGCGACAGTCGCGGTCGCATACGAGGTGCCGCTGCTCTGCCCGACCTTGTCGGCGGGCTGTGCCACCCAGACGTCCTCGCCCGGACCGGTGGCGTCGACTGCCTTGCCCCAGGCGGAGAAGGCCCAGGGCTGCGCGCTCGCGTTGCACGCGGCCATCGTGACGACTTCGTCATACGCGCCCGGCCAGACGACGATGGGGCCCGTGTAGTTGCCCGCGGCGGCGATGACGATGATGTTCTCGCGCACCGCCTGCTGGATGATCCGGTGCAGCCCCGCGTTGGGCAGCCACCCGAGGCTGATGCTGATGACATGGACCCGCCGCTGGATGGCGAACCCGATGGAGTCGCGCAGCCGGTCGACGCCCACGTTGAACAGCACGGGCGAGGGGACGAAGAGCGTGGGTTTCGCGACGCGCAGCGGGACGACCTCGGCCTTCGGCGCGACTCCATCCACGAACAGCTTCGGTCCGTCCGCGCTCGGGCCGTTGTAGGGGCTCGACATGACGCTCGCGGTGCCCAGCCCATGGCCTCCGCCGGGATTCTCCGTCGTGGGGTCATCGTCGATGAAGTCCCAGCCCAGGCTCGGCGTGAAGTTCGGTCCCAGCTCGGGGCTGGGCAGGTAGCCGCTGTCCGGATGGCCGATGAGGATGCCCTCGCCCTGGCTCGCGCCGCCGGTCAAAGTCCACGCCTGGTCCGCCTTCACGAAGCGCGGGCTCCAGTCGCAATCGTTCTCGTTGAACGTCGCAGCTCCAGGCTTCGCTCTCTGTGCCGTGAGGAGCGTGGGCGTCGTGTCCGTGACGGCGGTCTGTTCCGCGTAGACCGCCTCGAAGGCAGGATCCGCATCCTCCACGCTCGGGTCCGCCTGGAGGCGGCGCGCCAGCTCCCAAGCTTGTCCCGGCTCGACAGTGCCAGGAGGGAGGAGGTCGAACGCTCGGCCGGTGGGCTCGAACGGCACCGGGCGGATGATCCACGGCTCCGCTCCGACGAGCGCCGCCACGACCTTCTCCAGGGAGACCCGGTCGAAACCCTCACGGAGGAGGACGTCGAGGGTGCGGAGCTTCGAGGATTCGAACTGCTCGGGCTGCGCCATGGGCGCACCTGTAACCCTCGGACTTCGTGGAGGGATACGGGCCCCCAGGGCGGTGCGTGTGTCAGTTAGACTCCCGCGCCGTGCGCTACGAGCTTCACGACAGCCGCGTCCTCACCTGGTCCCTGGAGACGCACGTCACCACGCACTGCAACCTGCGTTGCGCTCAGTGCTGCCCGCTGTCGCCGCACCTGCCCGCGTGGGCCGTGTCCCCCCAGGCGTTGGCCGAGGACCTGCGCCGCCTCTCACGCGTACTCAAGCCCAACGTCTTCAAGCTGACCGGCGGTGAGCCCTTCCTCCACCCGGACCTGCCCGCCGTGCTGGACGTGGTGCGTGCCTCTGGCCTCACCGAACAGGTGTCCGTCACCACCAACGGCTTCCTCGCCCAGAGCGCTCCGGATGCCGTGTACGAACGGCTCGACCGGATGACCCTGTCGTTCTACACGTCCGCGCCCCTGCCCGAACGCTCCATCGCCCGCATCACCGAGCGCTGCGACCGGCACGGCGTCCACCTCACGGTGAAGGCCATCGACCGCTTCCAGCGCATCACCCCGGACGCGCCCCTCACGTCCGACGCGGAGGTGCGGGACGTCTTCGACAAGTGCTGGCTCAAGCAGCGCTGCCACCTGGTCCACCAGGGCCGCTTCTTCACCTGCACCCGGCCGCCCCACGTCGCCACCGTCTTCGCCGCGGAGCATCCGCACCTGCCCGCGCTCGTCGAACACGATGGCGTGCCGCTGGATGACCCGGACCTGCTCACGCGCCTGCTGGGCTACCTGGAGCGGGACACCCCGCTCGCCACCTGCCGCCATTGCCTGGGCTCCAGTGGCCCCTGGGAGCCCCACGCGCAGCTGCCGCGCGCTCGCGCCGCTTCCTGATCAGGGCGCCGGAACTCCCACGTCCGCCGGTGGTGCGGGCAGCGGCAGCTCCACCGTGAAGAGGGAGCCCAGGCCCAAACGGCTCTCGACTCGCACCGTGCCGCCCATGGCCTCCACCAGCGTGCGGGTGATGTAGAGGCCCAGGCCCAGGCCTCCGTAGTGCCGGTCGCTCACCGCGCGCTCGAAGCGGCCGAAGAGGCGCGGCAGGGACTCCTCCGAGATGCCGATGCCCTGGTCCCGCACCGTCAGCGCCGCCTTTCCGTCGCGCGTCTCCAGACGGACCTGGATGGGGCGCCCCTGGCCGTACTTGATGGCGTTGTCCACCAGGTTCACCACCACCTGCTCCAGCCGAGGCCGGTCCCACATCCCCATCGTCACGGCGTCCGCGCACTCCAGCTGGAGCACGGAGCCGGAGCGCGCGGCGGGGCCCTCGTAGGCGGCCACCACGTCGCGCACCAGCTCCGCCAGGTCCATGGGCACGCACTCCAGCGACAGCCGTCCGGCCGCGATGCGCGACACGTCCAGCAGGTCGTTCACCAGCTCCGCCAGCTTCTTCATCTGCCGCGAGCCCACGTCCAGGTAGCGCTCCACCAGCTCGCGCGGCACCGGACCCGGGTGGCGCTCCAGCTCGCGCCGCAGCGCCTGGAGCTTGAGGTTGAGCGGCGTGAGCGGCGTCTTCAGCTCGTGGCTCGCGATGGACAGGAACTCGTCGCGCAGGCGCACCGCCTCGCGCGCCTCGCGGTACAGCCTCGCGTTCTCCATGGAGAGCGCGGCGCGGTTGGCCAGCTCCTGGAGGAAGGGCAGGTCCGCGGACGTGTAGCGTCTCCCGGAGCGGTGCGTGGTGACGAAGCTGAGCAGCCCCAGCGAGCGCTCCCCGGCCACCAGCGGCACCACCACCAGCGAGCGGACGCGCAGCTCCTTCAGCAGCGCGATGCGCTCGGGGTCACTCGTGAACTGCGGGAGGAGGTCGTCGGTGAAGTTCTCGATGAAGAAGGGCTGCCCGTGATGAATCGACTCGGGGCCGGCCATCTTGGGGAGGCCCGACACGTACGTCGTGCGGGACCGCAGCGGCTCCGCGAATTCCTCCGGCTCCGTGGCCGCGTGCTCCACTTCCATGCGCTGGAAGGTGCCGTCCTCCAGCGCCGTGTCGATGAGGCACCAGTCCGCCAGCGAGGGCACCGCCAGTCGCACCACGTTGCGCAGCGTGGCCTTGAAGTCCAGCGACGTGGCCAGGAAGGAGCTGGCCCCCGCCAGCAGCCGCAGGTGCTCCTCGTTGTGTGACAGCTCGCGCGCCAGCCGCTCCGCCCGGGCTCGTGCGCGCACCAGGTCCGTCACGTCGAAGCCGAAGCCCGCGATGCCGTCCACCTGCCCGTGCGTGTCGTGCGTGGGCGTGTACGTGACGTCGAAGATGAACTCCCGGAGGGTGCCATCCGGCTGTGGCAGCTTGAGGGACACCTCCCGGCCCTCGAAGGCTTCGCCCGTCGCGTAGACGTGGTCGAGGATGCGCGCCACGCGCTCGGCCTCCTCCTTCGGTCCCACCTCGCGCGCGGGTTCGCCCAACAGACGCTCGGGGTTGCCCAGCATCGCGGAGTTGAGGGGGTTGGACAGCTCGAAGACGTGCTGGGGCCCGCGGAAGATGACCAGGTGCGCGGGCGCGCGCATGAACAGCTCGTGCAGGCGCGCGCGTTCGTACTCGGCGGCGGCGCGGGAGGCGCGCTCGCGCTCCAGCAGGTCCGCGCGCTCCGCGTTGGCCCGGCGCAGGCGCACGTTGAGCAACGTCACGAACATCGACAGCGCGAGGAAGAAGCTCAGCGCGATGAGGTTGCCGGGGTGGATGATCCAGTTCCCCAGGGGGGCCAGGAAGAAGTAGTCCACCGTCACCAGCGAGAGGGCCGTCGCGATCAGCCCCGGCCCCCAGCCTCCTCGCCAGCCCGCGAACGCGACGGCGGCGAAGAAGGCCAGGAACGGGGCGCCGGACATGTAGGGCCACAGCAGCCGCTGGGCGAGGAACGCCACCACGACCCCCACCACCGCCAGCCCATAGCTCAGCAGCGCGGAGCCCTCTTCCTTCTGGAACGACTCCGGCGCGCGCGGAGGCGGGGAGGAGGGGGGTACCGGCGGATGCGGCGGGGCGGACGGAGCGGGCGCGGTCATGGATGCGCGGGGCGGACGGGCCTGGGGCCGGCCGTCAGCGTGCCTCCTTCCGTGCATCGGTCTGGAGGAGCCCCTGCATGGTGGTGGGGTAGCGCTCGCCCGCGGCCACGCCCGGCGGCGCGATGGACTCGATGGCAGCCAGGTCCTCCTTCGTCAGCTTCACGTCCAGGGCGCCCAGGTTGTCGTCCAGGTACTTGCGGCGCTTGGTGCCGGGGATGGGGACCACGTCCTCGCCGCGCGACAGCACCCAGGCGAGCGCGAGCTGCGCGGGCGTGCACTGCTTCTGGCTCGCGAGCCGGTCGATGTGCTCCACCAGCTTGAGGTTGCGCTGGAAGTTCTCCCCCTGGAAGCGGGGCGAGTGGCGGCGGTAGTCGTCTTCCGGCAGGTCCTCGAAGCGCTTGAACTGGCCGGTGAGGAAGCCGCGGCCCAGCGGGCTGTAGGGGACGAAGCCCACGCCCAACTCGCGGCACGTCTGGAGGACGCCGTCCTCCGGGTCCCGGCTCCACAGCGAGTACTCCGACTGGAGCGCGGTGATGGGATGCACGGCGCACGCGCGGCGCAGCGTCTCCGAGTTCACCTCCGACAGCCCCAGGAAGCGCACCTTGCCGGCCTTCACCAGCTCCGCCATCGCGCCCACGGTGTCCTCGATGGGCGTCTTCGGATCCACGCGGTGCAGGTAGTAGAGGTCGATGACGTCCATTCCCAGGCGCTTCAGGCTCGCGTCGCACGCCTGCTTCACGTAGTCCGGCCGGCCGTTGACGCCGCGCGACTGGGGATTCGCGGGGTCACGCACCAGGCCGAACTTGGTGGCCAGGACGATTTTCTGGCGGTGGGGGCCGAGCACGCGGCCCACCAGCTCCTCGTTGCGGCCGGGCCCGTAGGCATCCGCCGTGTCGAAGAAGGTGATGCCCCGGTCCAGCGCATGGAGCAGCGTGGCCTCTGACTCCGCGTCGTCGCGGCCCGCGTAGAACTCCGACATGCCCATGCAGCCCAGGCCCAGCGCCGAAACGGTGAGGCCCTGCCTGCCCAGCTTCCGAGTCTCCATGTGTCCTCCGTGCGGGTGCACCCTCCCTGGGAGAATCTTCACGCGAGGCGCGGGAATCCAGGGCAAACGACCGGGCGAAGGGCTGGCTCACCCCGGAAGCGTCAGCTCGCAACGGAAGGGGAGCGGCTTGGCGGCCGGTGCCAGCCCTTCCGCACCAAGCGCCTCCACCACCGGCATCGTCCAGCCCAGGTTGCGTAGCGCCGCGGTGAGCCGCTCGCACAACGCCGCCACGCTGTCCGCGGGTGCGCCTGAAAGCTCCAGCGTGAAGTGCTCCCGTGTCACCTGCGTCAGACGGAACGCGCGCAGCGGGTGGTGCTTGAACACCCACGCCAGCGACCAGGCGTCCACCGCGCGGCCGGAGGGCGTGTGGAACGCGCAGGCTCCGCGTCCGCCGAAGCCCGTCAGCGTCCAGCCATGGAAGCCGCAGGCGCATGCGTCGCGCCGAACAGTGCCGGTGTCCCCGGGCCGGTAGCGCAACAGCGGCAGCACGCTGGGGCGCAGCCGCGTCACCACCACCTCGTCCCCGTCCGGCTCCAGCCAGACGTCCGGCGTGAGCACGTGGAAGCGGCCCCGGTTCGAGTCCTCCAGGCACTCCCACGCGAGCGGCCCCGTCTCCGTGGCGGCGTAGTAGTTGAGGACCGGCACGCCGCGCTCCTGCTTCCATGCATCGCGCAGCGCGTGCGGCAGGTGCTGCGCGGAGGTGAGCACCAGCCGGGGGGACGGCACCTCCGGATGGGCCAGCAGCCAGCGCAACCCCTCCGGGTCGGAGAAGACGACGGAGGCCTTCACCCGTTGCAGGCGCGCCACCGCGTCGTCGCGCAGCACGGAGACGCGGTGCAGGGCGCCGTCGTGGAACAGCGGCAGGCGCACCGAGTACTCCAGTCCGCCCGGCAGCGCATCCAGCAGCACCACGCGCGGACGCGGTGGAGGCACGGTGTTGGTGCGCTCGGTGAAGAAGCGCAACACGGCCCACATGAGCAGGCAGTCGCGCCGGTCGCGCAGCACGTTCACCGGGTCTCCAGTGGTGCCGGAGCTCTTCACCACCACGCACTCGTCGGACGCGGCGGGCAGCGTGGGCATGTCCTCCCAGTGGCGCGCGAGCGTGGCACGGTCCAGCGCGGGGAAGTGCCGCAGGTCCTCCAGACGCCGCAGGTCGCCGGGGTGCAGGCCCGACTCGCGCAGCACGCGCACGTAGTAGGGCGAGCCCAGGAGCGCTTCGCGGAAGGCTGGCAGGCGCGCTTCCAGCTCCGTGCGGGCGACGGCTTCGTCCACCGTGGCCGTGCCGCGCGCCAGGCCCGCCGCCACGTCCAGCGCCCACGGCAGGTGCGGGCGCTGCGTGTGACTGTCACGGCGGATGCGGGCCCTGGGCGCGACCCCGAGCGTCACTCGCGCCAGCCCCGGGCCTCGGCTTCCTTGCGCTGGGCCTCCTGGAGCATCTCCTGGCGCCGGTCCGCCTCCTTCTTGCGCGCCTCCTCCACCTTGCGCAGGTCCGTCACGGCCTGCCGGTAGTCCAGCTCCTTGAGGTGGCGCTTCGAGTCGGCCTCCGTCTCGCCTTCGATGTCCGCGCCCAGGGCCGCCAGCCACTTGCGCAGGAACTCCTCCTGGCGGAAGGCGTTGGAGCGGATCATCTCCGCGGTGAGGGGATGCACCTCCTCGAAGAATTGCTGGAGGCGCGCCTGCGGGGTGCGGTCCGCGGTGAGGTAGAGCACCGTCTTCTTGCGCAGGTCGGACGACACCAGCACGTGCGCGAGCATGCCCACCTGCTCCTGGAACAGCGGGTTCTTCACGCGCTGCTCCAGCTTCGCCCACTCGGCTTGCGACGGAGGACGCTGGCTCGCCATGCGGAAGGTGTCGCAGACGATGGCCACCGCCAGGTCATGCGGATACGGCGACACGATGGGCGTGGCCGCCAGTTGCTCACGGATGAGGGGAATCGAGACCGCCATCATTTCTCCAACAGGGCATCGGCCAGTGCCGCGGCGGCACGGCCAAAGTCAGACATCCATTGCACGGTCGCCAGCCGGAAGCGCGGGCTTCCCATCACCGGCGCCATCACCTGCCGCGCGGGGGCGTCGTCTGGCAGTGCGAGGAAGGCCACCACCCGGCGCGACCGGTTCATCGCGCGGGCAAACCGCGGCAGCGCGTTCTCCTGCCGCATGTTGTACAGGAAGTCGCTGTCGGAGATGACGACGCGCAGCGCATCCGGCCGCTCCACGGACAGCTCGTCCATCACCTCCACGGGGAACCACGTCCCTCCACCGATGTAGTGGAAGAAGAAGTCGCGCGCTGTCTCCTCGTCGTACATCCACGGGGACACGATGGGGTTGTCCGCCGAGTAGATGATGCCGCGCACCGTGGCGCCCTTGCGCAGCGCGGAGGCCGACAGCACCTGCGCGGCCAGCGTCATCGCGTTGAGGTCCTGCTGCGGGTTGGGCATGGAGCCGCTGGTATCCAGATAGATTTCCAGCGCGGGCACGCCCAGGTCCGACGGGGGCGGCAGGTCCGCCTCCAACTCGCGGCGCAGCGGGGCCACGGCGGCCAGATGCCCCTGCGAAATCACCGTGAGCGTCCAGTCGATGGTGGTCGGGTCGTCGCCGTACTCCCACGCCTCTGGAATCGTGCGCAGGTAGGGCTCCGGCTTCGAGGGCGAAGCGGGGAGCTTGAGGATGTACTGGTCCACGAGCCGCCGGTAGTACCGGGCCACCAGCGCGCGCCGCAGCCTGCCGCCGTCGTTGCCGGGCAGGTGCGCGGTCGCGCGGCGGATGGTCTCCAGCGGATCCGACTCCTTCGTGTCGTGCGAGTCGTCCAGCCAGCCGTTCGCGCGGGCCTCGTTCAGCGCGTCCTCCCACCGGCCTCCGGACTGCACCGCCGCGTCCAGGTCGCCTTCGTCCGGAGTGCCGAGGTCGCCGGCCAGCGGAATGCAGAAGCCGACCTCCGAGGGTAGGTCGATGAAGCGGATGAACGCGGCGCAGAAGTAGAGGAATTGCAGGCGCGGGTCGGGCAGCGCGTAGAACGTCTGCACGAACATGCGCGCCTGCGCGCGGAAGCCCGGGTAGGCCTCCTCCAGCTTCGGCAGCAGGGCCTCGGGCACCAGGTGTCCGGGCTCCCTGCGCCACAGCTCCTCGTAGATGGCCAGGTAGAAGCAGAACAGCGGGGATGGCCCGCCCGGGTCGGGGGCCTGCTCCTTCCCCTTCGTCTTCTTGCTCCTGCGCTTGTTCTTGTCGCGCCCGTCGGGCGTGCGCAGGAAGCCCCGGTACACTTGGCACAGCGCTTCCGCGTGGGTGCGCCCCACGAACTCGTTCACCTGGAGGTCGAAGAACAGGTTGGTGAGCGATTGGCCCAGGCCGGGGATGAGGCGCTGCTCCAGCACGCGCAGCTCCGCGTCCCACCCCAGCGTGTGCGGGAAGCGCACGTGGTGGCCGATTTCATGGGCCAGCACGGCGGTGAGGCTGTCGCGCGCGCCCATGCGGGCCAGCAGCTCGAAGTGGACGAACACCTGCCGGCGCACCAGGTCGATGTACGCGAGCGGTTCGTTCGGTGTGGCCTCGCCGGGCCGGAAGGGCTGGTGCGGTTCGGGCGGGCTCAACTGCACGTGCACGTCCCACAGCGCCAGCGCGTCGCGCCAGCACCGCTCCACCTCCTCCGGGGTGAAGGCCGCGCCCGCGCTCATGCCGGCAGGATGACCGCCAGCCATTGGGACGTGTGCATCGTGGCCACCGCGCGCCATTCGTTGTGCTGGGTGCTGTACCAATCCCCCGCGCGAGGGTCGCGCTGCGCCAGCGAGGTGAGCGCCTTGGAGGGCTTGCCCGTCGCGGGCTCCAGCCGCTCGTTGCAGCCCATGGGCCCCAGCAGCATGGGCTTCTTCACCAGCCACACACCCTGCGTGGCCGCGTCGCGTCCGCCGGCGGCGGTGGCGCGGTGACGGTCGTGCACGCAGACGACGGCGGGCGCCAGGAAGTGCATCTCCCCGGGCATGAAGCGCGAGTCCTCCTGGGACAGGTCCACCCACTGCGCGGTGGACGTGTCGCCCAGCACCTGGGTCGGCGGCTCCATCGCCTCGTTGGCGATGGTGTGCAGGTGGCCCTCCAGGTCCTTCAGCGAGGACAGGTTCGCGCCCAGGCGGCAGAACAGCCGCTGCACCCAGGGCGGCGCGGACTCCAGGTTCTCGCTGAGGTTCCACACGCGCGCGAGCGCTGGGGCCTGCTCCTCCTGTCGCAGGTCCGGCAACAGGCGGGGCAGCAGTTCCCGCCACGCGAGCGTGAAGAAGTTCTCCCGCCCGGCGGACCCCGGATACATGTAGCCCAGCCCGATGCCCTCCGCGCCCAGGCGCAGGTAGTCGCGCAGGAGCTCCTCTCCGGACGCGGCGTCACCGTCCTTGAGCGCCCGGCCCAGGCGGACCACCGGGCCGTTGAGGAACGCGCTCCACAGCGCTCGGTCCCAGCGCACGAACCGGCCGCGGGCTTCCTTCTCCAGGTTGTCGACGAACTCGCTCATGGCTGTTTCCCCTGACCGCCCGGGTTCTCCTTCAGCCACGTCGCGTAGTTGCGGTAGCGGCTGTAGAGGGACTTCAAGTGGATGAGGTCCTCGTACACCGGACCGGACAACTCCTGGCGGGTCATCAGGTCGTTCATCAGCACGGTGACGGCGGACAGGCGCTTCTCCGTGGTGCGCAGGTCCACGCCGGACAGGCCCAGGTCCAGCTCCGCGCGCAGGGCGACGACCTTCTGGCGCACGGGCGCGTGCGTGCCGTAGCGGGCCATGGCCATGTCGAACATGTTGCGGATCCACGCCACGCGGTCCTGGAGCAGCAGCTTGTTGCCCTTCGCCTCGAAGAAGGGGCTGCGCGCGTTGGGGGTGAGCTTCTCGTGCAGCACCCAGGGGATGATCTGCCGGAAGTCCTCCAGCTCCGTCACGCGGTGGCCTCGGAAGAACGCGAGCGCCTTCGCGAAGTGGAGGATGGTCTGGTACGCGCGCACGCTGGTGCCGTTCTCCGTCTGCGTGCAGAGGTGCACCTTCTTGTCCAAGGGGCACTGTTCGTTGCACACGGCGGACACGGTCTGTCCCGCGAGCTTCAGCGTGTCCTTGTGCTTGAACTCGAAGCGCGGGGACGCCATGCGGCAGAAGTCCAGCTGGCCCAGGAAGAAGGCCACTCGCTCCAGCACGCCCTTGGGGACCTCCACGGCGAGGATGGAGTTGTAGGCATTCTCCAGCTCGCCGGGCGTGAAGACGATGTCCTTGGGGAGCATCTCCTCCGGGGACTTGTCGGACTCGATGCGCTGGAGCAGCGTGTCCACGAAGCCGGAGTTGAAGGGCACGGCGCGCACGACGACGTCCAGGCGGTCCTTGAGCGCTTCGATGACCTGGAAGGTGCCGCCGCCCTGGTCATCGTTGGCGGTGAGGAACCAGGACGAGCGGCCGGTGTAGACGTACTGGTCCATCATCTCCGCGTAGCCCTCGCCCAGCAGCGACAGCAGGGCGGACTGGGTCTTCGTGGGGATGCGGTTGTACTCGTCGATGATCTTCACGCGCTGGGTGATCCACTTGCGCCAGCTGACCTTCACGGCGGACAGGTCCTCCGCCTTGAGCATGTCGGAGGGCAGGGGCGCGCCGAGCAGGTCCGCGATGGACAGCTGCGGGTGGCCGCGCTGGATGCCCCGGTGGACGTCCTCGCGGCCCATGCCGGAGAGCAGGGCCATGAGGATGGCGGAGGTGGTTTTTCCGCGGCCCGGTCCGCCCACGAGCAGGGCGCGGCGGCAGGTGAAGAGGGTGAGCAGCGGGATGAGGACGAAGGAGCTGTAGCTCATGTCCTCCGGGAGGTGGACCTCGTCCCCGGCGGTGTTCTTGAGCGCGGCGGTGCCGCCGAACTCGATGTCGTAGTAGGGGCAGATGACAGCGTTGTTGGTGATCCACCAATACGCCTGCCGCATCTTGTCGTGGAGGCTGCCGCCGTCGCGCTCGGAGAGGTGGACGCTGAGGCCCTTGTCCGCCGACGCGCGTCCGGTGAGCAGGCGCGAGACCCAATCCTGGTTGGCCATGGAGGAGTGGGAGTGTAGCAGCGCGGATGGCCGTCGCGGTGCTCGGAGGCGCAGGCTCCCTCCCTGGGGGGTGACCAGGCTCCAGGGGACATGCTACGCGGATGCGTTCGAGGTCGAGCCGATGATGCTCGCGGAGGGGGACCTGGGATGCTGCCTCACCTGGAAGTGGTTCACGGCGCCGTCGGCGGGCTGGAGCCTGCCGAGTCGAACATGCGGGCCATCCGAATCGTGCGGCCGGGCGGCGGAGACCTCACGGTGACCGCCACGGCGGTGCAGGTGGAGCAGGCCTCTCACCTGCGAGAGATCTCCGCGATGGTCGTCATGGGGCCTGAGCCCCGGCTCATCTGGATCCGCCAGGCGGGTGCTGACGTGCCGGTTCCAAGCGCCGAGGAACGTGATGCGCACACCCTGCGGAAGTGGAGTGAACTGCTGCGGAGGCTGGCCCAATGAGCGACGCGCAGCCGTATGACCGGTTCTGCGGCCTGACCCGGCTTCAGGCATTGCAGGCCAAGGGCATCGCCGCGCATGGTGGCAGGGTGGGCGTCCGTGATGCGCTGGGCCCTGGCGCGACCCTGGGCGCGGCCTGGACCGCGGAGGAGTACGGCGCCCCGCCGGAAGCGGTCCCGGGGCTCCTGTTCGCCGTCTACCTGCTCTTCTACATCGCGACGAAGCAGGTCTTCGTGGATGGGAACAAGCGCATCTCCTGGCTCGCCATGTGCGAGGCCCTGGCGTGCATGGGCCTGGAGGTGGACGCCACGATTGATGAAGCGGAAGCGCTGGTGATGGCCATCTCCAACAACCAGTTCAAGGACGTCGAACCGGTATACCGCTGGGTGGTCGAACATCTGCGCGAGCTGCGCGTCGGCGACTGAGGTCGGCGGAAGGGAGAAGGCGTAGACTGCGCGGATGCTTGCTCCGAGGCGGTCCCTGTCCCTGCTGGCCCTGGGCGTGCTCCTGACTGGAGCAACGCCTGCTCCCTCCCTGGATGAAGTTCCCCAGAGGACCGTCGCGGACCGGATCCGCGAATCCGCGAGCCAGGCGCGGACCGGGGCGTTGTCCGAGGCTCGGCTGGAGCTCGCCTCGGTATTGAAGGTCGCACCGAAGGAGCCAGGGGCGTTGATGGTCCAGGCCTGTGTGCTGCTGGAGCAGGGAGCCCTGGACGCGGCGGCCCAGACCGTGGCCTCGCTGCGCGAGGCGGCTCCCGAGCATGCGGAAGGCCGGGTTCTCGAAGGACTCGTTCGGCTGCGCCGGGCGAACCCCACCGGTGAGTGGCGTGAAGCCTTCATCGCCGCCTGGATCGAGGCGGGGCGTCCGGACTTCCAGGTGGAGCCACTCCTTCCGGAGGAAACGCCCGGTTGGGGACCGGTGGCCATCCGTGCGGTGTGGAATGGCACGCAGGCTCCGGACACACGGTTTCTCGCCGCGTTGATGGGGGGGCCATCGAAGGAGCAGCAGCGGTGGATGGCGCGTCACCTGTCCGAGGTGGCGGATCCCGACCTGCTGCGTGCGACCCTCGAGACCTTTCACAGCGAAGTCAGGGATGAAACGGCGCGGCGGCAAATCCAAGCCTCGCTGCGGGAACGGCTGACGCCGCTCGCCGTCGAGTCCCAGGAATCGCAGTTGCCATTGCTCATGCTGCTGGAGAACACGTCGCAGGAGGCGCCGCTCACGGCGGAAGAGCTTCAGGCACTGGAGCGAATCGCTGCCCTGCCCCGGTACCGGACCACCTCCTTTGCTCGGCTGTACTCGGATGCGGAGCGGCGGATGAAGGTGGCGGGAATCCAGGCTCCTGTTGATGGAGCCTTCATGGCCGCGGTGGGCGAATTGGCTTTGGTGGGCCCCATGGTCCTGTTCAAGCGGGTGGGAGCCACGACGGAGCTGACAGAGAAGGACCGGATTCGGCTGGGACGCGTCCTGTGGACCCTGGGCGAACGCATCGCTGAAGGAAACACGCTGGTGGAACGGCTGATGGGCCTGCGTCAGATGGAGCAGGGCGCCAGGTTGCTGCCAGACTTCGATGTGAAGCGGGCCTCTGTGACCGCGGACCTCGCCAGAGGCCGGGCGATGGCTGCCGCGTCCAATCAGATTCATATCGACGTGTGGCCCCTTCCCTCACTCCATCGCGACTGGCTGAAGGCCTCGTTGGACAACGAGTGGAAGCACCTGAGCGCTCTCGTCGCGCCCTGAGCCGCTAGAGCGTCACCAGCCCCATCCGCGCCGCGCGCACCACCGCCTCCGTGCGGCGCTGCACACCCAGCTTGGCCAGCACCGCGTTCACGTGGAACTTGGCGGTGTGCTCGCTGATGTCCAGCCGGTCCGCGATGGCCTTGTTCGACAGGCCCTCCGCCAGAAGCCCCAGCACCTCGCGCTCGCGCGGAGTCAGCGTGTCCGGCCCCGGGGCTCCTGACGGCGCCGTGCTCCTGGGCGCGGCGCGCACGTGGGACAGGTCCGGCTCGAACACCGTGAGGCCCCTTGCGACCGCGTGCAGCGCGGCTCCCAGCATCCCCGAGGCCACGTCGCGGAACAGCAGGCCCTTCGCACCCGCGCCCAGCGCCAGCTCGCCCGCCGCTTCGTCCGCCACCAGCGCCAGCACCGGCGCGCCCAGGTCCGGCGCCGCGCCTTCCTCCAGCCGCAGGCCCGTATCCCAGAGCACGACGTCGGGCGGCTCGCCCCGTGCCGCCTCCAGCTCCACCTGCGTGCCCGCCGCCACCACCGTCCAGGTCTCCGCCTGGTCGCTCAGCGCCCGTGCGAGCGCACCCCGGGCCAAGGGGTCCTCCGACACGAGCACGAGCCTGGGCGATGACGAGGGCGCATCCAACATGAGCCCCTCATCCCTAACCGCGCCCGCCGCGTTCGCCACGCCGCACGGCGCCAGAACGCCTTTCCTTCCCTCTGGGCCACGGCCCTGTGAAGAATCGTGAAGTCCTTTCCGGGAGGGGCACGCATGGCGGTCCGGACAGCGCGGTGGTGGGGAGTAGGGCTGTTCCTCGCGGGCAGCGTCCAGGCGGCGACGGCCCCCTATGCGAAGCAGGGCGATGAAATCGTCACCCTCGTGCGAACCCGCTTCCTCGACGCGGCGAAGGGCACCGCCTGGGCCGACGCGCACCAGGGCTACGCCGCCGATGCGAAGGACGTGGAGGACTTCACCCGGCGCACCAACGCGGCGCTCGCGGAGCTGAAGGCCTCACACACGGCCTACTACCCGAAGCAGAGCCCCGGCCACGCGGAGGTGTCCGCCATCTTCCAGGCCTTCCTCAAGCAGAAGAAGGTGGAGGCCACCGGCATCGGCGTGGACGTGGTGGAGACCCCGGACGGCTTCTTCGTCCGCCACGTCTTCACGGACGGCCCCAGCGCGAAGGCGGGCCTCCTGCGCGGAGACCGGCTCGTCACCGTGGAGGGCAAACCCTTCCATCCCTGGCATGCCTTCACCACCCGCGCGGGCAGGCCCACGCGCCTCACCGTGGAGCGCGTGAAGGGCGCTGAACCCCTGTCGCTCACCGTCACGCCCCACCGCGTGAACCCGCGCCAGGAGTGGCTCGCGTTCCAGAAGGCCAGCGGGCAGGTCGTGGAGCGCCAGGGCCGCCGCGTCGCCTACCAGCATGTCTACGCGTGCACCGGCGAGGAGTACCAGCAGGCCCTGGAGGAGGCGCTCCAGGACGCCTTCGCGGACGCGGACGCGCTCGTCGTCGACTTCCGCGATGGCTGGGGCGGCTGCAATCCCTCCTTCGTCAACCTCTTCAACCCCCAGGTCCCCCGGCTCATCAGCACCGGCCGCGATGGCAAGACACACGCCTTCGCGCCGTCCTGGCGCAAGCCGGTGGTGCTGCTCGTCAACGGCAACTCACGCAGCGGAAAGGAGCTGGTGGCCTTCACGATGAAGCGCCACCGGCTGGCGACGCTCGTGGGCCAGCGCACCGCGGGCGCGGTGCTGGGCGGCGGACCGCAGAAGCTGGCCAACGGGGACCTGCTCTACCTCGCCGTCATGGACGTGACGGTGGACGGAGAGCGGCTGGAGGGCGTGGGCGTCCCGGTGGACGTGGAGGTCCCGGACGCGCTGCCGTACGCGGCCGGTGCGGATCCGCAGAAGGAGAAGGCGCTGAACGTGGCCTCCTCCCTGGTGAAGGGCTGAAGGCCTCAGCGCAGCGTGACGCCGTGCCCCAGCGCGTTCGGGTCCAACGTCAGCCGTGAGCCCGAGTACTGACCGCCACCCTGGAACGGGTGGTTCGCGATGAACAGCGGCGTGTCCAGGTCCGCGTAGCTGAAGCCGCCCAGCCCCGCCGCTAGGTGTGCGGACGCGGTCATCGCGAGCACGCTCTCCACCATGCCGCCCACCATCAGCTCCAACCCCGCCGCGCGGGCGAGGCTCCACATCGTCACCGCATCCACCATCCCGCACTTCATCGTCTTGATGTTGATGCCGTGGCACGCGTTCTCACGGATGAGCCGCAGCACGTCCTTCACCGAGCGTGCCGACTCGTCCGCGCATATCGACACCTTCGAGCGGTGCGTCACCTCCGCGAGCCCCGCGACGTCGGCCACCGGCTGCTCGAACAGCGACAGCGGCACCTCCGCGCGCTCCAGTTCCTTGAGGAACGCCAGCGCCTCCGCCACGTCGTAGCCCCCGTTCGCGTCCGCGATGAGCCGCGCCTTCGGGGCCTCCTGGTGGATGGCCACGAGCCGCGCCGCGTCCGTGTCCGGGTCCAACGCGCCGACCTTCACCTTCACCGTGTCGATGCCGCGCCCCAGGATGGCCCGCGTCGACGCCACCGCGTGCGCCACGTCTCCGGCGGTGACCGTCATGTCGATGTCCAGCGACGTCCCCGCCCCGCCGAAGAAGGCGTACATCGGGATGCGGTGGTGCCGCGTGAGCGCGTCCAGGAGCGCGATCTCCACGCCACACCGCGCGGCCGGCGCCAGCGTCAGCGCATCCCCCAGCGCCTCCGACGCCGGCCGCCACTCCTGGGCGTCGCGGCCCACGAGCAGCTCACGCACCGGCTCCAACGAAGCGAGCGTGCTGGCTTGCGTCTCCCCGCTTACCGCCGTGAAGGGCGCCGCCTCGCCCAACCCCACGGTGCCGTCCGCGAGCGTCACGCGCACCAGAACATTCTCCGCCGCCAGCTGCGCGCCGGTGGCGATGGCGAACGGCTCCGTCAGGGACAGGTGCAGGGCTTCGAACGAGACGTGCGTGATGAGGGTAGGGCGCATGGGCAGGCATGAGTCTGGCCGACGTTCCGGTCCAGAGGGGAGTCTTTCCATTCCTTCCGGTTTTTACTCTCACGTGTCTGTAATTCGAGAAGGTTAAGAAAGATACGAAGACTGGGGCTGGCTTGAGCGGCCGTGCGATTCGTGGCGACATGCGGGCTTCCCGGGGGTTGGGCAGTGCCTGGGCCGCGAGGAGGCGGATGTCCGCGACCGATACGACCGTGGCCCTCCCGCTCCCGGATGCGCTCCTGGCCGCGTTGGAGGAGGCCGAGCGCGAACACCCGGAGGCGTGCATGGTGCTGCGCGCCGTGCGCTCACCGGGCGGAGTCATCCAGGACTTCGAGTGGCTCTGGGCGAACCCCGCCGCGGCGCGCGCGCTGGGCCGGGGGCCGGAGTACCTGCGTGGCCGGCGCCTGGGCGAGGTGTCCTCGAAGGGGGGCATCGCCGGGCGCATGGACCTGTTGCGCCAGGTGGTGGAGTCCGGCCGGCCGCACGCGGACCACTTCACCGAAGGGGAGGTGCTGCTGCAGGGCACGGCGGTGCCGCTGCGGGACGGGGTGCTGTTGCGCCTTCGTGACATCACCAGCGCCCAGCGGGTGGAGGAGGGGCTGCGCGAGACGCTGGACTGGGTGCGCGACGTGCTGGAGAGCATGCCGGACGCCTTCTTCACCGTGGACACGGACTGGCGCCTCACCTACGTGAACCGCAACGCGGCCGCGCTGACCGGCCGCTCCCAGGAAGAGCTCTTCCGCCGCGTGCTGTGGGATGCGTGCCCGGAGCTGTGCGGCACCCCGTTCGAGCGCACGATGCGCGAGGTGGCCGCCGAGGAGAGCTACCGCCTCTTCGAGCTGCGCACCGGCAGGGACCGCTGGCACGAGGTGCACGCCTGGTCCAGCGGCCGCAACATCTCCACCTACGCGCGCGACATCACCGACAAGAAGCGCGTGCAGGCGGAGCGCGACGCGCTGCTCGCCCGCGAGCACTCCGGCCGCCTGGAGGCGGAGGCCCTGGCCCAGCGCCGCACGCACGAGCTGATGGCCGCGCGCGAGCGGCTGGTGCAGTCGGAGAAGCTGGCCATGGCGGGCCAGCTGGCCGCGGGCGTGGGCCACGAAATCAACAACCCCCTGTCCTACGTCGCCGGCAACCTCCAGTTCGCGGTGGAGCAGCTCACGCCGCTCGCCCGCCGTCCGGGGCTCCAGGACGTGTTGGGCGAGGCGCTGGAGGCGCTGCGCGAGGCGAAGGAGGGCGCGGAGCGGATCCGCGTCATCGTGCGCGACCTGCAGACCTTCGCCCGCGCGGACGAGCTGCGCCTGGGGCCGGTGGACGTGCACGCGTCGCTGGAGTTCGGCATCTCCATGGCCATGACCCACCTGCGCAGCCGCGCCCAGGTGGAGCGCCACTTCGGCCAGGTGCCGCCCGCGCTGGCCCACGAGGCGCGCCTGGGGCAGGTGTTCCTCCACCTGCTCATCAACGCCGCGCACGCCATCCCCGCCGGCGCCTTCGAACGGCACCGCGTGACGCTCACCACCCGCCGCGAGGGCGCGTGGGTGCTGGCGGAGGTGTCCGACACCGGCCTGGGCATGACGCCGGAGGTGCTCCAGCGCGCCTTCGAGCCGTTCTTCACCACGCGCCCCGTGGGGGAGGGCAGCGGCCTGGGGCTGTCCATCTGCCTGGGGCTCGTGCGCAGCATGCACGGCGAGCTGACGGCCACCAGCATCCCCGGCATGGGCAGCACCTTCCAGGTGCGGCTGCCCGTCTCGGAGCCCATCGTCCACCCGGGCGTCCCCGCGGTGCGCGTGGACGGCGGGCCCTCGCGCAAGCGCGTGCTGGTGGTGGATGACGAGCCTCAGCTCACCTCGGTGCTCCGGCGCATCCTTGGCCGGCAGCATGACGTGGTGGTGGCGCACAGCGGCCGGGAGGCGCTGGCGCTGCTGGAGCAGGACGACGCCTTCGACCGCGTCTTCTGCGACCTGATGATGGCGGACCTCACCGGCATGGACGTGCACGCGGAGCTGTCGCGGCGCCGGCCGGAGCTCTTGTCGCGCTTCGTGTTCATGACGGGCGGCAGCTTCACGGAGCGCGCCCGCGCCTTCCTCCAGGCCGTGCCGCTGCCGCGCATCGAGAAGCCCTTCGAGCCGGGCCTCCTGCACTCGCTGGTGGAGTCCTCGCCGCCGCGCGCCGGTCAGCGCGTCGGCGGCGAGAGTGGGGGCGCTACAGCTTCACCTCGTCGCGCTCCGGGCGCGTGATGAACGCGGTGCTCGGGTTCGCGGGGTCGGCCAGCCGCTTCAGCAGGCTCTCCATGCCGTTGGAGCGCGCGAAGGCCATCTCGTTCTTCGTCACGCCCACCAGCGTGAGAAGCTCCACCTGGCCGCTGGGCAGGGTGAAGTGGCTGGGGCGGTTGGCGTCCTTCACGAACACGAAGCCGGCGAGCTTCGTCTCACTGCCGGTGAGCGTGCCGTCCACCGGGTAGCGGTGGCCCATGGCGAACAGCCGCGCGCACACGAGGTTGTAGGCCATCATGTCCAGGAGGCGCAGCACCGGCCAGCGCTCCTCCTCGGGCGTGTGGATGACCATCTCGTAGCCCAGGCCGCTGCGGGCGTCGTCCGCCAGGTCCTCGCCGGGGGCCACCGTGAAGGGGTTGGACAGGCCGCTCGTGACGTAGGTCCAGTACGGGTGCTCTGGACTGGGAGGCGCCACGCGCACGCCCATGGGCAGCCAGTTCGGATCCATCTCCGTGCCCTGGGCCAGCTCGCTCTCCAGCCACCCCTCCAGCACGCCGGTGCCCTCCAGGAGGTCTACCTCCTCTCGGATGGCGCCGAACAGCTTCGGGTACTCCACCTCGTCGCGGTCCGCCCAGCAGTCTTCGTACCACTGGATGAAGTCTTCCTCTGTCTCCGGGACTTTCATGGGGGCGGACTCTAGAGGTTCACCCCGATTTCACAACTTGAACCGAGCGCGGATGCCCACCGGCCGGTGGGCTGGCGGACAGACGTTCAGGTTTTTCAGGTGCCGGTGGACCCGGGGACGGGGATTCCCCACGGCTTGAGGCCGCAGATGCGCTCCGCCTCCTCCACGGCGGGTGCCAGCCGCATGTGCTCCATGCGCAGGAAGCTCCGCACGGCCTTGTCCAGGCGCTTGTCGAAAATCAGGTGGGCGCTGTGTACGGCGGTGGGCTCGAAGCCGCGAGACACCTTGTGTTCGCCGCCGGCGCCGGGCTCGAAGACCTTGCGGCCCGAACGGATGCAGTCGTCCACGGACTGATACAGGCAGACGTTGAAGTGCAGGAAGGGGTGCTCTTCCGTGCAGCCCCAGTAGCGGCCATAGAGCCGCTCCGGCGTGGCCAGGTTGAAGGCCCCGGCGATGACCTGCCCGTCCTTCACCGCCTCCACCATCTCCACGGTGTCGGGCAGGTCACGGAAGACGCGCTCGAAGAAGCCCGGGGTGAGCTGCACCTGGCCCCAGGCGTGACGCTCGCAGGTGGACGTGTAGAAGGTGTACGCGCGCTGGGCGTGCTCCGGTGTCAGGTCCGCGCCGCGCACGGTGCGCAGCTGGATGCCCTGGGTGGCCGCGGCGGCGCGCTCGCGCTTGAGCTGGTTGCGGCGCTTGGAGTCGAAGCGGGCCAGGTAGTCGTCGTAGCGCTGGTAGCCCGGGTTCTTCCAATGGAACTGGAGCGTGATGCGGCGCGCGAGCCCGGCCTCCTCCAGGAAGTCCGCCTCTTCATCCGTGGGGTAGAGCACGTGGACGCCGGAGCAGTCCTGCGCCTGGGCGGTCTCCACGGCGGCCTGGAGGAGCGCGCGGCGCAAGGCAGCGGCGTCTTCTCCGGGGGCGGTGAGGAAGCGCGGCACGGTGGCGGGGGACAGGGGGCCGCCCACGAGCAGCTTCGGGTAGTACTCCACGCCCAGCTGGGCGGCGGCGTTGGCCCAGCCGAAGTCGTAGATGTACTCGCCCATGCTGTGGAACTTGAGATAGGCGGGCGCGGCGGCGACCAGCTTCTTGCCCCGCCACAGCGTCAGGTGGTGCGGGGCCCAGCCGGTGTCCTCGGTGGCGCTGCCGCTCTCCTCCATGGCGGACAGCCACGCGTGGCGCACGAAGGGGGGCGCGCCGTCGGCGACCAGGGCATCCCATTGGGCGGCCGGGACGTCACGGATGGCATCGAGAATGCGGACCTTGAGCGGGGTGTCGGCGGGCACGGGAGCAGTCTTAACGCGGGCCTGTCCCCTTCGCTCCCGTTCGTCCCGTTGGAGAGCATCCGGGCAAGGAGGCGCGGGGCCGCCTGGGCCGCTCAGGAGGCCTTCTTGCGGGGCTGCGCCTTGGTCCGGGCGGTCATCACCCGGTGCACGTTGTCTTCAATCCAGGAGGTCAGCGCCTCCACGTGGACGGCCACTTCTTCACCCAGGGGCGTGAGGCTGTAGTCCACGTGGGGAGGAATCACGGGGTGGGCCTCCCGGTGCACGAAGCCGTCCTGCTCCAGGGCCTGGAGCGTCTGGGCGAGCATCTTCTCGCTCACCCCGCCCACCTTGCGGCGCAGCTCACTGAAGCGGTGGGTGCCATCCTCCTTGAGCGCGACGAGCACCAGTACGCCCCACTGGCTGGTGACGTGTTCCAGGACGCCGCGCGAAGGACACGCCGCCGCGTACAGGTCTCCGCGCTGCTTCACCTTCTCCAGCAATGGACTGCCCTTGCTTGCCTTCATGACGTGACACTTACCACAAGGTGCGTACTTACGAAAAGTGAGTACCCCCGTTACGGTAAGCCCAGTTCGATTTCGCGCCTGGAGCGCGGGAAGGAAAGGGCGGAGCCATGTTCGTTGTCACGGGAGCCTCGGGGAAGCTGGGCCAGTTCGTCGTGGAGGGGTTGCTGAAGAAGGTGCCGGCGAACCAGGTGGCGGTGGCGGTGCGCAATCCGGACAAGGCGAAGGCCTGGGCCGCGCGCGGCGTGCAGGTGCGCAAGGTGGACTACGACCACCCGGAGACGCTGAACGGGGCGTTCTCCAAGGGGGACACGGTGCTGCTCATCTCCGCGAACGAGGTGGGGAAGCGCTTCCCGCAGCACTCGGCGGTGATTGAAGCGGCGAAGAAGGCGGGCGTGAAGTTGCTGGCCTACACGAGCATCCTGTTCGCGGACAAGAGCGGCCTGTCGCTGGCGGGGGAGCACAAGGCGACGGAGGAGGCCATCCGCGCGTCAGGCATCCCGTACGTGTTCCTGCGCAACGGCTGGTACGTGGAGAACTACACGGAGCACATCGCGCCGGCGCTGCAGTACGGCGTGGTGCAGGGCAGCGCGAAGGAGGGCCGGGTGGCCACGGCGACGCGTGAGGAGTACGCGGACGCGGCGGTGGCGGTGCTGACGGGCACGGGCCACGAGAACCAGGTGTACGAACTGGCCGGTGACGCGAGCTTCACGCTGCCGGAGTACGTGGCGGAGCTGTCGCGCCAGTCGGGCAAGCCGGTGAAGTACGTGGACCTGCCGGTGGCGGAGTTCTCCGCGGCGCTCCAGGGGGTGGGCGTGCCCAAGCCCTTCGCGGACACGCTGGCGGACGCGGACGCGGGCCTGTCTCGAGGGGAGCTGAACGACACGGGCCGCACGCTGAGCCGGTTGATTGGCCGGCCCACGGCGCCGTTCGGGAATGCGATTGGCGCGGCGCTGAAGCAGGGCTGAGTTCCGGGTGGCGCCCCCTGGCCCGCGAAGTCACTTCGCGGGTCAGGCTTCGTCGTCAGGGAGGAGCGTGCGGAGCAGTTCGTCATCGGGCCCGAGCGGACGCCAGCCGACAGGAGGAGGCGACAAGCGAAGTGCAGCCCTGGCCTGTCTGACCCGCTCCTTGTGTGTGTCAGGGGTGTAGGCGGACCACGCCCCGAGGGCCAAGGCCACCTCGCCACGGATTGCATCGTCCAGCACCTCTGGCCAGCCGTTCGGGAACCGCTCGGACAGCTCGCGCACGAACACGTCTCGAACAAGGCGTGTGACCTGCTTGCGCTGTTCCGCCTCGTGCAGCAAGCCGCTCAACACCTGCACTGCTGCAACGTCATCTTTGCCAAGCTCGTCGGCCAGTGCGTACAGCGGGACTGCGGGGCGCGCATTGGCAAAGGTAGTCAGCGAGTCGTAGCCGCGCGCGCGGACTCGTTCGTACAGGCGTGCCCTGATGTTGCCCCGCCATGCATCTCCGCCGCTCATCGTCCTCTCCCAGGAGTGAAGCTCATTGGGAGTCCATAGTCCCGCATACGCCTCGCGACTTCCGTCAAGATCTCATTCCGCGTCAACATCCGTCCAGCCTCAACCTCGGCCTCGCGCAGTACCTCCATGATCATGCGGTTCCACTCACCGGGCCATTTGCGTCCCTGTCTCCAGTTTCCTCCACCGTGAATCGCCTCGTGATGGGCGCGCTCCATCCGGACGCAGAACTGGTCGATGTCCATGTCGCCCGTGAAGCCGCGCCGTTCGAACCATTCACGGTGCTCTTGAGGCAGGACGTGGTGCTTCGGTGCATCGGATATGCCCGCCCCCGCTCTGCCGGTTTCGCGCATGCCGCGCACCTCGGGGCTGTCCCCTAGCGCTTCCCGCACGCCTTTGGGCAGGTCGTTGGGCGCCTGCGCCATCAGCACTTGTCCGCCGTGAATGAGGACTGCGGAGCTGACGGCGGGAACGGAGATGACGCCTGCCCGCACCAGCCTTCGCATCATCTCCACCCACTCCGCGGAGACCACCAGCCGTGAGCCCGTCATGACCCCTCCCGAGCTCATCACGAAGCCCGCCCCCAGCGATGCGGGCGCCGAGGGAGGCAGCCGTGGCAGCGACACCTTCAATGTGGAAATCATGGCGACCATCTCGACCGCCCGCACGGCCGCGAGGACCTGCCCACCAAGCTTCATGCTCGCGCGAGTCTCCCGTTGGATTGAGTCGAATTCACGGGTCAGCTTCCCCATCAACTCGGGCATCGCGACCGCCGCCGCCTCTACCCGCTCGGGGTCCTGGGAGGCGAGGTCCTCCAGCGCGGGCTCCATCAACTCCTGCACGCGATGCAGGTCGACGAAGAGCTTCTCGACGCTGCACGTTGGACAGTTCCGGAGCACGGCATCCGTGAGGTGGAGGAAGTCCACCCAGGTGGCCATCAACAGGGTCCCGAACAGGGCCGCCTGGAGCTTCGGCCCCGTCATGCGCAGCAGGCCCTGCTCCATGTTCGCATCCCCTACCTCCGAAGCCACGCGTGTCAGCGCGGTGGCGCTCCCGAGCGCCCCCTGCATCCACTTCACCTGATTGGAGCCATGGTCGAGGTAGCGGGTGAAGACGCCGTTGAGGCTCCATCCCACGAGGGGCGGAGGACGGCCCGCCAGCCTGGAGCGCGCTGCTTCAACGCCGCCCAATGAGCGTTTCACTTCGGCAATGCTCGCGAGGACTGCATCACGCGTCAGTGCATCGCTCCGCTCCCCGCCCCCAGCAGCGCCTGGCGTGGTCGCATCGTCACGTGAGCCCTGGCGACGTAGCAGCCGTTGCTCGGTCCCGGAGAGGACGGACGTCCCACCCGGCGTATAGCTCAGGCTCCGCGCATGCGGCGCGGAGGCACATCCCGTAGCCAGCAGCACCATGGCCAGCAACAGAGCGTCAGCGCGCATGGTTCATCCCCAGGTCCATTGATGCGAACGCCCCTGGCCGCGGCGTCCGTTCCGGTGTGGGGAACAGCCGCGTGCCGCCATCGTCACCCGTGAGCGCGGGTGTGTGGACAGAAAGGAGAAGGTGATTTTGCGCGGTCATCGTTCGATCTCGTGTCGACGATTGTGAGTCGAGGCTTCCGTTGTAGGAGCGCGGCGCTGAGGCGCCCTTTGGCTCGCGAGGTTCCCTCGCGGGTCAGGCTTCCTCGTCGGGAAGGAGCGTGCGGAGCAACTCGTCATCGGGACCGAGCGGTTGCCAGCCGGGTGGTGGCGGATGGGCGAGGAGCGTATCGCCGGCCCGGTCAACGCGCTCCTTATGGGTTTCTGGGGTGTAGGCGAACCACGACCCGAGCCCCATCGCAACCTCTCCACGGGTTGCATCGTCCAGCACGTCCGGCCAACCCTTTGGGAACCTCTCGGCCAACTCGCGCACGAGAACATCTCGGACAAAGCGCGTGACCTGCTTGCGCCGTTCCGCCTCTGCGAGCAACCCGCTCAACACCTGCACTGCTGCAACGTCATCTTTGCCAAGCTCGTCGGCCAGTGCGTACAGCGGGACAGCGGGACGCGCATCGGCAAAGGCTGTGAGCGAGTCGAAGCCGAGCGCGCGGATCCGTTCGTACAGGCGTGCCTTGATGTTGCCCCGCCATGCATCTCCGCCGCTCATCGTCTTCTCCCGGGCGTGAAGTTCATCGGGAGCAGAGCATCCGCCACCATGGGCGGACTGCTCGCGAGTTGGGCCCGCTGGATGGCACTCCGGCCCACTCAGGGCCAGCGGTGCACAACACGACCGTCACCCGTGTTGCGTGCCACCACCTTGCCGTCCTTGAACTCCCCGGCTTCGGTCTCAACCACGAAGCAAATCGGATAATCGGCCTGCCCGGGGAGCTTCACCCGGTCATACCGGACGACGAGCGCGGGCCCCTCCGCACGGCCCATCTTGTCGGAGAGGTAGTACGCCTTGCCGTAGAAGCGTGTCCCAGGTGGGGCGACCGCCTCTTGACGGTCGTCGTTGATGCCTTTCGGGACCACCCCCACCACCTCCGCGCCGGCGGTGTGCCAAACTTCTCCATGTAGCTTCTGGCTGTCGTCGAGTTGAACGATGAAGCGATCGCTGGAACTCCAGTGGAGCTGCTTCTCCATGGCCTCTTCCGCCCCATCCGGGCAGGTGAAGGACTCGGGCCGGATTTGAACCCCTGGACATCCCGCCGCCAGCGCCGCGACGAGCGACAACGACGCGCACTCAACGGCGGCGATGGCCTTCTTCGGCATACGGGGTGGGCGTCCTTGGGACGGAGCTTCGGGAGCGCGGGTCTTCAAGTCGGATCCTTCCTTCGGAGCAGCGGCGATTGACGGCCCCGGGATGGCCACAGGTGGGGAGGTGGGGGTGGACATAGCAGGAGGGGTCGTCTGGGGTGGTGCGGAAGAGGTGACGGGATGGATCGGGCCCGCGGGAACGCGTGGTTCGAATGGGCCCCCGGCGAAACGCCAGAGGAGCGCGGCGATGGCGAGCGCAACGATGCCGGCGAGGAGACCACGCCATTGGCCACGGCCGCGGTTGCGGTCAACTCGCGCGACGTGCCGCTGGAGCGACTGGGGGATGGAGGGCATCTCCAGCGCTTCCGAGGCCGGCTCGCCGTGGCGCTGTTTCGAGGGCGGATGAACCGGCACGTCGTATTCAGCGGAACCACTGGCTCGGAGTTCCCCCAGCTCACGGCGCAGCGCCTCGGTATCGACCGGACGCTTCTTGGGGTCTCGGGCCAGGATGTTCTCTACGAGATCGCTCAACTCCGCTGGAACCCGCGCATTCACCAAGCGGGGTGGCGGCGGTGGGAGGGCAAGACTGTTCAAGTCGAAGCGCGGACGAAACTCCGTCGGTCGCGGGTCCGTCAGCAGCTCATGGAGCATGACGCCGACCGCGAAGATTTCGTCGGCGACCTGGAAGGCGTAGCGCGCCCGGCGCTCATCCTTGTGCTCGCGCAGGAACTTGAACTGCTCGGGCGCGCGGTAGCGGTCCGTGCCTGGAGGGAGGCCCCCGTCCGTCAGGTCTTCGGCGAGCGTATAGGTCGCGCAACTGAAGTCGATGATGACGGGCTCGCCGTCGCTCTTGCGGATGAGGGCGTTGGACAGCTTCAGGTCCCGGTGCAAGATGCCCCGGCCGTGCATGTACGACAGCGCACCGGCGAGCTTCTCGAAGACGCCGAGGACTTCGCGAACCGTCGGGTGCTTGCGCTCCGCCCACTCCGCGAGCGTCCAGCCCTCCACGTAGTCGAGCGCGAGGTAGAGGTTCCCACTCTCCGCGAGGCCATGCCCTTGCGGCCGGACGATGTTCGGATGGTCCAGCATGAGCAGCGCCGTCAACTCCCGCAGCGTCCGGGCATGGGTCTGCTTGAGGTCGCCGCTGGACTCCCGGTGCTGGGCCACCTTGATGGCCCGGTGCCTGCCGTTCTTCTCGCCCAGGAAGACGAACGCGAAGCCTCCGTCGCCGAGTGCCTTGGTCACCTGCCATCCATCAATGAGCGAACCGGGAGGCAGGTTGATCATCGTCACGCTCATTGGACAGCCACCTCCGCGGGCTGTGGAAAGCGTACGGCTGGAATCATGAGATGACGTCCCCCATCCCCGCGCACCTCCAGGGTCAAGACAAGGTCTGCCTTCGTTTCAGGCATTTCCACGACCACCAGGACCCGCCTCCACTCACCAGGAGGAATCGGCCCCGGCTGCTTCGCGACGAGCCTCGCTCGCAGAGGCAGGTCGCGCCGTCCCACGAACGTCGCCTCTCCGGGTGTCCAGTCCGGGTGGTCCAACTCATTCTTGATCTTCACGTCCGCCAGAATCCAACCCTTGCCCCGAAAGGCCACGAGCGACTCCACGGAAAGTCCCTGTACAGGCCCCCTCCGGCCCTTTCTGCTGGACGTCGCGATGCCCTTGTCGTCCACGTAGCCAAGCAGCACGAAGTCTTCCGGTCTCGGCGCGGGTGCTTGCGCCGCGGGCGGACAGGTCGTGTTCAGCAGCTCCAGGCGCTGCACGTCGATCCGCGAGTCCACTTCAGCCGGGTGGTTCATGAGCACGAAGGCGGCCCGTGCGGGCGCTCGGCCATCCTCGAAGAAGACTCCAATCTCCAGACGTTCACCGTCACCCAGATTGGCCACAGGCTGAATGATGATGGAGCGCTCGCCCGCATCCAGGAGGCGGATCCGGGACTCATCGAAGGTCAGGGTCTTCTTCTGGATCGGAGCAGAGAAGAGGAACACCGTCGGCGTGTCTGCCGCCACGTGGATGATGGGCGGCGGATCGGCGGACGTGCTGGCAATGGTCACGGTGCGCTGACGCTCGACGCGCGTCCTCGTGGCCGGCTGTGCCTGCGCGGCAGCTCCCCAGGTGACAATGAGCGCCAGGGGAAGAGCCAATCTGAAGGGTTGGAGCAAGGATTCGTGACCTCCCGGATGGGCACGCTAACATCGCGGATGCTCACGAAGGGGTGCTCTTTCCCTCAGCCTGAGTCGCGTCCCACGCCCCAGGAGCTGAACGACACGGGCCGCGCGCTGAGCCGGCTCATCGGTCGACCCACGGCGCCGTTCGGGACCGAGATTGGCGCGGCGCTGAAGCAGGGCTGAGTTCCGGCGCGAGCCCCTTCGTTCCATGCGGGAGGGGCACATCGAGGCATATGGCGGCGCCATCCCTGGAGCACTGGGCCAGTGACGCTCAAGAGGATGCGGACTGCATGAGCCCCGCTCGGGCCAACAGCTCGCGCACCTGTCGCGCCAGTGCGATGTGCTCGGGGTTGGCGGCCGTGAAGCGCTCAGGGGTCAAGATGATCAACGTGCCCTTGTCCTCGACAAGCTCGATACGCACAGGGGCGGGCAGTGGCGGCACCGTGCCCCGGTGACGGGACAGGTAGGTCACCCAGCCCAGACAGAGGTCCCCCTTGCCTGCCGTATCTTCCAGGTCCCGATGCGCATGGGACATGGCCACCGCCCATTCGGGTTCCCATGCCAGCGCCATGCTGCGCACGATTTTCGTCAGAACGGGAGCCGTAATCACTCGCTCCGCGTTCGGACTGCGACCGAGCGTGGGCAACGCCAACACGCAGGAGTTTGAGCCCGCTTCCGAGTAGCCCCCGCTGTAGATGCGCAGACTCGCACGGTCGTAATCACGACCCCCGTTACCGAACCAGAAGCCAAAGCCCAGCCTCTCGATGACAGGGCCTCCTTTCTCGCGGTTGACGCCAAGCCGGAACTGCTCCGTAAGCATCGGCACATCGGGCGGCATCAGCGGGTACTCACGCGACTCCTTGGATGACCGCGTGGGCAGGTACCACTGAGAGAGGAAGGGATCGCTTGACGCCAGCAAGGTCAGGAACTCAGCCGTGCGTTGGGCGCACTCCTCAGGCGACTCCTCGCGCGCCCCCCAGTAAGCCCCTGCGTAGTAGGTCTCGGGAGGGGTCTTGGGCTTGGCTGTCACGGTTTTCTCTTCAAGGTAGAGGCCCGTTCAACGGCCCGCAGGGTCGCCTCGCGGGTCAGGCTTCCTCGTCAGGTAGGAGCGTGCGGAGCAGTTCGTCATCGGGACCGAGCGGTTGCCAGCCCGGCGGTGGCGGATGGGCGAGGAGTGCATCTCCGGCCCGGTCCACGCGCTCCTTGTGGGTTTCTGGGGTGTGGGCAAACCAATTGCCGAGCGCGATGGCAACCTCCAACCGAGCGTCGTCATCCAGCACGGACGGCCAGCCTTTGGGAAGACACGCGTACAGTTCGCGCACGAAGTGTCCGCGCACCAGTCGTGTGAGTTGCTTGCTGCGCTCCGCCTCCGCCACCAACCCGCTGAATACCTGCACCCCGGCGATGTCGTCCCGTCCAAGCTCCTCGGCCAGTGCCACCAGCGATGCGGTAGGGCGTGCTTCGGCAAAGGCGGTCAGCGAGTCGTAGCCGCGCTCGCGGACGCGCTCGTATAGGCGGGCCGTCCAGTTTCCCTTCCAGGATCGTCCGTCGGTCATCGTCCTCTCCCTGGAATGAAGTTCTGCGGAACGAAGTGGCGACGTCGCAAGAGGCGCCCTGCCTCTTCAACTGGCGGTGCCACCGCTGTCGATCAGGCCTCCTCGTCCGGCAAGAGCGTGCGGAGAAGTTCGTCGTCAGGTCCGAGCGGACGCCAGCCTGCGGGAGGCGGATTGGCACGGAGCGAAGCTCTAGCCTGCCTTACTCGCTCCTCATGAGTCTCGGGGGTGTAGCTACTCCAACGGGCGAGCACCTGGGCAACATCGAATCGGTTTGTGTCGTCCAGCACGGGTGGCCATCCATTTGGAAGATGCTGGAACAATTCGCGCACGAACTGCCCTCGAACCAAGCGTGTCACCTGCTTGCGCTGCTCCGCCTCCGCCACCAACCCGCTGAACACCTGCACCCCGGCGACGTCGTCCGCCCCAAGTTCCCCGGCCAACGCCACCAGTGATGCGGTAGGGCGTGCTTCGGCAAAGGCGGTCAGCGAGTCGTAGCCGCGTTCGCGGACGCGCTCGTATAGGCGGGCTTTCCAGTTCCCCTGCCACGAACGTCCGTCGGTCATCGCCTCCTCCCGGAGATGAAGTTCATCGGGATGTCGTACTCCTTCAGATATCCCGCGACGAGCTTCAAGATCTCGCTCCGTGTCAGCCTCTGGCCAGTTTCGGCCTCCGCGTCGCGTAGTACCTTGATGATCATGCGGTTCCATTCGTCGGGCCAGGTGCGTCCCAATCGCCAGTTCCCGCCACCGTGAATCGCCTCATGGTGGGCGCGCTCCAACCGGACGCAGAACTGGTCGATGTCCATGTCGCCCTTGAAGCCGCGCCGCTCAAACCATTCACGGTGCTCTTGAGGCAAGACGTGGTGCTTCGGGGCATCGGACATGCCCGCCCCCGCTCTGCCGGTTTCGTGCATGCCGCGCACTTCGGGGCTGTCCCCCAGCGCTTCACGCACGCCCTTGGGCAGGTCCCGAGACGCCTGCGCCATCAGCACCTGTCCGCCGTGGATGAGGACGGCGGAGCTGACGGCGGGGACGGAGATGATGCCCGCCCTCACAAGCCTTCGCATCATCTCCACCCACTCCGCGGAGACCACCAGCCGTGAGCCCGTCATGACTCCGCCAGAGCTCATCACGAGCCCCACGCCCAGCGACGCGGGCGCCGAGGGAGGCAGCCGTGGCAGCGACACCTTCAGCGTGGAAATCATGGCGACCATCTCCACCGCCCGCACCGCCGCGACGACCTGCCCGCCGAGCTTCATGCTCGCGCGAGTCTCCCGATGGATTGAGTCGAACTCACGGGTCAGCTTCCCCATCAACTCGGGCATCGCGACCGCCGCCGCCTCCACCCGCTCCGGGTCCTGGGAGGCGAGGTCCGCCAGCGCGGGCTCCATCAAATCCTGCACGCGATGCAGGTCGACGAAGAGCTTCTCGACACTGCACGTCGGACAGTTCTGGAGCACTGCGTCCGCCAGGTGGAGGAAGTCCACCCAGGTAGCCATCAAAAGGGTCCCGAACAGGGCTGCCTGGAGCCTCGGCCCCGCCATGCGCAGGAGGCCCTGCTCCATGCTCGCGTCTTCCACCTCCGAAGCCACGCGTGTCAGCGCGGTGGCGCTCCCGAGCGCCCCTTTCATCCACTTCACCTGACTGGAGCCGTGGTCGAGGTAGCGGGTGAAGACGCCGTTGAGGCTCCATCCCACGAGGGGCGGAGGACGGCCCGCCAGCTTGGAGAGCGCGGCTTCGATGCCGCGCAGTGAGCCCTTCGCTTCAGCAATGCCCGCGAGGACTGCATGACGCGTCAGTGCATCACGCCGCTCCCTGCCCCCAGCGCCTGGCGTGGTCTCATCGTCACGTGAGCCCTGGCGACGCAGCAGCCGTTGCTCCGTCCCGGAGAGGACGGACGTCCCACCCGGCGCGTAGCTCAAGCTCCGCGCATGCGGCGCGGAGGCACATCCCGTGGCCAGCAGCACCACGGCCAGCACCAGGACCTCAGCGCGCATGGTCCATCCCAGTCCCGCCGAGGCGAACGCCCCTGTCCGCAGTGTCTCTTCCGGCATGGGGAACAACAGCGTGCCGCCATTATCACCCGTGAGCGCGGGTGTGTAGACAGCAAGGAGAAGGCGATTTTGTGTGGTCATCGTTCGCATCACGCGTCGAGACTCTCGTTGCAGGAGCGCGGCGCTGAAGCAGGGCTGAGCTCCGGCGTGGTCTCGCCTTCAATCGCCGCGCCCAACGACTGCCGGATGCCTCACTGATGCCTACGCGGCGCGCCACCGCCGCCTGCGACAGGTCTCCCCGTCGCAGGCGTCGTCCGAACTCCCTTAGAAGCCGTAGAGGTAATTCAGCGCGGTGATGTCGGAGCTGCTCCACTCGCCCGTGTCGTCGAGGTTGGCGCAGGAGTTCATGATCGCCCCGCTATAGGTGGCGGTGGTCGGCGTCCCCGGGATGTGGATGACGCCCACGCCCTCATCTCCCTCGGAGCCGCCGTAGCCGGCGGGGCAGCTGATGCTGCGATCATAGTAGTCCGAGTGGCGGAGGCCGATGGCGTGGCCCAGTTCGTGGGTGATGATGTGCTCGTTCAGGTCGAGGGGGTAGAAGCTCATCCCGATGCTGATGTCGATGATCCAGCTCGGAAGACCTCCTGAAGGGAACTCCGAGTAGTTGTTGGTGCCGGTATTGGTCTTCGCGATGATGTTCGCGGTGCAGCCGGTGGTCGGGCCGCGCGCGAAGCTGATGCGCAGACCGAGCTGATTGTAGTTGTCGATGGCCAGGTCGAGCCCCTGGCTCATGGCGGGATAGGTGTTGAACAGGGCCGTAGGGTTGACGCAGATCTTCGTCACGCCCGCACCGACGAGGTTGTTCGAGCGGTACTGCTCCGCGCTCCCCTGGGGAACCTGGAGCATCTCGCGGGACGCCGCGAGCGACACACGGGCATCGCCGCCCACGTACACGGCGCCATCCGCGACCTGGATGTCATTGGCTGGAAAGCCAGCCTCGACGAGATTGGAGATGACCTCCTCCTGCTCGGTCTGGGGGTCGGAACCGCATCCGACCAGCCACGCGCTACAGGTCAGGGCGAAGGCTGCTACCTGCTTGAACATGGACACTCGTATCTCTGACTGCGGGGGAAGACGCTGTCCTCTGGGAAATCCAGCAAGGACCGCGCGACGACCCGCGGAGCATTCCCCCGGTCCCCGGTCGATAGACCAGGAAAATCGACTCAGGGTGCGTGGTGATGCGCTCCGGCAGAGTTGTTGGCCTGGCCCGCGCCCCGAGGTTCAGGCTTCTCGGAGCGCGGCGAGCGCCTCCACTGCACCCATCTCCAGGGACACCGCGCGCCCGGTGAGCTCCTCGGGAAGCTCTGGGTTCAGGGGGTTGATGCGGATCAGCCGGGCATCCAGGTGATGGTGGACGAGGTGTTCCATCCGCCAGCGCACCACTGAAGGCGTGTTGAAACCGGCTCCGATTTCGATGACGAGGAGACGCCCCTCCGAGCCCTGGCCCACCCACTGCCGGAAGCGCTGTGCCTGTTCGATGTAGGGCTCCTCCACGAAGCCCGCGTCCACGCGCACGTTCATGAAGACGGCGCCTCCGCACTGGGGACACCGTGGAAGGGCCTCCGGGTCGGTCACCTGCTGTGTCACCGGGTCCAACGACTCGAGGCACCGCTCGATGAACGGCCGCGTGGGCCAGGTCTCCCGCGCGCAAGGCTTGCGGCACTGCATGCGCGCATAGTCTCCCTGGGGCGTGAAGAGCCGTGCCTCATCGAAACCATTGCGTGGGAACAGCATGTCCACGTTGGACGTGAGCACGAACGTGTCCCTGCCGCTCACGAGTTGTCGCAGGTCCGCGTACGCGGCGCGCGCGTCCTGTCCGAACCGCACGTGCTTCACATGCGTCGACCAGTAACCCCAGTGTTGCGCGGGCGTGAGGCCCCCATAGCCGATGAGCTGGTATTGGGCGCGAAAGCCCATGCGGACGAAGGCGGGGAACAGCTGGGCGAACGTCGCCGTGTCAGCGTAGTCGATGCCCGCGCTGGCCGACATGCCAGCCCCCGCACCGATGAGCACCCGGCCGCTCTCCTCGAGCCACCGCCGGGCCTGTGTCATGGCCCCCTCATGCGAGCGCATCGAGGGCTCCTTCCTGGAGTGCCGTGTCGTAGGCCGCCCGGTCTTCGTCCCCGAAGACATTGAAGACCACCTGGTCGAGCGCGCCCGGCTGCTCTCGCAGCCACGCTCCCACGGTGCGCAGCGCCACCTGGGCCGCGGGCACCTTGGGGAAGCCGAAGACGCCCGTGGAGATGGCGCACAGCGCGACCGAGCGCACACCGTGAAGTCGCGTCGCCAGGTCCAGGTTGGCCCGGTAGCAGGCGGCGAGCGCCTCTTCGTGTCTCGCGCTCAAGGGGCCGCGCACGATGGGGCCCACCGTGTGCAGCACGTAGCGAGAAGGCAGGTTGTACGCGCGGGTCGCCTTCGCATGGCCCGTGTGTTCCGGGTGGCCCTGTGCCCGCATGAGCCGGGCGCAGTCCTCGCGCAGCCGGGGGCCCGCAGCCACGTGAATGGCGTTGTCGATGCAGGGATGGAAGGGACGGAAGCAGCCCAGCAGCTCGGAGTTCGCGGCGTTCACGATGGCATCCACCGCGAGCGTGGTGATGTCTCCCTGCCACACGGTGCACCAGGCCGCGGGAGTGCCCGGAAGGCCGAGCCGTGGAAGACCGGCCGGGTGCACGTCCGGGCGCCGCCGCCGCTCGGCCTGGAGGAGCCGGTCCATGGCCCCGTGAAAGTCCTCTGGGAGCGGTTCAGGCCCACGAACCGTGAGCAGCGCGCGCAACCAGGCGCGCTCATCCGTCTCCAGCGAAGGATGCTCGCCCAGCTCCGCGTGCAGGCGCCGGGCGGTGCCATCCTCCCGGAGCCACGCGCACAGCGAGCGCATGAGCGCGGGATGCTCCTCCGCCGGAGCTGGCGCGGGCGGTCGGAAGGGCACGTCGAGCGACACGAGCGCGCGGTATGCGTCGAGGTCCATCGTGGGAGGGGACATGGGGGTCGCCGTTAGAACTTGCCGTTCGGGTTCTTCCACTCGCTCTGGGCCGGGAGGGTCTCCAGCGTGTCCCAGTGCTCGGCGATCTTGCCGTTCTCGACGCGGAACAGGTCGTAGAACGCAGTGGGCTTGTCTCCGAAGTGGCCCTCGCTCAGCACCAGGACGAAGTTGCCCTCACCCAGCACCTTGTGGACCCGGTCGTACTTCATGGTGATGCCCGCCTTCGCCATGGCCTGGAGCGCCTGGCCCAGTCCGGAGAGGCCGTCGGCGATCTGGGGGTTGTGCTGGGTGTAGCTGTCGCCGTTGAAGTAGCCCGCGAGCTTTTCCAGCCGGCCGTTGACGAGGATGTCGTCCACGAAGGCGCCCACGAGCTTCTTGTGGGCCTCGGTCTGGTCCAGGTCGGTGGCCTGGGTGGGGCCGTCGAGCATCGTGTGGCCGCTCGGGTTGGGGCTCGCGGGCTTCTCCTGGAGGTTGTCCCAGTGCTCGACGATCTTCCCGTTCTCGAAGCGGAAGAGGTCGAACCCAACCTTGGGCCCGAAGAAGTCGTAGTCGGTATGGGTGAAGACGAAGTCGCCGTCCTGGAACACCCGCACGGTGTTCACCCGGGCCGAGTCCTTGGGGAGCGCCTGGAGCAGCTTCCCGAAGCCAGCGAGCCCGTCCTCGGCCCCCAGGTTGTGCTGGCGGTAGTGGGCCGGGTTGATGACGGCGACGGGCGCTCCGTCCCCGGTCTCGATGGCCTTGAGCAGGTCCACCACCTGCTGCTTCTGGGCGCTCGCAGGGGCTGTTCCTTCGGTGCGCTGGGAGGAGGAGGACGAGACGCAGGCGGTCGAAAGGAGGGCGGCCATCGTGAGGAAGAAGGTCAGGCGGGGCATGGGCGGTCCAGGACTGCGTGGGTGAATTGGAACTGTTGTTGTTACGATTAAGGGCAAAAAAAGAGAGGCGGTGCTCCGCCTCAGCGAGCGCGCGCCCCTGTCTCCTGGACCAGGTCCGCGACGGTCGTGCGCTCCAGGTCCTTCTCCAGCGCGAGCTGCGCCTCTTCGAAGTGGCCGAGGAGCGTGGCCTGGATGGTGCTGCCCACGGGGCAGCGGGGATTCGGTGTGTTGCTGTGCAGCGGGAAGAGAGCGCCTTCCTCCACCGCGCGATAGATGTCGCGCAGGGTGATGCCCTTGGGAGGGCGGGCCAGTTGCCAGCCTCCCTTCACGCCCACCTGCGAAGTGACCAGCCGGGCTTCACGCAGGAGCGCCATCAAACGGCGGATGACCACGGGGTTCGTGTTCACGCTCCCCGCGATGTACTCCGACGTCATCTGCTCCCCGCCGCCGTGGGCAAGCAGGGTCAGGATGTGGATGGCGACCGTGAAGCGGCTGCTGGTGTTCATCGTGGGCTCGAACTGTAACTAGAGTAGTTTCGGTTCGCGCTCACGTCAACCCTGTATGCTCCGTCATCCGCAAGAGGGAGAGGACGCCGATGATCGTCGTCACGGGAGCCACGGGCCGGTTGGGCCGTTTCGTCATTGAAGGCTTGTTGAAGAAGGTCCCCGCGAACCAGGTCGCGGTCGCGGTGCGCAATCCGGACAAGGCCACGGAGTGGGCCGCGCGCGGCGTCCAGGTTCGCAAGGCGGACTACAGCCGCCCGGAGACGTGGGACGGCACGTTCTCCAGCGGGGACACGGTGCTGCTCATCTCCTCCAGCGAGGTGGGCCAGCGGCGCAAGCAGCACCAGACCGTGGTGGACGCGGCGAAGACGGCCGGCGTGAAGCTGCTGGCCTCCACGAGCATCCTGCACGCGGACACGTCGCGCATGGTGCTGGCGCCAGAGCACCTGTACACGGAGGAGGCCATCCGCGCGTCAGGGCTCCCGTTCGTGTTCCTGCGGCACAGCTGGTACCTGGAGAACTACACGGAGGCCGCGAAGCGGACGCTGGAGCAGGGCGTGCTCCGGGGCTGCGCGAAGGACGGCCGCGTCGCTCCCGCCACCCGCCAGGACTACGCGGACGCCGCCGTGGCCGTGCTCACCGGAACAGGCCATGAGAACCAGGTGTATGAGCTCGCGAGCGACACCGGCTTCACGCTGGCGGAGTACGCGGCGGAGCTGTCACGCCAGTCCGGCAAGACGGTGACGTACCAGGACCTGCCACCGGCCGACTTCGCCGCCGCGCTCATGCAGGCCGGCCTGCCCAAGGGCTACGCCGACGTGCTGGCGAACTCGGACGAGGGCATCGCCCGGGGCGACCTGAATGACACCAGCCGCACGCTGAGCCGACTCATCGGCCGCCCCACCACGACGCTGGCCGCAGCGCTCCAGCAGGGCTGAGAAACACCACGGGGGAGCAGTCCCTGACGGACGGCTCCCCCGCGTCGCTTCAAGTCTGGACCTCGCGTCAGGCCACCTGCGCACCGGCTCCGCTCTGGCGGGCCACTTCGCGCGGCTCCGGGTACACGGCGCGCTGGGGCGTGGTGATGCGGATGACGCCCAGCTTGGACAGCACGCGCATCACCTGCCACGTGGGGTCGATTTCGAAGGCGCGCGCCGCGAAGTTCGGGCTGCTGCCGTACTTGTGGTGGTTGTTCTGGAACAGCTCGCCCATGCACAGCACGTCCACCGGCAGCGTGTTGCGCGACTTGTCGGCGCCCTTGAAGTTCCGGTAGCCGTACTTGTGCCCGCACCAGTTCACGATGGCGCCGTGCACCGGCCCCATCACGAAGTGCACCGGCAACAGCAGGAACATCCAGGGCGACGTCGCGAACGTCGCGTAGAACGCCGTGTACAGCGCCACCCAGCCCAGCACCGCGAACCAGGACTGGCCCAGCGTCTCGTCCACGAGCTTCCACTCCGGATAGCCACCCTCGAAGCGCGGCTCCGGCTGGATCTTCCGCGCCAGGATGCCCGTGTAGCGCTCCTTCGTGTGCCACATCATCCGCATCACGTCCTTGAAGTAGTGCGGCGAGTGCGGGTCGTTCTCCGTGTCCGAGTATGCGTGGTGCTCGCGGTGCAGGATGGCGTAGGCGCGCGGCGACAGGTACGACGAGCCCTGCACCAGGTAGGTGAGCAGGTGCATCACCTTCTCCGTGCGCGGACCCATGCTGTACATGCGGTGCGCCGCGTAACGGTGCTGGAAGAAGCTCTGGAAGAAGACGCAGAGCAGCCAGTGACTGATGAAGAAGATGACGATGGCCATGACTCTCCCGTGATGACAGACACAGGGCTAACACCCCCCCTGTCATGGCAATGTCAGCGCTCCCCATGTCACCGGCAGCGGACCGGCCCCACCGTCCCGTCCCGGACGCACGCCACTGAGCGTCCCATTCCTCCGCCTGTCCGCTGGTGGATAAGGCCCGGTGCGGCCACCCATTCGCCTCCGTCCCTCGTGTCGCACCGCGACGTTGCGGGCCGTCCCCAGGGAGGGCAGAAGGGCACGCGGCGCGTCACCCCGGGCTTCACGCCCCTTGCGCCCAGGAGCCTCCACCGTGGATCGGGCAACCCTCGTCGGACTGGACAAGCAACACGTCTGGCACCCCTACACCGCGATGGAGCAGTACATCGCGAAGACGGACCCGCTCGTCATCGTCCGCGCGGAGGGGGTCTGGCTCCATGACGCGGACGGACGGCGCTACCTGGACGCCAATGGCTCGTGGTGGGTGTCCACCCTGGGACACCGCCACCCGCGCCTCGTGCACGCACTCACCGAGCAACTGGGCAGCCTGGCCCACGTCTCGCTCGCGGGCATCACGCACGGACCCGCGGCCCGACTGGGCGCGGAGCTGACCGCGCTGGCTCCAGGCGCGGACCGGGCGGACGTGCCCTCGGAGCAGAAGCTGTCTCGCGTCTTCTATTCGGACAACGGCAGCACCGCGGTGGAGGTGGCCATCAAGATGGCCGCGCAGTACTGGGCGCAGAATGGCCGCCCCCGCCGCACCCGCTTCATCACGCTGACCGGGGCCTTCCACGGCGAAACCATTGGCGCCACCAGCGTGGGCGGCGTGCACGAGTTCCGCGACGTGTTCGGCCCGCTCCTCTTCGACGTGGTGCACGTGCCGTCCCCCGCTGAACCCGATGGCCACGCGCGCGCCCTGGCCGAGGTGAAGGCCGCGCTCGCGGCGGATCCGGACGGCATCGCTGGCGTCATCCTGGAGCCCGTCCTCCAGGGCGCGGCGGGCATGTGGATGTCGTCGCCGGACTTCGTGCGCGAGGTGCGCGAGGCCACCCGCGCGGTGGACACCTTCCTCATCGCCGACGAGGTCTTCACCGGCATGGGCCGCACCGGCGCTCGCTTCGCGGTGGACCTGGCTGGCGTGGTGCCGGACCTGCTGTGCCTGGCCAAGGCGCTCAGCGGCGGGATGCTGCCCTTCGCCGCCACGCTCGCTTCGGAGCGCATCTTCCAGGGCTTCCTGGGGGCGAAGGACCGGGCGCTCTATTACGGGCACTCGTATTGCGGCAACCCGCTGGGCGCGGCCGTGGCTCGCGAGGTGCTGGCCGTGTACCGCGACGAGGACGTGCTGGGGCAGGTGCAGCGCAAGGCGCCTCGCGTGAAGGCCGCCTTCGAGCGCATGGCCGCCACCCTCCCCGGGCTGGTGCGCCCGCGCTCGGTGGGCATGGTGGGCGCGGTGGACCTGGGCGGCGGAGGCTACTTCGCGGACAGCGGCTGGCGCGTCTACGAGGCCGCTCGCCGCCGCGGCCTCTATCTGCGCCCCATGGGCAACACCGTCTACATCGCGCCCGCGCTCAACATCCCGGACGCGGACCTGGACCTGCTGCTCGCGGGCGTGGAGGACAGCCTGCGCGAGGTGGCGGCGGGCTGAGTCGTCCCTTCCGGGGGGCGGAGTGGCGGAGCGCTGCGTCCGTACCCGCCCACCGGCGCGTGCCAGGAGGCCCCTTCCTGCCTTCCGGTCCTGCGAGGCCGTCACCGTGCGCATCCGTTGAGTCAGGCGCCGTGCCGGTGCCGGCTCTTAGGAGGGAACCGCCGTGACACTCGAAACCCACCGTCCGCAGACAGGCCCCGGCCTGCCCGCCGGGCTGACGCCGGACAGCGTGGAGATGTTCCGGGCGCAGCTGCGCGGAACGCTCATCCAACCGGGAGACGCCGACTACGCGGAGGCGTGCCAGCTGTACAACGCGATGATCCACAAGCGCCCGGCCATGGTGGCCCGGTGCGCGGACGTGGCGGACGTCATCGCCGCGGTGGCCCTGGCCCGCGAGCGCAAGCTGCCCCTGGCCGTGCGCGGCGGCGGCCACAACGGCGGCGGACTGGCGCTGGTGGATGACGGACTGGTCATCGACCTGTCGCGCATGCGCGGCGTGCGCGTGGATCCCGAGGCCCGCACGGTGCGCGTCGCGGGCGGCGCCGTCTGGGGGGACGTGGACCACGCCACCCATGCCTTCGGGCTCGCGGTGCCCTCCGGCATCATCTCCACCACGGGCGTGGCCGGGCTCACGCTGGGCGGCGGCCTGGGATACCTCACGCGCCGCTTCGGGCTCACCATCGACAACCTGCTCGCCGTGGACATGGTGCTCGCGGACGGCCGCTTCGTCACCGCGAGCGAGGACAAGCACCCGGACCTGTTCTGGGCGGTGCGCGGCGGAGGCGGCAACTTCGGCGTGGTGACGTCGTTCCTCTTCCGCGCCAACCCCGTGGACATCGTCATCGGTGGCCCCACGCTCTGGCCCCTGGACCGCGCGGCGGAGGTGATGCGCTGGTACCGCGAGTTCCTCCCGGCCGCGCCGGAAGACCTCAGCGGCTTCTTCGCCTTCATCACCGTGCCGCCCGCGCCGCCCTTCCCGGAGGAGCTCCACCTCCAGAAGATGTGCGGCGTGGTGTGGTGCTACACGGGCGACCCCGCGCGCGCGGACGAGCTGTTCGCTCCCGTGCTGGCGCTCAAGCCCGCGCTGCACGGCGTGATGCCCATGCCCTTCCCGATGTTGCAGAGCGCCTTCGACGCGCTCTATCCGCCGGGACACCAGTGGTACTGGCGCGCGGACTTCGTGCGCGAGATTCCGGACGCGGCCATCGAGCGACACGTGTCCTTCGCCGAGCGCCTGCCGTCCATGCAGTCCACCATGCACCTGTACCCCATCGACGGGGCGGCGCACCGCGTGGGCCCGCATGACACGGCCTTCCGCTTCCGCGACGCGCGCTGGTCGGAGGTCATCGTCGGGGTGGATCCGTCACCGGAGCGGGCGGCGGACATCTCCACCTGGACGAAGGAGTACTGGAGCGCGCTGCACCCGTACTCGGCGGGCGGCGCCTACGTGAACTTCATGATGGAAGAGGGCCAGGAGCGCGTGCAGGCCACCTACGGTGACAACTACCCGCGGCTGGTGGAGGTGAAGCGGAGCTACGACCCGGAGAACCTCTTCCACGTGAACCAGAACATCCAGCCCGGGCCGGTGAAACCCCCGAGCGTCGCGCACTGAAGGCGCGCGCTCAGGCCTGGGCCTGCGGAGGGAGCGGCAGGTCGATGATGAAAGTGGCGCCCTGGCCGGGGGCGCTGCGCAGGACCAGCTTGCCGTGGTGGCCCTGGACGATCTGATGGGCGATGAAGAGGCCCAGCCCCAGCCCGTGCACGGAGCGGGGCGGGCCGCCGCGCTCGAAGCGTTCGAAGACGCGGGCCTGGTGCTCGGGCGGGATGCCCGGGCCGCCGTCCGACACGTAGAGGATGAGCCGGTCGTTGTGCTTTCTGAGCCCGATGCCGAGCGCCGTGCCCGGCGCGTACTTGATGGCGTTGGACACCAGGTTCGTCAGCACTTGCAGCATGCGCGAGCGGTCCCACGACACGCGCAGGTTCAGCTCCGCCCGCAGCTGTAGGACGCAGCTGGCCTGCTCCATCTGTTCGCGGAAGGTGTCGAGGACCTCGTGGATCATCTCCATCGGGTCGCTCTCCTCCATGTGGAAGTCCAGCTTGCCCGCGCGGATGCGTGAGACATCCAGCAGCTCGTCCACCAGCCGCGACATCCGCTCCACCTGCCGCAGCGCGGAGTCCATCGCCGACGTGAGCTTCTCCGCGGAGGGCGGCTCGCCGCGCTTGGGAGACAGGCGCCGGCGCGTCATCTCCAGGTGCAGGAGCAGCGCGGTGACGGGCGTCTTCAGCTCGTGCGAAGCCACGCCCAGGAAGGTGTCGCGCGCGGCGACCGCGTGCTGGAGGTCATGCGTGAGGGCCTCCAGTTGCTGGCGCGCGTGGGTGCGCTCGCTGACCTCCTGCACGGCGACGAGCAGGCCCTGGATGCGGCCCTCGCCGTCGCGCTGGGCGTGGATGTCCACGTCCAGCAGCAGCTCCCTGAGGCCGCCCAGGCCGTCCGGCTGGCGCACCGGGACCTCGCGGCCCACGAACGGTGCGCCGGTTCGGTAGACGTGCTCCAGGTGCTGGAGCAGCACGCCGTGGCCCCCGACCGGTTGCGCGTCGCGCGCGGGCCTGCCCAGCATGTCCCGGCCCATCAGGTTCGCGAACATGGGGTTGATGACCGTGAAGAGGAGGTCCGGGCCCGACATCACGCACATGGCCGCGGGGGCCTGCATGAAGAAGTCGGACAGCTGCTGCCGGGCCCGCCCCAGTTGGAGCTGGCTGTCCACGCGCGCCAGCAGCTCACGCGCGGAGAAGGGCTTCACCAGGTAGTCGTCCGCGCCGGCCTGGAGCCCCTCGATGCGGGCCTCCTCGCCCGCGCGCGCCGACAGCATGATGAAGGGGATGCCACGCGTGCGCGCGTCGCCGCGCAGCTTGTGGAGCAGCCCGAAGCCGTCCAGCCGGGGCATCATCACGTCGCTGAGGATGAGGTCCGGCTTCGTTTCGAGCGCCGCCTCGAAGGCCGCCTCGCCGTCCGCCACCGCGCGCACGTCCCAGTAGGCCGACAGCAGGCTGCTCACGTACCCGCGCATGTCCGCGTTGTCGTCCGCGACGAGGACGCGCCCACGCCCACGCCCCATGGACAGCGCGAACCCTGCGCCTGTGTTTCCCAGCACGGAGGTCTCGACCGAAGCCCTCATCGGCTCCTGCTCGGCACCCGATGGCGGGAGGGACTCCGGCGCATCCGGCAGCCAGCGCAGCGCTTCCTCGCTGAAGGCGGACCCCAGCTTGCCCGCGTGCGGGGTCCCTTCGTCCTCCTGGACCTGTTCGGCGGGCAGGTGCGCGCGGCCCAGCGGCAGCTCCACGAAGAAGGTGCTGCCCTCGCCCTCCACGCTGTGGACGCCCAACGTGCCGCCGTGCAGCTTCACCAGCTCCTGGATGAGCGCCAGGCCAATGCCGGTGCCTTCATGCGTGCGCCCGCGCGAGGACTCCACGCGGTGGAAGCGCTCGAACACGCGCGGCAGCTCCGCCTCCGGGATGCCGGTGCCGGTGTCCCGCACGGTGAGCCGCACTCGCGTCCCCTCACGTACGAGCTGCACGGTGACTCCGCCGTGGAGCGTGAACTTGAACGCGTTGGAGAGCAGGTTGAGGACAACCTTCTCCCACATGTCCCGGTCCACATAGACGGGCTCGCCCACGTCCTGCGTCTCGACGGTGTACTGGAGCCCCGCCTTCTCCATGGCGGAGCGGAAGACGCTGGCCAGGTCCTCGGTGAGCCGCGTCAGGTCCGTGGGGTGGTAGCTGGCCTTCACCCGGCCCGCCTCGATGCGCGAGAAGTCCAGCAGCGAGTTGACCAGCTTCAACAGGCGCAGCGCATTGCGATGGGTGAGCTCCTGGCGCGTGCGCTGCGATGGCGGCAGGGGCGCGGAGGCGTCCGCGAGCGACTCCTCCAGCGGACCCAGGATGAGCGTGAGCGGCGTGCGGAACTCGTGCGACACGTTGGAGAAGAACGCTGTCTTCGCCCGGTCGATGGCCGCCAGCGCCTCCGCGCGCTGGGCCTCCGCCTCGTAGGCGCGCACGCTGACGACGGCGTTGGTGACCGTGGCCTGGAGCTGCTCATAGAAGCCACGATAGGTGTCATCCATCACGCGGCGGGGGCTCACGCCGGCCACCAGGTAGCCGAAGGGCTCCGCCATGCCGGCCGGGTGGATGGGCAGCACGCGCGCATGCGTCGGCGGCTCCTCGTACGGCCCCAGCGTCAGGCCCGCGTCCAGCAGCGCGCGCGGCACGCCCACCGGGTCCGCGCCCGCGGTGGCGAAGGGCCACGGCCCGTCCAGCCCCGCCTCCACCGGGCTCCACGCGGTGCCCGGAGGCAGGCCCATGCCGCCCACCCACTGGACGCGCGGGGCGGACTCGTCGCGGCGGTAGAAGAGGAGGAAGGGCACGTCGAGCGCGGCGTCCGGCTGCAACTGCGGCAGCGCGGCGCCAATGTCCTCCACCGTCTTCACCTTGCCCAGGAGGGCGGACAGCTCGCGCAGCGTCTGCGTGCGCCGCGCGCTGAGCATCTTGTCCGTCACCTCCGTGATGGGGTGGAAGAGGCCGCCCACGCGTCCGGACTCGTCGCGGATGGGGCTGAAGGAGAAGGTCATGAAGGCCTCCTCCAGATAGCCGTACCGGTCCAGGAACATGCGCTGGTTCTCGATGTAGGAACCCACGCCCGTGCCCGCCTTCTCGAACACGCCGCCCACCACCGGCAGTGCCGTGGCCCAGCAGTCGCGGAAGGGCTGGCCCATGGACTCCGGGTGCTTCGCGCCGCAGATGGGCCGGTAGCTGTCGTTGTAGAGCTGCACGCGCTCCGGTCCCCACGCGATGAGGATGGGGAAGGTGGAGGACAGGCACAGGCTGACCGTCGTGCGCAGGCTCTGCGGCCAGGTCTCCACCGGCCCGAGCGGCGTCCCCGACCAGTCCATGGAGCGGATCAACCGCCCCATCTCACCGCCGCCGGACAGCCAGTCCATTCCCCCTTCCGGGGGCGACACCGCCGTGGAACCGGCCTGGGAGGGACTGGGGGGAGTCATGAGGCCTCGGATGTTCGTCCAGGGAAACCGTTGGTTTGATAGCGGATTCACGCGGCGCGTGCCGTGGCATCAAGAGCAAGTGTGAGCTTGCTTGCTTCGGCCCCGGGTGGGGTGGCAGGGACCGCCGCTCGCGGGTTTCAGGGGGCCGGGCGGGGCTGTCGCTTCTCGCGGGCATGCCGCACGGCGAGCACGACGAGCAGCGCGGCCACGCCCGCCAGCGCGACGAAGTGCTCCACGCGGCCCACGCCCTTCGCCACGCGGTCCACGCTCGCGGAGCCCAGGTAGCCCAGCGTCACCACCAGGGGCGAGCTCAGGCACAGCGCCAGCCCGTCCCAGAGAAGGAAGCGGCGAAAGGACATGCCCTCCGCGGCGGCCATGGCGAACACCGGCACGCGCAGCACGGACATGAACCGGCCCACGAAGACGACGCGCGAGCCGTGCTTCGCGTACAGGCCCTGGATGCGCTCGCGGCGCTCGGGCGGGAACAGGCGGCGTGTGCGCCGGTGCGTGTAGAGCGCCTGTCCCAGCCTGCGCGCCGTGAAGAAGAGGACGGTGTCCCCGCACAGCACGCCCGCGAAGCACAGAGCGATGGCGGCCGGAAGCGGCATCGCGCCACGGTGTGAGAGCACGCCCGCCGCCAGTTGCACCAGGTCCTCCGGGAACGGCAGCCCCAACCCTCCCGCCACGAGCACGACGAAGAGCAGCGGGCCGGAGCCGTGTGTCACGAGGAGCTGGAGGGGCGAGTCGGTCATCGGGGCTCGGCCCGTCAGGGCTCTGGAAGAACGGCCGCGGCGCGGCGCTCCTGGCGGAAGAGGAGGACCTCGCGGACGATGATCTGCAGGGTGGCCGCCACGGGCACGGCCACCACCGCGCCCACGATGCCCGCCAGCTCCACGCAGAAGAGGACCGCGAGCAGGGTGACGAGCGGGTTGACGTGCACGGTGCGCTTGAACACGAGCGGCGCCATCACGTTGCCCTCCAGCTGGCCATAGAGGAGGAAGTAGATGAACACCGCGAGCGCCTTCCACAGGCCGCCGGTGGCCAGCGTGAGCAGCGTGATGATGCCGCCCGCGATGATGGGCCCCGCGTAGGGCACCAGGCTGGAGAAGCCGCTGGCCACGCCCAGGGGCAGGTAGAAGGGCATGCCCAGCACCGCCAGCATGGTGGTGGTGAGCGTGGCGTTGATGGCGCAGATGAGGGTGATGCCGGACAGGTAGCCGCCCGTCGCGGTGTACACGTTGCGCAGCACGCGCACGTAGCGCAGGCGGTGGTCGGGGCGGGCCAGCTCCAGCAGGCGCTTGAGCACGCCGCCGCCGAACACCAGCATGAACACCACCAGGAAGAAGACGGTGAGCATGCCGCCCAGGAGGCCCACCACGCCGCCAATGGCGCTCATCAGGAGCGCGGGCAGGGGGCCCGCGATCGCGGGCGTGGCCTCCTCCAGCCGTTCGTTCCAGCCCAGGCTCTGAAGCCGCTGGTTGAGCGCGCGCAAGATGCCGGTGCCGCGCATCTGCTTCCACAGGTGAGGCCACTGCGTCACCAGCGCGTCCACCTGGGTCACCAGGTCCGGAATCACCAGCAGGCCCAGCGCCACGGTGGCCACGAACAGCCCGAACAGCACCACGGCGATGGCCAGCCACCGCTTGAAGCCGCGCTTCTCCAGCCGCGACACGCCGTGCTCCAGCGACAGCGCGATGAGCGCCGCGATGCCGGTGAGCGTGAGCGCCACGCGCGTCTTGGCGACGAGCACCACCAGGACCATCACCCCCAGCACCACGAGGCACACGGTGAACACCGTGCGGGGCGACACCTGGGACTTCAGCTGCGGCGGGACGACGGGCTCGGACACCGGCGAGGCTCCCCAGGACAGGCCACCGGCTTCGGGCCCCATGTCCTGCGGATGCGTCATCCCGCGCCCGGCGGCAACCACTGTCGGCCGCCAAGTGTGCGCGCCGGGTCCGGGCCTCGCTCAAGCGTCCTGCGGGTGACACCCGGCGTTCGCGAAGGGGCTCCACCGGACGCAATCACCGGCCTGGTGGTTCGTCACCCCGGCAGCCCCGAAACGCCCGGGTTGGCCGCCAGGCCGTCCGTCCCCCCGAGCACGCTTGCGCGTCCGCAACGCGACGGCGCCGCGCTCGGGCGTCGTGCACCTGACGCGCCGGGACGTCGTGGAAAAAGGGGACAGCACGGTTTGCCGGGCCCGAGCGTCAGACGTGGATGGGAACCTTCGTGGGAAGGGACTTTCGCGGGCCGGGAGAGGACACCATGAAAAAGATGGGTGAGCAGGAGCTGGAAGGGGTGCGGCGGGAGGCCCTCGAGACCGAGGCCCGGTGGCGCGGGCTGGCGGCGAAGCTGGCGGAGCTGGGCGGCGAGGAGATGGACGCGCAGCTGCTGGTGACGTTCCGGGGCGCGCGGGACGCGGGAGCGGTGCCGCCGGATGCGGGCTTCTTCCTGGTGGCGCACATCCTCACGGCGATGGCGGACGAGGCCATCGCGGAGGATCCGCGCGTGCGGATGCGGGCGCGCGAACTGGACGCGATGGAGCGCGACTACGGCCTCACCAGCGAGGGCTGGCCGGAAGGGGAACTTCCACCGGAAGACTGGGAGGCGCTGTGCGTGGAGTACGAGCGGGCCTGTGATGAAGCACGCGCCGCGTTCTTCCGCGCGTACGGCGAGGAGGAGATGGCGCGGCTGTACCTGGATCAGCGCGTGACGTTCCACCACCGCTTCGAGAGCGGGCGGCGCTTCTTCCACGGGCTGCCCATGTTGCCCACGCAGCTGCACTGAGCGGGAGGTCCGCTAGACTCCGCCCTCCTGTGCTTTTCGGAAGGCGGCGGATGCGAGCGGCAAGCCTGGCTGTGGCGGTGGGGTGTTGGGTGTGGGGCGCGCTGGCGTTCGGGGCAGCGCCTGCGCCCGTGCCAGCGCGGGTGGAGGCCGGCGCGACGTACGACGCGCTCCAGCGGGTGGTGCGGATCCGCGAGGTGTCGCTGTCGCCGGACGGCACGCGGGTGGCCTGGGTGGAGTCGGTGCCGGGGACCGCGGAGGCCGCGAGGCTCCAAGTGAGGGCGCTGGCGCATCCGGAGCGGACGCCGGTGCGCGTCACCGCGTCGAAGGACGGAGCGCCGTGCGCGGAGGGTTCGCTGTCATGGAGTCCGGACGGCCGTCAGCTCGCGTTCCTCTCCACGGCGGGTGAGGGCCGGGCGAAACAGCTCTACGTGGCGGAGGCGTCGGGGACGGGCGGGCCCGCGAGGCGGCTCACCACGGTGAAGGGCGCGCTGGCGGCGCCGAAGTGGTCGCCGGACGGGAAGTCCGTGGGGCTGCTCGTCATCGAGGGCGCTGAGGACGCGCTGGGGCCTCGGGGGCCGGCGGCGCGCGAGACGGGCGTAGTGCAGGCATCCCCGCCGGTGAAGCGCTTCGCGGTGGTGACGGTGGAGGACACGCGGCTGCGGTGGGTGTCGCCCGCGGGCTTGTTCATCCACGAGTACGCGTGGAGTCCGGACGGCGCCCGGGTGGCGGTGATGGCCTCGAAGCCACCGGGGGATGCGAACTGGTGGAGCGCGCGGGTGTACGCGGTGGAGGCGGGGACGGGAGAGACGTCGCTGCTGCACACGCCCAGGTGGCAGGTGGCGGAGCCCGCGTGGAGTCCGGACGGCCGTCAGCTCGCGTTCATCGAGGGGCTGATGAGCGACGAGGGCAACACGGGCGGGGACGTGCTCGTGGTGTCGGTGCCGGAGCGGCTGGCGGCGAAGGTGCGGTTCGGGGAGAAGGCGGAGCTGCCCGCGAAGGTGCCGCCCGCGCGGAACGTGACGGAGGGGCTGAAGGCGACGGCCACGGACCTCTTCTGGCCCACGGCGGAGCGGCTGGTGTTCGTGGCGCAGGCGCAGGGCGAGGCTGCGCTGATGGCGGTGGCTCCGGGCGGCGGAGAAGTGAAGACATTGTGGAAGGGCCCGGAGCACGTGAAGGTGTCGCTGGGGAAGGACGGAGTCACGAGCGCGGTGGTGCGCGACGCCATCACCCAGGCGCCGGAGCTGTGGACGGGGCCGGTGGGAGCGTGGAAGCAGGCGACGCGCCTCAACGCGGACGTGCGCGTGACGGTGGGCGATGTGCGCAGCGTGACGTGGACGAGCGACGGACAGCCGGTGCAGGGCTGGCTGGTGTTGCCGGTGCCGGACGCGTCCGGGCGCAAGGCGCCCATGGTGACGGTGGTGCACGGAGGACCGGCGGCGGGAGTGCTGCCGGGGTTCAATCCGCAGACGGCGTTGTTCACGGCGAGAGGCTACGCGGTGTTCATGCCCAACCCGCGAGGCAGCTACGGCCAGGGTGAAGCGTTCGTGCAGGCGAACCGCCGGGACTTCGGCTTCGGGGACTTCAACGACGTGCTGGCGGGGCTGGATGCGGTGCTGGCGTCAGCGCCGGTGGATCCGGCGCGGCAGGGCATCACGGGGTGGAGCTACGGCGGCTTCCTGACGATGTGGGCGGTGACGCGGACACAGCGCTTCCAGGCGGCGGTGGCGGGCGCGGGCATCGCGAACTGGCAGAGCTACTACGGCACGAACCACATCGACTCATGGATGCTGCCGTACTTCGGAGCGACGGTGTACGACGAGCCGGAGGTGTACACGCGCTCCTCGCCCATCAACGGAGTGAAGCAGGTGAAGGCGCCCACGCTGGTGCTGCACGGAGAGAGGGACCTGGAGGTCCCCGCGTCGCAGGGCTACGAGTTCCACAAGGCGCTGAAGACGCTGGGCGTGAAGACCCAGTTGGTCATCTACGCGGATGAGGGCCACAGCCTGCGCAAGCCCGAGCACCAGAAGGACCGGCTCTTGCGCACGCTGGATTGGTTCGACGCGAACCTGCCGGCGGTGACGGAGTCGAAGCCGAAGGTGCGGGCACCGGCGCGCTGAGCCGTCGGACACGAAGGCCGTCCCACTGGATGAGAAGGTACGGGGCCTTCCGTGACGCCTCGGCGGGGCTACGAGCGAGGTAAGCACGTGGTTGCGCCACTGACCGTTGATCAATTTTGTCGATATTGGCGGTCAAGCCTCGAATGGGCGGCTTTTGAAGCCCCATATCTCCAATATCGACAAAATTGATGGAGGGCCGCGCGTCAGTCAGGGGCCGCCGCGGAGGCCGGGCTCGGCGGGGGCCACGAGTGAATTGAGCACGTGGTCGCGCCACTTGCCGTTGATGAGGAGGAAGTCGCGGGCGTAGCCCTCGGGGATGAAGCCGAGGCGGCGGAGGACGGCGGCGCTGCGCAGGTTCTCCGGCAGGTGGTTGGCCTGGAGCCGGTGCAGGCCCATGGCGCTGAAGGCGAAATCGCAGAAGGCGCGGAGGGCTTCGGTCATGAGGCCCTTGCCCTCGTGGCGGTGATCCAGGCCGTAGCCCAGATCCGCGGCCTGGAGCGGCCCCCGGCGGATGTGGGCGAGCGTGGCGTTGCCGATGATGGGCGCGAGCGCGAGGGGCTGGCCCTTGGGGAGAAGGAAGACGCGAAGGGACACGTCGTAGCGGAAGTCCTCGCGGTCCTGGGCCAGCCGCGTGCGCCAATAGGCAGGGGAGAAGAAGGTCGCCGGACGCGCCGGGGACACCGGGCCCAGGTGGTCCTTGTTGGCCACGTGGTACGCCAGCACCCGCTCCGCCGCGTCGGGCGGCAGCAGCATCAGGTGCAGGCGCTCGGTGGTGAGCAGGACGGGCGACTTGTCGATCATGGCGGTGCCGGACTTCAAGGGTAACGCGCTCCCAGGGGACGTGCGCGCCTGAAGCGCGGATGAAGAAAAAGGTCCCCACCCGCATGGAGTGAGGACCTTCATGCTCAGGGAGCACTGGCGTGCGTTACTCGCCGTGGTCCATGGGCTGCTGGGGCACCTGCTGCTGCGCCCCGCCGCCGCCCGTGCCCTGCTCGGGCTGCGGGCTCTGGTGGTCCACGCCCGCGCCGTGCGGCTTCGCATCCGGGCCGCTGCCGCCCGTGTTCTGCCCCTGGTCCTGGTCGCCCTGCTCAGGCTGCTGCGCTCCACTGCCGCCCACGCCTCCACTGCGCGACGGCTGCGCACCGGCCACGTTGCGCTCCACCACGATCTCCACGCGGCGGTTGTTGGCGCGACCCTCCGCCGTGCTGTTCGACGCCACTGGCCGGTTCTCACCCATGCCTCGGACCTGGATGCGGTCCTGCGGCACGCCCTGGTTCACCAGGAAGTTCCTCACGCTCTCCGCACGGCGCTCCGACAGCTGGTCGTTGTAGCCCTCCGCGCCTCGCGAGTCCGTGTGGCCTTCGATGAGCAACGGATTCTTCGCCTCCTTCAGCGCCGTCGCCACCTCTGACAGCCGGTCGCGCGCCGCGGGCAACAGCTCCGTCGCGTTCGTCGCGAACAGCACGCTGCCCGACAACGTCACCACCGTGCCGCGCGCCTCTTCCCGCACCTTCACGTTCTCGTCCTGAAGCCGCGTCAGCGCCTGCGACGCGCGCTGCTCCGCCTGGAGCCGCGCCTGTCGCTCCTGCTCCAACTCCTGCGTGCGCTGCTGGAGCTGCTGGTTCAGCTCAGCCAGTCGCTGCGCCTCGGCCTGCTGCTGCTCCGTGCGCCGCTGCATCTCCGCTTCCAGTTGCTGACGCTGCTGCGCGTCCGCCGTGCGCAGCCGTTCAGCCTCCTGCGCGCGCTGTGCATCGTACTGTTGGCGCTGCTGCTCGTACTGCTGACGCTGGGCTTCGTACCTCGCGCGATCCTCCTCCTGCTGACGCGTGAGGTTCTTCGCGCGCGCTTCCTGCTGCTCACGCAGGGACTGTTCCGCCTGGGCCCGCTGCTGCGCGGCCAGGTCCGCCTCGCCGCGCGCCTCGGCGATCTCCGCCTTGCGCAGGGCCACGTACGCCAGCGAGCGCGTCTTCACCGAGCCCTTGGTCTCCGCGTACTCGTTCTCCGCCTCCTGCAGGGCCGCCCGGGCCGCCGCCACGTCCGCGGGGCGCTCGCGGCCCTCGGGGCTCTTGGCCACGTCGCGGTACGCCTGGCGCGCCGCGGTCAATTCACTGGGCGGGGGACCGTGGGCACACCCCACCGAGAGCGCCGTGACTCCCGCGACCGCCAACCATCCAAGTTTCCAACGCTGCATGACTCGCTCCTCACAAGGCTAGAGGTAGGGGACTCACTGACCGCTGCGGAGGGACTCGGCCTGCTCGGAAGCCCGCCGCGCCTCGTTCTTCAGAGGCACCGCGCGGGCGAGCGCCGACGCCAGGTCCGCGTCCGCGGCCGCCTGACGGAACCGCAGCTCCGCGGCATCCTGCTCACCCTCCTGAATCAGCCGCTCACCGTCGGCGATCTGCTGACGCGCGAACTCCAGATGCCGGGCGGCCTCGGGCACGTTCGGCGCCTGCGAGTTCTCCGCCGAGCGGAGCGCGGCCTCCGCCTGCACGCGCTGCTGATGGGTGGACGTTGCAATCACCTGCTTGCCTGCACATCCAAGGGCCGCGATGGAAAGCAGGGCGGCGGCGAACAGCTTCGGGCGCATGGATCACCTCATGCCGGTGGAAATGCTGGGACGCTCCGGCGCGGCCCAGAGGGAGTTGGTTTGGAAAATGGGCGGTGCCCGGCCAGTCGGCATCGGCGACCTGTCCCCACCAGGCACGCTGGCCAAGGGGGTTGACAGGCGTCGTGTAGGGAACGAGGCGCACAGGCCACGCCCGCGCACGGGCTGCTGGCCGTGCGGCGAGAGGGACGCTAGAGGGAGAGCATGCGCCTGCACCTCGTGGACGGCACGTATGAGCTGTATCGGGCCCACTTCTCGCCTCGACCGAGCACCACCGCCCCGGACGGACGGGACGTGAAGGCCACGGCTGGTGTGATGGACTCCCTGCTCGCCCTCCTGCACGACGAGCAGGAGGCCGTGACGCACGTCGCGGTCGCGTTCGACAACCCCATCCGCTCGTTCCGCAACGCGCTGTTCGACGGTTACAAAGGTGACGAGGGCGTGCCGCCGGAGCTGCGCGCGCAGTTCGACCTGGTGGAGGAAGCCGTGGCGGCGCTGGGTGTGCGCGTCTGGTCCATGAAGGACCAGGAGGCGGACGACGCGCTGGCCACCGCGGCGGCGCGCTGGGCGGGCGAGGTGGAACAGGTGCGGCTGCTCACGCCGGACAAGGACCTGGGCCAGTGCGTGCGCGGCCAGCGTGTGGTGCAGGTGGACCGGCGGCAGCAGAAGGTGGTGGACGCGGACGGGGTGAAGGCGAAGCTGGGCGTGGCGCCGGAGAGCGTCCCGGACCTGCTGGCGCTGATGGGCGACGACGCGGACGGCATCCCGGGGCTGGCGGGCTTCGGGGCGAAGGGCGCGGCGGCGGTGCTCCAGGCGTATGGACATCTGGAGTCCATCCCGGACAACGCGGCGGAGTGGACGGTGAAGGTGCGGGGCGCGGACAAGCTGGCGGCGACGCTGAAGGCGCACCGCGAGGACGCGCGGCTGTACCGCACGCTGGCCACGCTGGTGGAGGACGCGCCGCTGCCGGGCACGAAGTCGCTCGCGGACATGGAGTGGAAGGGCGTTCCGGAAGCGCGCTTCAAGGCGTTCTGTGAAGGATTGGGATTGAAGAGCCTCCAGCGCCGGCCGAAGCGCTGGGCGGCATGAGGAAGCCATGAGCATGGAATTGAAGCCCCCACCGTCGGACGGCTGGGTCCCCACGCTGGACGACACCCCCTTCACCCGCATGGGCGGCGAGGCGCCCGTCCACGCGCTGGCGGAGGCCTTCTACGACGTGATGGACACGGAGGAACCCGCGCTCGCCGCCATCCACGAGCTGGACGCCGAGGGCAAGGTGAACCGCGGCACGCGCCAGCGCTTCGGCATGTTCCTGGTGGGCTGGCTGGGCGGGCCGCAGCACTACAGCGCGACGCACGGCCACCCCCGGCTGCGCATGCGCCACGGCCACCTGCCGGTGGATACGTCGATGCGGGACGCGTGGCTGCGCTGCATGCAGAAGGCCATGAACAAGCAGGGCATCACCGGCGGCCTGCGAAGCTTCCTGGATGACCGCTTCGCTCAGGTGGCGGACTTCCTCCGCAACACGGAAGGATGAGGTTCACCGAGTCCATCCGCATCACCTGTCCGCGCGAGCGCGTCTTCGCGTACACGCAGGACTACGGGCAGCGGCTTGTCTGGGACACGTTCCTGCGCGAGGCGGTGCTGATGGACGGCGCGACGGAAGCCGGGCCGGGCGTGAAGGCCTGGTGCGTGTCGTGGCACGGGCTGGGGATGGAGACGCAGTACGTGTCCTTCCAGCCGCCCGCCGTCACGGCGGTGAAGATGACGCGGGGCCCGCGCCTGTTCGAAAGCTTCGCGGGCTCGTGGCGCTTCGACGAGGACGTCCCCGGCGAGACACGCGTGACCTTCACGTATGCCTTTGAATTGCGGCGGCCCTTCGGCTGGTTCACGCCGCTCCTGAAATGGACCCTGACCCGAGAGGTCCGGGGCCGATTGCGCGACCTGAAGCGGCGGCTGGACGTGGGTGTCCCCGGCGCGGCATAGACTCGTGGGATGAGCACGCAGCTACAGCCGTCTCCTGTCACTCCGTCGGTCAATGAGCTGGAGCCGCTGTTCGAGGAGGCCTTGAGGACGGAGGGCTCCTCGCGCGCCCTGAAGGCCGGGTACCTCAACGCCATCATCGCCCGGTGGGTCCAGACGGAGGACCCGTCGACGCTCGCGCCCGCTTTGCACGCGCTGTTGGCGAAGGAGGGCGTGAAGCAGCTGGTGGACGAACAGGGCATGCCCGTCAGCGCCGCCGCGACGCAGGCATTGCTGGCCATGTCCTATCCGCACCCGCTGGAGGTCGCCCCGGAGCACCTGGAGGCGCTGCGCAAGCAAACCGAGCCGTCCGTGCCGCCCGCGCCCAAGGGCTGGATCCTCACGGTGCTGGTCGTGGCGACCCTGATTCAAGCCGTCTACTTCTTCCTGGCGGATGACATGCGGCACATGTTCGGGGCTACCGCCGAGCAACTGGCGGGAGAATCCGGCCTGGCACTCCCAGGAGGCGGGGTCGGCTTCTTCGACAGGCTGGAGATGGTGGCGTGGCGGCCCGTGCGCTCCCTGGTGCCCTGGGTGCAGGTCGTTGGCTCCACGGTCCTCTATTTCTTCTCCACCGCCCTCGCGACGAAGGCATGGGAGCGCACCCTGGCCCGGCGCGGCTTCCTGGGGTTGGGCGTGTTCGGCCTCGTGGTGGGCGTGCTCCCCAGGCATGTGTATGAGAACTGCGGGACGCTGGTGGCCGCGCTGGGCGCGCTGCTCGCGGGTTGGATGTTGCGCGTGCCCAGGCCGTCCGCGCCGCCGTCCGCCTGAGTGCCCGCTCGCCCGACGGTGGCCGGACGGGCGATGCGCCCCCACCCTCCAGTTTTCACCACCCGGATTGGGGGTTGGGATCCATGCGAACGAACAACGAACTCTGGACGGCGGCGGGCTTCGGCGTCCTCGCCGGGATGCGCAGCATGACGGCGCCCGCGTTCCTGTCGCGAGAGCTGTCGCGCAAGCCGACACGCGCCCTGAAGCGGGCCCTGCCGGGCCTTGCGTCGAGGAATGTGTCGCAGCGCCTGGGCTTCCTGGCGCTCGGCGAGCTGGTGGGGGACAAGTCCCCTCTGACGCCGGCGCGCACCTCCGCTCCGATCCTGACAGGACGCATCCTCTCCGGGGCCATCACCGGCGCCGCGGTGTCACGCAAGCGCAAGGGAGCGAAGCTTGGCTTCGCACTCGTCGGCGCCGCAGCCGCCATCGCCTCCAGCTATGTCTTCTATGGCTTCCGCCGTCTCCTGACGCAGAAGCTGCGCGTGCCGAACTTGGCCGCGGGCCTGGTCGAGGATGGCCTCGCGCTGGCTCTGGGCTCGCGCCTCACCCGGGCGCTGCGTTAGGCCTCGCTCCGTGGCTCACCCCGGCGCCTTGCCGGGGGTGAGCCGCGCCTCCAACCTCGCCAGCACCGCATGCTCCGCCCGCGCCCGCTCGGCCAGGGGCGCGAAGAGCAGCCGCGAGCGCAGGCCCATGCCTTCCGTCAATTCGAACTGGCGCAGGTCCTCCGGCAGCGCGAGCAGCACCTCGCCCAACGGCCGCACCCGGTGCAGTTGGTACGAACCCGCCGCCTCCAGCGCGCGCACCACGTCCGCCACGGGCTCCGCGCGGGCCATGGCCTTGCGTGACTGCTCCTCGTAACGCAAGCCCGCCTCCACCCGCTCCTCCAGGTCCGCGAGCACCGCCGCCGACGTGCGCTGCGCCTCCTTCACCAGCCGCAGCGGATCCAACGCCCGCTCCACTCGCCTTCGAACAGCAGGGGACAGCGCCCGGGCCCGCCCCTCCACGCGCGACAGCACTGCGTCGCGGTAGCTCGCCGCGAAGCAGACCACGAACAGCGCCTCCTCCAGCGGCGCCCGCTCCCGCCCGGCCAGCCCTTCCGCCAGCGAGCACAGCCCTTCGCCGGTGAGCACGTACCGGCGGCCCCGAGGCAGCCCCTTCACGGGCGCGCTGGTGCTCGCCTCCGCGTGGCCGCCGCGCACCAGCCGCTCCAGCGTCCTCCGCACCTGCGTCAGGTCGATGTCCTGCGAGGGCCGGGTCACGTCGTGCTCGACCCAGTTGGTGAACAGCAGGAAGTAGAAGCGCACGTCCGACACGCGGAAGCCGCCCGCGCGAGCCCCCGCCCCGTGCGCCGCCAGCAGCGCCGCCTGCACGAAGGTGGCCTGCGTGTCGATGTAACCCAACCGCGCCGTCAGGGTGCTGTTCCGAGCCATGGCCAGCAGGATGCCAGCCCCCGTCCCTCCCGTCCCATTCCTCCCAGGTGACAGTGTCCGCCAGGTCGAAAGACATATTCGGGCACGTCGTTCGTAGACAGGGCCAGCTTGAAGTCACGGAAGGATTTCCATGCTGCCCTGGCTCGTCCTCATCGCCGGTCTCTGCTTTCTCATTGAACAGCTGTCCCTGGGGTGGAAGTTGCCCCGCGTGCGCGGCTGGCACCTGCGAGTGGTGCTCATCAACCTGGCGCAGGTGGGCGTGGTGGTGCTGGGCGGCTACACCTGGGACCGGTGGTTCTCCGCGCACTCGGTCTTCCACCTGTCCCGGCACGTGAACCCGGTGGTGGGCGGCGTGCTGGCCTACCTCATCGCCACGTTCGTCTTCTACTGGTGGCACCGAGCCCGGCACGAGAGCGACGTGCTCTGGCGGTTCTTCCATCAAATCCACCACAGCCCGCAGCGGCTGGAGGTCATCACCAGCTTCTACAAGCACCCGCTGGAGATGACGGTGAACAGCCTCATTGGCGGGCTGCTCGTCTACACGGTGCTGGGGTTGAGCCCGGCGGCGGGCGCCATCTACACGGCCTGCTGCGCGCTGGGCGAATACTTCTACCACACCAACATCCGCACCCCGCGCTGGGTGGGCTGGTTCTTCCAGCGGCCGGAGATGCACCGCATCCATCACGAGTACGGCAAGCACAAGAACAACTACGGCGACCTCCCCATCTGGGACATGTTGTTCGGCACCTACGAGAACCCGGCCACGTGGGACGCCACGTGCGGGTTCGATGACGCGAAGGAACAGCAGCTGAGCGCCATGCTCGCCTTCCGCGACGTGCATCGCTCGTAGGCGGTGGCACACTGGCGCCCCCTTCGCTTCATCCGTGAGGTCGCGCCATGAGCAGCTCGCGTCGGCAGTTCCTGACCCACACCGTGATTGGACTCGCGAGCACCGCTGTCTCCGCGGCGCCGGACGCGGGCACGTCCGCCCCGCCGGCCGGTGCGCCGCCCACCTTCGGCGCGGGCCCCACGGTGGGGCCGGAGGTGAGCCCCACCACCTTCGCGGAGGCCGAAAAGCTGATGCAGGTGCAGCTCACGCCCGCCGAGCGCACCCAGGCCGCCGGCAACTGGCGCGTGTCCCTGGCCCCGCTGCACGAGCGTCGCACCGGCCCTCGCAAGCTGGCGCTGGAGCCCACGCTGTCGCCCGCCTCGCAGTGGAACCCGTCGCTGCCGGGGCTCAAGCCCACCGCGCCCGCGAAGGAGCGCTTCGTGCGCAGCCGAGACGCGAAGGCGCCGCTGCCCGCGAAGGAGGAGGACATCGCCTTCGCGCCGCTCACGCAGCTGTCGCGCTGGGTGCAGTCGCGCGCCATCACGTCCGAACGGCTCACACAGCTCTACGTGTCGCGATTGAAGCGCCATGACCCGAAGCTCCAGTGCGTCATCACGCTGACGGAGGACCTGGCGCTTCAGCAGGCCCGGCAGGCGGACAAGGACATCGCGGCAGGCCGCTACAAGGGCCCGCTGCACGGCATCCCCTGGGGAGCGAAGGACCTGGTGGACACCGCTGGCATTCGCACCACCTACGGCGCCGAGCCGTTCCGAGACCGCGTCCCCACCACGGACGCCGCAGTGGTGGAGCGGCTGCACCGCGCGGGCGCCGTGCTGGTGGCGAAGCTCAGCCTGGGCGCGCTCGCGCTCAACGACATCTGGTTCGGCGGCGAGACGAAGAACCCGTGGCTCCCGGAGGAGGGCTCTTCTGGCAGCAGCGCGGGGCCGGGCGCGGCGACGGCGGCCGGGCTCGTGGGCTTCTCCCTGGGCAGCGAGACGGGCGGCAGCATCGTGTCGCCGTCCATGCGCTGCGGCATCACCGGTCTGCGCCCCACCTACGGCCGTGTGCCGCGCACGGGCGCGATGACGCTGTGCTGGTCGCTGGACAAGCTGGGGCCCATGACGCGCGGGGTGGAGGATTCGCTGCTGGTGCTCGCCGCGCTCAACGGCGCGGACGCGGGCGACGTGGCGAGTGTGTCCGCGAAGCTGGACTTCGACGCGAACGCGCCCGTGAAGGGGCTTCGCGTGGGCTACGTGCCCGCGTGGATGAAGGAGAGTCCCGCCACGGACGTGGACCGCGCGGCGCTGGAGAAGCTCAAGGGGCTGGGCCTGACGCCGGTGGAGGTCCAGTTCCCCGACTGGCCGTACTCCTCCCTCAACGTCATCCTCTTCGCGGAGGCCGCCGCCGCGTTCGAAGAGCTCACGCTCACCCACGGCGTGGACGCGCTGAAGATGCAGACGCCCGACGCGTGGCCCAACCTCTTCCGCCAGTCCCGCTTCCTGTCCGCGGTGGACTTCGTCCAGGCGGACCGGATGCGCCGCAAGGTGGCCCAGGAGATGGCGCGCATCATGTCTCAGGTGGACGTGCTGCTCGTGCCTTCGCTGCGCGACGAAGCCCTCACCATCACCAACCACACGGGCCACCCGTCCCTCACGCTGCGTACCGGCTTCGTGGAGGTGTCCAAGGCCCGCAGCGACTGGGCCCCGGACCCCAAGCGCCCCATGCCCACCTTCGCCACCCCGCGCCGTGTCCCCCACGGCGTGACGCTCATCGGTCAGCTCTTCGACGAGGGCACCCTGGGCCGCGTGGGCATCGCCTTGGAGCGGGCCTCCGGCGTCGCCGCCGAGCGCCCGCCCGGCTTCTAGCCGCAGACCGATTATTTTGACAGGTCAGTCCAGAATCATTACGTAGGGGCATGGCACGCACGAAAGAGTTCGACCGGGACGAGGCGGTGCGCCGGGCGATGCAGGTCTTCTGGGAGCAGGGCTATGAGGCCACCTCCACGGACGACCTGCTGCGCGCCATGGGCATTGGCCGGCAGAGCATGTACGACACCTTCGGGGACAAGCACGGCCTCTACCTGGAGGCCCTGCGCGCCTATCAGGCGGAGTACAGCGCCAACCTGGTGGAGTGCCTGCGCTCCCACCCGTCGCCCCTGGGCGCCATCCGCGAGTACCTCCTCTCCATCCCCAATGGCACCCAGAAGGTGCGCGCCCGGGGCTGCCTCTTCGTGAACGCCACCGCGGAGCTGGCGCACGTGGACGCGGAGGTCGCCACGCTGCTGAAGACTGGAGGCGCCCTGGGCCAGGGCGCGCTGGAGCGCGTCGTGAAGGATGCCCAGCGCAAGGGGGAGCTCAATCCCAGGGTGGACCCGGGCGTCGCCGCCAGCTTCCTCCTGGCCACCATCGGTGGGCTGCGCCTGAGCGCCAAGGCCGGCACTCCGCCCGAGGCCCTCCGCGACGTCGTGGACTTCGCGATGGCGGGCCTCAGGGCCCAGTAACCCGCTCCACTGTTCTTCCGTCGCGGGAAGCCCCCGCGCCGTCTTCGCATGCCTGTATCTGGATTGTTAAGTCCAAATAAGTCGCTGGAAGGGAGTCACACCATGTCGATGGATCGCTACTACCTGCTGGGCCGCTCGGGGCTGCGCGTCAGCCCGCTGTCGCTGGGCACGATGACGTTCGGGAAGGAGGGAACCTACGGCGGGCCCTGGGGCTCCACGGAGGACGTGTCCCGGACGCTGTTCAACCGCTACCTGGACGCGGGCGGCAACTTCGTGGACACCGCCGACCTCTACACGCACGGCAGCAGTGAGACGCTCATCGGGAAGTTCCTGGAGGAGCGCGGCGACCGGGACCGCGTCGTCGTCGCCACCAAGTACACGTACAACGCCACCCGCCCGGGAGACCCGAACGCGGGCGGCAACAGCCGCAAGAACATGCTGCGCGCGGTGGAGGCTTCCCTGAAGCGGCTGCGTACGGACTACATCGACCTGTTCCTGCTGCACACCTGGGACCGCCTCACCCCCGCGGAGGAGGTGGTCCGCACGTTCGATGACCTCGTGCGCGCGGGGAAGATCCGCTACGCGGGCCTGTCCGACGTGCCGTCCTGGTACGCGGCGCGCGCGCAGACCTGGGCGGAGGCGCACGCGCTCACGCCGCTCATCAACCTGCAGCTCCAGTACTCGCTGGTGGAGCGCAGCCTGGAGCACGAATACGTGCCGCTGGCCCAGACGCTGGGCATGGGCATCACCACCTGGAGCCCGCTGGGCGCGGGGCTGCTCTCCGGCAAGTACCGGCCGAGCGAGTCCGGTGCCCATGGCGAGGGCCGCCTCAACTCCGCGGTGGGTGGCAACCAGCTGGGCCTGTTCACGGAACGCAACTGGCGCATCGTCTCCACGCTGGAGCAGGTGTCCAAGGAGCTGGGCCGGGACATGTCCCAGGTGGCGCTGAACTGGGTGGCCACGCAGCCCGGGGTGGGCTCGGTCATCATCGGCGCGACGAATCCCAAGCAGTTGGACGGCAACCTCGCCGCGCTCGACTTCAGCATCCCCGCCGAGCTGCGCCGCCAACTGGACGAGGCCAGCGCGCCGCCCGTGCCGTTCCCCCACGGCATGTTCTCCAATCCCTACCAGCTGAACCTGCACGGCAACGCCGCGGTGGGGGACAAGCCCGCGGGCTACTCGCAGCCCGTGTTCACCGGCGTCGCGCCCCGGGTCGGGTAGGGCACATCCCGTCCCCCCGTCAGGGCGGGGGGGACGGCCGCTTGAGACCCCGGGGCCGCTGGTCCCCGGGGTGGCACACCGACACCTTCCGCGCCGGTCAGACAGGGGAGGGTGTATGGGATTGCCAAAGCCGGGAGTGAAGCTGTGGTGGATGTTGGCGTTGCTGGTGGCGCCGGTGGCGAATGCCTTCACGGACGCGGACGCGGTGCGCGTGTTCACGTTCGCCCGCTCGCAGCTCGCGGACACCGTGCTGGAGATGCCCAGCGTGAACCGCTCACCCAAGGCATCCCTGTCCAACGGGACGTGGACCACGGTGGCCAACACGGACAAGGTCGCGTGGACGCAGGGCTTCTTCCCCGGGAGCATGTGGTTCATGTTCCAGGTCGCCAACGAGCCCTACTGGCGTGACCGCGCGGACATGTGGACGCGCCCCCTGGAGGTCCAGAAGACCAACACGGAGACGCACGATCTGGGCTTCAAGATGTACAACAGCTATGGCAATGCCTGGCGGCTCACCGGCAATCCCTACTACCGCGACGTGCTGCTCACCTCCGCCGCGTCGCTGGCCACGCGCTACAACAGCACCGTGGGCATCATCGATTGTTGTGATTGGAACTCGGCCTGGAACATCCCGCTCGTCACCGACACGATGATGGACATCGAGCTGCTGCTCTGGGGCGCCCAGAACGGCGGCCCCGCCATCTGGCGCACCATGGCGGTGAACCACGCGCTCAAGACGCTCCAGGACGCGGTGCGCCCCAATGGCAGCTCGTTCCACTACGTGGACTACAACAACAACGGCACCATCCGTTCGCGAGGCACCTTCCAGGGCTACTCCGCCAGCTCCACCTGGGCGCGCGGGCAGGCGTGGCTCATCTACGGCTACACGATGGTGTACCGCTACACGCAGGACGCTCGCTTCCTCACTGCGGCCCGCCGGGTGACGGACTACTACCTGGCGAACCTGCCCGCGGACCGCGTGCCCAACTGGGACTTCAATGCGCCCAGTCAGTCCAAGGACTCCTCCGCCGCGGCCGCCGTCGCGTCCGCCCTGCTGGAGCTGAGCACCCTGGAGACGGACGCCACGAGGCGCACCACATACCGCAACGCCGCGCTGGCCATGCTCGACTCGCTGGCGTCGCCCGCGTACCTGGCGCAGGGCACCAACAGCCCGGGCCTGCTGCTGCACGGCGTGGGCAACTACCCGGCGGGGCAGGAGATCAACGTCAGCCTCATCTACGGCGACTATTACTTCCTGGAGGCGCTGCTGCGCTTCAACTCGCGCCCCAACTACCCCTGGTACTCGAAGCTGGACCTGCCGCGGAGCCAGCACCTGCTGGGCACCACCAACACGGGCACGCGCATCGTGGAGTTCGACCTCACCCCGCTGGCGGACAATCTGGGCGGCGGCGTGGTGGGGTGGACGGACAGTTCCACGGAGGTGACAGCCTTCAACCGGCTGAACATGGCGCTGCGCATGAGTGAGGACGGCATCTTCCAGGTGCGCAACGGCGCGGGCTACTCGTGGATCCGCCGGGTGCCGTACGTGCGCAACCAGACGTACCACTTCCGCATGAACGTGGACCTCCTCGCGAAGCGCTACACCGTCTGGGTGACGCCGCCCGGCGCCGCGGAGGTGCTGCTCGTGGACCGGGTCGCGTTCCGGGCGGACGGGCCGCCCATCGACGACCTGGGCCGAGTCGCGGTCATCTCCACGGTGACGGACAGCGACTTCCGAGTGAACAACCACCGCGTCTACGCCCCCACCGCGAGCGTCGCGGCGGCGATGGAGAAACGGCCCCCGCTGCCTGAGGCCCTGTGGAAGCAACTGGACGCGCCGGCCCCCGCCTCCACAGGCCGCGCGGTTCCGTCCGAGCGTTGACAGCAGGCCCCTGCCCGGTGGCCCGCCCGACGTCAGGGTGGGCCACCGCGGGTGCATGGGAGACGAAACACGGTTACATCCGCCGGGTGACGAACCTGGACCTCTTCCTCCCGGAACCCGCCCCGCGCCCGGCCGCCGTCCCGACGGGCCCCGGCCCGCTCGACCGGCTGCTGAAGGTGTCGCGCATCTACCTGGAGCCCGCCGTGCAGGAGCATGCGCGCGGCCGGGAGATTCTCGCGCGCTACCCGGATGCGGAGCGGGTGGAGGTGGCCTCGCACCAGCACATCCCCGGCCTCTTCGGCAACGAAGGCAACGTGGAGGCCTGGAATCGCATCAAGGGCAGCACCCTGGTGCTGGGCGTGAAGAAGACGCTGTCCTTCATCGCCAATGACCGCAGCTCGGACTTCATCGCGCCCTCCACGGCGAATGGCTGCGTGATGGCGTGCGCGTACTGCTACGTGCCGCGCAACAAGGGCTACGCGAGTCCGGTCACGGTGTTCGTGAACATCGACCGCATCCAGGAGGCCATCCGCAAGCACGCGCACAAGCGCGGACCCAAGCTGGAGCCCAACACGGTGGATCCTCACGCGTGGGTCTATGACATCGGGTGCAACAGCGACTGTGCGGCGGACGCGGCCATCAGCGACAACGTGCGGGACCTGGTGCGGCTGTTCACCACGCTGCCCAACGCCAAGGCCAGCTTCGCCACCAAGCTGGTCAACCGCGAGCTGCTCACCTACGAGCCGAAGGGCAAGACGCGCATCCGCTTCAGCCTGATGCCGCACGCGCCGGCGAAGCTGTTGGACGTGCGCACCAGTCCCATCGCGGAGCGCATCGCCGCCATCGATGACTTCGTGGCCGCCGGCTACGAGGTGCACCTCAACTTGTCCCCCGTCGTCCTCCACGACGGCTGGCAGGACGCCTACGTGGAGCTGTTCCATCAGGTGGACGCCGGCATCGGGGAACGGGCGAAGCAGCAGCTCGCGTGTGAAGTCATCTTCCTCACGCACAACGCGGGCCTGCACGAGGTGAACCTGGGCTGGCACCCGAAGGCGGAGGAGCTGCTGTGGCGGCCCGAAATCCAGGAGACGAAGGTGTCCCAGGGCGGCGGCGTCAACGTGCGCTACCGCACCGGCTTCAAGGGCCGCCACGTGGCGGAGTTCGAAGCGCTGCTCGCGAAGCACCTGCCGTACTGCCGCGTGCGGTACGCCTTCTAGGCAGGTTGCCCAGAAGCGCGGTCGCTACCCGTCAGCGGAGGGTGTGCGGACACGCCGGGCTGTCGCCAGTCACGAACCAGGTGAAGATCCTGGAATGGGCAAGCGCCAGAGGCGCGCAGCCCACCGGATCAGGAGGCCCTGGATGGCATGAAGTGGTCCTCTCACCGTATGCGCTGTCACGCGTGTCTGCTCACTGCGGTCGGAGTGTGGAGGCTCTGACTGGATGTCCTCTTCCGGTGACGAAGCGTCCGAACCTGTCCGACAGCCGGACAGGTTTCCCGAACCCGTGCCCGTCATTTCTTCGTCGGCGCAAGCCAGGTCGAGCTCGCCCGGGGCGAACATCAAGGGGGTAGGAGACGGCTGCGACCTGTTGTCCGGCTTCACGGCAAGAGCCGCCACCTGGGGGCTGGCTGGAACCGCGAGCGCCTCGGTGTCATTGACGTCTTGTTCATGGTGCTCAGGGGCGCCCACGCAGGGAGGGAGGGCCTCCAGCGCCTCATCCTGCTCGGCGGCTGATTCGCTGCGGCCAATGCCATGCTCCTCCACGCAGGGATGCGCCGAGGGTGCCTTGTCCTGCACGGTGGCGCCGAGGGGCTCCTCCTGGGTGCGCGGGGCCTCGGGGGACGCAGGTTCCTGGGGCGCGGGGGCAAAGGCATTCAGTACGCGCTCATCGCGCGCCTTCAGCAGTGCTGGCAGCTCATGCTGAAGTGCCTGCACGTCGCGCTCGTGCAGCATCGCCATCACGCGGAAGGCCCACTCGCGCAGCGCCTCTCCGCCCATGAGCGGTAGCAGTTGGGCGGCTCCTCCCAGGAAGGCCCGCTGCAGGGATTGAACAAGGAGCACGTGCCCGGGACGCGCCGCCACCCGCGCCGCATGCCGCAGCAACTCGAATTCCGCCTGCGCGCAGGTTTCCCCCGACTCCCAGCGCGCCGCGTCCTGGAGCTGAAAGCACGTACTCCCCAGCCGGTCCAGGTCGAGGTCCGAGGCCCTCGCGCAGCAGTCGGCCAGAAGCTCCACCAGCACCTGACGCTTGAGGCTGAAGTAGCCCTCCAGAAGCCACCGGGCATCCGGGTTGCTCGCGTCATGCAGCGCCAGCCCCAGGTTCTCCAGCGTCAGCGACTCATCCAGCGGCACCGCGCGCGTCTTGCGTCCGGGGCGCTGCACCACCAGGCCCCGTGCGGCCAGCCGCCGCAGCGCCTCGCGGATGGTTCCCCGGCACACCTCATAGCGGCGCGCCAGCTTCGCTTCGGAGCCAAATTGTCCGCTCGGGTGCAGACGCCCCAGCGCGATATCGCGCTCGATTTGCGCCTCCACATAGGCCACGAGTCCTCGCCGTTCCATCCCCATCCCCATCCCCTTCCTCGCCCCAGCATCGCCATCCAACCACAGGGGTCTGACATGGACGCGCGGGCCCACCCTCCGCGCCGATTGCCAGGCCAGCGCGCCCCCGGGCCGCATGGGGCGAAAACCTGTCCGGCTGTCGGACAAGTTCGCGGGCCGCATGGGGCGAAAACCTGTCCGACTGTCGGACAGGTTTTGAGGCAACCGGCCCCGGGCGGGCGCTTCTGTCCGTGCCCTCATTCTGGTGCCCGCGCACGCACGACGTCCCGGCTGCCGCTGTGCTCCGCGAGGCGTGCGGCTCCGGTTTCATGCAGTGCGGACCTGTCCGACAGTCGGACAGGTTTTGAGGCCACCGTGCCCGGGCGGGCGCCTCTGTTCGTGGGCCCGCCTTTGCGTCCGCTTGAGTTCCCGTTGTGGTCTGCCGCGGCGCTCCGCGAGGCGCGTGCCCTCGCGGAGGATTTGAAGTCGCGGGATGGAATGACGGACTTCTGGGGGCCTTCTTGGGCGCCGCACTCCCTTGGGGGCCTCTCCGCTCAGTACTCGTGCTGGATGAGCCAGAACACCGCGGTGTGGTGCGACTGGGGGAAGTACACGATGTAGAGGTTGTGGAAGTCGTGCGCGCCCGGAGCCACCAGCGGGTCGTCGTAGAGGTGCGCCACCACCGGTACCTCCGTGCCGTTGCCCAGCTCCTGCGGCAGCACCTGGCCCAGCTCCGGGAAGGCCCACGCGATGCGGCTCGCGAAGTCCGCGTACGTCAGGTTGGGCTGCCGCGTGAACTGCACGCGCTGATTGGACGACAGCTCCGGCAGCGTGGCGAAGGCTCCCTCCACCACCCAGTCCAGCTGCGTGGGCTGCGTGTCCGCCACGGAGGGCACGTTGAACGTCCAGAGGAACTCGTCGCAGTAATTCTCACCGGCCTTGCACCGCGTGTGGCCGTCCGCCCGGGCCTCGTTGATGGCGTCGTTGTCCTCCAGCTGCGTGAGGGGCAGCGGGCCCGCGCCGTAGTAGCGCCGGTAGAAGTCCTTGCACACCGGCCACATCCGCGACGTGAAGGCCGCCTCTCCGTTGGCGCACCAGGGCTTCTGGCCGGAGGACACCGCGCACTGCGACAGCCAAGCGTCGTGCGCGTCCTGCGCGTCCGTGCACTGCGGCAGCGCCTGCGCTGGTGTCACGCTCTGCGTCTCCACCACGCTCTCGTCACACACCTCGATGCGCGTGGCCACGTCCAGGTCGCACGCGGTGAACAGGTCATCCTGCGCGCAGGCTCCGTTGAGACAGCCCAGCGCCAGGCGGAACTTCTTGCCCGCTCCCGTGCCGGTGCTCACCACCGCCAGGTACTCGCCGCCCTGGGCCAGCGTCAGGCTGGCCACCTTGGACAGCTGGCCGTAGCCCGCGTCGTCGTCCTGCGCGAGCACCGTGGTGCCGTAGCTGCCGCTCGCGTTCCTGGGGCCGTAGATGAACAGGCCCGTGTCCAGGTACATGCTGCTGCCCAGGTGCGTCACCTCCAGGCTCACCTTCGCGCCCGCGGCCACGTTGAAGCTGAAGGACAGATACTGCGGGTTCGTCGTGAACTGTGTCTGCACCGCGCCGTTCAGCCCTACCGGCCCCAGGTACGCCGTGCTGTCCACGATGTTGCCGCTCGTGGGCACGGGCGGCGGGTACAGAATGGCCTGCGTGATCGAGCCGACCTGAGTGGGCGCTTCCTGCTCCTGCGACGGACCACACGCCGCCACGAGCAACGACGGCACCAGCCACCACAGCCAATTCCAGGCGTGACGCATGCAGCACTTCCTTCTTGTCTTGGGGGGAATACAGCTTTGAGACAGAAGGCGTGTTCCACACCCGGAGGTGGGCGTTCAAGTCACAACCGGTTCACAGGTCCTGGAACCCGGCGGCGTAGGGCGTGTTCCGCGCGGGGCGCCGGTTGAGGTCCGGCATGCCGTCCGTCCACCACGGCGGGCCTCGCTCTCCCAGGCCCTGCTCGCGAAGCACCTGCCGTACTGCCGCGTGCGCTACGCCTTCTAGGGTTGGCGCTGCGGCTGCAATATCCAGGAGTAGGTGGTGTCCGAGTCGATGTACTGCCCGGACAGCTCTCCCGAGGGCGACACCACCGGCTTGGCCGCCCCCGCATCCGTCAAGAGGAGGTTGCCGGGCATGTCCAGCTCGGGCCCTCGGCAGTTGGGGCCACCGCTGACGTTGAGGTGCACGAGGGTCGGATCCGCGAGCGCCGCCGTGTAGGAGCGCGAGGGGTGTGACAGCCAGTCCTCCGTGTCGGGGTCCGGTGACGTCAATTCGTTGAAGGGGTTCAGCATCAGGATCCCGCCCCCGGGCAGCAGCGGGTACGGCTTGGGCCCGTGCGAGTACCTGCACCCTTCCGACACGTAGTCCACGTCGAGCGTGAAGCCGCCGGCGGGCTGCATGAGAATGGAGCCTCCCACCCGCTTCGTGTGGGGGATGAGCGGGTGCTCGAAGTCCAGGGCCTCGAAGCCGTCCAGCACCTGGAGCTCCACGTTCGTGTCGATGAGCTTCCGGCCCGACGACCAGGTCGTTCCCTTCAGGAGGGAGCGCGTGGTGCCCTTGAACCTCCAGCAGCCCACGTTGTTGCGCTTGAGGTAGGGCATCGCTTCGCCGTTCAGGCGCCCGCCGCCTTCGGGCTCGAAGTTGGCGTTGCTGAGGATGACGACGAGCTCCTGGGCTCGCTGGGACTTCATGTCGCGGCAGAAGCCCACGTACTCGTATTCGCTCCAGTCCTCGTCGTGCCACTCCCCGGCCTCGTCCTTCCAGAGCGCGAGCACCTTCACGGGGTCCTTCGCTTCGGTGATGTTCTTGAACCACCCGTTGTAGAAGAGGACGGAGCGGGTGCCTGGATCGCTGAACGTGATGCGGTAGTAGCGGTTGGACAGGTTGCCCAGCTCGTCGTGCATGTTGTCCGAGGACTCGGGCCAGCCCGACAGGTCCGCGTTGAGCTCGCCGTGCTTTACGTTGTCATCCAGGTTGTCCCACGACTTGAAGGACTCCGACCGGGTCTTGATGGGCGTGGCGTTCCAGAGCGTCTTCGCGAACTCCGGCCAGACCTTCTCGAATCCGCCGGGGATGACGGAGTCCACCGCGGTGAGGCTGGAGGTCTCCGTGGTCAGCTTCGTCAGCGCGGCCACCACGACCGCCGGCCCGTACTTCCTCTCCAGGTATTGGAAGAACAGGTAGGCGCCGTAGTCGTGCCCGGCGCCTCTCACCCCGATGCTCGTGCAGTGTCCTGTGGCCTGACTGTCCAGCGACAAGGCCGGGGCGTTCATGAAACAATCGGCGAACTGGTGTTCGTACTGCCGCCGCTGGTTCGGCCCCACCAGGAGCGTTCGATACACATGGTCGATGGCCCAGTTCGCGGTTGCATCGCGGATCCACCCGTAGTCGAGCTGAGGCCCCTTCATCTTGTAGGACCGCTGGATGGCGTGCATCAGCTCGTGCGTCGCCGCCCCCTTGAGGGAGGGGTCGTCGGTATCGGCTTCCAGCAGGATGTAGGTGGGGGCCTGCGTGAGGTCAGAGCCTTCAGCGACCGTCAGTCCACCGTCGGCCATGTTGAGGACCAGGTAGATGTCGAGCTGGGGGCTTCCCCCGTTGCAGGGGGAGGACTCGTCGGTGAGCGGCTCCTTGAGCCCCAGCGCCATCAGCCTGGGCCAGATCTCCTTCGCGATGGCCTCGTCGAGCATCAGGGCCTGGGCTTTCTGTCCCGGGAGGTTGACCCGGTACCAGATCCGCGTCTTCGACAAGGGCTCCGTCAGGTACCGCCAGCCGCCGGAGAAGGGGCGGCAGCGCGGATCCTCCGAGCTGCTCAACCGGGCGTCGGGCGTGGGCGCGTTGAGCCAGCTCCCCGGGTCCGCCGGGCGCAGCATGTACATCCCCAGGGTCGCCTGCATGGGCTTGGAGAGCGAGTTGAAGCGCTGACGCAGCTCCTCAAGCGAGGTGGCATCGAGCCCCGCTTCGACCGGGGCCTTGTACTGGATGGGCAGCCGGGGATCGCTGAACGCCGCGTACACACGGTAGGCCAGCAGCTCCTCGTCGTTGATGAGCCCGGCCTCATGCGCGGCCGTCAGCACCTCCGCGCTCGACGGACTGGATTCGTCGGAGGGCATCACGACCGCGGTCAGGGTCGCGCTCGCGGACCCGGCCCTGGCCGTGATGACCGCGCCGCCAGGGGCCACGCCCTCCAGCCGGCCGTCTTTCACCGTGACGGCGCCGGCCGGAACAGCGGACCACTCCACCCGCACGTCCTCGAGCACCTCGCCGGCGTCGTCGACCGCCAGGGCGGCCAGGGTCAGCGATTCGCCCACCAGGAGCGTCGCCCCATTCGGTGACAGGGTGAGGGCGGCGACCTTGGCGTTGTCGCCGCCTCCTCCTGGGGTCGGGTCTGGTTCGGTGGTGGAGCCGCAGGCGAGGACGGACGTGAGCAGCAGGCACAAAGCCAGCCGTGAAGCTCCAGGAACCACGGGCATGTCCAGACCTCAGGGCAATGGGGACGAGGCCTGAGGGTTACGACGAGCCCTCTTGATATTCACTTGGAGGGGTTTACAGGTCCTGGAACCAGGCGGCGTAAGGCGTGTTCTGGACGAGGCGCCGGTTGAGGTCCGGCGTGCCATCCGTCCACCACGGCGCGCCCCGCTCTCCCAAGCCCACCTTGGCGCGGTGCACGCGGTCTCGCGCCCGGCGCTCCAGGGCCGCGTCCTTTGTTCGCTTCGCCCGGCCCACGTCGGCACGGGCCCGCATCAGCGCGGCCACCAGCAGCTCTCGCTGCCGGGGCCCGAGCGCTGGATTGCTGCGGCGCCACAGCCGCCCGTCCACCACCAGGTAGCGTCCATCCGGGGTGGTGGTGGGCGGCGGCTTCGTCACTGCTTCACGGGATACAGGAAGCGCAGGAGGTCACCGAAGCGCGCGCTCCACGCGGCCTCGTTGTGCTGGCCTCCCTCCACCACCGTGTACTTGAGGTCGTCGTCCAGCACCCAGCCCTTGGCCACCAGCGCGTCGCGCAGCGCCTGCGCATCCGCCACCGTCTCAGCCTGGCTGCCGGAGCCTTCGTTGGTGCCGATGTCCTCCCAGATGCGCAGCTCGGGCTTCGCGGTGAGCGCGTTCACCTCCGAGACAATCTCCCGGTCCGCCCACCACACCGACGGCGACACCACGCCCAGGCGGGTGAAGACGTCCGGGTGCTTGAGCCCCAGCGACATGGAGACCAGCCCGCCCAGCGACGAGCCCGCGAGCCCCGTGAACTGCGCCTCCGGTTTCGTGCGGAACTCCGCGTCGATGCGCGGCTTCAGCTCCTGGATGAGGAACTGGCCATACACATCCGCGCGGCCCGCGTTCGGGTACTCCGGCGGGAAGGGCACGGGCGTGTACTCCGCGATGCGGTCGCTCGTGTTGTAGATGCCCACGATGATGAGCGGCTCCACCTTGCCGGACTCCACCAGCGCCTGCGCCGTCTCGTCCACGTTCCACTCGCCCGCGAACGCGGTGCTGACGTCCATCAGGTTCTGGCCGTCGTGCATGTAGAGCACCGGGTAGCGGCGCGTGGTGTCCGCCTCGTAGCCGGGCGGCAGCCAGATGATGACGTCGCGCGGCTTGAGCGTGGAGTCCTGGGGCACGACGTTGCGCAGGTAGCGCACGTCACCGGTGAGCGGCGGGGGCGGCGGGGGCGTGGAGAGGTCCGCCCAGCCCTTCACCGTCACGGGCACGCGCTCGAAGCCGCCGCCGGTGGTGAAGGTGTGGTTGGCCACCTCCGCGCCCGTGTCGCTCTTCTCCACCGTGTCCCACGAGCCGCGCGTCACCTTGAACTCCAGGCCCGTGCTCGCCGCGAAGGTGACGGCGCCGGCATAGGCGTTGTCCACGGCCTGGTAGAGCTCCACCTCCGCGCCATTCCAGTTCCCCAATTCCGGCTGGTTTCCGGACAGCCACACCTTGGCCCCAACCGGCGTGATGTCCGGGACCTGGACGATGAACACGGTCCTCGCGCCTGTCTGCCCCCCCTCGGCGCCGAAGCGCTCCACCGTGAGGGTGACAGTCTCCTCGTTCTCACGGGCGGTGAAGGTGCGGTCCGCCTCCGGTGCTCCTTGTGCGTCCAGCGCCACCTGGGCCGTGGGCGCCGTCATCAACACCGCGTAGGTGAAGGCGGTGTCCTTGGGCAGCCGGGCCTTCAGGCTGAACTGACGGCCGCCCTGGTAGACCATCTCCAGGCCTCGCCCGTCCGTGCCTCCGAACGTGGCGGTGGGGCCCTTGAGGAAGATCTCCGCGTCGACCGGCGTCTCCGGCGGAACGGTGAGGTCGAACTGGACGTCGGAGAAGACCTGCTCGACGGGCTTCGGCGCGTCGGAGGAACAGGCCCAGAGGGCCGTCAACGCCAGGACGAGCAACAGGGTGGGCCTTGAGGGCCGGGGATGCGACATGGATGGGTGGGCCTCCGGGGGCGGGATCAGGCCCCTCGTGAAGGCTCACCCTAGCAGCGTGTTCCAACGCCCATCAGTGGGGCGCGGATGCCCCGGAACGGACATCCCAAAAGGGCTGCCCCCTTGGCAGCTGGTGGACAGTGCCTACCTTGCGCGGCGCACGGGGGACGGCGGGTCTCATCCCGCCACCCCCTTCAAGCGAAGGAGTCACACCGTATGAAGAAGCTGACGCTGCTGGCCTTGACGCTGGGTGCTATCACCGTGGGCACGGGTTGCCACCGCAACACCCGCGAGGCCGCCAAGGACGACGTGGAGCAGGCGGGCGACAAGGTGAAGGACACGGCCGAGGACGCCGCCGAGGCCACGGGCGACGCCGCGGAGAAGGCCGGCGACAAGATCGAGGACGCGACCGACAAGTAGTCAGCCGCCGCCTTTCGCGCGCGGAAGAAACAAGCACCCCGGACGCCGGACCTTCACGGTTCCAGCCTCCGGGGTGTTGTCATTCATCGCGGATCCGCCGTGCGTGGCTAGAAGCCCGCCGCGAAGTCCTGGAGGAACCAGAACAGGCTGAGCTGGTGGGACGTGCCCTGCGTCGTGCCGTAGTCCGAGACGGTCCTGCCAGCCAGCGCGGGAATCTGGGGGCAGGTCAGCTGGCCGTGGATGGCCTGGGCATAGCCGTTGGTGACGAGGGCGCTCGCGAAGGTGGACGTGGAGGGAATCGTCACCTGGCCCGACGTGCTGACCGTGTTGTAGGCGCTGGTGTTCGAGAACGAGACGGCGATGGCGTCCGCGTCAAAGGCGTTGTTCCCGGTGATGAGCTGGTTGATGTACGGCGTGCCGCCGTTCACGCGCCAGGTGCCCGCTTCCCTCGCGGTGGCCACGCCGCTGATGGACGTCCGGCCGGTGACGCGCCCCGTGTGGTCGAAGCGGGCCTGGCACGGCGAGGTGCAGGGAATGCTGACAGGGAAGGGGAAGCGCACCGGGAACCACCCGCCCGGCCCGTGGATGATGAAGTCCCACCAGTAGATGTAGACGCGGCGCGAGCACCGCAGTCCCAGCGACAGCTGGCTGGTGCCGGTGACCGTCCGGTTGAGAAGCGGGCCGGTCGGGATGGCGTTGGCGCTCAGCGTGTGTTTCGCGCCCGGCCCGTTCCAGCCGTAGATGCTGCGGCCGGAGGCCGACACGAGGATGGACTGGGTGGTGGTGGGCGTGCGCGTCGTCGTGGTCGTCCAGCCGCAGGTGCAGGGGCCGGAGAGGGGGTACCACCAGTACCACTGCTGGACGTAGACCATGGCCTCGCCGCGCAGGTGCGGGAAGTCCTTGGACACCTCCTTCACCAGGTCGTACTCGCCCTGGCCATACTTCGCGTCGAGCTCCGAGAGGACGGCGTCCAGCTCGCTGCTCACGTGCACGACGTCCTTCTCCGACGTGACGCCCTTGGACACGGTGAGGCTGCACTCCTTGTCGGTCGCGCAGTCCAGGTTCACGTCATAGGGCTGGGTGGCCAGCGGCTGGCCCTGCGGATCCTCCAGCACCAGCTTCTGCGCCCAGCCCGTCTCCCAGGGCCTGGCCAGCGCGCCAAACACCTTCACCTGGGAGATTTCGCCCGGCTTGGGCGTCACGTTCACGCCCGTGGTGGCGGTGTCCTTGCCGTCGTAGGAGACGAGCTTCGCGGACCGGGGCAGGTCGTCCTGGCGGTCCGTCCACAGGATGCTCGCGGTCAGCTCGCCGTCCACCAGCGCCACGTCGAGCACGGTGGCGATGTTCGGGCGGACCTCCTGCGGATCCGCGGCGTGGGCCGGAGCGGCCGCGAGCAGGCCTCCGAGCGCGAAGGAGGAGACGGTCAGCGAGCGCAGCCAGGACGGCACGAGGCCGGACAGGCCTCGCGAAGAGTGATGGGGCATGTGGCAATCCCTTACTGACGAATGGGGGTCCGCCCCCCGACGCGGGAGGTCGGAGGGCGGTTCCCCGTCAGAGCAGGTCCCGTGCCAGGGATTGCGTCATGTCTGCCATTGATGCGGGTTTAGGAGGGAATGCGTGGTTTTCCACGATATTTCCGAAATCGTTGCTTGCGCTGGGAATGTGTCCCTTCCCGTTACGGAAACCCCGCCGGGTGTAGCGCGGAGGGCTACAGGATGCTGAAGAAGTCCTGGACGCTCTTCTCCATGGAATCCACCTCGTTCTCTGGGAGTGTATAGGTGGACTGGATGTCAAAGGCGCGGCCAATGGGACTCAGGCCTCCGCCCGGGCACACCGCGACGCCCTGCACGGCGATGGCGTAGTTGCCCTGTGCGCGGCCGTACGGCTGCCAGGTGCTGGCGTTGCCGTTGTAGGCGTGGAAGGCCTCGCCGGACGTCTGCACGTAGCCGGAGCCGCTGCCCATGTTGTGCATGGCAATCCCCCTGTCGAATTCCTGGTCGCCGGTGGGCGCGTAGCGGGTCTCGTTCAGCAGTGGGCTCAGGCCATTGCCCAGGTGGTACTTGCTCTGCTCCATGGCCGACCCGTTGGGGATGGTGGGCGGGGGGAAGGGGGTGGTGCTCTGCGCGGTCGTTTTGCCGGTGATGCGGCCGAAGTGGCTGAACCGGCCGCTGCACGTCCCGGCGCAGGTGCTGTAGACGGGCTGGAGCATGCGCACGGGCTTCACCAGCCCGCCGGGCTGCCGGATGCCGAACTCCTGCGTGAGGATGGAGGCCAGCGACGTGCAGTGGAGGGTCAGGGTGACGCGGCTGCTGCCCTGCGTGGTCAGGCGGGCGTTGGAGGGCTTGTTCTGGGACAGGGGGCGCGAGTACAGGTTGTGCGCCGCGCCCAGGCTCGTTCCCGAGGAGTTGGTGCGCGAGTAGGACGCCTCCCAGGAGCACTGGCAACCCTCGGCGGGGCCGATCTTGATCAGGCCGTGGGCGTAGCTCAGGGCCTCGCCGTACAGCGAGGGCTCACGCCGGGCCACCTCGCGCACCAGGTCGAACTGCTTCGTCCCCATCTCCTTCTCGATGGCGCCGAGGGTCTTCTGCAGGGCGTTGCTCACGTGCAGGACCTCGCGGCTGGCGGAGATGCCTGGCGCGGCCGTCAGCTGGCAGGTCTTCTCGTCCTCGCAGGCGAGGCTGACGTCATAGGGCTGGCTCGTCAGCTCCCGGCCCTTCGCCTCCCGCACGACGAGCCGCTGCGCCCAGCCCGTCTCCCACGGCTCCTGCACCGCGCCGGACAGCTTCACCTCCGTCTCCTCGCCGGGCTTCGGTGACACCCGCTCGCCGGAGGTGAGCTTGTCCGTGCCGTCATAGGACAGGACCTCCACCTCCCCGGGCAGGGACTTCGACTCCGCGGCCCAGCGGATGCGCGCGGTCAGCTCTCCGTCCTGCATGGACACGTTGACGATGGTGGCGGGCGCTTCGCTCGTTTCAGCGGCGTGGACGGGCGCGGCCACGAACAGGCCACCCACGGCGAACGAAGAGAGGGTCAGGGCGCGAAGCCAGGAGGCTCGGGAGGAACGACGGTGCATGGTGCTGTGCCTTGGAAAGAAGGTTCCGCCATATCTGACACGCGATGTCAGAATTGGCGGCCCGCCCCAAGAGCAGGTTGTGTGCCAGCGAGTCTCACGTCTGTCGCGAGAGAGGGGGCTGTAGCGCGGAACGCTACGCAGGGCCGGTGCACGGCTTTCCGGAGCGGCTCGCGTGCTAGAAGGGGAGGGTGATTTCCGCTCTTCCCGGCCCGGAGCGCGCGGGCGTCGCGCGGCTCGCGTTCGAGCGCTCGGGGCCCCGCACCGTGGTGCGCACCGCGCTGGCGCACAGCCCCTTGCGGCTGCTCACGCCGCGCAACCACGGCCACGCGGCATGGGCCTATACCAGCTCCTTCGGTGGCGGGCTGGTGGATGGGGACCACCTGCGGCTGGAGGTGGACGTGGCGGACGGAGCGTCGGCGCTGCTCGCGACGCAGGGCTCGAACCGCGTCTACCGCTCACCCAACGGTTGCCGCAGCGACCTGGTCGCGCGCGTGGGCCGGGACGCGCTGCTGGCGTGGGTGCCGGACCCCACCGTCTGCTTCACCGGCGCCCGCTATTCACAGACGTTGGACGTGACGCTGTCGCCGGGTGCGTCGCTGGTGCTCGCGGACGTGGTGACGGCGGGCCGGAGCGCCCGGGGCGAGCGCTGGGCCTTCCTGCACTACGCCTCGCGCCTGCGCGTCGCGCGGGAAGGGCGCGCGTTGGTGGATGAGCGGTGGGTGCTGGACCCCGCGCACGGCGCGCTGCCGGAGCGGCTGGGCCGCTTCGACGCGCTGGCGTCCGTGCTGCTGGTGGGGCCCGCGTTGAAGGACGCGCGGGAGACCCTGGCCGCTCGCGTGGCGGGCCTGCCGGTGAAGCCTCGCGCCCGGGAGGTGGTCTCCGCCAGTCCCCTGGGCGAGGACGGACTGCTGCTGCGCGTGGCGGCCGTGTCGTTGGAGACGCTGCTGGCCACCACGCGCGACTGGCTGTCCTTCCTACCGGGCCTGCTGGGTGACGACCCGTGGGCCCGGCGGGTGTGACTAGTAGCGGGTGATGTCGAACGTGGCGTAGTCCTTGTACAGCTCGCTGACGTGATCCGCCGTCAGGTTGACCGCGTCCTTGTGGTTGGTCGTCTTCCACTCAGCGGTGTTCGCGTCCAGCAGGCGGTTCGGGCCGTCCGTCTTGTGCAGGCCCAGCACGTGGCCCTCCGCGGCCTCGCCCGACTTGCGCATGCCGATGCGGTAGTGGCCGTTCTCCTTCGTGCCGTCGTACAGCTTCTGCGCGAAGGTGTCATTCGTGATGGGCTCGAAGTCCTGCACCTTCACGCCCGGGTGACCGCCGCCACGGCCCGTGCGGAAGTCGTCCACCATCGCGGCGATGCCTTCCTGCTTCTTCGCGATGGCGGCCTGGTCCTGGTTGAGCTGGGCCATTCCCGTCTTGATGTCCTGGGTCAGCTCGCTGCGCTGCGCCTTCAGCCCCTGGCGCTGCTCCGGCGTGAGGTCCGGGTTGGTGAGCAGCTCGTTGATCTCCTTGCGCTGCGCGCTTTTGCCCTGGAGCTCCTTCACGCTGCCCTGGAGCTTGTCGATGTCGGCCATGTGCGCGCCGTTCAGCTTCGTGAGCGCGTCGCTCTGCAGGTGCTCGGAGTGCTGCTTGTCGATGAGCTTCCCGAAGTGGTTGTCCGTCAGCTTGCCGAACGCCTGCGAGCCCTTCATCGGGTCGCCGCCCGACTCCTTGCCGGTGCGGATCCACTCGGAGGTCATCGCGCTGCACACGCCCGCGTCCGTGCCGGCGGGCATGTTCGGCTGCTTCAGCATCGGGTGGCCGCCCTGGTCCGTGTAGCGCAGCACCTCCGCGCCCGGATTCTCCAGCTTCATCTCCTCGACGATCTTCACGAGCTCAGGGCGCGGCGTCATGGCCTTGCCCTTGCCCGGCGTGCGGCCCAGGGCCATGTCCGCGATGTCGCTCTCGGAGAGGTTGGGCGACTGCAGCTGCGGACCCTGGAGCGAGTTCGCGTCGATGGTCGGGCGCGACGACGACGCCTGGGGGCTGCCGGTCGGCTTGAACGCGTCACCCTGGGGCGTCGTCCCGGTGGGAGTCGTCGGCCGGGAGACACTCGGCGAGCCCGTGGGCGACGCGGTGGGCGAGGCCGTGGGCGACGCGGTGGGGGTCGACGGCTTCGCGCCCGTCGTGCCCGGCTTCGAGAAGGTCGGCTGGGCCACCGTGTTCGTCGCCTTCGGTGGGGCGGGAGGCGCCTTGGGCGTCTTGGGGAAGCCGGCCTTGAAGCTCTTCATCGGGGACTCCGGAGGGGGAGAACGGCGCGAGGGGCCTCCATCCTGGCTCACACTGACGCGTCGCGCTAGGGTCTGGCGGGTCGGCGCATCCCGCACCCGGAAGAACCGAGGGAGTCGGACCCATGCATCTGTCCCCCCGTGACGTGGACAAGCTGCTCCTGCACCAGGCGGGCGTCGTCGCCCAGAAGCGGTTGGCGCGAGGCCTGCGCCTCAACTACCCGGAGGCGGTGGCGCTCATCGCCACGCAGCTGCTGGAGTTCATCCGCGACGGCCGCAGCGTGGCGGAGTTGATGGACCTGGGGCGCCGGTTCCTGGGGCGCGCGCAGGTGATGGACGGTGTGCCGGAGATGCTGGCGGAGGTGCAGGTGGAGGGCACCTTCCCGGATGGCACCAAGCTCGTGACGGTGCACCACCCGGTGGTGGCGGAGCACGGGGACCTGTCGTTGGCGCTCTACGGCAGCTTCCTGCCGGTGCCGCCGCTGGAGCGCTTCACCGTGCCCGCCGCGTCACCGGAAGGGCCTCCCGGGCTCGTGCGCGCGGCGGAAGGCGCGCTGGATCTCAACGCGGGCCGCAAGGCCATCACCCTGCGCGTCACGCACCGGGGCGACCGGCCCATCCAGGTGGGCAGCCACTACGCGTTCGCGGAGACGAACCGCGCGCTGGTGTTCGACCGGGGCCGCGCCTACGGCCACCGGCTGGACATCCCCGCGGGCACGGCGGTGCGCTTCGAGCCCGGCGAGGTGAAGACGGTGTCGCTGGTCCCCATCGCGGGTGAGCAGGTGGTGCGCGGCGGCAACGCGCTGGGCAGCGGCAAGGTGTCCGATGAAGGCCGTGAGCGCTTGCTCGCGGCGGTGCGCGCGCAGGGCTTCGGTCACGAAGAAGAGACTCCCGAGGAGGACCGCTCATGAGCCGCAAGCTGGACAGGCGCCACTACGCGGACATGTTCGGTCCCACCACGGGGGACCGGGTGCGGCTGGGAGACACGGGCCTGTGGCTCCAGGTGGAGCGCGACGCCACCGTCTACGGCGACGAGTGCAAGTTCGGCGGCGGCAAGGTGCTGCGCGAAGGCATGGGCCAGCGCGCGGGCACAGGCGACGCGGACGCGCTCGACTGCGTCATCACCAACGCGCTCGTGGTGGACTGGACGGGCATCTTCAAGGCGGACGTGGGCATCAAGGCCGGGCGCATCTCCGCCATCGGCAAGGCGGGCAACCCGGACGTCATGGCGGGCGTCACGCCGGGCATGGTGGTGGGCGTCACCACGGAGGTCATCGCCGGTGAAGGGCTCATCCTCACCGCGGGCGGCCTGGATACACATATCCACTTCATCAGCCCGCAGCAGGCGGACGAAGCCATCGCCAGCGGCATCACCACCTGGGTGGGCGGCGGCACCGGCCCGGCCACCGGCACCAACGCCACCACCTGCACGCCGGGCGCGTGGAACCTGGCGCGCATGCTGGAGGCCACGGACACGATTCCCCTGAACATCGGCCTCACCGGCAAGGGCAACACGTCCCTGCCGGAGGGCTTGCTCGACCAGGTGTGCGCGGGCGCCATTGGACTCAAGCTGCATGAAGACTGGGGCACCACGCCCGCGGCCATCGACACGTGCCTCACGCTGGCGGACGCGGAGGACGTGCAGGTCACCATCCACACGGACACGCTGAACGAGTCCGGCTACGTGGATGACTCGCTGGCGGCGTTCAAGGGCCGCACCATCCACACGTACCACTCGGAGGGCGCGGGTGGCGGCCACGCGCCGGACATCATCCGCGTGTGCGGCGCGCCCAACGTGCTGCCCAGCTCCACCAACCCCACGCGGCCGTACACGGTGAACACGCTGGATGAGCACCTGGACATGCTCATGGTCTGTCACCACCTGGATCGCGAGATTCCGGAGGACGTGGCCTTCGCGGAGAGCCGCATCCGTGGAGAAACGATTGCCGCGGAGGACATCCTCCACGACCTGGGCGCCATCAGCATGATGGCCTCGGACAGCCAGGCCATGGGCCGCGTGGGCGAGGTCATCACCCGCACGTGGCAGACGGCGCACAAGATGCGCGAGCAGCGCGGGCGGCTCCCCGGCGAGCAGGGGGACAACGACAACCTGCGCATCCGCCGCTACGTGGCGAAGTACACCATCAACCCGGCCATCGCCCACGGGCTGTCCCACGAGGTGGGCTCCGTGGAGGTGGGCAAGCTCGCGGACCTGGTGCTGTGGCGGCCCGCCTTCTTCGGGGCGAAGCCGGAGCTGGTGCTCAAGGGAGGCTTCATCGCGTGGGGCCAGATGGGGGATGCGAACGCGTCCATCCCCACGCCGCAGCCGTACCTCATGCGCCCCATGTTCGGCGCGCGAGGAAGGGCGCGCGGCTCCACGAGCATCGCCTTCGTATCCGGGCGCGCGCTGCGTGAGGGCACCGTGCAGGGGCTGGGGCTCACCAAGCGGCTGTCCGCGGTGGTGAACTGCCGCGCGTTGGGCAAGAAGGACATGCGCCTCAACGACGCGCTGCCGGTCATCACGGTGGATCCGGAGACGTACGAGGTCCGCGCGGACGGAGAGCTGCTTCGCTGCGAGCCCGCGACCTGGCTGCCATTGGCGCAGCGCTACTCGCTGTTCTGAGGACCGCGCGCCATGGCTTCCGGCTGGAGGGTGTTGCAGCTGGCGGACTCGGGCTTTCCCACGGGGGGCTTCGCGCACTCGGGGGGCCTGGAGGCCGCGGTGCAGGCGGGCGAGGTGCGCGGCCCGGGCGACGTGCGGCGCTTCGTGGAGGCGCTGGTGTGGCAGGCGGGCCTGGGCGGCCTGCCGCTGGTGGGCTCGGCGTGGCGCGAGCCCGCTGCACTGCCGGCGCTGGACGCGCGCGCGGACGCGTTCCTCACCAACCACGTCGCGAACCGGGCCAGCCGCACGCAAGGCAGGGCCTTCCTGGACACCTGCGCGCGCATCTTCCCGGAGGCCGTGGGGCCCGTGCGCGAGGCGGCTCGCGCGGCCCGTGTGAAGTTCCACCATGCGCCCGCGTTCGGCGCGGTGCTGTGCGCGCTGGAGGTGGAGCAGGAGGACGCCCTGCGACTCTTCCTGTCGCTCACCCTGCGAGGCGCGCTGTCCGCGGGCGTGCGCATGGGCGTCATCGGCACGCATGAGTCCCACCAGGTGCAGCACGCGGCCACGCCGCTGCTGGAGTCCGTCCTGGAGCAATGCAAGGCATTGGGCGTGGAGGACCTGGCCCAGCCCGCGCCGCTGTGGGACCTGGTGGGCGCCACGCATGACCGGCTGTACTCCCGGCTGTTCCAGTCCTGAAACAAGAGACGAAAAGGAAGCGCGACATGCACGATGACGACCACCGCGGCCATGGGCAGGACGGGCACGAGCACACGCACGAGGACTGGGAGCACCCGGGCCACTTCGACGCGCGCGACAAGCCGCACCGGCGTGACTACTCGCAGCGGGCCTTCACGATTGGGATTGGTGGGCCAGTGGGCAGCGGCAAGACGGCGCTGGTGCTGGCCCTGTGCAAGAAGCTGCGCGACCAGTACCGCCTGGGCGTGGTGACCAACGACATCTTCACCAAGGAGGACGCGGAGTTCCTGGTGCGCAACCAGGCCCTGTCCCCGGAGCGCATCAAGGCGGTGGAGACGGGCGGCTGCCCGCATGCCGCCATCCGCGAGGACATCAGCCACAACCTGCTCGCGCTGGAGCAGTTGATGGAGGAGCTGCACCCGGAGTTGCTCATCGTGGAGAGCGGCGGTGACAACCTGGCCGCGCAGTACAGCCGCGAGCTGGCGGACTACACCGTGTATGTCATCGACGTGGCGGGCGGGGACAAGGTGCCGCGCAAGGGGGGGCCGGGCATCACCCAGTCGGACCTGCTGGTCATCAACAAGACGGACCTGGCGCCGCACGTGGGCGCGGACCTGGGCGTGATGGACCGCGACGCCCGGAAGATGCGCGGCGAGGGCCCCTTCGTCTTCACCCAGGTCACGCACGACGTGGGGGTGGATGCGGTGGTGGGGCACCTGCTCGACGCCTGGCGGCGGAGATAGGGACTGGACGAACGGTCCGTCCCGGGCCGCACTCCGCCACTGACAGCCGGAGCGGGACGTGTAGTGTGCCGCCCGTGGGCATCCTCGAGCGGGCACGGGTGGAGTGGTTCGCGGCGGCCTTCGGACTTGTCGTCGGCACCACGATGGTCTTCGTGCCCTACGAGTTCGGGGCCGCCATCTTCCAGGTCATCTATCCGTTCGTCCGCCCGCTCGGCAGCCTCTTCCTGGTGGGCTCGGCGACGATGCTCGCCGCGATGCTGTACCCCACCTGGCCTCCGTTCGTGGGGTGGCTTGGCCGGGCGCTCTTCCTGGCGGCGGTGGCCTTCTACTGGTGGTCCGCCACCGTGCTGCCCCGAGGCATCACGGGCTTCATCCTGTACCCGCTGCTGGCGGGCCTGCTGCTGCTGGAGCGGACCCACCGCTTCCAGGGACGGGGCCTGCTCTCGGTGTTCATCGCCTGCGTGGCGCTGAGCTTTGGCGGGATGATGATCCTGGTTCCCAGCAACTTCCTCCGCATGTCGCTGCTGGCGTTCGGGCCGTTCATCCGGTTGCTGGGCGTCGCCTTCCTGGTGACGGGGGCGCTGATGGCGGTGGGGCTGTGGCGTGGCCACGAAAAGGCCTGCCGCATCGCCGCGGGCAGCTTGAGCGTCCTGTTCCTGAACATGACGCTCGCGTTGGGGTCGCGACGCTCCTGGGCCGGGATGGGCGTGTACGCGGTGCTGGCCCTGGCCTGTCTGCTGTTGTGGCGGATGCGTCAGGTCCCTGCCCCGTCCGGGGTGCGCTGGCGGCTGTTCCGGGGCATGGCCCTGGCGTCGGTGCTGCCCATCCTGGGCGTGGGGGCGGTGACGTCGTACGTGGCCCAGCGGGCCATCTCGGCGGAGCTGCGCGGCAAGGCGCAGCAGGCGGTGCTGGCGGAGACGGCGTGGCTGGAGCAGTCGGCGGCCATCGCGCGCTCGCTCTTGCGTTCGCAGAGCCAGGACCCGGGCTTCATCGAAGCGGTGCGCACCGGGGACCGCAAGGAGATGATTGAACGGGTGGAGTTGCTGGAGAACGACACCGGCCTCTTCGACGCGGCGTGGCTGCTGGACGCCACCGGGGAGACGCTGGTTCCGTCCAAGCAGCTGAACCGCCTCACCGGCAACTTCGCGGACCGCGAGTACTTCCAGCAGGCGCTGAACGGAGGCGACTCGGTCTGGGTGTCGCGGCCCTTCCTCACTCGCGCGGGGCTGCCCTTCATCGTCTTCTCCACGCGGGTGGACCTGGGGGAAGGCCAGCGCGCGGTGCTGGTGGGCGGGCGGTCCCTGCAGCGGCTGGGGCTCCAGTCGACGCTGGCCTCGCGCAGCTACCACGTGGAGTTGTTCGACCGGCGCGACGGCACCCTGCTGCGAGAGACCGAACGGGGCGACGTGCTCACGCGAGCGCCGGTGCTGGGAATGCTGCCCCCCGAGGCGCTGTCGGCGCGGGAGGGCCTGCTGGAGGCGTTCAATGAATCCGGGCGCCGCCTGTTGGTGGCGTACGCGCAGGTGCCGGGCACGGAGTGGACGGTGGTGGTGACGGCGCGGCTGCGCGAGGCGTTCGCGCCGGTGACGCGCATGGGCGCGTGGGTGGTGGGCATCGCGGCGCTGGCGGGGGCCATCTCGCTGCTCCTGTCGCAGTGGGTGGGGCGGGACGTGGCGGTGCGGCTGGAGACGCTGCGGGACGGCTTCGCCGCGCTGGGCACGCCTGCTCTGGAGCAGCGGGTGCAGGCCCGGGGCGACGACGAGGTCGCGCAGCTGGCGGACGGATTCAACGACATGGCGGCGCGCATCGACCGGACGCAGAAGGAGCTGCGCGAGGCCATCGTCATCCGGGATCAGTTCCTCTCCATGGCGAGCCACGAATTGCGCACGCCGCTGACGCCGCTGAAGGCGACGCTGGAGCTGCTCATCCGCCAGTCGGAGTCCGGCGTGGGGCTGACGCCGGAGCGGCAGCGCGCCACCTTCGAGCGGCTGACGCGGCAGGTGGACCGGCTGACGCGGCTGATTGGCGACATGCTGGACGTGTCGCGGTTGCAGTCGGGGAGATTCGCGCTGACGGTGGCGCCCATGGACCTGACGGCGCTGGCGCACGAGGTGCTGGAGCGCATCCAGTCCACGCGTCCGGAGCGCCAGGGGTTGTTGTCCCTGGACGTCCCGGAGGGGCCGCTGGTGGGCCGGTGGGACGAGCAGCGGTTGGATCAGCTGCTGACGAACCTGGTGGAGAACGCCCTGCGCTATTCGCCGCCGGGGACGCCGGTGTCCATGCGGGTGCGCGAGGAGGAAGGGCAGGTGCGGGTGGACGTGGAGGACCAGGGCATCGGCATTCCGCAGGAAAGCCTGCCGCAGCTCTTCACGCCCTTCTTCCGCGCGCGAAACGCGGCCGAGCACTACGCCGGAGGCCTGGGATTGGGGCTGGCCATCTGCCGCGAAATCGTGGAGCGCCACGGAGGCCGCATCCAGGCGAGCAGCGAAGGGCCGGGGAAGGGGACGTGCTTCACGGTGTGGCTGCCCCGCGCGGCCGTCGCGGACGCGGCCTGATGCGCTACGTGGAGGCGAGCCCCTGCGCGGCGCTGGCGCCGTACGTCCAGTGCTACTGGGCGCTGGAGCTGTCAGGAGCGGCGCCGGTGGGTGTGCACCGGGTGCTGCCGGACGGGTGTCTGGACATCCTGGTGGACCTGACGGACGGGGTGGGGCTGCGCGTGGTGGGCGCGATGCGAGCGGCGGAGGTGGTGCCGTTGTCCGCGCGTGCGTCCTTCGTCGCGGTGCGCTTCCGGCCCGGAGGCGCGCAGCCATTCCTGCGGCTGCCCTTGCTGGAGTTGACGGACGCGAAGGTGGCGCTGGGGGACCTCTGGCCGCGCGAGGCGCGTGAGTGGCGGGAGCGGTTGGGCGCGGTGGAGGGGACGGCGGCGCGCTTCGCCCTGCTGGAGCGGCTCTTGCTGGGCCGGCTGCCCGGGCAGGAGGGGGACGCAGGGGTGCGGCACGCGGTGGACCACATCCTGGGAGCGAGGGGGCAGGTGCCGGTGCGCTCGCTGGAGGGGGTGATGGGGGTGGGGGCGCGGCAGGTGGAGCGGCGGTTCCATGCGGCGGTGGGGCTGTCGCCGAAGGTGTTGTGCCGCATCGCGAGGATGCAGCACGCGGTGGAGCTGTCGCGGGAGTTGGAGGGCGCGGAGTGGGCGCTGGCGGCGGGGTACTACGACCAGGCGCACCAGGTGCGGGAATTCCGGGCGCTGACGGGGCTGACGCCGGGGGCGTACGTGCGCGAGCAGGCGGAGGTCGGATTCGTCCAATCGCCGGAGGGGGCGGGTGCGTAAGGTGGGGGTGTTCCCACTTCGAGGAGGCACACCATGTCCACCGCACCGCAGCAGGCCGAGCAGCACCACCGCATCGACTACATCGAGCTTCCCGTGAAGGACATCGCGGAGGCGAAGCGCTTCTACGGCGCCGTGTTTGGCTGGAGGTTCGAGGACTACGGCCCGGATTACACGAGCTTCATGGACGGGCGGCTGAACGGAGGCTTCGACAAGGAGCGGGAGGCGTCGAAGGGCGGCGCGTTGCTGGTGCTCTATTCGAAGGACCTGGACACGACGCTGGCGAAGGTGCGCGAGGCCGGAGGGCGCATCGTGAAGGACACGTTCTCCTTCCCCGGAGGCAAGCGCTTCCACTTCACCGACCCCACGGGCAACGAGCTGGCGGTGTGGACGGAGCCTTGAGGCGCTGAACCAACGGTAGGGCGGGGAGTGCCGCGGTTCACGCGAGCTGTCGCGGTCCCAACACTCCCGGCCCTCCCGCGACGCGTGGTGCACGCGCGGGCGGGACGCGGAGTGTTCCCGGATCGCTTGCGCTCCTGGCGCGCGGTAGAAGTCGGGTCGGCTCCTCCCTGGGAATGTCGCCCGTGCTCGCTACCGCCAACGCCACCGTCCTCCACGTCAACGACACGCCCGCGAGCCTCTATCTGGGGACCTTCTCGCTGCGCCAGGCGGGCTACCGCATGCTGGAGGCGGTCACCGGAGAGGAAGCCCTGCAGGTCGCCTTCGATTCACGCCCTGACGTCATCGTGCTCGACGTGAAGCTTCCCGACATGAGCGGCTATGACGTGTGCCGGCGCCTGAAGGAGGACCCTCGCACCCGCGAGGTCGCCATCATCCACACCTCCGCCACCTTCATCACCGCGGAGAAGAAGGTCGCGGGCCTGCGCGCCGGCGCGGACGTCTACCTCACCCAGCCGTTCGACCCCGAAGAGCTCATCGCCACCGTCAACAGCGTCCTGCGCCTGCGGCGCGTGGAGCGCGAGGCCCTGGCGAACGCCGCCCGCCTGGAGGAGGCCGACCGCAAGAAGGACGAATTCCTCGCCATGCTCGCCCACGAGCTGCGCAACCCGCTGGCCGCCATCTCCGTCGCGGTGCAGATGCTCGGACAGAAGGACTCGAACGGTCTGTCCGAAGCCGACGCGCGTCGCCGTGACATCATCGAGCGGCAGGTGAGTCACCTGCGCCACCTCGTGGACGACCTGCTCGACGTCAGCCGCATCACGCGCGGCAAGTACGCCCTGCGTCGCGGCCGGCTGGACCTCAACACCGTGTTGCAGCACTCGCTCGCCGCCGCGCGGCCCGTGATGGAGGAGCGCGGACTCGTCCTGCGGGAGGCCCGCCCCACCGAGCCCTGCTGGGTGGACGGCGATCGGACGCGCCTGGAGCAGGTCTTCACCAACCTGCTCGACAACGCCGCCAAGTACTCACCCGAGGGTGGCATCGTCACGGTGGGCGCCCACGTGTCCGAGGACTCCCGCGTGCGAGTCTCCGTGCAGGACACCGGCATCGGCCTGCGGCCGGAGGACCAGGAGCACATCTTCGATCTCTTCGCGCAGCTGGACGCGGGTCTCGCGCGCAGCCGGGGCGGACTGGGCATTGGCCTGACGCTGGTGCGCCACCTCGTGACCGAACACGGTGGCCACGTGGAGGTCTTCAGCGAGGGGCCGGGCCAGGGCAGCACCTTCACCATCACCCTGCCGCTGCTCACGGACGCCGCGAGGCCCGAAGCCACCGTGGAGCGCATCGAGTCCCGCCGGCGCGAGTGGCGCATCCTCCTGGTCGACGACAACCCCGACGCGCGCGAGGGCCTGAGCGAGATGCTCCAGCTGTGGGGCCACACCGTCGCGGTCGCCGCGGACGGTCCGGAGGCGCTCGCCATGGCGACTCCTGGCACCTACGACGTCATCATCCTGGACATCGGCCTGCCGGGCCTGGACGGCTATCAGGTGGCGCAGGAGCTGAGCGGGCGCGTGGCGTCGGACGCGCACCTCATCGCGCTCACGGGCTATGGGACGCCGGAGGACCGGGCCCGCAGCGAGGAGTCAGGCTTCGACCTGCACCTGGTCAAGCCCGTGGAGTTGGTGGAGATTGGCCGGGTGCTCGCGCAGCTGGGGCCCGTGAAGCGCGGCACACGCCGCCGGTCCCAGATGAAGAGCGCATAGGTCCTCACGCCCGGGGCTAGAGGCCCGCTGCGGACTGCTCCGTGCCTCGCCGAGCCCACCGGTCGCGGATCCATGCCCGGGCGGGTTTCTCCACGCGCTCATGCACGAGCAGGCTGAGGCCCATCGAGCCCACGACGAACGCCACCACCGCCCAGGCGGCCGTGGGCGACTCACCCAGCCGCTTGAGCACTGCCTTCCAGGCGAACAGCACCGGCATGTGCAAGAGGAAGAGTGCATAGCTCGCCTCACCCAGCATGCGCAGCGGACGTGAAGCCAGCACCCGAGCCACGGCGCCCTGGCTCCACGACAGCAGGATGAACAACGCCGCGAACACCGGCGCGAGCAGCCCGTTATGCAGCAGCGGGAAGGGCAGCACGGTGCTCCCCGCGAGCGCCGCGATGACTCCCGCGCACACCGCCGCCAGCGCCACCGGATGCGAGCGCCGCGCCGCGCCGGAGCGCAGCACGAAGAAGCGCGCCGCGAGGATGCCCAGGATGAACTCCGGCAGCCGCGCCAGCGGGTTGAAGCGCAGCGCCAGCATCCACGGGCCGGAATTGTATGCGGACGCCGTGCCTCCGGTGTGGTCCGGATCCACCGTCATGTAGAGCGCCGGGAACACCATCGAGGCGCCGTACGCCACCGCCGCGCCCACCGCGAGCGCCCTTGGTCCCAGCAGGCCCAGCCTCCCGGCCAGGAAGGGGAACGCCGCGTAGAAGAACGCCTCCACCGCCAGCGACCAGCCCGAGCCGTTCCACGCCATCGCCGTCCAAGGCGTCCAGCTCTGGAGCAGCAGCGGCGTGACCACCAGCGCCTCCGCGTGCTGCAGCCCCCTCGATGGCTCCACCGCCCACGTGTCACGCAGCCCCTTGAGGTACGCGGGAGCGTCGAGCGCCAGGCCCAATGCATAGACGGGATAGATGCGCGCGAAGCGGGCCACCCAGAACGCCTTGCGCGCCTTGTGCGTGTCTGGCGGCCGCTCCAGATAGTTGTAGCCAAGGATGAAGCCCGACAGGACGAAGAAGAGCCCGAGGCTCACGTACCCGCTGCCGAGCAGCCCGTGCAGTCCCAGCGGCGCCTCCGTGCCGGAGAAGACCAGGTGATACACGTGGTAGGCGACGACGTGCGCGGTCGCAAGGAACCGCAGCCCGGTGAGTGCATGCAGTTGCTGCAGGGAAGAAACCATGAGGGCCGCGAGTCTCGCAGCCCCGAGAGCGCTCCTCAATCAGCCCGGGTGCAATGGCCCTGCCCGGCGGCTGAGTAGACTCACTGCGCGAGTCAGGTCACCCGAAGTGTTGCAACCACACCCACGGCCGGAAGTCCTTCGCGAGAACGTGCACCGGATGCGCTCCTCGATGGACCGCGACGGCAGGCATTGAGGCGCCGAAAAAGAGGGCCACCAGGCAGGTCCGCCCGCCGGGCGCGCAGCGCAGAAACCTGTCCGACAGTCGGACAGGCTCAAACCACACGAAGCCGAGGTCACGCGCCTGGTGGAGCTCAGCAACAGTTCCTGACGTCATGCGTGCGCGGGCGAAGAAAGAAGATTCACGGACAGGGCCCCCTGCCGGGCACGCAGCTCAGAAACCTGTCCGACAGTCGGACAAGTTCGCGCCACATGAAGCCGAAGAAGCATGCCCAGCGGAACTCCGCCGTGGGCCAAGACGTCGTGCGTGGACGGCAAGGCGAGTCCACGGAGAGGGCCCCTGCCGGGCACGCAGCTCAGAAGCCTGTCCGACAGTCGGACAAGTTCGCACCACATGAAGCCGAAGACGCATGCCCGGCGGAACTCCGCCGTGGGCCGAGACGTCGTGCGTGGACGGCAAGGCGAGTCCACGGAGAGGGCCCCTGCCGGGCACTCATTCTCAAAACCTGTCCGACCGTCGGACAGGCTCTCGCCAAACGAAGTCGGGGAAGCGGGCCTGACGAAGTCCTGCGGTGATCTGCGACATCGTGCGTGTGCGGAGAGAGAAGGCGGATCCACGGTCGGGGCCGTCCGCCGAGCGCACAGGCCAGAAACCCGTCCGACTGTCGGACAATCTCGCGCCACACGAAGTCGAGGAAGCGCACCTGACGGAGTCCCGCGGTGAGCCGCGACGCCGTGCGCGCGCGGACGGCAAGAGGGGCAATGGGTGGGGGCCGCCCGCCGGGCGCAAAGGCCAGAAACCTGTCCGACAGTCGGACAGGTTTTCGCCGCATGCAGCCCGCGAACGTGTCCGACAGTCGGACAGGTTTTTCTCCGACCGGGCCCGGAGGGTGACCCCCTGGCAGGCAATGAGAAGGGTGGGCCCGCACGTCCATGTCAGACCCCTGTGGTTGGATGGTGATGCTGGGACGAGGAGGGGGATGGGGATGGAACGGCGAGGACTCGTGGCCTATGTGGAGGCGCAAATCGAGCGCGATATCGCGCTGGGGCGGCTGCACCCGAGCGGGCAATTTGGCTCCGAAGCGAAGCTGGCGCGCCGCTATGAGGTGTGCCGGGGCACCATCCGCGAGGCGCTGCGGCGGCTGGCGGCGAGAGGCCTGGTGGTGCAGCGCCCCGGACGCAAGACGCGCGCGGTGCCGCTGGATGAGTCACTGACGCTGGAGAACCTGGGGCTGGCGCTGCATGACGCGAGCAACCCGGATGCCCGGTGGCTGCTGGAGGGCTACTTCAGCCTCAAGCGTCAGGTGCTGGTGGAACTTCTGGCCGACTGCTGCGCGAGGGCCTCGGACCTCGACCTGGACCGGCTGGGGAGCACGTGCTTCCAGCTCCAGGACGCGGCGCGCTGGGAGTCGGGGGAAGTCTGCGCGTGGGCGGAATTCGAGTTGCTGCGGCATGCGGCACGGGTGGCGGCGCGTCCGGGGCACATGCTCCTCGTTCAGTCCTTGCAGCGGGCCTTCCTGGGAGGAGCCGCCCAACTGCTGCCGCTCATGGGCGGAGAGGCGCTGCGCGAGTGGGCCTTCCGCGTGATGGCAATCGTGCACGAGCGCGACGTGCAGGCACTTCAGCATGAGCTGCCAGCACTGCTGAAGGCGCGCGATGAGCGTGTGCTGAATGCCTTCGCTCCCGTCCCCATGAAGCCTGCGTCCCCCGAGGCCCCAGGCTCCCAGTCGGATGTTCACGGCACCCCTGTGTCAGCCATCGCGCGGGACGATGCGCTGGAGGCGCGGCCTTGCGCCCAGGAGTGCCGTCCCGGCGATTCCACACAATGCAGCGTGCAGGAGAAGGCGCTGGAGGCACGGCCCTTGGGCGAGGAGCGCGACCTTGGCGGCGTTGCGTCAGCCGCTGGGGATATCCAGGTGCTCGGGATTGCTCCCTGCTTCCCTGTGGAGCCCGACAGCGGAGGGTCGTTGTCTCCAGATGCCGCCGGGCTCGCCTTGATCGCGTCTCGGGGGGAATGCATCGAGATGGACCTGTTGGGAGCGGCCTTGGGCAACCTGTCCGACTGTCGAACAAGTTGGGACGATTCGTCTCCGAATGGCGGCCTTCAATCCGAACCATCACCCACTCGCGCCCATGGACAAACGGGCGTGGTGGAGCGCGAGGCGGGTGGCGTGGTTCACGGCCGCCTGAGACGGTGGGTGGCTCGTCTCTGGCTGTCGATTGCGCATTCCCTGGGACGACCCGCCTCGGGTTCCCGCGTTTCAGGCGACCTGCTCAGAGCAGCTCAATGCCGGGAGCCGCCGACGAGCCCTTCACCGTCGCCTCGTCCGGACGCAGCTTCGCGCGCACACGCGGGTCCAGCTTGAGGATGACCGCCTCCACCGCCTGCGCCTGGGTGTAGTCGTCGGCCGGCGTGAGCAGGAAGAGGCCGACGGCCGCGTCGCCCCCCGCCGCCTGCGCCACCTTCCTCACGTGCGCGATGAGGTCCTGCTTGGAGTCCACCCGCCCCCGGCTGAAGGCCAGCTTGCCCAGCAACTGGTGCGAATACCCGTCCTTCACCTGGAGCATGTGGGAGGTCATCTCGATGCCCTCCGGCAACGTCTCCTGCAGGAAGATGACCGCCGCCGCATCCTTCACCGCCGCCGCCTGGGCCAGCACCTCTCGGTCGCGCTCGGGCAGGTACTCGCCGTAGCCCCGGTACTCGTTCTGCTCCAGGGCCTTGCCGTGGAGGTAGGTGGGACCCGAGCAGCCCAGGATGGCGAAGGCGCCCACCACGAGGGAAAGACAGACAGGCCGAAGGTTCATGCCCTGGCTGTCTAACACACCGCGCGAGTGCACTCGTGGACGCGCGGTGTGCCCTTTCGTGCGCGAAGCTGGAAATGGAGACCCCGGCTTCGGCGTAGAACGGGCCACATGCTCAGCCTGCGCAACCTGGTGAAGGTGTATCCGGGCCCGGTGACGGCCCTTCGTGGCGTGGACCTGGACGTTCCCAAGGGGATGTTCGGCCTGCTCGGGCCCAACGGCGCGGGTAAATCCACGCTGATGAAAATCCTCTCCGGCCTGCTGGAGCCGACCTCCGGCGAGGTGACGCTCGACGGCCTGGACCTCGTGCGCCACCCGGAGGCGCTGCGCCCGCACCTGGGCTACCTGCCGCAGGAGTTCGGCTTCTACCCGTACCTCTCCGGGCAGGACATGCTGCGCTACCTGCTGGAGCTCAAGGGCGTCACCGCGCCGCAAGGGTTGAAGGCCCTGTGCGCCCAGTTGCTGGAGCGCGTGAACCTCACCTTCGCGGCGAAGCGCAAGGTGAAGGAGTACTCCGGCGGCATGCGGCAGCGGCTGGGCATCGCGCAGGCCCTGGCCGGCGACCCGAAGCTCCTCATCGTGGACGAGCCCACCGCGGGCCTGGACCCCGAGGAACGCCAGCGCTTCTACCGGCTGCTCGCGGAGGTGGCCCATGAGCGCACGGTGCTCCTGTCCACGCACATCGTGGAGGACGTGGCCATGCTCTGTCCTCGCTTCGCCGTCATCCGCCACGGCCGCGTGATGGCCATCACCAGTCCCACCGAGGCGAAGGCCGCCCTCCACGACTCCCTCTTCGAAGGCACCGTCCCCCCGGCCGACATGGCCGCCTTCCAGCAGGCCCACCGCGTCACCCAGGCCGTGCTCTTTGAAGGCAAGAACCGCGTGCGCATCCACGCCGCTCCGGGTGCGCCCGTGCCCCCCGGCTTCGAGCGCACGCCGCCCACGCTCGAAGACGCCTACCTCCTCCTGATGAAGGACGCGCCCGAGCCCAAGGCCCCGGCGCCCGTCTCCGCCCCGGCGGTGGGCGCGTGAACGCGGCCCGGCTCTGGCGCGTGGCGCGCACCGAGTGGCGTCACCAGACACGGCGCCCCTTGTTCTGGGTGCTGCTCGTGCTGCTGGTGCTGGTGGTGTGGGGCGTGTCCTCCGGCAACGTCACCATCGACGCGGGCAGCACGGAGGTGGGGGGCAAGAAGGCATGGATTACCAGCGCCTTCGCCGTCGCGCAGACGGTGCTGCTGCTCACCTTCATGCTGTTCACCTTCTTCGTGTCCGTGGGCGCGGGCATGTCCGTCCTCTCCGACGACGAGGCCCGCGTGCAGCCCATCCTGCACACCACGCCGCTGACGCCCTCGGAGTACGTGTGGGGCAAGTTCGCGGGCGTGCTGGGCGCGTATGTGCTGGCGCTCGGGTGGATGATGGGGCTGCTCGTCTTCTTCCACCACGTCGTGCCGGCGGGCGCGGACGCGGAGTTCCGCGGGCCCTTCGCATGGGGGAACTATGTGGGCGGCGCGGTGTGGTTCGGCCTGCCGCTCATCGTCTTCATGGCGGGCGCGGCCTTCGCCACGGGCGAGCGCACGCGCCGCGCGGTGCCGGTGTACTTCCTGCCGGTGGGGCTGTTCTTCCTCTGCGCGTTCTTCCTCTGGGATTGGTCCCCCGGCTGGTTGGACCCGCGCGTGAACCGGCTCCTGATGGCGCTGGACCCCGGCGGCTTCCGGTGGCTCACGGAGACGTGGATCAAGGTGGACCGGGGCGTGGACTTCTACAACACGCAGCCCGTGGGCCTGGACGCCCTCTTCGTCACCAGTCGCTTCGTGCTCATGGCCCTGGGCCTGGGCGCGGTGGCCTGGAGCGAACGTCACTTCCGCCGCGCGCTCCGGGGCGAGGTGCGCACGAAGACCCCTCGCAAGGGCGTGGTCATTGACGCGCCTCCAACTCAGGTGGCGTTGTCGCACGCGGAAGCACCGCTGTCCGCGCTGCGGATGGGCGTGAGGCCGCCGGGCTTCTGGACGGGGCTGTGGACGGTGACGCGCGCGGAAGGACGGGGCCTGCTGTCGCAGCCGGGGCTCTACCTGTTCCTGCCGCTCCTGATGTTGCAGATGGTGTCCCAGGGCGCCACGGCGGTGGGCCCCTTCGACACGAGCCTGCTGCTGGTGCCCGGCCGCTTCGCGGTGCGCACCATGGGGCAGGCGTCGGTGCTCGTGTGTCTGTTGTTGATGTTCTACGTGGTGGAGTCGCTGGAGCGCGAGCAGGCCTCCCACTTCGCGCCCATCCACGACACGACACCCGTGCGCACGCTGTCGGTGCTGCTGGGCAAGGCGTTGGCGAACAGTCTGGTGGCGGTGGCGCTGCTTACGGCCATGGGGCTCGCGGGCTCGCTGGTGCAGGTGTCCCAGGGTACGGTGCCGCTGTCGCTGACGCCGTATGTCCTCGTGTGGGGCCTGTTGCTGTTCCCCACCTTCCTCCTGTGGACGGGCTTCATCCTGGCCTCGCGCGCGATGACGGGAGGCCGCTTCGGCACCTATGCGCTGGCCCTGTCCGCGCTGGGCCTCACCGGCTACGTCGCCGTGCGAGGCGACCTCACCTGGGTGACGAACTGGCCCCTGTGGGACGCCGTGCGGTGGACCGACCTGGGCGCCTTCCAGGTGGACCGCGCCGCGCTGGTGCTCAACCGCGTGGCCGCGCTGGGCGGAGCGGTCTTCTTCACCGCGCTGGCGGTGCGCCTGGACGGCCGGCGCGTCCGCGACTCGGTGACGACACTGGAGGGCCTGAAGCCCGCGGGCCTCGCGCTCGGGCTGTGGCGACTGGCACCGTTCCTGGTGGTGCCGGTGGTGGCGCTGGTGTGGCTGGGCATCCTCGTGGGTCAGGGCCACCAGGGCGCGGCGGCGAAGAAGCGCGCCAAGGAGTACTGGCAGAAGAACCTGGCGACGTGGAAGGACGCGCCTCAGCCCATGCTGGCGGACGTGGACCTGGACGTGGACCTGGAGCCGGAGGCGAGCGCCTTCCGCATGAAGGGCACGTACTCGCTGATGAACCGGCACGCAGTGGCGCTGCCGCGCTTCGCCTTGAGCGGCGGTGACGGCTGGACGGACGTGCGCTGGACGCTGGACGGCCAGGACGTGACGCCGGAGGACCGCGCCGGGTTGTATGTCTTCACCCCGCCCACGCCGCTGCCCCCCGGCGCGAAGGTGACAGTGGGCTTCCAGTACGCGGGCCACGTGCCCGCCGGCGTGTCCCGCGCGGGCGGCGCGTTCAAGGAGTTCATCCTCCCGTCAGGCGCGGTGCTCACCAGCGAGACGCCCACGTTCGCGCCGGTGGTCGGCTACGAGGAGGAGCGCGGCATCGACCCGAAGGAGAACCGCTACGAGCCACGCGTGTACCCGGACGACTTCTACGAAGGGCCCACGGAGTCCTCGTGGGGCAGCAACATGCCGTTCCCCTTCCGGATCCGCGTGAGTGGCCCGGAGGCCTACACGCTCAACTCCGTGGGCGTGCGCGAGAGCGACACGGTGAAGGACGGCCGGCGCACCACCGTGTGGCGGAGCGACCATCCGGTGAGCTTCTTCAACGTCATCGCGGGAAAGTGGACCCGCGTGGACGGCGCGGGCACGGTGGTGTTCCACGACCCTTCGCACGGCTACAACGTGCCGGAGATGATGCGTGGGCTGGAGGCCGCTCGCCGGTACTACTCGGAATGGTTCCACCCGTTCCCGTGGGCGGAGCTGAAGCTGTCCGAGTTCGCCGGCCTGGACAACTACGCGCAGGGATTCCCCACGGACATCACGTTCTCGGAGTCCATCGGGTTCCTCACGCGGACGACGCCGGAGTCGAACGCGGTGCTGCTCGTCACCGCGCACGAGGCCGCGCACCAGTGGTGGGGCAACCTGCTCATCCCCGGCAAGGGGCCCGGCGGCAACGTGCTGTCGGAGGGCATGTCGCATTACTCGTCGCTGAAGCTCATCGAGCAGCTCGATGGGCAGGAGGCTCGGCGGCAGACCGCGAAGCGCATGGAGGAGCGCTACGGCAAGGACCGGCGCGTGGACGCGGAGCAGTCGCTGGTGAAGCTGGACGGCTCGCGCGACGGCGACACGGTGGTCCTCTACGAGAAGGGCGGCTGGACGTTCTGGATGCTGGAGGACCTGATGGGCCGCGACGCGATGCACGCGGGGCTCCAGGCCTTCCTGAAGCAATACATGAACAACGCCGACCATCCGGTGCTGCAGGACTTCATCGCGGTGATGCGCCCGTTCGCGCCGTCTCCCGAAGCCTTCGACCGATTCACCCGTCAGGCCTTCTTCGAAGTGGTGGTGCCCGAGTACCGCGTCAGCGACGCGCGCGTGACGAAGTCCGGCGGCCAGTGGGTGACCACGGCGACCGTGACGAACGTGGGCACGGGCCGCATGCCGGTGGAGGTGACGGTGACGAAGGCCGGTGAGTCCACTGCGCCCCCGGGTGCCGCGGAGGCCGTGACGCGCGTGGAGCCCGGGGCTGGCGAGGCGGTGCAGGTGACGCTGCGCTCGGAGTTCGCGCCGGAGCGGCTGGTGGTGGACCCCGACGTGCGCGTGCTCCAGCTGCGCCGCGAGCAGGCCCAGGCGCAGCTTTCACCGCCGTGACGCGATGACATGACACGGTGACACGCGTGTCCCCTCGCGCCGGGGACACGTTGTCACGATGTCAGACGTCACCGTCGTGCCGCTCCCCCTGCGAGCAGGCTGGCACATTGATTGCGATGGGCGTCCCCTGCATGGCGGACCTTGGGGGTCCTGCTCCATGACGGGGGTTCATCACATGGTCGCGATGAAGTGGAAGCTGGGTGTGTCGCTGGTGTTCGTGTCGGTGGCGGCGTTCGCGCAGGAGGGCGTCACCACGGGGTCGTTCCCGGTGGAGCGGCGCAACGTGGTGACGGTGTCCGTTCCCCTCAACAACCTGAATCAGCTGTCACTGGAGGGCGAGCGCGTGATGGGGGAGCGCTTCTCCGTGGGGTTGGGCGTGTCCGCCATCTTCAATCAGGTGCGCTCGCGGTTCGAGGAGCCCCAGCCCGGCGGCGTGGAGGGCTTCGACAGCGCGTCCTACCAGTTCGGCCTTGCGCCTTCGGTGCGCTTCTACCTGACGGGACGGGCGCCCCAGGGCCTGTGGGTGTCACCGCGCCTGGAGGCGAGCCTGGGGCGCAGCACGAACGAGACGGTGTTTCGCCCCGAGGAGGGCCAGCCATCGAGCGACAACCCCACGGACATCTGGTCCGTGGGTGGGTCGGCGGTCGTGGGCTACAGCGTGGTGCTGGAGCCCGGCTTCACGGTGCAGGGCGGCGTGGGGTTCGGGGCCCGCCGCGAGGCGCTTGCCTACGACTCGTGGCGCTCCAGTGAGAACGGCCTTCCGGAGCTGACGCGGGTCCACCAGTCGGCGTGGCTGTTCACCCAGCGCATCGTGCTCAACGTGGGCTGGGCCTTCTGACGTCAGGGCGCGTCGGCCTGCGTGCTCACGGTCCATGGCGTGCGGGTGGTGTCCACCCACAGGAGCTGGAGGTCCCAGCTTCCAGGCGCGGCGCCGGGCGTGTCGGTGGCGACGGCGAAGACGCGTGTGTCCGGCTGGGGCGTCACGGAGAAGCTCGTGCGCGGCGCACGGTTGGCGTCGTCGGACGGCACCACGCCCAGCGTGACGGTGCCACCGGAGGGCAACGGCAGGCCGTCCTGCGCGGTGGCGGAGGCGAAGGGCACGTCGAGGAAGGGCGCGTCCGGCAGCACGCGGCGCTCCGAGCCCAGCGGCCCCACGTCCACGGCGGGCGTGTCCGCGGCCGCGTGCACCCAGCGCAGGCGCAGGTTGGACGGGTCGCTCGCGAAGCGGTCCGTGAGGGGCAGCAGCGTGAACGGAGACGCCGCCGGCCGGGGCGGCTCGAGGTAGCCCGCGGCGACCATCAGGTAGCGCTCACCCGGGACGAGCGTGGGCGTCGTCGCCGTCGCCACCGGCGCGTTCGAGGGACGCTCCGTCCCGGACGCGGCGGCGAAGAAGTCCAGCGTGTACGCGCCCGGCGGCACCTGGAGCGGCGAGGACAGCGTGCCGTAGGAGAGGTCACCGGACAGCTCACGCTCGCCAGCGAAGAGGTCCAGCGCGGGCGCGTCCGGTGACGCGTGCAGCACGTACACCGTGGGGTTCTGTCGGAGGATGGCCAACGTGCCGTCGCGGCCCGCGGTGAGCAGCGAGAAGCCGTCGCCCGCGCGCGCGGAGGCGGACATGAGGCCGGTGGCGACGATGAGCGTGTCGGTGCCGGAGCCGGGCGCGGGCACGGTGAAGGACGTCAGTGCCTGGCCGCCCGTGCGGAGGCCCACCTGGAACGCGGCGCCCGAGGGCAGCACCTGGGCCTGCTCGCCGGAGTCGCGGAAGCGCGCGAGCGACGCCACCTCCACCGAGCCGTCATTGCCCAGGTCCACGTCCACCGTCGGCGCGTCCGTGCCAGCGTTGACGATGCGCACGCGCGTCTGGCCTCCGTCAGCGGGCACGGTGTTGTCGCGCAGGAGCAGCGTGCGCATCGCCACGCCAGAGTCCGAGGCGCCGAAGGCCCCCGCGGTCACCACCGTCCAGCGCGTCCCTGCCTCCATGCCCACGCGCTGGGACACGACGGGCGCGGTGCTTGCCGCCGAGCCCGCGGGCCGCAGCTCCACGGTGACAGCGCCCGCGTCGCGCGTGAGGTAGGGCGTGGTGGCGCCATAGGCCACGGCCCGGGCCACGGGCGTGGGGTCGCCCGCGAGGTAGACGTCCATCGCGGGCGAGCCCGGTGCTGCCTGCACGATGCGCAGCTGCGCCTCGGTGGGCGGAACGAGCACCGGCCCGTCCTGGGTGGGCGGCGCGTCGGAGTCCTCCGCCGAGCCGCCGCCGCACGCGGGCGCGAACACCCCCAGCGACGTGAGCGCGACGACGAGCAGTGTCTTCTCCCGCATCCAGGCCATGTCGAAGTCCCCCTTCCTCGGCGGGCCGCGGACGCGGCTCGGCACCGATGTCGACAGGGGTAAGGGTGGGCATCACCCCCACGCGGGCGAACCCCCACGCAAGGGCCACTGTCCGCCCGCGACGTTGTGCACCGGCGCACGTCGCAAGCCCCGGGCATCACAGGCGTGGAGGGCTTCGACGTGAGGCCGGGAGCGATCACCCTGCCCCGCGGTCACGCTCGTTCGGCCGCCGCGGCGCGGCATCCAACAGGGGGGCCGCCCGGGCCATCCAGTGTTCAACACGCATCATCGCGCGGAGATGAGGGAACGGCGCGCGTGGGTGCCGGGGAACGTGACGGCGCTGGTAGGGTCGGCGGCACCATGAACCTCGCGTCCCTTCCACTCATCGTGTCCCTGCTCGCGGCGCAGACGCCCGCGCCGGCCCCGTCGAAGGCGCCCCCCGCGCCGGCCGCCGCGAAGGCACCGTCCGCCGTCCCTGGCATCGCCCCGCTGCCCGGCCTGCCCAACCTGTGGGTGAGCGGCGTGCCGCCGGTGCCGCCCGCGCTCTCCCAGCGCGTGCAGCAGTACCTGGAGTCCCGTTCCGCGCAGTTGCTGGACGTGAGCGGGGATGGCCAGCAGGTGCTCATCTCCACGCGCTTCGCGGACGTCAATCAGCTGCACCTGGTGGAGATGCCGCTGGGCGCGCGCACGCAGCTCACCTTCACGAAGGAGCCCATCAACCGGGCGCGCTTCCTGCCGGGCAATCCGCAGGTTGTCTTCTACCTGCAGGACACGGGCGGCGGAGAATTCTACCAGGTGCTCAAGCTGGACCGGCGCACGGGCCGTTCGGAGCTGCTGACGGACGGCAAGAGCCGGCATGAAGAGCTGGTGGTGTCGAAGGACGGGCGCTGGCTCGCGTACGCGGGAACGGGGCGCAACGGCAAGGACACCGACGTGTACGTGGCGCCCACGGCGGACCCCAAGCAGGCGAAGCGGGTGACGGAGGTGGAGGGCAGCTGGGCGCCGCTGGAGTTCTCCCAGGACGGCTCGAAGCTGCTGGTGCGCCAGTTCCGCGCGGCGGACGACGCGGACCTGAGCGTGGTGGACGTGAAGACGAACGCGCGCACGCAGCTGACGCCCAAGGAGGGCAAGGGCAGCGTGGACGCCGCCGTCTTCACGCACGACGGGCAGGGCGTGTACGTGGCCACGGACCGCTACAGCGACTTCGCGGAGGTGTACCGGCTGCCGCTCACGGGTGCGCCCCAGGCCGCGCCGCCGTCGCTGACGAAGTCGGTGCGCTGGAACGTGCAGAACCTGGAGCTGTCCCCGGACGGACGCAAGCTGGCGGTGGCCATCAACGAGGAGGGCTTCGGCCGGCTGTACCTGCTGGACACGCGCACGCAGGCGCTGTCGCCAGTGGAGACGCCGCGCGGGGTGATTTCACAGGTCCGCTTCCCGGCGAAGCGGTCGGACCGGGTGGCGTTCTCGCTGACGTCGGCGCGCGTGCCGCTGGACATCTTCACGGTGGACCTGGGCACGAAGAAGACCACGCGCTGGACGCGCTCGGAGGTGGGCGGGTTGGATCCGGAGACGTTCGTGGAGCCGGAGCTGGTGCGCTACCCGTCCACGGACGGCGTGAAGGTGCCGGCGTTCCTGTACCTGCCGAAGAACGCGAAGGGGAAGGTGCCGGTGGTGGTGATGTTCCACGGCGGCCCGGAGGGACAGAGCCAGCCCATCTTCAGCGCGCAGACCCAGTTGATGGTGACGGAGCTGGGGATGGCGGTGCTGCTGCCCAACGTGCGCGGCTCGGAAGGGTACGGCAAGGCGTACCGCGCCATGGATGACGGCGTGAAGCGCGAGGCGAGCCTTGCGGACATCGGGGCCACGCTGGACTTCGTCGCCTCCCGGCCGGAGCTGGACGCGGCGCGGGTGGGCATCTACGGCGGCTCGTACGGCGGCTACATGACGCTGGCGGCGGCGGCGTTCTTCCCGGAGCGCATCAAGGCGGCGGTGGACGTGGTGGGCATCTCGTCGCTGCCGTCGTTCCTGCAGAACACGCAGGCGTACCGGCGGGACTTGCGGCGCGCGGAGTACGGCGACGAGCGGGACCCGGAGGTGCGCAAGGTGCAGGAGCGCATCTCGCCGCTGGGGTCGGTGGACAAGATTCGCGCGGCGCTCTTCGTGCAACAAGGGGCCAACGACCCGCGCGTGCCGCAGTCGGAGGCGGAGCAGATCGCCCAGGCGGTGCGCAAGAAGGGCGCGGACGTCTGGTACCTGCTGGCCACGGACGAGGGGCACGGGTTCCAGAAGAAGACCAACCGGGACATGGCCCAGACGACGGCGCTGATGTTCTTCGAAAAGCACCTGCTGGGCCCGGCGGCAGGGCAGGGGAGCGGGGCAGCGGGCGGAAAGTAGCCCCCACTTCGGAGCGACCCGGGCGCGGCCGATATGTCGCCGCCCCGGGGACGTTACACATTGTCCATGTCAGCGAGGAGAGTCCTATCCATGAAGCGAGACAGACAGTCATTGCGTCGGGGTGTGGGAGTGTTGGCGGTACTCGCGGGTGTGGGCGGAGCGTGGGCGTCCTCGGAGCAGGACCAGATTGCCTTCAGCGTGGCGCGGACGCAGTTCAACCTGCGGATGACGCCGGACAACGTCACGGGCCCCGAGTTCCAGGTGTCCCGTCTCCCAGGCGAGCTGCGAGGCCGCGTGGCGGACGCCCCGGTGACGCTGAGGCTGGAGGACGAGAAGGTGAAGGGCAACATCGGGACCTCGGTGGTGAACCTGGAAGTGAAGAAGGACGGCGACACGGTGAAGGCGAAGGGCGGCTTCTACGGGCGCCCCGTCAACCTGACGCTGTCGCCGCAGGAGTTGACGGTGTACGTGCGCGATTGCACATACCGGCTGAAGGCGAAGGAGGAGGGCCGCACCTACGAAGGGAAGCGCAGCTGCGACCGTTCGTTCATGCCGCCCACGGTCATCACGCTGCCGGACGCCTTCCTCGCGGCCTCGCCCGCGGAGCAGGCGTCGCTGCTGCTCCTGGCGCTGTAGTTTCCCCATAGGCTCGGGACGCGATGACGCGTTCCGTTTCCCGTGGAGAGGGGGCCTGGCACCGGATGCCGCCGGTGCTGGGACTCTTGTGTGTATTCGCGCTGGCCGCGTGCGCGAGCGATGGCTCCTTCGAGCGGGAGTCGTTCGAAGCCGCGACGGGTGACGACACCCCGGCCGAGCGCGCGGGCCTCGGATTCACGCGAGAGGGGGCGTTGGAGCGTGCCGGGCCCGTGGGAGATGAGCGCGCCCGGCAGGCGGAAGCGGCCCGGGTGGTGCGTGAACTCTGGGAGGTCGCGGGTGCGCGCGGAGTTCCGGGCGAGGCGTGGACCTTCGACTACCAGGTGCACGACGGCGCGCTGACGTTGGTGTCCTTCCGGCGCACGGCGACGGGCCAGGGTGCCGGTGCGGCCGTGGAGTGGAGCGGGTTCTCCCGCGAGCTGACGCGGAGCCTGTCCACGCTGGTGGGCGTGAAGCCGCGCCGCCTGCGCTTCACGCTGGAGCGCGGGTCGGAGCGCTGGCGCTTCGACCTGGAGACGGTCCGTGGCCCGGTCGCGGTCCACGCGCGAACGGTGCCCGAGTCCCTGCCGGGAGCATCTGAGCCCCTGGTGTCGGATGCGCTGACCGTGGCCCGGCAGTTGCTGCCCGCGTCTCGCGTGCCCTGGGAGGGCCGGGTGCATGAGAGGGCAAGACTCCAGTTCGAAGGACTGCGATTGAAGCCGGAAGTAGAGCTGGGCGTGTTCGAGGTCCAGGAAGGCTCAGGCCGCCGGAGCGCGCCCGGGAGCGCTGACTTGCGCATGCCGGTGGTGCAGGCGCTGTTGCCCTTCTCGAGCGCGGTGGGAAGCCGCACGGTCGAAGTGGAGCTGGAGGGACGGCACGTGCGCGGTGAATCCGAGCCACGCTGGCGGGTGGTGGCGGCGACGACGCTAGAACCCGCCGCGCCTCCTGAGGAGATGCAGGACATCGCCAGGGAGTACCGGGCGATGCAGGAGGAGATCCTCCGGCACTGGCGTGAGGAGGTGAAAGACAGTGCGCGCCTCGCGGGCGTATGGTCCTTCGAGCAGCTCGCGTACTGGTACGTGGGAGGCTTCATCGCGAAGGGCGCGCTCGGAGCGATGGAGGCAGTCGCACCCACGGTGGTCTCGGTGCTGGGGAGGGGCGGGGCGAAGGCCGCGCAGTGGTTCCGCACGGTGTTGATCCGCACGCCGCCTGCCGAGCGCGAAGCCCTCCAGCGCATCTGGATGAAGGTGGAGGCAGAGGGCCTGATGGCACTCAAGGCTGGGGAGCAGGCCGAGCTTCGGCACATCCTGGCTCGGGTGGAAAAGGCCCTGCATGAACCACTCGACCGGCAGGCGAAGAAGCGGCTCCGGCAATGGGCGCGGCGTGAGTACTTCGACACCGTGAACCCCCGGCTCGCTCGGGAGTTGGGACCCTTGAGGATGGAGGAGTATGAAATCCACCACCGCATCCCCTTGGAGTATGCGCGCCTGTTTCCGCGCATGGACATCAACCAGGGCACGAACCTGGTCGCTGTCGAGCGCACGGTGCACCGGAGCATCAACAGGGTCTGGGAGTCCGTGGGGCAGCAAGCCCAGCGACTGGACAACAGACAAGTGGAAGCGCTCTCCCAGGTGATCGATCAGCAATATGGTTCGTGGTTCCATCGCGTCCACGTTCCAGCGGAATCCGCTTCCGCGCTCGCGACCGCGGAGCAGAATGCGCTCCGTGCGGTGAAGGGACTGCTGGCGCGGTGAAGGGAGCGTGGATGGAGTCCTCACTCAAGGGCCTTGAGCGGTTGATGGCACGGTGCCGCGAACAGCGGCTGCCGTTGCGGCTGGGGAGTGCGTCCACGGAAGACTCGACGGGCCAGGAGCTGTTCCCGGGGCAACCCCTGGACCCCCTGCTCGCAGCCGTCTTCAGGCGGGTAGGGGACGCGCGTCTGGCGGAGCTCGTCCTCTACGCCCCGGAAGGAGCGCACGGATTGGAGGCCATCAACAGGACGCTCCGGGAGCAGGGAGCGGCTCCTTTCCCTTCGTGTCTCGTGTTTGGTCAGGCCCCCAGCCTGGCGTATCGGTTCGCGCTCGTGCCCGGGCTGGCGGACTCGCAGGGGCTGCAACCCGTGGTCTTCATTGATGACCACATCGAGAAGGAAGTCCTGCCGGTCGCATCGAATCTCGACCGTTTCTTCGATGCCTATGCCCGAAGCATCGAGAGCGTCGCGATGGGGACAACGCCCTCGCCGGACGCATGGGATGACATGGACTTCCCGCGCTTCGAACCCGAACGCGTCGCGCAGGACACGGCCCTCGTGGAGATGATGCGCGCGGGTCGCTTCGACGGACTCGTGACCCGGGACGAGGAGAGTCAGCGGTGGATGCAACAGGTGCTCGACCTGTGACTCCGCGCAAGCTCAGCCTCCTCATCGCCGTCACCGCGCTCGTGACCGCCGTGGGCACGGGCGTGTGGCTCGCGTGGCCCGGACCGGACCTCACCGCTCAGGCGGACCTGTCGGACGACCCCGTCCGCCTGCACCTCGAATCCAGCGACACCGCGGACAGTGAAGGGAGCGAACCTCCGGACGTCGTCGTGCTGAGCAATGGCATCCGGCTCACCAACATCCCGTCCAACTGCCACGCGGACACCCGGGGCTCCCTCGCCTGCGAGGACCGCTGCAACGCGGACGACGCGTGCCCCGCCGACACCGTGTGCGCGCATCACCCGGACTTCGGCTTCCGCGAATGCCAGCCCCTGCACCGCTTCTGCGACGACGCGTCGGACTGCACCTCGTCCGACACCTGCCACCCCATGGACACGTCCGCCTCGGGCCAGGTCCTCCGGCGCTGCGTGCCACAGGGAACGCTGCGCGCGGGAGAACGCTGCACCGGGTACTCACGGGAGCTGGAGAGCCGCTGCGCTCCAGGGCTCCTCTGCGTCCATGAGTTCTGCGGCCCGCCGTGCAGCGTCCACGACGCAAACGCCTGCGTCACCGGCACCGAGTGCGCCCCCAATCCCTACCGCGTCCGCGGCGCCTGCGTCCCCAGCTGCCGCGACCGCGCCTGTCCGCAAGGCGAACGCTGCGAGACGGACTACGCGGGCGAAGTCCCCACCTGCCGCCCCTTCGTGGGCCCTGCCTGCCTGGACGCCGCGCCCTGCGCCGCGAACCAGGACTGCCTGCGCGGCTTCGCCGAACCCACCCTCGAAACCGGGGCCTTCGAGTGCCGCACCCGCTGTGACGACAAGGCCCCTTGTGCGAAGGGCCTCACCTGCGACGAGACCAGCGGCTACTGCTTCCAGCCCTGCACTCAAGACACAGACTGCCCCACCCCCGAGCGCTGCCACGTCCTCCACCGCCGCGAGTCCCAGCGCGGCTGCGGCTTCATCGCGGAGGGGCTCCCCGCCTTCCACCGCTAGCCACGCGGCAGCTCCACGATGAACGTGGAGCCCTCGCCCAGCACGCTCTCCACCTCGATGTGGCCGCCCATCGCCTCGACAATCTGGCGGGCGATCCACAACCCCAGCCCGAAGCCGCCGTAGTTGCGCTCGGACACCGCGCGCTCGAAGCGGTGGAACAGGCGCGGCAGGTGCTCCTTCGCGATGCCGATGCCGCCGTCCTTCACGCGCAGCCGCGCCCGGTTGGCCTCCACCTCCAGTGACACGTGCACCGGGTTGCCCCGCCCGTACTTCAGCGCGTTGGAGAACAGGTTGGTGAAGACCTGGTCCAACCGCAGCCGGTCCCACTGCCCCAGTACCTCCGGCGCGAGCACCAGCTCCAGCGGCGTGCCCGAGCGCGCGTACTCCTGCTCGAAGCGCTCGGCCACCTCCCGCACCAGCGCCCCCATCTCCAGGGGCTCCAGCACCAGCTCCAGCTTCCCCGCGCTCAACCGGGACACGTCCAGCAGGTCGTTCACCAGCAGCGTCTGCCGCTTCACCTGCCGGTCCACCCGCTCCAGGCCGCGCTTGAGCCGCTCCGGGTCGAAGGCCGCCCCCGACCGATTCAGTCCCGCCAGCAGGCTCTGCACCTGGAGCTGCAGCGCGCTGATGGGCGTCTTCAACTCATGGCTCGCGATGGACAGGAACTCCTCGCGCAGGCGGATGGCCTGACGCGCGTCCCGGTAGAGGCTCGCGTTGTCCAGCGCCAGAGCCGCCCGCCGCGCCAATTCCTGCGCCAGCGCCAGGTCCTGCGCGTCGTACGCCCCCTTCGACGTGACGAACGTCAGCGCCCCCAGCGTGTGCCCGCGCACCCGCAGCGGCACGCACAGGTACGCGCACGTCCCGCCCGCCCGCGCGTACGACGGGTCCCCCTCCGACAGCCCCGAGCGCGACTCCGGCCTCCCGGACTGGATGACCCGCGCCACCACCGCGAGCCCCGGGGGCGGCACGTCACCGTCCCCGACGCCGGCCGTGGCCACGCAGCGCACGCCGCCGGACTCGTCCTCCAGGAACACGCCGCAGGCCTCCGCGTACTGCGGCACCGCCAGGTGCGCCACGCGCTCCAGCGTCTCCTCCTCCTCCAGGCTCCCCGCCAGCACGCCGCCGGCCTCCGCGAGGAAGCGCTGCGCCGCCTCGCCGCGCTGGCGCTCGGTGATGTCCACCATCACGCTCAGGCACTGCGGCGGGCCGCTCGCCGGGTGCACGCGCCCCGTCCACATGGCCACCTGCACCGCGCCACCGTCGCGCCGCCGCGCCGCCAGAGGTGCGCCGTCCAGCACCGTGCCTCGCGTGGCGCGCTCCAGCCCGTGGCGGAACGCCTCCCAGTGCTCAGGCGGAACGGCAGGCAACACCTTCCCCAGCACCTCCTCCGCCGTCCACCCCAGCATCCGCTCCGCGGCCGGATTCCACAGCCGCACCGTGCCGTCCGGATCCAACAGCATGATGGCCGTGGGGCTCGCCTGGATGATGGCCTCCAGCGTCCCGTGCGCCTCGCGCAGCGCCGCCCGAGCCCGCTGCTCCCGCTCCAACAGCCGAGCCCGCGCCAACGCCTGCGCCGCGTGGTGCGCCACCAGTTGGAGGAAGGCCCGCTCGTCGTCGTCGAACCCGTGCGGCAGGCCGAAGGTGAACACCAGGGCCCCCAGCGCCCGCCCGTCCACCACCAGCGGCAGACACGCGGACGAGTTCGCCGGCCGCTCCGCCCCGGACAGCGCGTCCTCCGCCGTCAGCCACACCGGCCGCGACTCGCGCAGCACCCGCGCCACCGGCGAGTCCTCCTCCAGGGACATCCGCTTCAGCCGCTCCGCCGCGTCCGGCGTGCAGCCCGCGCAGCGCAGGAGCGAGGCGCTCATCGCGTCCGGCGCCACGCCCCACAGCGCCCCGGCCTTCGCGTCCGCCACCGCCAGCCCCTGCTCCAGCACCACCTCCGCCACGCGCGCCGCGGTGAGCGCCTCCGACAGCTCCGCGGTGACGTGCTGCAGCCGCGCGAGCCTTCCCGCCGCCACCTCCGCCGCCTGTCGCGCCTGCCGCTCGGACGCGTAAGCTCGCGCCACGTCCAGCGCCAGCGCCGCCCGGTCCGCCAGCTCCTGGAGCAGCAGCTGCTCTCCCGACTCGAACGACGCCGGCTCCGGCGCCTCCCGCCACACCGTCAGCGTCCCCAGCGCGCGTCCCCGGGCCCGCAGCGGCAGCACCAGCACCGCCTCCACCCCCTGCGCCACGCCCGTGTCCAGCACCTCCGCCGCCACGCCCTCGTCCGCGCGCACCCGCTGGGTGAACAGCGCCTGCAGCCGCACGCGCGCCTCCGGCACCGCCGCCGCCGATGCCACCGTGCGCAGCCACAACCCGTCCTCCGACAACAGCCGCAGCGCGCACGCGGAGCCCAGCACGGGCACCACCAACCCGCACAGCCGCTCCATCACCGCCGGGGGCTCCAGCGACGCGTCCGCCAGCACCCGCGAGGCCTCCGCCAGCAGCGCCAGCCGCTCTTCAATCTCCGGAAGCCGCGCCCCGTACTGCCGCGCCTCCCCCAGCCTGGTTGCGACCATCGTCATGCCACGTCCCCCCGTTGCACCCGCCATGGGAGCACGCCCTCGCTCGCGGCGCTCTGCGTCCCAGGTCCCGCCATCCCTGACTTCTGCGGATGCTCGACACCCACCCCCCGGAAGCGTTGGTGACGGGCACCTGTCTCGTTCCGGGGCCCGGCACCCCCGAGGGCAGGGCGCCCAAGGCGCACATGGGAGCACCTGGAGCGGTTGGAAACCAAAGGAGCGGCAAGGCGCCGGTTGCTCCGGGCCCGCGTTCGGCTAAAGCGGGGGCCGTGAACGCACCCTCGGAATCACCGGCCGCCCCTTCGGAGGGGCCGGAATCTCCCAAACGCATCGCGATGCTCGCCCTGAGCGCGCTGGGCATCGTCTACGGAGACATCGGAACCAGTCCGCTCTACGCGCTGCGCGAATGCTTCACCGGAGCGCACGGCGTCACGCCGACGCCGGCCAACGTCCTGGGCGTGCTGTCGCTCATCGTGTGGTCGCTCATCATCGTCGTGTCGGTGAAGTACATCATCTTCGTGATGCGCGCGGACAACCGGGGCGAGGGCGGCATCCTCGCGCTGATGGCGCTGGCCATGCACCGGCCCCGGGGCCAGTCACACCGCGCGCGGCCCGTGCTCATCACCCTGGGCCTCTTCGGCGCGGCGCTCATCTACGGTGACGGCGTCATCACCCCGGCCATCTCCGTGATGAGCGCGGTGGAGGGCCTGAGCGTGGCCACCCCCGTCTTCCAGCCGTACGTGATTCCTATCTCGCTCGTCATCCTGCTGCTGCTGTTCATGGTGCAGCGCAAGGGCACGGCGGGCATCGGCACGGTGTTCGGCCCCTTGATGACCGTGTGGTTCCTGGTGCTGGCGGTGCTGGGCGTGAAGGAGTTGCTGCACAACCCCGCGGTGCTCTGGTCGCTGTCGCCCGTGCACGGCGTGCAGTTCTTCATGGACAACGGGTGGCACGGCTTCCTGGTGCTGGGCGCCGTCATCCTGGTGGTGACGGGCGGCGAGGCGCTCTACGCGGACATGGGCCACTTCGGCGCGGGGCCCATCCGTCGGGCCTGGTTCCTGCTGGTGCTGCCGTCGCTGGTGCTCAACTACCTGGGCCAGGGCGCGCTGCTCCTGCGCCACGCGGAGGCCGCCCGAAACCCCTTCTTCCTCCTGGCCCCGGACTGGGCCCTGTACCCGCTCGTGGCCCTGTCCACCGCCGCGGCCGTCATCGCGTCGCAGGCCCTCATCTCCGGCTCCTTCTCCACCACCCGGCAGGCCATGCAGCTGGGCTACTGCCCGCGCATGGAGGTGGTGCACACGTCCGCGGAGGAGATGGGGCAAATCTATCTGCCCGGCGTCAACGGGGCGCTGCTGGTGGGCGTCATCGCGCTGGTGCTGGGCTTCGGCTCCTCCAGCCGGCTGGCGGCCGCGTACGGCATCGCGGTGACGACGACCATGGGCATCACCACCGTGCTGGCCTACGTGGTGGCCCGGGAGCGCTGGGGCGTCCGCCGCTCCGTGGCCCTGCCCATCGCCAGCCTCTTCATGGTGGTGGACCTGGCCTTCTTCGGCGCCAACGCGGCGAAGATTGCCGACGGCGGCTGGTTCCCGCTGCTGCTCGCGGTCTGCATCTTCACGATGATGACCACCTGGAAGCGCGGCCGGGACATCCTCGCCGGCAAGCTGCGCGCGGCCAGCCTGGGCCTCAAGGACCTGTTGGGCAGCTTCGGGGACCACCCGCCCCTGCGCGTGCCCGGCACCGCCATCTTCATGACGGGCAACCCGGAAGGCACCCCGCCCGCGCTCCTGCACAACCTGAAGCACAACAAGATCCTGCATGAGCAGGTGGTGCTGCTCACCATCATCTCCGAGGAGATTCCCCACGTGGTGGCCCAGGAGCGCGTGGAGGTGGAGCCCCTGGAGCAGGGCTTCGTGCGCGTCGTGGCCCGCTACGGCTTCATGGAGAACCCCAGCATCCCGGACATCCTCAAGCGCTGCCGGGAGAAGGGCCTCCAGTTCCAGCTCATGGGCACCAGCTTCTTCCTGGGCCGCGAAACGCTCATCCCCACCAAGAAGCCCGGGATGGCCGTCTGGCGCGAGGCCCTCTTCACCTGGATGAGCCGCAACGCCCGCAGCGCCACCGCCTACTTCCGGATTCCACCCAACCGCGTGGTGGAGCTGGGCAGTCAGGTGGAGTTGTAACCAAAAGCGTTGCCGCACCCGGACTTCACCCCAGGAGTAGAATTTCTACTCGGGCGGTGTTGCACGTGTTTTACGGGGCTTGAGGTTTATTCCGCCTCGTAAACCCCTGAAAAGACATGAGTAGGGTTCTCAGGGGAGGGGTCGTTCAGACCCAGTGGTGTCAGGAACTGGCTGCCACTCGGCCCTTTACGCAGGGGCTTGCCTGCTTCAGATTGCACCGCCCCCGCCCGTTTTTTTCCGGTTCATATAGAAAAATACGGTAGGGCAGCAACACTTTCGTCGATGAATCGAGAATCTTTTCGCGGGGCAGAGAAAAATACTGTCCCAGCGCAATAGAACTTGGTTACCCTACGGCCAGGTGTCCCCCGACACCCGGCGTCTGAAACGAGGTCAGCCCTTCCATGCTCCAGGCCATCTCCCCCGCCCCCGTGTCGTCCCCGGCCGTCTCTCCGGTGAAGTCCGTCATGTCGTGGATGGCCGAGCCCCGGATGCCGCTGTCGGAGGCGGCGCCGTACACGGTGCTGAGCGCGCAGGAGCTGTACCCGCGCATCTGCGTGCGTGATCCGTACTTCGCGCTGAAGGACGTGACGGTGCTGCCGGGTGAGGTGGTGGCGCGCGTGCCGGTGCAGATGGCGTCGGACGCGGAGGCGATGCCGCTGGGCCTGGGCGAGGCGGGCCGGCACCTGGCCATCCTGGGCTCGTGCGGCGCGGCGCTGGTGGCGCCCAAGGACGGGCAGCACTTCTACCTGGCGAGCGCGGCGCGCGGTCAGTGGCTGCAGCCGGCCCCGCAGGAGCGCGCCACGGACATGCTCTGGGCGCTGGCGCAGGCGGAGTACACCGGCAAGCGCACCTGCACGGCGCGCACGCTGCTGTCCTCGTCGGACGGCACGCCGCTGTTCAAGCTGGAGGTGGACTACAACGTGCTGTCCGCCGCCGCCTTCACCCGCCTGTTCGGCGAGGCGCGCCAGGAGATGCGCCGCGAGCCGCGTCCCTCGGACACCGTGCAGCGCACCCCGGAGGAGTGGGCGAAGCTGCGGCAGAACCCGTACAGCAAGCCGTTGGATCTCCAGGACTTCGGCATGGAGGGCGACATCATGCGCTCGTCGCTCGTCGTCACCCCGGAGCTGTGCAAGGGCCACTTCGCCATGCACCCGGTGATGCCGGTGGCGGTCGTCGCGGGCGGCATGACGCGCATGGCGACCACGCTGGGCCGTTCGCTGGAGCGCGCGCCCGGCGCCCGCTTCGTGGCCAAGGACGTGAAGCTGTCCGCGGACAGCCTGGCCTACGCGGGCCAGACGGTGGTGTTCGGCGCGCACCGCACCCGCGTGCGCGGCGCGGACCACACCTTCGCCTGCTGGGCGTCCGTGGGCGAGCGCGTGGTGGCGCAGCTGGACGTGACCTACACCCGCGTCGACTGAAGCTCCCGGAAGTCCGCTTGAAGCGCACCCGAAGCGCTGTCGACGCGCGGCCCCGCGTCCCGCTTCAGGCCCACTCGATGTCGTAGTCCACGCGGTCGATGCCCTGCGGCTTCGCGGTGGCCTTACCCGTCAGTCCCAACACCTTGAGCGAACCGGTGAGGATGCCCACGTGGTACGCGGGCGGCATCATGTCCCGGCGCATGCGCAGGGTGCCGGACTTGGGGCCCGTCGTGAGGTACTCGCGGTTGCCGTAGGACACCGCCGCGCTGTACGCCATCTGCGCGCCCGCGAAGAGCTTCTGGGGGTCGCCCCGGGAGATGATGCCGAACACCAGCATCCCCGGCCCGGTGGAGTAGCGGGTGATGCTCACCTCGCCGCACGCGTGGAACACCGCGTCCTGGGCGCCGAGCGCGCTCTCCAGCACGTCCGCCGCGCTGTACAGCAGCGTGAGGAACTCCCGCGCCGGGTATGAGCGCAGCTCCGCGTAGTCGTGGTTCAACTCCCCCACGCGCAGCTTCTCCATGCCGATGGCGCCCGAGTGCTGCTGCACCAGGCCGAAGACGGACTTGAAGATGAGTCCACGGATGGAGTCCCCCGACTGGAGGATGGCGATCCGGGCGGCGAGTTCGGCCTTGTCCGACGGCATGACTTCCACTCCTTGGTTCACGAGCGAACCCGGGGCCAGCTTAACGGCCCCTTTTCACCTGTCGACAAAGCGCTTCACCGAGCGTCGCACCCGTCCCGACCTCCCATGTCCGGTGTCCGGGCCGACGCGGCAGGTTCCTTGGGGCTCCCGTGACTTCGGGCCCCGGGGAGGGCGTCAGCGCTCGTCCAGCAGCATCGGCGCGAAGCCGGCCGCGTCACAGGACGCGAGCACGTAGCGCACGCCCGCCCGTTCGCCGGTGAAGCCCGCGGGGATGCCGCTCGAGTGCAGGTGCCCGTACACGCACACCTTGGGGGCGAACGCTTCGATGGGGGCGCTGAAGGCGGTGGCCCGCTCGTTCGCGTACACGGGCGGGAAGTGCACCGCGATGATGCGGGTGAGCGGCGTGGGGGAGGCCGCCTCCTTCTTGAGCGCGTCGTCGATGGACGTATTGAGCCGGCGCGTCTCGCGCTCCACGTAGCCGGAATCCCCCTGCTCGTCGCCCATCTCCCCGCCCGGCATGGGCGGCGCTTCGGGCGCGGTCCACAGCCGCGTGCCGGCGATGACCCAAGGCCCCAGCACCACCGCGTTGTTGTGGAGGAAGCCCTCCAGCGTGCGGAACGGTTCCAGCAGCTTGCGCAGCTTGGACGCGGAGTCGCCCCACCAGTAGTCGTGGTTGCCGCGCACCAGCACCTTGCGCCCCGGCCGCGCGTCCAGCCACGCCAGGTCGTCCATCACCTCGTGGGCGCGAGTGGCCCAGGAGATGTCGCCCGCGACGATGACCGCGTCCTCCGGCCGCACCTGCTCGTCCCACGCGCGCTGCAAGGGCAGCGGGTGGTCCGTCCAGCCGAAGCGGTGCATGTCCTTCTGCCGGGTGGAGGGCAGGTGCGTGTCGCCAATACCGAAGAGCCGCATGATGGTGGCGTCATAGCGGATGCCCTGGCCCCATGTCGGCCCTTCCAGCGCGGCGCGCGCCCGGACGGCTTTCTGGCTCGGTCCGCCAAGGGTGCAAATAGTGATTAATACAAGAAATGATGTAACAAAACGTTACGTCACGGATGTCCTGAATTGCGGCAGTGCGGCATCCGTGTGCCATATCGGACTCCGCGTGAAATGGCGGGTCCTGGGATGTAGGTAATTCCGTGATTTCAGGTGCTTGAAGTCACAAGGAACTTCGAGCGCCGGGTGCGGGTGGAGCATGCATGCACCGGTCGAGGAAGAAAACTGGACGAATGTGACGGATGGAGGCGGCTGGCACGCACGGTGCTGTGAAGGCGTGGAGTTCCTCCCCCCGACTTTGGAGTCCCCTCATGTCAACCTTCCGCAATCCCTTCGCGGCGGCGGCCGTCGCCCTGGTGCTCTCCGCGTGCGGTCCCCAGGCGCAGCAGCCCTCCGAGGCCCCTCCGGCCGAGACGCCGTCGCAGCCCTCCACGGACACGGCGGGCAGCACGCTGCCGCGTGAGATGGACCCGTTGTTCGCGCAGGCCGCGCAGGAGTTCAACGTCCCGGCGGAGCTGCTCAAGGCGGTCTCCTACGCGGAGACGCGCTGGCAGATGGTGCGGGGCGAGGCGGAGTTCCCGGGTCAGCAGCCGGCGTTCGGCCTGATGGCGCTGCGCGGTGAGGACCTGGAGCAGGGCGCGGCGCTGGCGGGCGTGACGGCGGAGGAGGCGCGCACGGACGCGCTGTCCAACCTGCGCGCGGGCGCGGCGCGGCTGTCCCAGCTGGCCACGGACGCGAAGGTGGAGCGCGGGGACCTGGCCGCGTGGGCGCCGGTGGTGGCGCAGCTGAGCGGCATCACCAACCCGGAGGCGCAGGCGGAGCACGTGCACCGCGCCGTGTACGCGGTGATGAACGAGGGCGCGGTGGCGCTCAACCAGGACGGCTCGGTCGCCGTGTCGCTGGAGCCCGTGAAGGTGGAGGCGAAGTTCGAGCGTCCCCAGGTGCGTGCCATGGCGGCGGGCCCGGACTACGCGTCGTCCATCTGGCGCGCGGCGCCGTCGGGCAACTACAGCACGAGCCGGTCGCACAACCCGTTGATGATCATCATCCACACCTGTGAGGGCTCCTACGGCTCGTGCTGGAGCTGGCTCACCAACAGCGCCGCGGGCGTGAGCGCGCACTACGTGGTGAACGAGAGCGGCTCCGAAATCTCCCAGCTGGTGCGCGAGGCGCACCGGGCCTACCACATCGGCGCGAACTACGACTCGTCGCTCAACAGTGGCAAGGAGGCGTGGCTCAACGGCGTGCAGTCCAACAACTTCACCATCGGCATCGAGCACGGTGGCTACGCCAGCCAGACGTCCTTCCCGGCGGGGCAGATTGACGCGTCCGCGAAGCTGTCGTGCGACATCGCGCGCGACAACTCCATCGTGAAGGACAGCTACCACATCGTGGCGCACGGCAAGCTGCAGCCGGCGACGCGCACGGACCCGGGTCCCAACTGGCCGTGGTCCACGTACCTCAGCAAGGTGAACAGCTACTGCGGCACGACGACGCCGACGGGCGACATCATCATCGACAGCAACAGCGCCAACAACGACGCGTCCAAGGCGCGGTTCTCGCTGACGGGCGCGTGGTCGGACGGCTACAGCGCCGGCTACTACGGCAGCGGCTACTACTACGCGACCACGGAGGCCATCTCCGCGCCGGCCACGTTCGAGTTCTACCTGCCCACCGCGCAGACGCGCACCATCTCCGCCTGGTGGGTGGCGGGCACGAACCGCTCCACCACGGCGCCGTTCATCTCCTACAACGCGGCGGGCGCCGAGGTCGGCCGCGTGTCCGTCAACCAGCAGGCCAACGGCGGCAAGTGGGTGACGCTGGGCACGTACAGCTTCACGGCCGGCTGGAACAAGGTGCAGCTGAGCCGCTGGACGACCCCGGGCTACGTGGTCATGGCCGACGCCGTCCGGGTGCAGTGAGGTGATGCACGAGGGCCTCGAACGACGGAAGCGTTCCGGGCCCTCGCGGGCACGGTGGGGTTGGGCCGTGCTCGCCCTGCTGGGCGCCATGGGCTGTCAGGGCCGCTGCGGCGGCGCTGGTGGAGCCCCGGCGCCCGGCACGTTGTCGGAGGCGGAGCGGCGGGCCCTGCCGGGCACCATCGTCTTCCTCTCCGAAAGGGCGGGACAGAAGGACGTCTGGCGGGTGACGCCCGCCGGAGAAGAGACGCAGGTCACCTCCGCGCCGGAGGACGAGTACCCCGGCCCGCCGTCACCGGACGGCCGCACGCTGCTGGTGATTGCGTCGGGCGAGGCGAACGGGCGCGTCTTCCAGCAGCTGCGTCTGCAGCCGCTCGAGGGAGGCCGCCAGGTGGCGCTGCATCCGCCCCGGCCCCGCGCGCGCAACGCGAGCTGGGCGCCGGACGGCACGTGGCTGGTCGCGGAGTCGGACGCGCAGGGCTTCAGCGACGTGGTGCGCGTGCTGCCCGAGGCGAACGCGGTGGACACGCAACTGACGCACGTGAAGGAGGGCTGCTTCGAGCCCGCGGTGTCCCCGGACGGCACGGAGGTGGCGTGCGTGTGCAGCGGTGACGGGGACCCGGAGGTCTACGTCTTCCGAGCGGACGGCACGGGCGAGCCTCGCCGCATCACCACGTTCTACATGGAGGACCGGACGCCGCAGTGGAGCCCGGACGGCAAGTGGCTGCTGTTCGTGAGCAACCGCGAGCGCAAGGAGCGCGTGTACCTGGTGCGCGCGGACGGCGCGGACCTGCGCGCCCTGTCTGGAGAAGGCTTCGCGGGCGACGAGCGCGAGGCGGTCTTCAGCCCGGACGGCAAGCGCGTGGCGTACGTGGCCCGGCACCCGGACGGCAAGAGCCGCATCTGGATGGCGGACGTGGCGGGAGGCGCGCCGGTGGCGCTGACGGACGGACAGCACCGCGACGACATGCCGGCGTGGAGCCCGGACGGCAAGGCGCTGGTGTTCGTCTCCGAGCGCGACGGCGACACCGACCTGTACCTCATGCGCCCGGACGGCACCGGCCAGACGCGGCTCACCACGGCGAAGGGCGCGGACTGGCTGCCGCGCTGGTTCGTGCCGCGCTAATCACCGCTTCCCTGCAATGGAGTTGTCCCCTCGTTCAGGATTTCGAGGTAGCCGCGGTACGCGAAGACGCGGCCTCGCTTGCGCCCGGTGACCTCCTCCACGATGCCCAGTCGCTCCAGGTCCGCGAGCGCTGCGTTGACGGTGGGAGCGGTCAGCCCGGTCCGAGCGACGAGTTGGTTCGACGTCAGGTACGGCTGCGTCTGCAGCAACTCGTGCACACGGAGCGCTGAGCTGGTGCGCTCACTCTTGTTGTTGATGAGCTCCCGGTCCTGCTTGAAGCGCTCGGCGATTCTTGTCGCCGCGTCGAACGCCTGGTTCGCTGTCTTCTCGACGCCCTCCAGGAAGAATTCGAGCCAGGCCTCCCATGCGCCACGTTCGCGGACCTCCTGGATCAGCCGGTAGTAATCGGCCCGGTGCGTCTTCAGGTAGAGGCTCAGGTAGAGCAGGGGCTTCTTGAGCACGCCGTGGACGCACAGATAGAGCGTCACGAGGAGGCGCCCGATACGGCCATTGCCGTCGAGGAAGGGGTGGATGCTCTCGAACTGCACGTGCAGGAGCCCCGCCTTGAGGAGTGGCGGCAGCCGGGACTGCTCCTCGTGCATGAAGTTCTCGAATGCACCGAGGCAGCCGTCGAGCTCCGTCACTGGAGGCGGAACGTACAGCGCGTTTCCAGGCCGCGTTCCTCCGATCCAGTTCTGCGAGCGACGGAACTCCCCCGGATCCATCGTGCCTCCGCGACCGCTTTGCAGCAGCCGCGCATGCATCTCGCGGATGAGCCGGAGCGAGAGTGGCAACTCCTTGAGCCGCTCGAGCCCGTACATCATCGCGTCGACGTAGTTGGAGACCTCTCGGACGTCGTCGATGGGCTGTCCTTCCTGGGCCCCGAGTTCGAACCGGAGCAGGTCGGAGAGCGTCGACTGCGTCCCTTCGATCTGCGAGGAGAGCACCGCCTCCTTCCGCACGTACATGTAGAGGAACAGTTCCTGGCTCGGCAGGAGCACCGTGATTCCATCAAGGCGGCCCAGCGCCCGGTCGGCTCGGCTAAGCCGGTCCAGCAGGCCCAGAACGTCGATGGAGGGGATTGGCGGCAGGGGCGGCGGGACGAACGACCGCACGCGCTCGCCGGCGACAGTGGTCTCCACGAACCGGCCCAGCCTCGAAGGTGCCATTGAGGCGTCAGTCATTCGGCCAGCATTCGAACGAGGACTATTTAAGTCAAACGGCTTTGGCTTAAATAAAATCCGGCCTAAGGAAAGCAGGCTTTAAAAGCCTCATTTCCATAGTGATTCCAGTGTATTAGCCCGCGCGCTGGCGCAGCGGTTCGGGCGCAGTGGGGGCGGCGGGGGCTTCCAGGGGCACGCTGAAGAAGAAGGTGACGCCCCGGTCCGGCTCGCTCTCCACCCAGATGTGGCCACCGTGGGCCTCCACGATGAGCCGGCTGATGTAGAGCCCCAGTCCCAGGCCCTTGCCGTCCGCCGAGCGGCCGTCCTCCGTGCGGTAGTACTTGTCGAACAGGCGCGCCGCGTCCCGGGGGGACAGGCCCGCGCCCTGGTTGGTCACCGACACCACGGCCTGGTCGTGCGCGGCGGAGAGCCGCACGTCCACTGGCGTCTCCTTGGGGCTGTACTTGAGCGCGTTGGTCAGCAGGTTGGTCACCACGCGCTCCAGGCGCGCGGCGTCCATGGGCACCGGCGGCAGCGGATCCACCCGGTGCAGCCGGAAACGGTCGCGCGCGTCGGGCGGCACGTCGCGCTCCAACACCTCCTCCAGGAAGCGGCCCAGGTCGCGCGCCTCGCGGCGCAGGTTCACCCGGCCGGACTCCAGCCGCGAGCCCTCCAGCAGCTCTTCGATCATCGTGCTCATCCACTCCACGTTGTGGATGATGGCCTGGGCCATGATGCCCTCGCGCTCCAGCTTCCGCTCGTGCAGCGCGCGCTGGAGCAGGTGGGCGCGCAGGTTGATGGTGTTCAGCGGGTTGCGCAGGTCATGGGAGATGAGCCCCACGTACTCCTCGCGCAGCTTCTCCAGGTCCCGGCGCTCGGTGACGTCGCGCAGGATGGCGATGCGCGTGGCGTCGTCCTCGCCCTTCATCGGGCTCAGCCGCACCTCCAGCGGCACGCTGGTGCCGTCCTGCCTCTGCCCGACCACCAGCCGCCCTCCCGTAGCGCGCTCCGGGCCCTCTCCGGGGGCGGACGGGCCGTGGAGCCCCTCCGGCACCAGCAGCTCCACCTCGCGGGCCAGCAGGGCCTCCCGGCGGTAACCGAAAACGCGCTCGGCTTCCGCGTTGGCGAAGCGCACGCGGCCGGTGGCGTCCACCACCACCATGGGGTCCGGCGCGGTGTCCAGGAAGGTGCGGAAGCGCTCCTCGGAGGCCTCCAGCGCGGCCGTGGCCCGCATGCGTTCGGTGTCCAGCACGTCCAGCGCCCGCGCCGCCAGCAGCACCAGCGTGACGCCGCCGGCGGCCACCACCGTGGCGAAGAGCGGCAGCTTCGCGTCGTGGCTGAGCCCGCCTATCAGGTGGATCAACACCAGCGTCAGCCCCAGCACCGGCGGCCCCAGCAGCATCACCGGCACCAGCCGCCGCGCCACGAAGCCGCCCAGCGTGTCCCGCGTGAGCCGCGCCATCAGCCCCAGCTCCGGCCGCGCGCACAGCGTGCCCATGGCCAGCAGCATCAGCACGCAGGTGGTGTGCAGACCCATGCTGCGCTCCTGGAAGAACGGAGCGGCGACGGGCGTCACCAGCGGGCCCAGCAAGAAGCCGTTGAGCCCCGTCAGCGCCGCCATCAGCGCGAGCACCACCAGCGCGTCCGACCACGACAGCCGCTGCGGGTGGCCCCGGTCCACCAGCGCCAGCGCCGGGCCCAGGAGCATCAGGCACAACCCCGTCAGGGGCGACGGCATGCTGCCCGGCGACGCGCTGACGTCTTCGCCAAAGAGGCGCAGGAACACCGCGTCCAGGCCGCCGTTGCCTCCCGTGATGACGCCATCCACGAGGCTCGCCGCGCCCAGCAGGGCCGTGGCCAGGGCGAGCGCGGTGCCCAGCCGGTGTTGGATGCGGTGGGGAGTGGCCGGCAGCCGCAGGCCCAGCGCGACCCCACCCAGCATCAACCCCAGCGCTGCGCTGGGGCGCATGGCGGGGAGCGCGGCGCCCATGGACTTGAGGACCATGACATCCAACGCCCAGCCCACCAGCACCAGCAGGCCCACCAGGCAGGAGGCCGCCGCGGAGCTGCGCGCAAGGGCACGGACCAACGCCGTGCTTCGTGGCATGGATTGGCCGCTCATCATCCGCGTCCCCCCGGAACGCCAGCCCTGCATCCTGCCACAACATCTCGCCTCAGGCCTCCCCCCGGCAATGGGACGCCGGGGTTGGGAGGATGTCCGTCCTAGGCGGGGATGTCCGACCTGTCCAGGGTTGGGTCAGGGTGCGTAGCGGCCTGGATACACGGTGAGGACGACACCCAGGCCCGGCCCCACGTCGACGTTGCGCGGCACGTACGTGTCGGTGCCTTCCACGGACAGCTGGAAGGAGGAGGCCCCGGCGCCGGAGTGGACGAAGAGGAACAGCCCATGGGCGGCGGTGCCCGCGGTGTCCACGGACGTCAGGTCACCGGACGGGTAGTAGACGCGGTCCGCCAGCTCGGCGCGGTTCAACGCCACGCGCGCGCCGCTCACGGGCTGACCGTTCAGGTCCACCACTCGCCCCAGCACGAAGCCCGCGGAGGCCAGGGTGGCCGCCGGGTCCCCGGTGTGGCCCTGGAGGCGCGGCGCACCCACTGCGGCGCCCAGCTGATCCACGAACGCGATGGGTAGGGCCCACGCATGCGCGTCGATGACGTCCGTACGCGGACGGGTGCCGGTGAAGGCGGTGTCGTAGACGAGCGTGGTGCTGCGCACGAGGCCTTCGTGCACCAGTCCCACCGCGAGCCCCTGGTGCACGTCGCGCACGGGCACGTCGGTGATGCGGAAGGCGCCGTCCTCGGACACCTCGCCGGTGGCGAAGGTGGCGGCCGCGTCGTTGACGGCCACGCGCAGCGGCTCCTCCACGGTAAGCGCCATCCCCGTGAGCGACGCCGGTGCCGCGGCCGAGTCCTCGGCCTCCGGGAACACGCGTGCCTCGCCTGTCACGAGGATGCGAAGGTTTTCCAGATCCACCGCCTCGGCGTCCTCGGTCCGCACGCCGGGGTCCGGTGTGAAGCCGCCGTCGCCACAGGCCATTGCCAACAGCCCGAGCACGGCACCACCCGCCGCCCGAATGTAGTGTTTCATCGGGCGGCAACATCTTCACGGCGGGGGCGGCACGCAATCCGTCCCCGGGTGGCGTCCGTCCCCTTCACGACGCACCGCCGCGCTCGCGGGCAGGACGCACCGGACACCGGGCCCTTCGGGTGTTGAAAACACGTCGGCACCGGGAGCCTGCCTTCCGCTGGAAACGGAAGGCCGCGCCCGGTGCCGCGGGTCACGCCAGGGAGGAGGAAGCGGAGCGCCTACCAGCCCGATCCGCTCTTGCCGGAGGAGCCGGAGCTCTTGCCGGTGTTCCAACCGCCGCCGCTGCTGCCGCTGTTGCCGCTGCTGCTTCCACTGCTACCGCCGCTGCTCCGGCCACCGCCGCTGCTGCCGCTGCTGCCGCCGCTGTTGCCACTGGGCGGGGTGCTCCAGCCGCCGCTGCTCCGGCCGCTGCCGCTGCTCCCGCTATTGCCGCTGTTGCTGCTCCCGCTGTTGCTGCTCCCGCGGTTGTTGTCCTTGTCGTCGTCGCGGCTCTTGCTGGCCGGGGTGTCCCAGCCGCCGCTGCTGCGGCCGTTGTCCCGGTCGTTGTCCCTGTCCCTGTCGTTGTCCCGAGCGTTGTTGGAGGGAGCGGCGTTGTTGCCGCGGCCCCAGTTGGAGCCGCTGGGAGGCCGGGCGCCGGTGCCCGTACCGCCGGGAGGCGCGTTGCGGCCCTGGTTGACGGGGGCCGGAGCGGGCGCGGGCCGCGAGGGGGCGATGTTGTTGCGGCCGCCAGGGACCGCGGAGGCCGAGTGGCTGTTGCTCCAGCGGTAGCCCCGGGTGCCGCGGTCGTAGGAGTAGCCCGCGCCCCACGAGCCCTGCGGATAGAAGTCGTGCTGGTGGCGGCCGTGGAAGTTGCAGTACGCGCCGCTGGGGGTGGGGTGGTAGTCCCAGTACCAGACCACCGTCGGGCCCCGGTAGTAGTAGACGTCGTCCGTGTAGACGTAGGACGCCTGGGGCGGCTGGTAGTCGTGGACGTGGGCGTAGTCTTCCGGGCACCAGCCACCGCCGTAGTCGTCAGGGACAGGGTGCGCGCCGGCGAACCGGTACTCCACCACGGCGGCGGGGGCGATGTAGGCCGCGCGGCGGACGACGGGGCGGTGCGAGTGGGCCTCGACGACACAGCCCGTCCCCATCAGCAGGGCCACGGGGACGACCAGGGCGAGCAAGCGGTTCATGAAGAGTCTCCTGTCGCGGAAGTGGACCCTCAAAGCATCCCGCTTCGCAACCTCTGCCCCCCATGACGGCCCGCTGCCCCGGAAATTCACCCGGGACGCCTGCCCGCCGGGAAGGGAAGGGGCCCGCCTGATATGACACCCAGGTCGCGGCCCCTGGGGGCGCCGCGCCTTGGGAGGCATACGGATGTCGGATGTGGATTTCGGACGCGCGATGGGGGCGTCCTGCGCGCTGCACCCGGGGCGGGAGGCCACGGGCACCTGCGCCCGCTGCGGCAACTTCACGTGCGACACGTGCAGCCAGAACGGCGCGTCGCCGCGCTGCCCCACGTGCCGGGAGCGCTCCGGCGCCACGTTCCCGCTCCAGCGGGAGAACTGGAACTTCAGCAAGCTGTGGGACGTGTGCTGGGCGGCGTTCCAGCGCGAGTGGGGCATGTTGTCGCTCGCGGTGTTGATCACCCTGGGCGTGTCCCTGGGCGCGAACCTGCTCGTCAACGTGGCCACGGGCATTGGCGCGGCGGTGGACAGTGTCGTCGTCGCCGTGGTGCTGAGCGTGGTGGGGCTCGTGGCGCAGCAGCTGGTGCAGGGCCTGGTGCAGCTGGGCCTCCTGCGCGTGTGCTTCGACGTGCTGCACGGAGGCCGCGCGGACGTGGCGCGCCTCTTCAGCCAGATGCACAAGGCGGTGCCCTACACGCTGACGATGCTCCTCGTCTTCGCCATCGTGATGGTGCCGCTGGCCCTGCTGAGCGTCCTGGTCATCCTCGCGCTCGTGGGCACGGGCATCCTGAGCGGCGTGGACCTGAACTCTTCATCGGATCAGGTCTGGAGCGCGCTGGCACCCATGATTGGAGTGATGGGGCTGGGTTTCCTGGTGCTGCTGGGGCCCATCGCGTACCTGGTGCTGCCGCTGTACCTGGTCCAGCCGGAGCTCGCGTACGAAGAGGTGCCGCCCTCGCCCGTGGAGGTGCTGCGCCGCAGCTGGGAGGCCGCGCGCGGTCAGCGCCTGAGCATCCTGGGCGTGGGGCTCGCGGGGGGCGCCGTCATGGTGGCGGGGTTCTTCGTGTGCTGCGTGGGCTTCATCCCCGGCATGGCGCTGGCCCAGTTGCTCATCGCGGGGATGTTCCTGTCCATGCGCTCCCCGCGCGAGGACGCCGCGGAGTCCTTCCCGGGCTGAAAAGCCGCGGGAAGCAAGGAGGCGCGCCTTCGCGAACAGGGCGAAGGCGCGCGGGCGACCTCAGTGCACCAGCCGCTCGGAGTAACCCGAGCGCGGTGTGACGACCTTGCCCAGGCACGCGAGGATGTGCTCGCGGTACTCAGACAGCTCGCGCAGGCCGCACAGCATCCACCGGCCGCCAATCACCAGCGAGGGCACGCCGCGCACGCCGCGGCTGCCGGCCAGCCGGTGCTCGTCGTAGATGAGCCGGCGCGTCTCTTCCGAACGGAAGGCCGCGGAGAACTGGTTCATGGACAGGCCCACGCGCGACGCCAGCTCGAACACCACATCCGAGCGCGACACGTTGACGCCCTGCTCCAGCGCGGCGCGCTGCATGGACCGGGCGAGGAAGGCCCGCGCCTGCGGTCCCTGCAACCGCGCGGCTTCCAACGCCGCCAACGCCGGCACGCTGGAGCGCGGCGGATCACCGCCAAGCCACAGGTCCGTGGAGAGCAGCGAGGCCGTGGGGTCGGGTTCGCGCTGAGCGCGCTTCACCTCTTCCACCAGCCCGCGCACTTCGCGCTCCGTGGGCAGTACGTCGTGCAGACGCAAAGGGTAGGGACGCACGCTCCAGCGGACGGCATCGCCAAACTCCTGGCGAAGCACCTCCAACCGTTGGTCGGCGAGGTAGCACCAGGCGCAAAGCACATCCTGGTAGACGGTGATCTGCAGCGGCTTGTGCAGCGTTTTCATCGGGGGTCGCCAGATTAGAGGCGCATCCCCACCGCTGCCAACACCCCTCGACAATCCCCGCCCGAAGGCATTCCCGTATTCCTGAGGAGCATCCAAGGCACCGTGCGCACCGTGAAGTCCCGCACGCATGCCATTGAGCAGGCGGGCAGGCACGCCGGCGCTGCTCGCGTGCCTGCTTTCAACACAACATCTCGATCAGGAAGCGCGGCCTGCCCGTGTGCGCAACGCGCTGCCCCGGGTCCCCGCGTACACCAACGCGTGCTCCACGATGTGGCCCGCGATGTCCTGACCGGTGGCGCCCTCCAGGCCCTCGAAGCCGGGGCTGGAGTTGATCTCCATCAGGCGCGGGCCTTCGCGGCCCTCCAGCATGTCCACGCCCGCGACCTCCAGGCCGATGATGCGCGCAGCCTTCACCGCGGCCTCCATGTAGTCGGGGGACAGGGTGATGGCGCGGCCCTCGCCGCCGCGGTGGATGTTGGAGCGGAACTCGCCCTTCTTCGCCTTGCGGCGCATGGCGCCCACCACGGTGTCGCCCACCACCAGCGCGCGCACGTCGCGGCCCTCGCTCTCCGCGACGAACTCCTGGAGGACGATCTCCTGGCCCAGGTCCCAGAAGGTGTCGAGGATGGTCTGCACCTCCGGCAGCGTGTGGGCGATCATCACGCCCACGCCCTGGGTGCCCCTGATCAGCTTGATGATGACGGGCAGTCCGCCCACCTCCTGCACCAGCTTGCGCACGTTGCCGCGGTCGTGCGCCATCACCGTGCGAGGCATGTCCAGGCCCGCGCGGGCGAGGAACTGGAGCGCGCGCAGCTTGTCGCGGCTGCGCGCGATGGCCGTGGGCGGGTTGAGCACCGGCACGTCCATCATCTCGAAGTGGTTCACCACGGCCAGGCCGTACGCGGTGATGGACGCGCCGATGCGCGGAATCACCACGTCCACGCCCTTCACCTCCGCGCCGCGGTAGGTCATGCGCGGCTGGCCCCGCGCCAGCAGCAGGCAGCAGCGCAGCGTGTCGAACACGAGCGCCCGGTGCCCCCGGGCCTTGATGGCCTCCACCAGCCGACGCGTCGAGTACAGCGAGCGCTTGCGGGACAGGATGGCCACGGTCTTCTTCACGCGGGGCCGCTTGGGTCGCGGTGCGTCACCGCGCTCGGGTGCCTGTGCGCCAGGCAGAACCGGCGCCTTCTTCGGCTGGGCTTTTCGGGGGGGCATGCGGGGCGCGGGACACTAGCACGCACGGGCGTGGAGGCACGGCACGTGGGCACCCTTTGCTATCCTCGCGTTCACTGATGACCGCACCCAACCCGCATCCCGACGACATCCACACCAATCCAGGAGACGTCGGCCTCGAGCTGTCCTCCCAGTCCCCTCTGTTGGGGGAGACACTGGTGGTGGATCCGCGCGCCAGCGTGAAGATGCACAAGTGCCGGTTGCTGGTGACGTCGGGACCGGACACCGGGCGCTCCATGGTCAGCGACAAGGAGCGGCTGCGCTGCGGGGCCCACCCGGGCAACGACCTGGTGCTGGTGGAGGATCGCACCGCCAGCCGCCACCACTTCGAGGTGCAATACACCGAGCGCGGCCACCTCCTGGTGGACCTGAACTCCACCAACGGCACCTTCCTGGACGGCCGCCGCATCGAACGCGCCTACCTGTCCCCGGGCTCGCAGATTCGCGCCGGCTCCTCCGTCATCACCTTCGCTCCGCTGGACGAAGAGGTGGCGGTGGAGCCCGACCGCGAGGGCGAGCTGTGCGGCATGGTGGGCCAGAGCGTGAAGATGCGGCAGGTGTTCGGGCTCATCAAGCGCATCGCGCCCATGGACGTGTCCGTCATCATCCAGGGCGAGACGGGCACCGGGAAGGAGCTGGTCTCCAGCGCCATCCATGAGTTGTCCGGCCGCGAGAAGGGCCCCATGGTGGTGCTGGACTGCGGCGCCATCCCGCCCAACCTCATCGAGAGCGAGCTGTTCGGCCACGAGAAGGGCGCCTTCACCGGCGCCACGTCCAGCCGCCCCGGCGCCTTCGAGCGCGCGCAAGGGGGCACCATCTTCCTGGACGAGCTGGGCGAGCTGCGCCTGGACCTGCAGCCCAAGCTGTTGCGCGTGCTGGAGAACCGCGAGGTGCGCCGGGTGGGCGGCAACGACGTCATCGAGGTGGACTGCCGCGTCATCGCCGCCACCCACCGCGACCTGGTGAAGGAGATCGCCGCGGGCAACTTCCGCGAGGACCTCTACTTCCGTCTGTCCGTCATCCACATCCAGCTGCCGCCGCTGCGCCAGCGCCGGGACGACATCCCGCTCATCCTCAAGCGGGCGCTGGCGGAGCCGGAGGTGGTGGACACCCACGGCCGCAAGCGCTTCTCCGCGGAGGCCCTGGGGCTGCTCATGGCCTACGCCTGGCCCGGCAACGTGCGCGAGCTGATGAACGTGCTCTCCCACGTGCTGACCTTCTCCGACGAGGGCGAGGAGATCCTCCCCTCCCACCTGCCCCCGCGCGTCCGGGGCCAGGCCCGCGAGGGGCCGCTGCCCTTCAACGAGCACCTGGCCTTCAAGGACGCCAAGGAGCAGCTCCTGGAGAACTTCGAGCGCGAGTACGTCACCAGCGTCCTCACCCGCTGCGAGGGCAACCTGTCCCGCGCCGCCCGGGAGAGCGGGCTGCACCGAAAGTCCATCGAGCGGCTGGTGAAGAAGTATCAGCTCGACGCCAAGGGGCTGAAACCGCGCTGAAACAGCGTCGTCACACGGTTTCACTGAGGGTGTTGAATCCGCAGGAAGTTTTCACTGGGCCCATCCTCTGCGACAATCCCGGCCCCCCTTTCGGACCCCGACGCAGTGTGTCGGCGGTCACTTGACGGATACTGCGAGATTCCCCCATCCCGCAGGATGAGTCTCCGTATGAGCGCACGATCCCCCCGTGAAGCAGGCGAATCCGGCCAGGCCCTGGTGGAGGCCGCGCTGTCGCTGCCACTGGTGACGTTCCTCATCCTGGGCGCGTTGCAGCTGTTCCTGATGATGCAGGCGCGGGTGATGACGCACTACGCGGCCTTCCGGGCGACGCGCGCGGGCAGCGTGGCGCACGGGGACTGCGAGCGGATGACCCACGCGGCCATCCTGGCGCTGATTCCGACCTTCCACTCGTTCATGGGGCAGGGGACGGGTTCGCTCAACGGTCCGCTGGCCCGCGGCGCGGGTTCGGACGCGCCCCGGCTGTTGGCGGAGGCGTTCGCGGCGCGGATGAACAACCGCTACTCGGGCCCGGGCCTGGACGGCGTGCACAACCGCAGCATCGTGTGGATCCAGCGGGACCTGGCGGGCGGCGGTGTGGACAGCCCGGAGGACAGCGACTTCGACCGGCCGGGGCACCTGCGGCGGTTGGAGGTGCAGCTGGTGTTCTGGTACCCGCTGCGCATCCCGTTCGCCAACTGGGTGATGTCGCGCATGTTCCTGGCGCACTTCAACCTGCGTCCCTACACGGACGCGAACCCGCTCATCGTCGCCGAGCGCAACGCCAACTGGAACGGCAGTGACGTGACGGCGGTGCACGAGCTGGACGGCGAGCTGGGCATGGAGCTGGCGGACCGCGTGCTCAACCGGCAGTACGTGTTCCCCATCATCACCACGTTCACCATGCGAATGATGACGCCCGTGAAGTCGCGTTTCTTCGCCACCATGGCCTGTCCCCGGTGAAAACGATGAAGCGCTCCTCCCCCCAGCGCGGTCAGACCCTGGTGCTGTTCGTCCTCAGCATGTTGCTGCTGATGCTGATGGTGGCCCTCACGCTGTCGTTCACCATGAAGGTGCGCGAGCGCATCGAGGTGCAGACGGTGGCGGACGCGGCCGCGTACTCCAACGCGGTGGCCACGGCGCGCACGTTCAACACCATCGCCGTCAGCAACCGCGCCGAAATCGCCCACATGGTGGCGAACGCCGGCGCGGCCAGCCTCTTGAACTGGGCGAGCCTCTACCGCGGCGAGCTGAACGCGGCGAAGTTCGGTTACGCGGCGTGGGTGCCCGTCTACCAGGCGTTCGCCACCGCGGGCTGCCCCTGCGCCTGGTCCAACGGCTTCTGCGCCCGCATGTGCCAGTGCGGCATCCGTGGGGTGACGGACCTGGGCCGGCTGATGACCATGCTCCAGCGCGAGGACCTGCGTGTGGAGGCCGTCTTCCAGGCCCTGGACCCGATGGTGGGCCTGCAGATGCGCCTGCACCAGGTGGCGGCGGGCGCGCTGTACGCCTCCTCGTATGCGGACTTCAGGAGCCTCAAGGACAAGGTGAACGATCAGGGCTTCGCCAACGACATCCTGGGAGACCTGGTGGCGGGGAGGAACCCTCACGACGCGGGGTGGCTGGCGCCGTCCGCGGGCAACATCTCCAAGAAGGAGCTGGCGGACAACACGGCGTGCCTGGGTGGCGGCGCGGTCTGTGATCCGCTGCCGCTGACGGTGGCCCACAGCGTGGACGCGGCCATGGGAAGCCGTGGCTTCACCTTCGTCACGTCGCGGACCATCGAGCAGTACGTCGCGCACGAGGCGAACCTGGCCTTCGTCATCCTGCCGCCGGACATCGTCTCGCTCCCGCTCGCCGCGGGCACGTCCCACTTCGGCAAGCCGATCCTCCAGTACGGGCTCTTCCCCCCCTACGCTCCCGCCGTCACGGCCGAAGACGAGGGCGTCGTGGCCTTCATCTACAACCACATCGCGCATGGCGGTGGACCGCCGTGCCCGGTGATGGTGGGCGGTACGGTCCCGACCCTTGCCCTGTTCGCGGCCTCCGGTGGCGTCATGCCCACGCCCACGCATATGTGGTTTGGCGGCACGGACCCCGCGCCCTTCGCGCGGCACATGCTGGCGCCGTGTCTGGGCGGCCCGTCCAGCTGCCCGGGAATCTGGCCGCCGTTCCTGGACTACAACCTGACGGAGCTGTGGCCCAACGGCGCGGACAACAACTTCGGGCAGCCGAAGAACTTCGCGGTCATCCAGCGCGACCGCAGCACCATGTCCGCGATGGATCAGGACCCGTGGAACCTGGCGTTCCGCTTCCGCTTCAAGGCGGCCAATCCGAACCCGAACGCGGGCAAGTTCGACAACACCAGCGTCACCATGGCGGACGGCGTCACGCCGCTGGGCGTCCAGACGGCGTTGTCCACGGGCATCGCGTACTACCACCGTGGCCGCAGCCTGGGCGTCTCCCACTGGAGTGAGCCGCCCAACCTGCTCAACCCCTACTGGCGCGCCACGCTGGTGCCGGTGGACACGGACGAGTCGGGTCTTCAGGACGCCATCGACGCGTTGGGTTCCAGCTCTCCTTCCTCCGCCGCCACCATCCAGGAGTTGCGGCGCGTGGGCTTCAGGGGGTTCCAGTGATGCACCGCCAGCTTCGTCGTCACCGCCGGCAGGCGCGGGGCCAGTCCATCGTCGAGGCGGCCCTCGGCGTCACGCTGTTCATCACCATCCTGGTGTTCGGCATCCACTTCGCGGAGGTGGGCTTCCTGTCGCTGAAGGTGCAGGAGGCCGCCGTGTCAGCACTGTGGAACGGTACGCACGGGGAGATGCACGACATCCCCGCGGATTACGGCTCCGCGCATGACTCCATGCGGCGCGCGGGCGAGGACGCGCAGGCGCGCTACGCGGACTTCAACGGCCTGTCGTCCGTCAACCACGGCGACACCATCACGCAGGTGTTCACGCAGGGCTCGGGCCTGCGCGTGAACTGCCGCCGGAACGGGGGCCTGGACTGGGACGGCCCCGTGCTGACCCGGCTGATCTACCGCGACGAGGGCGGCACGGCGTGCACGTCCCAGGCGAACCTGAGCTCCTGGAACATCCCCACCCGGTTCCTGGACCAGTCCTCGGAGACGGGCCTGTACAACGAGCAGCACCAGGAAGCGGCCAACGCCAACATCCAGGTGTGTGGCATTGGCCGCGCGGTGGGCGGTACCTGCCGGGGCAGCTTCTCCATGCTCGTGGATGACTGGGGCCTGTCGAACGAGCTCGAATCCTCTACCTGCTTGCTGTTCCAGGACCTGGCGCTGCCGTGCACCAACGGGCCGTTCTACGCGGCCACGAAGGGCGTCTACGAGCCCACCACGCTGCCCATCCCGACCTACGCCAGCTTCCTGGCCATGGATGCCCTCTTCTTGAATCCGCTGCCGCCCCTGGTCTTGATGCAGCGGGAGAACACCTTCTGGATGAGCGCGGCGGGTGAGGAGAGCCAATTCATGCAGGCCTGGATCAAGCTGACGCCACTGGGCAATATTTGGAATACGTCGCCCGGCGCGCTGATTGGCATCACCACGCCCCATTACGGTCTGGGCTATCTGGACCGTAACGGCTGCTTCCTTGGAAAGGATTGCTGAAGATGAAGATGCGAAGCCTGCTGTCGGGTGGAGTGCTGGCGTTCGTGCTGGGTGTGTGTCTGACGGCGTCTCCCGCGCGCGCGGACAGCAACTCATGCAACACCGACTGCGCGACGAAGAACGGGGACACGCTCAACGCCTGCATCACCGCCTGTCCGGCGCCGAGCAGCCCGGGGTCTGCGAAGGACAGCAGCCGCACTTGCTCCGCGCGCTGCGCGCAGAAGTTCCAGGCCCAGTTCAACCAGTGCAAGTCCCGCTGCCCCAAGCCGGAGGGCGACACGGGTCCGAAGTCGGGCAAGTCCGTCAAGGCCGCGCGGTCGCACCGCCAGTAGGAAGGGACCGGAGATGAAGCGTGGAATCGGGCGCTGGGCCCTGTTGCTGGCGCTGGCGGGGGCCGTCCCCGCGTGGGCACAACGGGCCAACTTCACCTGGGACATCCCGAAGACCGTCAGCGTCGTGGACGTGCCGGGGCAGGTGGACGCCAATGGCGTGCCGGTGAAGCTGCTCGCGGTGCGCAGCAAGGAGAAGGCGCAGGTCATCCTCCAGAGTGTGGTGGACCGCTTCCAGTCCTGGGGCTTCTCGGTGCAGGAGGCATACAAGCAGCCGCAGCTCTTGCGCGAACCGATGGTGACGGGCCTCGACACGCGCAACTTCATCTCCTACACGGCCATCCTCCAGGTGAACCCGGACGGCACCACTACAGTGTTCCTGGGGCAGGCGAACCTGGGCGCGGCGAAGGCCCCGCAGCCCGCCGGGCTGCCCGTCTTCCCCGGCGGCTCCGGGGTGCTGACGGCGCAGACGGAGGGCTCGCACACGGTGAGCTACTCGGTGCCGGGCAAGACGACCGCGGACGTGGAGGCCTTCTACCGCGAGGTGCTCATCAAGGCGGGGTTCAAGGAGATCCAGCCCCGCGTGTTCAAGTCCTCCACGGAGGAGGTCTCGCTCACCCTGGGCGTCACCAAGGAAGGTCCGGTGGCGGTGCGGCTGGTGCGCCGGGCCGTGGCGGCGGACGATGACATTCGCCCGGGCGAGTGACGCCATCGGGCAAGGGAAGACGAGAGCGACATGATGACGCGTATCGCGGTGCGGGGCTGGCTGGGACTGATGGCGTTGGGCGCGGTGCTGGTGGCGCCCCAGGCGCTCGCGCAGACGTGCGACGAGAAGTGCTCCATCAACGCCGGCCCCACGATGCAGGCCTGTGTGAAGAAGTGCTCCGCCAAGGACAGGAACTGCACGGACAAGTGCACCAAGGCGTTCCAGGCCGCGAAGGCGAAGTGCGCCAAGAAGTGTCCCAAGGGCAAGGGCAAGAACACGCCCCAGCCGCACACGCACGAACACGGCGACGACCACCACGACGAGTGAGTCCGCGGGTGTGATTGAAGGACCGGCGGGAGGGTGTTACGGGCGCTCAAGCCATGAGCGACGCCCCCTCCCGCAAGGACCTCGACGCCACCGTCCACCTGCCGCGCACGGAGTTCCCCATGAAGGGGAACCTGGGCCAGCTCGAACCGCGCCTGCTTGCCTGGTGGCGGGAGCAGGACGTGTGGACACAGTTGCTCGCGAAGAACGCGGGCCGTGAGCCCTTCGTGCTGGCGGACGGGCCGCCGTACGCCAACGGCCACCTGCATGCCGGGCATGCGCTCAACAAGGTGCTGAAGGACATCGTGGTGAAGTTCCGGAACCTCTCCGGACGCCCATGTGACTTCATCCCCGGCTGGGACACCCACGGTCTGCCCATCGAGCAGGCGGTGGAGAAGCGCCTCAAGGAACAGAAGCTGGACAAGCGCACGCTGTCACGCGACGCGCTGCTGGAGCGCTGCCGCGAGTACGCGCTGGAGTTCGTGGACATCCAGCGCGTGGAGTTCCAGCGGCTGGGCGTCTTCGGGACGTGGGACGCGCCCTATCGGACGCTCGACTTCAGCTACGAGGCGCAGGAGGTCCGCGAGCTGGCCGCGTTCGCGCGCCGGGGCATGTTGTACCGGCGCAAGAAGCCCGTGGCGTGGTGCCTCCAGGACCAGACCGCGCTCGCGGAGGCAGAGGTGGAGTACGCGGAGCACACCTCGCCGTCCGCGTACGTGGCCTTCGATGCGGGGCCGGCGCTGGTGGAGAAGCTGCCGCAGCTGAAGGGGCAGCGTGTGTCCTTCGTCATCTGGACCACCACGCCCTGGACGCTGCCAGCCAACCTGGCCATCGCGGTGAACGCCGAGTTCGAATACGTCTTCTACCGGCTGGAGGACCGCGTCCTCTGCGTGGCGAAGGACCTGCTGGCGAAGGTGCTGGCGGAGGTGAAGTCGGACGAGCTGGCCGTGAAGCACGTGCAGCTGCCCACGGGCGAGGTGTCGTCTCCGGCGCTGGTGGATCCATCCCGCATCCTCGCGTACGCGACGGGCGAGGACCTGGAGCACGTGACGTATCAGCACCCGTTCCTGGAGCGGCAGGGGCGCGTGGTGCTGGGCGAGCACGTCACGTTGGACGCGGGCACGGGGCTGGTGCACACGGCGCCGGGACATGGCCAGGAGGACTACGAGGTCGGCCTGAAGTACGGCCTGGACATCTACAACCCGGTGCGTGCGGACGGCCGCTACGACGACACGGTGGGCGAGGTGCTCGCGGGCCGGCGCGTGTTCGAAGCGAACCCGGTGGTGTTGGACCTGCTGGTGCAGCGGGGCGCGCTGCTCAATGACAGGTCGGACACCGTCACGCACAGCTATCCGCACTGCTGGCGCTGCCACCAGCCGGTCATCCAGGCGGCGACCTACCAGTGGTTCATCCCGATGGATGCGCCGTTCCACGGCACGCAGACGTTCCGGCAGGTGGTGCTGGAACAGGTGGAGCAGGTGCAGTGGGTGCCGTCATGGGGACAGTCACGCATTCGGGGCATGCTGGAGGGCCGCCCGGACTGGTGCATCAGCCGGCAGCGCAGCTGGGGCGTGCCGATTCCCATCGCGTACTGCGACGGGTGCGACGACGCGGTGGTGTCTCCGGAGGTGATGGAGCGTGTGGCGGCGGCGGTGGAGAAGGAGGGCGCGGGCGTGTGGTACCGCACGCCGGTGAAGGACTTCCTCGGGCAGGACTTCACGTGTCCGCGCTGCGGCAAGGGCGAGTTCCACCGCGAGACGGACATCCTGGATGTGTGGTTCGACTCGGCGTGCATGGCGTCCGCGGTGCTGGCGAAGCGGCAGCGCGTGCCGGCGGACCTGTTCCTGGAGGGGAGTGATCAGCACCGGGGCTGGTTTCATTCCTCGCTGCTGGTGTCGGTGGGCACGCGCGACGTGGCGCCCTACAAGGCGTGCCTGACGCATGGCTTCGTGGTGGATGGCCAGGGCGAGAAGATGTCCAAGAGCCGGGGCAACACGGTGGCACCGGACAAGGTCATCCAGCAGTACGGCGCGGAGGTGCTGCGCCTGTGGGTGGCGGCGAGCGACTACCGCAACGACGTGCGCCTGTCGGACGCCATCCTCAAGGGTCTGTCGGAGGGCTACCGGAAGATCCGCAACACATTGCGGTACGCGCTGGGCAACCTGCACGACTTCGACCCGGCGAAGGACGCGGTGGCCGGGGACAAGCTGTTGCCCTTGGACCAGTGGGCGCGAGGTCGGCTGGCTCAGGTGGCCGCGCGGGTGCGGCAGGCGTACGAGGATTATGAGTTCCACCTCGTCTACGCGACGGTGGTGGACTTCTGCGCCAATGATTTGTCGGCCGTGTACTTCGACATCCTGAAGGACCGGCTCTACACGGCGAAGCAGGACGGCCCCGCGCGCCGGGGTGCGCAGACCGTGCTGCACGAGGTGCTCACGGTGCTGCTGCCGCTCCTGGCGCCGGTGATGAGCTTCACGGCGGAGGAGGCCTGGCAGCACCTGCCGGGCGAGCGCACCAAGAGCGTGTTCCTGGCGGGCTTCGCGGAACTGAAGGCCACGATGCCGCCGGCGCTGGAGGCCCGCTACGCGAAGCTCTTCGCGGTGCGCAGCGCGGTGCAGGGCGTGCTGGAGGTGGCGCGGCGGGACAAGCGCATCGGCGCGTCGCTGGAGGCCCGCGTGGTGCTGAGTGCCACGGGCGCGGTGCGGGAGGTGCTGGAGGCTCACCTCGCGGAGCTGCCCGGGCTGTTCATCGTGAGCCAGGTGGAGCTGGCGGAGGCTCCGTCCGAGGCCTCGAAGGCACTGGATGTTTCACAGACCTTCGGTGACGGCGCGTCCCTGTCCGCGGAGGTGCTTCCGGCGAAGGGCACCAAGTGCCCGCGCTGCTGGGTGTACTCGGAAGCGGTAGGGCAGGGCGGGGATGTCTGTCTCAAGTGCCGTGAGGCATTGAGCTGAGACGGTGCGAAGAAGACGCCACCGCGAGGAATACTCGCGGTGGCATGGCCCTACCACTTCGTTCAATCAGGGTAGGTCGTCACCGTCCGGATGGGTGTGCACGGAGGCTCGGTCCAAACCGGAAGGGTGTACTTGTCGCTGGCGCAAATCTTCTTGATGCATTCTCCACGACCGGAAGCTGCGCCAAGATGGCGACCGTTAGTGCCCGCGTTAAATCCAGTACCGTATCGGGTTGAGCAGAGCGTGTTTCCATAGGGCTCCGGATTGTGACCTGTTAGGAAGTAGCGCTTGTATCGTTCATTGGCCGGGTTCAAATGAACCAGGACGTCTGCTCGGTAACGCATGATGCAGTCATGGGCTCCTGAGAACACGCTCTGGGTTCCATCCTGGTTGCATCGCGCCGCGATGAGGAAGTAGGGATCCGTAGCCAGTTCCCGGGGAGGCTGAGCCCGCGTTAGCGGCTCCAGGTAGACTTCAACGCCTCCCGGTGAGAGGGTATTGTCGATAGGGGTCTCTTTTCTGAGTGTTCCAGTGCCCGTGATGGTCGCAATGAAAATTCCCCCTTCACCGTGATGCGGAACATTGACGGAATGCGCCAGTTCATGCGCGATGATGGAGGCGCGTCCCTCCGCGGGAATGTCGTTGAGGGTGCCGGTCGCAATGCCGATGTGTGTGATGTTGCGCGGATTGCTGGGGCCTCCATGTGCCTTGGATGTCCCATTGACGCCTGTCTGCTCACGAAGAATGACGAGATGCTGGTCGTTCTGGTGGGTTGCCTTGTTGTAAGCAGAATTGATGATGCGAGTTGATGTCTCGAAGTCATCTTCGCTCACGAAATGCACCTTGATTCCAGTGAGGCTGCTGAAGAGGTTGATGCCTCCACTGGCGGCGCCGCCTATTTTATTGTTGAGGAAGTAATCAACGTCAGTTGGCTTGGTTCGGACGTGCTCATTGTTCAGGATGAAGCCTCTGTACTCCTCATAGAGGGTCAGTCCGTCTCCGGGACAGCCGGGATCTCCTCGTCCCTCACCCAGTACATCACTGTCGTCTAGATCCGCTTTCGACAGGCTGTTCGTATCAGCCTTCCACTTGTCCGCGATGAAGGAGTCCGACGCACGTTTGGGCAGGAGGAGCGGCCCCTCAATGGGGGGAAGGGGAACTCCAGGCGTACTGCCTGGATTCTCAAGCATTGACAAGACGGACTCACCGTCTTCGGTTTCGCCCCAGGCGACGATTTCTCCATATCCGCCAAAGTCGAAGGAAGAAACAACAGCCTCGGCTTCCGTGTACTCACCTTCGGGGGTCTGTACCGTCGCGATATCAATGAAGTCCAACCCATGAAGGGCGTTCTTGTCCTGCTCAAACTGCAGGTCCCGGTTGACGTCTCCGAAAGGAGGCGTGTTCTCGTAGGGCGTGTTCATTGCAATGCCCGGGACATTGGAAGACTTGAGATAGAACGTGATCTTCTTCAGTTTGGGCGTCGACGAGGAGTCAGGTTTGGGAACTGCCTCAGCCTTTACAACCAGGGTTGAGCCGGGCTCCAGAGAACCTGCCGTCAGGGACGAACCGATAACGGGTTCGAGCTTGGCAAGCGGCAGCCAGTCATTGTAGTTCTCCGCGCTCAAGACGAGGTCCAGGTCATCACTCTCAGGCCGGAGGTCCCACTCGATGTCCCATTCCACGGGGGTCATGCCGTAGGGGATGGGATTCGGGATGTTTGCCAGGACGGTGGAGTCGCTGGTGATGAGGTGCTTCGTCCCGTGGATGCGCAGGGGGGCGTCGACCGCGGGAAGGTCGAAGACGAAGTGGCTGCCGAACTGGATGGGGCTCAGCGTGTACCACGTGAACTCGGTGTCGGTCGTGGTCCCATATTGCGTCACCGTTCCCTTGCACGGAAGGCCGGTAAACGGCGTCAACTGCATCTTGTAGGAGCTGTCCGTGGGGAACTCTATAAAAGCCGTTCTGGCGAGAGCGCTGTCCGAACACCGGGCCACTTGGGTCGAGATCGTCTGCCCCTGGAATATGTCCTGCCCGGTCCGGCTGAAGTTGTAGAAGCCTCGCTTGATGGTGCTTAACCCGAAGTTCGACCCCTCCAACATGGATATTTCGATGGGCGCGAGGTACGTCAGGTCGTCCTTCCACTGGTGAGAGGTGTAGGGCGTCGTCCACTGGCCACTCGTCCTGCTTCGGGCCTTCAGTACGCCCACCCATTTGGGAACGGCCAGGACCCGGCTCGCGGGCGTGTCCAGGCGCTGGAGAATCGATTGCGGTGCAGGGGCCACCTCTTCAGGCGGCGCGTCCTGCGCGGTGCATCCCGCGAGGAATGCAAGGCCAATGATGAGGATTCGGCGAAGCTGGGCTGTCATGCTGGGAGTGTCTGCCTGGGTGAGGGTGTCTGGAGTTGCAGGCCTTCAGACGCTCCCCCGCCCAATCCCTGAGCTTTGCCTTTAAATTATTTCCAGACGTCTGCTTTTCAGCTGGACTGTTCCAGCTTGCGCAGCGTCTCCACCAGGTTCTGCATGCGTTCGTGGTGCGTGCCGGGCCAGAAGACGCGCTGGCAGCCGGGGCACTGTTGAAAGTGGCTGTGGCGTTGGGCCACGCCTTCCGGGACGCGGCCCTGCACTTCTTCCGGGGTCGCGGTGGACAGCGGCGCGTTGCACGCGATGCAGCGGGAGAAGGGCCTCATGCGTGACGTCAGGCCGTACCTCCGCACCACCTCCACCAGCTGGTGCGCTGGATCCGTTTCTCGCGGGAAGTAGCCGAGCACGACCTCCGAGCGCTTCAGCACGCCCAGGTCCCTCGTGAGGAGGACTCGCGATTCGTCGTGGGACAGGCGCGCGAGCTGGTCGTCCGCGTAGTCGTTGCGCCAGAGCGTGTCGAAGCCGAGCATCCGCAGGAAGCCCGACAGCCTCCCCAACCCCACGTCCAGGATGAAGCGCGGCATCTCCGGAATGGGCGGACCCACGCGCTCCACCCGCGGCACCGATGGATCCGACGCCGGATACACGTCGAGGCTCGTGCCCTCCTCCGCGCGGTGCGCGAAGTCCACCGGCGCTCCATCCACCAACACCACGTCCACCTCCGGGTGCGGTGGACCCAGCGACTCGATGAGGTCCTTCACGGACGGGCTGCCTTGCAGCACGTGCGTGAACGCCTGCCCCCGGCGCTCCGGTGCGACGAAGTCGTTCAGTGCGCCGTGGATCCGCACCGTGAGCTGCCTTGATGACATCCTGGACTCCTCACGTCCTGCTGCGTCGTAGCCAATGCCCGTGATGCCTTTCTTTGAATCCCCGCCTTCCCCAGCTGCGGAGCGACGAAAATCTCGGATTCTTGAAAGGCAGTGACGCAATCCTCACGGGCGGTCAGAGGACAGCCTTCTTGCAAACTTCTATACTCACGCGCCAGTCGGCGCGCCGAAGCCGATGGGTCACCCCCTCGACACCCTCGGAAGCAAGGATCCAGGCCCTGCATGGCAATGAAGCTCCCCCCGTATCTCCGCCCCCTCCTGGCGATGGGCTTCTTGGCCCTCGCTTGCGGCGAGGGTGAAGAGCCCACCGCGCCTCCGGACTCGGGGACCTCCGTCGATGCCGGGACCCGCACCGACGCGGGCACCACCGTCGATGCCGGATCCGACGCGGGTCAGTCCACGGACGATGCGGGCACCACCGAGGACGCCGGATCCGATGTGGATTCAGGCACCAATGATGCCGGCACCGAGGTCGAGGTGGACGCGGGCACCACGGTCGATGCGGGCACCACCGAGGATGCGGGCACCACGGTCGATGCGGGCACCACGGTCGATGCGGGCACCACGGTCGACGCGGGCACCACCGAGGACGCGGGCACCACGACCGACGGTGGCTCCGCGGACGCGGGCCCGATTGGCGAGACGGATACCGACGGTGGCTACACGCAGATCCGCCTGATGGCCGCCAATCTCTCCAGCGGTAACGGCCAGGACTACGACCCGGGCCACGGCATCCGGCTGATGCAGGGCGTGAAGCCCGACGTCGTGATGATCCAGGAGTTCAACTACAAGTCGGACTCCGCCTCGGACATGCGCTCCATGGTCGATATGATCGGCGCGGGCTTCTACTACTACCGCGAGACCGGCGCGCAGATCCCCAACGGCATCATCAGCCGCTACCCCATCATCGAGTCGGGCGAGTGGAAGGATGCCAAGGTCTCCAACCGCGACTTCGCCTGGGCCCGCATCGACATCCCCGGGCCTCGCGACCTCTGGGCCATCAGCGTCCACCTGCTCACCACCAGCTCCAGCAACCGCAACGCGGAAGCCACCCAGCTCGTGGGCTACATCCGGGCGAACATCCCCGAGGGCGACTACCTGGCCATCGGCGGTGACTTCAACACCGACTCCCGCTCCGAGGCGTGCCTCACCACCTTCAAGCAGGTGGTCGACATCGCGGGCCCGCACCCCGCGGACAAGAACGGCAAGGAGGGCACCAACGCCGGCCGCAGCAAGCCCTACGACCATGTCATCGTGGACTCCGACCTGCGGCAGTACCAGGTGCCCACCGTCATCGGGGCCAGCACCTTCAACAACGGACTGGTGCTCGACAGCCGCGTGTACACGCCCATCTCGGAGATCTACCCGGCGCTGAACTCCGACAGCGGCGCGTCCAGCATGCAGCACATGGGTGTCATCAAGACGTTCCGCACGCCCAACTTCTAACGGGCACCCCGCAGGCAACTCGGGCCGGTCATCGGGAGCTCCCCGGTGCCCGGCCCGTGCCGTTTCAGAGCAGGTTGCTCCACTTGTGCCGGTTGCGCTCCAGGAAGCGCGCCACCGGCGGGATGCGGGCCACCAGCGGCGTCAGCACGAACACCGCGCCCAGGCGCAGCGGCTTGATGACCTGCGTGGCCACGTACGCCGCGCCCCACGCACCCGCCTGCGCCCCCGTGCCCTCCGGCTGGAAGCCGGCGCGGATGGCCGCCCAGAAGCCCGCCAGCGACAGGAAGAAGCTCAGCCAGTACAGGCCAAAGGCCACCGGGCCGTACTCCAGGAGCAACGCCTTGAAGCGAGCCATCAACGTCGGCTTCGCCGGCGGCGTGGTGGTTTCGGGTGGGGCAATGTCGGGAGTGGAAGGTTTCACGTCGGGCTCAACAGGCGCCATGGGCGCACCATGCCCGAAACGGGCGGACTCCGGGAGTAAGAGGGCAGGCGGGCCGGCGGCGTGCGGCCCGGGTCCGGGTTGTCAGGGCTCCCGGGGGCACGATAGAGGTTCGGGTACCCCATGAAAGCCTCCTTCCGTCTTCTCCTCGTGGTGGTCCTCGCCGTGCTGGCGGCGGATCAGGTGACCAAGTACCTGGCCGTGTCCCGGCTGACGGAAGCGCTGGATGGCCGCAGCGGCATGGCGCGCGTGTCCGGTTTCCTGAGCGAGCAGAACCTGGACAACGACCCTCCGGTGGAGGGCGTGTTCCGCAAGAACACCCGGCCGTACCGCTTCATCGAGGACTACTGGCACTTCCGCTACGTGGAGAACCCGGGCGCGGCGTGGGGCATGTTCTCCAACCTTCCGGAGACGGCGCGCAAGGCGTTCTTCCACGTGGTGAGCCTGGTGGCGCTGGGGTTCATCCTGACGCTGTACCGGAAGACGGAGCCGTCGCAGAAGCTGGTGCGCGTGGCGCTGGCTCTCATCACCGGCGGCGCGCTGGGCAACTTCGTGGACCGGCTCATCCGGGGCTACGTCATCGACTTCATCGACTGGCATTGGCGCAACCAGCCGGGCATGCGCTGGCCCACGTTCAACGTGGCGGACGCGGCCATCTGCGTGGGCGTGGCGCTGATGCTGCTGGACTCGGTGCGCCGGCCGGAAGTCGCGACCGCGCAGCCGCTGCCCCAGGGCACGAGCCCCCAGCCGTGACGCGCGGGGGTGGGCTGATATAAGCCCTCTCCGTGCCGCGCAAATACGTCATCCTCCTCGCCCTCACGTTGGGCGTCATCGTGCTGGACCAGTGGACGAAGTACCTGGTCGTGCGCGATCTCACGACCCGCTTCGACGGGGCTACCACCCTGTCGGAACGGCTGGGCGAGTTCTATTCGCCCGCGGAAGAGCCGGGCTTCCGAGGCCTGCACTTCCAGCCGAAAACGCACGTGGAGGTGGCGGAGAACTTCTTCCGGCTGCGCTACGCGGAGAACCCGGGCGCGGCGTGGGGCATGTTCAGGAACCTGGCCCCGAACGTGCGCGGCCCGCTCTTCCACCTGGTGAGCCTGGGCGCGGTGCTGCTCATCGTCTTCTACTTCCGGAAGCTGTCCGGCAAGGACCCCGCGGAGGTGTGGGCGCTGTGGGGCCTGCCGCTGGTGCTGGGCGGCGCGCTGGGCAACTACATCGACCGCGTGGCGCGGGCCTTCGTCATCGATTTCCTGGAGGCCCATTGGTACGACAAGGCCGCCTGGCCGTCGTTCAACGTCGCGGACATGGCCATCTGCATCGGCGTGGGCATGCTCGTGGTGGATGCCTTCGTGCGCAAGGAGAAGCCGGAGGCCGCCACCCCCGCGAAGGCCGCGCAGTGACGTGACGGCGGGCCGGGAATGTCCCTCCCGCCCGTCCCGGTTGTCCCCGCCGTTCGTCCGGGCCTCCCGGGCCAGAGGTCCCCATGCTCCCCGTCCTGTTCCGCCTGTCCTTCACCACGCTGTGGATGCAGCTGTTGCTGTACGCCGCCGCGGTGGGGGTGGTGGCCTCCGTCGCCGTCAACGGCTGGCGCGGCACGCTGGGGCCGGTGGACGCGAAGACGGGCAAGGAGGGCCCCGCGTCGCTCCAGGACAAGCTCCTGCGCGCGGTGGCGTTCGCGGCGGTGGGCGGCTTCCTCGCGTACTTCGGCCTGATGTACGCGCTGCCCGCGGACGCGTTCCCCGGGGGTCGGGGCGAGGGCATCCCGCTGCACACCTACGGCGTGCTCCTGGCCGCGGGCTTCGTCACCGCGGTGTCGGTGGCGGGCCGGCTGGCGCAGGACGAGTGGCGCCGGGTGAGCTTCGTGGAGGGCCGGGGCTGGGTGGACACGGAGGGGCCCCAGAAGCGCGAGCAGGTGCTGGACATGGCGTTCTGGGTGCTGGTGGGCGGGCTCGTGGGCAGCCGCGTGCTGTTCGTGCTGGTGAACTGGCAGGACTACGCGCGCGACTGGACGCAGGTCTTCTCCCTGGGCGGCGGGCTGGTGTTCTACGGCGGCCTGATGGGCGCGGGGCTGGCGGCGTTCCTCTTCGCCCGCAGGCACGGCCTGGACTTCCTGCGGCTGGCGGACGTGTGCATCCCCACCGTGTCGCTGGGGCAGTGCCTGGGGCGCCTGGGGTGCTTCTCCGCCGGGTGCTGCTGGGGCGACATGGCCGGGAGCCACTCGCACACGGGGGTCACCTTCCCGGGCTCCGGGCTGGCCCAGGACCTGTTCGGCCAGCTGGGGCGTGCGTCCAGCCTGGCGTATGGCTCGCAGGCCGGGGATGACCGCTTCGTGGTGGAGGCCACCGGGCAGGTGCTTCACCAGGCGGCGCCCGGCGCGGTGCGCATCTCCGACTGGGTGGCCCAGCACGGGACCACGTTGCCGGTGTACCCCACGCAGCTCTTCGAGTCGGTGGGGCAGCTGGTGCTCTTCGTGGCGCTCTTGTACGCGCGCCGCTTCCGCCGCTTCCACGGGCACATCTTCGCCCTGTGGCTGATGGCCTACGCCTGCCTGCGCACCACGGTGGAGCTGTTCCGGGGCGACGTGGAGCGCGGAACCCTGCACGGCCTGCTGGAGTCGCTGGGGGCCCAGGGGCTGGCCGGGGCGGTGCCCCTGGAGGCCTGGTACAACGTGTCCACCAGCCAGTTCATCTCCCTGTGCATGTTCACCTTCGGTGCGCTGCTGATGGCGCGCCACCGACCGGCGGGTGAGGCTGCTGGCCTGGGGCCTACACCGTCAGCGGCCTGAGGTTGCGAGCCGCGCCCGGGTTGGGGACACTCCGGGAACATGCCGCCGCCCGACAACGCACGGTCCGCCGCCAAAGGTGGGGTCCGGCCCGCGCAACTGGACGCCAGTTCCTCCAGCGAAGCCGCCCTTCAGCAATGTGAAGAGCTGGAGGCGGCCATCGCGGAGCTGCGCCACAGCTACGAGCAGTACTTCATGGGCATGGAGCGCCAGGCGCCCATCCGCGCGCATGAGGACCTGAAGAAGCGGATGCTGAAGCTCAAGGGGGCTTTCATCCGCAGCACGTCGGTGAAGTTCCGCGTGCAGAGCCTCCACAACAAGTTCCTCACCTACGAGCGGCTGTGGGTGCGCACCATCCAGGAGATTGAAGCCGGCACCTACCGCCGCGACCTGGCCAAGGCCCGTCGCCGCTCCGGGGTGAAGCAGGCCGGTGCCACGGGCGACCGCCAGAAGGGCGTGGTGGAGATCCCCGAAGAAATCGACGACATGGACTTCGAGGAGATTGAAGAGCTCACCGGCCGCCGCCCCATCAACGAGCCGAAGCTCTCCTCGGAGTACCTGGCGGAGCAGCAGTCCGCGGGCGGTACGCCCTTCCGCGGCAGTCCGTCGGTGGCCCCTGTCGCGGCGCAGCCGGCCGGCGCGCCCCGGGGCACGCCCGCGGGGCTGGTGCCGCCGAAGCAGGGGACCCCGGCGGTCGTGCCCGTGAGCGGGATGCCGTCCATCGCGCCCGTGGCGGGCACGCCGCAGAAGGGGACCCCGGCGGTGGGGACGTCGAAGATGCCCTCGGTGACGCCGGCGGTGGCTCCGGGCGGGACTCCGGCGGCGGGGCGTCCGGCGGTGCCTCCGGGCATGGCCACGAAGGCTCCGGCGGCGGCTCCGCAGCAGCCCGCGCGTCCGGCGGCGGCGGCTGCCGCGCCCCGTCCCGCGGCCGCGGGCCCCGGTGGCGGCATGTCCGACGACAAGCTGCGCGCGGTGTACGACGCCTACGTCACCGCGAAGCGCCGCTGCCAGGAGGACACGTCCAAGCTGTCCTACGAGTCGGTGGCCGCCACGCTGCGCAAGCAGGTGCCGGAGTTGCTCAAGCAGCACAACGCGAAGGCCGTGGAGTTCAAGGTCGTCATCAAGGACGGCAAGGCCTCGCTCAAGGCCGTGCCCAAGTAGCGGAGGCACGGGTGAACCAGGACCTGGAGTCGCTCAAGGCGCGGGTGGCGCGCCTGTCGGTGATGATCTTCGACATCGACGGCACGCTCACCGACGGCCGCATCTTCTGGGTGCCCAACTCCGGCTGGACGCAGATGTACAGCGTGCGCGACGGCATGGGCATCAAGCGCCTGCAGGAGGTGGGCATCGAGGTGGCCGCCATCTCCGGCGGCGACAGCCTCTCCGCGCAGATGCGCATGCAGTCGCTGGGCTTGCGCCACGTGCACTTCGGCAGCCAGGACAAGGTGGCGCACTTCGAGAAGCTGCTCGCCATCCTCAACGTGTCCGCCGAGCACTGCGGCTACATGGGTGACGAGGTCGTGGACCTGCCGCTGCTCAAGGCGGTGGGCTTCTCCGCCACCGTGCCGGAAGCGCCGGATGAGGTGCGCGCCCAGGTGCACTACGTGGCCCAGCGCGCCGCGGGCTTTGGCGCCGCGCGCGAAGTGTGTGAGTTCATCCTGAAGCACCGGACGCGCGTCGCGCCGTGATGTGAAGAAGGGGAAGCACCGCATGAAGTGGGGGATGTTGTTGGGGGTGGGCGTCCTGGGGCTGACGGGTTGCGCGAGCGTCATGGGGCCGAAGGAGCCCGACTCGCCGCCCATCGGGCGTGCCACCGTGAAGTGCATCATCACGAAGAAGGGCCGGGCGGAGCAGTGCCGCGCCATCACGTGGGACCCGACCGTCAGCAACGCGCGTCTGGCGCAGGGCATCCGCGACATCGAGTCGACCCAGTACGGACCCGAAGAGGGAGAACGGTTCGGATGGTACGCGGAGGACCACCCGTACACGTTCGAGCTCAGGTTCAGGGATCCGCCCGTCACGGATGGCGGGGTTGCGGCGTCCACTTCTTCGCAGCTGTAGCGGTATGAAGGGCGCGGTCCTTTCTGCCTCACCGTCAAACCGGTGGGACAGGAAAGATGCCCAAACGTTCGCTCCTGGAAACGCCTACCTCCCCGGCTGGCGTTCGGGTTGTCGCTCCCAGGGCCCGTTCCTACCTTGCGCTGCCTGAAGGCCGGTGGACGGCCCGAGACACCTGGGAGGCGATGTGGGGATGCGGCGGATGTGGCTCGGACTGGCGGTGGCCGTAGGGGTCGCCGTGGCCACCGGATGCGGGCAGTCCCCCGAGGATTCCGAAGCGCGGCTCGCGGCCCTGGAGGCCGAGGGCAAGCAGATGGACCACGCCTTGGACGCGGTCGAGGACCGGCTCCTGGGCAGCCAGGGACGGCTCGCCATGTGGAACGAGCTGGGGCGGCGTCACCAGGAGGTGAGCGCCATCCAATGCAAGGTGGCCGACGCTCACATGGCCGCCATCCTCAAGCACGAGGACAAGCAGAACCAGAAGGCGCGGATGGTGAAGCAGCGCAACTCGATGGCGTCCGTGGACACCACCGTGCTCACGTCCGGCAAGGCGCCCACGCAGCAGCGCAGCAACTGAGGTTCTAGCCGGGGATGCGCGCGGAGCGCTCGCGGATGCGCTTCTCCACCGCGATGACGCCCCGGAGGAACAGCCCGGGCGCCAGCCGCCGCAGACGCCAGAACCAGCGCGCATCCGCCATGGGCAGCACGTGCGGCGCGCCCTGGTCCACTGCCTTGAGCAGCCGCTCGGCGACCCACTCCGCGCCAATCTTGGACTGGTCCACCAGCTTGATGCTCATGCGGCGCGTCTCCGGGTCGGAGTAGGGCGCGGCCGCGGCGGCGATGTTCGTGCGGAAGAACGTGGGGCACGCCACCGTGACGCCCAGTCCCAGCGGCTGCAGCTCCGCGTAGAGCGTCTCCGACAGCGCGACGACCGCGGCCTTGGACGTGTTGTAGGCCGCCAGATTCGGCGCGTACACGAGCCCCGCCGCGGACGCGATGTTGAGCACGTGTCCGGAGCCCTGCTTCTTCAGGCGGGGCACGAACGCGTGGCAGCCGTGGATGACGCCCCACAGGTTCACGTCCAGCACGCGCTTCCATTCCGCCAGGGGCAGGGTGCCCACCGCGCCTCCGGTGGCGACGCCCGCGTTGTTCACCACCAGGTCCACGCCGCCAAACGCTTCGTCCGTGGCGCGCGCCAGCGCCTCCACCGCGTCCGGGTCCGTCACGTCACACGGGTGCACGCGCGCCTCGCCGCCCAGCTCCGTGACGCGGCGGGCGGTCTCCTCCGCGCTGGCCGCGTTCATGTCCGACACCATGACCCGCGCCTGACGGGCCGCCAGCGCTTCACACAGCGCACGGCCCAGGCCGCTGCCGGCGCCCGTCACCACCGCGCGAGGACGAGAGGGAAGGCTCATGGTTTTCGGACTCCTGGGGCGAGAAGGGGACGTCGTGACGCGACAGGGCTAGCACGGCGGGCGAAACGCTGGCCATGCATGGGTGCTCGCTTTCTCGGGGAACTCCTGCTTCCGGACGGGCGGGCAGGCGGGCGCACGGTTCGTGACCCGGGGTCGGAAGTTGGCTAGAACCACAGCCGTGCAACGCGCCTTGGTGGCAGCAATGGCAGTCGTGGCGGCGGCGCTCCTGGGATGCAATGACCTGGAGAACTGCGGCTCGACGGCGGTGGACATCACCCGGACCGACGGGGGCCTCTACCGTTGTGTGACGTCGGAGGACTGCCCCAGGACGTCGCGCGTCTCCGTGTGCGTGACGGACGTCTCCTCGGAGCGCGAGTGCGTGCGCTGCGACGAGACGCGCTGCGTGCGCGTCATCCCGGAGTCCTGCTGATGACGCGCGCGCTGTCGCGGTGGGCATGTGTCCTGGCGGTGGGGGCGCTCGCCGTCACGGGTTGCCGCGACAAGCCGGTGGACCACATGCAGCGCGCCCGCGACGCCATCTTCGAGAAGCGTCCGGACGAAGCGCTGGTGGAGTACCGCAAGGCCTACGAGATGCTGCTGCGCGACGAGACCCCGGAGGCGCTGGTGATGCGCGCCCGGGCGCTCAAGGGCGCGGCCGACGTGTACTGGCTGGAGCAGCGCAAGGTGAAGGAGGCGGTGAGCGTCTACCGCCAGCTCATCCAGCAGTGCCCGGAGGCGCCGGAGTCGCTGGAGGCGCGCATCATCCTGGCGGAGCTGCTGCGGGTGCACTACCGCGACCTGCGCGGCTCCATTGATCAGCTCACCGCCGCGCTGCACCGCAACCCGCCGCAGGGCGCGGAGCTGCAGTACCAGGTGGCCAAGACGTACTTCGAGCTCCAGGACTATCCGCAGTGCGAGCTGGAGGCGAAGAAGCTGCCGGACCGCTTCGCCACCAGTCCCTACGTGGACGACGCGCTCTTCCTCCAGGCGCAGGCCCTGGCCATGGTGGACGGCAAGCGCCAGGAAGCGCTGAAGACGTACGCGGACCTGCGCACGCGCTTCCCGGACTCGGAGCTGGCGCCGCACGCCCTCTTCGAGATGGGCAAGCTGCGCGCGGACGCGGGCGACAACGAGAAGGCCATCGAGACCTGGGTGGAGTGCTTGAAGACGCACCCCGACCCGTCGCTGGTGCAGGACGCCATCACCCGGGCACGCCGCCGCCTGGCCAACCTCACGGTGGAGGGGATTGGCAAGAAGGAGGTGGCGTTCGACCGCAGCAAGCAGGCGCGCACCTCCGTGGAAGCCATGGGCGGCAGCGCCGAAGAGGCCGCCCGCGACCGCGGCGACTGACGTGGTTCCTCCGGGCGCATTCGCGTGCGCCCGTTCCTCCCGCGTGCCATGTAACGGCCGGGCCGTGCCCTGATGGGGCGCAACGGCCCTTCTCGCGTGGGAGGCATTCACATGATCGTGCTGGTGACAGGGGCCACGGCGGGCATCGGGCAGGCCATCGCGCGCCGCTTCGTGAAGGAGGGCGCGCGGGTCATCGCCGCCGGACGGCGCAGCGACCGGCTGGACGCGCTCAAGGCGGAGCTGGGCGAACGGCTGCTGCCGGTGACGCTGGACGTGACGGACAAGGCGGCGGTGAAGGCGGCGTTCGCCTCGCTGCCGGCGGACTTCGCGCAGGTGGACGTGCTGGTGAACAACGCGGGGCTCGCGCTGGGGCTGGAGCCCGCGCAGGCGGCGCGGCTGGAGGACTGGGACGTGGTGGTGGACACCAACGTGAAGGGCCTCCTGTACTGCACGCGTGAGGCGCTCGCGGGCATGGTGGCGCGCGACCGGGGGCACGTCATCAACATCGGCTCCATCGCGGGCGAGTTCCCGTACCCCGGAGGCAACGTGTACGGCGCGACGAAGGCGTTCGTGCATCAGTTCACGCTCAACCTGCGCGCGGACCTGCACGGCACCGCGGTGCGCGTCACGGACATCCAGCCGGGGTTGCTGGGCGGCACGGAGTTCTCCAACGTGCGCTTCCGCGGCGACGAGGCGAAGGCCGCCGCGCTCTACGACAAGACCCAGCCGCTCACGCCCGAGGACGTCGCGGACACGGCGTACTGGGTGGCCACGCGCCCGGCACACGTGAACATCAACGTCATCTCCATGATGCCGGTGGCGCAGGCTTTCGGGCCGCTGCTGGTGAAGCGCGGCGGCTGAACAAGCGAAGGCGCCACGATGTCGGCGTGAGGCTCAAGGCCTCGCCGCGACGCTGGCGGCGCGCCAGGCGCTTCAGCCCGGCACGGGCAACGCGGCTTCCAGGAGCGGCGCGGGCACCGACGGGTCGTCCGCGTCCGCCACCAGCAGCACGTGGACGCGGCCACCCTCCACGCGCGCGTCCACGCCCTCCAGCTTCACGGGTACGTCCACCGCGTCCAGGTACACGGGCGTGCCGTCCGGCGCGAGCACCCCCACCGCCGAACCCTTCACAGGCCCATCCGCCACGCGGTCGCGAGACGCCTCCGCCGTGGCGGTGAACACCACGCGCCCGTCCGGCAGCGGCGACGCGTCCGTGAAGGACAGCCGCACGCCGTTGGCTTCACCCAGCTCCCACCGGCGCACGGTGCGCACGGCCTCCGGCCCCATCACGCCCACGTCCAGGCTGGCCAGCACGCGGTCCAGGTCCAGGTCCACCAGCGCGTCCACGCCGCCCTCGCCGTTGCCCCGGTTGAGCAGTCGCAGCCGCTTGCCCGCCACCGCCGCGCCCTCCACGTTGAGCGCCACCAGCTCGCGCTCCAACTGCACGTAGAGCGACGTGCAGTCCACCGTGCGCGGCTCACCCGCGAGCGTCCCGTCCGCGTTCAAGGGCAGCACCGACGCCCGGCGCCGCGCGGGCGTGGACCCCGAGGGCAGGGCCAACAGCGCCCCGTGCGTGAAGGACGCGGAGGGGCCCAGCCTGCACAGCGCCTCCAGGTCCGGCTTCGCCGCCTTGCGCTCCGCGTGTCCTGCCGGAAGCTCTCCGGGAAAGAGGCGCACGGTGTGGCCCGGCGCATCTCCGGCCGCGGGGAACACCGCGAGGTGGAGCGCGTCGTCCGCGACGACGTAGAGCCAGTCCCCCGCGCGCACCAGGCCACTGGCGGCGGAGACGTGCGTGGGACGGCCTGGGGCTTCGGGCGCCGCGAGGGTGAGCGTGCGCCGACGGATGGTGGGAATCATGGGGGCCGGGATCGTCGCCGACTACAGCAGGGTGCCGCTCAGGAAGAGGCTCGCGGCCGTGAAGTAGATGACGAGTCCGGACACGTCCACCAGCGTGGCCACGAAGGGCGCGGACGCGCTCGCGGGGTCGAAGCCCACGCGCCGGAGGATGAACGGCAGCATGGAACCGGACAGCGTGCCGAAGATGACCACGCCCACCAGGGAGACGCCCACCGTCATGCCAATGAGGAACGCGTGGTCGCCGTAGCTGTGGAACAGGGCCTGCCACGCAATCACGCGCAGGAAGCCCACGATTCCCAGGATCGCGCCCAGCGCCAGGCCCGTGCTGAGTTCGCGCCGGGCCACGCGCCACCAGTCCTTCAGCCGCATCTCCGACAGCGCCAGCGACCGGATGATGAGCGTGGTGGCCTGGCTGCCGGAGTTGCCTCCGGAGCTGATGATGAGCGGGATGAAGAGGCTCAGCACGACGGCGCGAGCAATCTCATGCTCGAAGTAGCCCATGGCGGTGGCGGTGAGCATCTCCCCCAGGAAGAGCACCATCAGCCAGCCGGCGCGCTTCTTGAGCATGGCCAGGAAGCCCACGTCGAAGTAGGGCGCGTCCAGGGCCTCCATACCGCCGACCTTCTGGATGTCCTCCGTGGCCTCTTCCTGGACCACGTCCACGATGTCGTCCACCGTGACGATGCCCTTCATGCGCCGCTGCTCGTCCACCACGGGCATGGCCATGAAGCTGTGCTCGGAGAAGGTGCGGCTCACCGCCTCCTGGTCCGTGTTCTCCGCCACGGTGATGACGTCGCGAATCATCACGTCCGCCACGCGCTTGTCCGGCGCGGCCTGGAAGAGCTGGCGCAGGGACAGCACGCCCTGGAGCCGCTGCTCGGCGTCCAGCACGTACGCGTAGTAGACGGTCTCCACCTTCTCGCGCGCCTGCTTGCGCAGATACCCGATGGCCTCGTCGATGCTCATGTCCGGGCGCACGCGGGCGAAGCGCGGGTTCATCAGACCGCCGGCGTCGTCCTCCGAGTACGCCAGGAGGACGTTCACCTCGCGGCGGCTGGCGTCGTCCAGCTGCGACAGGATGGCGTCCACCTGCTCCGGCTCCACGGCCTGGACCAGGTCGGCCAGGTCGTCCGGGGGGAGCAGGCGGACCCAGGTGCGGCGCTCGCCCTGGGGGAGGCTGAGGATGAGCTCGGATTGCTCGCGCGCGGTGAGGCCCAGGAAGAAGTCGTCCGCCACCGCCGCGGGCAGCAGGCGGAACCCCTCCAGGCGCTCGTCCATGGAGAGCACGGCCCACGCCTCGTGAAGCTCGTCGGGGGACAGCGCGTTCTGGCTCTGGGGACTCTCCACCATGACGACGGCCTCGAAAGAAGGGGGGGAGGGTGCGCGCCTCGCTGCATCGCGCGCGGGCCTCTCTACACCCCCGCAGGGGGCGCGGCGAGCGGAAGGCGCGAAACATCGCGCTTAAATCGCGTCCGCCTGCCTGCCCATGCCGCCCGTGTCCACGGGTTCACGGGAGGGCGCCCCGGTTGTTGGGGGCGCCACGGATGGGTCAGGCCTTCTGCTGGATGAGCTCCACCTTGTAGCCGTCCGGGTCCTCCACGAAGGCGATGACGGTGGTGCCGTGTTTCATGGGGCCGGGCTCACGGACGACCTTGCCGCCGGCCTGCCGGATGGCGTTGGCGGTGGCGTGGATGTCGCTGACGCCCAGGGCGATGTGGCCGTAGGCGGAGCCCAGCTCGTACTTCGCCGTGTCCCAGTTGTGGGTGAGCTCCAGGGCGGGGTGGGTGTCCTCCGGGCCGTAACCGACGAAGGCGAGGGTGAACCGGCCGTCCGGGTAGTCCTGGCGGCGCAGGAGCTTCATGCCGATGACACGGGTGTAGAAGTCGAGCGACTTCTCCAGGTCGCCGACCCGGAGCATGGTGTGGAGGATGCGCATGCGGTCGCTATAACCGCGCCAGCGTGTAGGTGCGCAGGCTAAAGCGCGCCGCCCGCGCGGGGGACGGGCCGGGTGGCCGCATCGAAGCAGGCCCGGGCGGTGCCGGTGAACGCGGCGATGAGCCGCTGGCGCATGTCCGCGTCCGCCGCGAAGACAGTCATCCAGATGGACCAATGGCCCAGCGCCGTGGCCTGCCGGATGACCAGCCTCCGCATGTGGGGCGTGTCCGAGGCAGCGAGGCAGTCCCGGGCTTCTTCCGCTCGTGCCCACGCCTCCCTGCGATGCTGCCAGCGGCGGTCGCTGGCCCTGGGGTGGTGGGGCGGCAGCTTGTCGAGCCCCGTGAGCTGAAGCGTCCGCTCCGCGCGCCTCCGCTCCTGGGGATTCAGGCTGGGCGCCGCGGTCACGACCCCGTCCGCGGCGTGGACGAAGGCCCGGGCCGTGTTGTCGCGGTCCGGCCAGTAGTAGCTCCCCAGGCGGATGCGTTTGGCGCTCTTGGTGCTGTTGCAGTTCACGCAGGCGAGCAGGAAGTTGTGCCACTCCCGCGAGAGCCCGGGGTGATGCTCCTGGGGAAGCATGTGCTCCACGGCGAGGCTGGCGTTCATCCTGCCTTCGCAGAACGAGCAGTACTCACCCATCCGCTCGATGAGGGCGCCGCGCGCCTCCGGGTAGTCGGAGAAGGTCCGGCGCACGCCCTCGTTGTCGACGGGCCAGTCCCCCCGCTCCACGGGCCTCACGATTCGTCTCCAGGGAGCCCGGCTTTGCCTCGCTGCATCTCCAGGAAGGCGTGATAGGCGACATCGTCGCTGAAGGGCGCGGAGAGCTCGTCGAGCTCCTGCTTGAGGCGCTGGAGCTCCTTGCCCTTGGAGCCCTTCGCCTGCTCCAGCGCCGCGTAGTACTTCCGCGCCGCCTCCATCATCACCTGATGGCGATGGCTGCGCTGGGGAAGGTCCACGCCCATCACCTCCTGCGCGATGTCCTCGATGCTCCGGCTGGGGAGCGTCTCGCGGGATTGATCATCCAGGTTGATGAGCTCGTTCTCGCGCAGCGACTGGATGATGAAGGGCGAGTGGGTCGTGGCCACGAACTGCATCTGGGGGAAGACCTTGCGCAGGTCGTCCACCACTTCGCGTTGCCAGTTGGGGTGCAGGTGCAGGTCCAGCTCGTCGATGAGGACGATGCCCGGCGTCTGGGAGGGCGCCTGCTCACGCAGGTGCGGATTGAGGGTGGCGGTGCGGTAGGCGATGTTGCCCACCATGGCCAGCATGCTCCGGGCGCCGTCGCTCAGCATGTCGAAGGGCAGCTGGGCGCCGTCCTTCTTGCTCGCGACCAGCATGCCCAGCCGCAGGTCGTAGCGGACGTCCGTCCAGTCCCGCATGCACTCGCGAAGCGCGTGCTTCACCGCGCCCAGCGTGCCGAGCGCGCGCCCCTCCTGGAGCTGGATCAACTCCATGGTCTTGAACCAGGAGACGAAGTCCTTGTGATTGGAGGAGGGGTCGAGGCACCCGTGATAGCCCCTGAACCGCGAGCGGGGCTTGAGGACCCTGGCTCCATCCGACGCCGTGGACTGACGGGCCCGGCGTTGCAGCCAGAGGCGTCCCGTGCCGTAGTAGGCGATGAGCGGCAGGACGACGTCCTTGCCCTTGCGCACCTGCGACCGCCAGGACAGCGTCCGCTTGGACAGGTCGGATGTCTGTCCATGGGTGGTGTGCTTGTTGGGGCCTTCGAGCGTCCGCGCCCACTCCAGGATCTTCCCCTCGATGAGGCCTTTGCAGCGCACCTCCACGGGATAGAGGGCCTCCAGCGTGGGGACCTCGCCACTGGTGTGCATCACGCGCCGCACGTCATCGCGATGGATGCCGGGCGGGGTGGCGCCCTCCATTCCCAGGAAGATGGCGCCCGCCGCGATGGAGAGCGCGTCGAGGATGGCCGTCTTCCCCGTGCCGTTGTCGCCGATGAGCACGTTGAACGAGGGCGAGAACTCGAAGGCTCGCGACGCGAATCCACGGAAGTTCTTGACCTCGATGCGCTCGATTCTCATCGGTGCTTTCGTCGGGACCTGTGGGACATCGTGTCCGCCAGTATCTTCCAGGTCCCTGGCGACGCACGTGAATTCCCTACGTTGCGAGCGCGCCCCGGTCAGCCAGGCAGGCGTCCGCTCTGGGGTGAAAAGGCGACATCGGCGGGCCACTCGGGGCAGGGACGCGCGTCCGGCGCGTGCTATGCCCACCAGCATGAAACACGCTCAAAGCCAGGCCCTCTTCGCCCGTGCGCAGGCGCGCATCCCGGGTGGCGTGAACTCTCCGGTGCGTGCCTTCCGTGGCGTGGGAGGCGACCCCGTCTTCTTCAAGGAGGGCTCCGGCGCGTGGCTCACCGACGTGGACGGCAACCGCTACGTGGACCTGGTGGGCAGCTGGGGCCCGCTCATCCTGGGCCACGCGTACCCGCCCATCGTGGAGGCCATCCTGGAGGCCGCCCGGCGCGGCACCACGTTCGGCGCGCCTGTCGCCGCGGAGGTGGAGTTCGCGGAGCTGCTCTGCGCCACGGTGCCTTCGGTGGAGAAGGTGCGCCTGGTGTCCAGCGGCACGGAGGCCACGGTGGCCGCCGTCCGCGTGGCGCGTGGCTTCACCGGCCGCGACTACATCCTCAAGTTCGAAGGCTGCTTCCACGGCGCGGGTGACCCGTTCCTCGTGAAGGCGGGCAGCGGCGTGGAGACGCTGGGCCTGCCGGATTCGCCGGGCGTGCCGTCCGCGCTGGCGTCGCTCACGCTCACCGCGCCCTTCAACGACCTGGATGCCGTGGAGCGCATCTTCAACGAGAAGGGCAAGGACATCGCCTGCGCCATCATCGAGCCGGTGGTGGGCAACATGGGCGTGCTGGTGCCGCGCCCCGGCTTCCTCGAAGGGTTGCAGAAGCTCTGCCAGAAGCACGGCGTGCTCTTCGTGCTGGATGAGGTGATGACGGGCTTCCGGCTCGCTCGCGGCGGCGCGCAGGAGCTGTACGGGCTCAAGCCGGACCTGACCACCCTGGCGAAGGTGGTGGGCGGCGGCATGCCGCTGGGCGCGTACGGCGGCCGGCGCGACATCATGTCGAAGGTGGCGCCGGAGGGGCCCGTGTACCAGTCCGGCACGCTGTCCGGGAACCCGGTGGCGGTGGCGGCGGGCCTGGCGTGCGTGAAGGCGCTGGCGGCGCCGGGGACGTATCAGAGGCTGGAGCAGCTGGGCCTGTTGTTGGAGGAGGGCTTCCGCGCGGAGGCGAAGGCGGCGGGCGTGCCGGTGACGGTGAACCGCGTGGGCAGCATGCTCACGGTGTTCTTCACGGCGGAGCCGGTGTTCGACTACGCGTCCGCGAAGAAGGCGGACACGGCGAAGTTCGGGCGCTTCTTCCACGCGATGCTTCAGGAAGGTGTGTACCTGCCGCCCAGTCAGTTCGAGGCGGCGTTCGTGTCGCTGGCCATCGGCGAGCCGGAGGTGGCGCACGTGCTCGCCGCGGCTCGCAAGGCGTTCCGCGCGCTTGGCGACGCCCGTTGAACCAGAGGCCCTGACCGGGCCCGTGCGCTTCGGTCCCTATACCCTCGTGCGCCGCATTGGCGCCGGGGGGATGGGGGAGGTCTTCCTCGCGCGCGAGGAGGGCGTGGGGCGCGCGGTCGTGGTGAAGAAGGTGCTGCCGGGGCTGGTGGACAGCCGGCAGTTCGTGGGCCGCTTCCGCGACGAGGCCCGCGTGGTGGTGCGGTTGGCGCACCCGAACATCGCGCGCGTGTACGCGATGGGCGAGGTGGACGGGCAGCTGTACCTCGCCATGGAGTACGTGCTGGGCAAGACGCTCAGCCGGCTCGCGTACCGCCTGCGGCAACGTCAGCGGATGATGCCCCTGGGCCCGCTGCTCCAGATGGGCATCCGGCTGTGCGAGGGCCTGGCGTACGCGCACGACGCGACGGATGAGGAGGGGCACCCGCTGCACCTGGTGCACCGCGACCTGTCCCCCGCGAACGTGTGCGTGAGCTACGCGGGCGAGGTGAAGATCATCGACTTCGGCGCGGCGCAGTCCACGCTGAAGGAGCAGCAGACGGCGCCGCGCGTGGTGATTGGCAACCTCACGTACATGGCGCCGGAGCAGGCCCGCAAGCGCACGGTGGACCGGCGCGCGGACCTGTACGCGGTGGGCGTGGTGCTGTGGGAGTTGTTCTCGTGGAAGCCGCTGTCGCAGCGGGGCGACCCGTTGGAGCGCTGGCGGCGCGCGGCCTATCCGCAGTGGGAGCCGGCGGGGCGCTACCGGCCGGACCTGCCGCGTGCGGTGGACGCGTTCCTGGCACGCGCGCTGGCATCCGAGCCGAACGACCGCTTCCCCACGGCGACGGCCATGGCGGAGGCGCTGGGCGCGCTGAAGGAGAAGCTGGCGCCCAACGTGACGGATCAGGACCTGGTGCGGCTGATGTCGGCGGCCTTCCCGCGCGAGAAGGTCATCGAGCAGCAGATGTTGGACGACCTGCTGCGCGAGCAGCCTGAGCGCGCGAACACGCGTCAGGAGTTCCCGTCCGTGCTCGCGCCCCCCGGGGCCATGGACGCGGCGGAGGCGCTCCGCGCGCAGGAGGACATCGCGACGGAGGCGCTGGACGCGGCGAAGTTGCGGCGGGCGGAGGGCACCCGCGCGGGCGAGGAGCCCGAAGCGCCAGGCGCCGCGATGCCGCCGGAGAGCACGCGAGCGGGCCCGGAGACCGGAGCGCGTAACGCCGCGAAGCCGCCACCGTCGGAGTACGCCAGCGTGGGGCAGGAGACCGAGGCCCTGGACGCGGCGAAGGTGGAGCAGGCGCTGCGTGCGGCGGCGGAGGCGAAGAGGCTCCAGGACGAGTCCGGCGACGCGGCGGAGCTGCCGCGCAAGGCGCCTCCGGCGCGGCTGCACAATCTGGAAATCACCATGGATGCCTGGCTGCCAGGCATCGGCGCCGCGGAGCCCACCACGCCAGGACTCCCTCCCCAGACCCCGGAGGTGGGCAAGGCCCCGCCGGCACCGGCGACAGCCTCCGCTCCCGAGGGCACGGGGCCCGCGTCCGGAGCGGCTCGCGCGCAGTGGACGCCCGGGCCGGGCGAGGACGAGGCCACCCCCCAGGAGGTTCCCGGCCCGCTGGAATCCCGTGGGGGCCCGGGCTCCGAGGACACTACCGACCCGGGGGAGCGCACCCCCGCGGGCAGGCAGGCTCCGGCGGAAGAACCGTCCCGGCCGGATTGGAATCCGGGCCCGGACGCGAAAGACTCCGTTACACACCTTCGAGCGTCTCACAGTGAGGGGCCCCCCCCGGCCCCGGAGGACTCACCGATGCAGAACCGCCCCTCGCGCCCGGGCTGGACTCCTGGCGCAGGCAGTGAGGACTCCACCACCAACGAGCGGCCCGCGCGCAAGAGCGCCACGGGGCTGCCCGCCGCCGGCAAGGGTGGCTGGACCCCGGGCTCCGGCGAGGACGACGCCACCGAGGGCGCCGGTTCCTCGCCCATGGCTGCGCGCCCCAGCACGGACGACGCGGAAGAAGAGAGCACCGACGTCGAAAAGCCCGGCCGCCCCAAGGCGAACGCGGCGCCGCGCGCCCCTGCCTCCCAGCCTCGTCCCCAGACCTCCGTGGGCCCCGCGCCGCAGTCGCGTCCCGCCACCTCCGTGGGTGCCGCTCCCCAGGCGCGTCCCGCCGAGGCGTTCCCGGACGCCACCCGCCCCATGTCCCAGGACGAGCTGCCGGTGCCCTGGTCGCCGCAGGGCGCGGGCGAAGCCACCGAGGCCCTGGAGGCCGCGAAGATCTTCGGAGCCCTGTCCCAGACGACGGGCAACATGCCGGCCTACCTGGACGAGAAGGCGACCCCCTACGTCCCGCCCAAGGAAGTCCCTCGCCGGCAGGCCCCCGTCGTGAATGAGCGGCCCCACGAGACGCGCCCCATGCAGGTGCGGACCAAGACGCGCGAAACGCTCGTGGGCTACGACATGGACATCTCCGAGGCGCTCCGGCAAGCGGAGCTGAAGCGCCGCGAAGCCGAGCTCGCCGCCGAGAAGCGCAACAACAAGAAGAAGAAGCCCGTGAAGTCCAAGGGCGGCAACCCGCTCCAGGGCCTGTGGCCCATCCCGCCCCAGTACCGCTTCTGGGCCATGCTCGTGGTGGTGGCCCTGGCGTGCGGCCTGGGCTTCGGCGTGATGTGGCTCTTCCTGGGCGGCGGCGAAGGCGGCACCTGAGCGCGCCTTTTCGTCAGGCGCCCGTCAGGGGCAGGTTCGGCGCCACCGGCGGCTCCAGCGGCAGGAAGAGGCGGAAGATGGTGCCCTTGCCCGTCTCCGGCGCGTCCAGCGACACCTGGCCCACGTGTGAGTCGATGATGCGCTTCACCACGGCGAGCCCCAGCCCGGTGCCCTGGGCCTTGGTGGTGAAGAAGGGCTCGAAGACGCGCGCGCGCAGCTCCGCCGGGATGCCCGGCCCCGTGTCGCTGATCTCCACCTGCACGCCGGCCCGGTCCGTCCACGCCTTGCGCGCCATCACGCGCAGCGTGCCGCCCTGGGGCATCATGGCCTGCACGGCGTTGAGCGCCACGTTGAGGAAGCACTGGCGGATGAGCCGCTCGTCCACCGTCACCGTCGGCACGTCCTCCTCCATCACCCACTCCACCCGCACCTGAGACGGCGAGGTGCCGCCCACATCGGCGAGCGCGCTGCCCACCGCCTCCTCCAGCAGCTGCGTCACCGACACCGGATACAGGTGCGGCGACGGAGGCCGCGCGAACGTGAGCAGGTCCGCGACGATGCGGTTGAGCCGGTCCGCCTCCTCCCCCACGATGTCCACCAGCGGGATGGCCGGATTCTCCGGACCGATGATGCGGCGGATGGTGGCCACCGAATTGAAGATGGCACCCAGGGGGTTGCGCACCTCGTGGGCCACCACCGCGGACAGCTCGCCCAGCGCGACCAGCCGCTCGCGGTTCACCAGCTGCTCCTGCGCGCGCGCCAGCTCCGCGTAGCTCTGCTTCAGGTCCTCCACCAGCCGCGCGCCCTCCAGCGCCAGCGACAGCTGGTTGGCGATGGCGTCCGCGCGCTCCAGCTCCGCGGGCGTGAAGCGGCGGGGCCGGCGCGTCTCCACCATCACCGCCACGCCCACCATCTGGTCGTGCACGGCGAGCGGCAGCACCATGTACGACTGGGCCTCCGCGGCGCGGCGCAGCTCGTCGTCCGCCCGCACCTCCAGCCGCGCGTCCTCCACGCGGAGCGGCTGGCGCGTGCGGAACACCTGGCCCGCGAGCGAATTCACCGACGGGTCCAGCGACACGTGGCGCCCCACCAGCTCCGGGTGGCTGCCCGTCGCCGCGCGGATGGCGAGCTGGTTCCCCTTGGCATCCGGCAGGAGCACGTACGCGTCCGGCACGTCCACGATGCGCGCCAGACTGGTGACGCCCGTGGCCAGCAGCCGGTCCAGCTCCAGCGTGGCCGCCAGCGCCTTGCCCACCTCGTGCATCAGCGCCAGGTCCTCCGCCCGGCCGCGCACCTCGTCCAGCAGCCGGTGGGACTCGATGGCCGCCGCGAAGTGCGTGCCCATGGCCTGGAGTGTCTCCACCTCCAGCGCGGTGAGCCGGCGGCGCGCGTGGAACAGCACGCTCAACGTGCCCACGCCGCGCGAGCGCACCCGCAGCGGCACCGACACCAGCGTCTGGAACGCCAGCGCCCGGAGCGCGTCGCGCGTGGGCGCGGGACACGTCTCCGCGTCCAGCACCTGCACCGCGTCCGGCATCCCACCCGGACGGGGAAGCGACCCCAGCCGCGCACGGCGCACGCGCGCCACCGCGTCCTCGGACAGGCCGCGCGCGTACACGAGCTCCAGGGACTCGCCCGACTCGTGCCGCGTGTCCGCGGGCAGGAGCAGGCACACGGCGTCGGAGCCCAGCAGGCCGGAAATCTCCTCCGTGCCGGAGCCGAAGAAGGCGCGCGGGTGGGGGGCGGACGCGGCCTGCGACGCCAGCCGTCCCAACGCGGTGAGCGCCGTCGCGCGCACGCTCAGCCGCTGGATGGTGCGCGCCGCGTCCAGCGCGGAGGACACCTGCTGGCCGAACAGCCGCACCGCGGCCACGTCCTCCTCGCTCAGCCAGTCGGAGGCGAGCACCAGCATGGCCGTGGGCGCGTTCTCCACGTCGATGCGCACGCCCACCGCCCGGTGCGTCTCCACGCGCCGGAACACCGCCAGCACCGCGTCCATGCGCGCTTCGGACACGAACCGGGACGCCTCCACGCCCAGGTCCTCCATCCACGCATCGCCCTCGCGCCAGGTGCGCACCAGCGCGGGCGCCCAGCCGCCAGGGGCCTCCACCCGCACGCGGCCTCCCAGCGACGGCGCGTGCGGCACCATCCGGGGGGACAGTCCCGCCACGGACAGCTCCACGCCCACGCCCCGGGGCGTCAGCCACGCGAAGCCCAGCTCCAGCGCCTCCAGCCCCCGGAACACCTCCTCGCGCACCGCGTCCTCGGAGTGCAGCGCGCGCACCGCGCTGCCCAGCTCCGCCAGCCGCCGCAGCACCGTGCGGCGCCGGACGCGGGACGTCACATCGCGCACCTGCACCACCCAATCCCTGGCATGCGGATGCACCGTCAGCTCCACGCGCAGCCCTTCGTTGCCCACGGCCAGCCACGCCTCGTAGGTGCCCGCCACGGGCGACGAACCCAGCCGCCGCGCGAGCCGATCCGCTGGGTCCTCCAACGGTCCCGGCTCCCACAGGAGCGCCGTCACGGGCTTGCCCGACAGCTGCTCGCGCTCCACGCCCATCAGGCGGGAAAGGGCCGCGTTTGAATGGATGAGCAGGCCGTCCCGAAGCACGAACATGCCCAGGGGCATGTCGTCGAAGAGGCGGTACTCCGCCCCTGGCTCCTCGGAAACCGTCCCCACCCGACGGTTCGTGCGCTCTGTGCTCCTCACCCCCCTACCTTCGCACCCCTGGCCCCCCGCGGTGAAGCCACCCCCGCCCGTCAATCGCCCACCACCGCACAACAGCCGGTCCCCGCTCTGGACCGACGCGGCGCTTCAGGACCCGGCACGTTCGCAAACCCTCTCATGAACCCCCAACCCGAATCCTTGCATGTATTGACAGGCTTTATTGGAGCATTTAGAAACATGGAATTGTAACAGCGCGGCTTGAACCGGATTCCGACGCCTTCCTGCTTCCGTCAGGAATCCCCGGGGGCCGCGCCTTCGGAGGGGGATGTCTTGAATCTGCCCCGCGCGACTTCCGGCGTCATCGTCCAGCAGCAGGACGAAGCCTTCTTCCTCCTGGACACAGAGGGAGGGGAGGTCTTCCGGGTGAACGAGACCGCCGCCCGCATCTTCGAGCTGTGCCAGGGCGACACGTCCCTGGAGGGGGCGGTGGCGACGCTGGCGCTCCGGCTGGGCGCCGCGGGCCAGGAGGAGGCCATCCGCGCCGACGTCCAGCGCACCGTGACGCAGTTCCAGGAGCTGGGGCTGTGCGAGCCCTCGCGTCCCGTCTGACTTTCGCCGTCCGCTGAATGGCTTTCTTTCCCTCGTGAGAGGGACAGGCCGGGCCATGTCCTGGCCCTTGGGAATCCCGTGTGCCCGGGTCGCCCCGGGTGCGCGTGATGCCAGACGTGAGACGTCTTTTCACGGCTGGAATGAAGCACCGGAGTGTTGGCAGGCAATGTCAGACCCCCTGTCCACACTCCGCCATGTTTCACCGCAGTGAACGCAGCAATCCATCCAGGAGAATCACCATGTACATCCAGTCCGAGATCGTCCGCGTGTCCGCCGCCACCGACAAGTGCACCTGCTCCAACGGCATGGTCATCGCCTCGACCACCGTGAGCGCGGAGTAGTCGCGCCCGTCGGTTCCCAAGTCCCAAACATCAATCCCAGGAGAACCACCATGTACATCCAGTCCGAGATCGTCCGCGTTTCCGCGTCGTCCGACAAGTGCACCTGCTCCAACGGCATGAGCGTGATCGTCGTCGCGGAGTAACGCGTTTCATGGCCGGGGGGAGGGCTTCGGTCCTCCTCCCGGCTGTGTCTTTCCTCTCACGCGCCGACACGCCCGCCCATGCTGCCCGCATCCACGCAGGTATTGCTCTTCACCCAGGCGGACGTCGGCGGACACGCGCTCTTTCGCGTCGTGCCCGTGGAGGTGTCCGTGCGCCCCGGCCAGGGACGGCTGTGGACGGACGTGTCGCGGGGCAATGCCTTCACCGCCGCGTGGCAGGACCATGCGCGCCACCTGTCGGCGGTGGGCCGCGCGCGCTACGCGCTGCCGTGGGATGAGACGGACCTGCACGTCTCGCCGCGCGGCCGGAACGTGACGCTGGATGGCAGGAGCGCGTCGCTGCCGCTGTTCGTCGCGTGGGTGTCACTGCTCGCGGGCCTGCCGCTGCCGTCGCCCTTCCTGGGCACGGGCGTGGCGCTGGAGGCGCATGGGGAAAAGCTCGCGCCCGCGCCGCGCGAGTTCCTCCAGGGAAAGCTGGGCGTGGCGCAGTCCTACGTGAAGCAGGTGTTTCCGGGGGCAGCCCGGGTGGCGGTGTTCGTGCCGGAGGGCAGCGGGTTCGACGCGGCGCCCCTGACGGCGCTGGACGTGCGGCCGGTGCCCACGCTCACGAAGGCGGTGGAGGCGGTGCTGGGGCTGAAGCCTCGTGCGGAAGGGGTGGGGGGATGATCCGCCAGGGCGTGGGTGCCATCCGGGAGATGTATGGGCTGACGCGGGGGCTGGGAAATCTGAGGGTGATGCTGGGCTCGGGGCTCCTGGGCATGGCGGCCTCTGGCCTGCTCAACCCGGTGATGCCGTTGTACCTGCGCTCGCGCGGGCTGGGCTTCCAGGAGATTGGCGCGCTCTACACGGTGGGGGCGCTGCTGCCCATCTTCGTGCAGCCGGTGCTGGGAGCGCTGTCGGACCGCCATGGGCGCAAGCCCTTCGTGGTGGGCCTGTCGCTCGTCACGTCGCTGATGGTGCCGGCGGTGGCGCTGGTGGACGACCCGCAGCCGCTCGCCGCCGTGATGATCCTCAAGATGCTGCTGTCGCGCAGCGCGGCGCCGGTGTCCAACGCGATGGTGGCGGACTTCGCTCCCGCCAGGCAGCGCGCCACCCTGTTCGCGCTGCTGGATGCCACGTCGAACCTGGTGTTCGTCGCGGCGCTGTTCGCGTCCTCCGCCGTCATCCGCGCGCTGTCGGTGGCGGGCACCTTCTTCCTGGCGGGAGGCCTGTTCCTCGCGGGCAGCCTGCTGCTGCTGGGGCTGGACGAACCGGCGCGGCCCCCGCGCGCGGAGGCAGTGCGCGGTGGGGCGGGCGCTGCGTGGGGCCTGGTGTTCCGGGGGCTCCTGTCGCCGTTCACCTACGTGAAGGACCGGCCGGGCGCGGCGGCGCTGTTCCTCTGGCAGTTCTTCTTCACCTTCGCGCTGGCGCTGTTCCCCACGTACCTGCCGCTGTACGCGGTGGAGCTGGGCGCGCCCCGGGAGGCCGTGGGTCCGCTGGTGGCGGCGTCGTGGCTGACGTACGCGTTCGCGCAGCCTTTCGGAGGACGGCTGTCGGACCGGCTGTCCCGGCGCGTGGGCATGATCGTGCCGGGCCTCGCGGGCATGGCGGTGATGGCCGCGGTGCTGGGGGCCGCGGGATGGCTGCCCAACGGCGCCGCGTTGATGACGCTGGTGGGGGCCTGGGTGCTGCTGGCCATCCCAGACGGCCTGCACCGCTCCTCCGCGTCCGCGCTGGTGGTGGAGCAGTCCCCGGCGCCCTCCGAGCGCGGCCGGTTCATGGGCGCGCTGGGCGCCTGCGGCGCGCTGGCCTCCGTGCTCGCGCCCGTCACCTACGGCTTCGTCGCGCAGGCAGCCGGCATTGGCTGCACGTTCCTCATTTCGTCGGTGTCCCTCGTGCTGGCGCTCGGCTGTGTGTCGCGCGTGCGCGAGGCGTCTTCACACGCCACTCCTGAACCGGCCCCCGTGGCCGCCCTCACCCCCACCTCGGAGCCTGGATGAGTCCCCTTCGCCACGTGTGTCGTTGGGGCACCGCGCTGTTGGCCGCGCTGGTGCCCACGCTGGGACACGCTGATTCGCCGTACAAGGTCACCGCGACGCGGACGCAGGCCGTCATCACTATCGACGGCAAGGGGGACGAGCCCGCGTGGCAGGAGGCCCCCGAAATCGCGGGCTGGTACCTCACGCGCGTCAACTACGGCAAGCCCGCGCCGGACGACACCAAGGTCCGCATCCTCTACGACCAGGACAACCTGTACTTCCTCTTCCACTGCATCGACTCCAAGCCGGAGCGCATCACCGGCTACACGGTGCAGAACGAGGGGTTCCTCCACCAGGAGGACAACATCACCATCATCCTGGACACGTTCCTGGACCACCGGAACGCGTACTACTTCTGGACCAACCCGCTGGGCGTGCGCACCGACGGGCGCATCGTGGATGACGGCGAGGCCTTCTCCACCAACTGGCGCGGGGAGTGGGAGACGAAGTCCACCATCGTGAAGGACGGGTGGATTTCGGAGGTGCGCATCCCGTTCGCCAACTTCCAGTTCGAGGCCAAGGACGAGATGTCCTTCGGCATGCTCCTGGACCGCGAACAGTCGCGCAACCAGGAGTGGAGCAACTGGACGCCGGACGGCGTCAACAGCGCGAAGGTGAGCCGCTACCCGCACCTGGAGGGGCTCAAGGGCATCAAGCCGCGCTCCATCTTCAGCATCACCCCTTACGTGGCCACCACGGTGGCGCTCAAGACCACGGACGACCGGGGCACCTTCCGTCCCAACATTGGCGCGGACGCGCGCATCGACCCGACGCCCTGGCTGTCCGTGAAGCTCACCGCCAACCCGGACTTCAGCGACGCTGAAGCCGACCAGAGCTTCCTCCTCCTGGACACGGACATGCCGCTCTTGCCTGAGCGCCGCGCGTTCTTCACGGAGAGCGAGCACCTCTTCATCGCGCCCATCAACGTCTTCACCTCGCGCCGCATCGCGCTGCGGCCGCATGACCGGGTGTGGGGCGGCCTGCAGCTCACCGGCAAGCTGGGGGGCTTGAGCTTCTCCATGATGGACGTGCAGCACCGCGACCTCACCGGCCGGGACGGCAGTGGCCGCGAGGTCTTCGAGAACGTCAACTCCGGCGTGCTGCGGTTGCAGCAGGACATCGGCAAGCGGTCGATGATCTCCCTGGTGGCAATCAACCGCAGCGGGCGGGGCGGGCTGTTCGGGGACTCGGACTTCCAGACGGTGGGTGTGGACGGCAACTTCCACCTCTTCGAGGAGTTCTTCATCCAGGCGCAGGCGCTGAAGAGCTGGAGCCCGCTGGGCAACGAGGACTCGGACGCGTACCACGTGGGCCTGCACCGCTTCGACACGCTGTCGGAGTTCTGGTTGCAGTTCGAGGACATCGGGAAGAACTACGCGAACCCGCTGGGCTGGACGCCGGTGGTGGACAAGCAGGGCTACAACTCGCGCCTGTTCCTGAACCCGTTCCCCGGGTGGCGCTTCCTGCCCCGGCTGGACGTGACGTGGGACTCGCTGTGGCGCCGAAACCACGAGCACGAGCGCACGCGCTGGCGCAACCGCCTCAACGTGCAGCCCTACCTGCACCACGACTTCGCGCTCTACCTGGAGGGCATCTACGACGACAACCTGGGCTTCCGGGACCGGCTGGGCACGTTTGGCTTCACCCTGTTCCCGCACGACTGGCAGAGCTACACGCTGACGGCCGTCGCCGGCCGCTTCCTGGGCGGGGAGATCCGCGGCTTCAACGGCGCGGTGAACATGAAGGTGGGGCCGCACATCGTCGCGCGCTTCAGCGGCTTCTACACGCGCAACTTCAACGTGCCGACGAACAGCGACCTCTACGGCACGTCCGGGGACGGCTACAGCTTCTCCGGCTACGCGCAGCTGCGCTACCACTTCAGCCCGGACCTCTACGCGCGCCTGACGCTGCAGAAGGGCGGCGTGTACGAGCTGGCGGACTACAACTCCGTGAAGGGCACGTTCCTGGACGCGATGGTGGGGTGGCACTACCGCCAGTGGAGCGACATCTTCCTCGTCTACACGGATCAGCCCTTCGGAGGCTCCCAGGAGCGGCGGATCCTCTCGAAAATCTCCTTCAACTACTGACCTGTCCAAGGGCCATTCGCATGACCTCCGCCGACCCGCAGAGCCTCAAGCGCCGCTACGACGAGGTGTCCCCGAAGTACGACCAGGGAGCGCCGGACGCCACGGCCATCAAGCTGTTCTGGCTGACGTACGAGCACCTCACCTGGAAGCCGGTGGAGGCGCTGCTGCCGAAGGACGGCACGACCTGGCGCGTGCTGGACGCGGGCGGCGGTGGCGGCAAGTTCGGCACGCGCTTCGCGGAAGCCGGGCATCACGTCACCGTGCTGGACATCTCTCCGGGCATGCTGGACGGCGCCAGGGCCCAGTTCACCGCGAAGGGCCTGCTGGACCGCGTGTCTTTCGTGGAGGGGAACGTCGCGGCGCTGGAGCTGCCGGACGCGGCCTTCGACCTGGTCTTCTGCGAAGGCGACCCGGTGTCGTACTGCCTGGACGCGTACCCGCGCGCGGTGAAGGAGTTGGTGCGCGTGGCGAAGCCGGGCGCGCCGGTGGTGCTGGGCGTGGACAATCGTTACGAGGCCTTCTCCGGCTACCTGAAGATGGGCAAGCCGCAGGATGCCTTCCGCACGCTCCACGACGGCCGCACGACGTGCCCGTATGGCTTGCCGGTGCACGCCTTCACGGTGCGCGAGCTGGAGCGCACGGTGGCGGACGCGGGCGCGGAGCTGCTGGAGATTTTCGGCAAGCCGGTGATGTTCTTCGACATGCTCAAGGCGATGGCGGCCGCGCAGGGCGGCACCGCGGAGAAGCCGTGGGACGCGTGGGCCGCGCGCGAGGAGATACTGGCGTTGCAGGAGAAGCTGGCGCACGAGGGCTTCGCCGTCCTGGGACAGCACTTCCAGGTGATGGCGCGGCGCAAGGCCTGAAGCCATGGGCCTTCCCTTCCTGGGCGTGGGGCTCAGCTACCGCTGGGACCTCAATCCGCACCTGGCGCGTGGCAACCCCGGCGTGGACTGGCTGGAGGTGACGCCCGAGCACTTCCTGCCGCTCACGCCGGACTCGGAGCGGCGGCTGGAGTTGCTCGCGAAGCGCTATCCCATTGTGGGCCACAGCCTGGAGCTGTCGGTGGGTTCGGACGGCGTGGACGCGCCTGGCTACCGGGACGGATTGAAGCGCATCCGCCAACTCACCCGGAGCGTCTGGCACGGAGACCACCTGTGCTTCACGCGCGTGGGGAACCTGCCGCTGCGCGCGCTGACGCCGGTGCCGCTGACGGAGGAGGCGGTGGCCACGTGCGTGCGCAACGTGAAGGCGGCGCGGGCGGACCTGGACGTGCCCTTCGTGGTGGAGAACATCGCGTATCTCTTCCACACGCCGCTCAACACGTTGGATGAAGCGGAGTTCCTTCGCCGCGTGGTGGAGGGCGCGGACTGCGGACTGCTGTTGGATTTGCACAACCTCTATTGCAACGCGGTCAACCACGGGTTCGACCCGTATGCCTTCCTGGACCGGCTGCCTTTGGAGCGCGTGGTGCAGGTGCACCTGGCGGGCGGCGTCACGATGGAGGGGTTGAGATTGGACAGCCATTCCGCGCCGTCGCCGGAGGAGGTGTGGCGCTTGTTGGAATACGTGGCGCCACGCAGCCCGGTGCGCGGCGTGAACTTCGAGATGGACAGCGGCTTTCCTCCCTTCGCGCAGTTGGTGGAGGAACTGGCCCGCGCGCGCGCCATCCTCCAGCGCTGCGGCGCGAGCGCGGCTTGAGATGAGCTACCCACGAACGTTGGAAGTCCTGGCGCGGCTGCACGTGGATCCCCGCTTCCGCGAAGCGTGGCGCCTCGATGCCCTCAAAGCCCTGGCCCCGCTGGACCTGACGCCGTTGGAAGCGGAGGCGCTCCAGCGGGTGGATCCGGTGGTGGTGGATCGCGCTGGCCGGATGATGGACTTCCACCGCACCGAGCGCGTGCGCGAACAGCTCGCCTGGGTGGACGAAGCGAAGCGGCCGGAGCTGGGCCCGCTGCGAGCGCGCTTCCTCCAGGACGTGCTGCCTGAAGTGCTCAATCGCGAGGAGGCCATCGCGTACTGCCGTTTCCTGGAGGCGGGCGAGCACGCCCCGCACGCGAAGCTCCTCCAGCGGCTGCCCGCCTACGTGCCACAGCTGGCGCGGTGCGAACGGCTGCGCCTGTCGCTCGCGTGGGGTCTTGCTCCCATGCCCGCGTCAGGCCCGTTCGTGGAGTCTTTCGACTACCCGGTGCTCACGCTGCTCGCCGCGCTGGACGCGCCGGGCTGGCCCCTGGTGGAGCCGAAGCCCACGCGCGTGGAGTACCTCAAGGTGCCCCACCTGCCCGCCGTGATGACGCGCGAGCTGCCATCACCTTGAGGTGCTCCGTGCACCTCAGTGCTTGCGGTGGTGCGTCTTCTCGTAGGTGCCCATGAGCTGGGTCTCTCCCACGATGTGGCCCTCCATCGCCTTGAGCAGCTGCGTGCGGTTGGGCTGGTTCAGGTCCGGCAGCACCGTGTCCAGGGCGTACAGCTTGAAGAAGTACCGGTGGCTGCCGATGGGCGGCATGGGGCCGCCGTAGTCCTGCCGGTTGAAGTCGTTGCGCCCCAGCTTCACCCCGTCCGGCAGCACGTCCAGGGTCGCCCCGTCCGGGATGCTCTGGGCGTTGATCGGGAGGTTATAAAGGACCCAGTGGCAGAAGGTGCGCTGGGGGTTCGCCGGGTCCGGTGCGTCCGGGTCCTCCACGATGAGCGCCAAGCTCTTGGCCCCGGCGGGGAGGTTCTCCCAGTGCAGGGGAGGCGCCTTGTCGTCGCCCTCGCCGGTGTAGGCGATGGGGATGGGCGTCCCGTCCTTGAACTTCGGCGAGGTGAGCTCGAGCGGCTTCGGCATGCGTGACTCCTTGGGCATGAACGGCCAACGTGACCCCTGCCAAGCTGGCGATGACGGAGTCCCGGTGCTGAGAGACGGAGGGCGCTCCGCCCGGCCGCCCGTCACCTCCCCCATGCTCCGGCGACCCCTGCCGCCGCTGATCCACCAGGCGCCCCCCGGGCCGCCTGCTCCTTTGAGCCCCTCCTATAGAGGAGAAACCAGCCCCATGGCCCCGGCGCCGTGGTAGCTGCGCTTGCGGGTGCCGCAACCGCTGCTGGCGGTGGGGTGCCCCGCGCCCCCGTACCGGTTGCACGCGCCGCTCATTCGGTGCTAAGCGGCGCCCGCGCGTGTATGGGCGGGGTCGGGGTTGGTGAAGGAAACCCAAGACTTTCCCGGGGTTTGGTGAGGCGTCCGCATGGCAGACCAGGAGCCTCGGAAGCAGGCGGACGCGCCGGGCAGTGAGCTGGGCGAGACGGCCCGGCAGATGCGGGCGGCGGAGCCGTACATCTCCGCGGTCTGGAAGCTGGTGGGCGGGGCGGTGGTGGGGGTCCTGGGAGGGTACTTCCTGGACAAGTGGCTGGGGACGTCGCCCTGGCTGCTCCTGGGCTTGAGCCTGGTGGGGATTGGCGTGGGGTTCTACAGCTTCCTCCATGCGATGACGCGGCTGGGGAAGCGCAAGTGACGGGGACGGGCGGACAGCCGAAGCGGGACCCGTTCTGGACGCACGCGGGGCTGGCGGCGGCGGTGATGGGCGTGGGCACGGTGGTGGCGGCGGTGCTGCCGAAGGTGACGGAGGACCGGGTCGCCGCGCTGCTGGGCGTGGGAATCGCGGCGATGACGGGCGTGCTGGCGCTGGTGCTGAAGCGGCGCGCTTCGTTGCAGGCGGATTTGAAGGCGGCGTTGAAGGTGGTCGGTGTGGTCTTCGCCCTCAGGGGCGTGGGCGTGGGGATTGGGCTGGCGTGGGTGGTGTCCCGGAATTTGAGCGCGATCGCGTTCGTGGGCGGCTTCTTCGGCGTCTACTTCGCGCTGCAGTGGATTGAAGTCAGCTACGTGATGGCCGCGTCGAAAGACACGGCGGGCGGAGACGAGTGATGCGCAAGGCAATGGTGCTGTTCGCCTGTCTGTTCGCGGGCGTCGTATGGGCCTCTGACCAGGCCGGCGAGCACGGCTACGCGAACGAGGACAAGGACGCCGAGGGCGAGGACGTCGCCGCCTACATCCTCCACCACGTGTCCGACTCGAACGAGTACGAGTTCGAGATTCCCCTCAGCCACAACCACATCCCCATCCACCTGCCGCAGATCCTCATCCCGCTGAAGGATGGCGCCTGCACGCCGGTGGCGGATCCGCACGGCGGCGGTCACGGCGAGGTCTACCCGGGCCTGGGCGTCGGCTGCCTGGACCTCTCCATCACCAAGCACACGGTGATGATGTGGCTGGCGGCGCTGCTGCTCATCGGCTCCATCCTCATCTGGAGCAACCGCGACAAGACGAAGCTGGTGCCGCGCGGCGCCGGGGCGAACCTCTTCGAGATGCTGGTCCTCTTCGTGCGCGACGAGCTGGCCATCAAGAACATCGGCAAGGAGGAGGGCCCCCGCTACGTGCCCTACCTGCTCACCGCGTTCTTCTTCATCCTCTTCATGAACCTGCTGGGCCTGTTCCCCTGGATGGCGACCGCCACGGGCAACATCGCCGTCACCTGCGGCCTGGCGCTGTGCACCTTCTTCGTCACGCAGGCGGCGGGCATCCGCGCGGCGGGCATCGGTGGCTACCTCAAGCACCTGACGGGCGGCGTGGCTCCCTGGCTGTGGCCCATCATGATTCCGGTGGAGTTCCTGGGCCTGTTCACCAAGCCCTTCGCGCTCACCATCCGTCTGTTCGCCAACATGCTGGCGGGCCACATCGTCATCTTCTTCCTGCTGGGCCTCATCTTCATGCTCCGCAACCCCGCGGTGGCGCTGGTGAGCGTGCCGTTCGCCTTCGGCATCTACCTGCTGGAGCTGTTCGTGGCCTTCGTGCAGGCGTACGTGTTCACCATGCTGTCGGCGCTGTTCATCGGGATGAGCGTGGCCATGGGCCACCACCACGATGACCACCACGAGGGTGGCAAGAGCCACGACCACGGCAAGGCGCACCACGCCTGAGCCGGACAAGTTGACGGGGCGCACGTCTTGGTGACGGCGCGCTCCGGTTGAAGACCCGGCGGTTCGAAAGGCCGCCGGAGGTAGTCCTAAAGGGAATTCACGACCCCCCCACAAGCGGGTCCCGCTTCACGAAAGAAGACGTGCTCCCATGACCAACATCGCTCTCGCGTTCCTCGCCGCCGGTATCGGCGCGGGTCTCTCCATCATCGGCGCCGCCCTCGGCATCGGCAAGCTGGCCGCCGCCGCCATGGACGCCACGGGCCGTCAGCCGGCCGCCGGCGGCGACATCCGCACCACGATGATCATCGCCGCGGCGCTCATCGAAGGCGCCACGCTGTTCGCGCTGGTCGTCTGCATCCTGCTCGCCATCAAGGTCTGAGTCAGGGCGTTGGTGTCACCGGGAGCCGGCGTCCTCTTCGGGAAGAAGGGGCGCCGGCGTTCCGGCTCGCAGTGCGCAGCACCCGTCGCACCTGAAGTCTCCCGCATCCTCCCTCTGTCTTTTCGCTTCACCGGGACCCGCCATGTTCCTGCCCTCAGTCCTCGCCGCCAGCAGCTTCGTGGAGGTCCGTCCGGGCCTCATCTTCTGGACCATCGTCACCTTCGTCATCGTCCTGCTGGTGCTGCGGGCGAAGGCGTGGGGGCCCATCCTGTCGCTCGTCGAGGAGCGCGAGAAGCAGATCACCAACGCCATCGAGAGCGCGAAGCGTGAGCGCGCCGAGGCGGAGAAGCTGCTCGCCGACCAGAAGACGGCCATCGCCGAGGCCCGCCGTGAGGCCGCGGAGAGCACCCGCCGCGTGCAGGCGGACATGGAGAAGTTCCGCGACGAGCTGATGGCCAAGAGCCGCAAGGAGGCGGAGGAGCTGAAGCAGTCCGCCCGCCGCGAGATTGAGGACCAGAAGGCCAAGGCCATCGCGGAGGTCCGCTCCATGGCCGTGGACCTGGCCCTGGAAGTGGCCGGCAAGCTCATGAGCGAGCGCATGGACGACGCCAAGCACCGCGCGCTGGCCGAGCAGTTCGTGCAGGGCCTGCCCGGCGCCACCAGCGCCTCGGCGACCCGCCGCTCGGCCTAACGGCCGGGAGTCTTCCGCCGCGCCCGCCTGTTCCAGGAATCCATCATGGCTCTCTCCATTGGCATCGTCGGTCTGCCCAACGTGGGCAAGTCCACCCTGTTCAACGCCCTGTCCGCCGCGGGCGCTCAGGCTGCGAACTATCCGTTCTGCACCATCGAGCCGAACGTGGGCGTGGTGCCGGTGCCGGACGACCGCCTGGACCAGCTGTCGGCGCTCATCAAGCCGCTGAAGAAGATCCCCACGTCGCTGGAGTTCGTGGACATCGCCGGCCTGGTGCGCGGCGCGTCCAAGGGCGAGGGCCTGGGCAACCAGTTCCTGGGGAACATCCGGCAGGTGAACGCGGTGCTCCACGTGCTGCGCTGCTTCGAGGACGACAACGTCACTCACGTCGAGGGAGGCGTGAATCCGGTGCGGGACCGGGACGTGGTCGACACGGAGCTGTGCCTCAAGGACATGGAGACCGTGGAGAAGCGCCGCGAGCGCTCGCTGAAGAACACCAAGATGGGTGGCAAGGCGGGCGACGAGGCGAAGGCCGAGGTCGCGCTGCTCGACCGCATCAAGGCGAAGCTGGATGAAGGCCTCACGGTGCGCGCGCAGAAGCTCACCGACGACGAGAAGGCGGCCATCCAGGACCTGTTCCTGCTGACGGACAAGCCCGTGCTGTACGTGGCGAACATCAGCGAAGGGCAGATTGGCAAGGAAGACAGCGACCCGCGCGTGCAGCAGGTGCGCGACATGGCCGCCAAGGAGGGCGCGGGCGTGGTGGTGCTGGCGGCGGCGCTGGAGTCGGAAATCCAGCAGCTCGCCGAGGCCGACCGCCCTGGCTTCCTGGCGGACTCCGGCCTGACGGAGCCGGGCCTGAACAAGGTGGTTCGCGAGGGCTACAAGCTGCTGGGCCTGTGGACGTACTTCACGGTGGGCGAGCAGGAGTGCCGCGCGTGGACCATCCACAAGGGCTTCAAGGCGCCGCAGGCGGCGGGCGTCATCCACTCCGACTTCGAGCGCGGCTTCATCAAGGCGGAAGTCTTCGGGTGGACGGACCTGGTGAAGCTGGGCAGCGAGGCGGCGGTGAAGGAGAAGGGCCTGCTGCGCGTGGAAGGCAAGGAGTACGTCGTGCAGGACGGCGACTGCATGCACTTCCGCTTCAACGTCTGACGCGGGACTGCTTCCGCTGTTGGAAGTGACGACGGGCGCTGCCTTCCACTCACGGAAGGGGCGCCCGTTTCGTTTGCTAGCGGGGGCCGCTCATCCCTAGCGGGGACCGCTCATCCACGTGTAGCCCCAGAGGCCCACGGCGAGCACGGCCAGCACGGTGGAGAGGATGGCGGAGCGCTTCGTGCGTCCGGCGGGGTCCGGGTGGTTCAGGGCGTACTTCCACACGCCGCCCACGCGCAGGGCCAGGAAGAGGGCGAGGAGGACGGGGCCGACGAGCTGCCAGCCCTCGGGGCGCTTGAGGATGACGATCCACGAGGCGATGAAGGCCACGTTGCCGAGCAACATCAGGGCGGGATAGGGCAGGGTCGGACGGGAGGTGCTCACGGGGCTGCCAGTGTGTGCACGGGAGCCCGGAGCGCCAAACGGAAAGCCGCGCGGCGTGCACGCCAGGTGACAGCCGCCCGTCATGTTTCAGGGTGCTACCGGACCGGGGCTTCCACGTAGCGGGCGCGGGGACGGAGCAGGTGGCCCTGTTCACGCTGCTCCAGGACGTGGGCGACCCAGCCCGCGGTGCGGCCCAGGCTGAACAGCACGGTGGCGGCGCCGGAAGGCAGGCCCAGCGCGTCCGCGAGCATCACCAGGCCCCAGTCCAGTGACGGCGGGGGATGACCGGCGTCCCGCATGGTGTCCATGACGGCGCGGGCCACGCGGACCTTGGGGGCTTCGGGCTTCACGCTCAACGCGGCGGCGACGAGCGGTGGCGTGCGCGGGTCTCCCTTCAGGTAGAGGCGGTGGCCGAAGCCCGTCACGGCTTCACCCCGGCGCAGGCGGCCGTGGACGACCTGGGCGGCGCGCTCGGGACGGCCGACCTCCGCGATGAGCGCTTCCACGCGGTCACAGGCGCCGCCGTGACGGTGGCCGGAGATGGCCGCGAGCGCCGCGCTGATGCACGCGTACAGGTCCGCGCCGGAGGAGGCTGTCACGCGGGCCGCGAAGGTGGAGGTGTTCAGCTCGTGGTCCGCGCAGAGCACCAGCGCCAGGTTGATCAGCTCCGCGGTCCGCTTCGGCTTCGCGTCCCAGGCCGTAGCGAGTGAAGCGGCCACCGTGGGTTCCTTCAACGCGCGCGACACGTGGCTGGGAGCCTGGGCCACGCAGACCCAAGCGCCCAGGTGACGGATGAGCCGCCGCGCGCGGAGCATGTCCTGTTCCACGGGTGCGGCGAAGCGGCCCGCGTCGCTCGCGGCGAGGAGCGGCACCAGCGCGGCTAGGGCGGAGAGGGGAGGGGTGTCTCGCGGGAGCATGGCCGCGAGCGCGGTGGGAGACACGAGCAACGCGTCCCTGGGCGTTGAAGCAACGCGCTCCGAAGCTGACTGCCGCTTGCCTCGCACCGGAGGCTCCGTGCTCCCGGCGTTGTCCCACGGTGCTTCCGGGGCGGGCCACGCCGTGGACTCCCGCGGAAGGTGCCCGGTCCACAGCAGCTCCGCCACGTCCTCGAAGCGGTGGCCTCGCGTGGCCAGCTCCACCGCGTCGTGGCCCCGGTAGGAGAGCCCCTCCTCGCTGATGCGCGACACCGACGAGTCGATGACGGGCTCGCCCCAGCGCAGTGCTCCGGAGGCCACCGCCGCGTGGCCCGCGCGGGCATCGTGGCGCGTCTTCAACCGCTCCACGTCCGCGCGCAGATAGCGGTTCTCCTTCGTGCCCTTCTCCGGCACGCACCGCACGAGCCCCCGGCTCACGTACGTGTAGAGCGTCGCTCGCTTTACCCCCAGCAGGGCCGCCGCCTCCTCCGCGCGCAGCAGCTCCTCCTCAACTGGATGGTCGAATCGAGATTGAGAACGTCCCCCTGCACGACGCACCATGTTTCGCGTGCCTCCCTGGAGCGGAGTCTCGACTCGACTGGACCTTCCTGTCGAGCTGAGCCTCCCCATGGCCGAGGCATGACCTGGCGGGGAGAACGACCATGAACGTGGACTTCGGACGCACGTCGTCGGACTACGCGAAACACCGGGCAGGCTTCCCGGATGCCTTCTACACACGGCTCGAACAGGACGGCGTGCTGACGTCTGGCCTGCGGGTGCTCGACCTGGGCACTGGCACCGGCACCGTCGCGCGCAACCTGGCCCGGCGCGGCTGCGACGTCACCGCCCTGGACGTGTCCGCACCGCAGCTGGAGGCCGCGGCACAACTTGCTCGCGACGAAGGCCTCCGCGTGGACTTCCGTGAAGCGTCCGCGGAGAACACCGGCCTGCCTTCGGGTTCCTTCGACCGCGTGTTCGCGGGCCAGTGCTGGCACTGGTTCGACCGCGCCGCCGCCGCGCGCGAGGTCTTCCGCCTGCTCAAGCCCGGCGGGAAGCTCATCGTCTGCCACTTCGACTGGACGGCCCTGCCCGGTAACCTGTTGGAGGCCACCGAGGCCCTGGTGGAGGAGTTCAGCCCTCGCGTCAAACTGGCAGTGGATCACTTCGGCCAGGGCGTGGGCATCTACCCGCAGTGGTTCCGCGACGTGGGCGTGGCCGGTTTCCAGTCCCTCACGTCCTTCACCTTCGACACGCTCACGCCCTACACCCACGAAGCGTGGCGTGGACGGATGCGCGCCAACGCGCGGATTGGCGCCATGCTCCCTCCAGAGCAGGTGGCCCGCTTCGACGCCGCGCTGGCCGCGCTCCTCACCGCGCGCTTCCCCCAGGAGCCGATGTCCGTTCCCCACCGCGTGTTCGCGCTCGTCGCGGAGCGCCCGTGAAACAGGAGTCCGCCATGGCCTCGCCCCACCTCATCCACGCCGAAGACGTTCCCTGGACCGAGCTCGCCCACGGCAGCCGCGTGGCGCTCAAGCGCAAGCAACTGGGCGCCGCCGCGCACGGGCGCAAGCTCGGGTGCAGCCTGGTGGAGCTTCCGCCAGGCCGCCGCTCGTGGCCGCTGCACTACCACCTGGGCAATGAGGAGGCCGTCTACGTCCTGTCCGGCACGGGTTCGCTGCGGCTGGGGACGGAGACGCTGCCCGTGCGCGAAGGGGACTACGTCGCGCTGCCGCCGGGCGCGGAGTGCGCGCACCAGCTCATCAACGACGGCGCGGAGCCGCTGCGCTACCTGTGCTTCTCCACCATGGAGGCGCCGGACGTGCTCGTGTACCCGGACTCGAAGAAGGTGGGCGTCTTCGCGGGCGCCGCGCCCGGGGGCGACAAGGCCGCGCGCACGCTGATGGCGTACCTGCCCCTGGAGGCGCAGGTGGATTACTGGGAGGGGGAGGAGCCCTGATAGGGTGGCCCGGCCATGGCCTCCCTGCTGGATGCGCTCGACCGCGAGCGGCTGCTCAAGGATTCCGCCGCCGCGTCCGGGCTCGTGCCCAAGGGCGAGCCTCCCCACGTGTCGCTGCTGCGGCTGTGCGACGCGGGCGTGCTCGAGGGCGGGCTCACCGTGGGGTACGGCGTCCGGCCGGATGAGCTGGTGGGCCCCCTCACCGCGGCCATGGGTGGCGCGGCCCGGAAGTTCAAAGTCGTGGACGTGCGCGAGCGCCCCGTGCTGGAGCTGCACGTCGCGGCGGGCGACGTCACGGAGCGCTGGGAGGTGGAGGATGTGTCCGCGCTCGTGCACAACCTCAACGACCTGTATCGCGACGCGGCCGACGTGCGCGCGGTGGCCGTGCTGGGGGAGTGGGAGGACTCGCTCCAACTCCTCTGCGTCGAGCGCCGCGCCCTGGGACGGCTCCTGCGGCAGCCCTTCTTCGCGCCCGTCAACACGCGGGGGCTCCAGGACCTGATTCCGTCCCGCTGAAGCGGCTGGGCCACCCTCGACCCCGGACGCCCGGTGGGGCACCATGGGGGCATGCGCATCACGCTGGCTCTCATCGTTGGATTGCTCCTGGCGCAGGTCGCTCGCGCGGAGCCGGATTCCTTTGACCTGGGCACCGGACGCGACGGCGTGCTCAACCTCACCTCGGGACAGGGCGTCGCCCTGGACGTGCACGCACCGCTGGGGAAGAGCGTGGCGGGGGGGGGCAAGGAACTGGTCGTGTCTGGCCTCAAGATCTCCGCCGGTGACCTGGTGATGATCCACGAGAGCACCGGCCTGTCCTCCGCGCCTGACGTGGGCAACACGAAGCCCGTGACGCTGACGGGGACGGTCGCGCTGGGGCGCTGGGAGCTGGCGCGGGTGGAGAAGGTGACGTCCTCCACGCCCACCCTCCTCACGCTGACCGCGCCGCTGCGCTACGCGTACGCCACGGGGCGCGCCCAGGTGGTGCGCGTGTCCGAGTACTCCGACGTCATCATCGCGGAGGGAGCGCGGCTCACCGTGTCGCCGTGGAACGGCAAGTCCGGCGGCATCCTCGCGATGCTGGTGAGTGGGAAGGTCGCCAACGAAGGCCGCATCGACGCGGATGGCCTGGGCTCCCTGGGCGGTGTCTTCCGGGCCGACGTCGCCGACCTGAATGGCTGCACGGCGCTGGAGCTGGACCATGGCAAGGGTGGCTCCGAGCGCGGCGAGGGCGTGGCTGGCAAGATTTCCCGCACTGGCATCACCACCGGGCGCGGCAACCTGACCAACGGCGGTGGCGGCGGCAACTGCGCGGCGGCCGGCGGTGGAGGTGGCGGGCACGGCGGCGTGGGCGGCATTGGCGGGCGCACGGCTTCCGGGGACGGCTCGCGCGACCAGGGCGGGCTGGGCGGCGCGGCGCTGAGCTACTCCGTGTTCGAGCGCTTCACGTTCGGCGGTGGCGGCGGCGCGGGGCAGGGCTCCGACCAGGCCGGCTCCAACGGCGCCGCGGGTGGCGGCGTGGTGTTCATCCGCTCCACCGCGTTCGAGGGCAAGGGCATCTACAGCGCCTCGGGTTCGACCGCGGGGGCCTCGTCGGGCAACGACGGCGCGGGCGGTGGCGGCGCGGGCGGCGCGGTGGTGCTGCGCGCGGTGGACATCGTGAACTGCGGCGGGGTCGAGGCGCGGGGCGGCGCGGGCGGCAACACCCAGTTGGACAAGCAGCCCTTCGGGCCGGGCGGTGGTGGCGCCGGGGGCCGCATCCTGCTCGAGGGCAAGACCCTCGCGTGTGTGCCCAACGCGAGCGCGGGCAGCGCGGGCGTGTCCGCCTACCCGGGCGCGGGTTCGTACGGCGCGGGACCGGCCACCACGACGTCGGATGCCGGCACTCCGGACGGGGGCTCGGGCTCGTCCACGGGGACGGTGCAGGAGGTGTCCCAGTCCTTCCAGGTCCCCGTCACGCCCGTCATCACGGCGCCGGAGGCGGGCGAGGCGTCCACCACCACGCGCCCTCGCTTCGAAGGGACCGCGGGCACGAACGGGCCGGTCGTCCACATCGTCGTGGATGGGCGGGAGATTGGCGCGGCGGTGCCGGGGTCGGACGGCCGCTTCACCTACGACCCCATCGCGCCGCTGAGCGCGGGCGCGCATGACGTCGTCGCGTGGGCGGAGTCGCTGGGCGTGGCGAGCAAGCCCTCCACGTCGGTGCGCTTCACCACGCCCGCGGTGGTGCTCGCGGACGGTGGCGTCGTGCAGATGGCCGTGCTGGTGGTGCCCTCGAACGGGGACACGGTGGGGCCCACGCCGCTGTTCGCCGGCACCGCGGCCAATGGCGTCAGCGTGGGCGTGGTCATCGACGACGGTCCGGACAACATCGTGCCGTTGGACCTGCTGGGCCGCTTCCGCTACCAGGTGCCGGCCACCGCGCCGCTGAGCGTGGGCACGCACAAGGTCACGGTGCACTCGCACAACGAGGCGGGCGATGACGGGCCGTACTCCGACGTCGTGGGCTTCGAGGTGGTGGTGCCTGGCGCGGACGGCGGAACGGATGGCGGCTCCGACGCGGGCCCGGTGGATCCTGCGACGCCCATGGTGCTCGTGCCCGAGGAGGGCTCGACGGTGGATCCGACCTTCATGTTCGTGGGCGTGGCGCTGCCCGGCACGTCCGTGCGGTTGGAGCTGGACGGCACGGCGCTCGCGACCGCCACCGCGGATGACGAAGGCGTCTTCCGCCACGTGCTGACGGCGGACACGGCGCTCGCGACGGGGGCGCACAAGGTCGTCGCCCAGGTCGTGACGCCGCAGGGCGAGGCGGGGCTGCGCTCACCGGAGGTGGGCTTCCAGGTGCGAGGCCCCACCGACCTGGATGTGGGCTGCGGCTGCGGCTCGGCGCCCGCGGGGATGATCAGCCTCTGGGCGCTGGTGGGATTGGGCGCCCTGGTGCGCCGCCGCCGTTCGCGGAGCTGACAGGGGCGGGGCGCGGCTGCTTCTGGGGCGCCGCGCCCCAGCCGGTCACGGCGCGTCGGCCATGTCGTCGAGCTGTCCCTGTGCTGCCTCGCGGTAGTAGGGGACGACTTCGACAGAGAGCACGTCGCGCATCTCCTGGCGCGCGCGCTCGTAATCGCCCGCGTCCTGGTACCGGAACATCCGGTGCAGCGCATCCATGAGTCTGTTGGAGCCGTCCGTGATGCGACGGGCGCACTCGCGCAGGAGCGTGAGCGCACCGGCATCGGTCAGGAGTGCTTCGGCGGCGCTGGCGATTCCGACTTCGTCCGCGGTGCGGAGGAGGAGCGCGTGCACGTCCTGCGTGAGGGCCAGGGGTGCTCCCTCTCGCAGCACACGACGCGACAGGTCCCGTATCGCGTCCCAATCGGGTCGGGCGGTCATCTAACGCTTCCTCGGCTTCGGCCCGCACATATCGGCAGGCCACTCGTGTTGCCCCTCACAGCGGCGGAGACAGGCTGTGCAGGGACCATCGAGTCTACCGTCGGCACAGTCGTTCCATGCGCGGATGCACCGCTGCTTCCATTCGGGAAGGTGGGCGTTGTGTGCGAACTCATCCTCCTTGGCTTGAGATGACGTGATCGCGGCGGCAGTCCCGGCGCCTGCGGTGGCTCCCATGAGGGCTGCTGCTTCGCCCGCCGTGAGTCCACACGCGGCCGGATTGCCCGGGTGGGCCTCCACGCAGCACGTCTCGCTGTCGAGGCACGTCGCGGTCGCGCAGCCCGTCGTCAACACGCTGCACAGCGCCAGCGCGAGCCAGGAATACCCAGGGCGTGATTCCATGTTTATCAAGGAATACCAGCTCATGGCGGCCCCGCCAGGCGTCCGGCGGGGCTGGCGGGCGCGCCGTGGGGGTGGCCGTTATCTTCCCGTGCTCGAAGGCGTCCCGGCTCCCGGGACGACAGGGTGGCGCGCGTGACGACGGACGTGTCCTCGGAAGAAGCTTCATCACGGCGGGCCCGGCGCTCGGCCGGGGCTCCGGGCTGGCGGTGGGTGCTGTCCCTCCTCCTGGGGTTGGGCCTCCCTGTCGCGCTGCACGTCTACATCGGCCTGCGCCTCTTCACCGCGCCCGGCTGGCCCGCCCCCTGGGCCGCCGTGGGCTGGGGACTGCTGGGCTTCTGCTTCCTCATCCTGCTGGCGGGTTTCCGCGCCGCGCGCCGTGAGGCCACCGGCTTCTCCCGCGTCATCCAGTGGGGCGCGTACCTCTGGCTGGGCGCGTTCGGCATCTTCCTCACCGCCGTGCTGGCCTCGGACGTCGTCGGCGCAGCGCTGTCCCTGTCCGGCACCGTCACGGACATGCACGCGCTCGCCCGGGGCCGCGCGGCTGCCGTGCTGGGCACCGTCGTGCCCGCCGTGGCCTTCGCCTTCGTCACCGCGCGTGGCAAAGCCCGCGTGGAGCGCACCACCGTGGCGCTCAAGGACCTGGGCCCGGGCCTGGAGGGCTTGCGCGTCGTGCAGCTGTCCGACGTGCACGTGGGCCCCACCCTGGACGGCGTGTGGCTCCAGCGCGTGGTGGACCAGGTCAACGCCCTGAAGCCGGACATCGTCGCCATCACCGGCGACCTGGTGGACGGCTCCGTGGACGAGCTGCGCGACCAGATGACGCCGCTCGCGTCCCTCAAGGCTCCGCTGGGCGTCTACTACGTCACCGGAAATCACGAATTCTACCACGGCGCCCGCGCCTGGATGGCCGAGGTCGCCCGGCTGGGCATCACCGTCCTCACCAACGAACACCGCGTCGTGGAGCGCGGCGGCGCCCGGCTCGTCGTCGCCGGCGTCACCGACCATGACGCCGGCCATATCGATCCGCCCCTGGAGAGCCGCCCCGACCTCGCGCTCGCCGGCGCCCCGCCGGACGTGCCCCGCCTGCTGCTGGCCCACCAGCCCCGCACCGCCCTGTCCCTGCAGGGCCTGCGCGTGGACCTCCAGCTGTCCGGCCACACCCACGGCGGCCAGATCTTCCCCTTCATGTTCTTCGTGAAGCTCCAGCAGCCCGTCGTCCAGGGCCTGGCCACCGTCGCCGGGACCCGGGTCTATACGCACCGCGGCACGGGCTACTGGGGCCCCCCCTTGCGCCTGGGCCCCGCCCCGGAGATCGCGTCCCTCACCCTGGTAGGAGCTCCCCGTTCTGACGGTGATTCAAGCCAAGCTTGATATTTCCGTTCTTGCTGCTTATTGTTTGGGGCGTGTCCACCGCACCATCTTCCCTCCTTGTCCCGGAATTCGCTTTCAGCCGTCCCACGGCGCCCGCGGTCCCGGGTGCACGGCGCGGGGCCCGGGTCCCGGTCGCTTCGCCCCGGACGGGGAAGGCGGCGCCGGTCCTGCTGGTGGTCTCCGAGGCCCCCGAGGTCCGGCTGGCGGTGGCGCGTGAGGTGGGGCTGGCGTGCCGGATCGTGACGTCGCTGGGGGCGACGTCGGCGGACCGGCGGCTGGACATGGGCGTGGCGGTGGACGGGCTGGTGCTGGACCTCGACGCGGATCGCCGCGTCGTGAGCGATTTCCTCTGCCGTCTGGTGGACCGGGGCTTCCACGGTCCGCGCATCCTCCTGTCCTCCGGTTTCCGTCCTGAAGCGAGCGCCACGTTCCTGACGGCTTGTGACACCCACTTCGCACTCGGTCGGCCCTGGCGGGCTGGTGAGCTGCGCACGCTCCTGGAGAGGGTCCTTGGGGTCTCCCACCTCGCTCAATCCGCAAGCCGTCCGTGACTCCCGCCGTGGTGACGCTCCCCGCCTTGCGCCGTTGACGGCGCGAGTGGCGGACGCGGGCCACGGTTTGTTCACCGGTATCGCCGGAGCGTCCGCGGGCGCCGCGCGCAGCGCGTACCTGGCGCTGATGCTCTTCGCCAGCGGCATGGCCCGCTGCGCGACGGGGCGCTCGCGCGACGGGCTGCCCCAGCTCAAGCGCTGCCTGTTCCGCGTGGCGCAGGTGCCGGTGGACCTGGTGCTGATGCTGGGCGGGCGCGTGCTGTCCGCCGTGCAGGTGGTGTCGGGCCTGGAGCCCGTGGGCCGCCGGCTGACGGACGCGGAGGTGGACCGGCTGCGTCCCATCTTCGGCGACAGCCTGGACTACCACTGCGTGCGCGTGAAGGAAGGCGCCCTGGGCCTGCTGGGTCTGCCGGGCCGCGCGTTCGCTCATGGGGACGTCCTCTTCATCCCGCCCGGCTACGGCGCGGTGGGCTTCCGGCTGCTGGTGCACGAGCTCACGCACGTGTGGCAGCACCAGCACGGCGGTACGGGCTACCTGAGTGGTGCGCTCGCCGCGCAATACCTGGGGGACGGCTACGACTGGCGCAAGGCCGTGGGCCACCGGCGCTGGGCGGAGCTCAACCCAGAGCAGCAGGCGCAGTTCATCGAGGACGCCGCCGACGCGCAGCTCATCCCCCACGTGGGCCGTCCCACGCCCCAACAGCGGTTGCGCGGCTGGAGCGACGCCGCCCTGTGCCTGCTGGACGAGGCCCTGGACTGCCTCTACGCCGGACGTGGCGCGCCGTGAGGCCGCCCGTCCCATGACGGCGCGCACCGCCCGGCCCGGCGGAGCGCCCGAGGGCCGCTGCCTGCAAGCCCTGACCTGGCGGCGCCTGGAGTCTCCCGGCACCGAGCACTTCGAGCTGTGGGAGTCCGCGCAAGGGCCCCTCTTCACCGGCACCGTGGTGCTGGTGGGCGAGGGGCTTCCGCTGCTCGTGCGCTACACCGTGGCGTGCGACCCGGACTGGCACACGCGCGAGGTGCGGCTGGCCGTGCACCAGGGCGGCACGCGGCGCACGCTGGTGCTCCAGGTGGATGACCACCAGCGCTGGTGGCGCGACGGACGCGAGGTGCCGGAGCTGCGCGGGTGCGTGGACGTGGACCTGAGCGTCACCCCCGCCACCAACACCCTGCCCATCCGCCGGCTGGGGTTGGAGCCAGGCCAGTCCCGGGACGTGACGGCCGCGTGGGTGCGGCTGCCGGACCTGTCCCTGGAGCGGCTGGAGCAGCGCTACACCCGGCTGTCCTCCACCCGCTACCGCTACGAGAGCGCGGGAGGCGCCTTCGTCGCCGAGGTGGATACCGACGCCCTGGGGCTCGTCACGCACTACCCGGATGGCTGGGAGCGCGTCGCCGCCGCGGACGGTTGACCCCTCGGCGCAACCCCGGGGCCCCGAACCCGGACAATCTCCCAGACCTTCCAGGATTCGCGTGTCGTTTCATGTGGGCTAATGGAGCCATGAACGACGCGCTCCCCGTGGACGGGGGAATGCGGGACTACCTGCCATATAGGGATGGGCCCGACTGACGTGGCGGGTTATAACGACCTCTGAACCGCTCCGGCGGTGGAGGGGTCGCGAGCCTTGCGGCCACCCCACCGGACGTCACGTGCAAGGTTGATGTGGTGAAAACCCACCCCCGAGGTCCTCTCGCTTCCGGCCGCCTCCGGAAGAAGCCCCGTGCGGCGCCCGCGTCGGCGGCGGCGCTGTCGCGGCGGCAGTTGGAGCGCAAGCTGGCGGTCAGTGTGGGGGCGGCGGCCCGGGCCGCGCGGCTGCGGGCTGGCCTCACGCAGGCGGACGTGGCGGATCGCGTCGGCATCGCGTCGGAGGTCTACGGCCGGCTGGAGCGGGGCAAGATGATGCCCAGCGTCCCCACGCTGTTCCGCCTGTGCCTGGCGCTGCAGCTGTCCGCGGACGCGTCCCTGGGGCTGGCCCTGGCGGCGGCGGCGGGCGCGGGGCTGTGGGAGGAGGACTCCACGGACAAGGACGACCTGCCGGAGATGCGCCGCCTGTTGCGCGCGGTGCGACGGCTGCCGCGCCCCCAGCTCAAGCTGATGAGCCTGGTGGCCAGCGCCATCCTGCCCACGCGCCGCTAAGGGGCCTTCAGGGCGCGGACGCGGGCGGGCGGGCCGTGCCCGCGCGCGGGTCGGCTTTCGTCACCCGCCATACCCAGCCGGACGGGGTGGAGTCGCGCTGCGCGGTGTTCACGTCCACCGCGTACACGTCCAGGGTGTGCTCGCCCACGGGCAGGTCCTTCAGGCGCCATGGGGATTCGCAGGGGATGTAGAGGCTGCCGTCCAGCGAGCACCAGAACACGGGCTTCAGCGTGGTGGCGGTGAAGACGAAGGTGGCCTCCCTGGAGGGCGTGGCCCCGGGGGGCCCTTCGTCGATGAACGTGTCCGGTCCTTCATTGCCCGCGCGCGCCAGCGACGGCGGGAAGAGCAGCGGCATCAACACCAGGCCCAACAGCAGTGACGCGAGCAGTCCGTGAGGAAGGTAGCGCAGGGACGGCGGGGGAATCATAAGCGGGCTCGCGTGACGCCGGGCGCCACGCGAACCCTGCCTTGGTGCATGTCGTTGGAGAGTGCTCTGGGAGGGTTGGGGCGTTCCACCATGGGCATGGCGTCCGGGAATGGGAAAGGGCGACTTCCTGGAAGGTGGGGATGGATCCGAAATGGGGCGCCCTGTCCCGGGGAGCGGTCCCGTCATCCACGGCGAGACGTGACGCGGAGTGCAAATGTCCTCCAGCGGAAAAGGTCCGCTGCCCGCACGGCCCCGGGCGGGCGGTGATGGCACGCGTCACGGAGCAGCGCTTGTCAGGGAGGACATCCCCTGGCCTCATGGATGCTGGCCGGGACCTTCCTTGCACGAACGCCATCGCCCATGACCTTCGCGAAGAGGAGCACCCCCTGGCACGCCGCCGCGCTGGTGCTTTGCCTGTGCCTGTCGTGGCCGGCTCAAGCCCAATCTCCTGAAGCGGACCCTGGCAGTGCCCGGCTGGGCGACACCCTGGACGCGGGCCTGCCCGTCACGGAGGAGAACCTCACCCCCGGCGCCGCCCCACGGAACATGGGCGCGCCGTGGACGGAAGGGGACGGACCCCAGGACGGGGGCACGGTCGCGAAGGAGGCGGACCTCCAGCGCACCACCGATGGCGGCTGGGCTGTGGAGCCCGGTGCGGCTGCTGGCACGGACGGAGGCCCCTCGCTGGCGGCCTTCGTGCCGCCCTCGCTGGCGCAGGACTCGCCCGCGCCGTACCCGCCCCGGCTGGTGGGCGAGGGCGTGGCGGGCACGGTGAAGCTGGAGCTGCTGGTGGACGAGGCGGGCGAGGTGGACTCCGCCACGCTGGTGGACGGCGTGCACCCGCTGCTCAACGAGGCAGCCCTGCACGCGGCGCCTTCCTTACGCTTCTCTCCCGCGATGATGGAGGGCCAGCCCGTCGCGGTGCGCCTGTTCTTCGAGTACCGCTTCGAGGCGCCCGTCCCGATGGCCACCAGCGCGGACGGCGGCGTTCCCATGCCGCAGGGCCCCATTACCCTCAAGGGCCTGGTGCGGGAGAAGGGCAACCGCCGGCCGTTGATTGGGGCGACGCTGGTGTCGGACGCGGCGCCGGACTCGCCGGTGCAGACGGACGAGAACGGCCGCTTCGAGGCGCGCTTCCCCACGGGTGGCCAGGCGGTGCGCGTGTTCGCCCCCGGCCACAAGCCCGGCCTGTTCCGCGAGGCGCTGAAGTCCACCGAGTCGCTGGAGGTCGTCTACGGCCTGGAGCCGCTCGTGGTGAACCCCTACGAGACGGTGGTGCGCGGCGACCGTGAGCGCACCGAGGTGAGCCGCATCACGCTGCACGACGCGGAGCTGCGGGAGGTGCCCGGCACCATGGGCGACCCCTTCCGCGTGGTGATGCTGCTGCCGGGCGTGGGCAGCATGCTGTCCGGCGTGGCGTACCCGGTGGTGCGCGGCAGCCAGCCTGCGTCCACGGGCTACTTCCTGGATGGCATCCGCATCCCCATCCTCTTCCACCTGTTCCTGGGGCCCGCGGTCATCCACCCGGACTTCCTGGACGCCATCGACTTCTATCCGGGCTCGCCGCCGCCGCAGTACGGCCGGCTGATGGGCGGCGCCATCGACGGACGCCTCACCCGGCCTCGCGATGACCGCGTGCACGGCAGCGCCTACGCGGACTTCATCAACGCGGGCTTCTTCATCGAGACGCCCTTCAAGTCCACCGGCACCAGCATCAGCCTCGCGGGCCGCTATTCCTATACTCCGTGGATCATCGCGCTGGCGGCCAATCAGTTGCAGGACCCGCCGCCGCCGGGGCGCACCAACCCGAAGGTGGTGTTGGACTTCTGGGATTATCAGGCCCGCGTGGAGCAGGACGTGGGGCAGGGCAAGCTGCGGTTGTTTGCCTTTGGCTCGTCGGACACCTTCGGCTCGGAGGCGCAGGACGACCAGGGCGACACCGCGCTCCAGTCTGTCGCCTTCCACCGCGTGGACCTGCGCGGCCGCCACCCGCTGGGCAAGGGTGAGCTCGAGATTGGCGGGACGTGGGGCCTGGACCGCTTCGCTGTCGTGTCGCGCGGGCCGGACAACGGGAACGAAATCTACATCGACCAGGACAACTTCTCCGGGCGCGTGGGCTACAGCGTGCCATTGGATGAGCGGCTGCTGCTGCGCGCGGGCGCGGACCTGGAGCACAAGCGCGCCATCGTGGACGTGCTCACGGTGGAGAACGGCCAGGAGGTGGAGGAGGACACGGTGCGCGTGCCCGTGGCGCTGGCCACCTTCACCGGCGCGTACGCGGAAACCGTGTGGACGCCCAATGACAGATGGACGGTGGTGCCCGGCCTGCGCCTGGACAGCTACCACCTGTCCGGCGGGTTCGATCACAAGGTCATCGAGCCGCGCCTCACCGTGCGCCACAAGCTCACCGACACCGTGACGCTCAAGGGCGGCGCCGGCATCTTCCACCAGCCGCCCACCACCCTCATCAGCCTGCCGGTGGTGGACGTGGGCAGTCTGTTGTTGGGTCTCCAGGAAGGCGTGCAGCTCTCCACGGGCGTGGAGTGGAAGGCCTTCGACAAGTGGGAGGTGGGGCTGGACGTCTATGTGAACCCCATGCTGCGCACCATCGAGCTCACGCCCTTCTCCGACGAGGGCCTCACGGACGACATCGGAGACCCGGGGGACCCGGACGTCGTTGAGCCTCCGCCCGGTGGGGGCCCCCCTCGCCAGGACGGCTTCCGCCGGGTGCGCGCGCGGCAGATTGACGTTGATAGACCGCCCGTCAGCCGGGACGACTGGGACATCCCGGACTTCACCAGCCATGGCCTGGCGTATGGGTTGGAGGTGCTCATCCGCTACCCGCTGGGGAACAACTGGTTTGGCTGGCTTTCGTACAGCCTCCAGCGCAGCACGCGGCGCACCACTTTCTATCGATATGACTCGTCAGGTCGGGTCATCTCCGAGGACTCCGCGGACCTGCCCTTCGCGTTCGACCAGACACACATCTTGAACCTGGTGGTCAGCCACAAGTTCTCCAACAACATCACCCTGGGAGGCGTGCTCCACTTCAACAGTGGACGCCCGGAGTACGGCACCCTGGGAAGCCAGACGCACCGCGAGGGCGTGGACTCAGACGGCCGCCCCGCGTGGGTGCAGGTGGATCGCGATCAGGTGGACCGGCTGCCGCCCTTCTTCCGCTTCGACCTGCGCGTCTCCAAGGCCTGGGCCTACGAGACGTTCACCCTGGAGGCCTATCTGGACATGCTCAACGTCACCCTCAACACGGAGACGCTGGGCTTCGACTACCTGGGCGGCGGCTACAGCCGGCAACCCCTGACCAAGAGTGCGGTGGGACTGCCCATTGCCCTGCCCATCATCGGCGTCAAGGGCCGGTACTGACCTGTCCTGAAGGGCAGGTCCAGTGCTCGGGGGTGAACCGATTTTCGCGCCTCCTGCCCTCCAGGGCTGCTCCACTCGTGGCCAGATGTGTCAGTATTCCGTGAGACGCGGGTTTTTCCAGCCTGCCCGGCACCGACGTGAAGGGTGGGGGAACAGACCTGTAGCGTCGGGGGGAGCACGATGATGGGTTTGTCCTGGGGGCCGGGAATGGCTCCGGCATGGGAACTGCCCGCTGACAGCGAGACGCCCTGCGTCCTCCTCGAGCCGCTGCACGGGGAGACAGGCGAAGCGCTCGACTTCCGCTGGACGTCCATGAACGTCCCGGCGGAGGGCTGGGTGCGCTCCCTGGAGCTGGGCCGTCACGTGTCCCTGTGGACGCGAGAGGGCGCCGCGCTGTTCGACGTGGCGACGTTCGTGCGCGTGCTGATGCGCGGTGTTCCGCATGTGGGCCTGCTGTCGGGGGACCCGGCGGGGCGGCGGTACGTGGTGGTGCGCCACGGAGAGGGATTGGCGCTGTGGCTGCTCCCTCGCGACGAGGGCCAGGCGGCGGACGCGCATCAGGCGGAGCGGGAGCGGGCGGCGCGGCAAGAGGTGGAAGCCGCGCTGGCCAGGGCGGAGCAGACGGTGAGCGCGCTGCGCGAGGCGGAGGAGCGCTACCGGCTGGCGACGCGCGCCACGCATGACGTGCTGTGGGACTGGCACTTCGCCACGGACCACGTGCGGTGGGACCCGGGCACGGGGAACGCGTTCGGCCACGCCACGTCCATCCTGGAGCACAAGCTGGGCTGGTGGGGCGAGCGCGTGCACGACGACGACCGGGACCGGGTGGTGGACCGGCTGGTGGAGTTCGTCGCGTCCACGGGCGACGTCTGGAGCGAGGAGTACCGCTTCCAGCGCGCGGACGGCAGCTGGGCGCATGTCCTGGACCGGGGCGTGCTGGCGCGCGACGACGAGGGGCGCCCGGTGCGGATGATTGGCTCGATGATGGACGTCACCGAGCGCACCCGCCAGATGGAGACGATGGTGGAGGAGGCGCGCTTCCGCGAGCGCTTCATCGGCATCCTGGGACATGACCTGCGCAATCCGCTCAACGCCATCGTGCTGTCCGCGCGGGCGCAGAAGCGCCGGGGCCCGCTGGAGTGCACGCCGGAGCAGCACCGGCAGCATGCGCAGCGGATTGAGTCCTCCGCGACGCGCATGGGGAACATGATCGCGGACCTGCTGGATTTGACGCGCGCCCGGCTGGCCGGCGGCATCCCGCTGCGCAAGGGCCCCACGGACCTGGGGGCGGTGTGCCAGCAGGTGGTGGACGAATTGTCCGCGGCGTACCCGGACCGCGCGGTGGCGGTGGACGTGGACGGCAAGGCGGAAGGGGAGTGGGACGCGGAGCGGCTGGCGCAGGTGCTCTCCAACCTGGTGGGCAACGCGCTGGAGCACGGCAGTCCGGACGCGCCGGTGTTCCTGCGCTGCTGGGCAAAGGGCGAGCACCAGGTGCTGGAGGTGCAGAACCCCGGCTCGCCCATCCCGGAGGAGCTGCGCGAGCGGCTGTTTGATCCGTTCCACCAGGGTGAGGGCGAGCGTGAGCAGGGCGGCCGGCGCAACAGCGGGCTGGGGCTGGGGTTGTTCATCGTGAAGGAGATTGTCCTGGCCCACGGGGGGACGGTGGAGGTGACGTCGACGCAGAAGGACGGCACGACGTTCACGGTGCGGCTGCCTCGGCCGCCGCGCCCGAAGGTGAAGGCGAAGGCCGGCCGGAGCAGGACGCGGACTGCCTGACCTTTTTGGAAGGGGTGAGCGTTCGCAGCCATGCGCTGAGGGAGGGAGCGTCCGCCGCCGCACGCCGCGCGTGTTGTGCGAAGGACCGAAGGGGATGGGCCGGGAGGGCAGGGGCGCTGCTCGCGTCGTCGGAGTGCGTTTACCGGTTGATCAGGCCGCACGGCTCGTGAGGCCCTCACGCGGAGGCAGTCCCCATGCAGCGCAATCCCCCTCGCAATGTTTCATTCCGTTCCTCCCCCTGGACGGCGCTCTTCTGTCTGGCCGCGGCGCTGGTGGGCTGCGGTGCTCCCATCAACGAAGCCACCGAGGTGACGGGCCAGTCCTCGGACGGGCTGGTCTCCACCAATGGGCTCACGGTGAATGGCCTGACGGTGAATGGTCTGACAGTGAATGGTCTGACAGTGAATGGCCTCACGGTGAATGGCCTGACAGTGAATGGCCTGTCCACGAACGCGTTCCAGACCTGGTTCCAACAGGATCCCGCTTCGGCGGAGATGGTGATGCGCTACGTGGTGAGGTGCTCGATGGCGGCGGGGATGACGCTGACCTACCAGTCGCCGTCCACGGGGAAGAGCTACCTGTGGGACGGGAGTCTGGGATTGGCGCCGGGGTGGGCCGGGGGGCAGCCGGCGACGGTGGCGGAGCAGCAGGTGGTGAGCGCGTGTCTGGCGGCGCACGCGAACAAGTACGGCGTGCACGTGAACATCTCCGTGCTGGGGCGCGACGCGGTGGGCGGGATGATGCCGTACTCCACGGACGAGCTGAGCACCTACAACGAGAAGGAGGCGTGCTTCTTCGGCAACCTCTTCACGGGTGAGGGCACGTTCGCGGCGAACGACGGCGCGTACCTGGACTACGACGAGAGCACGGTGCGCACCTGCGGCCTGTCGTCCTGGAGCGACACGACGGCGTGCACGCCGATGAAGCACGTGGGCGCGTGCCGGTACTACTGCACGCTGGACGCCACGCGGACGTACTACACGCGCTGCACGTACAACGGCGTGAACTACCGGCCCATCACCACGCGCATGCTGCCCCAGGACATCTACCGCTGCGGTGACGGCGTGTGCCAGCTGACGGAGAAGTGCGGCGGCAGCAACACGGCCGACAGCTGCGCGGCGGACTGCGGCCCCTGCAAGTAGTCAGCGGGGCTTCCTCAAGTGGAGCGGGGCCGCGCGGCGTGGAGCCGGTAGCGCGTGACGAGGTCCCCCCACCAGCGGCCGATGGTCGCGACAGTGGCCGCTCCATCCTGGCCGTGGCGCACGGGGTGGTCCATGCGGATGGCGTCCCAGCCCCGGTGCTCGAGCACCACGCGGGTGCCGCCGAAGGTGGGCTCGAAGCGGACGTCGACCTCGGTGGTCTCTCCGGGGGCGAAGTTGCTCGCACGCCATTGGAAGACGAGCCGTGCGCCGGGTTCCCAGAGGAGCACGCGGCCGATTTCGTAGACGTCGTTTTCGAAGGACTCCAGCAGCCGGCCGCCGGGGCCGGGCGGTTCGAAGTGCAGGACGCCGCGAGGGTTCTGCAAGCCGCGGTAGCGCGGGCCCTTCTTCCACCAGAGGTCGGTCTCCTCGGTGAAGACCTCGAAGGCGTCCAGCGGGGATACGGCGACGAAGGTGGTGACGCGGGCGCGGTCGGCCGTCATGACTTGCGGCCTCTGGAGGGCTTCGTGCCGCGGGTGCGTTCGGCGTGGGCCTTGAAGGCGCCCAGCTGGTCGCCCCAGAAGGACTCCACCTCGTCGAGCCAGCCGCGCAGGGCGGCGAAGGGCTCCGGGCGCAGCGAGTAGACGCGCACGCGGGCATCGTCCGCGTCGATGCGTTCCTCCACGAGCCCCGTCTGGCGCAGCACGCGCAGGTGGCGGGACATGGCCGGGGGGCTCATGTCGAACGCGGCGGCCAGCTCTCCGGCGGGGTGGGGCCGGTGGCGCAGCCGGTCCACGACGCCCCGGCGCGTGGGGTCGGCGAGGGCGGCCAGGGTGCGGTCGAGCGCGGACGGGGTGGCCATGACGGACGAACCTACTTCGGTCCGAAGACGCGCTGGGTGAACCACCAGCGGTGGCCTTCGAGGTCCTCGGCGCCATAGGTGCGGTTGGTGCCCCAGTCGTCGCCGTAGTTCTTGGTCTCGGGCTCCATGAGGATGACGGCGCCGGCCGCGCGAGCCTGGGCGCAGTGGGCGTCCACGTCGTCCACGTAGACCGTGAGGGTCTGCGTGTTGACGCCCCCGTGCAGCCGGGGGCTCTGGTGGAGGCCGTGGCGCCCGGAGGAGTTCACCATGATGACGCCGTCGCCGTAGGCCAGCTCCGCGTGCACGATGCTGTTGTCCGCGCCCTCCACCTTGAGGCGCGTCTGGAAGCCGAACGCGCGCTCCAGCCAGTCGATGGCGGCGGGAGCGTCCACGTAGAAGAGGCTGGAGGAGATGCGCGGCCAGTCCTCGGGGATGGGCTTCATGGCGGTGACTCCGGACGGACGAGGTTCGTTAACGTCAGGGTGAATGATTAACCCTGACGTTAACTGTCGTCAACCCGTGGTCCGCTAGAAGACGCCTGGGAGAGGCCGGTCGCGGCCGGGCATCCGGGGGGCCTGGGCGGGATCGGTGGGCGGCGCGGCTTGCGGTCCGCGGATGGCCGGCATGGAGGCCGTGAGCCGCCCCACGTACAGCAGGCCCTGGAGGGGCTCGTTGGGAGCGGTCTCGCGCAGCTGGATGTACGGGCTCAGGCCGGGGCGGGCGGCCACCGTCGGCGTGGGCGTGGCGCCCACGATGCCGCAGACCAGCTTGCTGTCGCGGTTCAGGTCGCAGCCCCATCGCGTGCCCTGCGCGTAGCTCATGTCCAGTACGACGAGTGAGCGGTCCTTCATCAGGTGGGCCATGGGCGTGAAGGCCGGGTCCCACTGCGTGCCCTTCTCCGTCTGGGTATGCGTATTGCCCGCGAGCACCACCTGGACCTCGTCCGGCTTCGCGGCGCGGCGCTTCGTCCAGACCTGCGCCAGGGCCGCGTCGCGCTCGCTGCCGTTCATCAAGTCCGTGTCGTAGGCCACCACCGTCACGCGCAGGCCCGCCGCACGCAGCGCGCGAACTCGGTCAATGAGGTCGAGGACGGCGCGGCTGCTGCGTCCATCCTGGTACGTGCGAGTCCAGAAGCGGCCTTCCAGCAGCGCGTCCTGGTCGGCGGGGGCGCCGGGGCTGGACAGGTACGTGTCCACGCGCGCCTGCTCCGTGTCGGGAATCGAAAGGCCCAGGGCCACGGCGAGTCCCGTCTGGGCCGCCTGGCACGCCACGTGGCCCACGACGTCTGGGACTTCGTTGGAACCCAGTTGCTCGCCGATGAGCAGCGTGAGGCCCGGGTGCAGGAGTTCCGGCAGGCCGCGCACGGACGTGGTGCACGGGCCTTCCGCGACGGCCTCTTTCTTCCAGCGCTCCAGGTAGAACTCCGGCGCGCGGACGGGGGCGGGGCGTTTGTCTTCCGCCGCGTTGCCGGCGAGGACTTCGACAGAGGGAGCGGACTCCAGCCGCAGCGTGAGGGCCTGCTCCAGGTCCAGGTCGCGGGTGCCGTGCTGGGCGCCGCGCAGCATGGACAGCCGCTTGGTCTCCGCGTCGTCCTGGTCGAAGTCCACCTCCTTCACGAAGGGCTGGGCCCGCTGTTCGGCGCGCTCCAGGTACATCTTCCACCACAGCTTCTTCCACTCGACGTCATTGCCGGTCGTCTGGTGCGTCATGCGGAAGATGCGCACGACGGACTGACGCGGGCTCAGCGCGATGCCTGTCACCAGGTAGCGCGAGTACGTGGAGTTGCGCGAGCCGGCCCGGTCGGGTTCGGACCAGGTGGTGACGAGCTGGTTGGGGTCCTCCGTTTCCTCGAACGTGTAGCCCTGTTCCTCCAGCAGCTGGCGCGTGGCGGCGAGCGCCTCCGTCAGGGGCTTCTGGAAGACGTGCTCGTATTTGGGCAGCTCCGCTTCGGGTGCACGCTTCGAATGGGCACAGCCGACGGACAGCAGGGTCAATGCGACGACGAGCCAACGACAATGCATTCTGTCCCCCGGTGCGAGGAATGTGAATTCCTCCCAGGAGAACCCAATCACGACTCAGAAAGCGAGGCGGCTTGCGTCAACGCGACGGCGGATACTTCTGTAGCTTCCGCTGGAGTGACCTTCGGTGGATGCCCAGCTTGCGCGCGGCTTCGGAGATGTTTCCGGCGCTGTCCGCGAGCACGCGGTGGATGTGCTCCCACTCTGCTCGCGCCAGGGACGGCGCTTGGAGCGTCTCCGGGGCGGCGACGTTGGGTGCTTCCTCCGCCCTCGCGAACGCCGCCAGGATGTCGTCCGCGTCCGCGGGCTTCGGCAGGTAGTTCACCGCTCCCAGCCGGATGGCATCCACCGTCGTGGAGATGCTGCCGTAGCCTGTCAGCACGATGACTCGCGTGGATGCGTCCACCGCCAGCAGGTCTCGCACCAGCTCCAATCCGCTTTGCCCCGGCATGCGCAGGTCCACCACCGCGTACTCTGGTGACTCGCGCCTTGCCGCGACCATTGCCTCGTCGTGGTTGCCCGCTGTCGTCACGTCCCAGCCGCGCTCGCGGAAGGCCCTCGCCAATCGCTCGCGCAGCGTGGTGTCGTCGTCCACCATTAAAAGGCTGGGGCGTTGATCCACTGGGGCCGTGCTCATGCCGCTGCCTCCTTCGCGTCCGCGCCCGGCAGGCTCAGGCTCGCCGTCGTGCCTTCTCCTGCCTTCGAGCGCAGTTCCAGCGACCCGCCCAACTGCTCCGCCAGCGAGCGAGCCAGGAACAACCCCAGCCCCATGCCCTCGCCCGGCGCCTTCGTGGTGAAGAACGGCTCTCCCGCGCGTGTCAGCACCGCCTCCGGCATGCCCTGGCCCTCGTCGCGCACCTCCAGCCGCGCTCCCGTGCCCTCCGGCAGCACCCGCAGCTCCACGCCCCGACCCACGGGCGTCGCCTGGAGCGCGTTCTTCACCAGGCCCCGCAGCACCCGCGCCAACGCCCTCGGCGGTCCGTGGACTGGATGCGCCTTCAGCGCTTCCGGCACGTCTACCTTCACGCGCTCACGGCCGGACAGCTCCGACAGCGTCTCCTCCACCAACCGCTCCAGCGGGATGGCCTGGAAGGGTTCTCCCGTCGTCTGGCCCGCGTCCGCGGACATCTGCACCAGTACGTCTCGGCAGCGGTCCACCTGCTGGCGGATCAGCCTCAAATCCTCTCTCACGGACTCGGACGTCTGTGACGCCGCGAGCGCACGCTCCAGCTCCTTCGCCACCACCGCGATGGTGGACAGCGGCGTGGACAGCTCATGCGCCGCTCCCGCCGCCAGCGTCGCCAGCGAGGCCACCTTCTCCTGCCTCTCGTGCCTTGCCCGCGTCTGCTCCAATTCCTGCTCACGCAGTGTCAGCGCCCGCGTCACGCGCTGGATGAAATACACGATGAAGCCCGCCGCCACCGCGAACGCCACCCACATGCCGCTCAGGTGCAGTCGCATCAGCTCCGCGTGGTCTGGCCTCTCCAATCCAGGCAGCGTCACGTCCTGCAACACGAACAGCGAACCGAACGCCAACAGCGTGAAGCCCAGCATCGCCCACGTGCGGCGCGGCGGCAGCAGCACCGTGCCCAGCGCCACGTTCACCAGGTACAGCGTTGTGAAGGGATTGTGCGTTCCGCCGCTCAACGCCAGCAGCCCTGTCAGCACCAGCGTGTCCCAGAGCATCAGCCCGAAGATGGCCGCTTCCGCCACTGGCCTTGCCCTCGCGAGCCCCGCGCGCACCGCCGCGTTCGTCACCGCCTCCACGCCCAGCAGCGCCACCAGCGCGGGCACCGGCAGCACCAGCTTCAGACCCCACGCCGCCACCGCCACCAGCACTGCCTGCCCCATCAGCACGCCCCAGCGCAGCCTCAGCAGCCACACCAGGTTGATGCGGGCTCGGAGCGAGGGTTCGGAGGAGGGTGGCGGAGAAGACGTCATGGCGCGACGGAGGACATCGCCACGGAGCGGGCCACCGTGTCCAGCGCCGAGGCCGCCGCCCCGGGCGACTCCAGGTCCACCGTCGCCAACCACCTGTCCCAGGCGAGCGCGAAGGTGCGCTCGGCCGCCGGCTCGTCCTCGGACAGCGTCAGCCCGTCCAACACCACGTCCACCGTGGCGATGTTGGACGTCACCAGCCGGAAGGGCTGGGGCTCACCGCCTCCCGCGGGCACCCGCGTCCCCTCCAGCCACAGCGTGTGCTCCAGCATGTCCACGCCGCTGTCCGCCCCAGGCAGGCCGTCCGCGTCCGCGTCCGCGGGCTCGAAGGTGAGCCTCGCCCGGCAGTAGCGCCCTGGCGGCGGTCGCACCGTGCCCAGCGCCAGCACGCTCCCGTCCGGCCGCTCCAGGCCACTGACGTGCGGCGTGCCCAGCCTCAACGGCGAACCCACCGAGTGCGCGTGCGCGGTGCCAATGGGAGACAGCGCCTTCAAGAGCCGCCACCCCAGCGCCTCCTCGCACGGCTTCAGCTCCACGCTGCCCAGCGTCACGTAGCCTCGCGTCAGCGTGAGCACCTGGCCGTCCGCTCGTGTGAAGGAGCGCTCGCCTCCCGCCGCCTGCACGCCTTGCGCGGTGGCCCGGTGCTCCAGGCCCAGCGTGACGGTCATGCCGTCCACGCGCTCTCCACACGCGCTCAATGCGCACAGCAATCCCAACCATCCCAGACACGAGGAACGGATCATCACAGGTCGTATGCGAGCGAGAGCACAGCGATGGGCGTGGACGACACCCGGCGCAGTTGGTTGACGACAGGAATGCGCACCCCAGCCTGCACCACCACGTCCATCCCCGGGCTGAAGAGGACGTCCGGCGACGCGTACGCGATGAAGCCTCCTCCGGCCTCCTCTGGCGTGCCGTTCGTGTCCGGCGCCTTCTCCGCCCGGGTGTCCACGCCCAGCCGCACCGCCCACGTGGGGGACGGCTGGTATTGCGCCGCCACCTGCGTGCGCACCGACGCGCCCAGCCGGAAGTCGTCGCGCCCTCGCGAGGGCAGGAAGCCCAGGGCGCTCGCGAGGAACGACCAGTTGCCCCGGAAGCCCTGCCACGCCAGCCCCGCCATTGGATCCACGGAGCCGCTTCCGGGCTGCGCGTCGATGCCCAGCGTCGTGCCGTCCCTCGCGTGCAGCCGGGGGCCCGTGGGCAGCTTCACCCCTCCCACCACGCTGATCAGCTGATCCGGCGAGAACTCCTTGTCCTTCCACACGAACGCCTTCGCCGTCACATCGATGTCGCCCAGCCCCCAGCCGCGCTCCAGTCCCAGGCTCACGTCCTGGACCTCGCGGGCCTGGAGCGGCAGGTTCACCGCCAGCACCAGCCAGGGCCTGGGCGCGTACGCGACCGCCACGTCCATGCGCAGCTCGCGCAGCCGCTGCGCGTCCACGCCCGTCACGCCTTCCGTGTGCCCCCACGCGCGCAGCATCGTGGACAGACGCAGGCGCCCTTCGAAGGGCTGCTCGCCTCCCATGGACGTCAGGGTGGGGTCGCCGCATGCACAGCTCGCGCAGGCCCAGGCCGGGGCCGTGGGCACGAGGAGGAGCGCGGCGCTCAGGAGGAGGGCCAGGGTGGGGGTTCTCAAGGCGTGGGCACCCTAGCGTCCCCCTGTCCTGGCGCACTGTGGCGTGTTGTCGCAGCCCGGCGGTGCGTCACCCTGGGAACGGACCGACTGTCCACCCGTCAGGAGAGCGGGCAGGGGAGCAGGGGACAGCTGTCCGCCCGCCCATCCGTGCCTATCTGGAGAATGACACCGACCCGTCCGCGTTGAGGGAGGACACGCCGGAGGCATGGAGGTCATTCATGGGGCTGCTCGCACCGCTGGGACGGCTGCTGTTCTCGGTCATCTTCATCACCAGCGGGCTCAATCACTTCATCCAGCTCCAGGCCCTCACGGCCTACGCCCAGGCGTCAGGGGTACCCGACCCTCGCACGGCGGTGCTGGTGTCCGGCGGAGTGCTGGTGGTGGGGGGCCTGTGCGTCCTGCTGGGCGCCTTCGCCCGCCTGGGCGCGGCCATGCTCGCGGTGTTCCTGGTGGCGTCCGCCTTCATGGTCCATCACTTCTGGAAGATGGATGACCCCGTCCAGGCGCAGAACAACCTCATCCACTTCATGAAGAACCTCTCCATGGCGGGAGGCGCCCTGCTCATCGTCTACTTCGGGCCCGGCCCCTTCAGCCTGTCCCGCAAGAAGCGCGAGAACGCCCTGGGCGGCATGAAGCTGGGCACGCCCCTTCGCTGAAGGGGCGCGCTGTCACCGTGGATCAGGTCGCCCCGACGTGGGCGGCCTGCTGCGTGCGCAGGGTGAAGAAGGCGACCTCCGGCGTGCTGCCCCGGCGCAGGTACGGCCCGCCGAAGCCGAAGCCCAGCCCCTGGTTCACGTACAGGTGGTTGCCATTCACGCGGTAGTGGCCGCGGATGTACGGCTGGCCCGCGCGGCGGAAGAGCGCCTCCGTGAGGCCCCGGACGATGAACTGCCCGCCGTGGGTGTGCCCGGAGAACTGCACCAGCCCCGCGTGCGCGGGCAGCTTCTCCGCGGTGGGCGGCGTGTGGGCCAGCACCAGCCGCGTGCCGGACGTGGGCGCGCCACGGAAGGTGGCCTCCACGTCCTCCTTGCCGGTGAGCCCGTCGTCGATGCCCAGCACCGTCAGGGGCGCGCCCTTCACGTTCACCACGCGGTGCTCGTTCTGGAGCACCGTGTAGCCCAGCGCCTCGAAGGACATGCGCAGGTAGGGCGCGTCCACCCAGTGGTCGTGGTTGCCCATCACCACGAAGACGGGGCCGTTGAGCCCCTGCAGCAGCTGGCGCACGCGCGGCAGCGGCTTGGGGCTGTGCGTGACGTAGTCGCCGGTGAGGAACACCAGGTCCGGCGCGGCCTCGTTCACCGCGGCCACCGCGCGGCGGATGCGCACGTCGCTGGTTGCCTGGCCCACGTGCACGTCCGACAGCTGCGCGATGCGCAGGCCGTCATGCTCCGGGTGGATGCTGTCCAACTGGAGCAGGTGCTCGGTGAGGACGAAGTGATCCCTCCAGCGCAGGCGCCGGTCCGGCCGGAAGGGGTCGGGGCCTCGCGCCTGGAGCTCGTTGCGACCGTGGGGTTCCACCGCCTCGGAGATGGCGAGGGAGGAGGCGGCACCAGCGGCGTGACGGCGGCGGGCGAGTCTCAGGCGCATGCGTTCGGATTCCTCCGGCGGGGCGAGGCGATTGTAGAGAGCAGTCCGGGGGGCCGTGAAGCCCGGGGGCCCGGCCCGCCTGCCCCCTTGCACGAAGGCACGGGGGCGGAAGCAGAACCGGGCCTCCTTCCAGAACATTTCCCGCGCCTTCCAGGCAACCCTCCCCCCCCCGTGGCGCCGGGTGCGACATGCGCACCGCCCCGGCGTCAGGGTGGGAGTCCTGCTCAGTGGCCGCGCAGGACGGTCAGGCCCTCCGACGTCAGCACCAGCAGCATGCCGGAGGTGCCGGAGCCGTCGTACACGAGCTGGAGGACCTTGTTGCCGCGCACGTCCGCCACCTTCTCCACCGTCTTGGACGGGGTCAGCCGGTAGAGGCCTCCCGTGTTGGTGCCGATGAAGAGCGAGCCGTCATTGGTGGAGGCCAGCGCGTTGATGCTGCCGAGCGCCGGCACGTCCGCGCCGACGCGGGTGCCCTTCTGGAAGGGGTTGGTGGCGGAGAGGATGGTCATCTCCCACAGCCCCAGGTCCTTGCTGCCCAGGTAGTACTTCTGGTCCGTGGTCTGCTGGAAGGCGCGCCAGGAATCGAAGGTCTCCTGCGAGTTGACCTCCGGGAGGTAGGAGGACTTCACCTTCTGCTGGTTGATGCCCGGCGTGGTGGTGTCGTCCCAGTTCTCCATCTTCGTGTCGGGCGTGACGGTGCCGAAGTTCCACTCGTTCGCGATGAGCACGTCCCCGCCCGGCGAGATGCCCAGGCCGTAGGTGTAGCCGGCGTACTGGGAGCCCCGCGCGTCGAACCACACCGGGTGCCGGTGGGCGTTGTACGTCAGGCCCCGGATGCGGGTGACGCCGTGGTTGGAGCCGAAGAAGACGTCGCCCTTGTTCGGGCCGCGCAGCACGGACGTGCAGCTGTACATGGCGCGGTCTTCGTCGAAGTGGTGGTCGTTGCTGTTGCGGATGCCCAGGCTGACGCCGTCCACCACGGTGGGGCCCGTCTGGATGATGGGGTTGCCACTCGCGTCCTTGTTGGCGCGGCGGGACTGGTTGATGTGGCTTTCGAGGACGACCTGGCCGCTGGCGTCCAGCTTCACCGCGTCCACGTCACCCTGCCTGTAGAACTGGAGCCGGCGCGGGCTGAACGGGAAGCAGGTGGTCTCGTTCACCGGGACTTCACACGGCTTCGCGGTGACGATGAAGTTGGTGTGGATGTCCGGCCACTCCGGATCCACGCCCAGGTCGTCCGCGTAGTAACCCACGTAGGCGCGGCCCGCCTCGCCGCCGCAGATGACGCTGGAGGGCTGGCCATCCGCCGCCTGGCCCACGGGCCCTCCCACCCAGACCAGCTTCTGCGTGTCCGCGCGCACCACGCCAATGCGTTCGCCGTCCAGCACCCAGATGTTCTTGCCCAGGTCCACGCTGACCGACTTCACCCTGCCGATGCCGTAGCGGTCCGAATAGTTCGTCACCGGATCCGCGGGCCACGGGTCCACCGTGCCCGCGTCCGTGCCGCCGTCGGTGCCGGCATCCGTGCCCGCGTCCGTCCCGGCGTCGGTGCCCGCGTCCGTCCCTGCATCCGTGCCGGCGTCGATGTCCGTCCCTGCATCCGTGCCCGCGTCGGTGTCGCCCCCGGTCCCCGCATCCACCCCTGGCCTCGGGTCGACATTGTCCGTGTCATCAATGGGAGTCGTGGGCCCGTCGGACCCTCCGCAACCCCACGCCGACAGCACCATCGCCCCCACACACACGCCCAGCCCCAGCAGTCGTCGATTCACCATGGTCTCCCTACGCGTACGCGCTACCTAAGCAAGCGGCGTACCCACCCTGGAGATCAGGCTGTCCGTGCGGCATTCCCTGGGGAGAGGGCAATTTCCTTCCCAGCCAGGGCACCGGCCGACCCTGAAGGAGCAGTAAAAAAGCCGGGCCCGCTCCCTTGGTGGGAAGCGGGCCCGGTGAGAGGCATTGAAGAACCTGTCCGACTGTCGGACTACTTCTTGGGCTTGGGCGAGGTCGCCTTCAGCTCCAGCGCGACGGAGTCATCTCCGTCCAGCTGGAACTTCGCGCGCACCTTGGCGCCCTCCGGCAGGTCGCTCACCTTCGCCGGCTGGTCGTCCAGGGTCACCTTCGTCTTGTCGCGCACCTCCAGCTTCACCTCCGGCAGCGTGTCCTTGCGCGCCAGGGTGATGTCGTCGTCGTCCTTGGCCTTCACGGTGCCTTCCAGGTCGAAGGCGTGATTCTCCTTCCACACGCCCGTCTGCGCCGCGGCCTCCTTGGAGGTCGGCGCGCCCACGACGCTCTTCGCGGCGTCACCGATGGCGGGGCCCACCTGCTGGGCCTCGATGCCCGTGGACCGGCGGCCGTGCTGACGCGAGCTGGGCGCGCTCGGCGCCGGGTTCTCTGGCGTGCCGGTGGGTTCCTGCGCGAAGGCAGTCGTTCCCAGACACATCACTGCCGCGATGATGAGCTTCTTCATGGTCCGCTCCCTTTCGTGGATGGGTTTCGTGTCCCCGTGCTCAAAGTTCAGACGGGCAGGCAGAGCTGCTTCACGGTGGTGAGCAGCGCGGACAGGTCCAGCGGCTTGCGCAGGTAGCCCGCCACGCCCATGCCATCCACCGTGTCGCGCACGTCCAGGTCCGCGCTGGCCACCACCACCGGGATGTCCGAGCACGCGCGCTCGTGGCGCAGCGCCTCGCGGAACGCGACGCCGTCCATGCGCGGCATCATCAGGTCCAGGAGGATGAGCTGTGGCCGGGGCTCGGACGAGCGCAGCCGCTCCAGCGCCTCCAGCCCGTCCGCCGCCAACTGCACGGCGTAGCCCTCCAGCTCCAGCGCGTCCTGGAGTGCATCCCGGATGTCCATGTCGTCGTCGACGACCAGCAACGTGTGATGGGCTTCCATCCCAATCCCCCTGCGAACCCTGGAGCGCCCACGCCATCCCCCGAGCCGGGACGGCGGGCCTCCGCTTCGCCAGGACGAATCTGTGTCCGGGGGCGGGAGAGCGGAAGCTCACCATGTAGGCGTCTGCCTACCAGTGAGCACATCTCCGGCGAGGGCTCGCCAGTCCGGTTGCCCGGCGGGTGGGGAGGGGAGGGGGTGCTACTCGCAGCGGTCGCAGAGGCCGCGCAGCTGCACTTCCACGGCGCGCTGCGACACGGCGCGGGGGACGCCCCGGGCGGTGGTGAGGCGCACGGACTCTTCAGGGAGGCAGGCGACGGTGCCGCAGTCGGTGCAGGTGAAGTGGGGGTGGTTGTTGGCGTGCTCGGTGGCGCCGGCGCGCTTGAGCTCGAAGCGCCAGACGTGGTCGCCCAGGTCGGCGCGCACGACGAGGCCGGCCTCGGTGAGGTCGGTGAGGTTGCGGTAGATGGTGACGCGGTCGTAGCCCTCGCCGCCCAGCTCCTCCACCAGGTCCGCGTGGCTCATGGGGGCGGTGGCGGTCTCCAGCTTGCGCAGCACGGCCACCCGGGGGGCGGTGCTGCGCAGCCCCGCGGCGCGAATCCGGTCCTGGAACCCGGTCAGCTTCTCCTGCGCCGTGACTTTCTTGGCACCCATGGGCGGTCGAATAACACACCGCCGCGCCCACGTCCCCCACGCCTGTGCAAACGAAGTGTACCTGTAGCCGGGTTGTACTTGTGACGCGGCAGGCCAGCGCCAGGCCTCCCTGGTCCGTGGCCTTCCAACTTCCAACACTTCCAAAGGGTTGCCTTGACTCGGAGGCCCCCGTCACCAGACTGCGCCCTTTCCACACCCTGGTGGCGGGCCGTTGGGGTCCCACCTTCCAGAACGACCTGTCGCCCGCGCCCGTCCTCCTCCTCCAGCCCCCCGATGAAGCCCACCTTGCTGCTCGTCGAAGCCCCGGGCTCCCACCGGGAGCTCCTGTCCCTGGCGTTCCAGGGGCAGGGTTGGCGGGTGCTGCTGGCGGCGGGGGTGGAGCCGCTGGTGCAGGCGCTGCGCGAGTCCCCTCCGGTGCACCTGGTGCTGGCGGCGGGGGCGCTGCTGGCCTCTGAGACAGGGCGGTTGGACGCGCTGCGTGAGGCGCTGGCCGCGTCCGGTGCCTCCCTCTGGTTGGAGGCGCCGCTGGCCGAGCAGGAGGCCCTGCGGCGGTCGGGCCTGCCGGTGGCGGGGTTCCTCGCGACCGGGATGTCGCTGGGAGCCCGGGTGGAGGCGGTGCGTCAGGCCCTGCCCAGGGAGGCGCGGGAGGCGCAAGGCCGCCAGGCCGCGCTGCGGGTGCTGGTGGTGGAGGACGACCCCGTCTACCGCAAGCTCCTGCAACTGGCGCTGGCGCCCTTCCGCTTCGAGCTCATGGAAGCGGAGGACGGGCTGTTCGCGCTGGAGCTGGCGCGGCGGCATCCGCCGGACGTCGTGCTGGCGGACGTGCTGATGCCCCGGCTGGACGGCTTCCGGCTGTGCCTGGCCCTGCGCCAGGACCCCAAGCTCGCGCGCGTGCCGGTCATCCTCACGCACGCCACCGCGCCGGACGAGCTGGACCTGCGCATGGCCGCCAACGTGGGGGCCAACGCCTTCGTGCGGCGCGCACAGGGGGATGACGAGTTGGTGGCCACGCTCCTGCGCGAGTCGCGCGCGGAGGGGCCCCTGCCCGCGCCCGTGCACGGCGAGCTGTCCACGGAGACGCACCTGTACGCGATGGTGCGCCAGCTGGAGCGGCGCGTGGGGTTGCTGGAGCAGGCCGAGCGCACCGCGCGCGAGAGCGAGGAGCGCTACCGGCTGGTGGTGTCCGGCTCCTATGACGGTGTGTGGGATTGGGACGTGCGCAACCAGCGCATGTACTGGAGCCCGCGCCTCCTGGAGATGCTGGGGCTGAAGCCGGAGGACTTCCCGGGGACGTCGGAGGCCTTCCTCGCGCGGGTGCACCCAGAGGACCGGGACTCGGTGGCGTCCGCGCTGGCGCTGCACCTGGAGCAGGGCGCACCCTACGACGTGTCCTTCCGGCTGAAGCACGAGGCCGGGGGCTACCGCTCATGCGTGAGCCGGGGCCGGGCCATCCGCGACACGCAGGGCCGGCCGGTGCGCATGGCGGGCATCATTGGCGACGTGACGGAGCAGCTGCGGCTGTACCGCGAGGCGCGCGAGGCGGTGCGCGTGCGGGACGAGTTCCTGGCGGTGGCCGCGCACGAATTGCGCACGCCCCTGGCCGCGCTGCGGCTGCGCGTGCAGGGTACGGCGGCGGCGCTGAAGCTCGAGCGCCAGGTGGCGCCGGAGCGGCTGGAGCGCGCGCTGGTGGCGGCGGACCGGCAGGTGCAGCGGCTGGCGGACCTGGTGGAGGGGCTGCTGGACGTGTCGCAGATGCAGAGCCACGCGCCCCGGCTGAACCTGGAGGCCGTGGACCTGGGGCAGGTGGTGCGGGACGTGGTGCTGCGCTCGGAGGAGTTGGCGTCGCGCGCGGGGTGCCTGCTGGTGGTGCGCGACGTGGCGTCCGCGGTGGGCCACTGGGACGCGCTGCGGCTGGGGCAGGTGGTGACGCACCTGCTGGTGAACGCGGTGAAGTTCGGCCCGGGCAAGCCCGTGGAGCTGGAGGTCCAGGCGGACGAGACCACGGCCTGGCTGATGGTGCGCGACCACGGCATCGGCATCGCGCCGGACCGGGTGGACGGCCTCTTCCGCCGCTTCGAGCGCGCCGTGCCCGCGCGCAACTACGGTGGGTTGGGGCTGGGGTTGTACCGCCTGTCTCGCATCGTGGAGGCGCACGGCGGCGAGGTGGCGGTGACGAGCACCCTGGGGCAGGGGGCGACGTTCCGGGTGCGACTGCCACGCGCGGGGCCCCCGGTGGGCCACGCCTGACGGGTGTCTGGCCCCTTGGCGCTCTGTCGGCTGAGCTACAGACGCTGACCCTGGGACGCTGTTCATCCGGGAGGAAGGACGCAACTTCCCCGCATGAAAAAGCGACCCACCGTGCTGGTGCTCAACGGAAGCGAGGATCTCATCGAGGCACTGGAGGAGGTGCTCGACGGGGTGGGCTTCCAGACGAAGGGCGTGCGCGTGCAGGACGTCATCCGCGGCCCCCTGGACTTCGCCACGCTGGTGCGGGAGGCGGCGCCGGCGGTCATCGTCTACGACATCAGCGTGCCGTTCCGCCTGAGCTGGCACGCGTTCCAGAAGCTGGCCGCGACCCCCGCCGCCGCGGGCATCCCCTTCGTGCTCACCACCACCAACCGCGAGGGCGCGAAGGAATACACGGGGCCAGATGTCATCGAGTTGCTGTTGAAACCCTACGACATCGACCAGTTCACCCAGGCGGTGGCGCTGGCGGCGAAGCGGGGGGCTGTCGAGGCAGGCGCACGGTGAAGGTGGTGCCCGCCTCCGCCGTGCTCGTCACGCTCACGGTTCCGCCGTGGGCGTGCACCACCTGACGCACGATGAAGAGGCCCAGGCCGATGCTGCGGTCCGAGCGGTCTGCCTGGTGGGGGGTGCCGCGCTCCAGGGGGGCGAAGAGGCGCGGCAGCAGCTCCGGGGAGATGGGAGCGCCCGCGTTGTGGACCTCCAGCACCACCGTGTCCACCGTCCCCAGGCTGCGCACCTGGATGGGGGCATCCGGGTCGCCGTAGGTCAGCGCGTTGCCCAGCAGGTTGCCCACCACCTGGGAGAGCCGGTCCGCATCCCATGTTCCCGCGCCGTCGCCCGCGGAGGTGACCTGGAAGACGCGTCCGGGGGCGCGCGTCTGGGCCTCCTCGACGGCGGTCTCCACCAGGGCATGGAGGTCCGCGCCCTGGAGCTTGAGGGGGAAGTCGCCGTGGCGCACCTGGGTGAAGTCGAGCAGGTCGCGGATCATCCGCACGGCCCGTTCGGTGGCGGTGCGGATGCGGTGAACGCGCTGCTGCTGTGAGTCGTTGAGACCCGCGCGCTCCAAGAGCAGCGTGGAGGACAGCAGGACGGAGGACAGCGGGCTGCGCAGGTCGTGGCTCACGATGCCGATGAGCTGCCGCTCGAAGTCGCCGCGCTGGCGTGCCTCCTGCTCCAGCTGCTTCCGGGCGGTCACGTCCCGCAGGGCGCCCACCACCTGGACGACGCGCGCGGCTTCGTCACGGACGATGAGGGCGTGCTCTTCCACTTCCCGCCAGGCGCCGTGCGCGTCGCGGAACCGGTGGCTGCCGCGCCACACGTCGCCGCCGCCTTCGATGGCTTCGCTGAAGCCGCGCTGGACGGCGGTGAGGTCCTCCGGATGGATGTGTCTCCGCCACCAGTCCAGGCGTGGCACCCGCGGGTCATCCAGCGGGCCCAGCAGGTCCTGTCCGCCGCTGCTCCACTCCAGGATGTCTGTCTGGGGGTTCCATTCCCAGATGGCGTCCTGGGTGGCGCGAGCGGCCAGCCGGAAGCGCTGTTCACTGTTCCATGCGCGCAGCTCCGCGGCGCGGACCTCCTCGAGCGCGCTCTCCGCGAGGGTCCGGCGGGCCTGCTCGTCGGACAGGCTCTGGCGGCTGGTGTCGAGCTCCTTCGTCACCCGGGTATCGCGCTGGCGCTGCTGCCGGCTCCAGTGGGCCAGACCCAGGACGCGGGCGACCAGCTCCTGGGCGCGGAAGGGCTTGAAGACGTAGTCATTGGCGCCGGCGCCCAGTCCTTCGACGACGTCCTCGGGGCTCTGATGAGAAGTGAGCAGTAGGACGGGGATGCGGGCCGTGGCGGGGATGCTCCGGACGAAGGCGCAGACCTCCAGGCCGGTGAGGCCAGGAGTCTCCCGGTCCAACACGAGCACGTCCGGCGGCGTCTGGATGCCAAACGCTTCCACCAGCACGGCCCCGTCGGAGAACAGCGTGACGTCGCACGCGGATGCGAGCGCCGCCTGCGTGGCCCGGGCTTCGGTGGGCGAGTCCTCCAACAGCCACACGCTGGGGCGTTGCGCCGCATCAGGGCGTGTCGTGGAGTCGGAGGGCATCGGGGGATGGACGGGGTCCTAGTGCGTCCGTCGGACACAAGTCCAGTGGCGGCGGGTCGCGGCCTCATGCGGGGTGGTTGCCCGGTGGACAGCCGGTCGCGCCGCGCGCACGCGCGTGGCTCCTGTCACGACCTGTGTCGCTCCGCTTCCCGGAAGAACTGCGTGAGCGAGTGCGTCAGCAGCGACTGGCGGGATTCCATGTAGCGGCGGGCGCGGAGGAAGGGCAGCCAGACGCGCTGGCCGACACGCACCTGAGACTCTTCGGGGTTCTGGCGCGAAATCCAGGTCCCCCCCAGGCGCTTCACCAGGATGCCACCCAGATAGGCCCCCAGGGCCGTGGCGGTGTGCGAGTCGATGAGGTCTCGCTTGTAGCGCTCCGGGAAGTTCTCCCGCCAGAAGTAGAAGTCGAGGTCCGTGAGGGACTCCGGTGTCGCGTCGAAGATGCTGGGCACCTGGGGATGGAGGGCGGCCACGAGGCCTTCGGTCAGGTCGACGTAGCCGCTGTGGACCTGCGCTGGACTCGCTACGTCCGAGGGCAGGGCGGCCGGGAGCCACTCTTCCGGTTCGGGTGGCTGGAAGGCATTGAGTTCAGCGATCTTCCGCTGACGTTCACTGATGGCGACCCTGTCCACCATCCGCGAAAGCAGAGCTGCCAGGTCCGGGTGGAAGCGGGGCTCCACGGGAGCGAGTGCGGCGCTGCGCTCATGCAGGGTCCGCAGCACCGTGTCGAAGTCGAGGTCGGGCCGCAGGTGGACATGCGCGCGGGCCTGGGCCATGCGCGCTTCGTCGCTGGCGAAGTCCGCGGCGGTGGGGCGCAGCACCAGGAGGACGGAGCCGTTGGGGAGCTCCTCCACGCGGTGGGCGGGTGTGGACAGCACTCGCTCGCGGCCGACGGTTTCCACCAGCTTCGGGCCGAAGATGTTCAGCCAGGACACTTCGTAGAACTGGTCGAACCCGTCTCTCAGCGTGGTTTCATCATCACGACCATACTGGGGAGCCCCGGACAATTGATCGTCCGCCATGCTGTGGGCCATCGCGTATGAAGCAGGGTAACGCAAGGCCCACGCACGCATCATTTCCACAAGCCGAACGCACCGGGCACTCTCCCCAAACGACGACAGCGAGTCGATGCAAATCGAGACACTCAGCTCTGGGGGTGATGTTGAAAAGCGGAGCCTGATGGTCATGTCCAACGCAGGCCGCTGCACACGATAGAAGCCAATCGTCGCGGTCCTCGCCCCGCGCGCCTCTTTGAGTGATTGCCAGACAGCGGCCCGGGAATACCTACGGCCATGTTTTCCCTCGACAACCTCTGGCATCCATTCGCCCGCATGCGTCTCCAGGATTTCGAAAAACCCCTCCAGCTCATCTTCAATTGCGGCCGTACTCGTGAAGGAGGCATCGAAAGAGAGAACGAGGACATCTCCTGCTCTCGACTCCCATAGGTTCAGATGCTTCATTGAAACAGCACCTCCACTCCCTGAACGGCGTCACGAGTTCCCCTCAAGGCAGGGCTCAACACCCTGGCTTCCGGGGGCTTGAGTTCTCCACCTTCATAGATCAAGCGGACCCTCTGAACCTGCACCGCCAGCTCCATCCCAGGACGCCGGATGTTCAGCGTCTCGCCGTAATACCTCAGGGCGTTGCTTGCGTCTGTGGTCATCTGCGCCTCAAGAACTCGTGACTCCGTGTGTGAGAGGTCCCTGCTCTTGAAGCTGAATGTCTCCACGCGGGGACTCGGGCCCGCAGCGGGCCCTTCTTCGATGACGAGCACGTCCGCGAAGCGCAGGTCCGCCTTCGCCACGCCGACGTGTGTTTCGATGCGAGGCTGGTCGAAGTCCTTGAGCCACCGCCGCTGCGCCCGTGGCAGGGCCGCATCCGCCTCCAGGAGGGACACCATGGTCTGCTCGAAGGCCAGGCCCCGGGCATACCGGTGACCCGCGAGCGATCCAACAGGGCGGCCCATGACAGGCGCCATGGCGTGACACGTCTGTCCATGACCTGTCTGGCGCCCTCGGCGCAAAGCATTGGCCCGCGGCCCTGTCGGACCGAAAGGGAAGACTCTGTCCTTTTCCCTGCCGGGGCCTTCCAAGGAGACGCCATGTTCATGCGCTGGAGTTGGACCGTCGTCTTGCTGCTGCTGTTACCCGGGGCGGGAGGGGCGCAGGAGGTGGTTGCCCCGGAAGACTTTGACTCCATCGTGAGCAGGCTGGAGGAGGCCATTTCGGCCGGGTCTTCCGGAGAGGAAGGAGAGGGAGAGGCGCAGCCCGGGGAGGAGACTTCTTCGCCCGCCACGTCAGACTCGGCACCCGCATGGACGAACCTGCTGCGCGTGGACGCGGCGACGTTGACGTTGCTGCCTGGGAGGGGCGCGGGCACCGACGAAGGCTTCGTGCAGGTGGAGCCCATGATGGCCTTGGGAAAGGGCGAGTCATTGCGCCTCATTCTCGGTGCGCCGGTGCGGCTGCGGCTGTGGGGCGGAGGCGAGGGCGCGGGCCTCGTGAGGAAGGAGGACTGGGACACGCTGTCCGACTGGGGGCAGGTGGTTCGCCTCTTCATGGTGGGAGGGGATACGCCCAACTCGGTGTGGCTGGGGATGATGGAGGGCTACTCCCTCTTGTCCGGACACCTGGTGCGGCGCTACGGCAACCGCGTCAACCCCGACTCCCACCCGGCCGGCGTCATCGCGACGGGGACATTGGGGCCGGTGTACGCGGAGGCCTTCGCTTCGGACGTGCTGAGCGCTCGTCTGACGGGGGCGGAGGTGGCTCTGGACGTGCAACACGTCCTCTTCGGCCGGCCCCCTGTCCCGGGCCGCTACACGCTGGCGCTGTCGGCGGTGCATGACTGGGGGCAGGTTGGAGGCACATCGAGGCCCATGACGCTGGCGCACCTGGACGCCACCGCCGTGGTGCTGCGGCGCGGGCGCAAGGGCAAGAGGGTGGAGGCGCACCTGCTGGGCGGCTGGGGCGGACGCCCGGGCGAGGGTGGAGCCTGGGGCGCGGTGGCGGGCGTGGGCGTGGATGCGTTGACGTCGACGGTGGACTTACGGGCCCGCCTGGAGGGGCGCCTGCAGCGAGGAGGCTTCCGGCAGGGCGCCTTCGGCCCGGACTACGAACTGGCGCGCTTCCAGGTGGCGGGCCCGGCCTCCGTGCCGCTGGCGGAGGCGTCCTTCCCGGAGGGGACTTCCGCCTACGGGGAGGTGATTCTCAGCTGGGACGCGGTGCGCCTGAGTGGCATGCGCCAGCGACACCTCTTCCTCTCCCTGGGAGTGGAGGCCTTCTCCTGGGGCCGGGTGGACGTGGACGGGCGGGTGGAGGCGCAACTCCTCCACCGGGACTTCAGCCTGGGCGTCGGCGGGCTGGCGACGGCCATGGGCCAACCTGGAGCGCGCTACGTCGTCTCGGGGGCGGCCCGGTGGCGCTTCCTGGGGGGCAACCTCTACGCGCTGGGGCAGGGCGGCACGCTGTTGTTTCCCACGCCGGAAGGGACGCTGCTGCCGGGGGCCTTCGCGGCCGTGGGGCTGGGGGTGGACAATGCGCACTGAGCGACGGTCGCGCGGCGGAGTGGGCCTGGTGCTGGCCCTGGCGCTCCTCACCGCGGGGTGCGCCTCGCTGCCCTCAAGGGCGGGCCCTGGGGGCACCCTGGCTGCCGCCTCGGGCCCAACGCCCATGGTGGCCTTGGGGCGGAGTGCCGTCGCGGCTCTCTCCGCGGACGACGCGCTCGAGGACTTCGACGACGAGCAGTTCGCGGCCGGACCGCTCCTGCACCGCCGCCGGA